>CAWACO010000001.1:0-631641 GCA_963780485.1 Bryobacterales bacterium
ATTGTCGAAGGAAACATCGGAGTCTTATTATGAATTTTCCACATTCATTTAGCGCCGTGGCGATGCTCTGCGGGGTCGCCATGATTGCTTCAGGGGCAGGCGACGAGGGGCGAATGCCTAACTTGGATGGTGCGGTGAGTTGGCTCAATTCCACTCCGTTGAGCAGCAAGTCTCTGCTCGGGAAGGTGGTGCTGATCAACTTCTGGACGTACTCGTGCATTAACAGCCTGCGAGAGTTGCCATACATGAAAGCCTGGGCTGCCAAGTATAAAGATGCCGGCTTAGTGGTGATCGGCGTCCACGCGGCTGAGTTTGGTTTCGAGACAGATCCGGCCAATGTGAAGAATGCTGTGTCTGACTTGAAGGTCTCGTATCCAATCCCGATCGACAGCAACCATTCGATATGGCGGGCCTTCCGCAACGAATACTGGCCCGCAGACTACTTCGTGGATGCAAAGGGACGAATTCGTTACCACCACTTCGGCGAGGGTGACTATGAGCAATCCGAACGCGTTATCCAGACACTTCTTAAGGAAAATGGGGCCACTGGTCTGGACGAGAGCACGGTACGTATAACGTCTGACGGGGCTGAGGCGCCACCGAGCGAAGATGTGCGATCGCCCGAAACCTATGCCGGCTACGCTCGGGCGGAGAACTTCGCGTCGCCGGGAGGGATGGCGCAGGACTCACGAAAGAGCTACAGCCTACCGGCGAAGCCCGCCTTAAATCAGTGGGGACTCGGCGGATCGTGGAAGGTAGGCGTCGAGAGCGGCAAGCTCGAGTCGGCGCCCGGAAAGATTGTGTTTCGGTTTCATAGCCGCGACCTCCATATGGTCTTGGGCCCGGGGAGGAACGGGACGCCTGTTCGCTTCAAGGTGAAGCTGAACGGCACCGCGCTGGGCGACGATCATGGTTCCGATTCCAGCGCCGATGGCGCGGGCGAGGTTCGAGAGCCGCGGATGTATCAGCTCGTACGGCAGAAGGGATCAGTCAAAGACGCGGTGTTTGAGATTGAATTCCTTGATCCCGGCGTCGAGGTCTTTTCGTTCACATTCGGCTAGTCAATAACACAAAGTCGGATGCGCCGTCTGCCAAACCGAAGAGGAAGGTCAGCTTTGTGGTGTCTCTTTTTGAATCGATGACGGTTGGATTGATTCGTGGATGATCTTTAGAATCAATATGGCAAAAGGCAGCGGTAGAATCTGGGATTCTACCCACCCGCGTTCTTTTTCTGTCAGTTCCTTTTGCTTGCTGTCCTTCCTGCTGTCCGTTGGCGCGCTATGAACTCCGGAATGTTGAGCGAGGTTAATCCCGAGATTCCCCGATGCAATGGAGTTGATCGTCGACGCCCGACTCGGCTTCGATCGCCTGGGTGTCGACCAGGAGATTAGCTCAGCTCTTGCCTACGCGTCGTTGTTGTCGGTGTTGGCGGATTCGCCACTTTATCGGTTGTCGACCCCACAGAGCTAGTGGATGTTTAGGGACAGCGAGATGACTCCAGACGCGAAGAGTTTTGGGCTCGAATACGAGGCAACCCACCCGTCTGCCCGCCCACTTTCCGCCACGGCCTAACAGCTTCAAGATCGTTCCTCTCCTGTTCGTCGCTCACAAAATTGGGCCGATCGTACCCCGCCAAGCTTCAGCCCAAGCATGTGTGCCAAATGTGTGCCAACTCTGCAAAAGTCAGCTATATTCGCCTATGCATAACCGAAGCGGCAACCTTCACAATCTATTGATTCAGGAAATACTTAACGTACGGAACCCACCTCGCCCGACATCAGCCATAATTGGCAAAACCGGATTCGTAATCAGCAGGTCGCCGGTTCGATCCCGGCGGGTGGCTCCATCCATTTGGTCTGAAATCAATCAATTACGGACAATCTACAAATTGACAATGCGGCTGAATTGCCTGGAGTTGGCACACAAGCCGGCACACAGAAACCTTGGATGCGGCGGAGCCAGCGATGCGAAATTGCTTGAGAACACCGATTGGGCAGTTTAGAATCACCGCCAGCGAGAGGTTCGAGCGGGTGAGTAGTAGTCAGTAGGTCGTCTACAGTAGGGATCGGCGTTTTCGGAGTCGCTGGTCCAAACCAGTTTTGAGAGTCAAAACGAAAACGGATGTCGGCTGACGGAGGCTTGCGCAAGGCGGATCCTGCAGAGCGCTTTCGCCGCGGGTCACGGAAAACAGCCGGTGCCCGAACTGCCTGTGGTTCGCGTTTGGCGGTATGCTTGAAGAGGCGGGGAACTCAACGGCAAGTCCGCTGAACAGAGAGACGATGAGAGCAACCAAATCGTACGAGGAAATCATCGATTTCATCGCAGCAGGCACGACTCCAGAGGCCGTAGTGGCGTTCCGTCCCTCTGAAAGTGTCCAACAGCGCGTAGCGGAGTTAGTGGAGCGCTCCAAGGACGGCAGCATCTCGGCCGAGGACCAATCTGAATTCGAAGATTACCTTCAGCTCGAGCACATCATGATCATGGCGAAGGCGCGGGCGCGGCAACACACCGAGCTTGGGCAGTGATGTAAGCGAGTCGCTGCGGCGACTCGTCGCAGAACTCGCTGGCTATCGCTGTGAGTATTGCCTCCTTCATGAAGACGATTCGTACTCGCCACACCAAATAGACCACATCATCAGTCGCAAACATGGAGGACGATCGGACGCCGACAACCTAGCCTATGCCTGTCTTCGGTGCAACGCATGGAAAGGGAGCGATATCGGTTCACTTGATAGTGAGAGTGGCAGGTTCGTAAATCTCTTCCACCCTCGACGGCAGCGTTGGGAAGATCACTTCGTCCTTCGAGGAGCCATCATAGAGCCGCTTACTGCCGAAGCGAAAGCAACGCTGCGTCTGTTAAAGCTTAACCTCGACAAGCGCGTAGTTGAGAGGCGATTGCTGGCTGCTGCTGGGCGCTACCCACGTTAACGGCAAGGTCGTCATGAACGCCTTTCAGCAGAGCGATCTTCTTTGCGATCAAGAGGTCAATAACTGCATTAGGCGATTTTCGCGATGAACCAGCAGTAATCCCCTACAATCGATTCTTCGTATTCCGGGCGCTGCAGGTCGCCTCCATGACCCGCGACTCGGGGACGCCGCATAAATCCCGGGACGCGGGTGTTGAACGACTTGCAAACTCACGCTTCCATCCCAGGCGCTTTCTTCCACGCGGCAAGCGGATTTTCTTCCTCACTCGATCCCTGGAAACAGGGATCATAAGCGGAATGGCCTAACCCTTCACACAGACCACCTGCCGCAGCGTATGGACGATCTCTACGAGATCGGCCTGCGCGGCCATCACCGCGTCAATCGACTTGTAAGCCGCAGGAGTTTCATCGATCACATCCTCGTCCTTGCGGCATTCCACGCCTTCCGTCATCCGCATGTGATCCTCTACTGTAAAGCGGCGCTTGGCTTCGTTGCGCGACATCGCTCGCCCCGCACCATGACTGCAACTGCAAAAGCTCTCCAGGTTTCCTTTTCCGCGCACGATGTAGGAACGCGCTCCCATACTGCCGGGAATGATTCCCATATCGCCCTCGCGCGCCCGAACTGCGCCCTTGCGCGTGATGAGAACGTTCTCGCCAAAATGCGATTCCCGCGCCACATAGTTGTGGTGGCAGTTGATGGCCTTCAGCTCCGCGCTGAAGGGCGGAACCTCACCCGAATTGCGGACCGCCGCGACGATTTGCTCCATCATCAGATCGCGGTTCCTTCGAGCGTAGTCCTGTGCCCATTCCACGGCTTCAACGTAGTCATCAAAGTGTTCCGTGTGCTCCGGAAAGTAGGCCAGATCGATATCCGGCAGATTGATAAAGAACTTCTTCATGTCCTTCCGTGCCAGATCAATGAAGTAGTTGCCCATGCGATTGCCGACTCCGCGCGATCCGCTGTGCAGCATGAACCAGACCGTCTCCGACTCGTCCAGGCAGACTTCGATAAAGTGGTTGCCGGTTCCGAGCGTGCCAAGGTGATTCGCGTGGTTGCCGCGATCGAGCTTCGGATGCTTCGCCAGGATGGCGTCATAACGTGCTTTCAACTCGCGTAGCCAAACGTCTTGATTGCGCGCCGGAATATCGTGCCAGGCGCCGCGATCGCCGACGCCGCCGTGATTCGTCCTTCCGTGAGGCACGGCTTTTTCAATCGCTGCGCGGATACCTTTCAGGTTGTCCGGGAGATCGCGCGCATTGAGACTGGTCTGCACTGCCATCATGCCGCAACCGATATCGACGCCAACCGCCGCGGGAATGATCGCCCCTTTGGTCGGGATCACGCTTCCCACGGTCGCGCCAATGCCCCAATGAACGTCGGGCATCGCAGCGATCCACTTGAATACGAAAGGGAGCTGGGCAGAATTCAAGAGTTGCTGCCGCGCTGCATCTTCGAGGGGCACGCCCTTGGTCCAGGCTTTGACCGGCACGCCGTTTTCCGGCGCAATTACGTTGTATGCTGTCTCTGACATCTCGGTCTACTCCATTCTTGCTCGGAACTGCGGCGACAAGGGTTGGAGAAACAACACCCGCGAACGGGAGTCTGATGCTCTACCAGCTGAGCTACCGTCTCCGCGAGGGCACGACCCGGACTTGAACCGGGAACCCGCAGATTAAATGTAGTTCCTCCGGCATTCGCCGCAGGACTTTCGAAGCTGACGACAAACATTGGCGAGAGATCTCGGACCCGTTGGCCACGCGCGCGACGAACTCCGAGTCGACCGCGTCGCACAGTTCAAGGACGCGAGTCAGTTGTTCGTCGGCTGCTGCATAGAACGTCCGTCCGAAGCAACCGGTGGCCGCATACTGCGCCAAGGCCTGCTTCGGCGCCAGTGCGTACGCCGGTGCGTTCTCGGAATTCACCGTGTCCGTTTGCGGGATCAAGGCCTCCCGCAGGCTTGCGAACAGTGTCTTGTTAGCTATCGTTGTGTCCTCGCTTTCGTGTATGAAATCTGGCAGGGGAGGAAAGATTTGAACTTTCGATCTCTCGGGTCAGAGCCGAGCGCTTTAAGCCAGGCTTAGCTACTCCCCTGCAATGGCGACGACGGCGGGATTCGAACCCGCGATCTCCTGATTGAGAATCAGGCGGCTTAAGCCAGCTAGCCTACATCGTCAAAGATTGGCGAAGTGGATGGGAGTCGAACCCACCTGGTCCTCATAGACAGTGAGGTGCCTTTGCCGCTCGGCCACCACTTCGCAAAGTTTGGTATCCCGCTCGGGACTCGAACCCGAATCTGAACGTTCGTAGCGTTCTATCCTGATCCATTGGACGAACGGGACACATGGCGCCGGCGAGGAGAATCGAACTCCCGTCCGCTGATTGAAGGTCAGCGATCCTAGCCACTAGACGACGCCGGCAAAACCGTCTTCATTGGTGGAACTGGAGAGAATCGAACTCTCGCCATCTCGATTAAAAGTCGAGCGCCTCACCATTCGGCCACAGTTCCCAAATCTGGTGCGTCCGGTTGGAATCGAACCAACTGCCTGACGATTAAGAATCGCCTGCTCATCCTTATGAGCTTCGAACGCATGGTGCTGGCGCTGGGAGTCGAACCCAGCCCGTGCTCTAATCTGGAGCGAAGCGGTTTATAAATCCGCCGGTGCACCGTACACCACGCCAGCACGACTTTGGTACCGAGGGCTGGAATCGAACCAACGTAGAAGGCTTCAAAGACCTTCGTCCTTCCATTGAACGACCTCGGCATGGAACGCCTGGCTGGACTCGAACCAGCGTGTATCGCTTTAGAAGAGCGATGCCTGAATCCACTCGGCCACAGGCGCGCAGTCATTTGGTACCGGGGTAGAGGATCGAACTCTACTGCACCTCTTTGTAGGAGAGGGGCCCTCGACCAGAAGGCGACCCCGGCATTTTTGGCTGTGGGGGCAGGATTCGAACCTGCGCATAAGCTGGTTAACAGCCAGCTGCCTTACCGCTTGGCTACCCCACAAAAACTGGTCGGGGACCTCGGATTCGAACCGAGATTCTCTTGGTCCCAGGCCAAGCGGGTTAATCCGTTTCCCTAGTCCCCGAATATCTAAAATCTGGAGTGAGCGGCTGGAATCGAACCAGCGGCCTCGGGCTTCGGAAACCCGCGCTCTCGTCCAACTGAGCTACGCCCACAAGACACTGGAACAGGCGGCCGGAGTCGAACCGGCATTTCTTCGTTAGGACCGAAGTGTTCTATCCGTTGAACGACGCCCGCACAATTGGGGTGACCGGAGGGAATTGAACCCTCGTGGACAGATCCACAGTCTGCCGCCTAAGCCACTCGGCCACGGTCACACTTGGTGCCAGGGGCACGAGTCGAACGTGCTTGTCCGGCTTTTCAGACCGGCGCCTTGACCGCAACGGCCTCCCTGGCGAACTTGGTGGAAGAGGAGGGAATCGAACCCTCATTTGCTGGTTGCAGGCCAGCGGTCCTCCCGTTGAACGACTCCCCCAAAAGAACTTGGTTGCGGGCTGGCGAGTTGAACGCCACTCGCATGGCTTATGAGGCCAGCATGACACCGGTTCACTTGCCCGCAGAAAAAGTTGGTCCGGGAAGCTGGGGTCGAACCAGCGGCCTCTCGATTATCGATCGAGTGCTCAAACCACGCTGAGCTTTTCCCGGTTGTGCTACTCACGCAAAGAGTGGAGCCCCGTGCCAGATTCGAACTGGCTTTTCCGGATTACAGGTCCGGCGCATCGCCAGCTATGCTTACAGGGCCGTGATTCTGGAGCCAATGGAGCGAATCGAACGCTCATCGGTTGCCTACCATGCAACTGCTCTCCCATTGAGCTACATCGGCTGGAGCCAGAGGGGGTATTCGAAACCCCGACCTCCGCGTTACGAGTGCGGTGCTCTTCCACTTGAGCTACTCCGGCGTGGAGCGAGTGCGGAGAATCGAACTCCGTTGATCGGACTGGCGATCCGATGCCCAACCAATAGGCCACACCCGCAGAAATCTTGGAGCGGACGGAGATAATCGAAATCTCTTCTCTGGGTTGGAGGCCCAGGGCACACCCTATATACCACGCCCGCTCATTCACAATTCCGTGATGCTATTCAGTTGTCAAAGACCCGCATTGAGACACACACTTCTACTGCGTCGCTTCCGAGCGGAAACGAGTTAGACAAAATGCCTCAAATTACCGATAAAACAAAAAAAGCGGGCGGCCATTTTTGGTGGCCGCCCGCTTCTTGAAACCGGTATAGTTATTCCAAGACGGTCAGGTCACCTCGCGCGCGTCATGATTGACGCGCCTCTGCCGTACCTTTCGAGTTCGGTTCCGAATTGGAATATATGTGTCACGCAGTTAAATCCTAATCTACTCTTCCAAAAATATTCAAGCCCCTTAATGTACTCTTCACGTCACGACTATCGACCTATCTCTGCGAGATCTGGCGGAGGAGGAGGGAATTCAACCCTCGGTGGCCCTTACGGACTCACGCCAGTTTTCGGGACTGGTGACTTTAGCAACTCGTCCACTCCTCCACATTGAAAACTTGGAGCGCCGCCGCGGAATCGAACCGCGCACACCGAGGTTGCAACTCGGCCGCTCGCCACTTGCTGTTGCGGCGCATGGCACCCCAGGGGTGATTCGAACACCCAATCGCGGGTTTGGAATCCGCTCGCCTCACCATCGGCAACCGGGGCGTATGGTGCGCCCGGCTGGATTCGAACCAGCACTCGACCGCTTTTGAGGCGGTTGCCTCTACCGGTTGGACTACGGGCGCATTCGTAGGCTCGGTCGGATTCGAACCGACACTGGACACGGTCTGAGCGTGTTGCCTCTGCCGAGTTGGGCTACGAGCCTGTAGTGTTCGGGGCGAGATTCGAACTCGCAACAATACGGTTCTCGACCGCACGCGTCTACCAGTTGCGCCACCCGAACATTGGTGGGCAGTCGAGGATTCGAACCTCGGAGATTCCAATGGAATACCGGGGCTACAGCCCGGTGCTTTCAGCCTCTCAGCCAACTGCCCAAACGCGAATTGTCAAAGATCTGGCGGAAGGCAGGCGAATCGAACGCCTATGTCCCGAGGGACCCTGGCTTAGCAGACCAGTGGGATACCAATTACCCGAGCCTTCCGGGTACAACTTCAAATTGGAATTAGAGGGAAATTACAGGCTTGGTGAGAGACACCAAGACTGCCCGACTGTAAGTCGGTACGATAGGAGGCCGCGACTAAACAAATGCCGCATCTAAGATTACTTTACTGCGGAAAGTGAGCTTTCGTCAAGACCTTAAATAGATCAGGACGTCAGGTGTGCTACTACCTGCCCGTGCTGCTCGATTGCCATGCCGCTCCAGCGCGAACGTCCTCGACCAGAAATCGCACACCTTGGTTGTCGGAAGGATTCAGCCAGAGCATGCGCTTGAAAATATTCTCGGCCTCCTCGAATCTGCTCAGCCGCCATAGGCAAAGCCCAAATCCATTCATGCAGCGGAGAAATGGCCGGTTGTCGATCCACCCCCACGGAAGCAGACCATCGAAGCTGTTGCCGAGGGACAATTCACCGATCCGAAACCCCACCTCGTAATGGCGAATAGCTATCTCTGGCCAGTGATCGAAAGCAATGTTGCCAAGGTGTGCATGAGCATCGAGGCAGCGGAGATCGGCCTGGCACAGATCCGTCAGAATTTTGTTTGCGCCTTCAATATCGCCCGCGTCCTTCCGATCATTCGACTCTATAATGGGGTCGCAAAACGGATCGTCTGGATCCGCCCCAGGCAACATCTGCTCCATCTCAAATTCCGGACGCGATCCCCACGCGATGATCGGTTTGGCCCAGTCCTCGATCGGCTCGCCCTCCTCGCCCCAGTAGTGTTCGGATGGATCCCACATGCCCCTCTCTTCCAGTTTGAGCGGAGCAAGGCCCAGCGCCTGCACGTCGAGCCGCGTAGATTCAATTTCGCCGGAAAGATACGGATTGCGCGCGTAGGTCCATTGTTTGCGTGGCCGGACGACCGCGATCTCACCGGGAACAACCTCCCAAAGGCCACCTGCCCGAAGTGTGATTGTGTGGGCACTTCCAAGAAGGCGGCAGCGCGCGGTCCTCTGCTTCACCGAAAGCACGATCAGGTCATGCGGACCGGCAAGGCTGATCGGCACCACAGTGTCGTCGGTTCGTTCCTTGCCAATTTCATCCGGAGGGGCCGAATCGGGCTGTTTCGCTGTCTTCAAGAAATGTCTCTCCCGTGGCGTTCGCCCCATCGCGTCTTCGCGCGCTCCAAGAACGAAGGTCGTTCGCTGCGTTTCGCACCGGCAGCCAAGGCCTGAAATCCACTGATGAAGCCGGTCTTGCGGTAATGCAGCGCGCAAACCCGGCGCACAGTCTGCTCCCACTCGCTGGCCAATCCCGCGCGCTGATAACAATCTCTGGCGCGCTCGAAATTGGAGAGCGCGGCGTCGTAGTATTTGCTCTTCTTGGCGTCAACGATGCGCATTCCCTGAGAGCGCCAAAGCCGCGCGGCGAGTCCCGGATGATTCTTCTCCAACCGTTTCGCAGCGGGCTCGGTCGTATAGTGGCTCACTTCTTCGAGAGCTTCATCCGAGCAGCCGCGCACCAGGTCCGCCAATCGTTCCGTTTCCTTTGTTTCGGTGAATAGTTCGAGCCGCGCGTGCAGGTTCGCTCCACTCGCTGCATTCAGAGCCTTTTCGTGCCACGCCTCGCGCTCGGTCGTGGGCACAAACTGCATGAGATCGTCATAGGTGAATTTCGACGGGGACTTCTGAAAATCGGCCCAGGCAGCCTCTAGCGCTTCATCCGCTCGACCGAGTTTGCTCAGCAGCTCACGGTGGAGCTTGTCCAGATCGTAAGCCGCCGTGGACCGAAACTGGCTCTCGCGGTCAAGAGCGCGCCCGCGCTCGACCCAGGCCAGAGCCTCGTTCAGCTCGCGCGGAACAAACAATTTCGCGACGGCCAAACAATCTTCCGGTTTGAGTTCGGTTTGTTCGGCCAGCGCGATATACGCTTGGATGTCCCCCTGCGCAACATAAATCGCCCGCAGGATCTCGGCCATCCGGCGGTACGTCCAACTCGATGGGTCCGTCGAAGCAGTATCAAAGCGGTCGCGGATCTGCTTCTCGAACGCTGCCAATCCTGCTTCGTCGAAAGCTGCTGCAGCATCTTTTTCAATTTGATAGCAGAAGGCGTACGGGTCGTCGTCCATCCACGCGAGCAGGGTGGAAGCGGTCTTGTCCGGGTCGGCGCCCGCGGCTTGGAGGGATTTGATCCACTGGCAGATGAGATCCTGGGCGAATTGCCCGAAGCTGCCACTGGAGTCATCGAGCTCGTCGGCCTTGGCATGACAGCCGGCAAGAAAAGCCTCATACAGAGCAACGGCTCGAGCGGGCTCGGCTGCAACCAGCGTATCGATGGTGGCGGCAACCTCTTCAAGCCTGCTAACGAACGCAAAGCACTCACCGTCGCGGATGAACGCTCCGGGGCGAAAGGCAGACTCGATCTGCCGCTCGATTGGATCTGCCTTGCTGCGTGGCTTTGTGTTCATCCGGCGTTTGCGTCTCTTGATCGCTTTCAGCCAGTGTGCCACAAACGGTTCGATCTGCTGAGCCGATGGACCGCGATGAACAGGCGATTTTCGGATCTGAACTCGGAAGCCCTCGACTTCCGAGCTGCTTCTTAGTTGTTTGCGCCATACAGAAAGATCACGCTACGTCGAAGACGGTCCGAATCTGGGAAGCTTGTCAAACAAACTTCGACATCGTTTGCACACGGTCGACATCAACACATCTTGGGCGACAGGGCACGAAAAGCATGTGTGCCAAATGTGTGCCAACTCTGCAAAAATCGGCCAGATTCGCCTGCGCACAACCGAAGCGCCAGCCTTCACAATCTATTGATTCAGCTATTACTTAGCGTATAGAACCCATCTCGCCCGACATCAGCCATAATTGGCAAAACCGGATTCGTAATCAGCAGGTCGCCGGTTCGATCCCGGCGGGTGGCTCCATCTTATTGGCCTGAAATCTAAAGTTGTGGTGGGCGGTCGCGGGCTCGAACCGCGGACCTCCTGCTTGTAAGGCAGGCGCTCTAACCAGCTGAGCTAACCGCCCGGTTGTAACTCTCCCCTGATTCTAAACCACTTCCAAACTCGCCGCACTCCGCGACGAGATACAAAACGAATGAAAACCAACACAACCGTGGCAGAACCGTGACAAAATCAATCAGTTCGGTCTGTCCGCGTCAAAATCCGGCTGGCTCTCGTTCGCCATTCGATTCAGCTTCTTCAGCGCCTCCCGCTTCATCTGCAGTTTCATTTGCGAATACTTCTTGAACACTTTGGCGTCTCCCTGCCGAAGTAGCTGAGTCACCCATTCGTCCGCCACGCCACCCGAACTGAGCCGCGTAGCGTACGTCGATCGAAGATCGTAGATCCGGAAATACGGAACTCCAGCCCGTAGTAACACAAGCTGCCAAACTTTCCTGAAGGATTTCTGATGTCGGTCTGGCTTCTTGTCGCTTGGGAACAGAAAAGGACTCGATCCTGAAACCGCAAGTTGGCTCCGAAAAGCCTCAACCGCAAACTCCGTGAGCGGAACTTCCGCGACACCGTTAGGCGTCTTCGAGTCTGGAATCCACACCGTCCGATTCTCAAGATCAAGCTGGTCCTTCCTCATGGGGATCAGCTCCTTGTAGATCCGGAGTCCGGTCTCTGTGACGAGGCGGATTACGTTCCGTAGGTAGTCTGGCGCGCTGAACTCAATCTTCTGCTGCTCGGACCAACTCATATAGTGTGGCCGGAACAGGCTCCTCACTGCCACAGGGAATTCCACTCCGGCACACGGGTTTGAGGGCAACAGTTTCTTTCGCACGGCGACATTCAGAATCCGCCGTAGCACCCGGAGCTCCTGATGAACCGTTGCCGGTTTCAGCCTCCCCTTCTGTACAAATCCCGACGTGGTCTTGAGCCGGACTCGTTCTTGGAGCCGTCGGCGCAGGTACACTTCGATGTCATCCGCCGAAACATCCCCAACCTTTCGAGAACCGAATGCTCTCTTCAAATGCTGACTCGCTCGCAAATTGGCCCCGTGTGTTTTTTCAGCGCGAATGGGCGGCTGGGAATAGTTCTCCAAAAAATAGTCCACCCATGTGGAGAATTGAAGTTGCTCTCCTTTCCTGACGATCTCCAAAAGCTTGTCGTCTCTAGCCTGCAGGCGTTCGCGGAGCTTTCGCTGCGCTTCCTGCCAGTCCTCGGTAAAGGTCGATTCCCGGATGCGTTTCCCATCGCGATCGCGGTAGGTGATCCAAAGAATCTTTCCGTCATTGCGTCTGTAGACAGAACCATCATGCTTACTAGGTCTTGCCATTCCCAATCTCCTGTTTGAACTCAGCGCGGAAGGGCTCCAGCTCCGATTTCAAGAACCGGATGTTGCGGCCCATCACGCGGAGATGGGGAATCTGCTTTCGCTCAACCCAAAGATACACCGTTTGTGGACTGACGCCAAGAAAAACTGCAGCTTCGCGGACGCGGATTGGCAATTCGTCAATGGCAGAAAGGGATGGCGCATTGGCTGTCGCTTCCATAGGATACTTAGGGCACAAAGAGTCCTTCTAATTTGTAAGGGAATGGCGGAGGCAACTCGGGACACAAAATTTGCTGCCGCATGTGGCGTATAACCGCACTCGCCTGGCGGCGCTGGAAAAAGAAGAACTTCCTCGCACTCCACCCGGTCAAATTAGACTCTTGTTAATCGAGAACGGGGCGTATTCGAAGCTGGATTGCTTCGCTTTCTCCCGCTGTTCGGGCAAGTTGCGGAAAGGACCTGATGGTCGGGCTGGCAGACCATCGCTGGACTTGGCCATCGCTGGTGGCGGTTGGGTCTGCGTCGACATTGGACGTCGCTCCAGCCTGGAGACGAATACGCGGAATTGCGCATACGACATCCAGTCCATCGCGGTTGGCAGCTTCCCAAATCTCTTTGAGTTTCACCCCCGCCGCTAAGCTAGCTTCGATCTCGGCCCAAGCCCACGTCACTTGCCCGATCTTCGTGGAAGGTTGAGTCGCCGGGAGGGACCATAAATGAACGAGAGCCGCTCTCGACTTCCTTCGGCGTGGCGGTGTCTCCGTCGACATTGGCCGTGTTTTGCCCCCTTAATTTGTAAGGGACCAGCGGGGGCACTTCGGGACATTGAATTTTGAGATTTTCGCGATGTGCAACAGTTTGCAAACGGTTTGTGAACAAAGTGCAACGTTTTTGGGCCTCAAGCGCTGGGTGCAACAGTTTGTGAACAAAGTGCAACAGATTGTGATATTCACGCCTCGGAAACATGGCTCCCAGACAACCAAAAATGCTTAGTGGAACATAAAGGATTGGGATGCGCTCCGCGCATGTATCGTTGGTTTCTGGTTGCTGCGCTGGCACTTGTCGCGGGATGCATCTCGCAAAAATGCATCCCACCGGGGATGCGCGCTCACTTTTGGCGATTTTCGTTGTCCCGAAGTGCCTCGGCCATTCCCTTACAAATTAGAGGCACCTGTCATGGCTCAGCGAGCGATTCGGTTCTCGGATACGACGGACAAAAGCATTCGAGAGGTGGTCGAGAAGCGCGGCTTCTCATCCCCAACGGCATTCATCCGCCATGCCGTGGACCAGGAATTATCCGGGCACCGGAAAGAACTGGTGGGGGCCGAGGAGCGGCTGGCCGCAGGTATCGAGCAGGTCCGGCAGGCAGTGTTACCTCTGGGGCGGGCGCAGCAAGCTATGTTCGCGTTAGTGGATAGCCTAGCAAAGGTTCTGCTGACGTGCATTCCCGAGCCGGACGGACTGGCGTTGGAAGCAGCCGTTGCCAAAGCGCAAGGCCGACACGCGCGATTGTTAAAGAACGCGGGGCAGGCGATGGGGCAGCGATTCACGTGTAGCGATGCGAGACTTGTTTACCAAGGCAACGGAGAAAGAATGAGATCCGACACAGAAACCCGCAAAGGCTTGGATGATGCGGCCTATGCCATCTGGCCGGTTGGAATCTACGAGGCGAAATTTATTGAAGACTGCGTTGGTGCCTCGCAAGCAAGAGCCTTGAGGTAAACGAAATATCGGCTCTCGATGATCTTGTATAGCCTCCACTTTGAAGGACCGACGATTAGACGCAGGCGCTTGCTACCGTCCGCAGAATTCACCGGCTTCAGGCCCGACTGAGCCGTCGGGGAACCGTCGCCGCGGAAGCGGTGGTACCGGCATTCCAAATCTTTCATGCCAGCGCATCCAAGCTTCCTTCGTGAACACCCCGGTAGGAGGATTTTCAAGCACTCTCCGGAACTCTTCCAATGGAACATATCGCTCGACCACCTTCATGTCCGTCGAAGATCCGTAAACCATCAAATGTGTCAGAAACGTTGGTAGATCAGCTAAAGTATCGTCTGGACTGTCGTACCAAACCACCTTTCGTGCCACCCGAAGTAATTCCGCCGGATACGGAGGTGCGAGGATCATCGCTCCAAACCTCCAGGACTCAGATTACGCCGCGAATGAAATATCGGTAGCTTCGACAGGTTGACTGCTTTCGCCCACCCGGTCAGATCCGTTTGCATAGAAACTGGAACGCGATTCAAAGTCCCATCACCAAAGAACTGCAACGCTCGGATGCTCGTGGCCGGATCGAAACTCCTGTCAATCGCCTTGGCTGCTGCCAAACCTGTAAGGACATCGATCCCGTGGGATACGAGCGTGTGAATGTCTACGTAGTCCTTCCAGTTGGCCCGCACTTGAATGACTCGCATCTTCATGCCAGCCAGGTCCACTAGCGAAGCAACCTGCACGCGCGAACCCGCAGCCCGCCGTGGGTCTTCAACCCGCTGGAGTGTGTCCAAACCGCCGAAAAAAGCAATCTTAACAGCACCACCGCGATTCACGAATGCCTCCAAGTTATCACGCTTGCGATGCACCCAAGCGTCCGGATCGGTTGGGTCCAAGTCTCGGAAAAAGGGCAGCCTCGAACGTAAACGATCCGGATCGAAACTTAACGACGAGAAGAAGTCGAAATCCTCAGAAACCCGGTGGCCCAGTTGGAGTGCGAGACCTGTCCCTCCGTAGAGCACGAAGTCCGATGGTATCGCATCCAGTTCCGGCCACAGCCGGCGTTGAGATTCGGGCAAAATATCCAACCGAGGTTCAAACGTCGCAAGCATCTCCCTGGAATTACAATACCGAGACCGTGACCACATGACAAGACAAAGAGAAGAACTCCATTTGGGGCGCTGACGAGTATTTAATGCTTTCGAACAACTTGGCCATCCACGGTGATTCACGCCCGTGACAATGTCACCATAATTGGGTCGAGCCTGGAGAACCAGATATGGGAGAAAGTATGCAAGATTCTTAGGAAGTGCTGGACGAACCAGTGTCGCGCCGCTGTACCTGTCATCTCTTTGGTGTGCCGTAAGGCGATCACTACCGAAACGATTTTTTAGAACTCGAATTCCCATGGCGCATCAAAGACGAGACGGAATGGATCGGCTGCGCGATCCAGCTGCTCTGGGTGGCGTTTATCGGCCTACTACGGCGAAACGCACGTCCACACTAGCCGGTCCTTCGTGCAATGTACTGAGTACATTCTCAGTTGAGTGCTCGAATCGCATGCGTATCGCCGACCGTCATATTGATGATGCGGGGCGTGAGCGTCAGGCTTCCGCCGCCTCCGCCCGACCCGGTGACCGTAAAATGTTTTACCTCGAGATGGTTCCCACAGTGAGGCGGATGACGACGCGATTCATAATCTGTGTCCTGGTGCTCCTGTGCGGTTGCTTCCTGGCTATCCCGGCCAGGGCGCAACAGCACCCGGAACCTGAGGATCCTGAAGATGACAAGAAGATAGGGCTCTGGCTCGATCAGGGAATTTCCACGCCCTTCTCAGGGAATAAATCTCTGGATGTCGAATTCCACGAGCGGCTTGACGAGGGCGCGTCAAACATATATGAGTACTTCGTCCAGGGCGGCATGGCTTTTCGTGTCCGGCCATGGTTCACGTTGATACCGATTTATCGTTACCAGCGCTATCCTGGGAATCCCGCCATCGCTTACGAAAACCGGCTGCAGCTCAACCTTACCCTGAGCACGTCCCGAGGCCCGTGGAAGCCGATACTCCGCACGCTCATCGAGGGACGCTTTCCCGATGACCGGCCTGCTTCGGCTCGCTTTCGATTTCGCCCCGGCGTCGAGTACACTCTGCCGCTCCGCACGGCCTGGCGTCCGGTGGTTGTCGTGAGCAATGAGTTCTTCCTCGTCCCCTGGAACAACCCCTTCGCCAACGGCGGCAGTAGCTATACCCAGAACCGCTTCCAGGTAGGCGTCCGGTTGCCCGTCACCGATTCGTTTTCCGTTCGGCCTTACTACTTATTACAGTCTGTTAGCCTGCCCACTGGCTGGGACACAAACGAAATTGTCGGTATCTCGCTTGCCATGAAGATCCAGCGCAAAACGAAGTGAGGCGTTGTCGTTAGCCGCTATAGGTTAATTAACTCGCAGACAGGTCGCGGGGCCGATTTTCTGAAGAAATGTAATGAATCGCGGGGTATGATTGCTACGTCGTGAGATAACGTGAGGAGGACTCCGATGAGCAGTGTGCTAAACACGTCCGAAGCCGTTTTCTCCCGCCGGAGATTCCTCGGCACAGCCTTCGCCCCTACCCTCGCCGGCGCGGCCTCGATGAGCTTCTTCGCCGCCGAACCCGCCCTCGCCCAAAGCAGCCTCACCCCCGACGAAGCCCTGAAAGCCCTCCTTGATGGAAACGAGCGCTATGTCTCTGGACGTCTCAACAGCTTCGACGAGGACATGAAGATCCTGCGCGACCACACCGTCGACAAGCAGGAGCCCTTCGCCGCCGTCCTCTCCTGCTCCGATTCGCGCCTGCCCGTCGAGATCATCTTCGACCGGCCATCGGACACATCTTCGTCGCCCGCGTCGCCGGCAACGTCGTGACGCCTGAAATCATCGGCAGCCTCGAATACGGCGCCGCCGTCCTCGGAACCAAGGTCATCCTCGTCCTCGGCCACGCCAATTGCGGAGCCGTCAAGGCCGCCATCCAGGCCAAGGCTGTTCCCGGCCAGATCAGCGCTCTTTTCCCTCACCTCCAGCCAGCCGTCGACCAAGCCCGCTCGGGCCTCACCGGCGCCACTAAGGCGAACGCCTCCATCCAGGCCGCACTTCTAGGGAAGGCTTCTCCGGTTCTGTGCCCCATGGTGAAAGAAGGCAAGCTGAAGATCGTCGCGGGGTACTATGACCTCGCCACCGGCAAAGTAGGCCTCGTCTAACGCGCCGAGGGTGAGTCCCGCGCGCGTTCTCGATAAGCGAGGACAAAGCGTGGCGCGGCGGCCATGCTCTCCGCGAAGTGTACCGGCGGCAGAAAATGCATCAGCAGCTTCCGCGCAACATCGTCAATGGCGAAAGGACATTGGGTGAAAACCGTGGTCAAACTTTCTTACCTGTTGGCTTTGGGACTCGCATTGCTTTTCGGGAGCGGCTCTAATGCTCAAGCCCCGATATCTGCCACCAACGGCTTTGTGCCTTCGACCGCCGCTTATGGGTCCGTTAAACGCGGGGCGGAGGTACAGATCAAAGACCTCCATCCCTTTACCCACCTCGCCTTAATCCCGGCGACCTCCGATCCGACAACGATCAAATTCGAAGGAGTAAAGGCTACGAAAGTTTTCACGCAACTGAAATCCACGATGGACCCAGGCTACTGCGGAGATCTCCAATTCAGGGACCCAGGTGGATCTGGGTACTGCCCTTATACGCAATACTTGTCGCCTGCTCCCGCTTACGAAGTTACTTATTCCTTCACCGGCCAGCCGCTGGCATCGGATGAATATGGAAACCGTTACTTCACTTTCTGGGTTTATTTTAGCCCCAAAGAATTGGCCCCGGCCGTGCAAGGAGCGCTCGCCGTCGGCAAAACGAGCCGTGCTCAGGTCGCGAGCTACTTCAAAGTTACGACATCTCGCCTGCCGGTTCGAGGAGCCATGGTTGACATGGCAAATTCGGATTTTTGCCAGACAAATCACCCCTGGCTCCATCACGACCCGAAGTGCCAAGATAAGATCATCTTTAAAACTGTGACTATGCTACCTGACAGCATCACGGTTCAGGTGAACGCGGTTTCACCGCAGCCGAAACAGGCGACGGCATCGGCACGAGGAGATCACTCCTCGGATGATCCGTCTGTACGAGATAATCGGCGCTAAGACCCCCGTAAGAGGCGCGGCCCCTGACGCGAGCCTCTTCCTTCAAACGTCTCTATGCAAAGTGATCCGGATGCAGAGTGATCGGCGGTCCCGATTGCACCGCGCCCGGCACTCACACGCCGGGTCACTCCAGATAGAGTCATCATAGCCGTCTTGCGAAGCGTGGTATCGATGACATCCCCAAAATCGCCAACAAATACATATCGACCATACGCCCACTGGTGTCGGTTGGCGGCCGGGGGACAACTGCGACCTTCTTTTGTCCAATCTCGATCGCTGAACAAGGGCGCGGATGATCTACCGTTTGGTGGTCGTCGTTGAGTTCGTTTTGCAGCCGTTTGGGCGCATTAGCTCTGCGCGGTGCTTACCTAACGCCGTAAGAGCACCGTACCTAACGCCAGAATTCCCAGGAGAGAAATCAATGCAGCTAGCACCCAGGCCAATGAGCGCGGCGGAATTTCCTGGAATTGCGCCCGCAGCGCGTTCAGATCTCGGCGGTGCTCTAGCGTGGCCATCAGCAGCGAGACCAACCCGAAAACAATCATCAGTACGGAAAACTCGGTCGCGCTGGTGACGCCGTCTTGTTTGCCGGCTCCCTCGATCTGAAAGAATTTGTAGATTGTGAACCCAAAACTAATCAGTGAGATCGCCGTTCTAACCCATGCCATCAACGTGCGTTCATAGGCCAGGCGAGTACGATCAACGGCGAGTTTAGTGGTGGAATCGATCTTCTCGACCCGAGGTTGCACCGAGTCTGTCATCGTCTGATCACTGTACGATTCGCCATGCGGAAATGTCGGTCCGCAGCCTAACCTGATGCAGTATCCGCGAAGCGGATTCTTAAGAAACGAAAGAGTTGCCGTTCTGAACGGAGACCTGGATTTCTAGCGACGATTATGCGAGGGCAGGACCGGCTGCTCACTCGAAATAGCTGCGTGGCTCGCATTGTCTTGCTAGCGCTGGGTATAAATCTTTTGAATTTTTGTTCGGGAAATTTCATCATCCCTCAAGAAGATTAGGCGCAGTAATCCGTGCTCTCAAGCGTGGGATTCAAACCGCGCTGTCGGGCCCGTGGTGATAAAGAGCGACCCAGGAACGAAAAACGTATGAGTATACAAGACAACATCCAACGAGCAGTTCTACCCGTACCGGACCAGCCACACATGGGGTTGACCACCTACGATGCCAAAGATCCGGATACCAAGTTTCCGCCAATTCGAGAATTGCGCCCGCCCGCGGGCGCGCCCAATGTTCTGATCATCCTCCTCGACGATGTCGGTTTTGGGGCGTCCAGCGTTTTTGGCGGTCCGTGCCGGACGCCAAACTTCGAGAGGCTGGCGGCTGATGGCCTGCGGTACAACCGGTTTCATACCACCGCGCTGTGCTCACCCACCCGCCAGGCCCTCCTGACGGGCCGAAATCATCACTCGGTCAACATGGGTGGCATCTGTGAGATCGCGACTTCGGCGCCCGGCTACAGCTCTGTACTGCCGAAGAGCAAGGCACCGCTCGCGATGACGCTGAAACTCAACGGCTATGCGACCGCGCAGTTCGGCAAATGTCACGAGGTTCCAGTGTGGGAGACGAGCCCAATGGGACCGTTCGACCAGTGGCCGACCGGCGGCGGGGGATTCGAGTATTTCTATGGATTCATCGGCGGCGAAACCAACCAGTGGTACCCGGCGCTCTATGAAGGCACGACACCGGTGGAGCCCGACAAGACGCCCGAAGAGGGCTATCACTTTACCGAAGACATGACAAATAAGGCCATCAAGTGGATTCGCCAGCAAAAGGCGTTGATGCCTGACAAACCGTTCTTCGTCTATTTCGCGCCGGGGGCAGCGCACGCTCCTCATCACGTGAGTAAGGAGTGGATCGACAAATACAAAGGCAAGTTCGACCAAGGGTGGGACAAACTTCGCGAGGAGATCTTCGCCCGCCAGAAACAGCTCGGCGTTATCCCGCCGGACTGCCAACTTACTGAACGGCATCCTGAAATTCCGGCTTGGGACACTGTCTCAGCCGACATGAAGCCGATCTTGAGTCGCCAGATGGAAGTATACGCGGCTTTTATGGAGCACACCGACCATCACATTGGACGGCTGATCGACACGCTGCAGGATCTCGAGGAATTGGACGACACGCTAGTCTACGTGATCATCGGCGACAACGGTGCGTCCGCAGAAGGGACCCTGAACGGCAGCTTTAATGAGATGGGCATGCTGAATGGCATGGCGGCAGTCGAAACGGTCGAATTCATGAAGAGCAAGATCGACGATTTCGGCGGCCCGAACGCCTACAACCACTATGCAGTCGGTTGGGCGCACGCCACGGATACCCCCTATCAATGGACCAAACAAGTTGCATCGCATTGGGGCGGCACGCGCAACGGGACGATCGTGCACTGGCCTAAGGGCATCAAAGCCAAGGGAGAGATCCGCACTCAGTTCTCTCATGTCATCGACGTCGCTCCGACGATTCTGGAAGCGGCGGGCCTCCCGCATCCGGCGATTGTCAACAGCGTGCAACAGGCGCCGATAGAGGGCGTCAGCATGCTGTATTCGTTCGACGATGCCAAGGCAGCCGATCGACACGAGACCCAGTATTTCGAGATGTTCTGCAACCGTGGCATCTACCATAAGGGCTGGACCGCGGTAACCCGGCACAGCACGCCCTGGGTCATGTCCAAACTACCGGCCTTGGATGACGACGTGTGGGAGCTCTATGACACGAACAAAGACTGGAGCCAATCGAAAGACCTGGCGAAAGAGAATCCGCAAAAACTTCACGAATTGCAGCGGCTCTGGCTGATTGAGGCCGTCAAGTACGGCGTTCTCCCGCTTGATGATAGGAGGGTTGAACGCTTCAACCCGGACTTAGCCGGCCGGCCTCAATTGATTAAGGGCAACCGGCAGCTGCTGTTCGGCGGCATGGGGCGGCTGAGCGAAAACTCGGTCGTCAACATCAAGAACAAGTCTCACTCTGTAACGGCCGAGGTCGTGGTTCCTAAATCCGGCGCCGAAGGCGTGATTATCGCGCAGGGTGGCGCCTTCAACGGCTGGAGTCTATACGCCAAAGACGGCAAGCTGAAATATTGTTACAACTTCCTCGGCATCAAGCTGTTTTACGCCGGGTCGGACAAGCCGATTCCTGAGGGTCAGCACCAGGTTCGGATGGAGTTCCAATATGATGGCGGAGGCTTGGCCAAGGGTGGCAACGCCTTGCTGTACGTGGATGGCAAGCAGGTAGGCGAAGGCCGCGTGGAAATCACGGTGCCGATGGCCTTCTCAGCAGATGAGACCTGTGACGTCGGGAAGGCAACGGGTTCGGCGGTTTCACCTGACTACGACCCAAAACACAATGAGTTTAATGGCGAGGTGAACTGGGTTGAGATCGACATCGGCAAGGATTCGGTGAATCTCGATCACCTCATCTCACCAGAACAACGGCTGGAACTCGCGATGGCGCGGCAGTAGACACACCTCAGGCCGGTGCGCATTGGCGCGTCGCCGGTCATCGAGGATGCTTTGTAGAGCCGGAAACGAGATGCAACCCATAACGAAAAACGCGACGTCGTTGCCTCGCCCATTTCATCTTCTGGCCAAGCCCACCGGAGCCATCTGCAATCTCGACTGCAAGTATTGCTTCTTCCTGTCCAAGGAGATGCTCTACCCGGGCGACCGCTTCCGCATGTCCAACGAGATGCTGGAGACGTACATCCGGCAGCTTCTGGAGGCGCATCCGTCAGATGAGGTCAACGTCGCGTGGCAGGGCGGCGAGCCGACCCTCATGGGGCTGAATTTCTTTCGACGCGCCATCGTATACGTGGAAAAGTATCGGAAACAGGGACAGCGTATCCTGCACACGATTCAGACCAACGGTACCCTCTTGAACGATGATTGGTGCAGGTTCTTCAAGCAGTACAACTTTCTCGTCGGCCTTAGCGTAGACGGCCCGAAGGAAATGCACGATGCCTACCGCGTCAACAAGGGCGGCGCCGGGACCTTCGATCAAGTCATACGAGGTTGGGAGATGCTGCGCCGCCGAGAGGTGGATGTCAACATCCTGTGCACGATTCACGCCGCGAACGCCGATCACCCGATCGAAGTGTACCGGTTCTTCCGGGATGAGCTGCGGGCCAACTTCATGCAATTCATCCCCATTGTGGAGCGGACCACCGAGGCTTTCCTCCCTCTTGCAAACTTGGGCTGGGGCGAACGGCCCGGATCGGACCGCCCTCTCTACACGCAGCACGGCAACCTGGTCACCGAGCGATCGGTCGGCGCCGAACAGTTCGGTCGGTTCCTAATTGCCATCTTCGATGAGTGGGTGCACCGCGACGTGGGGACCCTGTTCGTGCAGACCTTCGACGTGGCGCTAGGAAGTTGGCTTGGTCAGCATAACTTGTGTATCTTCTCTCCCACCTGCGGCGACGCCCTCGCACTTGAACATAATGGGGATTTGTATTCCTGCGATCACTACATTGAGCCCGACTATCGGCTGGGAAATATTCGGGAAACGCCCCTGCGAGAGCTGGTGGACTCGCGAAAGCAGCGCGCGTTCGGGCAGCACAAGCTGAGTACTTTGCCAAACTACTGTCGCCAGTGCGAGGTGCGATTTGCTTGCCACGGTGAGTGCCCGCGGAACCGGTTCATCACAACCCCGGATGGCGAGCCCGGACTCAATTACCTCTGCGCCGGCTATAAGCTATTCTTCAAACATATCGATCCCGCGATGAAGATTATGGCGAAACTGCTCCGCGAAGGCCGTTGGGCCGATGAGATCATGCAGTTGTATGCGGCTCAGGAGTCCAATGACGGCGTAATACCTGTAACTGCGGGAGCGAAAAAAGTTTAGACGGCGCCACGGCCATCTAGGCGGACGAACTGATCATGGGCTTCAGGCCGGTGTATAGTTTCCGGTTTTATCCTTGGCGATCAGCCTGTTTTCCCGACCCACCCCGGCACGCGATCTCGCCCACATCCTCCACCCGGCACGCGTCGAGCAGATCGGGCAGATGCACCACGAAGTCTCGTTGCTGCCACATCACACGAACCATGACAGCCTGTTCGTGCTGTTGGATTTGGATCGGCACCACTCGGAAGTGTGGTCGTGCTGGTGGTGCCGACTGGGACCGCGACGATAGGCTTCGCAAGCGTGTACGTGCCGCGCATCGGGTGATGCCCGAGCACGAACCGGGCCAGAGGCGCTCACGCCGAAATGTCCTTGAAATGCCTTCCGGTGCTGGCGCATCAGAACTACGGGGACCACTTAGATGCACGAAAAACTCCTGACAATTCCTGACTTGGCGCATCCACTGCTGTTAGGTGGGTTGCACCACTAGGTGTCGATGACCGCGAAGCCGGAATGCGAAGGCCAGCAGAACTATTCCGAACACCAGCGCATACGCACCTATCCACAGCACAATCGTCAGTGCACCGACAACTGGCGCAAACAGGATGAGTACGCCGAACAGCACCGAAAGTACTCCCATCACCAGTAGGAGCCATTCGTTTGTGATGACTTTGCGAAGACGAATACCCGCGATAATTTCAAAAACCCCGGTGAAGATCGCCCAGAATGCAATCAAGTAGAGCAGAACGATGGCGGTGATGGCAGGCCAAGCGAACGTCAGGATGCCTGCGATGATTCCAATCACGCCTTCAACGAGCAGCGCCCACTGATGCGACGCCACGCGGAAGAATGCGATCACGTTGAAGAATCCATCTACCAGGGCGTAAGCTCCGAACAGTAGTACGAGCGTGACGAGCGTTATTCCTGGAAGAATAAACGTCAGCAGTCCAAACAACACGGCCACGAGTCCACGGAGAGCGAGCGCCCACCAATTTCTTGCCAAGGTGTGAAGCATCGGAACCTCCAGGTATTAAGATGCCGCCGATCGACATCGGTGTCAAGGAATGTGTCAATGCCATGACGTTGGATTTTGCTCCTCGATGTGTCCGTGGATGGTTTCGAGGCTTGTGCTTGCTCCACGAGGACGATATGATCGCGGCATGAAGGACCGCAATCACGTTCCAACCGTCCTTATCGGCTGTTTGCTCACCGCCGTTCCGCTCGCCCAGGTAAAACCACCACAATATCCCCCGCCCGATATCATTTCACCGGAAGTACTCAAGACTCGCGACCCACTACAGGTCGATACACTACACTACCGGCTCGAATTCGAAAACGAGAAAATGCGGGTCCTGCGGTTAACGCTGAAGGCATCGGAGACCGTGCCGATGCATGACGACAAAGATGCGCTAGTCGTGTGTCTGAAGGAATGCCACGTGCGCTTTACGTCCCCAAATGGTCGCTCGGAGGACATCCACATGGAACCTGGCGCGTCGCAGTGGATCTACGGCGAAACGCGATCGGAGAAGAACTTGGGGACCAAGGCGGTCGAGATGTTGTTCGTGGAAACGAAGAGTCCGAACGCACGGTAGTCCCGTCTGCATGGCGCTGCTGGAAGCCGCAGAGCGGAGGTTAGAAAGAGCGACGTACTTTGCCACTTTGATGGAACTGCTCTTTGAGCATACAGGTGGTAAGATGTCGGCGTATGGGCATCAACAAGCCTATCGCTCGAACTGCTTTGTTACTGTTCATTGCCACTCTTACGTATGCAGCGGCGGAACGCGACTGGAAGCAAGGAACGCTCGTTTCGGCGGGCATAACGACTACGCCCGACAAAGGTGTGCAGCGCTACGAGTGCGTCGTATCTGACGGGACCTTCTTGTACACGATCGACTACGAGCACCCACTCAAAACCGCAGTTCACCGTCCGGTAAAATTCGTGATTGAGAAGGACACGCTTGTAGTCCTTGACGTGGATTCCAAAGAGCGTTCAGCGCGTATCAAGAAACGTGAACGGTTACTTATCGATTCGCCAGCCAGGTGACTCCAAGAGCAGCCACTACCGAACTTTCGGTGGGCATGACAAAGTGTTCATTGCCTTCGTTCCGAAACCGGGCGGGATGTCTCGTGAGATCAACCTGTGTGGGCTGCGCTGTGCCTGCAACTCCGCGTGGTACAATTTCTGCCGGGTTCACGCAACGATGCGCGTTACGCCTGCGATGGCGGCAGGGATCGCCAAATCGCGTGTGGGATATACCAGGTTAGTTTGGTACTCCTTCGATTAGGGCTTTTTCTTGTCGTTCTGGTGCTTGCATGCATTCACCAGGCGCTCTATATTCAACTCGCCGACGAAGTTGATACAAAATCTCCCCCTGGCAAAGGACCGTTCTCCTCCCTCTTTGGTCTAGGTAGGCAGAGCGCTTTGCGAATCATGAGGCAGCATCATGCCATGTACCCACAGAGCAAATTACGAAGGAAAGTTTGGTTCTTGCAGGTAGCGGTGACCCTGAGCTTCATAATCTTCCTATGGTCGCTGCCATGGTCCGTTTCATCTCCCCGCTAAACCCCATTTCCGGTCGTTGGGCAACAGTCTTCCCAAAGAGTAGAAGCGTATTCGTAGCCGTGTCCCACAAACTGATTATTTTGGTACGCGAGTGTTCAAAAACTTGACAGCTGAGAGCGGGCAATACGGTAGCGAAGACGTGTGGCTTGCCCGAACCAAGACAAGCGGGCTAAAACCGTTCGAAAAGTATGAACTTTTGGAACAGCGACTCTACAGGCGGATGTTGCGTCGAGGGGACCTCTGGTCATCGATCTCTTCCCGACCGGGACTTGTCCTTCCCCTTCTGGCCAACGAACCCGGACCCCGGCGTCCATGCCTTCCACTGAGAATGTGAATCCACGGTGCCTTAGCTCCTGTGCTTGCCATGACTCACGGTTTTCCAATGACTTTCGCGATCTCGGGTCATCTGAGGACTGTGCCACCAATAAGTATCGTAGGGGACGCTTCACTTGGATGTCGGCAACCAACGCGGTGACATGGTGGCGCACCGGTTCGTCTGCCACATCCGCGTGGAGCGCGTTTTCGGTCAACTTAGGGCGGCTTTCCCAACTTCCGGGTGGCCGTGATTCGGCGGCGAGGGTACCTCCAGCCCAGTCGGCCGATCGATCGCGAACAACTAGCGATATCCCAGAGACTAGCACCTCCGCACCGATCACGCCCGTGTACTTCGTCTACTCAGGTTACCTTGCTGACACCCGGGTTACGACTCCATGGATCGCCTGGGGTCCGAAATGGCTCGTTGCGGGCCCTGTGTAAACCAGAGTCAAATTGGAAAACGAGACGGTGGAGCCTCCGCTGATGCACACCTGGATCGTAGACGCGCCCTTGGACTCAAAGGGCGCCGGACTTCCATTCCCCGAAGTGGTGGAGGAGCCCGTGACCACAATAACGGGACCCGTGGTAGCAGGGTTGTTAGCAGGGCAAACGGACACGTCGTAGCTAATCGCACCGTTCGTAATGCTGATATGGTGCGTGTGAGGGCTTCGGGTTGCCGGGTTTGCCGGATCTACCTGAGTTGTATTGGAAATCCCGTAATCGCTGGTCTCCATGGTCAGGTCCGCCGTGAAGGTGGCCGTGCCGGTTCCCGGAGCGTCCAAGGACCATTCACCCCGCATCTCATAGGGACCGCCCGATACCGTCGACGGGGAATAGTCGTGGATCACGCCCTTGAAATTAACACCTCTCACGTCCTGACCCGACACCAGCCCCACCGTAAGGGCGAGAGCGCCGGCGAAAAAAACACGTCTGTAATCAAGTCTCATAGCTCTCCTCTCGAAAACTCTTTTTGCGACTGAAGTCCAGCTTCCACGATGCACCAAGCGGAAAAGAGTAACAAGTCCGAACACGTTGGAAACGTGTTTCATACATTTGCACAGCGCTGAAAATAGGATGTATTCTTGAAAACATGCCCATCGCGCCTGCAGATCCTGAGGCCGCGCGTCGGCAGTTGGAACGGGTCCTTGCCAGCCCTGGGTTCCTGCGGAATGAGCGAATGAGCCGGTTCCTCAGGTTTCTCGTCGAACGGCATCTGGAAGGCAGCGCCGATAAGCTCAAGGAATCCGTAATCGCCGTCGAGG
The DNA here is from genome assembly GCA_963780485.1 of Bryobacterales bacterium. GTDB lineage: Bacteria > Acidobacteriota > Terriglobia > Bryobacterales > Bryobacteraceae > Palsa-89. The sequence goes on from CAWACO010000001.1 coordinate 27,175, forward strand.
TGTTTGGACGCAAGACGGACCATGATCCTACGCGAGATTCCATTGTACGGACGGAAGCCGGCCGGCTCCGCGCCCGGTTGGCTGAGTATTACGTCGCCGAAGGAAAAGAAGATGGCGTCGTCATCGAGCTGCCGAAGGGTGGATACACACCAGCATTTCGCTTGCTGAGCCCGGCGGCAGTAGCGAGGGTGTATGGAAACAAGAATCGCCGGCATATCTGGCTATTTACCTCGGCGCTGGTAATCGCGTTCGCGGTCGCCGCAATCACCTGGCTTCAAAAAACGGAACGCTTCTGGCGTAACCCCATTGCAGAAGCGCGATTTCAGACCGTAACCGATTTCGATGGGACGGAGCGGGATGCTGCCGTATCCCGCGACGGCAAGTTCGTAGCATTTTTATCGAGCCGGGATGGACATAGGGATGTCTGGGTCACACAGCCCGGCTCGGGACAGTTTCAGAACCTTACTCGCGGAAGCGCTCCGGAACTCATAAATCCCGCGGTCCGGACGCTGGGATTTTCGCCCGATGGCTCGTTGGTGACGTTTTGGGTTCGCGAGCCGACCGGACCCGGATGGCAAATCGGGATATGGGCGATACCAACCCTGGGCGGAGAACCTAGGCCTTATCTGGAAGGTGTGGCGGAGTACGATTGGTCGCGCGATGGTTCACGGCTCACTTACCATACGACCGTTTCAGGAGACCCGCTGTTCGTTTCCGACGCCACGCCGCATCCTCAGGGACGAGCAATCTTCACTGCGCGCGCGGGTCTGCATTCGCATTTTCCACTGTGGGCTCCCGATAACGGGTTCATCTACTTCGTCCACGGCGCGCTTCCCGACAAACTGGACATCTGGCGAATCAAGCCCACGGGCGGACAGCCGGAACGGATCACGTCACAGAACGGGCGCGTGAGTCATCCAGTCTTCCTGAATCGGCGTACATTGATGTACCTCGCCGGCGATATCGACGGTTCAGGACCGTGGCTGTACAGCATGGACGTCGAGCGCCGCATCCCTCACCGGCTTACGTTTGGTTCGGACGGGTACACGTCCCTGGCTGCGACGGCTGATGGCAAGCGGTTGGTGGTCACACGCGCAAATCCGAGGCGAACCCTCTGGCGACTCCGGATCAGTGAATCAGGCGGCGAGTCGCCGGCCCCGGCTCGCATCTCCCTAACGCCCGCCACCGCGTTCTCTCCACGACTGGGACCTGATTATCTTATATGTGTCTCTTCGGCGGGCGGGAGCGCAAGCATTTGGAAACAGGCAAACGGAACCGACCGGGAGTTGTGGACTGGTCATGGAGCGCAAATCATTGGTGGCCCTGCCATCGCACCTGATGGCGGACGTATCGCATTTTCGGTTCGTCAAAGCGGGCGCAGACGTTTTGTACGTGATGCAGGCGGACGGGGCCGATCCGCATATCATCGCCGATTCACTCGAGTTACAAGGTTCTCCAGCATGGACTCCGGATGGCCGATCGATCACCGTCGGCCGAAAACGATCGCGGCGCGCCGCAACTTTTCCAGATACCGGTCAATGGCGGTGCCGTCGCGGTCTTTGTACGCGACTACTCGGTAGACCCGGCATGGGAGCCCGCCGGTCGCTTCGTTGTCTACTCGGGACCGGACATCGGCACGACCTTCATCGTGAAAGCCGTGACACCCGAGGGTGTCGCGCATCCGCTTCCGCACCTGGCTCGCCTGAGCCGAGGCGCACGGCATCTTAAATTCCTCTCGGGAGGACATGGACTCGTTTTCCTGCGGGGAGGGATCGAACACAAAGATCTCTGGCTAACGGACCCCGAGACCGGCGCCGAGCGCCAGTTGACCAACCTCCCTGACGATTTTGATATTCGGGATTTCGACATCTCCCCAGACGGCCGTGAAGTTATCCTGGAACGGGTGCAAGAACGTTCTGATATTGTGCTCCTCGATCTTGCCAGGCAATGAGGTGGGCCGAAAGCACTATTGGGCGGGCAGATTTACTGCCGAACTATTGATCAATAACCTTTGATTAATAACCTTGCATACTGTCCAGAGAAGCTGCCCTCCAGTTGGTCGGCCACTCCGAAGTAAACCCAAGTTGACGGGTTATCGGCTTATGCGGCCAATCTCTGCCCGTTATCCGGCTGGGTAGAGTTTGCGCGTTTCGACGAGAAGTTTGGTGAGTCGATTGGCGAGTTGATGGAGGCCATCTCGCGGATGGACATCGCGTTCGTTGGGATGGGCCGAATCCGAAACGTTGAAACATTGTACCAAGCGTGTTAGGTCCTGTGCTGGCCAAGGCGCACGGTTTTTCAATGACTTCGCACTCTTAGGTCATTTCACGCCAGTTCTCGCCAAAACTCGAATCGTCCGCCTTCGTCGATGCCGTCTCTGTCTGCTTAACATCCAAGCTAATGCACCGTGGCAGAACCGTGACAAAACACTTCGCGTTGAGCTGCCTGGGATTGCCTTTGAGCGAAAAGCAGATTCTCCAAATTGTTGAAAACCTTGAAAGTGGAAACGAGTCTGTAGAAGCCTGGGAGAGAGTTTCGGTGCTTGTAAGGCAGGCGCTCTAACCGGCTGAGCTAACCGCCCGTGTGCGGTGTTCTCATTCTAGCGAAGACTGGCGGCAGCGGCTCAGTTTACAATCAGAAGCATGTCAGTTGTCGTAGTTGGATCCGTGGCGTACGACGGTGTCGAGACGCCGCACGGCCGTGTGGACCGCATGCTGGGCGGCGCCTGCACCTACATCGCACTGGCCTCAAGTTATTTCGCAAAAACCAAAATCGTCGCCGTGGTGGGCGATGACTTCGCCAAAGAAGATGAAAAGCTGCTGGCCGATCATGCCATCGACTTGGAGGGGCTCGAACGCGTTCCCGGCAAGACGTTTTTCTGGGCCGGCAAATATTCGGACGACATGAACGACCGCACCACCTTGCGCACCGACCTCAACGTCTTCGCCGACTTCAAACCCAAGCTACCCTCCAGCTATCTCCAGACGCCTTACCTGATCCTCGGCAACATCCAGCCCTCGCTACAGCGTAGCGTGCGCGAGCAGATGAACGGGCTGCGGCTGGCCGGCGGCGACACTATGAACTACTGGATCAAAGACTATCGCTCCGAACTGCTCGACACCATCCGGCAATGGGACTTTCTGCTGATCAACGATGCGGAAGCGCGCATGCTCTCGGGCGAATACAACCTGAAGCGCGCGGCTGCCAAGATTTTTGAGATGGGCCCCCAGACTCTGGTGATCAAGCGCGGCGAGTACGGCGCCATCCTTTTGCGCCCCGATGGGCATTTCATCGTACCCGGTTATCTGCTCGAAGAAGTCTTCGATCCAACCGGCGCGGGCGACTGCTTCGCCGGTGGCTTTATCGGGTATCTGGCCGAGAAGGGCTTCGATCTGAAAAAAGGACACATCGACGCCAAGGAACTCAGCCGCGCCGTCATCTATGGGTCGGTAATGGGCAGCTTCTGCTGCGAAAAGTTCGGCGTGGACCGGTTCCGCACACTGGCGCGCACAGAAATCGACGCCCGCTTCGACGAATTCCGGGCGTTTACCGAGTTTTGAAATACGCACGTCTGGAACTGTGCCTGGTGCTGGTGTGCCTGGGAGCTTTGAGCGCGGGCGCGACACTGCTGGTACACCATTTCGGCTGGACCTTGTATTACGGCGACGCCGAGGCGCATCTGAACATCGCCCGGCGGATCGTGGATTCCCGAACTCCCGGCTACGACCAGATCGGAACGGTCTGGCTCCCTCTGCCGGAGCTGCTCGCGCTGCCCTTGGTCCGGGATGACCGGCTGTGGCGCAACGGTCTCGCCGGCGCGATCCCCTCTTCTCTCTGTTTCGTACTCGCGGGATGTTTCTTGTTCGCCGCGATGAGACGCGCCACAAACTCAACGGCCGCTGCGATTGCCGCCGTCGGGCTGCTGACGCTGAATCCGAATCTGTTGTACCTCCAGTCGACGCCGATGACGGAGCCGGTCTTCCTGGCCGGGTTCATGGCGCTGTTCTACTGCACGGTTCTATTCCGCGAGACGCAATCGCTTGGCACTGTGATCGGCGCTGGATTCGCGAGCCTGGCGGCCTCGTTATCGCGGTACGAAGGCTGGTTCCTGATCCCGTTCGTCACTCTTTACTTCTTGATCGTGGCGCGGCGGCGGAGGCTGGTTGCGGCGGTGTTGTTCGGGATGATCGCGTCGCTAGGCCCGCTGTGGTGCTTCGCGCACAATTGGTGGCTCTACAGCAATCCGTTCGAATTCTTCAACGGTCCCTATGCACCGATAAAAATGAACGGGGAATATCCTGGAATTCACGATTGGCGGAAGTGCTGGTTGTTTTTCAGGACTGACACGATGCTTTGTGTCGGCTGGAGCGCCGGAATCGTGGCCGCACTCGGACTCGCTGGCGCGGTGCTGAAACGCATCTTGTGGCCGGTGCTGTTTGCAGCGCTGCTCCCGGTGTTCTTGCTTTGGAGTATGCACTCCGGCGGCACGCCGATCTATGTTCCGCAACTCTGGTTCAACAGTTACTACAACACGCGCTACGGCCTGACTGCTCTTCCCTTGCTCGCGGTTGCGGGCGCGTGTACGACGCTGCTCGCCCGCGGGCGTTGGCGTGCGCTGGTCGCGCTGGCCGCGATTGCGATTGGGATTACGCCGTGGCTTAGCTATCGAAAGCCGGACAATTGGATTTGCTGGAAAGAGTCGCAGGTCAATTCCGAAAGCCGGCGCGCCTGGACTCACGAGGCCGCCCAGGTTCTCGTTAGCCAATACCAGCGTGGCGCAGGGATATTCACCAGCTTCGGCGACCTGACCGGCATTCTGCGCGAGGCCGGGGTTCCGCTGCGAGAAGCGCTGCACGATGGAAACGAGCCGGCCTGGATGGCTGCGACCACACGCCCCAACCTGTTCCTGCATGAAGAATGGGCGATTGCGTTTTCGGGCGACGCCGTAGCTACAGCGGTCCAGAGAGCGACCTTCAAGATCGGTCCACGCTATCATCTGGAACGAACCATCATAATCAAAGGCGCACCCGTGATCGAAATTTACAAGCGGGATTAAGCGATGGCCATCATGACCATTCCCTTCACCAAGGCGCACGGCGCCGGAAACGACTTCCTGCTGAGCTGGTCGGATCAGGTTCCCGCCGGCGATCTGCTGTCGCTCGCTCGGGCGATTTGCAACCGGCACACCGGCATCGGCGCCGACGGATGGATGCTGGTCGAAGACACCAGCTTGATGCACGACACAAGCATCCGCCTCTTCAACGCGGATGGAAGCGAGGCCGAAATTTCGGGCAATGGCACCCGTTGCGCCGCTGCGCTACTGCTCGACTCAGGCCGGGCCAAGGGCGATATCACGATCACTACCGGCGCTGGACCCAAGCATCTGCGATTGATAGAGCGGAGCGGCCGCCGTTTCCTATTCGAAATGGATATGGGCCAGCCGGTCTTTCACCAGCACCAGGTTCGTTTCCTGCTACCGCTCCGCCGCGGCGCTCAAGAGGTGACGATTCTCGATGTCGGAAACCCGCAGTGCGTGGTATTCGTGGACCGCTTTCCGCCGGATTGGCAAGCAGTGGGCGCGGAGATCGAGGCGCATCCGCATTTTCCCAAACGAACCAATGTGTCGTTCGTTCGGCCAGTGGACCAACACACCATCGAAGCCCGCTTCTACGAACGAGGCGCCGGCGTGACACTCAGTTCGGGCACCGGATCGACCGGCGCGGCCGTGGCGGCGATTCTTCGTGAGGCGGCCGCCAGTCCGGTGCGTGTGCTGGCGTCAGGAGTCGAGGCACTCGACTTGCGATGGGATAAATCGGTTTATTTAACCGGGCCGGCGGAGATCGTAGGCGCTGGTGAATTTTACGTAAACGCCAGTCAGAAGTAGCGCTTCATCGCGGTAAACTCAGCCTCGAACTCGGCCAAGACAGTGGGTAGCCGGTCTCCGAGCCCGAGCGATTCGAGCGAAATCTGTCCGTCGCTAGGCCGGCCGTCGAAGAGGTTGATCGAGGTTCCAGTGCTGTTCAAATGGGCGTTCGCCGCGTTCAGGATGGCGCTCAGGCTGAGCTCATTGGCCTCCGCCTCGCTGGGATCAAGCTCGGGGTGATCCTGATAACGGACGGCCATCTGGATGGGGCGAGGCAAGTTCCACGCCGCCAGAGCGAGGGAGGACAATTCCGCGTGCGTGACGCCGAGGACCTGCAATTCAGCCTCGAGCGGGTCCTTGTCGCTTTGTTGACACAGCAAGGAAATTTCTTTGAATTCCTCCGGCAGCCCCATCGCAACCAGCAGCAAGCCGAGATCGTGAAACAGACCGGCTGCGAAAGCGCCCTCGGCGTAACTGACCGACCGCCGCTGGGCTATCAAGTCGGCCAATAGCGCGACGCCGACCGAGTGGTGGTTGAAGCGCGCCATCGACCAACCCGCCGGGGTTTTTACCTGAGCCCACATGCGTGCCACGGACATGCCCAGCGTCGCATTGCGAAGCTTCACGATCCCCAGCAGCGAAACCGCGTGGCGAATCGAGTTCACGGTGCCGCGCAGCCCGTAAAGCGCTGAGTTTACCAGCCGCAGGACATTACCGGCCAGCACCGTGTCTTTCTCGATCAGGTCGGCGACCTTGGCGAATGACACATCTTCCTCGGCCAAACTAGCAATCAAGCGATTGAGGATTGGCGAAAAAGGCGGCAGCTGGCTCAGGGCTCGTAAGGCCCGCTCTCGCGCCGTCGAAGGAGTTTCTGACACCGTCACACTTGACTTATCGGACAATTAAACAAAAAGCTTGAATGCGGGGAAAATCCTAGCTGCCGCCCCTTTCCCTTAGATAAGGACCGCTCCCTGCCCGGTCACGACTCGGAAAGGCTTTCTTGTACCATGGGACTGATCCCATGGATTCGACCTGCGCTATTGCTACCCATGACCTGCGCAAGGTTTACGGGGTGAAAGCTGCCGTGGATGGTCTGAATCTCGAAGTCCACCGAGGCTCTTTCTTCGGCTTCCTCGGTCCCAATGGCGCCGGCAAGACCACCACCATCCGCATGCTGATGGGCCTGGCGCCGCCTACCTCCGGCACTATCGAATTATTAGGCCGCCCGATGCCGGAACAGTCTCTGGAAGTGAAAGGCAGGATCGGACTGGTTCCCGACGAGTCGCTGCTCTTCGATCACTTGACCGGCCTCGAATTCACCGAATTCGTGGGGCGGATGTATGGCTTGGAGCGGCTGCGGGCACGCGAGCGAGCGGGCGAGCTTCTAGCCCTTTTCCAGTTGGATGGCGAACCCAGAAAACTTATCGGCGACTATTCCAAAGGTATGCGCAAGCGGGTCGCCATGGCGGCGGCTTTGATTCATCGGCCGGAGTTGTTTCTCCTGGACGAGCCCTTTGAAGGCGTCGATGCCGTCGGCGCCAGACTCATGAAGGAGATTCTGCTCGAACAGGTTCGTCACGGCGCCACCGTGTTTCTTACCTCTCACGTTCTCGAGGTGGTGGAGCGCCTGTGCGATCGCGTCGCGATCATCCACGAAGGAAAGATCGTATTGGCCGGCCCAATGGCGGAGCTGCGCAGCGGATCGGAGACCTTGGAAGACGTGTTTGTCCGAGTGGTCGGCGCCGAGCGGCCGGCCGAAAGTCTGGACTGGCTTATAGCCCATGGGAAATCAAGCTAGAGCCATCGTCTGGGCACAGTGGCGCACAACCCGGAACCATTTCCCACGCTCGAACAAGGCGGCGCTCGCGGTCAACGCGTTTCTGACTCTGGTCTGGTACGGCGGCTTCGCTTTCCTGGCAGGTCTGGCTGCGATCCTGCTTTCGAACCCGGACGAACTCAGCTTGATCCACGATGTCCTGCCCAGCGCGCTACTGGTTTGCTTCCTTTATTGGCAGCTCATTCCCGTTCTCATGGCCTCCATGGGGTCTTCACTCGACACCAAAAAGCTGCTGGTTTATCCGATCCCTACCGGCCAGTTATTCACTCTCGAAGTCCTGCTGCGGATCTCCACCGGCGTAGAAATGCTCCTGCTGCTGACAGGCGCCGGCATCGGCCTTTTGCTGAACCCCAGGATTCCATTCTGGGGTCCCTCCGCGCTGCTGGTTTTTGTGATCTTCAATCTCTTCTGCTCCGCAGGAGTCCGCGATCTGCTGGTTCGATTGCTGGCCCGCAAGCGTATCCGGGAAATCGTGGCGCTGCTCCTGGTCCTGCTGGCCGCTCTGCCGCAGCTGCTCGTGTTCGCAGGTTTCCAAAACCGGATCAGGAGGCTGTTCGCCAGCCAGCCTTCGGCGTTCTGGCCCTGGACTGCAACGGCGCGCCTCGCTCAAGGGGATGCATCGTTTGAAAACATCGGGGTCTTGCTGATCTGGACGGCCGCCGCTTACTTATTCGGCCGCTGGCAGTTCGAGCGCAGCCTGGCCGTCGACGCGCCCGAGCGCGCGGCATCCGCGGGGCGTAAAGCCAGCCGCGTTGAGTGGATTTACCGGCTACCGAGCGCACTGGTGCCGGATCCACTGGCCGCTCTAATCGAAAAGGAGCTGCGATTCTTGAGCCGCGCTCCCCGGTTCCGGCTGGTCTTCCTGATGGGCTTTTCTTTCGGCCTGCTGATATGGGCTCCGATTGCTTTTGGACAGGCCAGTTCCCAGCACTCGCTGGTGGCCGAAAATTATCTGACCTTCGTGAGCGTGTATGCTCTGTTGTTACTGACCGACGCGCTGTTCTGGAACTGCTTCGGATTCGATCGCAGCGCCGCGCAGATCTACTTTCTGGTGCCCCTGAAGATGTCCACCGTTCTCATGGGCAAGAACCTGGCCGCGGCTTTCATAGTGTTTCTGGAGATCGCTTCCATCACTGTCGTATGCACATTGCTGCGAATGTCCGTCACGCCCATCCAGGTGCTGGAAGCTCTCGCCGTCACCGGGGTAGTCACCATGTTTCTGCTGGCGATCGGAAACCTCAGCTCGGTTTACAATCCGCGCTCCGTCAATCCGGCCAAATCGTTTCGATCAGCCGCGAGCGGGCGGACCCAGGCCGTACTCATGCTCACCTTTCCTCTGGCCTTGACCCCGGTGTTTCTCGCCTACCTGGCGCGCTACGCCTTCAATTCTGAATGGGCTCTTTTCGCCGTGTTGCTGGCCGGGCTCATGCTCGGCGGCGTGGTGTATTTCTACTCGATGGCCTCCGCGGTAAAAGCTGCTGAGCTGCGTAAAGAGCAAATCATCACCGTGCTGGGCCAAGGCGAGGGCCCTATCCAGAGCTGATTCTTCTGGTGTGTTCTCAAAACGGGTGTGTTCTCAAAACGATGGACTCTGAACCGAACTGCAAGTTCTGCCAGATCGCCTCGCGCGCGCTGGCCAGCGGAATCGTTTTCGAAGATTCGCTCTCTCTCGCCTTTCTGGACAATCGGCCATTGTTCCCGGGCCACACACTGCTCATACCGAAACAGCACTATGAAACGTTGCAGGATCTCCCGGCGGACCTTATCGGCACGTTCTTTAAGAATGTCCAACTGCTGGCGCGCGCCGTCGAGAGCGGCATGCATGCCGAAGGCTCGTTCGTCGCCATCAACAACCGCGTGAGCCAGAGCGTGCCGCATTTGCACGTGCATATCGTCCCGCGCCGTAAGAAGGACGGCCTGCGAGGCTTTTTCTGGCCGCGTCAGCCTTATAAGGATGATGCCGAGATGCAACAGGCGCAGACCGCGATCCAGAAGGCGCTTACGGCTGGATGATCCGGGCGCGAATCAACTTATCGAGCAGCGGAAACTCGCGATCCAGATAAGGGTTGCCTTCCTCGAACAGCCGGCCCTGCTGGCCCGCGCGCATCCCGCTGCCTGACCGCTCGCCGTAGCCGCTATAGAGCTTGTCGACTACGTCCATGCCCTCTACTACCTTGCCAAACGGAGCGAATCCTTGGGCATCCTGCTGCAGTTGATCGCTGGTGTTGATGTAGATCTGCGTAGTGCGGGCGTCCGGCCCCGTCATTGCATAAGCGAACGTGCCGCGCGAATTGCTGGCGCGCGCCGGATCGTCTGGAAACGACTGGTTTCTCCAAATGCCGGCGATCGCGGGATTGCCCGGAATACCGAACTGCGCGAACCGCCCGGCGATCACGCGGAAAAACCGAGAGTCGTCGTAGAAGCCGTTTTCAACCAGATGATAGAAGCGGTCCGCGCCGCGGGGCGACAGGGCCCGCGTGACTTCGAGCACAACCGCGCCTTTGCTGGTGTCAATCCGGACGCGATAAACGTCCGGAGCCCGTTCTTTCCAAAGTGCATTCTTCGGATCGCGCAACGCCGGGGCTTCGGCGCCAGCGGCGAGCAGCCCCAGCAACAGGATCCCGACGATTCTCGTCAGAAGTAGAATTTCGCCCCTAGCTGAATAATGCGCGGATCGCGATAGCTGGTGACTGATCGAATAGCGAGCTGCCCCAGGCTCAGTGATCCAACAGCCGTTGGGATTCGCGATGGTTGAACGACGTTGGACGCCTCGCCGCGCAACTGGAAGCGAATAGCGTTCGTTGAAGGTGAGGTTCTTGAAGAGCGCCAGGTCCACGCGTTCAAAACCCGGCCCCCGACTACGCCGCGGCCGGCATTTCCCGGCACATGCACACCGGCTGGGACGTTCGGGAAACAAGAGGAATTGAACCACTGGAAGCGGGTATGCGGGAGCGTTCTGGTTAGGATTGCAAACCATATCGGGGCGCGGGCTGGCTGCGCTGGCTGCCAATAATTCCCAGTCCCGCTGGATCTGTTCCGGCCAGCGTGGCAATGGTATTCGGCGTGCCGGTGTTGAAGTAAAGAACGCCGGAGATTTCCCAGCCGCCCAGAGTTTTGCCCACCAGGCCTTTCTGTGCCGTGAAAAATGGCAGGTGTAGACGAAATCCGCCGTGAAAATCTGGCGCCGATCGAGCGACGCCAGCCCATACTCGCCTTCGTGCGACGTTGTACGCATTCTGAGGGGCGTTGGAACGATCGCTCTGGTTGTCGGTCAGGTTCTTGGACCAGGTATAGGAAAACGCGATCAACGAATTGCCACGAAAATGCTTTTGACCGTAGACTTGCAACGCATTGTAGTTGGAGTTGAACCACGGCTCGATTTGATTGATGGCGTTATAGCCCTGGTACGGCCTAAGGATGTTCAGCACGGTCTCGTTCGCTGAAGTAAGTGTGTGCCGGCAGGTACCAGGCCGGATGTATAGGCCAGACCCGGGTAAACCGAATTGATGTCGACGATCCCCAACAGATGGGTGCCTTTGGTGCCGACGTAACCGGCGCTTGGAAGTGTTGACGGCGTGAACTGGTGCTGAATCTCCAGGCTCCATTGCTGCGCGTAGGGCGTGTTCCAATCGGGCGTCGTGCCGTGCAGCGCCTTGGGAGAATTCTGTACGCTCGCGGTGCCGCCGCCGGGATTATCGAGCGTCGTGTTCGGAATGCTTACCGTATCCACGTAAGGCGGGTTGGCGAAGACGTTCTGTTCGTATGTGCCAAATAGCGTCGCGTCATAGGAAATCCCATAGCCGCCACGCACGGACGTCTTTCCCTTTTTGAAAGGATCCCAGGCGAACCCAACGCGCGGCGCAAAGTTCCCACTGTTTTCCCGGGCCACCTTGCTTCCGTAAGGGGAATACTGCCGTTGATGATGATGCCATTCAGATACGAAAGCGCGTTAGTGTTGGCCAACAGGCCGGCCGACGTCAGCTGTGCCGCATTGGCCGCCTTGTAAAGCGCAGGATCAAAGTTGTCAGTTGGTTGTTGTTGTCGATCGGCTGGCGGAAATCGAATACCGCAGGCCTATGTTGAAGGTGAGATTCGGTCTCGCGCGCCAGTCATCCTGCGCATACAAGTTCCCATTGCTGCGCGCGGATATCGGGTGTCACGTCTTCGGATGCCTGGCTAAAAGTTGCGGCATTGCCGGTCAGGAAATTGGCGAAGGCCTGCTCGAACACCGTTGCGCTGCCGGTTGCAGAAGTGAAGTCGCACTGCGTGAAGAAAAACGAGCCGATGCATTGCCGCCGCCGGCATTTTCCGTCTTCTGGTAGTGGTTGTAGGTGAAGCCAAACTTCAGCGTGTGTGCCCATGAACCTTGGTGAGGTTATCGAAGAATGCGTAGTTGCGGTTATAATCGCGATACTGCCCAAAGGTCGCCAGTCCGCTTCCACCTGTAAACGCCAGGTTCGGCACCTGGATTCAGGGTTACCGGGAAAGGGAGCGGTGTCTTGATGTCGGGCGAGATGGTCGCGGCCATTAATCCGACCGGATTGCTGATGATCGCGCCATAGGAATAGTCGAAGCCCGCCTCATTCAGCCAGGTCGGAGAGAACGCGGAAACTGCGTGTGCAACCCAGTTGTGCGCCGGAGCATCGGTGTTGGTGGTGCCGACGTTGGGAATGGCCGCGCCTGTAAACAATCCGCCGGGCTCCGATGGTCGGAATGTCATCTCGCAGATAGCGCACGAATACACGGAGTTTTTCATTGAAGTATGGTCCACTCTGGCCAAGCTCCTGCTCGAAGTTGATAGGTATTGCGGAAGAGTGACGGCAGTCGTATTGGTGCCCGTCGGCAGCGCTACTTTCGAGAAGATATCCTTGATGTACTCGCTGCGCCACCGGATCAATGTTGGTGATCTGCTGCGTGATCTGATTGCAAGTGCTGCCGGTGTATGAGGCGCAGATTGGATGTGGGAAGTTTCCAGTTATCTCGGCCGCGGTTGGAACGACTCCCACTGGGGACGGTATAGGTGATGACTCGTCGGAATTCCTGGGAGAAGAAGAAAAATGTCTTGTTCTTGTCTTTGCCGTAAACGCGAGGGATGTAGATCGGTCCACCCAGCGTCCAGCCGAAATTGTTATAGTGCAAGGCCGGCACCTGAGCGGTGCCATTCGCCCCCAGGTTCAGCCGATTGGCGTTATTCAGAAAATTATTGGCGGCGAAATCATTGTTGCGCACGAATTCATATGCATCGCCGTGAAACTGGCTGGTACCCGACTTCGTGACTACGCTGATGATGCCGCCGCCCGCGCGGCCGAATTCGGCCGAGTAATCGCTGCGCAGTACCTTGAACTCATCGATCGCGTCCATGCTGGGTGTATTGAGCAGCGTTTGGTTCGATCCGCGGTCTACGTTATCGGCGCCATCGACCAGTCCATGCACTGCTGGAGTTGCGCGCCCCGTTGATGGCATAAGGGATGGTGGCAGCCGTTCCGGCGGAGCCGAGACGCCCACATACAACTGATCTACCGAGGCGGAACTCACACCGGGCATCAGGGCCACCAGTTGCTCGTAGTTGCGGGTGACCAGAGCCAGCTCGCGTATCTGCGTACCATTGACCACCGTGCTCTGCACTGGCCGACTCCAACTCCACGTATGGGCGCGGCCTGAGCCGTCACTTCCTGCTGCACGTCGCCTACTTCCAGATAAGAGTTCACAGTCAGCTTATCGCTCACGTTTAAGGTGATGTTCGCCTCGCGTGCGCTTTCTTAAAGCCACGGGCTCCCACGACTCACGGAATACTTCCTGACCGGAAGTAGCGGCGCCGAATAGTTGCCTGCGCCATCAGTGGTCCGTTGTGCGAACCACCGATGGTTGCGGTCGAGTTGATGTAATGGTCACCTTCGCGCCGGGAACCCCCGCGCCGCGTGGCGATCGAGAACCGTTCCGGCGATGTACCGGTAATATCTTGGGCGAGAGCAGCGCTCGCACACACCAAGAGCAAGAAAATTAACGACAAGGTTGCTTTTTTCATAAATTATGGCCCCTAACAAACTACTTGACTGCTAGTTTACACCAATGCCGACCAGGCTGGGCATAGGTACAATTGCATACGTGGCCACCGTTACTTTCGACCAGGCTCGCGAGTGCGTAATCGTCCAGGTAACGGCATCACGCCCAGCGCCCGCGGCAGAGGAAGTCGCGCTTCTCGAAGCCGCCGGCCGTGTGCTGGCCGAGAACGTGGCGGCCGATCGCGATTATCCGCCGGTCGCGCGATCTGTTCGCGATGGATTCGCCGTCCGCTCCGCCGATTTGCCAGGCGAACTGCGCGTGATCGGCGAAGTCCGGGCCGGCGAGTCCTTCGCCGGAGAGATGCAGGCCGGCGAAGCCGTCGAAATCATGACCGGCGCTCCGGTACCTCGCGGCGCGGATGCCGTGGTGATGATCGAGCACGTGAAGGTGACCGGCGATCGGGTCGGCGTGCCGCGAACGCTCGAGCATGGCGAGAACATTAGCGCACAAGGATGCGAGGCGCGGCGGGATGAAGCGCTACTGGAGCCGGGGCATCGACTGGGATTCGCCGAGATCGCGCTGCTGGCCACGGTCGGCCGTCCGACGAGTCCGGGTCTTCCGCCGGCCCGAGGTGGCCATTCTCGCAACTGGCGACGAGATCGTCGAAGTGGACCAAACGCCGCTCGCGTATCAGATCCGCAACTCCAACGCCCAGGCGCTCGCGGTGCAGGTGATGCGCGCCGGCGGTTGCCCGCGGATCCTTCCGGTTGCTCCTGATCTGTATGCGGGAACCCGCGAGTTGGTGGAACAAGGGCTGCGATCCGATCTGCTGCTGCTTTCTGGGGGCGTTTCAGCGGGCAAGTACGACTTGGTGGAGCGAGTGCTTGCGGATCTGGGCGCGGAGTTTTTTTTCGATCGCGTGCTCATCCAGCCGGGCCAGCCGCTGGTGTTCGGAAACGCGCAGGGCAAATTCTTTTTCGGCTTGCCGGGGAATCCGGCGTCGACCATGGTAACTTTCGAAATTTTCGGTCGCGCGGCCGTGGAGCTGCTGGGCGGCCAGAGCGAGCCAATGTTGCCGCTTCCATGGAGCAAGCTCACTCGCGAATTTCGGCAGAAAACCGGACTCACGCGCTTCTTACCCGCAACGCTGAGCCGGGATGGATCGGAAGTCACGCCGATCCGCTGGCAGGGATCGGGCGATGTTCCAACATTGGCGCGCGCCAATGCGTTCCTGGTCACCGAGCCCGACCGCGAAAGCTGGTCCGCCGGCGAGATGATCCGCGTCCTGTTGAAATAACGTGAAGAGGAAGCTCAGCCACTACACCGACGCCGGCGCCGCCCGGATGGTCGACGTCTCGGCCAAAGCGTCTACCAAGCGCACCGCTCGCGCCCACGCCTTTGTCAGCATCCGCCCCGAGGTCCTGGCCAAGCTCCCCGAGAATCCCAAAGGCAACCCGCTCGAGATTGCCCGCGTAGCCGGCATCTCCGCCGCCAAGAAAACGGCCGAGCTGATCCCGCTGTGCCATCCCCTGATGCTCTCGCACGTCGATGTTGAAGTCGACATCGAACCCGACGGCGTGCGCATCATTTCCAGCGTCTCAACCACTGGACCCACCGGCGTCGAAATGGAGGCGCTCACCGCGGCCTCGGTCGCGGCCCTCACCGTCTACGACATGACCAAGGCTCTCGACAAAAGCATCGAGATCCGCGATCTGTACCTGCTCGAAAAGACGGGCGGCAAGAGCGGAGACTACCAGCGCGCATGATTCAGGTGGCCATCGTGACAGTAAGCGATTCGGCCGTCGCCGGCACGCGCGAAGACCGTTCCGGTCCGAAACTGCGCGATCGCGCGGAAACATTGGGATGGACCGTCGCAGCGCAAGAGCTGGTGCCCGACGAAACCGGCCAAATAGCCGCCCTCCTCCGGCGCCTGGCCGACTCCGGCCGCTTTTCCGTGATTCTCACCACCGGCGGAACCGGCGTGGCCCTGCGCGACGTCACACCGGAAGCCACCCGCGCTGTGATCGAGCGCGAGATTCCCGGTGTGGCCGAGGTGATGCGGGCCGAGGGCTCGAAATCCACGCCCCTGGCAGCGCTATCCCGCGCGGTCGCAGGAGTTCGCGGCCGTACAGTCATCATCAATCTGCCTGGATCGCCCAAGGGCGCCGTCGAATCGCTGGATGCAATCGTGAAACTTGTGCCCCACATCGTTGATCTATTGGAGGGGAGGACTGGTCATGCGGATGTGCCACACTAAAAGTATGCGGAAGGCTACGATACTTCTGATCTGCGGCGCCGCCTTAGCCCAATCGCCGCCTGCGGTCGATGCCCCCAAAGACGACAAAGACGCCGTCATCCGAACCAATGTGAACGTCGTCATTGCACCCACTACGGTGCGCGACAAGAAGGGCGAGTTCGTCGACGGGCTGCAGCTCCAGGATTTCCAGCTTTACGATAACAACAAGCTGCAAAGAATCACCGCCGACGTGCGAGACGAGCCGCTATCGCTGGTTATCGCGATACAAAAAAGCTCCAGCCTGAACGACGTCTTGCCGAAAATCCAGAGAATCGGTTCGATGCTGAACGATCTGGTTGCCGGACAAGACGGTGAAGTGGCGGTGGTCGCCTTCGACCATCGCGTTCAAGTTGTTCAAGACTTCACCAACGAAACCGAAAAAGTTTCAGAAGCGATGAAAAAGCTGGTACCGGGCAGCGCGAACCACGCCGTGATCGACGCCGAGATGCAATGCATCCGCATGCTGCGAAACCGCCCGCGCGATCGCCGGCGAGTGCTATTGATCATCGCCGAGAAGCGGGATCGCGGCAGTGAGGCGCGGCTCCGCGAAGCGCTGACGGAAGCCCAATTCGCCAACGTGGCGATTTACTCGCTCGACATTTCAAGCGTCATCGCCGCGCTCACCACCCGCGGTGATCCTCCGCCTCCGCCGTCCATCCCGACCACCGCGCAGCACGTACCCGCCGGAGCTGCCTTGACACCCACCACGATCGACCAGAATTATTACCTTGGAAACGTCATCCCGGTTTTTGTGGATATTTTCAAAGGTGTGAAGAGCATCTTCGTGGACGACACGCTCGACGTCTTCACCCGCTTTACCGGCGGCAAGGAATACGCATTTGTGAGTGAGCGCAGTCTCGAAAGAGCAGTGGAAGGTATCAGCCAGGAACTCCACAGCCAATATCTGCTGAGCTACACGCCCAACAATCAAATTGAAGGCGGTTTCCACGACATCCGGGTGGTGGTCAGCCGGCCCCAAATGGAAGTGCGCACCCGTCCGGGCTATTGGGTCGCTACCCGAGCTGAATAGCTATCCGCCCCAAATCAGGACGTACGGAGTGTTTACTTGAGGCACGTCTAAGGTTATCCCTTAGAGCTTTCTCTAAGTATGGACACTTAGTACGGTAGAGTTTTAGTACTGCTCAAACCCGATCGCAGCGAAGCTCACAACGCTCTCCTCATCGATATTCCACTGCTGGTAACGGCGTAGAGTTCCACGTGCTTGCGGCATAACCTTCAAGAACGTATAGATGGGTGATGAGCCGCACCATTTCAAGTCGTCGCGATTTTCCTGCACCAATCCCCAGAAGCCGTCGGTGTCGGATGCGGTCAGGCGTTCGATCCGCATGCGATCGCGTTCGGCCACGGCGGCCATCTCGCCTTCGTCGGCGCGGGCGATCATCGAGTCGCCATAACGGCGTCCCATGTGCGCCATGTCCACGCCCAGCACCCAGAACAGGCGATCGCCTTCCCGCGCGGATATATTGCCCAAGGCATCAAAAAACCGCTTCACGTCCTCATTCGCCTCTGGCTTGCCGCCGTGGTAGATGCTGTGAGCAAATGAGCCGCACAAAATCGGCAGAACGCGAATGTTGGGGCCATAAACGTATTGGAGAAACAGAACCTGGAATTCGATGGAGTGCTCGACGGCGTGGCAGTAATCTTCCATGCGAGTCGAGCCCGGCGCGGCGCGGGCCAGTTCGTCGACCAGCGCTGTTTCGGTGATCGCTTCGCCGAAGGGCGTCACATACGGCTTGCGGGTGAGTCCGAACCGGTCCGCTTCGCCATAATGCGAAGTTCCCAGCACCACGAAGGTGCGGTCCATATATGTTGGCAGCAGCGAAGCGTAGGCGTCGCGGTACGATTCCCATCCCCCGAAAGGACTCACGTGGGGGGCGGCGATGCCAATCTGCGAATCCTGCGTGGGCCCGGACGTCGCACCTTGCATGAATTCCGAAAGCGTCTTGCGGGCTTCCTTGGCTTCTAGCGGATATGCCGACCCGGCATGTGAAGGCTCGCGCTTCGGAGCCGCCGCGAACTCGTTAATCCGAGTCACCCGAAGCTGTTCGAATTTCTCATCTTCCAGAAATCCGGCGGTGCTCAGCGTGTCATAAAGGTGCTTCTCGATCTCGCCCACCTGAATCTCGCCGGTGATCCGCACTAGGCTTTCTCGAAGATCGAGCGTCGTCTGTTGGCCGTCAAAACATGCCAGGCACGCCACCAGTTGCGTAGGAATCAGGAGCATGGAATCGGAGAATCGAAACGGGTCCCGGATGAGCAGACCGGGATTTTGAGGGTCCGGCGAAGGCATGAAGTCCAAGCTCAGCCGCAAACGGGGAAGTTGGTTGGACACTACCATCCAATATCGCAGGAAAGTCGCGGACAGTACATTAGTAGCTCCCCGGTGCTCCTTATTTTGGCCGCTGCAGGTCGAAGCGGTCCGTGGTGCGCGTATAAGTGGCGCCGCCCATGCGACCGATCGGGCGTAGCTGATCGGGGTCGATCTTGAAGTTGTCGAAGTATTGGTCGTCGATGTGAAAGCGGACAACTTCGCCAAGAACCAGATTGCCGCTGCCGTCCATCCCGCCCACTTCGACCAGCAGGTATAGCCTGCATTCCATGTGGACGTGCGATTCTTTGACGCGCGGCGGCTTCACCAGGTCGCTGGGGATAGGCGTGAGGCCCGCGGCTTCGAATTCGTCCACTTCCGGCGGAAATTCGGCCGACGTGATATTCATCTGCTCCGCGAACTCCTCGGAGACAATATTGACCACGAACTCCCGCGTTACGGTGATGTTGTGGAGCGTGTCCTTGTGCGCAACCGGACCGCGCCGCCGCATGGGGCAGAAGCAGATTACAGGTGGATTGGCGCTGACGCCGGTGAAGAAACTGAAGGGCGCGAGATTCGGAATTCCCTCCGGGCTTAGCGTCGAGACAAACGCGATGGGACGCGGGACAATGGCGCCGATCAGCAGCTTATACGTATCCAGCCAGCCCGCCTCCTTCGGGTCGACGATCAATCAGCGCGTCTCCACCGGCTTTTTTTCCATCCAACTCATCCAGTAGTCTTTCCACTCGACTCCCTCGCCGGCCGGCAATACGTGAATGGGATTCAGGCCGTCGAGCATAACAGCGTACTCGTCGGTATGCGTCTTTTTCTTTTGATTGGCGAGCGCCTTGGGATGCGGACCATGATGGATACCACGCGGATGTAGGGTGGCCATCCCGGCCTTGATGTTGTCTTTGCTGAAAAAGTCGCCGTCGTGATAGAAGATGAATTCGTCGTAGTCGGTGTTGCGATGGAAAAAGGGAACGCGCAGGGCGTCTTCATCCTGCTCGAGCGGGCGCGGCAGGAAACTGCAGACCACCGCGCCTTCGGTGACGAAAGTGGTATGAGCGCTGGGAGGCAGATGCGCGCGGTGACTCATGACCGGACGGATGTCGCGCATGTTGATCTTCCAGACTGTGAGGTCGCCTTTCCAGCCCACCACATCGATGGGATTGAAGGGGTAAACGATTTTCGAGATCTCGTCGTCCACCTGGATTCGGATCTCCCACTCGTTGCGATCGTCGAGTAGCGGGGCAGGTTCGGGCGTGACAATGACGGCAGGATCATAGAGGGCGTGCTGGCCGAGGAGGCCTTTGTCCGGCTGCTCGAACTCGTGCTTGGATTGAATGATCAGGAAGAAATTATCGCGCGTCTGGGGGATGACGCGATACGTGACGGCGCGCGGGATGTTGATGTAATCGCCCGGTTCGAAGTCGAGCGGCCCGAAATCGGTTTCGATCTTACCGCGGCCGCGATGGATGAAATACAACTCGTCGCCGTCGGCATTGCGGAAGTAAAAGGGCATCGGCTCGGAGCGGCGCGAGACGTAGAGACGCACGTCGTGGTTGCCCAGGAACGCGACGGGCAGGCCCTCGGGATCGGCCAGGTCGGTGGGTTTGAGCTGGTTCAAATCGAAGCAATGCGGCCGCAGCTTACCTTCGAAGCGAATCCATCCGGTGGGCGGATGCGCATGGTAAAGGTGCGCGGACTTGCCGTAGAATCCGCGCCGGCCGTGCTCTTCTTCAAAGGTCCCCTCCGGGATGCCGACGTGGGCTTGACTGGTGGTCTTGCCTTTTTTCAGCGGATACATGGTGGTGCTCCTAATTTCAGTATAGGAGGCGCAGGGTGCCGGCGGCGCTAAACGAACCGGACTTGGCCCCACTTGCGGATGCGCTCGTCGGCAGTGATAAGTGTGAGGTTGTGGCAGCGAGCGGTTGCGACGATGATCTGATCAGCGGGATCGTTCGGGAAGTCATCGCCCAGGCGGGCGCTTTCGGCGGCGATCTGTGCCGTCAAAGGAAAGATAGAGAGCAACGGATGTGAATCGATGCTGTCCAGCCAGGCGTCCAATTGCATGTCGACAACGGCACGCCCGCGATGAATCATCTGAGCCAACTCGCGGAGAGAGATCGCGCTCAAGCCGGCCGGTTGGTCTCGTTCTTCCAATTCGTCCAGGATCTGGGCTTGAGCCCTGCTGAGCCGCGAGAAGTCCATTCGCCACCAGAACAGGATATGTGTGTCGAGAAGATAGGAGATCAATCCGACTCGACCTCCCATGGGTCGTCAGAAAAATGAACGATGTCGCCTTTGATCTTCACCAGCCCCTTCCAGGTGCCTTTCATGCGAGGTTTTACGACGGTGATTCGCTCGACTCGCGCGACGGGTCGACCGCGCTTGGTGATAACAATACGGTCGCCCTTGGTCTCTACGTCTGCCAGAAGACGCAGGCACTTGGCCTTGAACTCGCTTACCGGAAGGGTAATTTCCTTCATGGCTTATTATACATCTGACCATTTGATATGGTCAAATATAAACACCACTGTTATGTGGTGCTTGTTTTGAGCTATCATAATAGACGGGACGAATATATGAGCCGGACCTCACTTTCGGCGCCTGGGCTTACAACCTCGGAATCGCCGTTTATCGGGCAGGCTAAGCAGGACGGCCAGCTCTACATCCCTCAGCCTTACGAGCTTTATTCAGACGAGAATCACGAAGCTTGGCGCAAGCTTTATTCGCGAATGCTGCCCCGTTGGGAACGCTACGCGAACGAGCATTTTCTGGAAGGAATCGGCAGGCTGTGCCTCAATCCCGACCGAGTGCCCAAGCTCGAAGACGTAAACAAGTTCCTGCGCCCTCTCACGGGATTCCAAGCCAAAGCGGTCAGCGGCTACATTCCGGCCTTTCTGTTTTTCGACTGCCTGCGCAATCGCGAGTTTCCCACCACCATCACCATCCGCCGCTCCGATAAGCTCGATTATCTTCCAGAGCCTGACATTTTCCACGACATCGCAGGCCATGTTCCGATGCACACCGACAAGCACTTCGCCGAGACGCTGGTGCGCTTTGGAGAATGCGCGCACACGGCCGCGGATCTGGTCTCGGGCATTCGCGATCCGGAGACGCGCATTCATTGCCTGACCAGCATCATCCGGGCGATGGCGCGGTTCTTCTGGTTCACCATCGAATTCGGATTAATGCGCGGCCGGGACGGGCTGAAGGTCTACGGCAGCGGGCTGCTCAGCTCGCACGGCGAAATCGCGCATGCCATTGAATCGCCCGAAGTGCAGCGTTATCCGATCCAGCTCGAATGGGCGATCAACCAAGCTTTTGAAATCGATCGCTATCAGCCGCTGTTATTCATCGTCGATTCATTCGATCACCTGTTCAGCCTGGTGGACCAGCTGGAAGGGTGGTTGAAGGCCGGCAAGCTGAACAACGTCGCGCCGGGCGAGCCAGGCGTGAATGAAGAAGATCTGAAGAGCTTCCTCCAAAGAGGCTAGCGGCCGCAGGTGGTGGGAACACCGCCAAGCGCCTATAATGAAGACGTGCAACTCAGAATTGAGCTGATTTGTATTCTGGCCGCAACCGCGCTATTCGCGCAGGTCCCGAAGGCCCCCGATAACTGGAAAACCATCGACGATCTGCCGCGCATCGACATGACCGGTCTCACAGCGGTGCAAAAGCGCGCCGTGCTCAAGCTGGTTCGCGAGCAGGATTGCTCCTGCCAGTGTGGTTTGAAAACGGCCGAGTGCCTGCTCGCTGATCCGAACTGCTCGTATAGCAAAGCGCTGGCGATCATCGCGGTCAAGGGCGTCAAAGACGGCAAGAGCCTGATGGAAATCAGCAAATTAATGGATTCCTCGCCGAAATCGCGCCGTCCCAAGCTGCTCGAAGATCCGGTGGTTATTCCTGTGGAAGGCTCGCCCGTGCTGGGGCCGAGCGACGCGAAAATCACGCTGGTGGAGTTCTCCGATTTCGAATGCCCGTATTGCTCGTCGGCGGTCAAGAACGCGGAAGCGATAATGGCGGCATATCCGAAAGACATCAAGCTGATCTACAAGCAATTCCCGTTGTCCATGCATCCTCATGCCGCTCTGGCGGCGGCTGCGTCATTGGCGGCCAAGGATCAGGGCAAATTCTGGGAGATGCACAACGTGATGTTCGCGAATTTCCGCAAGCTTTCGCGCGAGAACATGCTAATCTGGGCCAAGGAAATCGGCTTGGACGTGGACAAATTCCAGGCTGATCTCGACTCCGGCAAATACAAGAAGACCATCGATAAAGATCTGGCCGACGGCGAACAGGCCGGAGTGTACGGAACGCCCGCATTCTTCATCAACGGGAAGCTCTACAACGGGCCGATCGAGTTGGCGGGGTTGAAGCCGATTCTCGACGCGGAGTTGAAGGGCGGCGCGAAAGTGCAAGCCGTCAGCTAAAGTGCAACTCAAGTGCCGCCGCCAAGAAGTAATTTACAGGTTTCCGCGCGCTTCCTGCTCGCGCTCGATCGCCTCAAACAACGCCTTGAAATTCCCCTTGCCGAAACTGCGGCTGCCTTTTCGTTGGATTACTTCGAAGAACAAAGTCGGCCGATCTTCTACTGGCTTAGTGAAGATCTGCAGCATATAACCCTCGTCATCACGATCCACCAGAATACCCAACTCAGCCAATTGATCGATCGGTTCGTCGATCTTGCCCGAGCGTTTTTCAAGACCTTCGTAGTAAGTGGTGGGAACGCGCAGGAATTCGATCCCTTGCGCGCGCATCTTTGAGACCGTGGCGATAATATCGCCTGTGCCCATGGCGATGTGCTGCACGCCGGGGCCGTGGTAGAACTCCAGATACTCCTCGATCTGCGATTTCTTCTTACCGCTCGCGGGCTCGTTGATCGGGAACTTCACCCGTCCATTACCGTTCGACATCACCTTCGACATGAGGGCGGAATATTCGGTGCTGATGTCCTGGTCATCGAAATGTTGATAAAGCTGGAAGCCCATGATGTCGCGATAGAACGCCACCCAATTGTTCATCTGTCCCCAGCCGACGTTGCCAACCATATGATCGATGTATCGCAAGCCGACCGGACGCGCGACCGTGTCTTCGCCTTCGACCGGCCGGAAGCCGGGCAGAAAAACGCCGCGATAATTTTTGCGTTCGACAAAAGTGTGCAGCGTGTCGCCATAGGCTGCGATGGCCGAAATTCGAACTTCTCCGTGTTCGTCCTTTTGAACGCCTGGCTCCAGAATTCCACGCGCGCCGCGCTTGGTGGTTTCCTTGTAGGCCGCTTCGGCGTCATCCACCGATAGCGCGATCTCGCGGACGCCGTCGCCATGCAGCCGGATGTGATCGGAAATGAATCCATCGGGCTGGAGCGGGGCGGTGAGCACGAAGCGGATTTTGTCCTGCTGGACCACGTAAGACACGCGATCGCGAGTCCCGGTCTCCGGTCCCCGATAAGCGACCAGCTTCATTCCCAAGGCCGCGCGGTAAAAATAAGCCGCCTGCTTGGCGTTGCCCACGTAGAATTCGACATAGTCGGTGCCGTTTAACGGCAGGAAATCGGCTGGCTTTCGGTTAAGATCGGTTTTTTCCGCTAACTCTTGCATACTGCAATAACCTCTGATTTCTGCATTGCCTCCACGCAACGCTGATTGTCTTCGTCCGTTCCGGTCGAGATGCGAACGCAGTTTGGCAAGACCGAAGCTACTAAGTGGACGGACGATGATGCCTTGCGCGAGTAACTCGCGATTCAATTGCGCCGCCTGTTCGGCGCCGGGCAGCACCGTCATCACGAAATTCGCCTCCGACGGTACAACCGTTAGGCCCATTTCCCGCAAGGCGTCGGTCAAAAACTTCAGTCCCCGGGCGTTCAGCTCGAGCGAGCGGTGCAGGAACTCCTTGTCCGCCAGCGCTCCGATGCCGGCGGCTTGGGCCACCGTGCTGGGCTCGAAGGGCAGCTTCACCTTGAGCAGGTTGGCGATCAGGTCTTCGTGGGCGAATCCGTAACCGATGCGCACGCCGGCCAGACCGTAGATTTTCGAAAACGTCCGCAGAGTGATGACATTGTCGTAGCGATAGTGCATCGAGTCGGGATAACGTGGATTGTCCTTGGCATATTCGAAATACGCTTCGTCCAGAATGATCAGGACGCGCTCGGGAACATGCCGGTAGAAATCGTCGAACTCGTGCTTAGTGAAGATGGTGCCGGTAGGATTGTTGGGATTCGCCAGGTAGACGATTTTCGTTCGCTCGTTGATCTCGCGCGCCAGGGCCGGCAGGTCGTAATGCCAATCGCTATAGGGAACGGTCCGGTATTTGACGCCGCGCGATTTTGCCAGCACTTGAAAGCCAATGAAAGCGGCCTCGGTGGTAAGCACCTCGTCCTCGTCGCACAGAAAAGTGCGGATGATCCTGGACATAATGCCTTCCGAGCCGCTTCCGGCGATTACGTTCTCGGTCTTGAGATCGAATTTTTCGGCCAAGACGCGGCGCAGATCCAGGCCACCGTTGGGATAAAGATGCAGGCTCTCCATGGTCCGGGCCATGGCTTCCAAAGCGAGCGGCGAGCTCCCCAGCGGATTCTCGTTGGAAGCGAGTTTCGAGACGCGTTTCAGGCCGTATTCGCGCTGGATTTCTTCGGCATTGCGGCCGGCCTCGTAAGGGCGGAGCGACTCGATATAAGGCGGAACGAGCGGCATCCCACTTACTAGTGTGGCACACGCCGCCAGCGGCAGCGGCTACCCTGGATCCTCTTTGTCGCCGCTGGATTCGTCCATGGGTTGGATGTGAAACTCTTTAAGCTCGCTGCCAAAACGCTCTGCAAGCTGGTCCAAGGCGGCTTTCGCGCTAGGCGCAGAGATATTGATTAGGTGCGTCTTCGAATCACCCTCTAGCACATATTCAACTGAGTAGACCCGCACTACACTTCCATCGACGAAACTCAGTCGAAGCATTAGAAACCTGTTATGTTGAGAATCACATCTTTCGGGAGGTGCCAGATGTGTTTGACTCGCGCCCTGTTTTTGTATTCTCTCGCCTTCGGATTCTGCGACCACGCTATCGCTCAAACGAACACGCGCCCCAAGCTCATCGCCATCCGAGCGTCCCATATGCTGGACGTAAAAGCTGGCAGCGCGGTCTCAAATGTAGTGGTTTTAATTGAAGAGGACAAAATCCGCGCGGTGGGACCTGCCCTGACTATCCCCTCCTCTGCTGAGGTTATCAGCCTGGGCGACGTAACACTGCTTCCAGGGCTGATTGACTGCCATACTCACCTGCTGGCTCGGATTCCGTCAGGGCCGGATGGTTATGGTCTGAACCTGCTCACCAAATCTCAAGCTTTTCGCGCATTAGAGGGAGCGGCGGACGCGCGAATCACGCTGCATGCTGGTTTTACCTCGGTGCGGGATGTTGAGAATGAAGGTTCCGGCTACGCTGATGTGGCGCTGAGGGATGCGGTCAATCAGGGCCTGGTGGAGGGCCCGCGAATGCAGGTGGCTACTCGGGCTATCGCTGCTGTCGGACAATACAACCCCTTTGGAATTTCGGCGGATTTGCGCGATTTTCCCACGGGTGCGCAGATGATCAGCGGCCCCGAAGAGGCGCGCCGGGCTGCGCGGGAACAGATAGGTTTCGGTGCAGATCTGCTCAAGGTGTACGCCGATTGGGGTCACCCAACGTTGACTATCGATGAAATCCGAGCGGTTGTGGAAGAAGCGCATAAAGCGCGTTTGAAAGTGGCGGCGCATGCGGACAGCCTGGAAGGTATTCGCAACGCCTTGATCGCCGGGGTGGACTCCATCGAGCACGGAGGGTTTGCCGATCGCACTTCTTTGGAACTGATGAAGCAGAAGAACGCTTACTGGGTGCCCACGAAAGGGAATTTCTTTTTCCGGCTAGACAGCGTAATCAATCCGCGGCAACGCAAGTACATGGAAGATGTTCTGAACAACGCGCGACAGAACATCCAGCTGGCGCGCGAACTTGGCGTTCGGATTGCAAATGGCTTCGATCCGTCCAGCGCCGAGGATCATGGGCACAACGCGCGCGAGATTATAGCCATGTGCAAACTTGGACTGTCACCTCTGGAGGCCATCCGCGCCGCGACCACGACCGCTTCAGAGCTGCTGGGATGGCAAGACAAAGTGGGATCCATTGAGCAAGGCAAGTTCGCTGACATCGTCGCGGTCGCCGGAGATCCACTCTTGGACATCTCGCAGGTGGAGCATGTCAAGTTCGTCATGAAGGGCGGCGTCGTGATAAAGAACGAGATGCTTATCGCCGCTCCTCACTGATTATGTCTAGCGGCTGGCTGCCGTCGCGCCGCCGTTGCGGGCACGCTGCGACGCACTGAAGCCGGTCAGAAAATCGAGTTGATTCTTGCGCAGCGCCGTCTTGACGACAATCTGGTCGCCGAATTCCATATAGCTTTCTTTCCCGTCGCTGAAGCGCGGCCAGGATGCCAAACCCGGCCCGTTCGGATCGCCGGTCTTGGCGAACCGTACCCAGGCGGCGCTCATAGCCTTCGATAATCGGGCGTCTTGGTCGCTGTAGCTGTCGGGGTCCGGAGAAAAATCACCGAGCATCGTAGGCTGGGTCCCATACGCCGAATCGGGAAGCGTCCCGAAGACATATGGGAGTTCGGAGGCATGAAACACGCCCCACTTGATTTTCCGGCCGATGCCATTCAAGCGCGTGAACTGATACTGATAGGTCTTCGGATTCGCTTTCGCCGCCGCTCGCAGCACCGAGCGGGTGCCTTGCAGGAACAGATAATCGCCCGACGCATGCGTCGCCGCGTCGTAGGCATCTGCATCGGTGGACGCCGGATAAGCGGCCAGCATCCCGTCCGCTTGCGTGCCGAATTGTTGTTGGGCCCACTTTTGCAGCGCGGCCAGGTTGTGCACGGGCGGACCGCCTAGCAGCGTTCCTTCGTCGGCGTTGGTGCCGGCGATTATTGCTACATGATGGAATTTGCCTTCGGAGAACAGCCGCGCTGGATCGTCGGGTAGTGACCAGCCGTCGACCACCGGCATATAGCTTTCGCCCCGGTCGGCTGCTTCGCCACCAAGCTGCATCGGACCGGCCAGCTTCAAAACTTCGGCGGTGCTCTTTGATCGCAGCGCCGCCAGGTCGCTGCCCAGCTTCTCGCCGAATGTTTCCATCGGGATGCGGCTGTACCAAGATTGTTTCAGATGGCTGATCGGCGTGTACAGTGACCAAGCGCTCTCGGCGATCACTTTCTGGAACAGGCCTTCCGACTGCGGCATCACCATGAGAAGCATGACCGCGGTGCCCCCCGCCGATTCACCGAAGATGGTCACGTTGTTCGGATCGCCGCCGAAAGCGCTGATGTTGCGCTTTACCCATTGGAGCCCTGCCACCATATCGAGCAATGCGTAGTTGCCCGAGGCAGCCATTGGGCGATTCCTGGCTCAGCGCTGGACTAGCGAGAAAGCCGAAAATGCCCATGCGGTAGTTGATGCTCACCAGCACCACGCCTTGCGACGCCAGCGGCTCGCCATCATAAACGGATTGCGAGCTGGCGCCGATCTGGAATCCGCCGCCGTGGATCCAGAACATGACCGGAAGTTTGTCGGAAGCCGAGTGAGCCGGGGTCCAGACGTTGAGGCCCAGGCAGTTTTCGCTTTGGGGCGTGCCCACCATTAATTGAGGCTGCGGACAGATCGGAAGAAATTCTTTGGCGACCCGGATTCCCTTCCAGGGCTTGACCGGCTGAGGCGGCTTCCAACGCAGATCGCCGGTGGGAGGCGCGGCATAGGGAATTCCCTTATAAGAGCGTACGGCGGTTCCACCGCCTGCGACCCAGCCTGAATCGATCTTGACGATGGTTTCGAGACCGGAGTCAACCGCCAGAATATTGGCGGCGAAGAGCAATGTGGCCAGGGCGAGCTTCATGGAAGAATCATGACACAAACCGCGGGCAGCGGGCTCGGAAGACCGCCTTTCATAACGTCGCGTATCTGGTCGATAAGGCCGGTGGTGAGAACGATGAACAAAATATTCCTGCTTTGTGCCACTTTAACTTTCACGACGCAGGCAGCTACAGTTACGGTAACGGCCACCCCCTTGAGCGCGACCTTCACGTATCAGACAGGGGCCACCACATTGCCGGCGGCCCAAACGGTAACGGTGAAGGCTAGCTCGGGAACGCCAACTTTCACGGCCACCAGTCCGGGAACAGACCCATGGCTCACCGTGGGCCCGGTTAGCGGCACGGTGCCGGGCACTCTGACTGTGCGTGTGAATCCGACCAGTCTCTCTGCGAGAATGTACAGTTCATCGGTGACGGTCACAGTGACCGGTATAGCGCCAGTGACGATTCCAGTGACGTTGGAGGTGACGCCGGCTCCATCCACACTGACATTAAGCGCCACCACGTTGAATTTCGTGTCGCCGCCCAGTTCCCCGGCGGCTCAGCCGGTAACAATGTCGACCAACGGCGCGCCGATTTCGTTCACTGCTACCTCGGGGTCCCCTTGGCTGACCGTGACCACGCTCAAAGGCGTCGGGCAGCCGGACGTAGTGACGGCGGGCGAGGAATACCCGCTCATGATTTCCGTCAACCCGGCCGCGCTAGCTCCGCAAACCACGCCCTACGTGGGCAAGATCACCGTGGTCGCCTCCGGCGCGGTCGTGACGGTGAAGTCGCAGACAATTACGGTGAATCTGACGGTGAACAGTTCGACGCCGACCATTACGAGCGTGTGGCCATCCATTTTGCCTCTCGGTGGCTCTGCGCAGACCATCACCATTTACGGGACGAATTTTTACAGCGCGACGGTCGCCAAGGTCAGGGGAGCGGCCACGCCTTTGGCCACCACCCCATTCAAGGATAGTTCCACGTTCTTGCAGGCGGTTATACCGGCCACTATGCTGACCACGCCAACGACGTTGAGGGTGCTGGTGTCGAATCCGACGCCCGGCGGAGACTCGTTGGCGACAGTTGATATCGTCGTCGCCAACGCCGCGGTGATCGGAGCCGTCGTGGACGCCGCCAGCTACGCGACTGGCACCGTCACTGCACCTGATATCGGTACGGTGAGCCGCGGCGAGTTGGTGACTATTTTCGGCTCCAACCTCGGACCGGCGATGCCCGCTCCGATGTCGATCACCGCCGGTGGTTTTGTGGATACGACCTCCGCCAGCGGTGTATCGGTCACGGTCGATTCCCGGCCCGCGCCGCTCATATATGTCAGCGAGAACCAGATTTCCATCCAGATCCCCTACGAAGCGGTGATCGGACCCAGCAACGTGGTTGCAGTTACAAACGGAAGCAATCCGCCGGTAACTGCTACCGTAACCGTTGCGGCCACAGCCCCTGGCCTCTTCACTGCCGACGGCTCGGGAACAGGGCAGGCGGCTGCGCTGAACTACAGCGCGGCTACCAAGCTATACACGCTCAATTCCAGCACAAACCTGGCTAAGATCGGCGACACGGTGATTCTCTATTTGACGGGTGAAGGTGTGTTCGATAGCACGCCACTGTTAGGAGGTTCATCTGATACAGGATTTGTGATTCCGCCCGGCCTGGCTAGTATGCCGCAGGTGAATCCACTGCCGACGGTCATGATCGGTGGGGTCGACGCCAGCGCGGGTGTGGCCTACGCCGGCCCGGTCGTCGGTTCCATCATCGGTGTTCTGCAGATCAACGTCGTGGTTCCTGTGGGAAGCACTACGGGAACCCAAGTGCCGGTCAGCGTAACCATCGGCGGAAGCCAGACCCAAGCCAACATTACCTTGGCAATCCACCCGTAAGCAAATCATCCGTACCGCGTAGGGTTACCTTCCTCCCGAGCTTATCGCCCAAAGATGAACCGCGCGCGGCGTGGATCGGCGCCGCCATTCAACACGTCGTTGTGGACCTGAATCACGGTGGGCGCCGAGGAGTTGCTCCAGTCGCCCGTTACCGTCACCCGGTGGCCCAGCGTATTCAGCGTATCCACTGTAGACCGTGAAATCCGGCCCTCCAGAT
The DNA here is from genome assembly GCA_963780485.1 of Bryobacterales bacterium. Classification (GTDB taxonomy): domain Bacteria; phylum Acidobacteriota; class Terriglobia; order Bryobacterales; family Bryobacteraceae; genus Palsa-89. The sequence continues at coordinate 57,498 of CAWACO010000001.1, forward strand.
TCAACTTCCCCGGCACAAATTCGTGATTGCCGAAGGAGCTGAAAAAATGCTCAGTCTGGAAGCGCGGCGCTTCGACGGCCTCTTGCGGGTTCATGCCGAAGTCGAGCATATTCACCAGCACCTGCAACAGTGCCTGGTCCTGATTGTCGCCGCCGGGTGTCGACATGATGAGCTCGAGCTTTCCGGCTTTGGTTACCATGGTCGGGCTCAGCGTCACGCGCGGCCGCTTGCCGGGCATCAACTGATTAGGGTGTCCAGGGGTCATAACGAAGGACTGCAGTCGGCTGGTCAGCGGAATTCCGGTGTCGCCCATGATTACCGACGGCAGCCACGCGCCGCTCGGTGTAGCGTTGAATGCGTTGCCCTCGCGATCCACTACGTTAACGCAGGTCGTATCGTTGGCCGCACCAACTGCCGCCGTAGTGGTTGGGATTGTAATGCGGTGACCAAAGCTGCCGGGCCGGTGCTCGATGGAGGCGTGCTGCGGGTCGATGAGCTTGCGCCGCTCGGCCGCATAATCCTTCGATAGCAGTATTTCCTCGGGGATCTTGCTAAACTTCGGGTCACCGTAGTATTCGTCGCGATCTGCGAACGCCAGCTTGGTGGCCTCCACCACGGTGTGCAGATATTGTGGGCTGTTGTGGCCCATGGCTTTCAGATCGAAGCCTTCTAATATGTTCAGAGCTTCGATCATCACCGGTCCCTGGGTCCAGAAGCCGGGCTTATAAATCTCATAGCCGCGGTAGGTCCCAATCTTGGGCTGTTCGAGATCGGCGTGGAAATTCGCCAGGTCTTCATAGGCGATCAGGCCGTTATACTTCTCGCTGGCGTCGGCGATGCGATGGGCGATTGAACCTTTGTAGAACAGGTCGCGTACGGCGCGCAGTTTGTCGGCACGCTTGCCATGCGCCTTCTTTTCGGCCGCAACTAGCTCCCTGAAGGTGTGAGCGAGGGTGGGTTCGCGGAAGATTTCGCCGCGCGACGTCGGCCCGCCTTGCGGATAAAAGAACTTCATCGAGTCCGGCCACAGCGCCAGTATCCGCTGATAGCTGTGCAGCATGCCGCCGAACTCCTCCAGCATCGGGAATCCCTGGTCGGCATATTCGATAGCGGGCTCAACCACTTCAGCAAAGGATTTGGTGCCGTACTTGTCGAGCGCGAGAATCAGACCGTCGAATACTCCGGGTGTGATGGCGGACAGGATTCCTTGCATCGGCACCGGCGGCATGCGGGCGGAGTCTTCCCATGGCTCGGGTGACCGGCGCGCGTAGAATTCGACCGTCGCTTTGGCGGGCGCTACGCCGACGCCACTGATGACCATGGGAGGTTGTCCGGCCATCTTGATGATCACCGGCATTTCGCCGCCGATTCCGAAGCGGTTCAATTCGGTGACGCTCGCAGCCAGAACGCTGGCGACGCCGGCGTCCACGGCATTGCCGCCCTGCGTCAGAATCCGGTAACCGGCCTCCACTTCGAAATTGTTGGCGGCGCCCACCATCTCATGCATGCCGCGTACGGGTGGAAACATGGTTGGCGGTCCTTGAGCTTCGAGAAGCAAAGCGGGAGCGGCGAAAACGATGCCGACCAGAAGGCAGGAGCGAGCAATTAGGGAGTTCATCGGCTTATCCTTGCATTGTCCAACATTTTGGGGGCAGCCAGCGCATAGCTGGTGCTCCGGCCGCCTGCCGGGTTGCGGACAAGAATGCCGCGTTCCACTAGAGCCAGAATGTCCCGGAGGGCCGTGTCGTGGGAACACTTGGCGAGCTGGGCGTATTTCGAGGTCGTGAGCTTGCCCTCAAAGCCATCCAACAGGCGGTTCAGCACCAGACGCTGGCGATCGTTGATTTGAACGCCGGCGGTCTCTTCCCAAAAGCGTGCCTTCGCCAGGATCGAGCCGAGCGTGGTTTGCGCGCCATCGATGGCGCGGCCCAGACAATCGAGGAACCATTTCATCCAGGGGGTGATGTCCAAGGTTCCCTGCTGCGTTTGCTCGAGAATGCTGTAGTATGCCTCGCGCTCCTGCCGGATTTGCGCCGACATGCTGTAAAAGCGTTGCGGACTGTTTTCAGAACGCGCCAGAGCCATGTCCGCGATGGCACGCGCAATGCGGCCGTTGCCGTCATCGAAAGGATGGATGGTCACAAACCAGAAATGGGCGAGCGCGGCTTTCAGGACCGGATCAATTGGGGCGCTCGTGTTGAACCAGTTTAGGAATGCCTGCATTTCCTGGTCGAGGCGCGACGCTGCAGGCGCCTGAAAATGGACGCGTTGTTTGCCGATCGGTCCCGAGACAACCTCCATCGCGCCGGTGTTGTCGTGACGCCAGGTCCCAATCGTGATTTGGTGCATGCGGCTGCGGCCTGTAGGAAAGAGGGACGCATGCCATGCGAAAAGTCTTTCCGCGGTAAGCGGTTGATCGTAGTGGCGCGTGGCGTCGAGCATCATTTCAACGATGCCTTCTACGTTGCGATCGGCCGGCTTTAGTGCGCCGATATCGATGCCAAGGCGGCGCGCAATCGAGGATCGGACTTGTTCCGCATTCAGTTTCTCTCCCTCGATTTCACTACTCTTGAGCACGTCCGCCGAGAGGGTTTCGAGTACTGCCTCCTGTTGGAGATTGAATCCCAGCGCTTCCATATGACCGGTCAGGCGGCCCTGGCGATGCCGAATATCGGCCAGAGGTGCGGTCAGCCGTTCGCGGTCCCATTCGAAGCGGGGCCAGTTTGAAAGCTCATGGATATACAATCTACGCAACTCCTGCGTAGATTATAAGCCTTAATCACCGCCCAACACAACCTAATCAACGCACATTCTGCGTAGAATAGCAGGCCTAATCGACGCAACACTAAGCAAGCCTTGCTTTATCAATCATTTGCCGATACTTGCGGAGAAGCTCATAAAGCACCACCCCGCCTGCGGTTGCCACGTTTAGTGAATGCTTGCGTCCAAGCATGGGGATGCGAACATGGGTATCGCAAAGGGCCAGCAAATCGGGTTGGAGGCCGTCGACCTCGTGGCCAAAGAGAATGCAGAGCGGGAAAACGAGGTTGCCAGTCGAACAGGTCGACCGCGTGGACACTGGTCTCGACCGCCGCAATCTCGTAATTCCGCTGCCGCAGACTTTGGACAAGTGAACAAGAATCGGCAGGGTGATCCCAAGGAACCGTCTCCTCGGCTCCGAGAGCGGTCTTGGTGATTGCGCGTTTGGGCGGACGCCCAGTGATGCCACAGAGGTACAGTTTTTCGCAGCCTACGCCGTCAGCAGTGCGGAAAAACGCTCCAACGTTATACATGCTACGGACGTTATCCAGCAAGATAGAAACCGGAATTCGCCGGAGATCCGAGTAAGGCGCGGCCACTCTCGTAGCCAGGTAGGGTGTTCGCTCCGTCATCCGGATTCAGGCGCGCTGTTCGGCGCTCCAGTTTCGCAGCCGGTCCAAACTCTTGAGAAACGGCTTCAATCCACTTGCCAGCAGCGCGGCGGCGAGAAGACAAGCAGTTACGCTGACTAGCAGCAGCGAATAGTTAACGGCGGCGTCCCGGCGGAACAAATATTGCGTGCACATCGCCACGGCGCTCGGTCCGATCCCGAGACCGATCAAGTTCAGGATGAACAGATAAACTGCGGAGGCCTGGCCACGCATGGACGCGGGCATCATCTGCTGGATGGCGGCGGGCGCGATTCCGAATGGAGCGGCCGCGAAGATACAACCAGGGGCGAGCCACAGAACGGCCCATCGGCTGGTGGGGGCCAAAAACAAAAGGAAGTGGAATGGGATCCAAAGCAGCGCGAGGAACACGCCCACCAGCATGTTGGCCTGCAATGTACCGCGGGCGCGCACGAAGTCGGCGATCCGGCCCGCGCCTACGATTCCGAGCGATCCAAAAATGGTGACCATCGAACCGTATACCAGCCCCGTGGTCGGAATGTCCCAGTGATAGACGCGCCGGAAGAATTCGGGCACCCACGCGCCGTTCGCGTAGGAGACCAGCGAGAGCAGTCCGAATCCGATGTTGTGACACAGGAACGTTCGCTTGTTCTTGAAGATGTATGCGAAAGATTGACGAGCCGAGGTGGCCAGCGCATTAGCAGCGAGCCCGCGCCGCAAAGGTTCACGCACGGTGAAGAGCAGAGCCGAGGCGAGCAATCCGGGGAGTCCGACGGCCAGAAAGATGAGCTGCCAGGGCCGCACCGCACCGACTATTGGCAGCGTCCACAGTTCCTTGGCGGATGCGAACCGGACCACCATCCCGCCCAACAGGTAGGACATGCCCGAGCCGATGTAAATGCCCATGGAGTAAACGCTTATTGCAGTGGCCAGCTTTTCTTTGGGGAAATAGTCGGTGATGATCGAATAAGCTGACGGCGACAGCGCGGCTTCTCCCACGCCGACGCCCATCCTCCAGGACAGCATCTGTACGAAGTTTTTCGCCAGCCCGCACATGGTGGTAAATCCGCTCCAGGCCACCAGTCCGCAAGCGATGATCCCGCGCCGGCTGTATTTGTCGGCCATCCGGCCTAGCGGAATGCCGCAAAAGGTGTAGAACACCGCGAAGATGAATCCTTGCAAAACGCTGACTTGCGTGTCTGTGATCTGAAGGTCGCGGCGAAGCGGCCCGACGATGAGCGCGAAGATCTGGCGATCGATGAAAGAGAAGACGTACATCAGAGTGAGCACGCCGACCACGTACCAGGCGTATCGCTGGGAAGGATACGGGGCTTCGGGGGATTGTGTGATGCCTGCGGAGGCTGGCTGCGTGGCCATGGGTAGGGCAATTCTATCGCAAGTGTCGTCAGGCGGGTGTTTACTGCGCCTCAAACGCGAGCAGCACGTTTCCCGGAAGGCCCCCATTGCGCGGATAGCCGGAATTGATGAAGACCATGCCTTTCACCACCACCGCGCCCGGCCCATCGAGTGAACCTCCATGCGCCTTGACTCCGTTGACGGTGGGAAATTCGCGCGCAGTATTGAAATCCCAGAGAAGCTTTCCATCTTCCGATGAAAACGCTCGCATGTGGCCGTCCACGGCGCCGGAGAAGACTGCGCCTGGAATTCCCGTAACGGCGGCGGGCTGGGATGGGCTGCAGCCGGCGGGCGCTCCGGCCGGGCAGGGCGTGGGCGCGGCATACCAAACCTTGCTGCCGTCAGCGACCCGAAGCGCAGTGAGTCCTCCGCCTTGAGTGGGATCGAGCGCATACCGGCGCGGATCCAGCATATTGTTTTGACGGGTGCGGCCGGGATCGGAAACGGCGGCATACACAAACTGGCCGTCAGTAGACATCCCCCACTGCACGCCGCCGTTGGTTCCACCTTTGCCGACGCGAGTCTGCCATACCACTTCGCCCTTTTTGTCCGGATCAAGCGCGTAGACGATTCCCGACTTCTGCCCAGCCAGCAGCAATTCCCGTCCTCCGGGAAGCGTGATAGGGATGGCCGAGGAGCCGAAATCAAAATCCGGGCCGCCCCCTCCGGGGCAATCTACAGGGTCGCCTCTGCACCCGTTAAAAATATCACCGGCCGTCATTTGCTTGGACCACACCACGCGACCACTCTTGAAATCCAGAGCCACGACGGAGTCGCTGAGCTCAGTTGCGGGACCCGAGTAATTATCGCCGGTAGTTACATAGAGAACGCCGCGCTTCTCATCCAAGGTCGGGGCAGACCAAACACCAACACCGGAAGGACCCACCATCGGAATCCCGCGCGAGTTCTTCCCGGCCTCCTTGGGCGGATCCACCATGTAGGTCTTCCACAACTGCTCGCCGTCCGGGATGCGCAAAGCCACGACGCTGCCGCGAAACGTACAACAGGCATATTCGGGATTCAAGCTGCGCGTCTCCTCCCAAGAAGCGACGGGCACGTACACAACGCCATTGTGCGCGATGGGTGCGCCGGTCAAGCGCGTGGAATCGTGGTCCTCCACCCGGATTTTCCAGAGCAACTTGCCGGATTCGACCGCGAGCGCGTAAAACCAGCCGGTCATATCGCCGAAGAGAAGTGCGTACCGGCGTCCGCCATCAAGTGGAGCAACCGTAATCGAGGATCGCACCGGGCCGTTGGCCTGGTAGACCCATTCCAGGCAGCCGCTGTCGGCTCGCATCGCGTGCACTACGCCGCCGGCGCTACCGACGAAGAGGTGACCATCTAGAACCGTGGGCGGCGCAAACGCTGTGACGTCGCCGTCGAATCCGAAGGCCCACTTGAGTTTGAGCTTGCGGACACCGTCGACGCTGAGGCCGGCCAGCTCACTGGATTGAAAACGCGCATTCGCTACACCGGGACTCCATCCGTTCCAGCCCGCTGGACTAGCACTCAATTTCACGCTTCGATCGGCGCAGTATGCGCTGGCGGCCGGCCCCGGAAGGGTCTCGTTGGTGCCGAGGTAGTTAGCCACAGCGATCCGTTCATCGCGATGCAGTGTGAACGCGATCGCCATCATCGCCCCCGAATCGAGCGCCCGGAGGATACGCGCCGACGGCATCTTTTGCAGCGCCTCGCGCGGCGGGATGCGCGGATTCACCTGCTCATGGCAGCCCGAGCAGCGCCTTTTGTATATCTCTTCGCCTGAAGGCGCCTCCGTTGCCCACGCCCACGGTATCAACAGCGCGACCAGGATCGAAGCGGCTCTCATGAGCGGAAATGCCCGACTGACTCGCTCAGTAGATTTCGAAGCAGAAGGCACGATTGTCGCCGCTGGGAGAGAGAGTGTACTCGCCGTTTTCAAGCGGCTCGTCGACCTCGATCTTATAAAGGTGACCGCCCAGCGGGGTGACTGTTAAATGCAGCGCCCGGTTTCCGCCCCGGCGACGTCCTGAAAACGAGACCTCGCGATTGCCGCCTTTTACATCCAGCCGGTAGAGCTCGAACCGCTCGGGCGAGGATTTTTGCGCGTCGATGATGAAAATCGGCTCGGCCAGCGGCGTGCGGGCCGGCGAGCTGGCGCCCACGATGACATAGTTCGTGTCGCTCTTGCGGCTTTCTTCACGCACCTGTCCGGTCTCGGTTTCTATAAGGTTGGAGGCATGCAGCAGGTAGGGAATATCCGGCTTCGGCGGAACCGGCCCGGTGTACTTATTGGCTGCGCTGAGGAGTCCGATCGCTACAAAAAACAGAAATGATTTGCGAGCCATACGCTTTTTCTAATTCTAGCGCTAGTTACTGACAGCGGCGCGCTCTTCGACGGCCCGGCAGATGCGCTGCACTTCCACTTCGTCGATGGGCTTGCTCAACACGAAGCCTTCGCCGCCTTGAAACGCGCGGGCCAGATCGTTGTCGAAGCCATCGGTCAGAAGAACGAATCCGCCCACCTGATGGCGAACGCGTTCGAAGAACTCCACCCAATTGAGACCGGGCAGGCGCACCGCGCAAATGGCCATGTCAAAATGCAATCGCTGGGCCAGGTCGGCGCCCTCTTCGGCGCTGGATACGGGGACCACACGGTCCCCCCGATTGCCGAGCAACTGCAGAAGTTGACGCTGCACTTTGTGATCCGGCTCAACCACCAGGACGGTCAACTGCCGGCCGCTTCCCTGGAACTCTAGCGGCCCACCGGCTACGGCCTGGCGGGTCTCGATGACGGGCAGCTCAATATCGAAGCGGGCTTGAGTAGGCGAAAGCCGGACCACTCGGAACTCGCCACCATGGCTTTGAATGATCCCGCGGCAAACACCCAGGCCCAGGGCTTCCGATCCGGCATGATCGCCATCCACGGCCTCGGCAATCTGTAGATCCGGGGAGCGGGTGGGATAGGAAATCTCCACCAGCACGCGCTTGGCAAGCAGGCTGCTGGAGACGGTGATGGTTTTCTCGCGCGCTTCGGCGGCAGCTTTCTCAGCGTCCACCAGAAGGTTCAGCAGCACCTGCTCCAACTGTCCGGGTGATCCGATCACAATAGCGGACTTGGGAGCAAGCTGAGACCGGATTTCGACGCCTTTTACCTTCCACTCCGGCGCGCGGAATTTCAAAAGGCCGGACAGCATCGCGCTCAGGTCCACTCGCTCGGCTTGCGACTGTTCTACCTTGGCAAACGAAACCAGCCGCGCAACGGTCTCCGAAGCCCGGCTCGCCTCGTCGGCGATGGACTGCAGCTCGTTGTGCGATTCCCGATCTTGTCGCGACCGCAATGCCGAGGCCAGCGCTGCGATGGATTCGAGCGGGGAGCGCAGCTCGTTGGCGACGTCGGAAATCAACTGGCCCGCCGCGGCCAGTTTCTCGCTCCGGAACAGCTGCTCGCGAATCGACTGCTGTTCCTGAAGCTTGAGCGCCGTGGCGACTTGATTGGCCAAGTGTTGCATGGCGGCTTGTTCAGCCTGGCCATGATAATGAATGTTGCCGGAATTATAGAGGGCCAGCACGCCCATCAGCTCGCTCTGCGCGAACATGGGAATGAAGAGCACTGAGCGGGGAGCGGGCGGCCCTTCCTCTTTGCGGAAAAAGGGACTGCGGCGCGCGTCCGGAATGGCGACCAACGTCCGATTGCGGAAGCAGGCCGTAACGCCTGAGGCCATAGCGCCCTTGGGAGCATCCAGATCGATGAACTCGGTGGGCGAGTCGGTGGATTGCACGCGCTCCAGCATCTTCGCCCCGCGGCTCTGTATATATAGACCCACGCCGGTTGAGTTCCACAGCTCCGGCAGCGTGAGCGTCAATCGGCGAAGAATCTCGGCCGGCGATGTGGCCGCGATCACCTCTTCGCCCAGCGCGTTCAGGACTCGCATCTGCCTTCGAAGAGTTGCCATGCGGCGCTCCCGGAACCACCAGATTGCAAGCAACGCGGTGCCGACGATCAGAGATGCGAGCAGAACGGGCGGTTGGATGATCCATCCGCGCTCCAGCGTCGACCACGGCGGCGGGGCTGGGAATCAGGATCTGAAAATAGTGGTCATAGGGCGGCAGCGTGCAGTATTGGCTGGCGATGCCTGTGACCCGAATCCTGTCGCCTGCCCGATGTCCGTTGAGATGCGGGCCGGTATCACGGCGCGTCCGGGGAAGGAAGATACTCAGGTCCTTGGCCTTTTCTCCTATCAAGAGCAAGTCTCCGCCGGCGTTGTCGTCATCGTCATTCACGACGCTTTCGGTAGTGACGAGAACGCCGATATAGCGAAACGAAGCCAGATCGGACGCCCTTACGACCTTCGCCGGCGGCGGGGCTGCATGGCCGAATTTTCGAATATCGCTCGGCAAAAGGACCGGCCGTCCTCCCCGGCGGACGATCATTCCTTGTACTTCCACCCAATCGCCAGGCTCCATGGTCTGAAATTGGCTGATATTTCCCTGCAGTAAGAGTCCGTACCCGGCGTCGTCTTGAATGGCGACGTAATAGGAATCGCTTACCCAGATGGGCCGCAAGGAGACCTGGCCGGTAACAATCACGTTTTGAGTCTCATACGTGGGAGTCCAGTCGGGCGGCGTGCGGGAGCCGGCCTGTTGGAGCGTCAAGCGTGGTTGGGCTGAAACAGCTACCGCCGAAGCGAGCCACAGAAGGCAGATGAACCAGGGCCAGCGCGAGCAACTGTTTGATTTGGCGTTATTTGGCTTCATGTGGCGGCCTTCTCGGGTTCGTAGTCCCACATCTGAACCGGAACATCCACAAGTCGATAGATCGGCAGAATTGATCTGAACTGCAATGGGGCACGCCTGCTGGCGCACTAACGGATCATAGCACAGGCGACCTCGCATGCTAGCATGGTAGGTTGTCAGGCTCCGGGCTTCGTGCAACGGGCGGCTGTGAACCCCGCCAGGTCCGGAAGGAAGCAACGGTAGCGGTTTAGCTCGTGTGCCGCGGATTACCCGGGGTCTGGCATAATCTCCGCTCACGCCTTCATGTACCAGGTTATCGCCCGGAAATACCGTCCGCAGTCGTTTGCGGAGCTGATCGGCCAGGAGCACGTCCGCACCACGCTGGAGAACGCCATCTCCCAGCAGCGGATCGCGCACGGCTACATTCTTTCCGGCCAGCGCGGCACCGGAAAAACCACCGTGGCTCGCATCCTGGCGCGATGCCTGAACTGCATTCAAGGGCCGACCATAACGCCCTGCGGCGTGTGCGCCAGTTGCCTGGAAGTGACGGCCGGAAACTCCCCGGATGTGATCGAGATCGACGCGGCCTCGAACCGCGGCATCAACGAAATGCGTGAGTTGCGGGAAAACGTGCGCTACCGGCCGGCACGCGACCGCTACAAGGTCTTCATCGTCGACGAAGCGCATCAGATCACGAGTGAAGCCTTCAATGCGCTGCTCAAGACGCTGGAGGAGCCGCCCGATTGGGTGGTTTTCGTGCTCTGCACCACCGAGGCGCACAAGATCCCGACCACCATCGCGTCGCGCTGCCAGCAGTTCAGCTTTCGGTCAGTCGATTTCGCCGAAGTAGTCAAGCGCATGGAGGAGATCTGCCAGAAGGAGGGCATCCAAACGGATCCCGAGACGCTGAGCGTGCTGGCGCAGGCTGGACAAGGCAGCGTACGCGATTCTTTGTCGGCGCTCGATCAGGCCATCGCCTGCTGCGGGCTGAAGCTTAGCGCGGCCGAGGTGCGGGATTTGCTCGGCATGTTTTCGCTCGACTCGTTGGGCGAGGTGACCGAGGCTTTGACGGCTCAGGATTCGCGCCGCATGCTCGACCTGGTGATGGAACTGGAGCGGAACGGCCGCAACTTGCAGCACTTTTGCCGGGAGCTGGCGCGCTATTTTCGGAATCTGCTGGTGGCCAAGGTGGCCGGAGCGAACACGCGCCTGATTGGAGCATCGCAGCATGAGCAGGAGCGGCTGGTGCACATCGCTGGTGGTTTTTCCGAAGAAGACCTCACGCGGTATTTGCAGCTTACGCTCGATCTATTCAAGGATTTGCAGGCTTCGTTGCAGCCGCGGCTGCATCTGGAGGTCGGGCTGCTACGGCTGGTGCAGGCCGGCAAGCTTTTGCCGATTGAGGAGGCGATTGCGGGATTAGGGAGTGCGGGCGGAGGAGCGCCCGCAAAACTAGTGCCCACTAAACCAGCGCCCGCCAAGATGCCTGCATCACAGAGTCAGCCGCAGCAGACCGGTCCGTGGAAAGACCGCCTGCACTCGGCACTGACCGAACTTGGAATGCAGTTCACCGCCGATGCGGTCGAGCATTCACAAATCACGGAGTCGAACGGCGAGCTATTGTTCACGACACCGGAAGAGTTCAAACTGGCGTTGAACGAAAAAGATATCCTGAAGGTCGTGCAGAAAGTGGCGGGCAGGCCCATGCGGATCAAGGTCACCGCCGGAACCGTGGACCTGGCCGAAGCTCCCAAGGCCAGACCGCCGCAGGATGATGTTTCCGAACGAGCGTTGTCGCATCCGGAAGTGCGGCGCTTTCAGGAGACGTTCCCGGACGCGCAGGTCCGCGTGGTGCGAAATTTAAAGGAATAAAGGCAGGGCAAATGAAACTTCCCGGAAACATGCAGGCCATGATGAAACAGGCCGAGCAAATGCAGAAGAAGCTGCAGGAAGAGATCGCGTTGATCCGCGTGGAGGCGTCGGCCGGCGGCGGCATGGTGACGGTGAAGATGGACGGCAAGAAGAACGTCACCGGCGTGAAGATCGATCCCGAAGTGGCCGGGGACGTCGAGATGCTGCAGGACATGATGATGGCGGCCTTCAACGAAGCGGCCAAGAAGGTGGACGACGCCACGCAGGAGAAGATGGGCGGGCTGCTGGGCGGCATGGGCCTACCGCCCGGACTTCTCTAATGCCCAATGTTGGCAGTTCGAAGACACGTCTCGCGTGGCTGCAGTTCGCACGACCTGCGAATGCTAGGTCATAACAAATTCATGCCCGACTTCGCCGAACCGCTCGCGCGCCTGATCCAGGAATTCAAGCGACTGCCCGGCATCGGCCAGAAGTCGGCGCAACGTCTTGCCTTTCACGTGCTCCGCACCCCACGCGAAGACGCCGCACGGCTGGCTGAAGCGCTGGTAGACGTGAAAGACAAACTGGGAATCTGCGAGGTCTGCAATAACATCAGCGATGGCGACATCTGCAATTATTGCCGCGATCCGCACCGCGATCATGCGGTGATCTGCGTGGTGGAGGAGCCGCACAACATCTTGCCGGTCGAGACCACGCGCCAGTTCATGGGTCTCTATCACGTGCTGCACGGCGCGATTTCTCCGCTCCGCGGCATCGGGCCGGAGCAACTTCGTATCGCGAATCTGCTGGAGCGGGTTCAATCGGGCGAGGTGAAGGAGCTGATTGTGGCCACTAATCCGACCGTAGAGGGCGAAGCGACCGCGGTGTATCTTTCGCGCCTGATGAAGCCGCTGGGCGTGAAGGTGACGCGGATCGCGATGGGAATCCCGGTGGGGAGCGATCTGGAGTTCGCCGACGAGGTGACGATGGGGAAGTCGCTGGAGAACCGGCGGGAGATGTGAGGAAAAGATCAGCTAAACGACGCGGCGCCTCCCATGCGTTCCGAGTACGACTTTTCCAAAGGCGTTCGGGGCAAATACGCTCAGCGATTCGGGCGGGGACGAACGTCGTCGTCCTTGCACCGGAGGTCGCTGAGATGTTCCCGAACTCCGCAGCGGTCAATGATGCGTTGAGGCTCTTGTACAAATCGCTAAACGAACACCAGCACGCAAGACGCGCCGCTGAAATCCCCCGCCGCATCTGGCACAATGAGATTCCGTGAACATCCGCATCTCTTTGTGGCTGATTTTATTTCTGCTGGTTCGCGCCGATTGAAGGCCAGCCATCCCCACCCGCCCAGGCCGCCCGCGCCTGGCGACAAGCCCACGAGCGCGCCATCGTCTCAGAATTCTTCGACCTGCTCGCGATTCCCAACCTTGCCTCCGACCTACCCAACGCCCGCCGCAACGCCGACGCCATCGTCAAGATTCTCGAAAAGCGCGGCGTGAAGAGCGAGATTGCTGGAAGTCCCCGGCGCGCCGCCGGCCGTGTACGGCGAGATCCGCACTCCCAACGCCCGGCGCACCATCGTCTTCTATGCCCATTACGACGGCCAGCCGCTCGATCCCAAGGAATGGGCCACGCCGCCATGGCAGCCGGTGCTGCGCGACCGTCCGCTCGATCGGGACGGCAAGATCATCCCGCTGCCCGAGGCCGGCGCGCGCTTCGATCCGGAGTCGCGCATCTATGCCCGATCGGCCTCCGACGACAAAGCGCCGATTATCGCCATGGCCAGCGCGCTCGATGCCCTCAACGCCGCCCATATCCCGCTCCAATCGAATATCCGCTTCATCTTCGAAGGCGAGGAGGAGGCCGGATCGCGGCACCTGGGTGATATCATCTCGGCCAACAAAGAGCTTTTGGGTGGAGATGTTTGGTTAATTTGCGACGGTCCCGTGCATCAAAGCCGCCGCCAGACGATCGTGTTTGGAGCACGCGGGGTCGAGACGCTCGACATTACCATTTATGGACCGGCGCACGAGCTGCACAGCGGCCATTATGGAAACTGGGCGCCGAATCCGGCCATGCTGCTGGCGCAGTTGCTCGCTTCCATGAAGGACTCGGACGGCCGCGTGCTCATCGATCATTTCTACGACGGCATTGAGCCATCTGAGCGAGACCGAAAAGCGCGCACTGGCCGAGGCGCCCCAGGCCGACGAAGACCTGAAGCGGGAATTTGCGCTCGGCCGCACCGACGGTGGTGGTAAGACACTGCTCGAGCTTCTGAACCAGCCATCGCTCAATATTCGCGGCATGAGCAGCGCGCGCAGTGGGGCGCAGGCCAGCAACGTCATCCCCGCCACAGCCACCGCTTCGCTCGACATCCGGCTGGTGAAAGGCATCGATCATCGCGAGGCCGTGCGCCGGGTGATCGAGCATATCCGCAAGCAAGGTTATTTCATCGTGGATCACGATCCCGACCCCGAGACGCGCATGTCGCATCCGAAAGTTGCGAAAGTGGCGAGCCGCGAGTCCGGCTACAACGCCGTCCGTACGTCCATGGATCTTCCGATTTCCAAGGCCGTCATCGCCGCCGCCGAAAGCGCGCGGGGCCCGGTGATCAAGCTGCCCACCATGGGCGGCAGCGTGCCGCTAGATACCATCGAGACCATCTTGAAGGTGCCGACCATCTCCACACCCATCGTGAACCACGATAACAATCAGCACAGCTTCAACGAGAACCTCCGGCTGCAGAACCTGTGGGACGGGATTGAGTTGATGGCGGGGCTGATGGCCGGGTTGTAGCGCTACAAAACCGTCAGCGCCGAATGCTCGCGCAGGCCAGCCGCGCTGATTGAGCCGATCTTAACATCGATCAGCTGATTGGCGGCCCTCGGCGTCGCTAGCTCCACCTTCAAGAAATTATCCGATAGCGCGCCTTCGGCCAGCGTCACCACCGAGAGCGTCCGCCCGATCATCCGCCGCCGGAACTCCAGATTCTTGCGCGCAGCCAGCTCTCGCAGAATCCGGTTGCGCTCTTTGCGGATTTCGATGCGGCACCTGATCGGTATTCGCGGCCGCCGGCGTTCCCGGCCGCTCGGAATAAGTGAACACATGCAGATAGGTGAACGGCAGGCTCTCGATAAACGCCCGGCTCTCTTCGAATTCCTCGTCTGTCTCGCCTGGGAAACCGGTCATCACATCGGCGCCGATGGCTGCGTCGGGCATCGAGGCGCGCGCTTTCCGGACGCGTTCTTCGTAGTGCCGCGGCCGGTACTTGCGATGCATCCGGCGCAGCACGCTATCCGAACCCGGATTGCAACGGCGCGTGCACGTGCTTTGCGATGCGCGGCGACGACGCGACCAGCTCGAGCAGATCGTCGCTCCAGTCCATCGGTTCCACCGAGCTGAGCCGCAGGCGCTCGATCGCGGTCTCATCGAGCAGCCTGCGGATCAGGTCCGCCAGCCGCAGCGCTGCTTCCAGGTTCGCGGCCCCAGCGGCCCAGATTGATGCCGCTCAGCACCACCTCGCGGTACCGCGCCCGCCAGATTCCGCACCTGCGGCGATCACTTGTTCGGCGGGCGCGCTGCGGCTGCGGCCGCGCACGAACGGAATGATGCAGAACGAACAGCGATTGTTGCAGCCATCCTGGATCTTGAGGTTGGGGCGCGTGCGATCGCCGGCGGCGTCTTCCACCGGCGCGGACAGAAAATCGTGCTGTGGCGAAGATGTCGCCCACGCGGATTTCGCCCACGTGAATTTGCCATGATAAGGTGCAGCCGGCTCGCTGACGATTTCGGGAATTTCGAACCTTATGCGAATTCCCTACCACCCAATACACCCCGGGTAATACAGCCAGCTCTTCAGGCGCCCGTTGAGCATAACAGCCGGTGACCAGAATTCGCGCCTCGGGGTTTTCGCGATGCACGCGATGCACTGCTTTGCGGACGTCCTCATCGGCCAAAGCCGTAACGGTGCAAGTATTTAGAACAACCAGGTCGGCATCAGTCACGCCCGCGGGGCACATCCCTTGGTCCACCAGAGCCGATTCAATGGCGGCTCCATCGGCCTGCGACGCACGGCACCCAAAATTGTGAACATGGAAGCTCGACACCAATCCGATTTTAGCAGCCGAATAAACATTACCTATCCCGATACTCATTTGAGTAAAGAAAAGGCGAATCTGCCGATGGATACTCAGATGACGGATCGGGTTCTATCTCAGGATGAGATCGATGATGTATTTCGGAATCTGCGAGACACGCCGGAAGACGACGACCCAGCCAAGCGCGCTCTGCCGTACGATTTTCGACGTCCGGACCGCATCGCCAAAGACCAACTCCGCGCCATACACCTGCTGCACGAGAATTTCGCCCGCAGCCTGGCCGCCAGCTTGTCTGCTTATCTGCGCGCTTATGTAGCGGTAAACCTGGTTTCGGTGGAACAGCTTTCGTTCATGGAGTTCTCCCAGTGCCTGCCATCGCCAACCTGTCTGGTAGCGCTCGACATGAAGCCGTTCGAAGGCGCGCGGTGCTGGAGATAAATCCGGCCCTGGTTTTTCCCATCATCGAGATGCTGCTGGGCGGCAACGCGCGAGTGCCGCTGAAAGTCAATCGGGAAATCACAGAGATCGAACAGAGCGTCTTGGACGGGCTGTTCCGAATTACGCTGAATGATTTAAAAATGGCGTGGCACGCGGTCACGCCGATGGAATTCACCATCCAGGCGCACGAGACCGAGCCGCAGCTGCTCCGAATACTCGCGCCCAACGAAGCTGTGGTGGCGGTCAGCATGGAAGTCCACATCGGCGACAACGCGGGGATGATGAACATCGGCATCCCTTCCATTGTCATTAAGATGCTGCGCCACAAGTTCGACCAGCAATGGTCGGTGCGCAAGAGCCAGTCCACCGAGCAGGAGCAAGCCCGAGTCCTGCGGCTGATCCGGCCGGCTCATATGCATCTGGATGGCCGGCTGGAAGGTCCCACCATGAGCATGCAAGATCTGATGGAGCTTAAGGAAGACGACGTCCTCACGTTCGACTACCCGATCGGCCGCCAGGTCGATTTAATCGTCAACCGGAAGCTAAAATATCGCGGACATATCGTGACGGCGGGAAGAAAGCGCGCGTTTCAAATCGACGAGTCGTACAAGCACCTGTAATCCGCACGCGGCTAAGCGCTAAGCGTGTAGGGTGACCAGCACCGCGGAACTTGGAATCTGGCGAAGGGCCGGGCTTTATCCGGCAGGCGGCCAAGCGCAACCGGGCCAGCTCGCTCCGCGTGCTACACTCGTCGTCGCCATGGAGAACAAGTTTTACGAGGAATTCAAGGTCAAAGGCAAAGACCTGGTGGACAAGGTCAAAGCCATCGTCCACGAAGGTAATGCTAGGCGTATCATTCTCAAGGACGAGAAGGGCCAAACTTTTCTGGAGATTCCGCTGAGCATCGCCGCGGTAGGCGTGCTGGCGGCCCCGCTGGTGGCGGGCTTAGGGGCGATCGCCGCGCTGGTGGCGAATTTCACGTTGGTGGTGGAGCGGACTGAAGGCGAGCCACCCGAGAAACCAGAAACCAGAAACTAGAAACCGGAAACGAGTTCAACAACGGTATCTGGCTTGCACAGCAGAAGCCGGAATGCTTTCAGTCCAGACCAAATACTTTGGAATTCTCGCCTGCCGCGAGGAAGAGGTCTTCGAATTTCCCCATGGCATGCCGGCTTTTGAGGCAGAAAAACGCTTCGTTCTGATCGAATTGCCTGAGAATGCCCCGCTGGTTTTCCTGCAGAGTTTGACGCAGCCGATGCTTTGTTTTCTTGCCTTTCCCATCTTGGTTGCGGATCGGAATTACGAACTGGCAGTGTCGGCGGAAGATCTGGCGGCGCTCGATCTCGATCGCGGGCGGCAGCCGGAACTGGGTCGCGAGGTACTGGTGCTGGCGCTCGTTTCGCTCCAGGATGGATTTTCCGCCACTGCCAATTTAATGGCGCCGGTGGTGCTCAATCTCAAGACCCGGCGCGGTCTGCAGGCCATCCGCCAAGATCGAGTTTATTCACATCAGCATCCCATCGAGTCTCGCAGTCCGGAGGCCCCATGCTAGTGTTGCGCAGGCGGGCCGGCGAATCGTTGCTGATTGGCAACGATGTGGAGATCGAAGTCCTGGCAATCACAGCGCAAGGCGCCAAGATAGGAATCCGGGCCCCCAGGGAAACGGTGGTATTGCGCAAAGAGCTGAGGATTACACAGCAACAAAATGAAGCGGCGGCTCAAGGGCTTACAGGGGCGGATTTCAAAAAAGCTCTAGAAAAACTGCGCAACAACTCAAAAACTGACCCTTCTCTCCGATGAGCTTAGGTGAGAGCTAAGAGAGCGGGTTCCGGATCAACCGTCCGGAAATCGTCTCTGGAGTCCGCCAAAGGCGGTCCGAAGCCGTGAAGGTTCATGGTATCGAGTTCTCAAATCTAGGGAGAGACTCATGTCTTTTAGTATCAATACCAACGTTACTTCTCTGCAAGCGCAGAATTATCTGCGTGTCAACAGCAATTTCCAAAGCAAAACCATTCAAGAGGTCACTTCGGGACTTCGCATTGTCAACAGCGGCGACGACGCGGCCGGCCTGGCCATTGCCAACGGCTATCGATCGACTGAAGCCGTGCTGACCCAAGGCGTTCAGAACGCCAATGACGGCTTAAGCCAGCTGCAGATCATGGACGGCGGCATCAGCAACATTTCTCAGCTTCTCGATCGCGCCCGCACCTTGGCGACGCAATCGGCTTCGGGCACCTTCGCCGGCGGCACGGCCGGACGGCAGGAGTTGAACAGTGAATTCCAGAGCGTGTTGGGTGAAATTGACCGTCAAGCGCAATCCATCGGTCTCAATCAGGGTGGACAATACGCCAAGAGCCTGGGCGTGTTCATCGGCGGCGGCCAGGGTACGAACAATGCGGCCGTCATCGCTAACGGCACCGTTTCAGTGGATCTCAGCGCCTCTACTGTGGACACCCAGGGTCTAGGTTTGAAGGGTTTCACGTCAGGATGGCAGGCTGTCCCTGGCGGGGCTGACACGGGTATGTACAATCTAAATGCCGGAGCCGTGAGTAGCGCCGGAACAAACACCAGCGTATCGGGCATCCTGGCGGCCAACTCTACCCAACTTGCTACCGACAACAACAACATTACCTTCACCATCCAAGGCCCGGGGTTCTCCGGCGGTGCAGGCGCGGCCATCACAGTAACTGCCAGCATGCAGGGTGTAGCAGACACAGGCACACTCACTGCTGCCATCAACGCCGGCATCGCGAGCGCCGGGCTGCAAGGCAGCGCCGCGGCTCAGGCATTCGCAGCGGCCCACATCTCAGTCCAGATCCACACCGGCTCAGACGGCGCATCGCAACTCCAGTTTGTGTCGGCCAACTCGGCTTTTGACGTGACCGCCAACGACACCGTCGGTAACGCCTTAATGGGCAACTTCACGTCCGGCAGCGCTTTTGGTAACAATGGCGCTACCAGTGCAGTCGGCGCAGCCGCCGCTAGTGCGAACTCATTCATCTCCCAGGGAGCGCAGCAGGTTGCCGGAACGATTAATACCACCAACAAACAAGAAGGCCCCGGGCTTGCCTTTACTACGATGGTCTTCAGCAGTTCGGCGACCGTTACCCCCAACGAGTTGCTTACCTTTTCAATCAACGATTCCAGCGGGACTCCCCAGACCGCTAGCGTAAACATAGGCGGTAGCACCACGGCGAACACGACTGCTACCAGCGCGGTCGCCCAGATCAATGCCGCGCTGCAGGCTAGCGACAATTCCGCGGTTCGGAGCATCGTTGCCGTAGTCGATCAAACTGGCGGTAATATCTCGTTCGCCAGCGGCGCCGGATCGCAGTTTAACGTGAATTTCGGCCAGACTTATACCACCGGTGGCACCACTCCCGCAACCGGCTTCGTGGCCGTCGCCAATACAATTACGCAGTCGGCGGACGTGGGCACGGGCGCGTCGTCTGATATCAGCACGCAATCGGGCGCTCAGGCCGCGGTTACGGCGCTCGCTAACTCAGTCTCGGCGCTGGGCAGCGCTCAGGCCACGATTGGAAAAGGCGAAAACCAATTCAATTACGCCATTAACCTCGCGCAGTCCCAACTCACCAACCTGGCCAGCGCCGAATCGGGCATTCGTGACGCCAATTTGGCAACTGAGGCAGCTAACCTTACTAAAGCCCAGATTCTAATGCAGGCCGGTGTGGCAGCGCTCGCGCAAGCCAATTCGGCGCCGCAGAATATTCTTACACTCCTGAAGTAATCTCCAGGGGAGCTCAAACAGAAGTGGTCCTTCTATAAGCGAGCGGGGGCGTCCTGCGGGGCGTCTTCGCTCTTTTTTTTCAGCTCGCCCGAGAATTATTGGTCTGCGTTGCACTTAATTCATTAGCTACAGGCCGCAAACAAGAACGTGCCAAAGCATACCGCTCGTTTGGGTAGAAGTCCTTCCGCAGCCGACTTCGTACGCCAGGGAAACGCCCTCCGCAAATCCGGGGACTTACTGCACGCCGAAGAAGCCTACCGCAAGGCCGTCCGGATCGACCCGCACAGCGCCGATGCGTGGTCCGAATTGGGCTGCCTGATGTTGGATTGTCGTCGCTTCTCCGAAAGTGTCACTTGTTTTCGGCAATCTTTAGGGCACAACCGCAACCTCGCCACTGACGACTCCTCTCAGGCCGCGGTAAAGCTCCTGCTGGAAGTGGTATCTGGAAGACCTGCGTGGGCAAGAGGGCAGTTTAGTCTCGGTTGCGCATACGAACATCAGGGCGACAACCAACGAGCACGCGACCACCTGGGCAACGCTTTGCGGCTTGACCCGGCACGCCAGGCATCCGTTCAGGCCTTGTACGCCCGTATGTATTGGTCTGAGGAGAAGTGGATGGATGGCATCGTAGCCGCTGATCGCGCCCTGAAAGCGAATCCGAAGTATTTCTTAGCGCTGGTTATCCGTAGTAA
Source organism: Bryobacterales bacterium (assembly GCA_963780485.1). Classification (GTDB taxonomy): domain Bacteria; phylum Acidobacteriota; class Terriglobia; order Bryobacterales; family Bryobacteraceae; genus Palsa-89. The sequence goes on from CAWACO010000001.1 coordinate 77,854, forward strand.
GTGCTGCTCGGAGCTGGATGACAGCGAGGGGGCGCTCTGGAGCATGCGCCGGGCCCTCGAAATTGTTCCGCATAGTGAATTCCACAGCGGCTTGCTGTTCGACATGAACCTTCTGCCGGAAACGACGCCGGAGAGCTTGTACGCGGAAGCTAGGCGCTGGAATGCTTGTCATACCGCCCGCTTGGCGAACCAAATTCGTCCGCACACGAACACCCCGGACGCGGAGCGCCGTCTCAAAGTCGGTTATATGTCCCCTGATTTATATGGGCATCCGATCGCGAAGCTTCTGATACCCGTCCTTGAATGCCACGATCGCTCGCGATTTGAGGTGTTCGTGTACGCAATCGGCGCTAAAACAGACCATATCACCGACTATATCCGCGGGAGCGTGGACAACTTCGTTCCAACTCGGGTGCCGGCTGTTGAACTGGCGGAGCGCATCCGCGTGGATGGCATCGACATCCTGGTCGACCTGGCCGGGCATACCATGGGTTCGGCCTACCTGGCGTTCGCGCTGAAGCCGGCTCCGGTTCAGGTTTCGTGGTTGGGAGTTCTAAGTACGACTGGTATGTCGACCATGGACTACTTTCTTGGCGATGCCCAGATGCCGTGTCCCGGCACCGAGCCTTTGTTCACCGAAACCGTTTACCGGCTTCCGCGCAGTCTGTGCTGTTATCGCCCGACCGCCAATGTTCCGGTGGCCCCAGCGCCGTATTTCGAGCGAGGCTACATTACATTCGGGTGCTTCAATAGTTCACGAAAGATCAATCGTGACGTGGTAAGACTCTGGTCGGCCATTTTGCATCTGGTCCCCGAGAGCCGAATGCTGCTGAAATGGCACGGGCTGGAGACGGAAGCCAAGCAGCGCCGGCTGCGGCAGTGGTTCGGGGAAGACGGCATCGCGCCCGAACGCTTAACGTTTGTTGGCGCCAGCATGACAACGGAATATTTGATGGAGTATGGCGCTATTGACATAGCGCTCGACCCTTTTCCGTATAACGGCGGCACCACAACTCTGGATACTCTTTGGATGGGCGTGCCGGTCGTGACGCTGGCCGGAAGGCTGCCGGTGCAACGGATTGGCGCGAGCATATTGACCGCCGCCGGACTTCCCGATTTTGTCGCCCATACTCCCGAGCAGTATCTCAAGATTGCTCTCTACCTGGCCGCGGTTGTTCCGAAGACGCCGGATCTGCGCCAGGAAATCCGTCGGGCTCTGGCCGCGTCGCCGCTGATGGACGAAATCGGCATTGTGCGTGACGTTGAAAACGCATATCGCGAAATGTGGCGCACCTGGTGCCGGTCCCAAAGGAAGCTAAGCGATTCGGAGTCGCACGCTAGTCCGGCTCTTCAAGGCTTCTGATACAGAGTTGACCACAAGGTCCACATCTTGCTTTCGCATATCCGGAAAATGTGGGAGGCCCAGAACCCGGCCGCCCAACTCTTCGGTGACCGGCAGAGCGCCGCGGGGACAATCCATGAAAGCCGGTTGGGTATGGCATCCCGTCCCCCACCATAGTCTGGTTTCGATACCCAACCGCAGCAGGTTTTGGGAAACTCGCTCCCTGGTGCGCGGCGGCAACAGCACGCTGGTGGTGCCGGAGACCCAACCGTGGCCGTACTTCGGTTGAAGCGAGACCCGGTCCAGGCGTGCGACGGCGCGCCGATACCATTCCATAATCCGGACGTGTCGCTGGCGCGTCTCGGACCAGCATGCCAGGCTAGCCAGCGCCACAGCTGCGTGGTATTCGCTCATCTTTGCGTTCAATGCGGGGAGCATGGCGTTGCGCGAGCCTTGAAATCCGAAATTGCAGCAGGCCCTCGCACGCTCCAGGAATTGCGGATCGGTGCTCGAGATAAAGCCGCCCTCTCCGGCGCCCAGGATCTTGGTGGCGTGCAGGCTCACGACGAATGGAATGTGGCTAGGCCGTGTGGCATCGAACGCGGCGGCGGCATCGACGATCACTAAGACACCGGTGCGGTCTTCGAATTGCTCCCAAGCCTGGACGTCGATTGGCGCGCCAAACGGCGACACGACGATCAGGGCGCTCACCGGGCGCGGCATGCGCTTCAACATTTCAGTCACATGGTCGGGATTCAGAGCCCAGCTCCGGCGGTCGACATCGATGAACCATGGAATCAAACCGGCAGCGCGCGCCGCGTGGGGAGTGGCCGCAAAGGTCCACGACGGCGCTAGACAGATGGAACCTGGAGAAACTCTTCGCGCCATGAGCGCCACGGTAAGCCCCAGTGTCGCGTTCACCGTAGTAATCACGCTAGGGCACGAGAAGCCCAGATGCCGACTTAGTTGCTCCTCCAGCCGCACCACGAGCGGGCCGGAATTCGAATACCAGCGTCGTTCGTCGATCTCCGCGAGATAGGGCAGAAGATCTGCCGCGGGCGGAAGCTGCGGTCTCAGGACCGGCATGAGAGCCGGGGCGCTCGAAGCCGGCGCTGATGCATGGTGCAGCGGCCGGGTTGGCACTGGGTACCGTAATCGCTGCGTGGCCATCACTGGTATCTCATCGACCAGATCCTTCTTGTGAACGAGATAAACTCTCTACGACGCAGAGGTATATCTAAAGGGAATAGAGGCGGCTTTCGGGCAGTGTTAGCGCAGTTCTTTAAGCGACTGATTTCATCTGAGGTAGCGGTCCCCTTTGCTTCGCGATCTGACCACACGAGCGGGTGTCCCGTAGACAATCACTTGATCGGGCAGATCGCCGAGCACCACGCTTCCAGCTCCCACCACCGTGTGACACCCGATGCAGACTTTTTCCGCCACGCAGGCTTGCAGACAGATAGCCGTATATGCGCCCACGCGAACATTGCCTGCCAGAGTAGCTCCCGGGCCGATACTGGCAAAATCGTCGAGATGCGAGTCGTGATCGACCGAGGCGCGCGTGTTGACGAGGCAAAACGAACCCACCGACGCATTGCTAGCGACCACCGCGCCCGCCATGACCGCGGTCCCTGGGCCGAGAGAGGCGGAACGGGCCACTTGAACGCCAGGATGCACGGCGGTAATTGCGGAGAGCGCGGGCGTCAGTTCTTTTATCTTCTCGGCGATAATGCCTCGATTCCAGTTGTCACCAATGGCTATAAAGAAGCCTTGAGGATTGTGCTTGCGGACTATTTCAGGAAGATCGTCCAAACTGCCCAGGATCGGGTAACCGATTTCGATCATCCCAGATCCCTTAGTGTCGTCCAGGAATCCAAGGATGCTATGAGCGCCGGTCCGTTCGATGATGTCGACTATCACCCGGGCATGGCCAGATGAACCGACGATCAACACGCCGCCCATCAGGGTTTAAAATTGTCGGACAGGTACTTCAGGATCGCCTCGCGATCTTGGGGCTTAATCTGCGCGCCCCAGCCGGTCATTTTTTGGACTTCGCGGTCCCACTGCGCGGGGGTGAGGCGCTGCTGGATCATCATGGCTTCGTCGTGGCATCCGAAGCAAGCGGCCTTGTAGCTTGCGGGCTGCTCGGCCGGATGAACGCCCGTCGCGGCCGGCGGCACCTCATTGCCCGAGACTTCGACCTCCACCGGCTGTGCGACGTTCCACAAGTATCCGGAAGGGTTCCACTCCTCGCGAAGCGGTTGCGTCTGACCGGCGGCGTTGGTGGCCCGCGCGATCAGAGTGTGCTTGCCGGTGGGCGCCTGCCAATCTAACTCCCACAGACGCCAGGCATAGCGGCTTTGATCTTTGCCCAGCTTGGCCGGCTTCCACGTGCTCCCGCCATCTACTGAAACGTCGACCTTGGCCACCGGCGAACTATTCGACCAGGCCGTTCCACTGATGCGAACCCGTCCGGGCTTGGCCCAGTTGCCCGGCATCGCGATTACGGACTTCACATTCAGATCGGTCACTGGCACCAACTCGGAGGCGTCCACTGCCGCACCTGGCTCGACGTGGTGCGCGGGGTGCCGGTACGCGGTCTTCATCCAGAAGCCTTCGAATTCATGATCGAGCACTTCGATGTGCCGCAGCCATTTCACCCACGAATCGCCGGCCCAGCCGGAGGCGATCAGGCGCAGCGGGAAGCCGTGCTCGTCCGGCAAGGGCTGACCATTCATCTCGTAGGCCAGCAGGGTATCGGGATCGAGCGCCTTCTGCACGGTCAGGGTCCGCTGGAATTTCGGCATGGTTCCAAGCGGAGAATCCGATCCGTCCAGGAGAATCTGTGTGGCGGACTCTTTCAGGCCGGCTTTCTGAAGCACGTCGCGGAATCGGACTCCGGCCCACCGACCATTGCCGACGCTTCCGAACGCCCACTGTGTACCGGCGACGCGTGGCTGATAAAAGCTGCGTCCATTACCGGCGCATTCGAGCACGCCGACCAACTCGACACGCGGCAGCTTCTTCAGATCGTCCATGGTCAAGTTAAGCGGCTGGTTGACGATGCCGTCGATCTTCAACCGCCAGTCGCTCAGATTGACGCGTTCCGGGAAGTAGGTGTGGCAGCGGACGAAGAAGCGGTCCACGGGGGTGATCCACTCATGGAAGCCGTCGAGCGGCATCTCCAGGTCCGCCGGGCGAGAAGACCGCGCGATCATTCTAGAGAGATCGGCGGCGGATGCGAACCGGGGCAGCATGCCAGCGGCGGCAGCGAGAAAAAGTTTGCGTCGAGTCAGTTTCATCAGAAGCTCACATTTCTACTAATGAATTCACCATCTTTGAGCTGAACGTCAAAGTCGAGGAAAGCTCCGTTCCGGGCCACGCGAAGGTGATACGTGCCGGGCGGCAAGCTAAAGAGCGCGTTGGTGCGCTTCGATTGCATTTCGCCGTTAATCTCAATCGTAGCGCCGGGCGGAGTGGAGGTGACACTCAACGAGGCAGCAATCTTGTTCAACTGCAGAAAGATGTCACCGTCCTGCGGAACATTGAACACGCGAGGATAAGCCCGGTAGCCCGCGAGCTGAACGTTCAACACATGCCGGCCAGGGGGAACCGACAACAGGCAAGGCGTCTTGCAGGCCAGCGACGAGTTGTTATCGATGCTCACCTGTGCGCCTGGCGGGTCGGTCAGAAACTGCACGGTCTGGTCGGCCGTGGGCCGGGCCACGACGGGGGCAGGAATGGAGGAAACTTCGCGGCGCGGAGCTTCGCGCAGTGTATCTTTGGGAGTCGCGCTGGGCGGAGGTGTGACCGGCGGAGTCGTGCTGGCCTTCTCGGGTGCCGCATTTGCGGGCTTGGTGTTTTCGGGAGCCGTCGTCTGTGGCGGGGGCTCGGGCTTCGACCCCTGCTTGGAGGTGTCATCGGTAGCGCGCGGTTCGCCAACCGGACTGGGTTTTGACTCCGAACTGTCGGGCGCTGGGTTGGAAGGAGCCGGGTTGGAAGGAGCCGGGTTTGAAGGAGCCGGGTTTGAAGGAGCCGGTTGCGCTTGAGTTTCCGCCGACGGTGCCGCCGCAGGTTCAGAATTACGGTTGAATAAGAATTTTTGAGCCCCGAATAGCACCAGGCCAACCAATCCGATGCCGACCAGCATCCACAGCAGACTGCGGAGCAGCGGGTTGCCGGATTCCGCCTCATCGCGCCGGAGAGGACGCGGCGGAGGCATCTCGCTGGGGATCGAGGGAGGAGGCGCCGGCGCCGGTTTTCGCATGGGAGAAGCGGGCGGGCGGGCGGCTGCGGTATGGTCGATGGCTGCGCCGGCTCCGAGGGTCGGAAGAGTTTGGGCGGTGCTTCTCGGTAAGGGACGCCAGTTTGGGTTTGCATTGCAGGCCGCGGCCAATGCTTCGATGAACTCCAGGCAACTGGCGTAGCGTTCGGAGGCGTTTTTTGAGAGCGCTTTCCGCAGTACCACTTCTACTTGAGGCCCCAACGTGGGATTGAGCCGCTGCGGCGGCACGGGATCCTCGCGCACAATGCGATAGAGCAGGGATGGCAGATGGTCGGCCACGAAGGGCTTCTCGCCGGTGAGCATTTCGTAGGCGATCACGGCCAGGGAGAACTGGTCGGCCCGGCCGTCGACGGCATGCCCTTGCACCTGTTCGGGCGACATGTAGTTGGGCGTCCCCATCATGACGCCGCTCTGGGTCATCTGCTGGGAAAGAATCTTGGCGACGCCGAAATCGGTGATTTTCGCGAGCGCGCCCTCGTGGATCAGGATATTGGCGGGCTTGATGTCGCGGTGCACGATGCCTTTTCTGTGGGCATAGTCGAGCGCGGTAGCGGTTTGCCGGAAAATCGACAGCGCTACGTCTTTGCCGAGCACCTCCTGGCTATTGAGAATTTTTTCGAGGGGAGGACCTTCGACATATTCCATGAAAATGTATGCCAGGCCGTGCTCTTCGGCGATGTCGTAGATGGTGACGATGTTGGGGTGGGACAGTATACCGGCCGATTGCGCCTCCCGAAAGAGGCGTTCACGCAACCGGTCGCGTTCGGTTTCATCGGTGAAGTCCGATAACCGGATGGTTTTGATCGCGATAACTCGTCCGATGGCGGGATCCTGAGCCCGATAAACGATCCCCGTGGCCCCTCGTCCGAGTTCATCTAAGATTCTGTATCGGCCGATCTGCTCCACACTACTCCAGAGGGGCAAGAACCCCCCGCGCACGGACACTCTCTACACGCTTCGCGCCCTGGCTCGCGTGTGCGCTCGTGTGGTTATTTTAACAAGGTCAGGTCGGGAGCAAGCCGATGCGCCGGCGGAGGGCCTGGAAGCGCGCTTCATTTCGCAGGCTGTCGAACTCGGGATTGAGCAACTGGATCGGTAGAGAAGGGTCGTGAGCTTCGAGCGCCTGTTCGAGATAATTCTGCGCTTTCTCTTTATCTTGCAGGCCGCAATAAATGCTCGCGAAACTCACTGGCGAAACGTAATGCGATTCGGATCGCAGGTTGAGATTAGCGATTTCGCGCAGGGCCTCTTCCCGCCGATTGGCCATGGCGTAGCAGTAGCCGAGCTGGCCGCCCAGAAGCGAGCGGCATTTCAGTTGCGACGCGTTGGTAAAGTGGGCGATTGCATCCTGGAACATCCCTTTGCCGGCATAAGCCAGTCCGAGGCCGAAGTGAGGCAGCGCATAGTCGGGCGCTAATTTGGAGACTAACAGGTGCTGCGAGATGGCCTCATCCAGGCGACGGCACACGCCATAGAGCCATCCCAATACGAAATTCGGAAACAGGGACGCGGGATCCATTTCGAGGGCCCGCTCCACCTCGACTACCGCGGGATCGAACATTCCGCGGCAAGCGAGCTGAACTCCGTAGGCGATGTGGCCGATCGGGTCGTGGCTATCTAACTGGATCGACTTTTGCAGCTCGCGTTCGCCGGCTTCCCAATCCCAATCGAGAATGGACAACACCGATCCGAGCGCGATGTGAGTCTCGGGCAGGATGGTATTCAGCGAAAGGGCCTTCAGCGCCGCTTCTTTCATGCGCCCACCGGTTTCGTTCGGGGCGAGGAAACCGAACATGGAGCTGACGGTGAGGGCCTCCGCCAGCGCGGCCCAGGCCGCGGCGTAATTGACATCGCTTTCGACAGCTCGGGTGAAACACGAAACGCTGTTGCGAATCGTATCGGGCGTGGCGAGCTTCCAGTAATAGCGGCCCTGCAGGTAGGCATCGCGGCCGTCCTGATGGGAGGCTTGCCTTCTAGCCAAGGCCTCATTGGGAAACGCGGCCAGTTCGCGTAACAGGAGCTGAGCCAACTGTTCCACGGGAGCCAGGTCGTCTAACCGGTAGTCAGCCGCTTCCGACCAGACGTAAGATCGATCGGGCGACTGTATCAATTGCAGAATCAGATGAAATCCATCCGGCCGAAAATCAATGCTGCCTTCCACCGCGTAGTCTGGCGTGGATGCCGGAGCAGAGTGCCCATTTCCATTGGTCCCGTTCGAATGAGTATCCTCACCCGCTGGGTCGCTGGTATTCGGCCGCGAATTTGCGATCACCTGAAAGCAGCCTTCCTTGATCAACACATGCGAAAGCCTGCGCTGGATTTCCTCAGCGATTCCTTCTGCCCCGGCCGGCGGCTGCATCAAAGCAAAGGGACCGATTTCCACCACCCTTCTTTGCGACGGCGCGGCTGAAGTGGCGCTGGCGTGCCGGTACTCGAAGATCGGGACGTAGCTGCCCTTCCGCAGAAGGACGCGAACCGGATCTTCCTGTCCTTCGGTCCGATAGTATTCTTCCAGCTTGTTGCGCAAGCGGCGCGCTTCGACTCGAACAATGGAGTCGACGCGCGGGTCGAATGCTTCCCGACGGTCGAATACTTCCAGGCCGATCAGATACTCTTTTAGCCGATGCGGCTGGCCGAGTAGGCTCTCTTCCACTACGAATTGCAAGAAACGGCGGATCCTATGAGATTGAATGAATGCCCGGCTGCGCAGAATGCGATCCAGTTCCGACTTGATCTCAACGGCGGGGACGCCGTTCAGAGTAGTTGCGGTTTCGTCGATTACTGTGGTGACTGCTGAATCATACATTTCATATAGTTCGACACTCTGAAGCGGTAACTAGTTACAGGTGAATATGCATTCATGTGGGTCCGATTGCGTGGACCAGCTTACGGTGACAGCCCGGGGCTGGTGTGCAACTCACTCACTGGCTGGGTTTTCGGAGGGCTGAGATCGGGATCATCTTTTTCGGATCGACGACGGCATTGCGCGTGCAGCACTCGGCGTACAGAAAAGACAGAAGTTCCTCCAACGTCGCAGTATTGGCGCTGTACCAGAGATAGGTGCCGTCGCGCCGTACGCCGACCAGATCCTCGTTCTTCAGCTTATCCAAGTGATGGGACAGCGTAGACGCGGGAATCCCGAGCTCTTCCTGGATCTGGCTGACCACCAGGCCCGTGGGGTGGGCCGTGAGGAGGAGTTGCATAATCCGCAGGCGCGGCTCGGTTCCCATGGCGGAAAACATGTCGGCGTAGCGTGCAACGTCTCCGGAAGACGGCTTCTTGGCGTGGGGGGCGGGCATAACTTCATTATGGACGGTGCCTACAGGTTCATCGCCGAAATATCGACTGGCGAGCGGTGGCCTTCCACGACGACAATGCCGCTTTCGGTGACATGGTAAAGTTGGCGATCCCGCTCGAGGTCATAGCCGATGGTGGCATCTTCCGGTACGCGGACGTTTTTATCCAGAATGGCGCGGCGGACGCGGGCGCGGCGGCCGATGTCGCAGTTGTCAAAGATAATCGAATCTTCAACGTAAGCATTGGAGTGGATGCGCACACCCCGGCCGATGATGGAGCCACGCACTAAGCCGCCGGAGAGGATGGCGCCACCGGACACAATGGAATCCAGGGCTTGGCCGCGACGGCCATCGTAATCGAAGATGAATTTGGCCGGGGCGTCGAAGTAGCCAGCGGTTCTAAGAGGCCATTGGCGATTGTAGAGGTTCAACTCCGGAGAGACCGACCGCAGATCCATATTGGCGTCGAAATAGGCATCCAAGGTTCCGACGTCTCGCCAATAAATCGGGGCTCCGGCCGGATCACCAGGGATACGGTTGGTCTGAAAATCGTAGGCGAACATATCGGCGCGGCCGATCAAGCCGGGCAGGATGTCGCGGCCAAAATCGTGAGAACTGCGCTCATTTTCGCCGTCGGCGCGCAACTCCTCCAGCAGCAATTTGGTCGAGAACAGGTAGTTCCCCATGGACGCATAGACACGATTGGGGTCGCCCGGCATGGTGGGAGCATCCGGCCGCTTCTCGTGGAAACCGCGAATGGAGCCGTCCTCGCGGGTTTCGATCACACCGAACTCGACCGCCTGTTCCTTTTCGACGGGGATAGCCGAGACAGTTACCTGCGCTCCGCGGTCGACGTGAAATTCGACCATTTCGCGGATATTCATGCGATAGATGTGATCGGCGCCGAAGATGGCTACCACGTGCGGCTCGGCCTGTTCGATCAGATTGATGTTCTGGTAAATGGCGTCGGCGGTTCCGCGATACCAGTCTTCACCCAAGGATCGCATCTGGGCGGGAACGGGGATGATGAAATGATTTCGCAACAGGCTGGAGGCTTCCCATCCCTCGCGCAGATGCTGCAGCAATGATTGGCTCTTGAACTGAACCAGGACGTAGACGGAATAGATGCCCGAGTTGACCAGATTGCTCAGGACGAAGTCGACAATGCGATAACGGCCGCCAAACGGGACGGCGGGCTTGGCACGTTCTTTGGTAAGCGGATAGAGGCGCGTTCCTTTGCCCCCGGCCAGCACAAACGCAAGCACTCGCAATTGCATTTTTAAGAGAGTCTTGGGCAGTGCCGACAACCAAGCTGCCCATGTTTATTTTGGCAGAAGGCAGGCGAAACGGGGAAGTGCAAAGGGGCTAGGGCGATTTCCAGGGGGATCTTCACTCCCAGCGGAGAGCCCGCATAGGATCGACCAGCGTGGCGCGGCGCGCGGGAATGTAGCCGGAAAAAATCGCGACCAAGCGCGATCCCGGCCAGTCGCCAGCGCGATGGTGAGCGCGTCATTGGGCTGGATTCCATACAACTGCGATTTTGCGAATCGAGTCAGGGCCCACGCCGCGGGCAGGCCGATCGCGACGCCGATCGCTACCAGTTGCAGCACTTCTTTCATCACCAGCCAAAGGACGTTGTAGCTGGCCGCGCCAAGCGCCATCCGGATGCCGATCTCACGCGTTCTCTGGGCCACCATGTAGGCCATCACCCCGTACAGACCGATGGTCGCGAGCAGCGTGGCCAGAATGCCGAATCCAGTCGAGAGCGTTGCCACCAGGCGTTCTGTAATGAGCGACTCCGCTTGCTGCTTTTCGAGCGTCTTCATATCGGAGACGGGCAGATTCGAGTCCAGCCCGTTCACCACTTGGCGGATGCTCAGGAATGCCTGTTCCGGCAGGCGGGCGGCGCGAACGTAGGCCACCATCCCCAGCACGAAAGGTACCTGATGATAAGGCTGGTATACCTCTACTGGAATTTCGTCGCGCATGCTCTCGTATTTTGTGTCGCGGACGACGCCGACGATCTCGATATCGAGCTTGGTGCCGGGATTGCCGCCCATGCCGATGTGGCGTCCCAGGGCGATGCCGTCCTTGAAATATCGCTTCGCAAATTTTTCATTCACTATACAGACCTTGGGTGCATCGCGGCCGTCGCTCATGCGAAAGTCTCGGCCGGCCAGAATGGGGATGTTCATAGTCCGGAAGTAATCCGGCGAGATGAACTGCATGTGCGGATCGGGCATGTCCGTCGGACTATGGGAGAAGCCTTCAATGGCTATGCTGTTGTCCCATTCGTTGCCGGATAAAACCGGCATCACTGCGAAGCCCGCCGCTTCCACACCTGGGATCGCGTCGAGATTCTCGCGGAGTTGGCGATAAAAGTCCAGGCTGCGTTCGGGCTTGTATCCATTCCTAGTCGGATCGATGGAAAACTCAACCAGATTGTTGGTTTGAAATCCGGGGTCGAGATCCTTCAGATTTTTCAGGCTACGAATGAATAAGCCGGCGCCGATGAGCAAGAGCAGCGAAAGCGTCACCTGTGCGGCGACCAAAGCTTTGCGCAGGCCGACCGATTTTCCACCGGCGATCGAGCCCACTTGGTCTTTCAAAGTTCCTGCGAGCTGTGGGCGCGTCGATTGGAGCGCCGGGACCAGGCCGAAAATGATTCCGGTTAGCAGCGAGATGGCGAGATTGAAGAACATAATCCGCCAATCCGGCGTGCTGGAGATGGTGAGCGGAGTGTCTCCGGTGGGCAAGAAACCGAGCAGCGCCCGATCCATCCATACGGCCAGCGCCAAGCCGGAGATGCCGCCGATGATGGCCAGCACCAAGCTCTCGATCAAAAGTTGTGAAATGATTCGCGAACGGCTCGCTCCCAGGGCCAACCGCACGGCGATCTCTTTCTGTCGCGCCGTGGCACGCGCGATCAGGAGATTGGCAACGTTGGCGCATGCGATCAGCAGCACCAGTCCGACAATGGCAGTCAGCACCAGCAACGCGCTGGAAAACTGGCGGCGCAGCTCGGAATCTCCCTTGGACGCTGGCAACAGATCGATCCACATGGTGAGAAATCGCTGCCTGGTTTCGGGAGCGGCGCGCGCGAAATCCTTTTCCCGCACCTCCATCTCCAGCATCTGGTGGAAAAATGGCTGCAGGGCGGCCTTGGCCTGGGGCTCTGTCACGCCGGGCTTCATCCGCCCGAAGACGTTGACCCATCGCCCGCGCCGTGACTTGAAATTGTAGTCAAAACTTGCGCCGAGGGTGTCCATCTCGGCCTTCATCATCACGGGCACGCGGATCTGAGGGGACTTCCCGGGGTCGGTTCCATCGAAGCCCGCCTGACTTACGCCGATGATCGTGAGGGGATGTCCGTTCACAATCAGTTTCTTTCCAATTACGCCCGGACTTCCGGCATAGCGGCTGAGCCAGTAACGATAACTGAGCACGGCATAAGGAGCGCCGCCCGGAGTCTTGTCGTCTTCGACAGTGAACAGGCGCCCCAGCGCAGGTCCCACGCCCAGCACGGGAAAATAGGTTCCCGACACCAATTCACCATCGACGCGCTCGGTTCTACCATCCGAGCTTACGCTCATGGACGTCTCCCAGCGGCAGAACATCCCGCTGAAGACCTGGTTGTGGTCGCGAAAATCTTCGTACATGGGATAGGAGAGCTTGTAACGGCCATTATTGCTGCCATAATGCGGGCCGCGGCCCCAAAGGAGCACGAGTTGCTGCGGATCTTTGACCGGGAGCAACCGAAGCAAGACTTGATCGACCAAGGTGAAGATGGCCGTGTTTGCGCCGATGCCGAAAGCCAGCGAAAGTACTGCAACGATAACGAATACGGGTGATTTTCGGAAGGTCCTTATGGCATAACGCAGATCTTGCAGAAGGTTGCCCATGACGTGAATACTCCGCTCACTAAAGAACGTTACAGCGGCGGGAAGGTTAGGCGGTGAGCTTCACTTAGAAGGATGCATTAACGACTAAAGATAAATCGCTATCGATTAAACAAGGATCGCAGCCAGGCGCCGATATGCAGATGCCGGCCGGGGCATTCGGCCCAGGGAGCGAAGCTGATAGTGTTGGTGCTACGTTCGATGTCCAAAGTGACCGGTTCCTCGGGGCTCTTATAGTCCAGCCGGATCACTACGCCAGAGCCGCACGACTGCGACAAACCTATCTTCGCCGACGACTGATCGGCGTGAGGGCTCTTGGGTCCCCAGTCCTCGAGAAACTTGTCGAACGGATAGTCCGCGCATGGATGGGTGTCCGAGCAGCCCCACAAGCGGTAGGCGCCCTGATAATCATGCGCCTGTAAGCGGCTCACAAACGTCTTGGCTTGCTGTTCTTCGGAGTGATTCTTGAAGATCCCGTAAGCGATGAGAGCAACGACGATCACCGAACCCGCCACGATCGAGACGTTCTTGATCAGGTGGATTCGTTTGGCGCGGTGCTCTTCCGCGGCGCCGTACGTTTCCAGATAGCTGGCCATCTGCCTACAACTATTTTACCGGATAGGCCTTGTTGTAGCCGGTGACGGCGTCGGCGGTGAGATCGAGATTGGTTTTGAAGAACAGAGTATTGGCGGTGTCGACCACCAGATCCAGGCCTTTTTCATCGGCCAACTTCTTGACCACCTCCTGCATGCGCGTCCCGGCGCGTTGCAGGATTTCGTTGCGGTCCTTATCGGCGTCTTCCTGAAGGTCCTGCTGCAAGCGCTGCAACTCGCGCTGCTTCCTCTGTCCCTGCGCGGTGAGTTCTTGCTCGCCCAATTGATTCAGCTTTCCACCTTGCAATTGGTTCTGGATATCCTGCAGGTCTTTTTGCAGTTTCTCGAGCTGATCCTGACGAGGTTTGTATTTGGCCGTCAGCTCCAGTTGGGCCTTTTTGATCTCGTCGGTCTCGAGTATAGCCTTCTGCGAATTGATTACGGCCAACTTGATCTGTGCGTTGGCGATGCCTAGAGAGGCAAAGCATGCCAGCAGCGTGATAGCGAGCTTACTCATTTCGCGAGTACTCCCAGGATTTCGTCTTCGCGCAGAATGAGGTATTCCTGCCCATCGATTCTTACGTCGGCGCCGGAATACTTCCCGAACAGAATGCGATCACCGGCTTTGACATCGGGCGCCGCTCGCTGGCCATCCTCGAGCAGTTTGCCTTTGCCCACAGCCACTACTTCGGCCTGCTGCGGTTTTTCTTTGGCCGAATCGGGAATGATGATGCCGCCTCGCATCGTTTCCTGTTCTTCCAGTCGCCTGACGAGTATGCGATCGTGAAGCGGACGAAGGTTCATAACCTATCTCCTGTCACTAACCTCAGAGGGATTGAAAAGCGGAATACAAAGACCCGCAGTTAGCCAATATAACACAAATCAGGTCTGACCCACCCAGTCCGGCGCGGCCACGGCTTTCCAGCGCGATCGGATGGCGTTGAAGCGTTCGCGATCGAGCCGGCCGGCCTGCAAGAGCTCGGCATTTTGCTTCCAGCGTTCCGGTTTGGTGGTCCCGACGATGGCAGTGTGGACGCCTTCGTTCGATAGCGTGAAGCGGAGCGCGGTGGCAACATCCTGGCCGGAATTGGCGCGAAGAAAATCATAATCCAACTGATGCAGACGCTCCCAATAAGCCTGATAATACTCGGCCGGCTTGGACGTTTCCTTCCAGATGGCGTTTGCGATGGGGCGTTTGGCGATCACACCGATACCCTTAGCTTGAGCGGATGGCAGCACCAGATCGAGCGCCTCCTGATCGGCGATGCTCACAGAAATCTGCAGAGTGTCGAAGATGCCCGACTGGACCGCATGGAGCGCCGCCGGCCCATCGCCGCTGTAACCGATGAACCGGGTCTTGCCGGCATCGCGCGCCCGCTGGATGACTTGGATGACGTCACCCTGCCGAAGCTGCTCTTCGGTGCAACTATGCAGTTGCAACAAATCCACGCGATCGGTCTGGAGACGCTTGAGGCTGCGGTCGATCTGTTCCGCCATCTTTTTTGGATTCCAGTGATCGCCATCCGCATCGTGGCCGCACTTGGTGAACAGAAAATATTCGTTGCGGCGCCGGGAGGCAACTTTGCCGATCTTCTCTTCGCTGTCGACATAGCACTCGGCCGTGTCGATCACATTCAGACCGGCATCCAGGGCGCCATTGATCAACCGCTCGACAGTCTCCTCGGGCACGCCGCGATAGCCAATCTCGGCGCCGCCGTAGCCGAGCACGGTCACGCTCATCCCTGTCTTACCAAGAATGCGCTTTTCCATCGGCTGAGTTGGTTCCTTTAGCGTAAGATTTGACGACCGCTCCCCGACCGGCGCGGCTCAGGGGAGCCGTGCGCGTATCAGCAGGTGGTCAGTACGCGTGGGCGACCCGATAGCCGTACGGATCGGCGCCGGCCTCGATGACGCCATCGGGCAGCACGCGCACCATGACGGGCGCCGCGCCGCTGGCCCAGCGGGAACGGATGCCGACGCGATCGCCACGGCCTGCCAAATCCTGCATGACCGCTTGCGAAATGCGTTCATCGAGCAGCAGGTCGCCGCGAACCCAGGCGTGATTATCGAAGCTCGACACCAAGTGGCGGGTCTGAAGACGCGGCGCTTCCACAGCGGCCTGCGCGTTCATTCCGAACTCGACCACGTCTAAGAAAAGCTGGATCAGGCTCTGATCCTGATTGTCGCCGCCGGGTGTGGAGAACGCCAGGTACGGACGGCCTTGCTGCGTGGTGACTAGCGTCGGGCTGAGGGTCACGCGCGGGCGCTTGCCTCCGGCTAACTCGTTGGGAGATCCCGGGACCAGCAGGAAACTCTGGGCGCGCTCGGTAAGCGCAATGCCGGTGTCGCCGGCGATTACCGACGGCAGCCAGGCGCCGGATGGGGTGGCCGAGAACACGATGCCATCCTTGTCGATCGCGTCCACGCAGGTGGTATCGCTGGACATCAGCTCAGGGTCAATCTTGGTGCGCGCGATCTCCATGTCGATCGGATGCCGCCCCTTCTTGTCATTGATCGTGCCGGGAATGAAATCCAGCGAAGCCTTCGGCCCAATGAGCTTGCGCCGCTCGGCGGCGTAATCCTTCGAGAGCAGCGTATCGGTGGGAATGTGGTTGAATTTCGGATCGCCGTAATATGTATCGCGGTCGGCGTAGGCTAGCTTGAGAGCCTCGGTGACTTTATGGATGTATTCGGCGGAGTTGAAGCCCATTGATCGCAGATCGAAGCCTTCCAGAATATTCAGAGCTTCGAGCATGGCGGGTCCCTGGCTCCAGAATCCGGGCTTGTAGACTTTGTAGCCACGATAATCGACTGAGACCGGTTCTTCGGGCTGCAGCTTGAACGCCGCCATGTCTTCGTATCGCAGCAGTCCGTCGTTCTCCTTCATGAACGTGTCGATACGATGCGCGATGTCGCCGCGATAGAAGAAATCCCGTACGGCATCGATTCCAGCAATACGATTTCCTCCCGAGGTCAGCGCTTTCTTTTCGGCGGCCACCATGGAGCGCAAGGTCCGCGCCAGATTGGGCTGACGGAAAACTTCACCGGGCATCGGAACCTGGCCATCCGGCATAAAAGTCTTCTTGGAATCGGGCCACAGATCGAAGAAGCGGCGCGAGCGCGCGATGGCTCCAGCGCGCATTTCATCGATGGCCATGCCGTCGGCCAGATCGATGGCGGGCTGCGCGACCTCGGCGAACGACTTGGTCCCGAAATCCCGGAGCGCGATCAATCCGGATTCCACCATGCCGGGAACCAGGGCGGGCATGATGCCGGCCACTGGAATGATCCCCTTCATACCGCCAGGTTCCAGCGTCAGGATCTCACCGGCCTTGGGTTTACGTTCGCGGAACAGTTCAGCGGTGGCGAGCTTCGGCATAGTCCCGACGCCCGCGATGGAAAAGACTTTGCCCGCTTTGGTGCGAATCAGGATGGGCGCTTCGCCGCCCATGCCGAAGTGCGAGAACTCGGAGACCGATGCCGCAAACATGGTGGCCACGCCCGCGTCGACCGCGTTTCCGCCCTGGAAGTACAGGCGCATACCAGCCTCCGCGGCATATTCACTGCCGCAAGCGATGGCGCCGCGAGTACCGCGCGCCGCATGCATGGCCGGCTGTTCATACTCCTTGTGCTGGGCAGCGCCGACAGAAATGATGCCAAGAAAAAGTAGGCCAATTTTGCGGTTCATAATCTATCGACATTATAGCTCCGCGCGAAAGCGGAGCCCTCATTTCCAGGAGATGACTTCGCCGCCGCTCACGATCAAATTGAAGATGCCGGGGCTGGCGTGATCGAATTCAACACCGACTGGCTTACCGTTGTAGAGTTTGTAAACTGCGAGCTTAGGCAATACGAGGTTGGCCTGCTGTCCTCCCGCCGCCCGAATAGCGCCTCCTATATTCGTTCCCCAAGTGACAAAAGTCTGGCTTCCGTTGACGGTTACGGGGACAAGGCCGTTGATGGCGACTTGTTTGGGAACCGCGATGCAGAGTTCATTATTCAGCTTGTCGCAGGACGCCGTTCCTGTCCCGAGCATTTTGGTGCGCCGCTCCAGCTCGGCGCGGGTGCGGGCGGCAATGATGATCGCGGCGTATTCGGTCTGCTGCGCTTCGTAGAAAACCCGGTAGAATGCGGCATCGGACGGGAATTGAAAATAGTTGGTCACCGGTTCGGGACGGCGTTCGGTTTCGTCGCCTATGTGACGATCGGCATAGAGAGGAACGATGCTGAGGCCAATTCCACCGGTCTTGGTTTGAACCGCGTAGGATGCCGTTTCGTAACCGAGGAGGTTCGCCGAGGATTTTATGTTTACGGTAATGCTGTTGCCTCTCCCCGACGTTTCAGCCGAATCCACTACCGGGCTGTTGGGCGCCACACCTTCACGCACGATTGGGCTGACCACCTGAATCCTCATTTGCGCAGTGATGTCGATCTGGTTCGAGTGAAGGAGGTGAAAGGCCTGGTCTATGTCGAGCGGAAGCGATTCGGCAATCTGCTCGGCTAACTTCGGACCTGTACCGGGGGCGATGCAGCCTTGTGATTCGAGATCGGCCGTCCACTCATTCAGCCATCCGATAGGTTGCTGAAGGAGCAACTCACGCGTAACCGTCACTCGAATCTGCCTACCACTCGTCTGGATTGCAATCGGCCCGCGAGTCGACGGACATTGACCATGTCCGGCGGCGACATTCGCGTTAAAAGTCCGCTGAGCAACATCGGGTTTGGCAACGCCTGGGGGAATTAAAACCGGATTGACGGCCGCCGGGATCAACCGATAGGTACTCGTCTTATGGATGGAGCAACCGATGCCGGTCACAAGCAGGAAGAGTGCGAGGCGGAGTGACGCCGAGATCAATGGCGTGCCTCCGGCAGCATGTCAAGCACCTGGCGGATCGCGTCAACGACGACTTCCGGCTGATCGATTTCAACCGAATGAAAACTGCTTTCTGCCATAAGCTGCCGGCTGCGATTCGAAAGCACCAACAGCTCGGTCTGGAGCTTCTTGTAATTGGGTAAATCGTTCCCGGTGCTGACAACCACCAGAGGCGTGTTGCCGAGCGGGTGAGGAACCCGGTCCGTTCCTTTCAATTGAGCCAGGCAATCATCGGCCGTCTCGACGGTAGGCAGCACGGGCCGGAGGGATTCGGCCCACCGATGAAGCTTCTGAATCGACTCAGGAAGCTTGCGGAAATTCGAGGTATCTTCGACGGTCAGGATGATCGGCGTTTGGTGGATGAGGACCGGCGGGCTATCCAGGCCGGCAAAAGACGGGCTCGCGATGGCCGGCGGAGGATTGCCTCCAACGTCGATGAAGGCGTGATCGACGATCACCATGCCGGCAACTTCGCTGGGGTACAAACTGGCATACAACCGAGCCACGAGAGCTCCTACTGAAAGTCCAACCAACACATAGGGGCCATCTATTTTTGCGTTCGTGAGGAGCTTATGAACCTCGTTGACCCGTACTTGGCACGTCAACCATGGGCCGGGATCACTCCAGGCAGTACCGGAGACATCGTAACTGCAGATCTTCGTGAACTTCGCCACATTAGGCTGAACCAAACCCCAATCGAAGGAAAATCCTCCACCCACAACCACAACCGCGGGACTTCCTTGGCCAGTGCAATATACGTGTACGCGGTATCCGCCAACGTCGACCAATTGACCGAGCGGTGGTGGAGTCGTCTGGGATTGCGCCGCGACCGACAACGCCAGCAGCAAAATTAGCGACAGTCCACGCAAATACCGATTTTCTCACGCTCCGACTTGGACGGGCGCGGTCCTTTATAATGGTCACTCGGAATGAGCGATATCTCTGACCTACTGGAGCGATTCCGCCGGGGCGCTGAAATGGTGGCGGTTTCGATCACCGGCGCCGCGGGCGCGGAGCTGGACTGGGCGCCGGAGGCGGGCAAATGGAGCATCCGCAAAATCGTCGCGCATCTGGCGGATTCCGAGATTGTGGCCACGACGCGGTTCCGGCACGTGATTGCCGAAGAGAATCCCAAGCTCGAAGCGTACGATCAGAACGCCTGGGCGGAAAAGCTGGACTACGACCGCCGCAAGACTTCTCAGGCGCTCGAAAGTTTTCGCCGGATCCGGGCGGAGAATTACGAGCTGCTGAAGGACCTGCCGGCTGAGGCGTTTGATCGCGTGGGCATACATGCCGAGCGCGGACCGGAGACGCTGAAGCAGATGCTGCAACGGAATGCCGATCATGCCGAGAGCCACGCTGCCCAACTGCGTGCGCGCCGCACCGAATACAAAACCTTCAAGGCTGGTGTCAGATGAAAAACTTCGTTCCCCGATTGCTGCTTGCTACCGCTGCTGTAGTGCTCTATGCGGCGACTGATTTCAACGCCGAGGGCAACCGCTGGTGGTCGCATATCCAATACCTGGCGTCGGACGAGATGAAGGGCCGCAACACGGGCAGCCCGGAACATCTCAAGGCCGCACATTATGTGGCGGGCGAATTCGAACGCTCAGGACTGAAACCCGCAGGCACGTCGGACTATTTGCAGCCTGTGAAGTTCGACGTCAAGCAGATCGTGGAGGATCAATCCAGCCTAGCGCTGGTGCGCAACGGGAAAAAGCAGCCGTTGGTTTTAGGCGACGATGCCACGCTGAGCCTTCGCGGCGACATCCAGGAGAACACGGACGCCGGCGCGGTCTTCATCGGCTATGGGCTGCAAGTCCCCGAGAAGAAATACGACGATCTAGCCGGGCTGAATCTCAGAGGCAAGATCGCCGTTTATCTGGCCGGTGGTCCTGCGTCGATTCCGGGGCCGCTTAAGTCGCACTACCAGTCGGCCGGTGAGCGCTGGAAGTATCTTAAGGCCGCGGGCGTAGTTGGCGTCGCGACTATCCAAAATCCGAAGTCCATGGACATTCCATGGTCGCGCGCACGGTTGGCGCGATTCATGCCGGCTATGAGCCTGGCTGATCCTTCGCTCGACGAAACCCAAGGCCTGCGCCTGTCCGTCACGATCAATCCGGAACGCGCTGACAAATTTTTCGCCGGTACCGGTCACACCATCGCCGAGATCCTGGCCGATGCGGATAGCGAGAAGCCGCTACCTCACTTTCCGCTGGCGGCGAGCATCGCGGCCCATGTGCAGTTGAAGAAATCGCAGGTGGAATCGCAAAATGTGGCGGGCATGCTGCCGGGCTCCGATCCGAAGTTGAAGAACGAATACGTGGTGATGAGCGCGCATCTGGATCACGTCGGCGTGGGCGAGCCGATCAACGGCGATTCCATTTATAACGGCGCTATGGACGACGCTTCCGGCATCGCGTCCATTCTCGAAATCTCACGGATGCTGCACGAATCGAACGCGAAGCTGAAACGCTCGGTTATTTTTCTGGCGGTGACGGGCGAAGAGAAGGGGCTGCTGGGCTCGCGGTATTTCGCCGCCCATCCCACGGTCAATGAAAAGAACATCGTGGCGGACATCAATTTAGACATGTTCCTGCCGCTGCATGCACTGCACTACCTCGAAGTGCAGGGCCTGGCGGAATCGAGCCTGGGCGATGACATACGAGCGGTAGCCGGCCAGGCGAGCGTGGAAGTGCAGGCCGATAAGGAGCCGCAGCGCAATCTTTTCATCCGCAGCGATCAGTACAACTTCATCCGCCAGGGTATTCCGGCGCTGGCGTTCAAGTTCGGGTATCTGCCTGGATCACCGGAGGAAAAGCTTCACAAGGACTGGTTGAAGAACCGTTACCATGCTCCGTCCGACGATTTGAATCAGCCGGTGGACAAGGCAGCCGCGGCGCAGTTCGATGAGATCATTCTGCATTTGATTGAACGCGTGGCCGACGCCAGCGCGCGCCCGCAATGGAAGCCGGACAGCTTCTTCCGACGCTTCGCCGGCGGGGTCTAGAGATGCCCGGCAAGGCTGAGATCTTGCGCAAACTACATCAGGGGCCGCGCATCCTGGTGCTCCCGAACGCGTGGGATGTCGCAAGCGCGCGCATCTTTGAGGACGCAGGTTTTCCGGCCATCGCGACCACCAGCGCGGGCGTCGCGAATTCATTGGGTTATCCGGATGTCGAGCGGATCCCGCGGAATGAAATGCTCTGGATGGTGAAGCGCATCGCGCAGTCGGTTTCGGTTCCAGTGACTGCCGATGTGGAGGCGGGTTACGGCGACCCCGTTGGAACCGCGCGCGCAGTGCTGGATGCGGGGGCCGTCGGGATGAATCTGGAAGACTCTTTCCTGGATGGTTCCCTTGCGGATTTAGCTGCGCAAGTTCGGCTTATCGAGCAGGTACGCGCGGCCAGCAACATCGTAATCAATGCCCGCACCGATGTCTATCTTTTCGCTGTCGGTGACGAGGCCACGCGCTTCGATCGCACCGTGGAGCGGCTGAACGCCTATCGTAAAGCGGGTGCGGATTCTCTATTCGCACCGGGTGTTCGAGATCCCGAAACGATCGGACGGCTGGCGAAAGCGGTGAACGGTCCGCTCAACATCCTGGCTACAGCCGGCGCTCCGAACGTCGCGGAACTGGAGCGCCTGGGCGTGCGGCGCGTGAGCGTCGGATCAGGGCCGATGCGAGCTTCCATGGGACTGACGCAGCGCATCGCGAAAGAGTTGAAGGAGCACGGTACCTTCGCTTCAATGACAGAAGGCGCTATGCCGTACCTGGAAGCCAACCAACTCTTCATGAAGTAACGTCTAGCCTGATGCAATCGCCGGCCCAAGATCGGAAGTGGATCTGGATCGCTTGCGGCGCAATGGTTCTTTACGGTCTTCTTGCGGCGATTTTGATCCTGCAGCGGCCCGGACTGCATTATGATGAGGCGCTTCTCGTGCTGGGTTCGGTGCAGATGCGCCATTCTCCGGCGGAGCTCACGCTGCCGCATGACCCCGACACCTGGTATTGTTTCGGCCACCGCTGTCTCCCTCTGATGACCGTCCGGTACGTGGGAGCGGTGAAGGAATATCTGTGCCTGCCTCTGTTCGCGCTATTCGGTACTCGAGCATGGGTGGTGCGATTCGCTTCGGTATTTCTGAGTGTGTTCGGAATCTGGGGCGTGGCGCGGATTATTGGTGAGCATGTGAGTCGGCCAGCCGCTGCGTTCGCAGCTCTCGCGATTGCCATTAATCCCGCGTACGACAACATCACCGTCTTTGACAACGGGACGGTTGGTGTCTGGATGGCGGCGTTCGGGCTGGTGTGTCTGGCGCTTTCCGCCTACGTTCGGCGGTCGAGCGGGCGCGCGGCGTTTTGGGTCGGCGCTGCGATGGGGTTTGGCATTTGGGCGCGGGCGAATTTCCTGTGGCTGGACATAGCGATCTTGATTGCAGCAATGGTTGTTTTGCGGAAACAAGTTCTTTTCCCACTGCGCCACTGGATGGCGTGGGTGGCGGGCGGAATCCTCGGCGGCTTGCCGTTCCTGATTTATCAGGTCCACTCGAACCTAGGAACCTGGGAAGCGACCAATATGTTCGCCGCCAGTGAGCCTCTGTCTTACCGATTATTGGCCAGAGCCGTCATGCTGGCGGAAACTTTACTGACCGATCGCGAGCATCGCGCCATGTGGGATGGACCAGCGATGGCCACCTGGCAACGATGGCTCTTTCCGGCGGTAGTTGTGGTGAGCTTAGTGATCTGCGCGGCGATGAGCGGTTCCTGGGGCCGGGTGCGTTCCTTGTGGGCGCGCGGCGTGGTGATGACATTCGTGGTGCTGGGTCTATTTCTCTTTTTGACGCGAACGCGCGTGTCGGAGCATCATTTGGTCGCACTGGTTCCGTTGGCGGCGATCGTCGTCGTAATGGCGTGCTCGATTCTTCAGGCGCAATTCCGCTGGGGCCGGGGTGTTTCGGGAGGGCTCGCCGCTGTTTATCTTAGCTCCGTCTTCTACTGGCAGGTCGTCACGATAGATGGCTTGCATCGTACTCGCGGCGTGGGCGCGTGGTCGGATGGCATCTACACCTTAGCGCGCCAGCTTCCCCAGAAGTACGGCTCGCAGGAGATCAAGATTCTCGACTGGGGGCTGGAGAACAATTTATATGTCCTGACCGATGCCCGGCTGCACACGCGCGAGATCTATAGCGACGAGGCGCATGCGCCATGGCCCGATGAGATCCGCCGTGGCGGCGTTTTTCTGCTGAACGGCCCCGAAAATCGTCAGTTCCCCCAAGCATCCGAAGCGTTTCTCAAGGCTCTGGCCGAGACGCAACCCGCAGTACAACGCTTTACGGTTCCCCAGCGCAGCGGTGTTCCCTTCGCGGAGGAAATCGACATTCGGCCCGATACGATCGGGCAGGGCAGCGGCCCGGAATCGGCGCGGGAGTTGACGCGCGTGCCGCGTCCTCCAGAAAAGCTCGATGGATTTTACGAGGCCGAGCAAGGCGGCTTCCGCTGGACCAAGCGGCAGTTTGCGCTGACTTTTGCTGGCGCGGGCCCCGCTCGCTTGATATTGCAGTTTTATATTCCCGATGCCACCATCCAGAAGCTTGGGACCATTACGCTAGCCGCGCGCCTGGACGATCACTTGCTTGCGCCGGAGACTTTTCGCAAGTCCGGGCAATATGCGTTTGTGCGCGATGTGCCCGCAGTCTGGATGAAGCCTGGCGATAATCGTTTCGACTTCGTGCTCGACAAATCCCTCGCGCCGACGCCGCAGGACGGCCGGGAGTTGGGGATCGTGGTAGTGAGCGCGGCCTTGGAGCCAAAATAAAGCTATTTTTCGCCGGGGGTGTGATCGCGATACAGCTTCCAATTATCGACCAGCTTCGTCACCACCGTATTGCCGACACGCCAAGCCGCTTCGAGCGCCGGCAGGTAGGCCGTGTATTTCCCGATCTTATTTCCGGCCAGGCTTGCGGCGGCGGTCATCCCAGGCCGCTGCTGGTCAAAGTCGCTGGCGGTTCTCAAAACCAGCACGCGAGCCAGATCGACGCGCCCGGCTTTGGCCAGGAAGGTGAGCGACTGCAGCGTCCCGGTGTCTTCCATCGCGGTAGTCACGTAGTTGCCCTTGCCATCGGTATGATAGCGAACCCAGTCGTTAGCCCACTCATTTAGCAGCCGGCCGTGCCAAAAGGTGGAAGAAGAGATTTCGTCGCCTTTCAGCACAAATGGCGGGCGGCGCGCGTTCGGAATGTCAAACTGATTGCGCTCGTTCCGCATCACATCGTTGTCTGGGAGCGCCACATTGCGCGTCAGATTGAACGCCCAGTCCATCAGAGCGACATTCAAATGGTAAACCTCGCCTTGGTCGGCGGCTGACTGGCGCGGCTGTTCGTATGGCACCGACCTTCGCAGCGGTACATAGCCGGTTTTCCAATCCGAAGGAATTTCGCGGGCGTCGATCTCATGTGCGAGATCGCCATCCACCACCCACTCCGCCCAGGCTGCCGATCCAAGCGAGCCGTCGGCCGGATCGATCCCCGCAATGCCGGCCACCAGCCAATAGGATTTTCGCAGGTCGAAGCGCGAATCGAGGCCGAGCGCCATGATGCTGGCGGCTGCCTTCGCGGTTCCGACTCCGGTGACAATGCCGAGCACGCCGTCATGATTCATGCGCAGGTCATGGTAGCCCTGCGGAAACGGGATGATGCGATCGAGCTTGTTCCTTTCCACCCAGTACTGAAACTCGCCCGGCTCGTCACCGGTATCGGCGCCGCGCTCGAACATGGTGACAACGACAACTTTGACGGCGATCGGCTTTTCTTCGGCGACGGCCCATGCGACGGCCAATGAAGCAAGGATCGAGAGAGATGCGGTCCGGGGCATTCACGTATCGTAGCGGACTCTCGCCTATAATCAAAGGCGATGTCGTGGAGGACGGTTCTGCTAACCATCGTCGCCATCACGCTGGCTGCGATTGCAGCCGGAGCTCAACCAATCCCCTACAAAGCGCCACGGACCGCGGATGGCCATCCCGACTTGAACGGAATCTGGCAAGCGCTGAACACCGCGAATTGGGATATCCAGGATCATTCGGCGGCGGCGGGAACGGTTGTCTCACTCGGCGCTGCCGGCGCGATTCCTCCCGGCCAAGGCGTGGTGGAAGGCGGCGAGATCCCGTATCAGCCGTGGGCACTGGCTAAGAAGAAGGAAAACTTCGCCAAGCGGCTGACCGCCGATCCCGAGATCAAGTGCTATCTCCCGGGCGTCCCACGCGCCACTTATATGCCCTTCCCGTTTCAAATTATCCAGGGCGCGAAATCGGTCATGATCGCCTATGAATATGCGGACGCCGTCCGTAATATCCCGCTCAATAATCCCGGCGAAAGTCCCGCGCCGGCCTGGATGGGGTGGTCGGTGGGCCATTGGGAGGGGGATACGCTGGTGGTGGACGTATCGAGTTTCAATGAGGAGACCTGGTTCGACCGGGCCGGGGATTTCCACAGCGACGCCCTGCACGTGGTGGAACGCTATACGCCCCGCAGTCCTGATACGCTAATCTACGAGGCGACCATCGAGGACCCGAAGGTCTTTACGCGACCCTGGAAGATCAGCATGCCGCTGTATCGCCATGTCGAAAAGAATGCGCAGTTATTAGAGTTCAAGTGCGTCGAGTTCGCCGAGGAGGTGATCTATGGACATCTTCGAAAAAAGCCGAGCAAGTGAATTATTCACGAGCGTGATCGCCGTCACGTTGCTCTGCGCTATCGCAGCGCCAGGCCAGGTCGCCACCAAGACCTGGAGCCAGCAGCACACCCGATGGCCAGCCCGACCTCGAAGGATACTGGTCGAACGTCACGATTACGCCACTGGAACGCCCCGCCGAGCTGGCCGGGAAGGAGTTCTACACCGAGCAGGAACTGGCAGCGAAGGAAAAACAAGCGGAGCAACCAAGAAGTGCCGAAGAAATCGCCGGAACGATCGCGCATTATGATTTCCATCAATACGGACTGGACCGGACGCAGACTAAGCATGGACTCAACGTGCGGACTTCGCTGATCGTGGATCCGCCGGATGGAAAGATCCCTCCCCTGACCCCGGAAGCGAAGAAGCGGGCGGCAAAACTTGCTGAGGAGCGGAAAAAAACGGGCCCTTACGACGGCCCCGAAAGCCGTGGTCTGGGTGAGCGGTGCATCGTTATGGCGCATGAAGGTCCGCCGATGCTGCCTCCGGCTTACAACGCCAATCTTCAGATCCAGCAAGGTCCCGGATACGTCGCGATTCTTCACGAGGAGATCCACGACACCCGCATCATACCTCTGGATGGGAGGCCACATCTAGGTCCGAACATCCGCCAGTATCTGGGCGATTCGCGCGGCCACTGGGAGGGCAACACGCTGGTGGTGGACACCACCAATTTCAACGAGAAGACTAACTTCCATGGGTCGGGTGAGAACCTGCATGTAATCGAACGCTTCACGCGCGTCGACGCGGAAACCATCCTTTATGAGTTCACCGTGGAAGATCCGACCACATGGACGCGACCCTGGAAAGCTGAGCTTCCTATGACCAAGATTAAAGGCCCGATCTACGAGTTTGCCTGTCATGAAGGAAATTTTGATATGGTGAACAACCTCAGTGCGGCGCGGGCGAAAGAGAAGGCTGACGAGGAAGCCGCCAAGAAGAATGTGAAGTGAGCAGATTAGAGTAGGAGACGAATCCGATGCGGACAATATTATCCATCGCCGCTATTACCGCCAGTTTGCTTCTCACTGCCCTGCCGGCGCGGTCCCACCATGCCTTTGGGTCCGAGTTCGACGTGAACAAGCCGCTGAAGTTGCGCGGTACGGTGACCAAGTGGGAATTGGTGAATCCGCACTCCTGGATCCGCATGGATGTGAAAGGTTCGGATGGGACGGTCGTGAACTGGATGATCGAAGGCGGCAGCCCGAACTCTCTGTTCCGGCTGGGCTTCAACAAGGGCTCGCTGCCACCGGGAACCGAGATCATCGTCGAAGGCTACCAATCCAAAGACGGCTCGAATCGGGGCGTGGGTGCAAAGCTCACGTTCAGCGACGGGCGGCAACTGTTTCTGGGCGGCTCGGCGCCGGGCGCGAATCCTGACTCAGGAGACGGGGCGGGCAAGAAGTAAGCTGTGCAGCTCACCTTCGCCGACTGGCTGGTTGTCGCTCTCTACTTCCTGTTTAATCTCGCGATCGGCTTTTACTACAAAAGCCGCGCCGGAAAGAGCGTGAACGAGTTCTTCCTTTCGGGTCGAAACGTGCCCTGGTGGCTGGCCGGGACCTCGATGGTGGCGACCACGTTCGCAGCCGATACGCCGCTGGCCGTCACCGGGATGGTCGCCACGCGGTGGCATCGCCGGCAACTGGCTGTGGTGGAATTTCGTCGCCAGCGGAATGCTCACCGTGTTTTTTTACGCCCGGCTGTGGCGGCGATCGGGCGTCATGACCGATATCGAATTCTCCGAAATCCGATATTCCGGAAAGCCCGCGGCTTTTCTGCGTGGCTTCCGCGCCTTGTACCTCGGCATTCCAATCAACTGCATCATCCTCGGCTGGGTGAATCTGGCTATGGTCAAGATCCTCGGACTGGTGCTGGGCGTCGACAAGTTCACAGCGCTGCTCATCGTCCTGGGAATGATCGGGCTGACATCGTTTATTTCCACGCTGTCCGGACTCTGGGGCGTGTTGGTGACGGATGTCTTCCAGTTCGTCATCAAGATGGGCATGGTGACCGCGCTAGCAGTGTTTGCCGTCCAGGCGGTGGGCGGCATGGACGCGATGAAAGCCAAGCTGATTGCCATCGATCAAGTGCGAATCGCGCAGGGCGGACACGGTTCGGCCCTGGACTTCGTGCCCGACCTCAATTCCGCCTGGATGCCGATGATCACATTCCTGGTCTACATCGGCATGAACTGGTGGGCCACCTGGTATCCCGGCGCCGAGCCGGGCGGTGGTGGTTACGTGGCGCAGCGCATGTTCAGCGCCAAGGATGAGAAGAATTCGCTGCTTGCGACGCTGTGGTTCAATATCGCGCACTATGCCATCCGACCCTGGCCCTGGGTTCTGGTGGCGCTGGCTTCGCTGATTCTTTTCCCGGGCCTGGCCGATCCCGAGACCGGCTACATCCGCGTGATGATCGCTTATCTGCCGCCTTCGCTACGAGGGCTGATGGTGGCGGCATTCGCGGCGGCCTACATGTCCACCATCGCGACGCAGTTGAATTGGGGCGCAAGTTACCTGGTGAACGATTTTTATCGCCGGTTTTTGAAGAAGGACGCTAGCGAGAAGCATTACGTCACGGCGTCCCAGTGGGCCACCGTTTTCTTGACAATTGTCTCCGCCGTCGTGACCTTCTACCTGGAGTCGATCGCTGGCGCATGGAAGCTGCTACTGGTCACTGGCGCGGGCACGGGCGGCGTTCTGCTGCTGCGCTGGTACTGGTGGCGCATCAACGCCTGGAGTGAAGTCTCGGCCATGATTTCGGGCTTCGTGGTTTCGGTTCTCATGCAGACCGTTGCCGGCTTCGACACCGACAAGCCCGTCGATTTCGCCTGGATCATGATCGTCACTGTGTCCGTTACCACCGTGGTTTGGCTGGCGGTGACATTTCTCACCAAGCCCGAATCTAAGGAGACGCTGGTTGCTTTCTATCGCCGCACGCATCCGTCGGCGTCTGGATGGCGGCCGATCGCTAAGCTCGCCCCCGATGTTCGCCCGTCCACCGATGGCGCGTCCAACCTGCTCGACTGGATCTGCGGCTGCGCGTTGATTTATGGGGTTCTTTTCGGCGGCGGCAAGCTCCTGCTGAAGGACTTCATGACCGGATCGATCCTGATGGCCGTGGGTCTCGCGGCCGGCGCGGTCATCTATTGGGATCTTTCGCGGCGCGGTTGGAGCGCGGTCGTAGATTAGTCAACGGCGACCAAACAGCCACAGAATCACGGACAAGATCACGCTAATCAACAGGGACGTAACGATCGGGAAATAGAAGACCGAGTTCTTGCCTCGGATGATGATGTCCCCCGGCAGGCGCCCTAAACGGATCGGAAGCCTTTCGCCGATGGAGACGATCAGGCCCAGCGCCAGAACGAAGAGCCCGATGATGATCAGCATCCGGCCGAATCTCATGCTTTCATTTTCCCACCCTCTCGGACTGAGCCATGACCAAAGAAATTAGGGACAGTGCACTGAGTGCACTCAAATACCAATTTCGATCCCTCCGTTTGGCGGTTCTATGCTAGTTTGAAAGCTGGAATGCAACTTTCCTGTACTTTGAGAACCGGCTCTTTGATGTTTTTGCTCCTAGCAGGCGGCCTATGCATTTGCGCGCAAGCGCCGAACGCCCCGAGCAAGGATGCGCCTGCCAACGAATTGAAGGGTATGCCGCCAAGAGTTGCCGCCACTGAATATCAGGCCCATGCCCAGGCGGGTACGGTGACGGTCGCGGCCGAGTTCCTCGGACATTCCGTTCCAACGCTAGAGGGGACCTACAACGCCGAAGATTATGTCGTGGTCGAAGCGGGACTTTTCGGCCCGCCAGACGCGCGGACCAAGCTAACGACCGGAGATTTCTCGCTCCGCATCAACGGCAAGAAGGTGCCACTGCCAAGCCAGCCTTACGAACTGGTGTTCCATTCCCTCAAAGATCCCGAATGGGAGCCTTCATCCAAGGACTCGAAGTCGAAAACCAGCGTGAATACTGGGGGTGGTCCCAATGACCCAGGTTCCGCACCGGCGCCGGTGCACATGCCCATCGAGCTGAGGCGGGCCATGGAACAGCACGTTCAAAGGGTTTCGATGCTGGAAGGAGATCGGGCGCTCCCCCAAGCCGGACTCCTTTTCTTCGAATATAGGGGCAAGACTCAGAACATTCGCTCGCTCGAGTTGATCTACAGCGGGGCAGGCGGAAACGCCACCCTGGCGCTCCGGCCGTAGCATGCGACTCGATCATGTGAGTTTGCTAGCGTTGAGCTGTTTCGGCCTCGCGTCGGGCCAGTCCGGCAATGCCCCCCGCCTAGGCGACCACGCCCCCACTCTCGGTTACAAAGAGGCTCCCGATTGGCCCACCCTTCTCACAAATGCAGCCGGTACGCCCGCAGCCTGGAATTTCATTCAGGTGTCCGGGATTGCAATCGACATGCGTGGCCACGTCCTGGTGCTTCATCGCGGCGCTTATCCGTTTTTGGAATTCGAGAGCACTGGAAAGCTCGTGCGGCCCTGGGGCAGCGTGATGTTCAGCGAGGGCAAGGTCGCGGCCATTGCTCTGGGTGGGCGGGTTCCAGGCCGCTCGGCCTATTCAGCGGTCTATGGACCGGCCGGATGCGATTCCTGCGGCGCGCACTCGGTGCGCGTGGACCCGGAGCACAACGTGTGGGTGGTCGACGCTCCCGGTCAGGTGATCTATAAACTCGACCCGCAAGGGAAGGTGATTATGCAGCTTGGGCAAAAGGGTGTGACTGGGACGGGCCACAACACCTTCAATCTGCCCACCGATGTGGCATTCGCATCCAATGGCGATTTCTACGTGACCGACGGGTACGCCAACGCCCGTGTAGTGAAATACTCGCACGACGGGAAATACCTGCTCGAATGGGGTACACGTGGAACTGGTCCGGGCCAGTTCGAATTGCCCCACAATGTGGTGGTCGACGCGCTGGGAAAAGTTTATGTCACCGATCGGGAAAACCGGCGCATCGAGGTTTTTGACGCCAATGGGAAATTTCTGACTCAGTGGCCGACCATTGAAGGCGTCTCGGGACTATTCATGACCAAAGATCAGCACCTTTGGGCCGGCGCCGTGCTGCTCAATTTAGACGGACACGTAGTAGGAAGATTGCCGAATGGCCATGCTGCGTCCGGGCATGGCGTTGCCGTGAGTGATTCGGGAGACGTTTACCTCGCTCAGCTCAGTGGCAAGGTGCAAAAGTTCGTTAAGCAATAACGCCTGCCGGTTTATGCGATGACTATGTCAGCGCCAATGCCACTCTTCTCTTAGGCGGCGCAGCTCGCGCACGTCCTCATTCAACCGTTCCCGGGCACGACCATCGATCCTGTCGACATGCGTGATATATTCGATCTCCCGGATGGTCTCCTCCAGCCGGGGACGATCCAGACGGTTTCGGTCGAGATCCCTGCGAATATCGGCGAGGTTGCGCTCGGCGGCGTCGAAATGGCCGCGATCGCCAGTCGCCCAACCTTCACGATGCTCGATACGACGAAGATCTTCCTGCGCTCGCTGGATGATGCGATGGGCACGAGGCCAATCGCGCTCCTGAGCTCGAGCTGGATTCCATCCGGCCAGAAGCAAACCGGTGAGTGCAAAATACGACAGTACGTGACTTCGCATGTATACCCTCCACCCCCGAGTATGACATTCCACAAGCCGATTTGTTTCAACGGTCTTTTACTGGATGTTCACCAGCACCGTATTTGAGACCTGCCCATCCACGGTTAGCACTACATTCGCATTTCCCGCTCCGCTCAACGCTGCCGGTAGTGACACGTTCACCTGATCCAGGCCAGGGAAACTGGACTGCGCTCCGGCGAACTGTACCGGCACATTCATTCCATTGATGCTAACCTGCACGTTCGCGAGCGAAGACAGATTGCGAATGCCGGTGCCATAGAGCGACAAGTATACGGTTCCACTAACGCCCACATTGATCGGCACCGGCGTGCAGCCCGACGCACCGCACTTAAACACCGATACAGGCGTCTGTTGCTGAGGTTGCGCCGTGGGAACCTCGATGGCCGTCGCGGCCGCAACACCAGTTCCCGTACCGCTCATACTGAACAGCGTCGGCGCCACGTTCTGAATAATGGTGGTAGCGGTTTGAGGGGTCGATCCGTTGCTCGCGGTGAACGTTGCGTCACCCACCGCAGCGTTTCCCGGAATAACGAAGTTTACCTGGTTCGGCGACACGAAACTTAGGGTGGCCGGAAGTTGCGCTCCCGTGGCGTCCGTTACCGACAATGTCAGACCGCCTAGCGTGGTGGGGAGCGGGAGTGCGCCTGCCTGAGTGATCCCCGCGGCGAGATTCGAACCATACAGAGTAGCTAGTGAACTGGGCGCAACAGCTACACTGGGCGCGGCTGATGACTCGACCGCGTCGGGCGAGATCACGCCGTAGTAGCGCCCCATCCAATACGGCAGGATGTAATCGATCCCGGGGCTTTCGATCGTGCTGGAGGCGCCGCCAGTCAATTGAAATGGATTCACCTGCCACAGGAAGTCCGCTGGCGGACGAAGCGGCACGGGAACCGGACTGCACGCTGCCGTTCCACACACGCTCACCGTATTGGTGAGATCGACGTATGGGTCGCGTGCCGGCCGCAAAAGCCACTCGTCGAGCAGCATCCGGGCTTCGGCGTCACGAGTGCTGTTCGGCCCCTGGAGCGCATTATCAATCATGTCGAAGAACGCGTTCTGATGCGATGCGGTGTAGTTGCGAACGATCTGGTAGGCGTGCAAAAAAGAACTGTCATTGCCGAGCCGCACCAGATTGTAAAACGTCATAAAGTCCAGATTGAATTTGAAGTATGAGCTATTGCTCGCAACGTCCACCTCGACGCCGACATCGAGCGGCGGTACCAGCAGCGGTCCCGAGACCTGAATGCTCGGATTCACGTGGCGAGCAACCACTAACAACATTTGAAGCTCTTCCGGCCGCAGCAAGAAAGTGTTATCGAGATCGTTATTCGGCGTCCACTCATGGCCCGCAACGTACCCGATCAGTCGCGTGGCGAGAGCGCTTATATCGCTCTGCACAGTGGAGTCATTCACCAGATCAAACGCGGCTCCCAGTCCGAAGAACGCGCCTACCACCTCGTCGCGTGAAGTATTGTCTACCCAGATCCAAGGCGGATTTTGGTTAATCGTGTTGGACGCTTCCTGACTCGCGATAGACGCCGCGTAGGGCGAGTTCGCCATCGCCATGCAACGTGCCAGGCGATTGTCCCCCGTGACGTCGGCCAGCGCCTTGAGCCCCGCTAGTGCGCCTCGCACGTTATTGAGCGCATCCGCCGACTGCGTCACCTTGTACCGGAATGCCTCGGCGGCAAGGTAGGCCCCGGTCCACAGCGCCGAATCCCCGCAATCGGTGTAGTAGGCGATCTGGTTACTGGTTGACGACGCGTAGATCGGTTCCAGGATTGTTCCGAACGGCAAGAAGCGCGCTTGGATTTTCGCCGAGATGGCGAGCGCATCAGCCTCGGACGCCGCCACCGGGAAAGTAGCAACGATGAAAACAATAGGGATTCCCAGTCGGTGCCAAGTAAACATACCAGGTTTCTCCACTTTTGGTGGGACGCCTTCCCCGCCGTATTGGTGACATTTTTCGCCGGCGGCAGCCTTCTTGCAACTACTTGGAAGCCCGCGCCAGCGCGTGGTATTCGCGGTTTGGAAGCATCCCGGTGGCTTGAGACATGCGATTGGTGAAGTTGTACATGGCCGCGATTTCGATGACGTCCCACACTTCGTACTCAGTTAATCCGAGGCTTCGGAGATGCTGGAGATCGGATTCCAGGCAGTCCAGCGGAGTCTTGGTGAGGCGGACTGCGAAATCGAGAATGGCCGTATGCTTGGCATTGAGGCCGGCGCGCTTGTAATCGAGCGTGATGCGATCGGCGAGAATCGGATCGCCCAGCGCCTCGCGTAACGCCGCTCCATGCGCCACCAGGCAATAGAGACATCCGTTGGCCATCGAGACCGCCACGGCGATCATCTCCCGCTCGGCTGCGTTGAGATTTTCAGTCGGCTCGTGCAGTTGCTTATAGTGCGAAAACCAGGCAGAGAGGCGCTCCGGACGAAAGCTATAAACGCGGAACACGTTCGGCACGAAACCAAGCCGCTGGCGCGCTTTCGAAAAGAGACCGCGTAAATTTTCGGGTAAGTCGGCTTCCGGCGGTACTGGAAACCAGCTGATACGCTCATCAGACTTCGGTTCACTGCTCATCTTGGCAAGGATCGTCCATCACCTCAGTATCGAGCTTCTTGTAGTAGCGCGTATAACTATAAGGCCCCGTGAGCGTCTTCGGATCCTCGGCCGTCATTTTATATTCGAGGTACTGGGCCCCCAGCACCGGGCGAATGCGCTCCACCAGATGCAAAGCTTCGCTGTGCTGCGCTCCTTCTTCATTCAGCCAGGTCTGGTCGTTGAAACCGGCCGTGTCCACCACCAGCGTTTCGCCCTCCCACTTGCCTGTCGAATCTCCCAGCCAATTGAGTTCCAGTTTCGCCGGATGCCCGCGCTTGAGGTAGATAGTACGCGACATGCCGTGCGAAAGGTCTTCGAACAGCATCACAATCATGCCGCTCACCTGCACCAGCTCGATCTTGGTCTGCTCCTTCGCCATCATCCGGAAGGGGCCTACGGGCTGGCACGTTTTCCAGGGATCTTTTTTCAAGTCTATGGATTTCGCCTGTTGTGCGGCCTCCGGCAGCAAGCTGATCGCGGCTGGCGAGCCTGCGTTCTTCAGTCCGCCAGGTAACGTCATCTGATCTGGAATCGATTGATAGACGCCCTGCAGATCTGGCTTGGGCAACAATCAGCGACGCGCTGAGGAGCGCAGCAAGCGCCGTTACGAAAACCTTCATTTCACGACCTTCGACCGCTCCAGTTGCTTCTTCAGCGCCTCATTCCGCCACTGCTTCCAGGTCACCGGATCCTCGTTGCAGACATCCTCCGGCATCTCCGCGGCATCCGGCTGTTTCTTGAAATAGCGGTTGTACGTGTATGCCGAGGTGAGCGCGTGCTCGGTCTTCCACCGTGATGTTGATCTCCAGAAGCGTTCCATTGGCCACGCGGCGAACGCGCTCCATCAGATGAGCCTCTTCGGTGTGTGGCTCCATGCCGCCGAACAACCAGGATTTGTCGTTGAACCCGATCGTATCCACCACCAGCGTGTCGCCCTCCCAGCGGCCGATCGAGTCGCCATTCCAACTGGGGATCGGGTTCTTGGGATGCGGGCGGTTGAGGAAAAGCCGGCGCACTCCGGCCGTGTTGATGTCTCCGAAAACCATCACGATCCGGTCGCGTTCCTGCAGCCATACAAACCGGCCGGCCATGCTCGGATACCGGAAAATGCCATCCGGCAGGCACACTTGGCCAGTGTCGTCGGCCACCCCATCGGTCGCCTCCATGCGCGCCTTCGCCCACGGCTGCAGGTGAGGGATGATCAGATGGTTCAATTCTTCCCCTGGTGCGTCCTGCTTGAAACCAGTACCCGCGAGATCTTTACGGTTGGCCATCGTGTAATAGCCGGTCCAATCTGTAGTAATGGTCTGAGCCTGCCCGAGGCCGGAACTGATCCCCGTAACCAGCAGAACGGCGAGAGTGCCGAAAATCGTGTTCCTCATGATTCCCTCCGTTCAGAGTGGAATGGGACGCCTTAATATCCAACTAGTCTATCCGATGTTAAACAATGCAATACGCAATACGCCGCGCTATATCCGATTTGACTCCAGCTAGGTCACAGATCAGAGTATAATTGGAATAAGAAAGTATACCGCGTAGAAGGAAGACGAATGGCTTTGAAGACCCGGAAGAAACGGATCGAGGCTGCACCAAACAGCCGTCCGCGCAAGGCTAAGTTCCAAGCGGACCTTGCTCCAGCGGAAGATCGCACGGTGCGTTTGCTCAAGGAAGAATTGCAGCTCACCAGCAACACCGACTTCCTGTCCGATGCCGTGGCACTCTATCGATGGGCCGTATCGGAGCGGAAATTGGGGCACCGGATCGTGAGCGAGAGCGCGAGGGGGGAGCGAAAAGTGCTTCTGTTTCCGCGGCTCGAACGCGTGGCTCCCGACATGTCCCTCCCGCGTGTCGAAATCAAATGGACGGAGCGCGAACTGGAGAGTCTGGCGGAACTCGCCTCTGCGGGAGAAGCGAATCGTCCTACCGACGCCTTGATTCGCGCCATGCGCGATTGAATGGCCATTGTTATTCGCCGCCTCGGGGAAGACGATGACGTAGAGAATTTTGATTGCGGTGACGACGCCCTCAACAATTACCTCAAACGCAATGCCTGGACCAACCAGCAGAAGATCTCCATCGGAGTCAGCTACGTAGCTGCCGATGAGAACGCTCCACTCTTTGTGCTCGGTTACTTTACTCTCGCGATGGCAAGCGTGCCGCGCGACGCGTTTCCGAAGAAATATATCCGCGGGCTCCCTCCTTACGATTTGCCTCTGATATTACTGGCACGGCTAGCTGTGGATCGGCGATTCGCGGGTCGGGGAATTGGACACGCACTGATTTCAGAAGCGCTCCGCATCAGCTTGCGTGTCGCCGATGACGTTGGCTGTCGCTGCATTATCACTGACGCCTATCAGAATCGGGTCAGTTGGTATGCGCGCTATGGATTTGTTCCTATCCAGGGGGCTGCGCAAAGCGGTCCACAGAGAATGTTTCTCGATATCCGGACGGTCCGCGCGGCCCTCTAAAGCAATGCGGGTCCACTTCATCCACCCCACACCGCCTCAATCGACCACACGTCGGCATTGGTCGGCACGTCATACTCCGCGCGGTTGTTGTTCACAATCCTGGTGCGGGCGAACTTTTGTAACAGGAGCAACACTTCGCTGCCTTCTGCTGTAACCGTGACTGCATCGGAATGTAAGCAGAGAGAAATGCTCTCGTGATAAGATCGCGCGAGGGGTAATCATGATTCTCGCAAAACGCGCTACGTTCGCCGTCTGCCTTCTTGTTTCAACCTCGCTTTTCGCGCAGTTTGAGACTTCCGAAGTTCTGGGAACCGTCAAAGATCCCTCCGGGTCGGCTGTACCAAATGCCAACGTGACCCTGACCAACCAGGACACCAACATCGAGGTGAAGACGACCACCGACTCCAACGGCAACTATGACTTCTTCAACGTGAAAGTCGGCCGCTACACTGTTGCCGTGGAAGCCAGCGGCTTCTCGAAGGCAACCGCGACCGACCTAACAATTTCGGTAGGCACCCGGCAGCGCGTTGACTTGACCATGCAGGTCGGCGCGATTACCGAATCGGTGACTGTCACCGGAGCCGCGTCCGCGCTCGAAACCGACTCCAGCGAACATAGCCAGGTAATCAGCACGCAAGCCGTCGCGGAACTGCCCCTCAACGGCCGCAATTATGCCGAACTGGCGCTGTTATCCACGAACGCAGTGAAGTCGCCGATAGCGGTCTCGTTTTCGCCCAGCGGTACGCCGCGCGAAGGCGCATTCAACGTAAACGGCATGCGCAGCACGTACAACAACTTCTTGCTGGACGGCCTGGACAACAATGCCTACGGCACCAGCAACCAGGGCTATTCGGCGCAAGTAGTGCAGCCGTCGCCGGATGCGATCGCGGAGTTCAAAGTCATCACCAGCAACTACAGCGCCGAATATGGCCGGGTAGGCGGCGCGGTGGTGAACGCGGTCATGCGATCGGGCACCAACCAATTTCACGGGACCGCCTACGAGTTCATCCGAAACACGGATCTGAACGCGGGCGGTTATGAGTTCAGCCAGCCTTTCGTCAAGCCGCCGCTGCAGCGCAACCAGTTCGGCGCCACCATCGGCGGACCTATCATCAAGAACAAGCTGTTCTTCTTCGGCGATTACGAAGGCTACCGGCAATTGCAGCATTATCCGAACTTCGACTCTCTTCCGAATGCGACCGACCGCCAGGGAATTTTGCCGGTAGCAGTGGTCAACCCGCTGACCGGAATTGTCTACCCGGCGAACACGCAGATCCCGATCGCGTCGCTCAATCCCTTCGCTGCAGCGGTCCTGAACGGCCTCCCGCCCAACACCGGACCGGGGCGAGCCAGCGACTACCAGGCGAATCTTCTGATTCGCGACTACGGCGATAAGTACGACGCCAAGGTCGACGGCCAGATCAATGACCGCATGACGGCCTTCCTGCGTTTCAGCCAGCGCAAGGACCTGCAATACTATCAGCCTTCCTTCACCGGACCATCGGGCGGCGACGGCAACGGCTATATTCACGCCATCGATCAGAATGCTTCGGCAGGCTATACCTGGACTCCTACCGCGACCTCGGTACTCGAAGTCGCGGCTGGGCTTCTCTCATATCCTGGCTGGGAAGCAACCGCCCTTTCTAGGCGGGCCGAGCCTGCAGTCTCTGTACGGCATTCAAGGCTTGCCGACGACGCCGAATCTGACAGGCGGGCTTAACTCGCAAAGCATCAGCGGCTTCACCGCTTTCGGCCGCCAAACCAGCAATCCGCAGTTCCAGAATCCGACTTCCTGGGACCCGAAAATCAATTTTTCGAAGGTGCTGGGCCGGCATTCTCTAAAGGCGGGATATGAGTTTTCACTGATCCATACCGAAATCCTGGACGTCAATCCGCTTTACGGCCAAGATCAATACACCGGAAGTTTCAGCAAGCCGACTTGCGCCCAGTTGGGCCAGGCCGCGGGCTGCACGATTCCGAGCGACTCAGCCAGCTACAATCTCGCGGATTTCATCTTCGGCACTCCCAGCATCATCAGCCAGGGAAGTAATACGGTGGTGAACCTGAGGCAATATGTTCACTCGCTGTACGTGCAGGACGATTTTCGTGTGACACAAAAACTGACGCTGAATCTCGGCCTGCGCTGGGAGTTCGCGTCACCGCTTTATGAGCGCGACAACAACTATTCGGATTTCGACCCCACCACCAACACCATGAAACTGGCGACCGGCGGCAGCCTGTATCAACGCTCCCTGGTTCATCCCGACTACAAAGACTACGGACCGCGCGTCGGCTGGGCATACAGCATCGACCCCAAGACTGTGGTCCGCGGCGGATACGGCATCAGCTACACGTTCTTCAACCGGCCTGGAAGCGCGTTAGAAGGGATCAATGCTCCGCAAGCCCTTTTCGGAGTGTTGAACCAATCGATACCGCCGGGAGGCCCAGTGCCGGCGGGTTTTCTCACCAC
Source organism: Bryobacterales bacterium (assembly GCA_963780485.1). Classification (GTDB taxonomy): domain Bacteria; phylum Acidobacteriota; class Terriglobia; order Bryobacterales; family Bryobacteraceae; genus Palsa-89. The sequence goes on from CAWACO010000001.1 coordinate 117,063, forward strand.
GCAGAACAGCTTCACCACCGGAATAGCGAACCCGTCCAGTTTCAATCCGGTCAACTCTAACGTTGTCTACATTCCGCCCAACATGAAATGGCCCTACGTTCAAAACTGGTTCCTTTCGGTGCAGCGAGAGCTGGCCAAAGACACCGTGGTTGAGTTGGCCTATAACGGAAATCACAGCCTGCGGCTCCCGATTCTGGCCGATTACAATCAAGCGTTCCCGAATCTGCCAGGCCAGACGCTGGGAGTACAAGCGCGCCGTCCCATTCCAACTTTCGGCCCTATCACGTGGGTTGATCCCGCCGGCAACAACGACTACAACGGTCTTTCGGCCCGCGTGGAGCATCGTTTCGCGAAAGGCTTGTACTTCCTCAACTCCTTCACCTGGGGGAAGGCCATGGGCGATTCCGAGCAGGCGCTCGAATATTATGCGGGCTATGTAGAGGCGAACCCGCAGAACATTCGCAATCTGGCGGCGGAGCGAGGGCCGTCCAGCTTTGATGTCAAGTTGAACAATGTGACCAGCGTGGTGTACCAGCTTCCGTTCGGAAAAGGCCGCACCTTCGGCTCCAATTGGAACCCGGTGCTCGATGCCCTTGCAGGTGGATGGGAGCTGAACGGCATCAATACCGCCCACACCGGCACGCCGCTCAACGTTTATTACTCTCCTTCCACAGCCAACGACGTCACGGGTCTTTCCAATGATTATCGCGGGCAGGCTTTCGAGCGTCCCAATGTGACGGGCAGCGCGGTAAGCCAGAGCACTGCGCAGATGCTCAACACGTATTTCGCCGGCTACACATTCACTACTCCCCCGGCGAGCGCTCCCTTCGGAGACGTGGGCCGCAACGCCTTCCGTGCGCCCGGCTTCGAGCAGTGGGACTTGGCAGTAGACAAGAACTTTCGAATTCTCGAGAGGATGCGGCTGCAATTCCGCTCAGAGTTCTTCAATGTTCTGAACCACACAAACTTCGGCATTCCGACCACGCAGACCACTAGTGTGGCGTTTGGGCAGATTCGCACAACGTATCCGCCCCGGCAGATCCAGTTGGCGTTGAAGTTAATCTTTTAGAATCAGCAGCTTAAAAATAGTGTGAGAGGAATGGGCGCACCCCAGTACTAGCAGTACGTAACCCTTTGGAGGTACGCATGGGGAAGCTCTTCAACGTGCACCCGTCCGACGACCAGTTGGACCTTTATTTGGTAGGTCATCTATCGCTCGAACATGAGCGGCTAATAGAAGAGCACTACCTTGATTGTGCGGTTTGCCTGGACCGGCTTTCTTCTGTAGCGGAGTTCATCGCCGTTCTGAAGACCGCCGTTCACCGGGATACATTTCCATCCCACGCGGCAGTTCATCGGAAGGCCGCCCGATTTGCCGCAACGTTGCTGATAGCCGCCGGGACCGTTGTGGTATGCAACGCGCCGGAGCCATCACGCGAGTCGCCTTCCACTTTCGCAAGTCTGGATCCACCGAAGCCGTTAGAAATCCACCGCCAAGTTCGAGGCATTCGGCAACTCGTTCTGGTTCACCGTTCGCAGCCGCATCGCGTTTTTCAGCCGCCGCCTCAACCAGCCCCAGCGCTACTTGCGGCATACGAACTCGAAGTCCCTGGTGACCTGATCATTCCCGGCGATTGGATCGGGGAGCAGCAATTCGCTTTGCTGGCTCAGCAGTTGGAGCCGCCGCCATTGCCACCCTTCGAGGCGAAGCCGCATTGGTTTCGACGAGTCCTAGCGGCTGTGCGAAAGGGTTTCGAGCCGCAGCGGTGGTGAATGGCTAACGCACGGAAACGATAGCCGTGTTACTTGCAATTCCGCTCTGACTTACAACGATTGGTAAGTCAGCACTCCGTGTGCCGGCGGGAATCTGCACGTTGATCTGATAGAGCCCGACTCCGCCGGGCGTTAAGCCCGAGAATACGACGTTGGCGGCTACGCCATCGATAGTAACCTGAGGCTGAATCGACGTTAGCGCTAGCGGCGAACCAGGAGCCAGCATGCCGGTCGGGACCGGCGGATTGGTCGCGCCCATCCCGGTCAAGTACAGCATGATAATGTCGCCGGAGTGCGCCGGATTCTGCGCATTAATGAGCTGGTAGTTAACATTCTGCGCAATAACTGTTCCGTCTGAAAACGCCGCGAGGACCGGTTGGACGGCGATGGTATTGATCGGCTCCGGCTTCGAATTCACGCCGTTATTGTTCACGATCACCTGGTACTGGCGATTGGCCTGGAGCTCCGCCGGGATTTGCAAATTGATCTGCCCGGCGCTGGCGTAAGCGATGGGCGCAGCCAGGCCACCAACTGTTACCGAAACGCCCTCCACCACGGTAGAGAGGAATCCGTTCGCGACCGTACCTGACGCAGTCCCAGGTGCGAGCGAGGAACCGAAAAGCTGAACCACGGCGCCCGGCGCGACGGGGAGTCCCTTGGAGGAAATGAAACTGTTGATCACGCCGCCCGAGGCGATCGCGGGCAAGGCGCCCGTCACAACAGTGCCGATCACTTCTGTGGACGCCGGTTGTAAGGGTGGCGCGAAGCCCTGGAAAGCGATGCTGAGGCTGCCGCCCGGCAGTGAGCTGGATGGATTCAGCGGTGTCCAGGTCTGCACATAATGCCCATTGCCAATTCCTATTAGCTCGATTCCTGGATCGCCATTCGAGAATGTCGCAGTCACTGCCCCTTTCACGATCGGTGTGCCGCAGTCGTCGACAAAAACAACTTCCAGAGGTGTGGGCGCTCCGGTGTAAACAGAAAAGTTGTCCGGGACCGCTATCTCTGTCAGATAGGTAAGCTGCGGCTGACAGGCCGCGCCCTGAGCGGCCGTAACGGCGAATCCCGCATGCAACGTTCGGACGCTGGACGTGCCAAACCCGATGTTGATTAAACCGCTATAGAATCCTAGTGCCTGATCGAGCGCGGCGGCGCTGACGGTAAGAGGCGTCGGCGCGTTGGAAGCCAATCCGCGCAAGGGTACCAGGGAAAGCCAGCTGGAACTCTGAGGATAGGCTTGAAAATTTATCGGAGTGGTGCTCGCCGCCGATAGCATGAGCATCTGCTCAACGCTTTCGGGAGCCCCGGCTTGCGACGTAAGCACCAAGCCACCAGCGGATAGTACCGGAGTGGGTGCGGTGCCGCTGTTGTCCACTTCCAAGACGGCCGGCAAATAAAGTGTGACAGCGTTGGGGTCCTGAGAGGTGATGCTGATCATACCGCCCAAGGCGCCGGTCGCCTGACTGCCCAGATTCATGGACACCGTTAGGACGGTTGCTGTGCCGGGAGCCGTAATTCCAGATGCCGGAGAAACAGAGAGCCATGGCGATCCAGCGGTGACATTCGCCGCCCATGTGGAAGGCGAGTCGCCATTATTGATGAGCGAAACACTCCGCGAATCCGACAGTCCGCTGCCCTGAACTGCTTCGAAGTACACCCCGCTGGCGCTAAGCTGATCGAAGGGGCCATGATCCGCTACAAAGACCGATACCGGCACGTCCACTGGTTTAGATCCCGCCGCCGTCGTGATCTGAAGGAGACCGCTGTGTGCTCCGGGCGATAGCGTTGAGATCGCCACATTCACGTTGACTGGACAAACCGTAGTGCACGCGGCGACAGTGGCGCTCAACCAGGGATATCCCGATACGACACTCGTACTGACCGGCGCAATAGCTCCTGGGCCCAGGCTTCGCACCAGAATGCCCTGTTGCACATTCCCCGCCGAAACTGAGTAAGAGAAAATTACCTCACTCGGCGTCACATCGAATTGTGGAGTGCCGGTGGTTGTCTGGAGAGTTACCGGAATGATTATTCCGAGAGAGACTCCCTTTCGATCGGTCAATTGAATTCGCCCGGAATATGGGCCGGGCGCGAGAGCGGCAGGATTGACAGCAACTCGGATCTGCGCCGGCGTAGTCGCCAGCAACGGCGTCACAGTTAACCACGACGGGACAGGCGTGCCGGGCGCGCCGCTGTCAACCAGCAACGCGAAATCGATGGCCGTGCTGCTCACGGAAGTGACGGTGATCGCTTGCATGGGCGGATTCGGACCGTTGGCGATCGCGCTGAATGTCAGACTGGAGCTCGAAAGATGCAGTGCCGGATTCTGCGCGACGCTCGACGAGGCCGCCAGTATCCAGCCGGCCACAGCGAGCCGCCGAAGGAGATTACTGTACATCACGGAATTAATCGGGCCGTAGAACCAAGATCTTTATGGTACTAACTAAGGGACTGATATTGCCTACAGTTGTAATTAAAGCAATTCCGCCATACTGAAAAAGAACGGGATTTCCACCGCTGCGGTTTCGGGCGCGTCCGAACCATGCACGGCATTTCGCTCGATATTCTTTGCGAAGCTCTTGCGAATGGTACCTTCCGCCGCGTTTGCGGGGTTGGTGGCGCCCATCACGTCGCGCCAATGCCTGATGGCGTTGTCGCGCTCGAGCACCAAAACGACCACCGGACCCTCGGTCATGAAGGCCACCAGACCCGCGAAGAAAGGCCTCTCGCGATGGATCTCATAAAAGCCCTCGGCTTGCTGCTTGGAAAGCCGGACCATCTTCATACCGCGAATCCGGAATCCTGCCTTTTCGATCATGCCTAGAATCTGACCGGTGTGACCGCTTGAAACAGCGTCGGGTTTGATAATTGCAAAGGTCTGTTGTATTGGCATTACGTTTTATAGACGGCTCTTAACTTTCTCTCCTATTTCCGCCGGACTGGCGCAGACCGTGATTCCGGCCTGTGCCATGGCCTTCATCTTGTCTTCTGCTTTTCCCGATCCTCCGGAGATGATCGCGCCTGCGTGACCCATGCGGCGGCCCGGCGGCGCAGTTTGTCCGGCGATGAAGCCGACCACCGGCTTCTTGACGTTCTTCGCGATGAAATCCGCGGCCGTCTCCTCGGCGTTCCCGCCAATTTCGCCGATCATCACAATCGCGTGCGTGTCGGGGTCATTGTTGAATAGCTGGATCGCGTCCAGGAAGTTGGTGCCGATAATCGGATCGCCGCCGATTCCGATGCAGGTGGATTGGCCGATGCCGAGCTTGGTAAGTTGCCCGACCGCTTCATAGGTCAAAGTGCCCGATCGTGAAACCACGCCTACTTGACCCTGCAGATGAATGTGGCCAGGCATGATTCCGATTTTGCATTTGCCGGGGGAAATGACGCCCGGACAATTGGGGCCGATCAGGCGCGTCGATCGGCCTTGCATGAAGTCGCGCACCTGCACCATATCGGTGGTCGGAATGCCTTCGGTGATACAGACCACCAATGGCACGCCGGCCTCGGCCGCTTCCATGACAGCATCGGCCGCAAAAGGCGGCGGCACGAATATCACCGACGCGTTGGCTCCTGTTTCTTTCACCGCATCGGCGACGGTGTTGAAGACCGGTAATCCAAGATGCGTTTGGCCACCCTTGCCGGGCGTGACGCCGCCTACCACTTTCGTGCCGTAATCGATGGCGGCCTGCGCGTGGAAACTGGCCTCGCGGCCCGTGAATCCCTGGAAGATCACGCGGGTGTTTTGATCGACGAGAACGCTCATTTCGCCAGCCTCACAACTTTCTCCGCTGCGTCCTTCATGCCGTCTGCAACGGTAAAGTTGAATCCTGAAGCCTTCAAAATCTCCTGTCCTTTCTCGACGTTGGTTCCCTCCATGCGAACTACGATTGGCACTTTCACGTTAAACTCGCGCGCCGCATTCACGACGCCTGTGGCCAGCACATCGCAACGCAGAATGCCGCCAAAGATGTTGATCAGCACCGCCTTCACGCCTTGATCGGAGAGAAGTATCCGAAAAGCGTTCTTGATCTGCTCGGCATTGGCGCCGCCGCCCACGTCCAGAAAATTCGCCGGACTGCCACCCGCGTACTTGATGATGTCCATGGTGGCCATTGCGAGCCCGGCGCCGTTGACCATGCAGGCGATGGTCCCGTCCAGCTTGATGTAGTTTAGACTGAAGCGCGAGGCTTCCACTTCGAGCGGGTCTTCCTCGTTCAGGTCGCGCAACTCGAGCAGATCTTTGTGGCGGTACAGCGCATTGTCGTCCAGAGTGATCTTGGCGTCTAGCGCGTAGACCTTGCCGTCCTTAGTGAGAATGAAGGGATTGATCTCGGCCAGCGACGCGTCAGTGGCGATGTAAGCTTTGGACAGCGCCGTCATGGCCGCGACGGCGGCATTCGTGCTGGCGGCGGGAATGCCCATTCCGAAGGCGAGATTGCGGCCTTGAAAAGCCGCGAGCCCATAACCTGGTTCGAGCGCCTCTTTCAAAATCAGCTCCGGCGATTTCGCCGCGACCTCTTCGATCTCCATTCCACCTGCGGAAGAAGCCATGAAAACCGGCTTGCCTATGGCGCGGTCGAGCACGATGCCGAGATAGAGTTCGCGCTCGATCGGCAGCGTCTCTTCCACCAACAGGCGCTGCACGATGCGGCCTTCGGGGCCGGTCTGGTGCGTCACCAGCCTCATGCCCAGAATCTTCTTGGCGATTTCCGTGGCCTCATTGGCGTCTTTCGCAACCTTCACCCCACCGCCTTTGCCACGTCCGCCGGCATGAATCTGCGCTTTGACAACGACGCTTCCGCCGATCTTTTTCGCGGCGGCTTCGGCCTCGTCGACCGTAAACGCAATTTCGCCGCGTGGCACAGGGACATCGTACTTGGCCAAGATCGCCTTGGCCTGATACTCGTGAATTTTCATGGGATCAAAAGTGTTAGTGTAGCAAGGCGCGGCACGGTGCTCGCTACCTAGAAATGGTAAAGTCGGATTCCGGGCTGAGCCGCGACCAGAGGAGCGGTTAAGTGTGAGTCGATAACCTCTGTGATTTACTTGATTACCTTTGCCTGCTACGGCTGCCATTTGCACGGCCATCAATCTGGATCGGTTGATCGGTCACACAGTCTGCCAGGCAGCCGAGTGGTGGAAGCCAATCCGCAGCGGGTTTTGGCAGAGCGGCAATTGATGGATCAGCCACCCTATAGTCTGGACCGCAGCCGCCGGGAAGCAGTATTGTCCGCCCTACTGGACCGGTGCACAGATCGCCAGTGGCGGCTGTTAGCCGCGCATGTGCGCACCAATCATGTCCACCTAGTGGTGGAAGCGGATGCTCGCCCCGAAAGAATCATGAACGACCTGAAGTCCTATGCGAGCCGCTGCTTGAACGGCCTTGGGCTGGATGAAGTACATCGAAAGCTCTGGACACGGCATGGCAGTACACGTTGGCTATGGAAGCCGCAGAGTGTGTCGGCAACGATTCGGTATGTCGTCGAGGAGCAGGGTGAGCCAATGGCTGTCTTCGAGAGGTTAGAGCTTTGAGAGCGACCGCTTCCTATGGTCGCGGCTCAGCTAGAGAGTGCAGCGCTCTCCACTCTTACATGTGCTCAACGGAACGTTACTTCGTGCAAATGCGGCGTGGCGTTGAACATGTCCAGCGAAATCCGGCCCCGCGTGAAAACAAATTCAGTCAAAGAGCAGTTCTTTATTCGCCAGTTCACTTCGATCGCGATATGATCGGGCGCCTGCAGCACCGTCTGTACCGCCACGCCGATCGGGCCGCCCGACGTGAATACCACGACACGCCGGCTGGGAGATTCGGATTCGATGATCGGTTGGAACCCGCGGCGGACGCGTTCGTGGAACGCCGTCCATGATTCAACGCCCGGTGACTCCAGCTTGCCCGCGATCCACAGCGGCATCATCGTTTCGAATTGCTTCTGCAATTGGCGGTTGTCTGCGGCCGGCGCAAATTGCGGATCGGCGCGCAGGATGCCTTGGGCGTCGTACTCGTTAAACTCGGCCTTTGCCGTAAAGTTGTTGAGCCCGGCCAATTCAGCGGTCCGAATGTGGCGCTGCATGGTTCCGGTGTAGACTTCATCGAAGTGGACGCCTTGCGCTTGCCAATATTGACCGAGACAAGTGGCCTGTTGTTCGCCGGCCGCGGATAAACGATCCGAATTGCTTTCAAACGTGGTCGATTGCGCGTGGCGAACCAGAACCAGCGTGCTCATTTCGCCGGAGCTGAGGCGCGAGCTTTCCCGACCACCCGTTCGATTTCAAGTTTGGCAATCGCTTCGCGGTGGACTTCATCCGGACCGTCCGCCAAACGTAAGGTGCGCGAGTTAGCCCAGGCCGCGGCCAGAAACGTGTCCTGACAAACCCCGGCAGCCCCGTGCGCCTGAATGGCTCGATCGAGGACACGTAAGGTAACGTTCGGTGCAATGATCTTGATCATCGCGATCTCAGCGCGCGCCGCTTTGTTGCCAACCGTGTCCATCATAGAGGCCGCCTTCAGTACCAGTAAGCGCGCTTGCTCGATCTCCATGCGTGACTCTGCGATATCGGCACGAATGGTTCCCTGCTCGCTCAGCTTCTTGCCGAAAGCTACGCGCGAATCAGCCCGGCGGCACATAGTTTCGAGTGCCCGTTCCGCGACGCCGATCAATCGCATGCAGTGGTGGATGCGGCCCGGCCCCAAGCGCCCTTGTGCGATCTCGAAGCCCCGGCCTTCGCCCAGCAGCATATTGGAGGCAGGCACACGAACGTTCTTGAACGTGATCTCGGCATGTCCATGCGGCGCATGATCGTAGCCGAAAACCGTCAGCATGCGATCGATAGTGATGCCCGTGGCATCCATCGGCACCAGAATCATGGATTGCTGTTTGTGTCGCGGTGCCGTCGGATCGGTCTTGCCCATAAAGATGGAAATCTTGCAGCGTGGGTCGCCGCCGCCTGACGACCACCACTTGCGGCCGTTGATCACGTAGTGATCGCCGTCGCGCACGATGCTGGCCTCGATGTTGGTGGCATCCGATGACGCCACGGCCGGCTCCGTCATCGAAAAGCACGATCGGATCTCACCTGCCAGCAGCGGCTTTAACCAACGCTCCTTTTGTTCCGGAGTACCGTAGCGTGCCAGCACCTCCATGTTTCCAGTGTCGGGCGCGGAGCAATTGAAAACCTCGGGCGCCATGGTCGAGCGGCCCATGATCTCGCACAGCGGAGCGTATTCCAGATTCGTGAGTCCGGCGCCGTCTTCGCTTTCAGGCAGGAATAGATTCCACAACCCAGCGGCGCGAGCCTTAGGCTTCAGCTCTTCGATGATTCGCGAAGGCTTCCAGCGGTCGCCTTGCTGGGTTTCGTTCTCAAAGCGCTTCTCGTTGGGATAGATGTGCTCGTCCATGAAAGCTTGCAGCTTCTTCTGGAGCGATTTGATCTTATCGGAGAATTCAAATTGCATATAAGGATTACTTCCCGGTGAAGGCAGCAGCCCGCTTCTCCAGGAAATGGGCGACGCCTTCCTTGAAATCTTCACACTGCAGGCTCTGGACCATCTCCTTCTCGGCAGTATCAAAAGCTTCAGAAAGTGTTTGAAACATTGCGTTGTAGACTTGGTCTTTTATGACGCGAAGGGAACGCGGGCTCACGCTATGCGCCAGATCTTTGGCGTAAGCGTAGACGCTATCCATGAAACTGCTTTGCGGAAAAACCTGGTTGACCAGTCCCATGCGTAGGGCTTCGCTGGCATCCACCAGGCGCGCCGAGAACAGCATGTCGAGAGCATTGGCCGGCCCGATTAATCGGGGCAGCAGCCAAGCCAGGCCGTATTCGGCAATCAGGCCCCGTTTGGCAAAGGCTGTTCCAAAGCGAGCGGAGTCGGAGGCAAAACGGAGATCGCAATAGAGCGAAATGATGAAGCCCAGTCCCACGGCCGGTCCGTTGACGGCTGCGATTACCGGTTTCTCGATGGATGGGAAATAAGAATACTTCTTCTGGAAATCGGGCCGAACATTCTGGCGTCCGCCATTGCTCGTATTTCGCAGAAAGTTTTCCTGGCCTCGGTCGCCGAGCCCTTGCTGTGCGATGGCGCCCAGCAGCGACATATCAGCCCCGGCGCAAAAGCCGCGGCCCGCACCGGTGAGAACGATCACGCGGACGTCTGGGGCATGCTCGGCCTCATGTATCGCCGCGCGGACCTCTTGTTCCATCGTGGCGGTCCAGGCATTGAGTTTGTCGGGCCGGTTCAGAGTGATCGTCGCGACGCGATCGGCGACGTTATACAACGTTTCCTGATTGGTCATGTTGCCTGGATTATATCAACGCGGCGGCCTGTTCAATCAGGTTGTGCACGCGCTTATCGAAATGGCGGAAGCGTTCGTCTTTCGTCTGGCCGCGATGGAACCGCACGTAGATTTGCTGCAGGACCACTGCCAGCTTGAACAGCGCGAACACCTCGTAATAGTTGATGAGCGAAAGATCACGCCCGGTCTTTTCGGCGTAGCGGCTGAGAAGCTGGTCGCGAGTGAACCAGCCCGGCTGCGACGTGATCGACGGCTTGGTTCCACCCGGATCGCTCGGCTGCGACCAATAGCAGAGAATGAGTCCGAGATCCACAAGTGGATCGCCGACGGTCGCCATCTCCCAATCGAGCACCGCCTCGATGCGGCCCGGATCGCTGGAGTTCAGCATGACATTGTCGAGCTTGAAATCATTGTGGACCAGCGTCGGCGCGAGGGAAACCGGCAGACGATCGGTGAGCCATTGGATGAGCTGGTCCATCAAAGGAATCTCTTCGGTTTTCGCGCCTTTCCAGCGCTCGAACCAACCGCGCACTTGCCGCTCCAGAAATCCGTCGGGCTTCCCGAGCGAGGTGAGCCCGTGCTTTTCGATGTCGACCGAGTGCAGTTGAACCAGGCAATCGACGAATCCCCGGCTCACGCGCGCCGGGTAATCGGAAAAGGCCGCGAGTTCGGCCGGAACGCGATCGCGGACCACGATGCCGCGCCGCCGCTCCATGATGAAGAAGACCGCGCCGATGATGGAAGGGTCTTCGCAAAGGTAAAAGACCTCGGGCGCCGGTGGAAAAACCGGATGGACCGCTTTGAGCACTTTGTACTCCCGCGCCATGTCGTGCGCTTTGGGCGCAACTGGCCCGAGCGGTCCGCGTCGAAGCACGTACTCACCCGCCGGTGTCCGCAACAAGTACGTCAGATTCGAATGGCCGCCGGGGAATTGTTCGATGGTCAGATGCTCGGCGCCGGCGAGCTTGTCCTTCACGTAGCCGGCCAGCGCGCCCCAGTTCAACTCCTCGCCCGCTCGGACCGTCGCGGTATCAGTCATCGCCATATTGTCACAAAATCAGCATGCAGTCGCCGTAGGAATAGAAGCGGTAGCCTGATTCGACTGCGTGCTGATAGGCGGCCAGCACGAACTCGCGCCCGGCGAACGCACATACCAGCATCAACAGGCTGGACTGCGGCAGATGAAAATTAGTTAGCATCGCGCCGGTGCGCTGGAATTGAAAACCGGGACGAATGAAAAGATCGGTCTCACTGATCTTGCCGAGAAACATGCTCTCCACCGCGCGAACGCTGGTCGTCCCGGCGCAAAGCACCCGCTTGGATGCTTTGATCCTTGCCGCATTCTCCTCGCTGATGTGAAATCGCTCGGAATGGAGCTTCTCGTTGCGAACCGGCTGAAATGTTCCGAGCCCGACATGCAGCGTTACATACGCAATCTCGGCGCCCGCTCGACGGCAGGCATCCAGGATCTCCGGCGTGAAGTGCAGGCCCGCGGTTGGCGCCGCCACGGAACCGGTTTCGCGGGCAAACACGGTCTGGTATCGCGTGCGATCGTCCGCCGTATCCGGACGCTTGATATAGGGCGGGAGCGGAACGTGGCCGATCTTGTCCAACAATGCGAAGATATCGCCTTCCAGGTGGAAGTGCACCGTTCGCTCGCCGTACTCGCTGCGTCCGATGATCTCGGCCTCCAGACTATCGAATTGAATGCGCTCGCCCGTTCGCAATTTGCGGCCAGGATGCACCAGCGCCGTCCAGGTCTTCGCATCCGCGGTCACCGGCTGGAGTAAGAGAAGCTCGACTTTTCCGGACGCATGCGAACCCGCGCGCTGTCCCAGCAGCCGCGAGGGAAACACCTTCGAGTCGTTGAGCACCAGGCAGTCGCCGGGCTGGAGGAACCCTGGCAGTTCGCGAAACATCCGATCTTCCCAGCGCTGCTTGTCACGATACAAGACCAACATGCGCGATGCCGCTCGATCGCGAAGCGGCTCCTGCGCGATCAACGCTGGCGGCAAGTGATAATTGAACTGAGAGAGATCCAAACCTCACGATACCAATGCTCATCTTGGGAATCGAGACTTCGTGCGATGAAACGGCGGCGGCCGTTGTCGAGGATGGCAAGACCATTCTGTCGTCCGTGGTAGCGTCGCAGCTTGCGACGCACGGCAAGTATGGCGGCGTGGTGCCGGAGCTGGCTTCGCGCGAACATCTGCGCGCCATTGTTCCAGTGGTCCGGCTGGCGCTGGAACAAGCTGGAAAGAATCTGGATAACCTGTCGGCCGTGGCCGCGACGGAAGGTCCGGGGCTGGTGGGTTCGCTACTGGTGGGAATCACGTATGCAAAATCGATCTGTCTCGCTCGCCGCCTGCCGCTGATCGGCGTTAACCACATTGAAGGGCACATACACGCCGTATTTCTCGAAGCGTCGGCCTCAGGTGAGAGCATTCTATTCCCGGCGCTGGCCTTAGTCGTAAGCGGCGGCCATACTCATCTTTTCGAAGTGCGCGAAGGGTTTACCTACCGGCTACTCGGAAAAACTCGCGACGATGCGGCCGGCGAAGCCTACGATAAAGTGGCCAAGCTGCTTGGCTTCGGCTATCCGGGTGGACCGATCATCGATCAACTCGCGCCGCATGGCAACTCCAACGCGGTGAAGTTCACGTCTCCAAAGATGAAGGGCAACTCGCTCGATTTCAGCTTCAGCGGATTGAAAACGGCTGTACTGCGCTGGGTCGAGCAGCATGATCTATCGACCGAGATCGAGGCGCGCCGGCGCCTGGAAAATCCGTCGCACGAAGACTGGCTTCGCATGACGCCCCGACCTACGCTCGATCTGCTGGCATCTTTCCAGCGAACCGTGATCGATGAACTGCTTCGCCGCTCGATAGTTTCGGCCGAAAAGATCGGCGCGCGAACATTGATCATTTCAGGCGGTGTCGCCTGTAACGCGGGTCTGCGTGCCGCGGCCCAAAACGCGCACCTTCCCTATCCCGTGTTTTTTCCGACGCCCGGTTTATCCACTGATAATGCCGCAATGATCGCGGCTGCGGCCTTTCCGAAGCTCCGGCAGGGCCGCTTCGACGATTTCGCGCTACGCGCCCAGGCCGGCCTATCCCTTGCATAAACCAGCCCTCGCCTAGCTACAATTAATCTCATGCTTCGTCGCGTATCGATTCTCACGCTGCTTCTTGCTTGCGCATCTTTCTCCGCGGTCACCAGTATTCAAGTGGTCGAGCGAGCCGAGCTGCTCGACGGCGCCTCTTTCGGCTCGGTTGGGGCATACGAGAGACTGCTGGCCAAGGTCCATTTCGCTGTCGATCCCAAACTCGCGCCCAACCGGATCATCGCCGACATCGATCTGGCGCCGCGCAACTCGGACGGCAAGGTTGAGTTTTCAGCCGACATGTACATCCTGAAGCCACGCGATCCGGCCAAAGGCAATGGCACGGCGCTGCTCGAGATTTCGAATCGCGGCGGCAAGGGCTTGCTGAATATGTTCGATCTCGCCCAAGGATCGCCCGACCCGCGCACACCCGCCGAATTCGGCGATAAGTTTCTGCTCGAGCAAGGCTACACGCTGGTGTGGATCGGCTGGGAATTCGACGTTCCGCCATCGGAGAAGCTCCTGCATCTCTACGCTCCCATTGCGACCAACAATGGACAGCCGATCGTTGGATTGGTGCGAGCCGAGTGGGAAGGCGATCAACTGGTCAACACGATTCCGCTAGGTGATCGAGTTCAGATCGGCTATCCGGTCGCCGATGCTAATGATTCCGAGAACCGGATCTTCGTGCGCGATAAAGTGAACGGCGAGCGTCGGTTGATCGCACGCGATAAGTGGAAATTTGCCGACGCTACGCACGTCACCATGGACGGCGGTTTTGAGCCCGGCAAGATCTACGAAGTGGTGTACAAGGCCAAGGACCCGGTGCTGGTTGGCCTCGGGCCGGCTGCGGTGCGCGATACTGCGTCCTATCTGAAATACGGCGGCGCGGAAACGGCACTCGGCGATGAGGCGAAATACATCAAGCGCGTAGTCGGCTTCGGCGTTTCGCAGAGCGGCCGATTCCTGCGAACCTTCCTGTACGACGGCTTCAATGAAGACGAAAAGAATCGCCGCGCTTTCGACGGCGTGTGGGCGCATGTAGCCGGCGCCGGCCGCGGCAGCTTCAATGCGCGTTTCGCGCAGCCATCGCGCGATGGCCATCCGTTCCTGAACGTTGCTTACCCGGTGGACATGCCTCCCTTCACCGATAACGATGGGCTGCTCGCGAAGGCTACGCAGGCCAAGGTTGTTCCAAAGATTTTCTACAGCAATGGCGCGTACGAATATTGGGGCCGTGCGGCCTCTCTGATCCACACCACGCCGGACGGCAAGCAGGACGCGCCGCTTGCCAAGGACACTCGCATCTACTTTTTCGCGGGAGCCCAACACGGCGCAGGATCCATTCCGCCGCGGCAAGTGGAAGCACAGAACCTGTCGAACACCAATGACTATCGCACTGCCATGCGCGCTCTTCTGGTCGCGATGGAAGCCTGGCTCAAAGACGGTAAGGAGCCGCCACCGTCGCAGTATCCGCAGATTGGCAAAGATCAGCTGGTGAACATCGGCGCACTTGCATTTCCCAAGGTTCCGGATCTGACGATTCCCAAAATCAAGCGCGAAGCTTATAGGCTCGATTTCTCGGTGGAGCCTCCCAAGATCGGAGCGCCCTACCCGACGCTGTTGCCGCAAGTGAATCTCGATGGCAACGAAACCTCTGGCATCCGGATGCCGGAAGTCCAAGTGCCGCTCGCCTCTTACACCGGCTGGAATCTGAGAAGCAAGAAAATCGGCGCGCCGGAGGAGTTGTACAGCATGGTCGGATCGTGGATTCCTTTCCCGATCAACCAAGCTGAACGTGAGAAGCGGAAAGATCCACGGCCATCCATCGAAGAGCGCTACCAGAGCAAGACCGATTATCTGGATCGCATTACTGCCGCAGCGCAGAAAATGGTCAGTGAAGGCTTCCTACTCGATCAGGACATTCCCAAACTACGCGACCGCGCCGCGAAGGAATGGGACTATGTTCTAAGATCGAATTAATGGGTCCACATCCCGCGCAAGCCGAGCAGCCGAAACTTCCGATCCCCGGCGTCAGGAATCTGATCGCAGTCGGATCGGGAAAGGGCGGCGTCGGAAAAACGACCGTGTCGGTGAATCTGAGCATCGCGCTGGCGCGCCTCGGCCACAAAGTGGGGCTTTTAGACGCTGATGTCTACGGACCCAATGTGCCGTTGATGATGGGCGTGCGCGCCACCCCGAACGCAATCGGCGAACGGATTCAGCCCATCGAGAAGAACGGCGTGCGCATCATGTCGATGGGATTTTTGAATCCAGGCGACAAACCGCTGGTGTGGCGCGGGCCGATGCTGCACAGCGTGATCCAGCAGTTTTTGCGCGGCGTCGACTGGGGCGAGCTGGACTACCTCATTATCGATTTGCCTCCTGGCACGGGCGACGTTCAGCTCACGCTGATCCAGACCGCGCCGCTGACGGGAGCTGTCGTGGTGACCACGCCGTCGGACGTGTCGCTGGAGGATGCCCGCAAAGCCATCCACATGTTCCAACAGGTGCGCGTGCCGATTCTTGGCGTGGTCGAGAACATGAGCTATCTGAAATGCCCGCACTGCGGCGAGCGCATGGATGTGTTCAGTTATGGCGGCGGCAGAAAAACGGCCGAGAACATGAATGTGCCATTTCTGGGTGAGCTCGCGCTCGATCCCGCAGTGCGGATCGGCGGAGATTCCGGGAAGCCGATCACGCTATCAGAGAACGGCGCGCCCTTCGTCGCAATCGCGCACGAGGTGGAGCGGAGAGCCGCCGAAGAGAGCGCCAAGACCGGTCCGTCGATCAAGATTGAAGATTGAATTAGCGCCGGCGCCAACTGGCCTGAATGAAATCATGGTTCATCCGGGCGATCACTTCGAGCTTGATCTCTTTCGGACAAACCGCTTCGCATTCGCCGATGTTGGTGCAGCCTCCGAATTCTTCGGCGTTGAATTGCCGGACCATCCGCAACGCGCGCTGGTAGCGTTCGGGCTGGCCTTGGGGCAGCAGGCCCAGGTGAGCGATCTTCGCGCCGGTAAACAACGCCGCGGAAGCGTTGGGGCAGGCCGCGACGCAGGCGCCGCATCCGATGCACGCAGCCGCATCCATGGCGCGATCCGCATCCTCCTTGGGCACGGGGATGGCGTTGCCGTCGGGAGCGCTTCCGGTTGGCACACTGATGTATCCGCCGGCTTCGATGATGCGATCGAACGCGCTGCGGTTCACGATCAGATCTTTGATGACTGGAAATCGCCTTGGCGCGCCAAGGCTCGATGTATAGCTCGGCGCCGTCCTGAAAGTGGCGCATAGTCAACTGGCAGACCGTGGTGGCCGGCAAAGGTCCATGCGCGATGCCGTTGATCATGAAGCCGCAGGAACCGCAAATGCCTTCGCGGCAATCGTGCTCGAACGCGATGGGCTCTTCGCCCTTCAGAATCAGCCCCTCGTTGACGACGTCGAGGAGTTCGAGCATCGACATGTCCTTATTGACATCCGTCGCGTCGTAGCGAACCATGCGCCCGGCGTGAGGCGGCGTTCTTCTGGCGCCAGACGTGGAGGATCAAGCGCATTACTTGTAACTCCGCTGGCTCGGATGCACGTATTCAAAAGTGAGCGGCTCTTTGTTGAGGGCCGGCAAGCGGTCCGGGCCCCTGATATTCCCACGCCGCGACGTAGGAGAACTCTTCATCGTTGCGCTGCGCCTCGCCATCCGGCGTTTGGTACTCCTCGCGGAAGTGGGCGCCACAGGATTCATTGCGTTGCAGGGCGTCAAGGCACATCAGCTCGGCCAACTCGAAGAAGTCCGCGACACGGCCGGCCTTTTCGAGCGATTGATTCAAGTCGTCGGCGCTGCCTGCCACCTTGACGTCGGTCCAATATTGCTCGCGCAGTTCGCGGATCTCGCCAATCGCGCGCTCCAGGCCTGGAGCATTGCGCGACATCCCGCAGTAGTCCCAGACGATCTTGCCCAGCCGGCGATGAAAGTCGTCCACGGTGTGGTGGCCGTTGATCGAGAGCAGCCGCTTGGTCATGTCGGCCACTCCTGCTTCGGCGCGCGCGAATTCCGGATGGCCCGCGTCCATCTTTCTCCAGCTTGCTCTTGGCGATGTAGTCGCCCACCGTGTAGGGCAAGATGAAGTAACCGTCCGAGAGACCCTGCATCAGCGCGCTCGCGCCGAGGCGATTGGCGCCGTGATCGGAGAAATTCGCCTCGCCGATTACGAACAGCCCGGGGATGGTGCTCATCAGGTAGTAATCCACCCACAGGCCGCCCATGGTGTAGTGGATGGCCGGATAGATTCGCATCGGAACTTGATACGGGTTTTCGTCGGTGATGCGCTGATACATCTCGAACAGATTGCCGTAGCGTTCCCGAATCACGATCCACTCCGAGCTGCCGCATTGCGTCTGAAAAATCGAGATAGACGCCCATGGCCTGTTTCGCCGACACCGCGCCCTTCGTCGCAAACCGCCTTGGCATTGCGCGAGGCGACATCGCGAGGCACCAGATTGCCGAAGCTGGGATAGCGCCGCTCCAGATAGTAGTCGCGCTCGTTCTCAGGAATTTGATTGGGTGGACGCTTATCCCCCGGCTTCAGCGGAACCCAGATGCGGCCGTCATTACGCAGCGACTCGCTCATGAGCGTGAGCTTCGACTGATAATGCCCGGAGACCGGAATGCAAGTCGGATGAATCTGAGTGAAGCAAGGGTTGGCGAACGCGGCGCCCCGCTTGTACGCGCGCCAGATGGCGGTGCAGTTGGAGCCTTTCGCGTTGGTCGACAGATAATAAACGTTGCCATAGCCGCCGGTGCCCAGGACGACGGCGTCGGCGACGTGCGACTCAATCCGGCCGGTGACCAGGTTGCGGGTGACGATCCCGCGCGCCTGGCCGTCGATGACGACCAGGTCCAGCATCTCGCTACGGGGAAACATCGTGACGCGCCCGGCGTCCACTTGGCGCTCGAGCGCCTGATATGCGCCCAGAAGAAGCTGCTGGCCGGTTTGGCCCCGCGCGTAGAAAGTGCGGGCTACCTGCGCTCCACCGAAGGAGCGGTTGGCCAGCGTCCCGCCGTATTCGCGCGCAAACGGTACTCCCTGGGCCGCGCATTGATCGATAATATCTCCGCTGATTTGCGCCAGCCGGTAGACATTGCCTTCGCGCGATCGAAAGTCGCCGCCCTTCACGGTGTCATAAAAAAGCCGGAACACGCTGTCGCCGTCGCTGTGATAATTCTTGGCGGCGTTGATGCCGCCTTGTGCGGCGATGCTGTGCGCGCGGCGGGGTGAATCCTGAAAACAGAAACACTTGACGTTGTAGCCGAGCTCGCCCAGCGTCGCTGCCGCCGAAGCTCCCGCCAGACCGGAACCGACCACGATGATAGTGTGCTTCCGTTTGTTGGCCGGGTTCACCAGCTTCATTTCAAAGCGGGCCTGGTCCCACAACTTCTCGATGGGACCGGACGGCACCCTGGAGTGCAATTCCATCGCTTATCTCACCAGCCCAGCCAGCACCGACACCGGGATGGAGATGTTGCCGGCCGCGATGAGAATCGCCACGGCGGCCGCGCTTCGCTTCAGCACCGGCGTGTAGCGCGGGTGAGAAAAACCGAGCGACTGGAACATACTCCACAATCCGTGATAGAGATGCATGCATAGCAGCAGCATGGCGATGATGTAGAAGACCGACACCGGGATCACTTGGAAGCTCGATACGACGTTGGCGTAAACGTTGCCTGCCTGGAAATTCGGGTTTACCGTGCCGAAAGTGAAATCCAAAAGGTGATAGATGACAAAGGCCAGGATGATGGGTCCGCTCCAGTACATCGTGCGCGACGCGTAGGACGACTGCGTGGCTTTCTTCATGACGTAACCGGCAGGCCGCGCATCGAATTTGAGCAACGCCAATCGCACGGACGACCAGATGTGCAGCACCACCATGACCAGGAGGGTGATGCGGATAGTCCATAACGCCGCCGGCACGGAGCGCAAGAATCTCGCATAATCGTTGAGTTTGGCGGGCCCTTCATAGATCTGCAGATTTCCGATCAGGTGCCCGATCACAAACAGGAAAAGGACCATGCCGCTTACGGCCATGACGGCTTTCTTGCCGACCGTTGAGGCGTAGAAACTGGCCGGGCGCTGCTCCGCTAATCCGATTGCTGTCTCCAAATTTTAGAATAACTGAACTACGCTTTTCTTTGCCTGAAATAGCGGAACAGAAGATAGACGACGACAAGTGCTCCAACCACCACCGATATCAGTTTGAGGTTATGCTCCACCAGGCTGAGTATTTGCGGCCAGCGTTCTCCGAAGTGATAGCCGATGAAGAGGAAGATGCTGACCCACACCGCCGCGCCGGCGTAAGCAAATAATGCGAAGGAACGAAATTCCAGTTTGGAAGTTCCCGCGACGATGGCCGTAAAGTGACGGACTCCGGGAATGAAATAGCCCACCATGAGAGCCCAATGGCCGATGCGATTGAACCAATCGTGGACACGTTGGATATCCCTATCTCTGATGTGCAGCCAGCGGCCCACGCGCGAGTGGAGGACCTTCCAGCCGACCGTGCGGCCAATGAGGTAGCTGCAGGTGATGCCCGACATGGTTCCCGCCAGAGCGCTCGCGACGGTGGGAATCAAGTGCAGATGGCCTTGGTATACCAGGAACCCGCAGCCCGTTAGCAGGAATTCGTCGGGTACGGGGAGTCCGACGATGCCCACGACGAGAAGCGAAAAGATCGCGATGTAGCCATAGGTGGCGACCCATTGGAGGACAGTGTTTTCCAATAGGGAAGAATAGCAGTTGTTGGCTGCGTTGGATCATTGAGTAGTGTCTGAAATGTGCGTTTAACGCCCGGCTCAAGGATTGCGGCGATTCTTCTCGAAAGCGTTGTGATGCCCTGGCTGCTGCCAGTGCTTTTCCTCTCGCGCCAAAATCTCTTGATGTCTAATCTGCGCTTTCAAGACCTCGGCCTCCAACTGCGCTCTTCGCTTATCGCCGCTGGATACACCCTCAAGTTTCTTCAGGGCGTCATTGAGCGTCGTGTTCGCCTCTTGCCTTTCGTCTTTCAATCCGCTGCACACATGACAAGCTTCCACGTTGCCTCCACTCATGTATCGTATCTCCCTCTGTCCACGCAAGGAAAAAGGCGCAAAGTAAATTAGTTCGGTTGATGATTTTCGACCTTGTCTGGATTGATCTCGCCTGCCGCCGCAAGCCCCACAAGGACATCCAACTTCTTTCGCGTGGATGGTGCATGCCAGACCCTACCATCTAACACGAGGTAAGAGGCGTTGATTTCCTTCAAGTCGGAGGCCGCAAGTTTTAAATGATGTTGTGCAGTCGACATCTGTAGACCCGAACCATCAAGCCACACTTCGCGTCCATCCTTCCACTTAATGTGCAATCCCGAGGAGTCTAGATCGCATTCGGAAGAACTATTCGAGAGATGAATGTCGTGACTGAACGGTTCTGAACTTGGCATAGTTGAAGCAGTAAAGAAGAAATGGCTAACTATGCCGCCAACGATGCCGCTGAGTAGTGACAGACAAACCACGCCCGTTGCTTTCATCAAGATAACTCCTCCTTCGCGGGACGCGGCAAATACTGGCTTCAAGCCAGCAGTTCCGCTATCTCCCAAACGTGATCGGTGATTCCCCCGCGCTGATCGTAACGCTTCGGTAATGTCCCAAAGGGGTAGTGTCCAAAACTGCGTGAAGGCTATGTCCGCTTGGGGGAACGTGCGGCTGTGGCGTTCTCAATGGTCAAACCAGGACCGATCCAGGAACGATAGTACGGGGTCCTCTTGCCATCAGCCGAAAGTATATACGCTTCGCCACATGCGCGTCCGTTGGGATATGCATTTAGGATGTGCCTACGGACTACGTCCTTCGCTCGGTCCTCACCAGAGCACCGCAAATCATCATCGATCCCTGATCTTTCAGCAAAATATTGCATGGCTTAAAATCCTCCAGAGAGTTGGGCCTGACGGTCAATCGTGTTTCTCGGATCACTTCCTTAGAATACCTGAAATGTGCGTTGCTCCTATAAGCGTCTGGCATTGAGCCAATCCGCGATCTGTTCGCGCTCGGTTTTTGAAATCGGCTGGTCTGAATTCCCGCCGGGCAACTCAAGCCAATCCTCGGAGTTCACAGCGGTGATGACAATCTTGTGATCTATAGTAGGCGTAAGATGCGCATCGCACTTTCCTGCGTGGCCGTGCTCAGCAGCCCATGATTTCACGTACTCTTGGGCGGAGACCGTTCTGTTGTTTGTCATCATGACGACAGCCTACATCCACTTCGGTATTTCGGCAACAGCTAAGCTAGAATTGTATTTGAAATGAAAAAGCCAGCCTGCCAGGGCTGGCCTCTTCTAAGCTTTCGGGCGCAATTCGAGAGTAGCGACAGGGAGTGTACCTCATGGATTCGACCGAACTTTCAGAATACGCTTACGAACGTGACCGTCACGAGTTTTCACTCGGCGACACGTTGGACATCAAGACTGGAATCCTTCCTTTTGGCTTCGTTGACCTTCCTAGCGCTTCAATCTACGAGCATCATAACTTCGCCCACGCCTCTGCCACGCCCTCAGTTGATCGCTCAGATGGTCGCTATCGGGTTCATGGTTCTCAGTGGAATTTTCTCTGTGATCGAACTTTGGCCACGCGACTATATGCGAGAGGCGATGCCCGAGGACTACGAAACATGGATGTCTAGTCTGGACCACTATCGGAAGCAGTATCCAGACGCAGATTCGCCAACATTACCGACAGCCCGATTGAGCCTGGCGAAACAAAGAATCAAAATCAACAGCGATATTAACAACCTGAAATCCAAGACGATGTTCGTTGCATTCTATAGCTTGGTGGGAGCCTTTATCGCCAACCTCACCAACGCTAGCTATGCGCCTTTTTTGAACGGCACATTAGGCGGCGATTGTGGTGGAGCTGGGGCGGGTTTTGGTTCGCCCTGCCAAGCTCCTGCGCCACCCGGTCCCGAATGGTCGAACGGCCGGTCGGCAGATCCACGAAAATGGCCCACCTGCTCGAGCCGACTCACAATCGCCGCTTCATCGCCCTGATGGACCACTTCATGCCCAATTGCCGAATCTATCGGGAGATGCTGAATCGCCTTCCTGTGCGGCATGAGAACTGGTGGTATTGAAAGCCGTCGTTCACAAACCGAGCCACCCCTCTCTTTCCTCTGCTTTCAACAACTTCCTGAACCAAAAACCGCCGATACGATCCGCTCGCATGTTATCTACATCTCAGGAGACAAAACGATTATGACCCCTGCATCGAACGGAAATCCCGACCGCGCCGCCGCTAACGCCGCCAACGCTCAAAAGTCCACCGGACCCCGTACCGCGGCCGGTAAGCAGCGTTCCTCCCTGAACGCGTTGCGACACGGCCTCACTGGACACGTCGTCGTCCTGCCCACCGAAGACCAGACTGCCTACCAACGTCATCTCTTGCGCCTCGTCGACCAGTTCCAGCCCAAAGGTGCGCTCGAAGAGCAACTCGTCCAATCGCTCGGCGACACCACCTGGCGCCTCAACCGCGTTCCCGCCACCGAGGCCACCTTCCTCACGCTCGCCGCCGAGGACCATCTCGATTCCATCCACACCAATGAACCCCGAGCCGCGGGAGCCCTGGCCCTCGCTCAAGCCTTCCACCACCAAAGCCACGCCCTCGCCAACATCAGCATTTATGAGCAGCGCCTCGCCCGCCTGTTCGACCGTACGCTCAAGCAGCTCCGCGAGATCCAAGCCGAGCGCCGGCAACACGAACGGAGTCAGATGATCGACGCCGCCGAGATTCTCCAGATGCACGAAGACCGCAACATCCCTTACGATCCCGCTGCAGATGGGTTCGTTTTTTCGACCTCTGAAATCCACACCTTTATCCAGCGTCGCGATCGCCTCGATGAGGCCTACTGCGAACCCGAAGACCACCTCGCGGCCGCATCGTAGCGAAGGAAATTAGTTTCGGAGGGCTTCCATGGGGTCGATAGACGATGCCCGGCGCGTCGGGATCAACGCCGCCAAACCGGATATCAGAACCAGGAGCAAGGTCACCCCCGCGAATGCCAGCGGATCGTGCGAGCTGCCTTCGGCCCACTTTGCCAGAACGCCGCTTAACATTAGACTCAGCAGAATTCCGCATACCAGTCCGGCGATGACATTGCGCGCGGTGGAGGCGAACACTAGCCGTAGCACGTGCCATGGCGTGGCGCCCAGGGCCATGCGAATGCCAAACTCATTGGTCCGCTGTGCCACGCCATAGGAGACAACGCTGAAGAGTCCGGTCGCGGCCAGCACCAGCGCAAGCAGCGAGAATGCGCTGAACAAGGCGGCCACCAGACGTCCATAGGCATACTCTTCCTGGTTCTGAATCCACTGCTCAAGGTCACGAGTCTGGCCAAACACCTGCTGATCGGGGTCGACGGCTTTTACTTCTGCGCGGATACGATTCAGGATCGCAAGGGGCGCGGCATGCGTCCGCACCAGGATCTGCGTCCAGACGCGCATTGAAAGAGTGAACGGCACGTAAACCGCCGGCTTGATGGGCTTGCGCAGGCCGTCATCCCGAGCGTCAGCGACTACGCCGATAATCTGCAGCCAGCCATTACTGTCCGGCACCGCCGGAGCGAAGGGAAGTTCGGCCTTGAGGTCGGGAAGCCGCAGTTGTTTTCCCAGAGCGTCGCCGTGCGGCCAATACTGCCGCGCCATGGTCTGATTGACGACGGCCAGGCGCGCTCCGCGCACGATCTCAGGATGGTCCCACAGCCGTCCTTGCAAGAGGGGTATCCGCAGAACGGAAAAATACTCGGAGCTGACGAAGTTGGTGCGCAACTGCTCCTGCTGGCTCGCTGGACGGCCGAAGATCTCGAAATAGCTATCATTGCCGTTAGAGGGCGGCGTGGCATTGGTCGAAATCCCGGCCGCGACCACTTCCGGCATCGCCGCAACCCGGGCCAGGATTTGCTCGAAGTAGTTGGACCGGTCCTCCCAACTGACGTGCGCGTTCTGGTGCACCGGGATGCCGACCGACATTGTATTGTGCGGATCGTAGCCCAGCTGTGTACGGATGAGCCGCAGAAAGCCGTTGGTGGCAGCGGCGGCCGAGGTGAGTAGCAGCAGAGTCAAGTGCGGTCTGGCCGGCTACCAGCAAAGCATGCGTGCGTTTGCTCCGCGCGCCGCCGGTGGTACGCCGCGAGCCGGATTGCATGAGCTGAGCGACCTGTGGCCTGGAAAATTGAAAAGCTGGAGCGAGACCCGACAAAACACCGGTGAGGATGGCGATGAAGATACAAAACCCGAGCACTGGAAGATTGATACCGATAGCGGCTTCGTGCGGAAAGGAGTATTCCGGCAGCCAGCGCATAAGGAGCGGGAGCAAACGATAGGCCAGCAGGACGCCGCCGAGCGCGCCAAGAACAGACAACGCCAGAGCCTCGGTAAGAAGCTGGCGTTGGATCCGCCAGCGGCTGGCGCCGATAGCACTGCGAACGGCGAGCTCATGCTGCCGGGCCGTGCCGCGGGCCAACAACAGAATGGACACGTTGGCGCAGCCGATTAGCAGCAGCAGCGCCACCGCTCCAAACAGCAGGAACAGCGAAGGGCCCAGGTGTTCAATATAGCGTTCGTTGTAGCCTCTGACGTGAACGCGAAACTTCTTGGGGAAATGGTTGGGAGATTCTTTGGCGAACTGTTCGAGCAGAGGTTGCAATTCGGCGTTGGCCGCGGCTTGAGTGATTCCCGGCTTCAGTTTGACCAGCGGGCCGTAAGTGAGGTTCGCGTCATTGGTGAGCTTTAGCGGAACATACACATCGGCGTCATCGAAAGTGAAGCGCGACGGCAAGACCCCGACGATCGTATAGTTCTTGTGAACCAGCTGAAGGGTGCGGCCGATCACCGTGGGGTCGGCATTGTAATGCCGTTGCCAGAAAAGATAGCTGAGCAGGATAACCGGCTGCGGGTCTTGCCCATCGGGGGCATCGGAAGGGAGCAGAGTGCGGCCCAGCAGCGCGGGAACGCCGAAATAGCTGCCCGAGTTGGCGCTGAGTTGGACAGAAGGAACATCTTCAGGGAGATCTTCGCCCGTGGTGGTCAGATTCCAAGTCCCCCAAGCGGCCGCGACGCTTTCGATGCACCTGACTTGCCCCAGCAGCTTGAGCTGGGGACCCGTGAGGGCGACAAATCGGTCGTTCCCGCTCTCGTTCAGCACTCGCAGGTGAATCATGCGGTCGGCGCCCTCGTACGGGAACGGGTTGGCCAGCAGGCCGTAGATGACGCTGAAGACGGCGGTAGTTGCACCGATGCCCAGGGCGAGCGACATGACGGCAGTAATAGCGAAGTCGGGCTTCTTGCGCAGCTCGCGGAAGGAAAATCGAAGATCCTGCAGCATATCTACCATACTGTTTAAATCTGCAACGGTTACGACGAAACGATCCGGGTGTTGGTTAGCAAGGAAGATACATCTACGGCAAGCTGCCCATGCAGGCTGAGCAGGGAACGTCAATATGACAACATTAGACCGTGGATGCGTCAGGAATTCGCAAAACCGACGTCCTTATCGCCGGCGCCGGGCCGACCGGATTAGTGTTAGGCCTGTGGCTGACGCGTCTGAACGTGCGGGTGAGGATCGTCGACAAGACGGCGGAACCGGGGACGACGTCGCGCGCGATTGCCGTGCAGGCACGCACGTTGGAACTCTACAACCAGATGGGTCTCGCCGATGCGATCGTCGAGCGCGGACGGAAGGCCGGCGCCGTGAATCTTTGGGTGGCCGGCAAACAAGTGGCACATGCAGTCTTTGGTGACATGGGCGGGGGCCTCAGCCCTTTCCCTTACGCGTTAATCTTTCCGCAAGACGAGCACGAGCGTTTGCTAATCGATCGGCTGGCCCAGGCAGGCGTCCAGGTCGAGCGCCGGACGGAGTTGCTGGGATTCGAGGAGGCGCAAGGTGGCGTGGTCGCGCGCCTGAAACGTCCGGACGAAACCGAGGAGACGTGCGAGGCGGCTTACATGGCCGGGTGCGACGGCGCGCATTCTACGGTGCGGGAGACGCTGAAAATCGATTTCCCGGGCGGCGAGTACGGCCACCTTTTTTACGTAGCCGACGTGGAAGGAAGCGGCGCGGCGATGAACGGCGAGATACACGTAGGTCTGGACACTGCGGATTTTCTCGCGGTCTTCCCTTTGAAGGCAGAGGGGCACGTGCGGTTGGTCGGCACAGTGCGCGACGAAGCCGGCCAACAACACGAGAACCTGGCGTGGGACGATGTGAGCAAGCGCGTGATTGAGTGGATGAATATCGATGTCGAGCGCGTGAACTGGTTCTCCACCTACCGCGTGCATCATCGCGTGGCCCACCATTTCCGCAAAGATTTTGCATTCTTGCTGGGAGACGCCGCGCATATCCACAGTCCGGTAGGTGGACAAGGCATGAACACGGGCATCGGCGACGCGATTAACCTGGCCTGGAAGCTGGCCGCCGTTCTGCACCGGCGAGCGAACGCATCGCTACTCGACACTTACGAGCCGGAGCGGATCGCCTTCGCCCGCCGCTTGGTCAGGACCACGGATGAAGCCTTCACGGGCGTGACCAGCCGGGGAGCGGTTGCCCGCCTGCTGCGACTGAATATCGTGCCGCTTTTGATCCCGCCGCTTTTTACACTCATGCCCGTACGGCGCTTCCTGTTTCGGACGGTCTCGCAGACGGCCGTGAATTACCGTGGAAGCAGCTTGAGTGAAGGGCGAGCGGGTCCGGTTCACGGTGGTGATCGTTTGCCGTGGATGAAGGCGAACTTGGACGGCGTCGACGGGGACAACTTCAGGCCGCTGACTTCACTGGATTGGCAGGTCCACGTCTATGGCGACGCCGCGCCCGAGATTCACAAGGTATGTGACGAGCGAAAATTGCCGCTACATGTCTTTCCTTGGCGCACTGAGGCTCATCGAGCCGGCCTGCGGCGCAATGCGGTCTATCTCGTGCGCCCGGATGGCTACGTCGGCCTGGCGGAGCCGGAGAGTAACGCAGCGGCGATTACGTCTTATCTCGACTCGCGCGAACTTACCGTAACGTAGAGCGGCACTCAGCTTCCGGGATGGTATTCGCGCTCGGTGTGACCCTTGAGTTGGGAGCGGTAGAAGTAGACTTCGCGAAGGTCGCCGGTGCTATAGCGGCCGGCCTCATCGTTAAAGTGCGGAGACGCAGGATGGCCGCTTTCACCGCCTGCCGTCACGGCCCGGGCGCGCACGCGATCGCCGAACTCGACCACAGCGACGAAGCTGTTCCCGCTGGTGCCGTACCATTTCTTAGTTCCCGGATAGGCGCGCGCTCCAAAGGAAGCGAGCGATCCCCAGGCGGAGGAGGTGAAGGCCACGGGGATGCTCGGCTGTGCATCGTTGAATGGCTGCACGATGTCGCCGGTGAGGCGCTGGAATCGATTGATGTCGCCCCAGGGCGTCTTCCAGCTCCCGAAGTCGGCTTGCAGTTTGTCGGACGCGGCCTCGAGTGATTCAAGGAGTTGCTGCGGTGTGACGCTGCTGGGGAGATCGCCGACCGCGATGCCGCTCCTTCTGACATCGGGGCCCAATCGCCGCCGGACGTCCTCGCCCCAAAACACCGCGAGCGAGGTAGGCACGGAAGTCGCGCTCCATCGCAGATCCCACTTGCGCAAAAGTGCTATCTGGTCAGCGAGTTTCGCTTTCAGCGTGGACGGCGCTTCGTCCCACGCTTTGACCAAGGCGGGGATGGTCTTCTCAAACCACGGCAGATAGCTGTCGTAGGCCGCGGCAATAAGAGAATCGACCGTGAAATCTTTCTTGTTCTCGAGCACCCGGATGGCGTGCAGTCCACGGGCGGATTCGCCGCCGTTCTCGACGTAAGGCGGATAGTCTTCCTTCTTCGGACTGCTCGCCCCGGCCGCGGACCAAGGCCAGTTGTTGACGTTGTAGAGCCAGCCGCTCTTGGGATTCAGCAGGTGCGGCGTCTCGTCGACGGAAAGAAGCCCATGCCACTCGGTCGCAGGATTACTGCCGTCGACCGGCTTCGTCCAGTCGAAACTGGTGTCACGCTTGGGAATGAAGTTGCCGTGGAAGTAGGCGATGTCGCCATCGGCGTCGGCGAAGATGGTGTTATTGGACGAGTTCGCTTTCAGTTCCATGGTCTCCAAATACGCTTTGTAGCTCCGGGCCTTGGTGCGCAGATAGGACTGCTCCAGCGCCTTGATCGGCTCCTGCATTATGCGGAAGCTTACCCATTTGCCGTTTGCCTCACGGACGACGGGTCCGTGATGAGTGCGGTAGACGGTGAATTTCTTTTCGGCCATGCCGTGGTCGGTTTTGTACGGCACGGTGATCTCGGACGTCACCATGGGACGCTCTTCGCTACCGTACTTGTAAAAGAACCGATCACCTTTCTTGACGACCGTTTCGAGATACTCATCGATGGCATCCACACCGCTGGTAGTGTGCATCCAGCCTGCGCGATCGTTGAACCCCTGGTAGATGAAGAACTGTCCCCACGTCACGGCGCCGTAGGCATTCAGCCCTTGGTCGCTGGTCATCTGAAGCTCGGAACGGAAGAAGAAAGACGTATGCGGATTAATCAGGAGCAGAGCGTGATGTCCAACGGTGTTCGAGGGCGCGATCGCGATGCCGTTCGATCCGGAGGGTTCGGCAGACAGACCCACATCAGCGGAAGCGGTCTGGCTTACCGGGACTTTGCCGTAGAACGCCTCGAGCTGATTGAGGTTCACGCGCTCGATGTCGCCGCCGATGCTGCCCTCGCTGAAACTGAGGGCCATCCAGGGCTCGAATCGCTGGATCACTCGCGGTTTCACGTCGGGGTGCTTGGCGAGGTAATAGTTCAGGCCGTCGGCGAAAGAGTTCATGAGAGCCTGCAACCACGCGGGGCTGGCCGCGTATTGCTTCTTCAAGTCGGCGGGGTCGATGAAGAGCTTCATACGTAGGTCCAGATAGATTTTGGATTCGCCCTCCGCCTCGGCCAGACGCCCCATACCGTTGATGTAGTTCGTTTCGACCCGATTGAAGTCGTCCTCGGCCTGGGCATAGATCATGCCGAATACCGCGTCGGCGTCGGATTTTCCGTAAACGTGCGCGATGCCCCAATCGTCGCGGATGATGGTGACATTGCGAGCCTCCTGATCCCAGCGCGCCGCTTCTTGGTCTTTGGGGGCGGCGAAAACGAAGGAGGCGGAGGCGGTCGCGGCGACAAGAACGAGCTTCTGGAGCGAGAGTTTGTTCTTCATTAGGTACCGCTCTCGATTTTAGCCTGTGGCGGGTGATAATAAACGAGGCCGATCATGATCCCCCAACAGGTGATCTTGATGTTCCGTAGTTGACCGCAACGAATGCGCCTGCCATGAAATCCGGACAGCAGGCCCATGCGGGCGCAATCGCGTATGCCGCCACCTCGTAGCTTTTCGCGCAGATCGTCGCGACCCCCAGGATCGCGATGAAGTGCCAGCTAACGCGAACAGCGTATGACCATGTTACTATGACCATAGTCATGAAAGAACAAATAGCAGCTGGGGAATTTAAGGCGAAATGTTTAGGACTACTCGACGAAGTGCAGCGCCAGCACAAAGAAATAGTCATCACGAAGCGGGGCAAGCCGGTCGCGAAGCTGGTCCCGGTAAATGAGCGCCCGCAGAGTTTCATTGGCAGCATGAAGGGGACCATGGAAATTGTCGGCGACATTGTTTCTCCGCTTGCCGAGAAGTGGGACGCCGATGCGGAATGAGTTGCTGTTGCTGGATACTCATTGCTGGCTGTGGGCACAACTGGGTCAAGTTGACCGGCTCTCACGTCGCGCCGTCTCTGCTCTACGTAACGCAGAATCTGTCGGCAACCTACGCGTTTCGGTAATTTCCGTTTGGGAGCTTGGTATGCTCGAGCAGCACGGCCGCGTGGCGCTTCCAATGAATATCCTGAGTTGGATCCATGAAGCCCTTACCAAGCCAGGCATTTCGCTGGCGCCACTAACCCCCGAGATTGCGATCGAAAGCAGCAATCTGCCAGGTAATTTTCACGGCGATCCGGCCGACCGCATCATCGTAGCAACTGCCAGGGCTTGGAACGCCACGCTGCTGACCAAAGATCAGCGGCTAATCGATTATTCCCACCACCGACACGTTCGAGTGTTGGAAGCGTAGACCTTTACAATTAGAAGAGAGTGATCAAAGCCATCCTTTTCGACCTTGGAAATGTTATCGTCCCGTTCGATTTCAAGCGCGCCTATTCTAAACTCGGCCCGCTGTGCAGTTGTCCGGTGACGGAGATTTCCTCCCGGCTTCGTTCCACGGATCTGGTGCAGCGCTTCGAAAGCGGGCGGATTGCGGCCGAGCCTTTCGTCGGAGAACTATCCACGTTGCTCGGCCTGAAGACCACTTACGGCGAGTTCTGCGATCTGTGGACCAGCGTCTTTTTCGAAGAAACGCTGGTGCCCGAATCGCTGATCGCGGGACTCCGCAGCCGGCATCGCCTGTTGGTCCTTTCCAACACCAACCCGATTCATTTCTCGATGCTGAAAGCGCGTTATCCGGTATTCGGACACTTCGATGACTTCGTGCTCTCCTACGAAGTGGGCGCGCTGAAGCCGGAGGCCGAGATCTATCGGGAAGCGATCCAGCGGGCCGGATGCCGGCCCGAGGAATGCTTTTTCACCGATGACATCGCGATCAATGTGGATGCTGCCCGCAACAACGGAATGGACGCGGTCCAGTTTTTGTCGGCCGCACAGCTGGAAGAAGACTTGAAAACGCGAGGAGTGCTATAGCAGGGCCGCGTCGAGATGAACTTCATCATCAATTGCGTCGGCCGCCGGCGCCGGAGTATCGCCGGTTCGCAGGTAGAGTATTAAAGCATCCTCGGAACCATCGAAGAACCGGTCAACGAGATCCCGAATGGCCAGGCGGCGCAGGTTTTCGCGGCTCAGCACGGGCGCGTAGACAAAGGAGCGGCCCACTTTGCGGCGAGCCACGCCGCCTTTTCGGGCCAAGCGATCGAGCACGGTCATTACGGTTGTATACGCGAGGTTGCGATTGCCGGCCATGGCCCGGCGAACATCCTTGACGTTGCCTTCGCCCAGAGCCCAGAGCGCTTTCAGGCACTCCACTTCGAGCGGAGGAGGAATGTCGCGCGTGCCATTGGCAGGCATTTCAGGAATCCTTGCGCCAAGCTTCCCTTAACTTCTCGGCGAATGGAGAAGAAGAAGGTCGAGGGCTGCTCGCGGCCGGCTGCGGAGGCAGTGGCTGTTCTATTCGGGGCGGCTCTGAGACGGGCATCTCAGGCGGCAAGCCACCCGGCTCTTCCTCCAGATACTTGGCTTTCTTCAGCAGCGAGCGTTCGAGCGAAGCGTTGTACCCGGTCCAGCAGCCATCCACGTGCCGGTCCTTCGCCACCAGCGATCGCATGCATTCCATCTTGGAATCGAGGTTGTCGAGGTGATGCAGCAGCAGCGCTTCCGGGAACAGGGGCACTTTGGGAGATCCGAACTCCAGTTCGCCGTGATGGCTGACGATCATGTGTTCCACCAGCACGCGCAGCTTGGCCGGGAAATCGGGAAAGCGCTGCAGTTTCTCGTGCAGCAGCCGCAAACCGATAATGATGTGGCCCAGGAGTTGGCCTTCGGTGCTGTAGCCGAAGCTGCGGTCGTAAGTAAGCTCGGCCACCTTTCCGACATCGTGCAGAACGGCGCCGGTGAGCAGCAGATCGAGGTCGACGTACTTATAGTGCGCTGCGGCCGAGCGGCACAAATTGCAGACTGAGAGCACGTGCTCGATCAAGCCGCCCAGATAGGCGTGGTGTACATGCTTGGCGGCGGGCGCGATGCGATACATGCGGGCCAAAGGCTCGTCGTCCAGGAACGCCTCCAACAATACGCGCAGGTACGGGTTTTGGATGCCGGCGACGATGCCGCGCAACTCGGCGAACATTTCCGCCGGGTCCCGCGCGGAGGCAGGAAAGTAATCGGCGAAATCGATTTCTGTGTCGAGCACGCGAACCATTTTGTGGATGGTGAGCTGGGGGCGGTTCTGGAAGACTTGCAGCAATCCTTTGACTTTGATGAAATCGTCGCGCTCGAAAGTGTCGATCACGTCGGTGACGTTATCCCACATCTTGGCGTCCACTTCGCCTGTCCGGTCGCCAAGCAGCAGCGAAAGATACGGTTCTCCGGATTTTTTCTGCCGCACATCTTTGATATGGACCAGAAGAGTGGTCGTGACCACCTGATTCGGCTTCAGGTCGCTGACATAGGGCGATTTCATGAATCACTGAGACGAGCTGGTGGCGCCGGTCGAGGTGCCGGGAACCGGGATGGCCCACAACAGCTTCTTGTGCTTGGGCGTACTGGCAACCTTCTTCTTGCTCACGGTTTCGGGCTTGAGCTGGGCCGGGTCCATCCAAGCAGTGTCTTTTCCCGGGGCGGCGCCGCTGTCCACATAGTCAGCCTTGATTTCGAGGAAGGCCGACTTGCGCAGCTCCGTGAGATACTCACGAATTTTCGGCTGCATGCGAGGGCCGTAGAGTTTCTCCGAGATTTCGTTCTCCACTTCGCTCAGCTCCGCCTGTCCGGCCTTCTGATGATCCTCCACCCTCAGGATCAGGAAGCCGTTGGGGTTCCGAATTGGATCGGTCACATAGCCCTTGGGCTGGCTCCACACCTGCTCCTCGATATTGCTGGGCATGTCGCCTTTCTTGAAAGGCGGAAGCTCACCCATTCCCTTGGCCGTGACAGCTTCGGAATTATCTCGCGCCATTTCGGGGAACCGTTCTCCCTTACGCGCCCGGGCCACCAGGTCCTTGGCTTTTTTTTCGGCCGCAGTGATCCCGGCGGCGTCCTTGCCGTCGGTGGAAATGAAGATTTCGCGGAGGAACAGCCGCTCCTCACGGACAAATTCCGTCTTGTGCTCGTTGTAGTATTTCTCGATGTCCTCGTGCTTGATATTTACCCGCTCGCCGACTTCCTGGCGGATGACCCGCTGCCGCAGCAGGTCGTTCTTCATGTCCGACTTGAAATCTTCGAACGGCCGGCCGGCCTGTTCTTTCACCCAGTCCTGGAACTTCTCCGGATCGGCAATCCCCGAATCTTTCTGGATGGCAGCGAGCCGCTTGGCAACCTCGCTATCGACGCTGATGTTGAGGTCTTTGCCTTTTTGGACCAGAAGCAGTTGATCGATGCGGTCACGCAGCAGGTTCTTCTCCTGCTCCTGGAGAGCTTCTTCGAGAGCAGGCCCAGTCAGCCCCCCGTGTCGAAGAGCCTCGATGAGCTCCTTGCGGCTGTGGTCGAGGTCGCCGCGCGTGACGATGTCGCCGTTACATTTGGCGACGATCTCTTCGACTACGGGCAGATCGGCCGCGAACAGGGATGAGGAGGCGAGGATCGCGAGTGGAACTAGGACTTTCATATAAATCTATTATGAACGATCGGTCCAGCTGTAGCACAGCGCCGGGGGGCAAGTGCGGGAAGACCGCTTGCTTACGCGTACGGCTCAGAAAAATCAATCCGTTACTGAGGCCTGACTGTAAGGGAGTGCGCCCGCTGATAAACTGAGGACGGAGAGGATTAGACATACCGATGGCAACGCCAACCAGCTTAGAAGCGTCGGTGAATGTCGCGCCAGCGCGGGAAGACCTTATCAGGGCTTACCGGGCGATGTACATGTCGCGGAGGCTGGACGACCGGGAGATTCTGCTGAAGCGGCAGAATCGCATCTTTTTCCAGATCAGCGGAGCTGGACACGAGGCGGTGCAGGCAGCCGCGGGCCTGATTTTCCGGCCTAAGCACGACTGGTTTTATCTTTACTATCGCGACCGGACATTAAGCCTGATGCTGGGCATGACGGCGGAGCAGCATCTGCTGGGCGCGGTGGGAGCGGGCGCCGATCCGTCCTCGGGCGGCCGCCAGATGCCGTCACACTGGGGCGAGCCGGAGTTGCACATCATGACCAGGTCGTCACCCACTGGGACGCAGTATTTGCAGGCGGCCGGGTGCGCGCAGGCAACGCGTTATCTGGCGCCGGAATCGGACGAAGTGACGCTGGTCTGCAGCGGCGAAGGCGCGACCAGCGAGGGCGAGTTTTGGGAAGCGGTCAACGCGGCATGCCTCGAAAATCTTCCGCTGGTGTTCCTTATCGAAGACAACGGGTACGCGATTTCAGTGCCGGTTGAAAACCAGACGGCGGGCGGAAATGTCGCCCAGCTGCTTTCCGGCTTTCCGAATTTGAAGCGACTGGACGTGGACGGCACGGATTTCATGGCGTCCTATCACGCCATGTCGGAAGCGGCGGCCTACGCGCGTGAACGGCAAGGCCCCGCCTTGGTCCACGCCACCGTCACACGGCCGTACTCGCACTCGCTCTCCGACGACGAGCGGCTGTATAAGACGAAGGCCGAGCGCGCCGCTGAAGAAACGCGCGACCCCGTGCTCAAGTTTCCCGAGTGGCTGGTTTCGGAGGGCATTCTGGACCGCCAGGGGCTGCAGGTGATCGTGCACGAAGTGGACCAGGAGATCCAAGAGGCCACCGATCGCGTATTGCGGGCCGATCCGCCGCCCAAGGGCTCGGCGCTGCGGTTTTTGTATTCCGACAAAGTGGACCCGACTTCGGCCGAGTTCGAAACTGAGCCGCAGTTCAGCGGCGATCCGCGGACCATGGTGGATGAGATCAATCGGACGCTCAATGAAGAGATGCAGCGCGATCCGCGAATCGTCGTGTTCGGCGAAGACGTGGCCGATTGCAGCCGGGAAGCGAATCTGTCGGAGGTCAAGGGCAAGGGTGGCGTCTTCAAAGCGACAGCAGGGTTGCAGATCAAGTATGGGGCGGCGAGATGTTTCAACAGTCCGCTGGCCGAGGCGTCCATTGTTGGGCGCGCGATCGGCATGGCGGAACGCGGCCTGAAGCCCGTGGCCGAGATTCAGTTCTTCGATTACATTTGGCCGGCCATGATGCAGTTGCGCGATGAGCTGGCCACCATACGCTGGCGCTCCAATAACCAATTCAGCGCGCCGGCTGTGGTGCGGGTGGCCATCGGCGGATACCTGAACGGCGGCGCCATCTATCACAGCCAGTGCGGCGAGGTGATTTTCACGCACATTCCCGGATTGCGCGTAGTGATGCCGTCCAATGCACTGGATGCCTGCGGGCTGCTCAGAACCGCGATCCGTTGCGATGATCCGGTGTTGTTCCTGGAACATAAGCGGCTGTATCGTGAGCCGTACAACCGGTCGCAGCATCCAGGCCCCGATTATACGATCCCGTTTGGCAAGGCGAAGGTGGTGAAAACTGGGCAAAGCCTGACCGTCGTCACCTACGGCGCGCTGGTGCAGAAGATGCTGCAGGCGGCCCTTCAGGTGGAGCAGCGCTACCCCGACAAGAGCATTGAAGTGATCGATCTGCGGACGCTAGCGCCGTACGATTGGGAGGCGATCCGGACGTCGGTAGAAAAGACCAACCGCGTCATGGTGGCGCACGAAGACGTGCTCTCCTTCGGCTACGGCGCGGAGTTGGCGGCCCGCATCGCCAACGAACTGTTCGGGCACCTGGACGCTCCGGTGGGACGGGTGGGCGCGCTCGATACCTGGGTCGGGTACAATCCGCAGCTCGAGTACGAAATTCTGCCGCAGGTGGAGAATCTGGTGGCGGAAGCGGAACGATTGCTCAGTTTCTAGTTTTTGGTTTCTGGTTCTGATTGCGACGAGCGGTGGCGTCGATGTAGGTCGTGAACGCGCCGGGCTTGCCGGGAGGCGCGATCTCAAATTTGAGCGCCAGCCTGTCCGGGCCCGTCTTGCGATAGGTCAACCGAAAGTTGTCGCTTACGAACTGAACACTCTTTCCGTCAGTGGATGGCTCGACCGTGTAATGGATGACGTGATCTTCCATGTCGAAATAGATGGCGCGTAGTTTGTTTTCACCCGGCTCGTTATACACGATCATCAGGTCGGTGTGCGAGAAAGCGGGACGATCCTTGGTGGCTGGGTAATCCGCGCGATTCTTGCGAACAAGGATTTTCCCGTCCTGGTCGGGTAAGAACGAAAAGCCGCCGCTCCCTTGTCCGGGCCCGCCTCCGCCCTCACCGGTCCAGTCACCGATGAGGAATGCGAGCGGCGCCCAGCGATCGTCTGGCTTTGCTGAGGGCTGAGCGAACAAAATCGGGACGGCGAGAAGCGGGAGCAAGAGTTTCATCGGGTCTTCACCAAATAGCACTCAATCCCTGTTGCCCGATCATATCGTAGTCCGACCCTTAGCCAACCGCTCCAAGAGTTGACGCGCCGTGACAACTTGCGTGTTTTTGTAATTCTTAGTGAAGTGCCGGGTGTTGCCGGTCACGAGATAGTCGGCATGGGCGGCGGCCGCACACTCATAGAAGCGATTGTCAGGCTCGTGTTTGGAGATTTTCAAGGTGTAGGTTGGCACCACCATCACAGCTTCCTCTCCAATCAAGGTAAGCAAGCGTTTGACGTGGTCATGATCTAGCTTGGCAAATTTGGGGCGGTTCAAAACTTCGCGATACTCGGCCAGGACTTCCACGGATGCCCACAGCTGGACGCCGTGATAGGCAATCAATTTGATCAATCGCGCTTCCCACCCCACGGGCTGCAAAGCTGCCGATACGACCACGTTGGTATCGACCACGCCGGTTCATCGAGCGGGTAATCTATTTTTCTTGTTTGCCCGTTCTCGGCGATAGGCGGAAATCTCCGCATTGATTTCCCGCTTTGTGAGCTTATTCAGGCCGCTACGCTTCGCATCTTCTTGAACCGCTCGCAGCGCCGCGAGGAGTTCAGAGTTTACAGTACGCTTCTGCTGCCGCTGGTACTGTCGGAGCGCTTCTCGAATCAGCTCGCTCATGGTCCGGTTTTCTTTCTTGGCCAGACGTTCCGCCTGCCGGGCCATTTCCGGCGGCATCGTAACGGCATAGACCTTGGTGGTCCCCATGTATTCCCAGTGTACTGAATTGATGCTATACCGCTGGCAGTCGGTCACTCCACTAACGCTATAATTACGGTTCTATCGCCGAGCCCGAATTCTCAATGAAAACCGCAAACTCCGTCTTTCGCCTGGATGATAAAGTCGCCATGGTTGTCGGCGCGGCATCGGGCATCGGCCGGGCGGCCGCGCTTGCTTTAGGCGACTCGGGCGCGGCGGTTGCCTGCGCGGACATGGATGGCGCGGGCGTGCAGAAGGTGGCCGATGAGATTACGGGAGCGGGTGGCCAGGCCGCTGCCTTCACGCTCGACATTCGCCGGCGTGAGAACATCAACGCAGTCGTCGAGGGCATCCGGTCGCTATTCCAGCGAATCGACGTGTTGGTGGTAACGCCCGCCATCAACGTTCGCAAGCGCTTGCTCACCTATACCGACGACGAGTTCGACCGCGTCATCGACTTGAACTTGAAGGCCACATTCCGGGTGACCCAAGCGGTGGCGCAAGTGATGGCAGACGGCGGCAGCATCATTCTCACATCGTCGATCCGGTCAGTGACGGTCGAACCGGGGCAGGGAGTCTACGCCGCCACCAAGGCCGCGCTCGTTCAGCTAGCACGCGGATTTGCCGTCGAGCTGGCGCAGAAAAACATCCGGGTGAACGCGCTGGCGCCCGGCGTGGTGGAGACTCCGCTGACCGAGCCGATCAAGAAGAACGCCGACTGGTATTCCGCTTATGCCAATCGCAGTGCGTTGAAGCGCTGGGCGCAGCCTGAGGAGATGGCCTGGCCGATCGTTTTCCTGGCCTCCGGCGCCAGCAGCTTTATGACTGGGACGGTGTTGTTCGTCGACGGCGGCTGGACCGGGATCGACGGCCGTTTCGAACCACCGTTATGAGTTTGGGTTCGCTGCAGCAGGAGGCGGCAGTCTTTCACGCCGTGGAGGCAATGGCTGATGAGGTGGTCGATTTCCTGAGGGGGCTGACACGGATCCAGACTATCAATCCGCCCGGTGAGGAGTATCGAGCGGGAGCCGAGTTCATCGGCGCCAAGCTGAAAGAATTCGGGTACTCCTGCCAGTTTGTGGCCGCCGATGGCCGGCCGGAACACACACCCACACATCCTCGCATTAACGTGATCGGTCATATGGAAGGCTGCGAGCCCGGGCCGCGGCTGCACTTCAACGGACATTTCGATGTTGTGCCGGTTGGCCAAGGCTGGACAGTGGATCCTTTTGCGGGCTTGGTTCGGGATGGCAAACTGTACGGGCGCGGGACGGCCGACCAAAAGGCTGGAATCGCCGCGTCGATCTTCGCGGTGGAGGCGATCCGGCGCTCCGGAATCCGGCTCGCGGGCAATGTGGAGCAAAGCGGCACGGTGGATGAAGAGAGCGGTGGGTTCGCCGGCGTCGCCTGGCTGGCCGAACAAGGGCTGATTCACAAAGATCGGACAGACTTCGTGATTATTACGGAGCCGTCTAATGTGGACCGCATCTGCATCGGCCATCGCGGGGTCTATTGGTTCAAGGTCGTCCAGCACGGCCGCATCGGACACGGCAGCATGCCTTACCTGGGCGTGAACGCGGCCGAGCATCTTGGTGACGTTATACATGAGATTACCCACAAGCTGAAGCCGGAGCTGGCGAAACGAAAGACAGAGATGCCGGTGGAGCCGCCCGGTTCGCGCTATGCCAGCATCAACGTCAATTCCGTCTTCGGCGGACAGCCCGAGCAGGGTACCCATACTCCCTGTGTGATCGATCGCGCGGGCGCCATCTTCGACCGGCGTTTCCTGGCGGAGGAGCGTCTCGAAGACGTGCAGGCAGAGGTGCGGCAGCTTTTGGATAATCTGTGTTCGAAGAATCCCGCCGCCAAGTACACGCTGGAAGATCTCATGATCGTGCATCCCACGCAGACCGACCCGTCGAGTGTTCTGGTGCGCACCGTGGAGTCCAGCATCGAGCGGGTGCTCGGTAATCGGCCTCCACTCATGGCGAGTCCGGGCACGTACGATCAGAAGCACGTAACACGCATCGGACACATCCAGGACTGCATTGCGTACGGACCCGGCATCCTGGAACTGGCGCACCAGCCCGATGAATACGTGGTCATTGAGGACCTGATCCAATCCGCGAAGGTGATGGCGCTAACGGCCATGAGCTTGCTGGGAACGGGATAATCGTTAAGAGGAGGGAGTTCATGAAACGCAGAGAACTCACCCAAGGGCTGGTGGCGATGCTGGCCTCGGGCGCGAGCCGCAACATGGGGGCGGCGGCAAACTCCGACCCGAACGAATGGCTCCCGCCCGGAAGCATTACGGATGTCGCGGGAATCACGGTCGGCCATTTCACGCTGAAGACTCGCCCGACCGGGTGCACCGTGATTCTCTGCGAGGCGGGCGCGGTGGCGGGCGTAGACGTGCGGGGATCGGCGCCGGGCACTCGCGAGACGGATCTTCTCAATCCCATCAACACGGTCCAGCAGATCCAGGCGGTGGTGCTATCGGGCGGCAGCGCCTACGGTCTGGACACGGCCAGCGGCGTGATGCGGTACCTCGAATCCAAGGGAAAAGGATTCCGCATTGCCGGCGGCGTGGTGCCGATTGTGCCCGCGGCCATTCTCATGGACCTCGGCTTCGGGGGCGATTTCAAGATTCGGCCTGACGCGGAAGCCGGCTATCAGGCTTGCCTTGCGGCGACGAACAAGCCTGTGGCGCAGGGAAATGTCGGCGCGGGAGCAGGCGCGACCATCGGGAAGATGGCCGGGGGGAAATTTTCCATGAAAGGGGGTATTGGCTCGGCGAGCATTAAGGTTGGGAACACGGGGGTGGTAGTGGGCGCGATCGTCGCGGTGAATGCCGTAGGGGACATCTGGAATCCGAAGACCGGTAAGATTGTCGCGGGCGCGCGATCCGAGGATGGCAAAGGCTTCCGGGATGCCATGGCCGAAGTGATGAAGGGCAATCGGGTGCTAGTGCAGCCAGGAGCCAATACAACTATCGGACTGGTGGCGACCAACGTCGCGATGGAGAAGGTGCAGATCACCAAAGTCGCGCAGATGGCGCACGACGGGTATGCTCGAGCCATCAATCCGGCGCACACGCTCGGCGACGGCGATACCATCTTCGCGCTGGCCACTGGGACGCTGGACGCGAAAGCGAACCACGGTATGATCGGCGCGCTGGCGGCCGAGGCGATGGCGCAAGCGATCGTGCGCGCAGTCACGCAAGCGGAGACCAGCGCTGGTGTGCCGGGGCTGCGCGATTGGAATCGCCGCTGAGATTTCTAAGGGCCTAACTCCGCCACCGCACGCCCACGCCGAGCGACTTCTTGGCGTATTCTAAGCTGCGCTCCAGATCCACCCGCTGCTGCTCGCGCAACGCCGCCTTGAACTCGGGCAGCGGTTCCTTCACTCCGTCCTCCACCACCATGAAGCCGGTGAACGGATGGCCGCTCTTGGCCAACGCCACAAATCGAGCGAACTCGGATGCGTCGGCCTTCGGAAATTCCTTCCAGAAGCCCGGTTCCAGATAGGGAAGCGTGCGAGGCGGGCGGCCGGTAATGACCTCTAGCTGCATGCTCGCGTTCGGACAAAGCTCCCGGTAACGCGCCACGAACTTATGGAAATCGATGGTACCGTCGCCTAAGGCAACCCACTGAGCCGCTGCGCCACGCGGCGCTTCATAGACCGCGGAGTCGCGGATATGGGTGGTCACAACATAGGGCGCCAGAGTTTCCAGCGACACCATGGGATCTTCCACCACCCACATCGGATTGCCGGTGTCGAGACAGGAACCCACGTAGTCCTTGCCGGCTTCCTCGATCATGGTCCGGACCTCGCGAGCCTGCGTGTCGCCGGAATGATTCTCGATGGCGATCTTTACGCCGAGGTCCTGCGCCTCCGATCGAACGGAGCGCAAGACCGCAATGGTGCTCTCCATGCACGCTTCGATCCCGTATTTTCCCAGGCGGTCCGCTTCCTGGCCCAGGAAACAGCGCATCGAGGTTGCCCCGATGGCTTTGGCAACTCGCAGCCCTCGCAGGATATTTTCCTTCGGGTCGCCGTTCTTGGCGTTCCAACTGGTGGATAGCGGGCAGATGCTACCCATGCCGCCATCGAGGGCGATCCCCACCCTGGCCGCGTGGTCCCTCACTTGAGCCAGATGCGCGGGATCGAGGCTCTCGTAATCGTCCAGGCTGGAGATCTGGATAGTGTCGAGTTTCAGACCGGCCGCGTAGTCGATGAGCTGCAGCGCCTTCCATTGGAAAGCGCGGATCGAGTAGGTGTCGAAACCCAGACGGATGGGAACTCCCTGATCGTCGGCTGCGGAGGCTGCCGCGGCGGCGCTGAGCCCGGCCGCTGACTGGAGAAAAGTACGTCGGCGCATGTCCGAATCTTAGCGCAGGAAGAGAGACAACGGAACTGGAGCGAAGGAAACGAGGAGCACGAAGAATGCTCTGGAAGTCAATAAAAATGGCCCCGATCGCTCGGGGCCGTTTGCATGAACCCTAATTAGACTGCATGCCCTCTCGGGGCGCCTACACTACTTTTTCTTCTTGGCAGGCGCTTTCTTCTTCGCAGCCTTTGCTTTCTTTGTTGCGTTCTTCATCGATTGATTCTCCCTAACATCAGATTTGCGATCTAAGATCGCAGTGTGATTCATATATAAGGTTCTTTGGACCGAAAGTCAAGAAAAAAATGCACATCGACTCCCGCGACCCGAGACCCCCGGCTCCCCTCGGCGCTCCAAAACCATTTCATCGGTGAATTGTTCGAGCTAAGAAAACACCAAAACGACCGGATTCTGTTCTTGCCCGAAGAGCGAAGCCGCGCTACGATCGGAGCTAGTGATGCCTCGAGCCGGTAGACTAGCGCTGGCCTTGTCCTTGGCAATTTTCGTGCTGTCCGGATGCGCGAGGAAGCATCGCGTGACCGCCGCATCCGCTCCGGCGCCTCAGATTCGTTCCGAAGAAACCGGCTTGGCAAGCTGGTACGGGCATCCTTATCATGGACGCGCCGCCTCCAACGGCGAGATCTACGATATGGAGAAACTCACCGCCGCGCATCGCACCCTTCCGTTCGGAACCTGGGTGCATGTCACCAACCTCGCCAACAGTAAATCGGTGGACGTTCGTATCATCGACCGCGGCCCCTTCGTGAATGGCAGGGTCATCGATCTTTCCCACGCTGCCGCCCAGGCGATCGATCTGATTGGCCCAGGCGTCGCGGAGGTTCGGCTGGATATTCTCTCCGCGCCTCAGATCACCTCGGCCGACAGTTGGTATGCGGTTCAAGCCGGCGCGTTTCGGGATAAGGATCGCGCCGAGCGTCTTAGAGTAGCGATGGAGCGCGAGTATGGATCCGCGCGCCTGGTCTTGCGCGCCGGTAGTCCTTCTTTATGGAGGGTACTGGTGGGAAGGGAAAGCACCGAAGACGCCGCGGGTATACTGGCCGAGCGTGTACGCGCGGAGGTCGGCCCAGCTTTCGTAGTTCGGCTCGATGAAGCATCAAGTTCCGTAGCGGGGACGTTCCGGCGGTAGTAGTACGATCACAACGTATCCCTAGGATTTTCAAGAAGGTACTACGGCACTACCCCCAAAGTAGGTAGTGTTCTTACCGCAATTTTTACCCGAATTTAATGCGTTAGGGTGTTGCTGAAATCCTAAAGTCTCTGTAGAGTTTATGGAGAGTCAACACACTACCATCTTCTAAGGGGAATGGCCAAACAAACCAATGGTCGCTCACGCTGAAACAACGAACCATATTTTAATTGGTCAATCGCCCCGCATCCGGAACGTCATGCGGATGGTGGATAAACTCGGCCGCTGCCGATGGCCGGTTCTGCTGCTGGGCGAGACTGGGACCGGCAAAGAGGTAGTAGCGCGATCGATTCATGGCGTCAGCCCGGTCGGGCCTTTTGTAACAATCGATTGCTCGTCGTTGGTCGGCCCCCTGATGGAGAGCGAGCTTTTCGGCCACGTCAAGGGCGCATTCACCGGCGCGGTCGGCCAAAAAACCGGGCTGATCGAAGCGGCCAACGGAGGCACCGCATTTTTCGATGAGATCGGCGAACTTCCACTTGACCTGCAGGCCAAACTGCTACGCGTGCTGCAAGAGAAGGAATTTCGGCCGGTCGGCTCGCTGATGCATCACCGCTCGGACTTTCGGGTCCTGGCCGCCACCAATCGCGATCTGGCCAAGGAAGTGGAAAAAGGGACTTTCCGGCGCGACCTTTTCTATCGGCTGAATGTGGTGAACCTTCGGATCGCACCGCTGCGCGACCGTAAAGAGGATATCCCGGGGCTGATCGCGCACTTTCTAAACCGTTACGGCAAAGGCCACACTCTCACACAGGAAACGCTGGAGGCGATGCTCTCCTACGACTGGCCAGGCAACGTGCGCGAGCTTGAAAACTGCATCCAGCACATGGTGGCCATCAACTCCGGACCGCTGGTGCATGTCGGCGAGCTGCCGTCTATGTTGCAGAACCACCTGCTTGCCAAGAAGACGCAGTTCATGTCGGTGGCCGTGGGCGCTCATCCCCTGGCGAAGCCGCCCGTGGAGGCAGGGGCGCATGATCACCGCTCGGATGAGCTGGGCCGTCCGCCCATCGTTCCACTCACCCAAATGGAACGGCAGGCCATTCTCGAAGCCCTGGAATACACCAAGGGCGATCGCGCCATCGCCGCGAATCTGCTGGGCATCGGCCGGACGACTCTTTACAGAAAGCTCAAAGAATACCAACTGGCAGTTTGAGACAAACCGCACTCCCACACCACTACACGGTGTGACCGACCCTAAAACCCTGAAGCTTCTGCTGGTGGAAGACGACCTGCAAGACGAGCAACTTCTTTCGGAGGCGCTCATTGAGATCGAAGAGAACCGGCAATGGTGTAACTGGCGCACTTCCAATATTGTTCACGTGGAACAACTGGCGGATGC
Organism: Bryobacterales bacterium; assembly: GCA_963780485.1. Classification (GTDB taxonomy): domain Bacteria; phylum Acidobacteriota; class Terriglobia; order Bryobacterales; family Bryobacteraceae; genus Palsa-89. The sequence goes on from CAWACO010000001.1 coordinate 161,122, forward strand.
CTTGGACTGCCTGAGCCGCGACTGGTTTGACGTGGTGCTACTCAATCTGAGTTTGCCCGACAGCCCGGCGCTGCTCGATTCGTTCCTGGAGGCTAGCGCCCACGCGCGCGGCGCGCCCATTGTGGTTCTGGCGGATCAGGAAGATGAGCATCTCGCCAATCGCTTGCTTCGTGAGGGCGCGCAGGACGTGGTGCTGAAATCGGAGCTGGAGTGCAGTTCGCTGGCCCACTCCCTGCGATACGCCGTCGAGCGCCAGCGCCGCACCACTCACCTTCGATCGTTGCCGTTCGTAGATGAATTGACAGGTACCCTCACGCGTCAGGGGTTTCTAACGATCGCCCATCATTATGTGCAGCTCTCGCGCCATGATCGCAAAACGCTGCTCATGGCGTCGGTCGATATTGCCGGCGTCCCGAAAAAGACGCAGGATGACCGTGAGGCTCGCGAACTTCTCCTCATTCGAGCCGCGGAAGCCCTGCGGGGCGTCTTTGAAGCGCCTGCTCTTCTCGGGCGGGTGAACACCTGCCGCTTCGGATTGATTACGGTCGGATTGAGCGGGACCACCGTGGCGGCTCTGCTCAATCGCGTGGCAGCCGGCATCGAAGACGCTGCCGCGAGCGCCGGCCGGCCCCCGGCGACGGTCCGCTATTCGGTCGCCGAGCTTGATTCCAATACTAGTCCCGAGGAGCTGCTCGGCGAAGATAGCGACGAGTTTGCCGCCAGGACGCATCGCCCCGTGAAAACCGTTATGCTGGCAGATTGAAAATTGCGCTGGATGCGACCTATAGCCTGGGCCCGAATCTGTCGGGGGTGGGCGTGTACTCGCGCGAAGATATTGTACGGGCTGGCAGCTGCGCATCCGGAAGCTAGTTACCTGTTTTGCTATCGGCCGCATCGCTACCTTCGCTCTTTTTCCGCCCGCCTTCCGTCCGGGTGCCACCGCAGGTTGCTGTGGAGGGAATGGCCCGCGTCGGCCGACCTGTTTCACGGCCTGAACCAGCGCATTCATTCCTCCCATTACCGGCGCACGGTAGCGACCTTTCATGACCTGTTCGTTATGACTAGCGAGTACTCGACGCTGGAGTTCCGGCAAAGATTTTCCGCGCAGGCCCGAACGGCGGCAGAGCGCTCCGATCTCATCATCACGGTTTCGCGCTTCACGGCCGGCCAGGTGGAGGCGTTGCTCCATATCGACCCGGCCCGGATTCGCGTGATCCCGCACGGAGCCAGCCGCGTCTCCCCAGCTGCTACCAGGCCGAAGCGCGAGCCGATGATCCTGTTTGTGGGAGCGATCCAGCGCCGCAAGAACGTCGCCCGTCTGATACAGGCGTTCGAGCAGGTTCCCTCCGGATGGACGCTGGTGCTGGCCGGATCCGCCGGTTTCGGCGCCGAAGAAGCGCTTCAACGAATCGAAGCCAGCCCTCGGAAGCAGGATATTCGGGTACTCGGCTATGTCTCCGGTGAGGTCCTGGAGGACTTGTACTGGCGAGCTTCGGTGTTTGCTTTTCCATCTCTCGACGAAGGTTTTGGCATGCCCGTTCTGGATGCGATGGCGCGCGGCTTGCCGGTGTTGACGTCCAACATATCGGCGCTTCCGGAAGTGGCCGGGGATGCTGCCTTACTGGTAGATCCCGCTGATACGACGTCTATCGCCGAGGGGCTGAGCCGGCTCATTGAGGACCACGGGCTCAGACAACGTTTAGCTCGACAGGGGTTGGCACGCAGTGCGGGCTTTACTTGGGAAAGAACAGTTGAGGAAACCTGGAAGGTCTACCAGGAACTCTTGCGCTAGCTAGCTCTTGGCTAGCTTTTGTCTTCGTCGATCGCGATTTTCAGAGCTTTTAAGAACTTTTGATCTTGCGAGGTCAGTTTGATCCTGCCTGTAGACTCAAACTTGCGCTTAGGAGGCGTTTCTGAATCGGTTTCCAGCTCGCCTTCTTCATTTTCGTATTCGCCATTCTCATCGCGCTTGTTGAATCCGATGGTGGCTTCGAGCACCAGGAAGACGTCGTATCCGGCACGCTTGATCTCACCGATTGCAGCCGCAATGCGATCCGAATCGGACAACGATTCGTTGATTGCGTTGCCCAATTCCTGCATCAGCTCCTTCAGTTTTTCTTCCACGCGTTGCCCCTTTCTTGGCGGGCCACTACAAGCATATCACTACCTTGTGGATGTTTCGAAGGCAAGCACAGTTTCATCCAAATTGTTAGTGTCCCAAGCTTCAGATTCTGCTCTCTCTTTTATAGTATCGGCTCAATCCTTCCTTCTCGTTAGCGCCCTAGTACGCCGCCTTCGCTACACTGATAGTACCAGCATGTTCGCGAAGGCTAAGAGTTTGATAGGCCATGTGCTGCCGGGCGTCATTCGGCCCATCCATATCCTGTGGAATCAGGTAATTGGATTCTTCTTTCTGGTTCTAGCCGCGCTGCCGGTTCGGTCGATCATCCGCGACTGGGGCAAAGATGATGGTGGCCCCCGCCTTGCACTGGAGATTCCCTTCGCCTTACTCATGGGCGTCTTTGGCATTCATTCCTTTTGGCGCGCGCGCAAGATCTCCAAATCATGAGCGACAACCATGAGCGGCCGGGCGACTACCCCTACACTCGTGGCATCTATCCGGACATGTACCGGGGCCGGCTGTGGACCATGCGGCAATACGCCGGGTTCGGCACTGCGGAGGAGAGTAACCGCCGTTACCGCTATCTGCTGTCGCAAGGGATCACCGGTCTTTCGGTAGCTTTTGATCTGCCCACTCAGATGGGCATGGATTCCGATCACCCGCTCGCGGCCGGAGAGGTGGGACGGGTGGGAGTGGCGATCTGCTCGCTGGCGGATATGCAGCGCCTGTTCGACGGCATTCGCCTGGCGGACATCACCACTTCGATGACCATCAACTCCACGGCGTCGATTCTGCTGAGCCTGTACGTGCTGGTGGCCAAGAGCCAGGGCGCCGACCTGCGCAAGATCTCCGGCACCATCCAGAACGACATCCTCAAGGAATACATCGCCCGCGGCACCTACATTTATCCGCCGCGCCCGGCGATGCGTATCATTACGGATCTGTTCGCGTGGGCCGCTTGCGAAGTGCCGGAATGGAACACTATCTCGATCAGCGGGTATCACATTCGCGAGGCGGGTTCCACGGCCGTGCAGGAAGTCGCCTTCACACTCGCCAATGCTATCGCCTACATCGACGCGGCTCTGGCGGCGGGCCTAGCAATTGACTCCTTTGCGCCACGGCTATCGTTCTTCTTCAACTCGCACAACAATTTTCTCGAGGAGATCGCCAAGTTTCGCGCCGCGCGCCGGCTCTATGCCTCGATCATGCGCGACCGTTTCGGCGCCCGCAATCCCCGGTCCCTGATGATGCGCTTTCACGTGCAAACCGCAGGGTCGACCCTCACCGCCCAACAGCCCGACGTCAATGTGGTCCGCGTCTCCATGCAGGCGTTGGCGGCGGTGCTGGGAGGCGCGCAATCGCTGCACACCAATGCCAAGGATGAGGCGCTCGGATTGCCCACCGAGGAGTCGGCGCGGCTGGCGCTGCGAACCCAGCAGATCATCGCGCACGAAAGCGGGGTGACGAACACCGCCGATCCCTTTGGGGGCAGCCACCACGTCGAACAGCTTACCGATAAAATCGAGCAGGGCGCGCGCGAGTACATCGACCGCATCGATGCCATGGGCGGAACGCTGGCTGCCATCGAAAGAAATTACATCCAGAACGAAATCCACAACGCGGCCTACGAGTATCAGCAAGCGGTGGAGCGCGGCGACGCCGTGGTGGTGGGCGTAAACCGGTTCAAGCAGGAAGCGGCCGAGCCACCGCGCGCCTTTCCGGCTCGATCCCGAGCTGGAGAAGCAGCAGATCGAACGAGTGCGCCAGGTGCGGGCATCACGCAGCGCCGCGGTCGTCGAGGAGCGGCTGCAAGGCTTGGAGCAGGCTGCGCGCGGCAGCGAGAACCTGATGCCGCATATACTGGGCTGCGCGGAAGCCCACGCGACCGTCGGCGAGATCTCAGACCGCCTGCGCGCGGTGTTTGGTGAATATCAGGAGCGAGGTCGTCAAGGAAAGGCTGCAAGGCTTGGAGCAGGCCGCACGCGGGAGCGAGAATCTAATGCCGCATATACTCGGCTGCGCGGAAAGCCATGCCACGGTGGGCGAAATCTCCGATCGCCTGCGCGCGGTGTTCGGTGAATATCAGGAGCATTAGCACGCCCAGGAATCGACGGACAGGACGAGCCGGTCAAAACTCGCGCTGCCGTTAGTGGAGCGCTAGGGCTCCTGGCACATCTCAGCATCAGGCGTTCTACGTCCAAGTGGAAGGATGCGGGCGTTACCGGTCGCAAGCCGACTTGAACGAAGCCGCTAGCGCGGCGGCCGCCTGAGCTTCCCTGGTTGTTTGTAGTGTTGTCGAAGAGAAAGGAGTTCTCTTCAATGACACTGATTCAGCGGATGAGACAAGAACTCGTCCGTCGCAACTATGAGCGAACTCAGAAAACCGAAAAGATTCGCCGCATTTGTCGATGCGCTATTCAAGCAAAAATGGGTTGTCTATGCCAAACCAGCATTCAGCCGCCCAAATCAGGTTTTGAAATACCTCGGTCGTTACACGCATCGAGTCGCCATTAGTAATCACCGCTTACTCGCCTTTGCTGGAGAACGTGTCACTTTCCGCTGGAAAGATTATGCGCACGGAACCAACAGCGTAAGATGACGCTCGCGGCATCGGAGTTTCTCCGCCGCTATGTGGAGCACATACTTCCGCGAGGCTTTGTCCGGAACCGGCACTTCGGATTCCTCACCAACAACCGAAGGTTTGTGCTGCTAACGCTGGCTCGCCAACTTCTAGCCATCCCGCCTCCGTCTGCGGAGGCGAACTCCACGGACACGCCCAGCATCTCCACTTGGCGCTGCCCTCAATGCAACGGGGAAATGCGAATCGGGCCAAACCTGTCTGCCCTGCAAATGGCTTACCCGTGCAGACCCCTCGACAGTTCCTAGATCGCGCTACACCTACCGGCCATACGGCGCGCCATCATGCGTGCACGCCGATGTGTCACACGTGTCCCGAACCGACTCCAAGCCCTTCCAGCACTCACTTGCCAGCTCCTTCAGTGCCGAGTACGAATCTCGAAAAAGATCTCTTCGCACAACATCCATCGCACCCAGCGGCATCCGCGGGTCGCTTCACCATCACCTAACCACGCTAGCGGCTCCGCAGCACGGACCACCGCCAGCGGCTTCCTTCAAGTCGTCCCTATCGAAACTGCCTCGGCCCGGCACACCACGTCTTCGCACACCTCTCTCGTCCGAGGCAGTCCCGATAGGGCGCTAACGACTTCGCAGGAGATATGTCACCCGCATGAGCAACTCGAATCGATTTGAAGTCAGTGCATCGTGGATGGGCCCGGCGTCCCATCGGACCAAGTGCCGGCCAAAACCATGAAGATGGTCACCCGTTCTTCCGGATCGTTCCCCGCTATCACCGGCGAGCCAGGCAGATTGGCTCCCCAGCTTTTCACGGCATCACCCGAAACGAAAAACATGAGATGGGGATGCCAGCTCATGTCGTCGTCGCTCAGATACTGCTGCTTCGCCATCATGTAGCACATCGCTCCCGGAGCCAGCGCGGGTAGTTCTTTCTTTTCCAATGCGGACGTAGTAGCCGCGAGGATCTGTGCTTTCGATTTTCCCGCCAGCACAAGTTTGGTTTTCTTCAGAAAGATGGGCAGAAACGTCCTTGAGGCTGCCGGATTGAAGCAATTCGGGGCGCGGACCTTAGGGTTCCAGAATTCCGGGTCATCGGTCGGCTTCGCCCAGGATCGCTCGACGATGCAGACGAAGCCATTCGAGCCCTTCACGGCAGTTGCGTAGCCATCCCGTCGCAGCACCATCACTTCGGCTGCATCCGAAATCGATGCCGGAGCGGAACTCCGGGCCAGCGCTATCTCAGCCTTCTCGTCCGGAATCAAATACTGGTCGAGAGGAGCCATGACCGGATAGGGAGCCTTCGCAGCTTGCGCTCGTGCACAGGCCGGCCAGAGGAAAAGAATCGGAATAACGAATGCTAACGCTGTGATCCTGATATTGTTCTTCCGCATTTGATTCTCCGATGAAGAGCATTTTTGTCAGGTTTTGAGCCGCTAACCGTCAGGCGGCACAATGCACTACTGATGATGGTATCCGATTCGTCCTGACAAACGCGCTTGCATCGGAAACCCACGCGGACGTTTGTCGCCATTGCTGATTTGTGCCATTCGGCGTTCTGGTCATGAGATGGGTGATGGGATTCCTGACGTGGAAGCTCAACGTTTTGCTGTCGTTCTTCTCCCGCCGATTCCACGCGTCTTTCCCCAAAATAGAGTGTATTGATCAGGATGTACGTCACGTTAGGGTTGGAACCCCCGCCACCGATGTCTCGCCGAGCATTCGAAACATTGTCACGGGGTTTGACGGGAGATTGCGCGGCCGGCCCTAAGCGCCGCCCAGCCCGTTCTTTGCCAGGAACTCGCGTATCGTCTCATAGATCCTGGTGCGCTCCTCGCGGCTAAAGCCGCCGTGCTTGCCGCCTGGAATCGTCAGCAACTGGTTGGGGACATCCACCTTCGACAGCGCTTCGGTCAAACGGACGGAGTGTTGGTAAGGAACCGTCGGATCAGCATCTCCCTGAATGGCGAGAACCGGCGGAAGTCCCGGCCTCACATAGGTGAGCGGTGAAACTCGACGGGCGATCTCCTCGCGGTTGGGCAGGCTGGCCAGCCACTGCACTGCGTACGTCTTGCGGTTGGGGCCATCCAGCAGGTCAACGACGTCGGCGATTCCGTACCAGTCGATAATGGCGGCCACTTTCGGCAAAGGCGCTCCTGGGCACTGCCGGTCCAAACCCGCGCTTTCCGGAATCATGCCGGTGGTAAGAGCCAGATGTCCGCCGGCGGATTCGCCACTCAGTACCAGACGGTTCGTATCCAGGTCGTACGTTTTGGCCTGTGCCGCCACATAGCGCAATGCGCAGAGGCAATCTTCCACTGCGGCGGGCGCGAGCGCCACGCGCCCCAACCTGTACTCCACATTCACTACATTCCAGCCCATCTCAAACCACGGCATAAGAGACATCAGGGACTGTTCTTTGGAGCCTTGCACCCAGCCCCCGCCATGAATGAAGATCAGCGTGGGTTGAGGGCCCGTAGTGTCCCTCCGTTTGTAAATATCGAGCTTTGCCTCATAATTGCTGGCGACCAAATAGGTGAGGTTCGCGAATACCTGGTACTCATTCTGGGCATGCGTGGCCCAGGCCGCCGACGGCGACAATTGAGCAAAGGTGGATTGTGCACCCACGGCAAGAAGCATCAGGACCAGAGATTTGAAGAACGTTGCGCGCATGATTTCTTCTCCTTTAAGCAACTTGTGTGATTCTATCCCAATTTTGGTGGAGCATCGTCGCGGGCGGACCTTGACGCGCTGTCGCTGAATACGTCAAGTTGGAATTTGACTGTTTCCCGCAAACATCGTGATTGAAACGCTCAAGAACATTTTTCTAATCGTCAGCGCACTCTTCCCCATCGTGAATCCATTGGGGGGAAGCCCAATCTTTTTATCGTTGACGAGGGAATATTCGACTTCCGGACGCAGAGCGCTTTCTCGGCGGATCGCGATAAACAGCTTTTTCTTATTGGTTGGGTCGTATCTGATTGGGACACACATCCTGGCATTTTTCGGGATTTCGTTGCCCGTCGTGCAAGTGGGAGGGGGTCTAATTGTGATCTCGACCGGTTGGGCAATGCTGAAGCGGCGGGATGAAGAGGAACGCACTGAGATGCATCGCCATGTGCAACCGCAAGACGAATTCAGCCAGGCGTTCTACCCGCTGACCTTGCCGCTGACGGTGGGACCGGGTTCAATTTCCATCGCCATAACGCTGGGCGCGAATGCCCCACATACTTCCCGGTTCAATCTACTGCCCGTTCTGGCCGCGATCGTTGGGTCGGCGATAATCTCGATCATGATTTTCCTGTGCTACGGATTCGCGGATCGGCTCGCGCAAATTCTTGGAACGACGGCGATGAGCGTGATCATGCGGCTGTCGTCGTTTCTGTTGGTCTGCATCGGAGTGCAAATAGTGTGGAACGGGGCCAGCGCTCTGTTAGCCTCGGTGCCTTTGAACGTTCGCTGACAAGTAACTACGGCCGGGGAAGCTTGCGCGCCTGCTTCTGTGCGCGACGGCTCCACTGCGCGGTGTAACGCCGGCGAAAGGGCGGCGCCGTGCGGGCAGACTCGATCGCTCGGTCATACATCTCGCGCGCCCCGGATACGTCGCCGGTTTGCTCCAGTGCGAATCCATAGTAATAGAGGCCTTCGGGATCGTAGGGCCGCTGGCCGACATAGGCTTTGAGCTGCTGCTCCGCATCCTGGTACTGCCCCGCGCCGACATACAACGCCCCAAGCTCGCGTAGAATCTCGCTCGAGTGGTGCTTCTCATCCTGATTGAACACCGTCTGAAAGTGCTGCAGAGCTTCGTGAAAACGCCCCTGCTTAAGGGCGATTCGCCCCAACTGAAAGTGGGCATCGGTCTCCGATGGATCAATTGTCACCGCATTCTTGAAACGCTGAATCGCTTCCGTGTATTGATGCCTCTGCTGATAAATGAGCCCAAGCTGATATTGCGCGTCGCCGTCGTGGGGATTGACCGTCGCCGCTTCCAGCATCCTGCGCAGCTGTTGCCTGCTGCGCATTCCCGAGCCCAGGTTCGCGAACTCGGCCCGCAGATAGAAGAAAACAAGAAGCAGCAGAAATGGCGAAGTGAGCCACCCCAACAGAAAGGTCAGTGGGCCCCGAAGAAACGGCGCGGCTAGGAATGGAAGCCATGAGACGCTGACCGTGGCTGCCGCGGCCCGATTCTCGGTGCCGAGAACGGTGCGCACCGCGAAAAACATCAGCACCAGAAAGTACAGGTACGCGAGAATCGCGATGGCTCCTACGAAAGGAAGGGGCAAAATCCACGCGACGACAACGATTGGAATGTTGACGGCTGCCCAGGCCATGGCGGCACAGGTCAACAGGGGAGAATAGTCGCGCTGGAAAACCACGCTCAGGCTGCCCAGTCGCGCGAATAAATTTGCGAACAGCAGTGTCGCAGGAACGTAAACTAGCGCGAGCCCGAGAAGCGGAAGGAAAACCAAAGACAATGACAGAGCGCCTCGCAGACGGAGTTCCAATAACAGCGAAACGATAAGAGCGGCACAGCTCGCAAACAATGGGCTGCCTTGGTCGAGGATAGCGCTCATGGATGCCGCAGGCTGCCAAAACAGCCGGACAAGTTGATTTGCGTTACCCACCTCTCTAGCTTACGGCCACGCCGCTGGTGGATTGCTTTATGATCGGAACTGGTATGTCGCGTTTGCCGGACGCGCTCAGTCTCTGCATGATTGTGAAGAACGAGGAGCGCAACCTCCCACGGTGTCTCGATTCGGTGCGAGGTCTGACCGGCGAGTTCATTATTGTCGACACCGGTTCGACGGATGCAACGCCGGGCATCGCGGCCCGCTACGGAGCGGAGTGATCCCGTTCGATTTCACAATAGTCGATTTCGCGGCCGCTCGCAATCGCGCCATCGAGCACGCGCGTGGCCGGTGGATCCTGATGCTGGACGCGGACGAGATCCTGGAGCGTGCCAGCGCGCCCAAGATCGAAAAGCTCATCGCTCGCGGCGAAAACGCGGGATATTTCCTGGAGCGGCACAATCACGCGTCGGATTCGCGAAAGCCCGTTCACGGATTACGTTGTCCGGCTTTTTCCCAACCGGCCGAACTATCGATACCGCGGCCGTGTCCACGAAACCATCGATGCTTCGATTCTGTCCGGAGGCGGGCGCTTGCCGAAGACCGGCATCCGCATCGATCATAATTTCTCTTCGGACCGGGAAGCGCGGCGCCGCAAGAATCACTGGTACATCGAGATTCTGAAGGAGGAGATCGCCGCCGACCCGAGCGACGACTCGCGGCTGGATTTTCTCGCCGCGGAATATCACCAGCTCGAAATGTTCGATGAAGCCACCGAAATCGCCGAGCGCATCGCGCAGCGTGCGGCCGCTGGACCCGCGGGCTCATTTGTTCGTGGGCGTTTATCATTTGCTGTACAAGCCCGATCTGGCGCGCGCGCGAGCCGATTTCAATCAGGCGCTGAAGCTCCGCCCGGGCTACGCCGAAGCCGCACTCTTTCCTTCAACTCGTTGACCAGCGGGAACGCGCTCAGCCGCCGACGGCGTAGCTTTCATCGGACCGGCTGGAGATTTTCCAAGAGCGAGCCCGTTATTCAGGTCTATCAATGCGTGCAGCGCTTGAACGGGGAAGAGGCTGCCGGAGGCGATGAATAGAGTGCCGAATACGATGCCAAGCACGCCCGCGCCCAGCATTCCGTGAGGACCCTGATAAAAGTGGGCCAAGCCAAATACAATCGACGAGAGGAGCAGAGCGACAAACAGCGAGCCCGTTGCAGCGGCGATTACGTTAACCAGCCAACCGCGATAGAGGAACTCCTCGCATAAGCCCGCGGTGAGCGCTACCGCGACGAAGAAGGTCCGCTCATATCCCGTCGCCGGAAGAAGCTTCCGCACGTTGGCGGTTGCTTTCTTCATCTCTTCCGGGCTCACCTTGCGCGCCTGCATTCGGCTGGCAATCGTCAGAATTGCGATGGTGACCAGCGCCAGGCCCGCTATGATAAGCGTGCGTAAAGGGTCTCCGAGCCGCTCTCCAAAGTCTGCCAGAGTCAGCCCATTCTTGTGGATCACCCACGCGCAGCCCGCCACCAGTGACCATTCCGCCGCGATATTCCAGGCATAGATCTGCAGTGTGGACCGTAAGCGAAAGTAGAGCCCGTTATCGATGAAAGGAAAAATAACTACCAGCGCGAAAGTGAAAAACCAGACTCCGAAACCGCTGGCGGCCCGCAGCCATGCGCCGCCATGCTCCATGGTAGCCATAGCTAAGGAAGCGATCCGAGCCGGACCGTCCATGGGGCAATTCGGCTTATCCGTAGCAGGTCCTGGCTGGTCCACGGATCATCTCGAAAGCGATCGTTAATCTCGTCCGGAGTGTTTGCGCGTACGATCAGAAGAACGTCGCGTGTTCCCTCTAAGGGACCGCCGAGAACGATGAACCCTTCTTTCTTGAGCGCATTCATGAACACGGCGTGCTCGTCCCACTCTTGTTGATTTTCCAGCGAAACTGAATCTCGCCAAGAGTCGCCGCGCGTCCGAATCACCGCAAATAGCTTTGCGTTCGTCAAGGGCTGGACCTCGGTTGATTTTACCTCGTGCGTTACGTGGGCATTTGGGGATACTTGCCCCAATCGGACGGTTGCGTTACAACAAATCCATGCAAGCTTCGCTTTGGCAGCTCTCGTACCTGATTGCGTTTTTGCCGATCGCCGGAGATGCGCGCGTCCTTCAAGTTCGTGTCGACCATCGCGAGCCAGTACTGCATGGGAAATCTTTTGGCGCCGCCGGCGCGTACGAAAAGCTGGTCGGTACGATCGAGTTCGCCCTCGACCCGGCGCTCCCGCAAAACAAAGGGATCATCGACCTTGGGTTGGCGCCTTCGAAACTCGCGGGGTGAAGTAGAGTTTTCAGCGGATTTCTATCTGCTCAAACCAGCGGATGTGAGTCGCGGCAATGGTCGCATATTGTATGAAGTTGGCAACCGCGGCTCCCAGGCGACGCTGCGGACCTTTCAAAAAGGCGGGACCAGTCAAGACCCAGACGAGAGAAGCCGACTTTGGCGATGGCTTACTGATGCGGCAAGGGTATTCGCTGTTGTGGATGGGCTGGCAGTGGGACGTTCCGGACGGCCGTATGCGTATGAACATGCCGGTGGAAACCGATCAAGGCGCTCCGATCCTTGGCCTGGTGCGCGGCAACTTCATTTTGGATGCGCGATCGGAAATGGCACCGCTCGCGGATCGGGGACACAAATCCTATCGGTTGCCGATTCAAAAATAGCCCCGAGGCTTTCATGACCGTGCGCGACGCAACCATCGCGCCGCCACAGCGCATCCCACGCGAGAAATGGCATTTTGTCGACGACTCGGGGGTTGCGCTAGCAGAGTGGCTTCGAGCCGGGCCGGATTTATGACGTTGTATACCGGGCACGCGATCCGCGCGTGGTGGGGACCGACTTGGCCGGGACGCGCGACCTCATCAGCTTCTTGAAATACTCCGAGTCTGGAAATCCTTTGCGCGGCATCCGATTCGCTTACGGTTGGGGCGTGTCACAAAGCGGCAGATTTCTCCGCCACTTTCTGTATGAAGGATTCAATGAAGATGAGCAGGGGCGGCAGGTTTTCGACGGCGTGATCGATGAAGTGGGCGGGGCCGGTCGAGGCTCCTTCAATCACCGCTTCGGGCCAACCTAGCGCGACGCCAATGAGTTTTTCAATTTCCTTTATCCGGTGGACATGTTCCCCTTTACCGACGGGCCGGAAACGAAACCGGAGACCGGGCAAACGGATGCTCTGCTGGCGCGGGCGGAGGCTCGGCACGTCATACCTAAGGTCTTTCATATTTTGAGCAATTCCGAATACTTCAATCGAGCTGGATCTCTGGTTCACACCGATCCCACGGGCCAACGCGATCTGGAGCCGCCGCCTGGAACGCGCATCTACGTCATTGCATCCGGACCGCACTTCTTCGGTCCCCGTTCCCGCCGGAGCAGGCGGCCAACCTGTCTGCGCCGCTCAACCCGATCAATCGAAACCTGGTGGTGCGAGCGCTCCTGACACGCGCTGGACGCATGGGTGACGGAAGGCGTCGCGCCACCGCCCAGTCAGTATCCGCACATCGCCGACGGAACTCTGACCCCTCGCGAAAAAGCCGGTTGGCCGAAAATTCCCGGAGTGCTCTTCCCTCCCCGGCTTTGATCACGTACCGGCTGGACTTCGGTCCGAAATGGCGAGAAGGTATCGTCGATTTCGAGCCGCCACATATCGGAAAGCCGTTTGTCTCGCTGGTTCCCTCCGTGGATGAAAATGGGAATGCGCGCGCCGGCATCCGATTGCCCTGCGTGGAAGTGCCGATCGCCACCTACAGCGGCTGGAATTACCGGGCGGCCGGAGCCGGAGCCACTGATCAATTCGCAGGAGAAGCAGGTTCCATCTTTCCATTTGCTCGGACCCGCGCGGAACGGGAGGCGAAGGGGGATTCGCGATTGTCCATCGAAGAGCGCTACGCGAGTCGCGATCAGTATGTCGGGAAAGTAGCACTGGCCGCGCGGAAATTAGTCGAAAACCGCTACCTGCTGCGGGAGGATATTCCCGACGTGATCGATTTTGCGGTAGCCCAATACGACTGGGCCGTGCGGCGCGACAGATAGCGCGTCACTTGTCCTTTACGATATGCTCCAGGTCCTGGTTGTTCTCTGAACAATCCGCTTCCATGATGCGTTCATCCCGCGGCGGATGCCGGAGAATCAAGCGATAAGTCCACGGCTTGGCCAGAACCTTCGGGTCGTCCATGGTGGCTTCGTAGGAGATCGTATCGTCGGGATTGCGCTTGAACCGTTCGGTCACGTGCAATTGGTCGCTATGAAAATGTCCCGCCCCGGGAAGCCAGGTCTTGTCGTTGAAGCCGGTTACGTCGACGACAAACGTGTCGCCTTCCCAGCGGCCAACCGAGTCGCCCATGTAAGTAGGGTCCAAGTCCGGCGGATGGCTTTTGCCATCGGTGGGGATGATGCGGAAGGCGTGATTGGACTCGTATAAGATGACCGTCTTCTTAGGTGTCTGCACGATCTCAAACGGCACCGGTATGCCCGTTATCCTGGGCACGCCCGCCAATTTGCAGTGGACGTTCGGATCGGTGCGGTTGTCGGCGGCCAGCTCGTTGACCTTGCCCACAGCCCAGGCCTGATATGGCGCTGACTCACGCGGGCCGTAGGTACTGGCGCGCCCTTCACCCGGACGAACCTCGCCGGTTTCGCCGAACAGACTCACGCCGATGGCCTGCCAAATACCGGATAGGTCGGGTTTCCCGTTGGACGCGCGGGGGATTTCGCCAGACGCGAAGGGTCCCATGAACCCAAGTGTGATCAAGGTACGGACAAAAAGCGCTCGCATTGTCACACTCCTATTCCGAAGGCGGACCGAGATACAGCTTTTTCCCATCCGGGCAGCGTCACTTCCCGGCCGGCGATCCTGTACGAATCGTCCTTCGAATGCCAGCCGGTGACAGAAATTGTATCGCCGACTTTCAGCGCACTCTTGGTCCAACCCGTCCGGCGGAGAGTGTTGGGAGGGTGGCCTTCCAATGCCCAATTCACGACATTGCCGGCATCGTCCTTGACGTCGATGTAGACATAGACATGCGGGTTTTCCCAATCGATCTTAGTGACTACTCCCTGGAGCTGGATGGGCTTCTTGCCGTCATATTCGGCGGCAAATGAGTGATGCGCTGAGAGCGGAGCGGTAGCCAACGCCAGACCGAAAGCGACGAAGAGAACAAGAGACGAGGTTCTCATTTTTGTTGAAGCAGGCACCGGCTATTCTAACAGATCGTCGCTCAGGCAACCAGCTCGCAGTTGATCATCCACGGCGTGCCGAACTGATCGACCACCATTCCGAAGCGCGTGGCCCAGAACGTCTCCTGCATCGGCATCTGAATCGCGCCATGTTCCGCCAGGGTCTTGAAGATGCGTTCCGCTTCCGCCGGATCCGTAAGCTGAATTGCCACGGAGAAGCCTTGCGGTTGGCGAAAGTGATCTGGGGGATCGTCTGCGCCCATCAACAGCGAGTCGCCCACACTCATGGCGGCGTGCATGATTTTATTGCGCCATTCCGCGGGTACGTGCTGCTCCGCCGGCGTTCCCGCGTGCGTAATCAGGCGTGATGATTTTCCCGTTCAGGCAACGCTCGTAAAGGCGAAACGCCTCCTCGCACTGGCCGTTGAAGACAAGATGAGTATTCAATTGCATACACTGCTTAACTTTTGGTTTATGGTTGAACCGCCGTCGGCTAGCCGCCGGCAATGGCCCCACGATCAGAAACGGCTCCGCCCCCGACGCGACCGCGTCGGGCAGCGGGGCGTCCGGCGGCTCGTGGGACAGATCCTGCTCGCAGGCGAAGAACCGCAAGAACGGCCGGCGCTCGTTGCGTGACGTGGTCGCGGATCGTCCCGCGCAGCATCGGATAGCGGGCCTCGAGCGCGTCGAGGACCGAGCGCTGCGTGGCCGGACCCTCGACGTCGAGCTTCACCTCGCCGTCGACGTGCGCCAGCGTCCGCAGATGCTGCCGGAAGCACGACTCGGATCATGGCAGTGTCTGGACCTCGACGGACAGCACGGCCGGAAGATCGCGGACGATGGGAGCCCAGCTGTCGCCGGCATCGGCCGACGCGTACACCTGCCCGCCGGTGGTGCCGAAATACACGCCGCACGAATCGAGCGAGTCGACGGCCATCGCGTCGCGCAGCACGTTGACGTAGCAGTCGCTTTGCGGCAGACCCTTCGTGAGCGCCTCCCACTCGTTTCCGCCCGTGCGGCTGCGGTACACGCGCAGCTTTCCCTCGGGCGGAAAGTGCTCCGAGTCGCTCTTGATCGGGACGACGTAGATGGTCTCCGGCTCGTGCGCGTGAACGTCGATCGCGAACCCGAAGTCGGTCGGCAAGTTGCCGCTGACCTCGTGCCACGACTCGCCGGCGTCGTCGCTGCGCATGACGTCCCAGTGCTTCTGCATGAACAGCACGTCCGGGACGCGACCGGTGCATCGCGATGCGGTGAACGCAGTGGCCGACCTCGGCAGTCGGGTCGGGGATGTATTGCGGACTGCAGCCCGCGGTTGATCGGCCGCCACGTCTTGCCGGCGTCGTCGGTCCGGAACGCGCCCGCGGCCGAGATGGCGATGAAGATCCGGTCGGGATCGCTCGGATCCAGCAGGATCGTGTGCAGGCACATCCCGCCGGCGCCTGGCTGCCAGCGCGGGCCCTGAGCCGTGGCCGCGCAGTCCGGGGAGTTCCTGCCACGTCTGCCCGCCGTCGGTCGAGCGGAACAAGGCGGCGTCTTCCACCCCGGCGTAGACGGTATCCGGATCGGTCAGCGACGGTTCGAGATGCCAGACGCGCTTGAACTCCCAGGGGTGCGGCGTGCCGTCGTACCACTGGTGAGTGCCGGGGACGCCGTCGTAGACGAACTTGTTGCCCACCGGCTCCCAGGTCTTGCCGCCGTCGTTGGAGCGCTGGATCAACTGCCCGAACCAGCCGCTGGACTGCGACGCATACAGCCGATTCGGGTCGACGGGCGAGCCCTTGAGGTGGTAGATCTCCCAGCCCGCGAAGTGGGGGCCGCTGACGTCCCACTGTTCGCGCTTGCCGTCCGATGTCAGGACGAACGCGCCCTTGCGTGTGCCGACCAGTACCCGTACTTTGCTCATTTACTTTTCTCCTTTTTTCATAAACTCCGCGATGGGCCCAGGCGCGCGCAGGCGATCTTCGCGCAACTATATCGCCGTCCGGAGCAGCTCGCCTATAACGGGAAAAAGCCGTGGCTGACAAGGGTTTACGGGTGCGATAGTGGGAAGGGAAAGCGCTGCCAAGTTAGCCGGTCAGCAGATCGCGCGTAGAAGGTAGTTCGCGGGATGACATAGAGGCCGGTGGAATCAGCAAGATAATCCCGATCTGGAAAGCAAGCCGATCGGGCCATCATATTGGAGCGAAGGCCTGAATCGCTGGAGCGGGATTCACGAATTTCATGATGGCGGCGAAGGCCAGAATGAGGACTACGAAGCGGCTGACGATACTTCGATGCGCACTCGATTTGAGCCCGGAGTGTTTGTCATAGTTGGAGCCGACTGATCGGCGTTGCCATGACTTCGATCCGTTAGCGTTTAATCGACATTACTTCTTCTTTTTCGCAAGTTCTTTCCCCAGTTCGCGCGCGCGATCTACCGCTTCGCTGGGGCCGAAATCGTCCAGTTCGAAATCTGGCGGATCTCGATCTCGCCTTCTTTATCTTCGCCGTGGGGAGCGGGAGCGCGCTTGGCCCATTCGATCGCTTCTTCCTTCGACTTCACTTTGATGATCCAGTAGCCGCCGATCAGCTCCTTGGTCTCGGCAAAGGGCCCGTCGATCACGGTCCGCTTGCCTCCCGAGAACTTGATGCGCGCGCCCTTGGAAGTCGGGTGGAGTCCCGACAGGTCAACCAGCGCGCCGGCCTTCATCAGTTCCTCGTTATATTTCCCCATCGCGGCAAGCAGCTCCTCGCTGGGCATCTTGCCCGCCTCCGAGTCCTTGCTGGCCTTGACGATCATCATGAATCGCATTTTCATCTCTCCTTCTTTCACTGAGTCGAACGGGGAGAAGCGAAATCGACAGGCCGGGAAATTTTGTCCGCCGGCAGGCCCGGAATCTCCATCACCGGCCGGATTTCGACAGTGCCCCACTTGCCCGCTGGAATCCTCGCGGCGATACCGATCGCCTCATCCAGATCCTTGGCGTCGATCAGGAAGTAGCCGCCAAGCTGTTCGCGCGTCTCGGCGAACGGACCGTCGGTCACGATCCGTTTGCCGTCGCGAATCCGCACACTGGTCGCCGTCGAGGTCGGGTGCAGCGGCGAGGCTGCCAGATACTGTCCGCTCGCGCTGAGTTCATGAGCGAACTGCGCCGACTCCGCATAACACTGCTCCCGCTCGGTCTCGTTCAAGGCTTTCTCGTCCAGGTAAATCAGCAGCATGTATTGCATGCGCATGCCTCCATCAGTAAATCGAACGGCGGGCGCCCAAATCGACAACCCGCCGAAAATTTTCTACAATCAGTGCATGCACCGGGATGCCGACGAGGCTGTCGAGGCGCTCTATCGCTCCGATTGGGGCCGGATCGTCGCGGCGCTGATTCGTCTGGTCGGCGACTTCGAACTGGCCGAAGAGGCGGCGCAGGAAGCATTTGCGGCCGCCGTGGACCAATGGCGGACCGCCGGCGTTCCCGAGTTTCCGCGCGCCTGGATCATCCAGACCGCCCGGCACAAAGCCATCGACGTATCCGCCGCCGGGCGCTGCACAAGGAAAAGGTTGAATCGTACGCCGCCTCGGCGTCGAGCCAGACAGTTTTCGACGAGCCGGACTACGATACCAACGAAATCCCCGACGATCGTCTTCGCCTGATCTTCACCTGTTGCCATCCGGCGCTCGCGCTGGAAGCGCAGATCGCGCTGACGCTGCGTACACTGGGCGGCCTGGAAACGGACGAGATCGCGCGCGCGTTTCTCGTGCCGACCGCGACCATGGCGCAGCGCCTGGTGCGGGCCAAGCGTAAAATTCGCGACGCGGGTATTCCCTACGCAGTGCCCGGCACGAACGATATGCCGGAGCGGCTCGAGGCGGTGCTGACGGTAATCTATCTGATTTTCAACGAAGGCTACGCCAGCACTCGTGGCGGACCGCATGTGAGGACCGACCTTTGCCAGGAGGCCATCCGGCTCGGGCGCCTGGTAAGAACGTTAACGTCGCCCCAGCCGCCGCCGGAAGTTGCTGGTCTGGTAGCGCTCATGCTGCTTCACGATGCACGGCGCGATGCCCGTCTCGATTCAGCCGGCGATCTGGTTATTCTCGAGGACCAGGATCGCAGCCGCTGGAATCAACCGCAGATCGTCGAGGCATTGCCGCTGGTCGAAGAGGCGTTCCAAGGAGAACCGGGTCCATTCGCCGTGCAGGCGGCCATCGCTGCGCTGCATTGCCAGGCGGCGCGAGCCGAGGACACGGACTGGCCCCAAATACTCCGGCTGTACGATCTGCTGGAGCGCCTCCAGCCGTCGCCCATCGTGTCGCTGAACCGGGCGGTGGCGGTCGCGATGGCTGTCGGCCCTCGGCCGGCGCTTGCCTTAATCGATGCGCTCGCCGCCAGCGGCGATCTCGACGACTACCACCTGCTCTATTCCGCGCGTGCCGATCTGCTGCGACGCTTGGGATCCATGGAGGAAGCGGCCCGGGCCTACACCAAAGCGCTTGCCCTGGTCGCCAATGACAGCGAGCGCCGCTTTCTCGAGCGTCGCCTGCGGGAAGTGCAGTCGCCGGCAACTTGATATCCATTGCTGTCTTCGTTTTTCGGGTTAAAGTTGTGATAAAGTCAGTGATCGAATCGACCAGGAGGTAAACGATGTCCGAACAGATGACCCGCCGCGAGACTTTTAGAAGAGGATTGGCGGCGACGAGCGTGCTTGCGTTGATACCCGATTGGGCGGTGCCGGCGCTGGCCCAGGACGAGGTGGACGTGCCGTTCACCGACATACCGAAAAACTTCAATCCAGGCGCCAACCCGAATGCGCCCACCCGCGTGCTCGACATCCGCAAGATCGACGGGCCGTTTACGCCGAAGGATCAATTCTACGCTTTGCAGCATATGAATCGGCCGGAGATCGATCCCGCGACTTACAAGTTGAAGTTGTCGGGCTTGGTCAATAAGCCGATGGAGTTGTCGCTGGACGATTTGAAAGGGATGCACGCTACCGAGGTGGCTGCCGGCTATGAATGCTCCGGCAACAGCCCCAGGTCCGTGCAGGGGCTTTCTTCCTGCGGCATGTTCAAGGGCGTGAAGTTGAGCGATGTGTTGAAGCACGTGGGCGTTAACAACAAGGCGCGCGAGGTCGTCTTCTTCGGCGCGGACCGAGGGCCGCAGGACGTAGTCTTCCGGACACAAACATTTAAGGTGGACCAGCAGTTCGGCCGCAGCATTACGCTCGAAAACGCGATGAAGCCGCAGCCGCTGTTGGCCTACTCCCTCAATGGCGATCCCTTGACGCTGGCGCAGGGAAAGCCGCTGCGCCTGGTCATGCCAGGCTGGTATGGCGTCTGTAACGTGAAGTGGCTCGCGGAAATACATCTGCAGGAAGATCGCTATCTGGGGAATTACCAGGCGCGTTGGTACCGGTCCGTGGTTGGAGAAGGCGGTAATGGCGAGGACACCGATCCGGGGACCCAGTGGGTGGAGACGGAGATCACGAAGCAACACTTAAAGTCGGTCATAGCGCGGGTCCGAAAAAAGGGCGGATCATATGACGTTTTCGGATTCGTGTTGAACGATGGGACGCCGCTCAAGTCGGTGGAAGTGAAAATCGACGACGGACCGTGGCAGAAGGCCACGCTGGCTTCCACCAACACGCAGTATTCCTGGAAGCTGTTCAACTATCGCTGGGACGGCGCCACGCCGGGAGAGCATACGCTGGTCTCGCGCGTCACAGATGCGGAGGGCCGGGTGCAGCCGACCTTAGAAGAATTGAAGAGGAAGAAGACATTCCTGGAGGACAACTCGCAGTTCCCTCGCAAGGTCATGATCGGTTGAGTCAGCGAATACACCCCATGTCTGGGAGGATCCCGATGTTCCGGAAAAACTATTCGTGTACGTGGTGCCTGCTCGGTGCGATGTTGGCCGGAGGTGTGAGCCAGTCCTGGGCGCAACTCGCGCCCCGCAAAGCCGAAGAGTGGGAGAAAACGTTAGAGTCGCCCAATCGGACAGCCACCCAGAAGGTAGCCGAGGTTTTGTCCGACCTCTCTTTGAAACCTGGAATGATTGTGGCCGACATTGGCGCCGGATCTGGATTTTTCTCGCGGCCTCTGGCGAAAGCTGTGGCTCCGAATGGCAAGGTGTACGCAGTGGACATCCAGCAGGGCCTGCTGGACTACATCAATAAGCGGGACACCGAGGAGAACATTCACAACATCCAGACCGTTCTGGGCGAGTTCGACGATCCCAAGCTACCGGTGCGAAACGTGGACCTCGCGTTCATCAATGATGTGTTGCATCATATCGAGCATCGCGCCGTTTATTTGAAAGCGCTCGGCACCTACATGAAGCCGGACGGACGGATCGCGATTATCGAGATGAACAAGGATGATCCCAACACGGGGCACAAGAATCAGCCGGAATTGCTGGTGGGGCGCGAGGAGATCATGGGATGGATGTCGGATGCCGGTTTCAAGCTGGTCGAAGAACATGCCGACTTGTTCCCAGGCACTAAGTGGTTTTTGATATTCGGAAGGAAGTAGTTTTAGCCGCGACGCTCGCTTTTGCGGCGCACGCACAGACGCCCGCGGTAAATGCTGGAGGCGTCGTGAATACCGCCAGCTATTCCACCAGCGGCGTAGCGCCCGGCTCCATTGTCTCCATCTTTGGCTCTAACCTGGCCAGCCAACCAGTCACTGCTAGTTCTGTCCCGCTTCCCACGACGCTCGGCAACGTGATCTCGGTGACCTTTGATAGCGTTCCCGCTACGTTATACTTCGTCTCCTCGGGTCAGATCAATGCGCAGGTCCCGTGGGAGGTGCTGGCGGGCGGCAGCACGAGCGCCGTGGTGAACGTGGTTGTCACCACCAGCGCGGGATCATCTTCTCCGCAGACCGTGCAAGTGGCGCCCGCGCTCCCTGGCATTTTCACCACTAGCGCCAATGGCGCCGGGCAGGCAATTGCCACCGATAATGCCGATGGGGTAATCGCAGCCCCGGCCGGCGCGATCAATATCCTCACGACGCATCCCATTCAGATCGGCAGCTACCTCATCATCTGGTGCACTGGGCTGGGGCACGTCGATTCGGACGTTCTTGATGGCGCTAATACCGGCGGCGCAATCGTAAATACGCTGGTCCAACCCTCGGTGCTGATCGGAGGTGTCCCTGCGACTGTGGTTTATTCGATTCTCTCGCCGCAATACGCCGGCGAGTATCAGGTCGCCGTGCAGGTGCCGGCCGACACGCCTACCGGGAACGCGGTGCCATTGCAGATTCAGATGAGCGGCGTGACCACTCTTACCAATGTCACCATTGCAGTGTCCGGCGATACGCCCGCTTTTGAACCGCTGAACAACAGTTGCACATTGACCTCGACCGGCTGCACACAAATCAATATTCGCAACGATCCTTTCAGCACTACCGGCGCATTCGGCGGTTACGCCGACGCCACCATCCGCCAAGATCCACTGACGGGAACGCTGTGGATGGCATACTCCTGGCCCCACACCATCGCGAGCAGCACGCCGGGAGCGGCAGGCACCCAGGTGCTGGATACGCATCTGGCCTACAGCACGGATGGCGGCCAATCTTGGACCTACCAGGGCGCCCTGTACACATCGCAACCGGTTGTAAATCCGGTGACCGGCAAGACCGACTATACAGCTCATGAGGTCATGAACCTCCTGCCGCAAGTGGTGAACGGAGTGACCTGGTGGTATGGAATCCATTCGATCTATAACGTGCCTCAGGGTAGCGGCGGCGGAAGCGGCTTGGAAGACTATACGAAGCGGTGGGAGATCGCGATAGCGCCTGGAAACCCAACTTTGGGGCCGATGGGCCTAGCCTCGGCTTCGCCCCAGTACCTGGGGCAAAACATAAATACATATCCGCAATTCTGGCCGGTTGCGATTAATCTAAGCTCACTCGATCCCCAGGTCAGCAACTGCGCTCAGTTCTATGAGCCGGCACTGATACTGTCGAACAACAATTTGTATCTCTTCCTGGCCTGTACTCCGGCGGGAAGCGACCCGTCCAATAGATTTTATGCGGTCTTCAAAACCAGCGATCCTCAAGACAGTGTGGCCAACTGGACCTGGACCTACGTGCCACAGGGACCCACAAAATTCGCAAATCAAAGCGACGCCGTGAGCATCGGGCGCTACCTGTCGTCAGGCGCAACCTACATCACTCAGATGGACCTTGCACCCAGCAAGAATCCTGGAATTCTATTGGCCATCATGACCGCGGCCTACGACAATTCAAGCGGGAAAATGAGCTTGGGCTGCGTGGCGGCCGAGATGACCAGTATCGATCCGCCCATGTTTGCTTACAACTCCCAAGCCCAGGTTCAGGTGGATGCGTTTGTCACCAGCCCCGATTCCGCAGACGGCGGCCCTGGATCGTGTACCTACTCGCCCAACTCGGCGACGGGCATGATCCTGGCCCATAGGCAATCCACGAAAGCGCCCCAGAACGGCGGGTTTTTCACTTTCTTGATGGAGTCGATGCTATTTCCCTAAGGCGGGGGCATTCTCGGCTTGGCGGGCGATGCTGAGCATTCGCGCCAAGGCGAAATTTCCTTCATGGCAGGCGAATTCATACATCGGCCCGGGTGTCCGCCGCATCGGGATCTCGGCTTTCCAGGGCGCGACGAAGGCGGTCGGATCGTCGACCGTGAATTCATAGAGAATCGCGTCGGGGCCGGTGCGGGTGAAGCGTTCGATCAGGTGTAGATTCTCATCCGAGCCTCGGAAGCGAGTCTTGCCGGTGAAATTGGTCGTGTCGACCACCAGCGTGTTGTCTTCCCAATGACCGATCGAATCGCCCAACCACTTGCGCATCGTCTGCGGCAGGTGGGGCCGCCCGTCCATGGATATGATCCGCACTTCGTGAATCATCTCGATAGTGATCATTACGTGGTCGCGAGTCTGCACGATCTGATAATTGTTGTTGTAGGGACCTGGCAGCATCGGCGGTCCCGTGGTAGGCGATAGCATGCACCGTTCCTGTAACGATCGATCGGTTGCCTTGTCAGCCGGATGTAGCCTGGTCGCTGTCCGTTCATCCGCCATCCTCTTCTGGGCCTCCGGCGTGAGCGCCGGCACTCTGCCGTTAGGCGGGTCGACAATCAATGAGGTTCGCCGGTTGGGCACAATCTTGACTGCTCGCTCCCACCAGACTTTGGGATCGGCGACATTGCCTTCGCCGTCGTTGGGATCGTCTATGCGGGTCTGGACGATGTGTTTTTCGTAAGCGGCGGCTTCCGCTTCCGTGAAAAACTCTTTCCCGGCGAGATCGCGCGGACGTTCGAGCGGCGTGAGCGTCTCGTTGCTCCAGAGCCCCTCGAGGTCCGGATGGTGAGGGGAACTTTGGCCAGCGAGAGGCGCAACCGGAAGCACCACCGCGACAACCCAGAGCATCAGATCGCGCATAAATCCTTAATCTACGTCCGAATCTGAGCGTACATTTCGGCCCTCTTCCCCTTCCTCCCCACTCCTCCCCCCGATCCTCCTCCCCCCCCTCCCCCCCCCCCCCCCCCCCTCCCTCCTCTCTCCCTCCCCCCCCCCTCCCTCCCTCTCCCTCCCCTCCCCTCCCCTCCTTCATCCTACTCTCTTTCTGCTTTTTCCCTCCCTCTCCTCTCCTCCTCCTCATCCTTTTCTCCCTGCTCTCCCCCCTTCTCCCTCCTCTTTCTCCGGATATGATGCCAACTCCCTCGGCCGATTGGCGCTCCTCGGCCCGCCGCGCTAGCATGGTAGAAAAGAAGCAAAGGGAGAGTCCATGAGTAGTTATCGATTTCTCGCCTGCGTAGGCGCGCTGGCCGTCGTGTTTGTGGCCCAGCTTTCTGGTCAGACGTCCGGTTCGGCAGGCCAAACGCCCGGTCAGGCTCCCAAGACAGCGACGAAGGCAAAATCCAAGACTGTGCCTCGCACTCCCGATGGTCATCCCGACCTGCAGGGAGTTTGGACCAATGCAACCATTACGCCGATGGAGCGCCCGTCCCGGTTTAATGGAAAGGCGACGATCAGCGACGCCGAAGCGACAGCCTACGAGAAAAGCGACCTTGAAGAACTGAATAAACAGGATGGCGCCTCAGACGGCCCGCTGATCGCGGCCGCGGGGTCTTCGGGCACCGGTGGCTATAACGTCCTGTTTGTGGACCGCGGCACGGAACTCGCGCGCGTGGACGGCGTCAAGCGAACCTCGCTGATCGTCGATCCGCCGGATGGCAAAGTTCCGCCCATGACGGACGAAGCACGCAAGAGGATCGCCGGCATGATGCGGAATTTCAACCGTTATGACAGCATCAAGGAGCGCCCGCTCTCGGAACGCTGCATCATCGGATTTGGCTCGACGGCCGGGCCGCCGATGCTTCCTGTGCTCTACAACAACAACTACCAGATCGTGCAGACCCCAGACGCGGTGATGATCCTGGTCGAGATGGTGCATGATGTTCGCATTATTCGAATGAACGGCGTCCACGACCCACCCAGCATCAAGAAACTGCTCGGCGATTCGATTGGACATTGGGAAGGCGACACCCTGGTAGTCGACACCACCAATTTCACGAACGAGACCCGATTCCGCGGCGCCTCGGAGAACCTGCATGTGATCGAGCGCTTCCAGCGAATTGATCCTCAAACGATTCTCTATCGCGCCACCATCGACGATCCCTCCACGTTCACCAAGCAATGGACTTTGGAATATCCATTCCGGGCGACTGCCGGTCCGGTTTATGAATACGCCTGCCATGAAGGCAATTACGCCGCCGTGGACATTATGGGCGGCGCTCGCAAACAAGAAGCGGAAAAGAAGTAACTGAGCGCGACCGGTTTTACAACACGCCCGCTTCCCGCATGATCGGCTCCGCTTTCTCGCGAATCCGGCGCGCCAGCTCGTAAGGATCTGCGTTCTGAAACTCTGGCCGGAACAGTTCGACCGAGAGTGGGCCGGCATATCCTTTCTCTGACAGTTTGCGAAGGATGCGCGCCAGTGGCGTAATACCGTCCCCGGAATCACGCGTGTTGTTTGCCCCAGCAACTCGCGCGGCAGGTCCGCTGGCACATCTTGAAAATGCACATGCACGATCTCGGCGGATCGGATCAAATCCAGATCCTCAAATTTGCTCTGTCCGGCCCAAAAGTGATAGCAGTCGAGCATCGGCCGCACATTGGGATGAGCCGCTTCCCGAGTCATCTGCAGCGACGTGCTCAGCGTTCCGATAAACGTCGATCCACGAGAGAACTCGACCATCGCGGTCATCGGGTACTGCTTGACGATCTCGCCGACTTCACGCATGTTATCCAGGCCCTGCTTGTAATCGTCTTCGGTGACCTTTTGCGCGGTGTTGCACGGACAAACGATTTGCTTCAGCCCAAGCGACGAATACAACTCGCAGCGCTGCTTTAGGGCATCGAGTGCGGCGGCCCGCTTGGGATTCGGTTCCCAAAGGCCCAGAACGCTGCCGCAGGAAACCGGGGTCAGCCCCAGATCGGCAATCACGCGCCGTGCCGCCTCGACATCTTCGGTCTTCAGGAAGGCATCCACTGCCGACGATGTGAATTCACAATATTTAATGCCCGCGCGCGCCCAACCCTCCAGCGATCCGCGAAATCCCGCGCCTACAGTCGTCGTCATATGCATGCAAAGCTGCATTTTGCGGGAGCGGCGGCCCGAGTAACGACCTGGGCCAAAGGAGCCAAACAGACGATCCGTCGGGAGAGCATAGGATCTAATATATCTCGGGCCCGCCGCACCTAGCTCAGCCCGAAATCCTCCACATGCGCGAACAGCGCGGGCGTTCCGCCGGTGTGCAGAAAGACAACCGTTTCGCCGGGATCGATGTCCCCGCGGCGAATGTGGCCGATCATTCCGGCCATGGCCTTGCCGGTGTAGACCGGATCGAGCAGAATACCTTCGCACCCCGCCAGCAACCGGATAGCCTCCACACAGCCGGGCGTCGCGATGCCGTAGCCTGGTCCGATGTAGCTCTCATCGTTAATCAGATCTTGCGCGGTGATTTGCTCGACACTCCGAGGATCACGGCCGCTTCACCGGCGATACGAATCGCCCGGTACGTTTTTTCCGGCTCTCCACCGCTGACTGCAATTCCGTAAATCCGATAAGGCGCGCTGTACATCTTAACTCCGAGGGCCAGGCCCGCCTGAGTCCCACGAGATCCGTTAGCGTAGTACAGACGGCTGGGCGCCTCACCGTTTTGGAAAAGCTGGGTCACCAGCTCGAGCGTGCCGGTCACGTAGCCGAAAGAGCCTCTCGCGCTAGACCCGCCAATCGGAATCAGGTACGGACGCTCGCCGCGTTTCTGGAGATCGGCCATCACTTCTCCAATCTTGGCTGCTTCCTCCGCTCCGGTCGCGAATAGTGGATTCGGATTTTCGTCGATCCAGTGGATCTCGGCGCCAAAAAGTCTGTCCAAGAACAGATTGCCTTGAACGACGGGACATCCGCTATTCTTCGTCAACACCAGCGCGATTTTCAGACCCGCCGCCCGCGCCGCCGCTGCTGTCATGCGAGCGTGATTCGATTGCGCGGCTCCGGAAGTCACCAGAACCGTAGCGCCTTCGCGCAGCGCATCGCCGACCAGAAATTCCAATTTGCGCGCTTTGTTGCCGCCGAACGCCAGCCCGGTAAGGTCGTCACGCTTCATCAGAATCCGCGGGCTGCGTTCCTTCCCGCCCAGCTCCCGCCGAAGATTATTCAGTTCCTGGAGCGGCGTCGGCAGGGCGGCCAGCCGAAATCGAGGCTGCGATCCGATGGACAGGTAAACCTCCAGTGACAATGATATAGTTTGTCGACAGGAGGTCAGCAACCTATGAAGATCGCGAGACGTGATTTGATCCGAACTTCCGCCGCATTGGCAGCCACGGCGGCCATGGACGAGCAGCTCTTAGCGGCCGGTCCCAAGAACATTGTAATCGCCAGCAGCAACGGGATGAAAGCCTGCTGCGGTCGCGCGATGGAGATTTTGAAATCAGGCGGCGACACTCTCGACGCGGTGGTAGCCGGCGTCAACACCGTGGAGTTAGACCCAACCCAGCACGGCGTCGGATGGGGCGGCCTTCCCAACGAAGATGGCGTGGTGGAGCTGGACGCCAGCGTGATGCATGGGCCCACGCGCCGCTGCGGCTCGGTGGCGTCGATTCGCAATATCAGGACGCCTTCCAAGGTCGCCAAGCTCGTCATGGAGCAGACCGACCATATCATGCTGGTGGGCGATGGCGCGCTGAAATTCGCGAAGGACATGGGCTTCGAGGAACAGGAACTGCTCACCGAGGAATCGCGGCTGGCATGGCTGGTCTGGAAGCAAAACTTGAAAGACAAAGCCGGGCACAGCAATTGGGGCGAGGGCCTGGACGCTCCTCCCAAGGCCAAGTCCACGGCCAAGCTGAGAGAGCTCTTTCCAAAGGCCGACGAGGCCACGCTCGCCTGGGCGATGGAGATGGCCATCCATCCGATTACGGGGACCATCAATTGCCTGGCGCTGAACACCAAGGGCGAGATGTCGGGAGTCACCACCACCAGCGGCCTGGGATGGAAGATCGCCGGACGTGTCGGCGACTCACCCATTATTGGCGCGGGACTCTACGTCGATCAGGAGGTCGGGGGGGCGGGTTCCACGGGGCGAGGCGAAGAGAATATCCGTGTCGCGGGCGCGCACACCATCGTCGAAAACATGCGGCACGGCATGACGCCCAAGGACGCGATCATGGATTGCCTTAAGCGCATCTCCCGGAATTTCAATAACGATCGTCAGTGGCTGTCGCGGATCGGGATCAATTTCTACGCCCTGCGCAAAGACGGTGAGTATGCCGGGGGCACATTGTGGGGCGTATCCGGAGCAGAGCACGCGCCATCATATGCGGTCAACGATGGCGGCGCGACGCGTCTGGAACCCTGCTTCTCCTTGCTGCAGCGGGCGAATATCAATCCACAGTCGCCGCGCTCTTCACGTACGCCGCGACATCCTGGTGCGTGGCGAACCATACGCCCGGCTTGGACTTCATATAGACGATCAGCTTGTCGAGCCACAGCGCGCGCGACCGGTGCCCCGTATAGTGCGGATGCATCGTTAGCACGTACAGGCCCCCCTCTTCGTACGCCACATCGAACTCGTCTTGAAAGATTTTTTCCACCAGCTCGGGCGATGGCAGCGAGCCGTTGGCCGCCCCGAAGTAAGGCGCGTCGTCCACAATGCGCTCGATCGGCAGCTCCACCACGCCGGTCGGATTGCCGTCTAGCGAGATCTCGTACGCATCATCACTCGACATCAGACTGCTGTCGTAGAGAAAGCCCGCGTCCTTCACCTGTTTCATCGTGAACGGGCTCATCGCCCAGGACGGCGCGCGATAGCCCACCGGCTTCTTCCCCATCGCCTTGGTCAGCAGCTCGATCGACTGATTCAAGAGCTGCTGTTCCTTGGCCTCATCGTTTAGCTCGACCAGATTCTCATGGATCCACCCGTGAATCCCGATCTCATGCCGCTTCTTCGATTGGATCGCGGGAATCATCTCCGGATTCAGCGCCGCGCTCACTGCCGGAATGAAGAATGAAGCCGGCACATTCTCTTTGTCCAGCACCCTGAGGATGCGCGGCAGTCCATCCACGGCGCCATATTGGCCGCGCGACATCGGCTCGGAACCCGGTATTCCGCGCGCCAGTGTCGGCGATGAATTGTCGATGTCGAAGCTCAGCGCCACGGCCACGCGAGCGCCATTCGGCCATTTCTTGGGCTTGAGGCGCTTGCCAACGTAGTAGTGCTGATATTGCGCCTTTAATTCATTCAGGCTCAAACCAATACCTGGCCAGGCGTTCGCCGTCGCCGGACGCGTCTGCGCCGTGGTAGTGCCAGGAAGCACATCCGATCCACCTCGCGCCTAGAACAGCCCAGCTATCAAAACAACTTGATTTTTCATGACAACCGGCGCAGGTCTCGGCCTGGATCGTTGTGGCGCAGGTCCCCCACCTCCGAGTCTAGTGCGTCATCGCGTACACGACATAGTTCACGCCGATGCGAATCCCCAGCGCCGAGAATTTTTCGTGATACTGCGGATCGTCGGCCCACTCCCAGGAATCGCCCAGGTCCGAGTCGAAGGTCATGGCGACCATCACGCGGCCCTTGTCGTCGTAGATGCCTCGCCAGCGCGCCGGGCAGCCTTCGCACTTGTAGGTCACGCCGGTGCTGAGATAGCGCGCGCCGGGCACCTGATAGCGGTCGTCCAGATCGTAAACCGAATGGAAGATCGCGTCGGCGTTGTCCAGGTCGACGATCGGCCGGTCCGGAAAAACCCGCTTCATGCTGGCCTCAAACACTTCCCATTGCGCGTCGCCCCAGAAATCGTCGCACATGAAGAATCCGCCGCGCAGCAGATAATCGCGCAGCTTCGCGCCTGAGCGTCGGTGAGGTTCCAGTCGCCCGACTGGACCGCGTACAGCCACGGCCAGTTGTAGACGTCGTCGCCATCGTCCAGGTTCACGGGCTGCTCCACCGATCGCGCGTGGATGCGCGTCAGACGCCGCATGGCCCGCAGGAAATGCCGGTCGGCGCGCGGATAATCCTGCGTCCACATGGAATTGCCCTGCCTCCAATCGCCGCCCCGGCCGAAGCGCGAAACCGAACCTGCCGGCGGTCGGCGGATACATCAGACGCGCGAAGGTCCATTCGGTTTTCTCCTGGTAGTCGGACGGCAGCGGGAAATCGTTGTACTCAATGCCTGGATATTCGCGAAACGGCTCTTGGAAAGCGTACAACGTCCCCAGAAAAGCGATCACGCCTCCCGACAGCCACGCGATCCTTGCCCTGCGGGATTTCATCGGCTCGATTAGCTTTACTCTAACTCGAATGCCCGGTGGCCGCGACACCTGTTATTCTGAGACGCATGCGAACCTTCACCATTTGCACAATTCTATTAACTGCCGTCCTCGGCTCGGCCGTGGCGCAGGACAAGCAGGCCAAGATGCCGCCCCGGCCCGGATTGACGTTGACGACTTCAGCATTCTCCGACGGCGGCATTTCCCCGCTCGCTTCACGCAGAACGATCCGAATGCCGTTTCACCCAAGCTGGAATGGACCAACGTTCCTCCCGGCACGGTCACTTTCGCGTTAATCCTGCACGATCCGGATGTTGCGCTTCAAAGGAAGACCGACGACGTTCTGCACTGGATGGTCTTCAACATTCCTGGCACCGCTCACGAATTGCCCGAAGGCGTTCCGCCGACCGCGACGTTATCGGACGGGACCATTCAAGCCAAGAATCTCCGGCAAGCCGTCGGTTACATGGGACCCGGCGCGCCCGCCGCCGGACCAGAGCATCATTACACGTTCGAGCTGTTCGCTCTGGACATTAAGCTCGACCTGGGACCCGACGCCACTCGCGCCGACGTTTTGAAAGCTATCGACGGCCATATTCTCGGTA
Organism: Bryobacterales bacterium; assembly: GCA_963780485.1. Lineage (GTDB taxonomy): Bacteria > Acidobacteriota > Terriglobia > Bryobacterales > Bryobacteraceae > Palsa-89. The sequence continues at coordinate 192,031 of CAWACO010000001.1, forward strand.
AAGGCGTTTTAGTAGGCCGCTTCCACCGCTAGCGGGGGATGGTCTTGGTCATTTCACAAGCACGACGGGCGATTCGGCCGATCCCATCACTGAGTCGAGGAAACGCTTCAGTTTTTGGTACTGATCGACCGGAACGCTCTGGGCCTGCACCTCGAGCTGCGCTCGAATAAGAGTGCACCGCCTTCGGCCGCCCAAGTGGCGTCATACTTGCCGAAGGGCGATGCCAGATGCAAGGGTTCCGGGAGTTCGTCCACCTTGAACTCGGCAGGCAGCGAAATGTGTACGGTTTCCTGGATCGCATCCGCGCTCACGACAATCGGGTATTTGCGTGTTTTCGAGGTAAGCAGCAGATCGCCATGGCGCAGCGGCGCGGAGCGAAAGATCAGCATACGCGGCTGGGGGCGCTGCGCGTACCTCTCAGAGACAAACTTGCCTTTGAGGACGAACTCACCGTTGCCGTCCAGAACCTCGATTCCGCTCGTGGTGGAGCCGGGAATGCTTTGCCCACCAGCGCTCGATCATCTTGACGTAATCGGTTTTGGAACTACCGCGGTACTCGGCGACGGCCGAGGCCAACGCCTCGCCGTGCGTTTTTCGACGAACGCGCCGTCGATGGAACCGTCCGCTTTCAACACCGCATCGACGTTGCGCTGGCGCGCGGCAGCAGTCGCCATTCCCGACGGCACGCGCACCAGATCGCCGATCTCGCCCGCCCCCACCAACGCCAGGCTGGCCTGCTCATGATCGGGAAGAAACCCAGCGGGTACATAAGGGTCCGTTGGATCGAAGAAGAGCAGGCGGCCCATCTTAGGGTGGTCGAGAACTGCAGGGACGTTCGTCTCCGGCCCGACCCGGATCGCCGAGATGGCGTGATTGAACACGCCGAGGGAGGGCCACTCGGCGCTTACGTGAGTCCGGTCGCCGGAATAGATAGCGACAGGATAAGCAGTTATGCCGATCGCCTTCAGCAGAGCACGCATCAGATTGGCTTTATCTTTGCAATCGCCATAGAGTTTTTGGAATACCTGGGCCGCTTCATGTGGCCGGTATCCGCCACCCCGCGAGATGTTCACTTGGATCGAAACGTAATTGACTTGCTGGGCGAATCTTCCGAGGGCGCGGATCTTATCCAGTTCGCTGGTGGCGCCCTCGGTCAGCGCTTTCGCTTTCGCCGTGATGGCCTCGTTGGGCTCCGCCTGGCCTTCGTTCAGCTCGGTGAGCAGTTTCGCGGCTTGCGGCCACGACGAGACCGTATGCCCCCCAGCGTCCCCGAACAGACTCACCCCTACCCACGGCACGAGCGTAAGAAAGCCGGGCGCCGCAGCCTCGCGCTCGATCGCTGGCAGGTTCTCCATTTGCCACGTATACGTTCCGCCTGCAGGAGCCGCTTCGAGCGGCGCCCCGTTGAAAGATGCGGTCTTCACTTCCCATCCCGCAGGCACCGTCACTATGAACCGCGCTAGCCGCACCGGTGAGGATTCCTGGAAGTGAAACAAAAATTGGTTGGAGAACGATTGACGGTCAACCGTAGATTCATAGCCGAATACCGAGCCTGCTTCCGCGTCGTGCTTGCCTGAAACCAGCCTGCGCCGGCACTGATTGTAAACGTCGTTTTCCACGCAAGCGATATCCAGGATCTCGTCCTTGCCGTACTTCTTCACCTTCCCGGACGGAGCGATCATCCAGGCCCGAAAATCGCGCACTTTGCCGCTGGCAGTATCGTATTCATCGAAGAAGACCGGTTCCGCGCCCTGGCGCGTCAGAATCTTCATGGCAGTGCGAGTAGTCGTTGCCAGCTTGCCCGAGTCGCCCATCGTGGTGTGCTCCTCGTTGAATAGGACCACGGTGTTCGCCTTGGCTCCATACTGCGGCAGGCTTGCGCCGGCCAGATCTTTCAGCCAGCCTGGAGTATCGTCCGCCGCGTAACCGGCGCACACCAGCGACAACGCAATCAGGGTAATCCTAGCGCCCATTGGCCGCCACCGGTTTCAAAGAAATCGTATAGTTATCCTGATCCTGCATAAAGTCGAACACTTTCTTTACCTGCGCATACGCACTTGCGCTTAACATTAGTATTTGGTCTCGGCCAAATTCGAAGTGCCTCCGATAGATGAGCTTTCTCCCGTCCGTTGTCTTTTGAACTTGCACCGTATAGCTGCCAATACTACCGAACTTCGAGCCTGTCGGAACTGTTGGTTGATCCAGCTCCCAGCCCTCCGGCAGCTCAATCGTGACCTCGTCTTCCTCGGACCAGCCGAAGTCAAAGTACACGTCCCATTTACGGCTGCTCTCGGTGAAACGTGGGGCTAGGTTACGCTGGAAAACGCTGGTTGCAGCAGAATACTTCTTCCAGTGCGTGTTGCATATCCCGGCACAGTCAGCTTGTGCTGTACGACCACCGGCTTGACCGGATCGTTAATGTCCCGGATCTCCAAATCCGAGATTTCGGCTGTGTTTAAGCGCGCCTGCAGCGATTTTTTCCAGTCTTCTTCTTGCTGCGCTGGCGACATCTCTTCATAGTGTTCCTTTTGAATACGAGCAACGTGGCCGGTGTAGGTGTATGTGACCGTGCCGTCGAGCGACCCGTCCTCTAGCAACTTGAACGAGGCCCGGCGGTCGCGTCTGGAACGCGCCGGCTGCAAATACTGTGTGGTTGCAAAAAAGCCGTCTTTGGGATCCGAGATAAGAGCCTGTTGGTGCTCGTTCTGCCAGCGCAGCATGCCCGGCTCGAGATACTGCGCCGAAGGATCGAAGAAAATCCATTGTTCGTTCAGCTTCACCGCCATCAGCACGTCGTTGATGAAATAAGTCGTAGGGCGCTGGGGCGTGAAGAAGTATCGGCCCGGTCGGAAACGCGCGCCATGCGAGTTTCGAAACCGGCAGCGCTCGCCAGAGCGCCAAACAGCATGTCTACATCGATAGCAGTGCCTGCCTTTTGCTTCAGCGTGTCGGACGGCGAGTGATTTTCCTTTAGCGCCTTGCGTTCTTCCACCGTCATTTGAGAACCGCGACTATTGATATTCCGGATTTTAGTGCGGCAGAAAGCATCCAACGCCGTGAGTTGGTCTGCTGGTTTGTCAGTTCCGGAGATCAGTTCGGCGGACGTGCGCTTCACCAGATCGTCGACTTTCATGAGCGGTTTGCTGCGCGCATAATCCTGTCTGCCAATCTCTTTCCAATATTTCTCCGCGTCGATTTTCTTGTCCTCTTCGTAATAAATCAGCACCCACGACCGAAGTTGATCCTCGGGAGGCATATACGGCTCTTCTTTAAAGGCGGGCACGTTATTCATCGACGTTGCATAGAAACCATACGGCTCCTGCTGAAAGGGAGGGAGATCGCATTGAAAGGCCATGGTGCGCATGGTGTATGGCAGCCAAGGGATGTTGAGCGGTTTCAAATGATAGGTTACCTTCCAGATGGGGATCTCACGTTGAAAGTATAGGCGCATGTGCGATGCGGTCTCGTTGTCGCGGGTCTCGCGGTAGCGATATTCGATTATGTCGCCGACCTCGACGTTCGGCAGCGCGAATGTTTTGCCGCTAACCTTGAGACCTTTCGTCTTGATCAGCTCACGGTCGAAGATCGCATCCTTTTTGACCTCTATGTCCGATGCGTCCGGCTTGATGGTCCGACCGGCCACTTCGGAGATGGATCGCTTGCCGTAGCGCGGGATTTCGACCGTTGAGTATTCTTCTTTTCCGCGCTCGGTAAAGATCTTGATCCGTATATAGTGGTTCAGCGCGAGCGATAGATCGCCACCCTGCACGCGGTCTTCAATCCGCACGTCCCAGAAAATGATCTCGGCGTCGGCCGAAGGGTCCACTTTGGGTTCTTTTTGCGACAGTTCATATTTGTCGACTGGTCTCCAATCCGCCGCGGGAACAAATCCCGGCAACAGAAAGAAGAAGGTCGCGGCCCCTAAGAAATATGTTCTCAGGAAACACCTCCCACATTTTCAAGGATCACAATTAATTTATCTGATAAATGTTGCTTTCGCAAGAGCGGTTAGTGCGGCAATAGTACCATGTCGCCGTCGCTATACAATGGACCCTTGAGGAGCTAGCCAATGTCACGTTTAAGCATTTCGTTCGCACTGTTTTTTTCCACCGTTCTCGTCCATGCGCAGCAGCCCGGCGGTCGAGGAGGCGCCACCACCACCCCCGGCCGCACGCCCACCATCGAAGAGCGGACCGGCGGCATGCAAAAACTGGACGGCTACTTCCCGATCTATTGGGACGACCGCGCCGGTACGCTCTGGCTCGAGATTCCGCGCTTCGACACCGATTTTCTGTACACCACCGGTCTGGCCGCGGGGCTAGGATCGAACGACATCGGCCTCGACCGCGGACAGGCGGGCGGCGGGCCGCATGGTCTCATTCCAGCGCGTCGGACCGAAGGTCCTAATGGTGCAACCGAATGAGTCGTTCCGTTCCTCCAGCGCCAATCCCGCCGAGCGCCGCTCGGTGGAAGACTCCTTCGCCAAATCGGTACTGTGGGGCTTCACGGTCGCGGCCGAAAGCAATGGACACGTGCTGGTGGATGCCACCGATTTCGTGCTTCGCGACGGTCATGGCGCGGCGACCTCACTGCGTCCGGGAACCTACCGCGTCGATCGAGCCCGCAGCGCGGTCTACATGCCGCGGACAAAAGCGTTCCCCAAGAATAGCGAGATCGAAGTCACGCTGACCTTCGCCAACGACTCCGGCGGTGGACGCGGTGGATTCGGCGGCGGTCCGGCGCAGGGTCCGCCAGCTATCGGCGCAGGCGGCGGGCGCGGTGGGCGAGGCGGCGGGTTTGGCGGCGGCCTGTTCTCCGGAACGGTCGCGAGCGTTACACCGACGGCCGATGCGGTCACCTTGCGCGAACATTACTCGCTTGGTCGAACTGCCCGACGGCAATTTCCAGCCGCGCTACGACGATCCGCGCGCCGGCTACGGCGGACTCAACTTCGTCGACTACAGCGTGCCCATCGGCGAACCGATGGTCAAGCGATACATTCGCCGCCACCGGCTGGAGAAGAAAGATCCCAACGCGGCTATGAGCGAAGCCGGTGAAGCCGATCCAATATTGGGTGGACTCGGGCGCGCCCGAGGATGTCAAGAAGGCGCTGGTCGAAGGCGCGAGCTGGTGGAACCAGGCCTTCGAAGCTGCCGGATTCCGCAATGCTTTCCAGGTCGACGTGCTTCCCGACGGCGCCGATCCGATGGACATCCGCTACAACATGATCAACTGGGTGCATCGCTCGACGCGCGGCTGGAGCTCTGGGGCCAGTGTCGCCGATCCGCGCACCGGCGAAATCATGAAGGCCACCGTCACGCTCGGCTCGCTGCGCGACCGGCAGGATTACTTGATCTTCGAAGGCCTGCTGTCGCCTTACATGCGAGGCGACGAAAAGCCCGACATCTTGTATCAAACCGCTTTGGCGCGCATCCGCCAGCTCGCCGCGCACGAGGTGGGCCACACGCTAGGCCTCGGTCACAATTATTACGACAGCACCAAGGGATGGATCTCGGTGATGGATTATCCGCATCCGCTGGAGAAGCTGCGCGACGACGGGACCATCGATCTATCAGAGGCCTACGCTGCCCGCATCGGCGACTGGGACAAGGTAGCCATCAATTACGGCTACCGCCAGCTTCCCAAGGGCGACGAGCAAGCTGCGCTGACCAAGATCCTCGACGACGCCTGGGCCGAGGACCTGCGTTACATGACCAACCAGGATACCGATACGCATCCGCGAGTCGATCAGTGGTCGAACGGCGTGAATCAGGCCGACGAGTTGAACCGCATGATGAAGATTCGCCGCGCTGCTCTGAACCGGCTGGGCGAGCATACTATTCGCAAGGGCGCGCCCATGGCGACGATCGAGGAGCCGCTGGTGCCCATCTTTATGTATCACCGCTATTCGGTGGAATCCGCCGCGTCGATGGTGGCCGGTATCGATTACATCTATGCCATGCGCGGCGACGGCCGCGCGCCGGTGAAATGGGAGACGGCTGCGAATCAGCACAAAGCGCTCGATGCACTGGCCAATACTCTGAAACCTTCCGAGCTGGCCGTACCCAAACAGGTGCTGGATGCCATCCCGCCGCGCCCGCCTGGCTTCGGCCGCCATCGCGAGCTGTTTCCACGCACCACTGGCGACGGATTCGATCCGCTGAGCCCGGCGACCATCGCATCGGACGTGACCATCGGCTTCGTGCTGCGAGCTGGATCGCTCGGCGCGCATGGTGGCGCAGCATTCGCTCGATCCGTCGCTGCCGGGTCTTGAAGAAGTCATCGATCGGCTGACCAAGGCGACCTTCGATGCGCCGGTTGCGTCTCCCTATGAGAGCCGAGATCCGGCGCGCGGAGGAACGCGTGCTCGTCGATCGGGTGATGTGGCTCGCCACCGGCGCCCCTAACGGGCAGGTGCGTGCCATCGCGTCCTTGAAACTGTCCAAGCTGGCTGCGCGGCTAAAAGGCGAGACGGCCGCGAGTGAATCCGAACAGGCCCAGCACGCGCTTCTCGCCGCCGACATCAAGCGTTTCCTGGAACGGCCCGCCGATCCGATGAAGCCTATCCCTGCTCCCGACGCCCCACCTGGCGCGCCTATCGGAGATCCCGGCATGGATTGGCTCGCTCCGCCGCCCTCGTGCTCCTGGACCGGCGCTCATCCGGATTGGTGGTAACCTTGTCCTTCTAAAGCGAGAAGCATAATTTGCCGATCTCCGACTACGGCCCAGTGCAGCATCGGTACCGTCGGCGGTCTACGAACGGCCGGGCTGGGCGGCCGCAATTTCTTGATGATCCAAATAGGTAGGAAGCATTCGGCTCTCGGCTTATGCACGGCCGCTTTTGTAACCGGCGCGCTTTTGACAGGCGTTTCCTTTTATGAGAGCCGGCGGCAGGAAGACTTGGCATTCCATCAAGACCTGAGCGTCGCTTCTGAAAATCGTGTATCCGCCGTCCGGCGGGAGCTGGAAGCCAACCTCGTCGCGCTGCGCGCCTTACGCGCCTACCTCGAGATCAGCCCCAGCCCCATGGACGAGTCCAGCTTCGCAGGATTTGCACAGCGGCTGATTGGCGCCCATTCCAGCGTTCGTTCTCTCGAATGGGTGCCGCGAGTCGAACGCCAGGACCGGCGGCGGTTCGAGGCCGGGCTGGGCGGCCACTTCATCTTCGAGGGGGATCCGGCCAAGCCACGCCGTGCACCCGAGCGGCCCTTCTATTTGCCGACTCAATTTGTCTACCCCATGTTTTTTCGTACGGGCGTTGTCATAGGCTTCGACGTCAATGCCAGCCCAGGCTGCCGCCGAGCTTTGGCTCTGACGCAAAAGACCGGCGAGCCGGCGCTGACGGAGAAATATCCGGTGGTGGAACAGACCGCCGACGGTTACGGAGTGATCGCGTTCATGCCGGTTTACAGGCGCGTAGGCGGCGGCGATGGGGAGCCGGTCCTGGCAGGCTTCGCGGCTTCTGTGACCCAGGTGCCCGACGTCGTCGAAAGCGGCCTACGGCGAATCAGTCCCAGAGGCTTGGATCTCTATGTCTTCGATCGATCTGCGCCTCCCGCCAAGCAGCTTCTTTATTATCATCCGTCGCCCACTGGAACCAAGCATGGCGCGGTGGCGTCCGAGCCGCTTCTTGCCAACACGATCCATGAGCAAATATCGGTCAGCCTAGGCGGGCGCGACTGGTCATTCGTGTTCGTGCCGACGCCCGAATTTATCAGTGCCCAGCATAGTTGGCGCCCCTGGATACTGCTCGCCATCGGCTCTCTGCTCACCATCGCGGTGGTGCTGTACTTGCTGCTTCACGTCTCGCACACCAAAAGGACGTTAGGTCTGCTGAACAGCCTGGAAAACTTGAACCGGCAGCTTGCCACTGCTCGCGACGAGGCGCTGGAGGCGTCGCGGTCCAAATCGCAATTCCTGGCCAATATGAGCCACGAAATCCGGACACCGATGAACGGAGTTCTCGCCACCACGGAGCTTGTCCTGGATACCGGACTGACATCCGAGCAGCGCGAGTTGATTAGCGCCTGTCATGTTTCCGGTCAACAGTTGCTTGCGATCTTGAACGACATTCTGGACCTTTCGCGCTGCGAGTCCGGCAAGCTCACGCTGGAACAGGTGCCATTTGATCTGCATTCCGAAGTCATCAGCGTGATGAAGCTCTACAACGTGATAGCGCAACAGAAAGGCGTCGCGCTGAATCTGCACTGGAGCGATGAGGCGCCCGAGTGGGTGCGCGGCGATCCGACGCGGCTGCGACAGGTTCTCAGCAACCTCATGAGCAATGCGCTCAAGTTTACCGACGACGGCTGGGTGAGCCTGACAGTTTCGAGTGACAGCCTTAGTCATGTCAGGGCGCGTGTACGGTTCATCGTCGAAGATACTGGTATCGGCATATCCACCGAGACTATACCCAATCTGTTCTCGCCCTTTGTCCAGGGAGACGGATCAACTACGCGGCGCTACGGCGGCACCGGATTGGGCTTGGCGATCTGCAAACAATTGGTCGCTCTCATGGGGGGCAGCATCGAGGTGCACAGCCAGCCCGGGAAAGGCAGCCGCTTCGTTGTCCATGTGGAATTCGAACGAGCCGATCCGGTGCCGCAGATCGTCGATCGCGGGGCCGGTCGCGCTTCGCTGCCCAGGCGCTTGCACGTGCTGGTAGCCGAAGACAATCCCGTGAACCAACTCGTCGCGCAACGCCTCTTGGAGCGCCACGGATGCTCGGTGGATGTCGTCGCCACCGGTACAGCCGCGGTTCTCCGCCATCAAGTGGAGAAGTACGATCTGATTTTGATGGACTGCCAAATGCCGGAGTTGGATGGATACGAAGCGGCCCGCCTCATTCGTACTGTCAACCACCAGGATCGCGTACCCATCATCGCTCTGACGGCGCAGGCCTTCCCAGGGGATCGTGAGCGTTGCATTGCCGCCGGGATGGACGACTACGTCTGCAAACCGATCAATGCCGCCCAATTCATCGCGACAGTGCGTCGGTGGATACCGTGCGACGTCGAAGCGGCCGAGGTCTGATACGCCGAGGTCTGATACTTTGATGCAACCGCGCTATTCGTGCAATTCCAACGTGCCCCGCTCCGCCAGATCCAACTCGAAGACCGCGTATCGTTCGGATTGCCACGTGACTTCCAGCATCCCGCGTCCTACGGGCGATCTGCCGCCAACTTCCACCATCGCGTCCTCCGGAAGCGACACCAGCATCCCAGGTTTCTCGTTATTTGGAAACGAGTAGAGCCGAATAGCTACAAGCGGAATGGTAATTCTATACCGCTGCATGGGCGTTAAATTTGGTTTGTATCACAATGTTGCCAGCATTCCGAGATAAACGCAAGTTAGCTAACCGTTAGCCCAGTACTCAGGCGATCTTCGGTACTGCCAGAATTTAAAGAAACATTACAACCCCCTTTCAAGTCACACCAAAGCTAATGAAATCAGTTCAGGTTCTTCTGGTTGAAGATAATGCCGGAGATGCACTTTTGGTTGGCCAGGCCGTAAAAGACTGCCCGATACCGGTTAAACTCATAATCGCGCGCGACGGTGAACAGGCTCTAATCATGCTTTCAGAACGCGGCTTTGAGCCGGACCTCATCATCCTCGACTTGAATATGCCGAAAATCCCGGGCCATGTTTTGCTCCAGCGGTATGACGCTAAGACCAGGCCCATCGTCGTTTTTAGCGCATATTGGAACGATGTGGACCTCGATCGCGCTTTCGCCCTCGGGGTCCGCGAATACGTTCAAAAACCCACCGATCTCGAAGCGTTCAAAACCGCCGTGTGCGGCATGATCCAGAAATGGGCCCTGCAATCCACGGATAGCCGCTTAGTTAATCACCCGTTGCCGAGACTTTCCTAGTCACGACCGTCAGGGAGTGATCCTCGTGGTATCAAAGAGAGCATGGGATCGCTCAGTGGCAAGACAGCAGTGGTCACCGGCGCAAGCCGGGGAATCGGACGGGCCATAGCGATTCGTCTGGCGAAGTACGGCGCCCGCATCGTTCTCAGCGCGCGCGACCAGCAGGCGCTCGAGGCCGCGGTCCGCGAGATCACCGGATCTGGCGCGCAAGCCGCGTCCCTGCCGATTGATCTCCGCATACCTGAAGCTCCCCGCCGCTTGGCCGAATTCGCCCTCCAGACCTTCGGGCAGATCGATATCGTTGTCAATAACGCCGGCGCCACCAAGCGTGGCGAATTTGAACACCTGACCGAAGAGGATTGGGCCGACGGATTTGCGCTCAAGTTCTTCGGCGCGGTCCGGCTTACGCGCGCCGCCTGGCCCCACCTCAAGGACACGTCCGGCTCGCTAATCAACATCTCGGGCGTCGGTGGCCGCACACCGGAAGCGCAATTCACCATCGGCGGATCGGTAAATGCCGCCTTGATCTCGTTCACCAAAGCCATGGCCGCGGCCGGCATCCAGGATGGTGTACAAGTGAACGTGATCAATCCCGGAACCATCCGGACCGACCGTTATCAGAAGCGGCTGGTCGCTTTCGCCGCCGAGCGCGGGATGGATACCGCCGCGGCCGAGCGCGAATTCGTGCGCGAGCACCAGACTACACGCATTGGCGAGCCGCAAGACATTGCCGCCCTGGTGGCGTTCGTCGCTAGCCCGGAGGGCCGTTTCCTTCACGGCGCGATGGTGGATATGGACGGTGGCGCGACCAAGACGTTTTGAGTGCAAAGGGCGCCGCGACGACCCCGTTAGTACTCGTAGTAACTCCGATTCATCGCATCACCGTTGAGGGGAGTGCTAAACTATCGAAGTAGACAAGAAACTTACAATAGATATATCAGTCTTCACATACAATGCAAAACGTAGGCGTTCGTCCAAGTCGTTACGAGCTGAGCCAGCACGGCATCCGAAATGTGGAGGTTGCGCATTGGAATTTGGGGACCGCGCAACTAATGGAGAAAGCTCTGCAGCGTCATGAAGGGCTGCTTGCGGACGGCGGAGCATTGGCAGTGCGGACCGGTCAATTCACGGGCCGTTCTCCCAAGGACAAGTACGTAGTTCGCGAGGCCTCGACCGAAGCGACGGTGGATTGGGGTTCCGTCAATCAGCCCATGTCGGAGCAGGTCTTCGACCAGATTTACGACCGCCTGATCGGCTCCTGGGAGGGCGACGAGCTCTTCGTTCAGGATTGCTTCGCTGGCGCCGACCCAGCCTTCACTCTTCCGGTCCGTGTGATCACGCAGCGCGCCTGGCATGCTCTGTTCGCGCGCCAGCTTTTCCTCCGGCCCGACCCGCTCAAGACCGAGGATCACGTACCGGAATTCACCGTTTTATTCGCTCCCACGTTCTACACCAGCCCGGAGAAAGACGGCACGGGTTCAAAGACCTGCATTGCGCTCAACTTCAAGAAGCGCGCCATCCTCATCGCCGGAACCGAATACGCGGGTGAGGTAAAGAAATCCATCTTCACGGTTCTCAACCACCTGCTGCCGGCGAAGGGTGTAATGCCGATGCATTGTTCCGCCAACATCGGACCGGATGGCCGCGTTGCCCTGTTTTTCGGTCTGTCGGGCACTGGCAAGACCACGCTGTCGGCTGATCCGGCGCGGCGCCTGATTGGCGATGACGAGCATGGCTGGAGCGATCGTGGTGTCTTCAATTTCGAAGGTGGCTGCTACGCCAAATGTATCGATCTCTCGCGTGAAAAAGAGCCGCAGATCTGGGACGCTATCCGTTTCGGCAGCGTGCTCGAAAACGTGGTTATCGATCCCAACCTGCGCACTCTCGATTTCGCTTCCGATGAGCTGACCGAGAATACGCGCGCGGCCTATCCCGTCGAATTCATCGACAATGCAGTGATCCCCGGCGTGGGCGGACATCCTTCTCATATCGTTCTGCTCGCCGCTGATGCGTTCGGTGTGCTGCCGCCCATCGCTCGCCTGACTCCCGAGCAGGCCATGTATCATTTCTTGAACGGCTATACCGCCAAGCTGGCGGGTACCGAGCGCGGTCTGGGCAGCCAGCCAGAGGCCACCTTCAGCACCTGCTTTGCGTCGCCTTTCATTACGCGCCGGCCGCTCGAGTATGCCAAATTGCTGGGCGAGAAGATGCGCAAGCACGATTCGAAATGCTTCCTGGTCAATACCGGCTGGGTCGGTGGACCCTTCGGCGTGGGCGAGCGCATGAATCTGAAATACACTCGCGCCATGGTCAACGCCGCCGTCGAAGGAAAGCTCGACCAGGTGGCGACGAAACCGCATCCCATCTTCCATGTCGGCGTCCCGGTTGCTTGTCCCTGCGTTCCGCCGGAAATTCTGGATGCCCGAGGCCAGTGGGCGGATGGCGCGGCCTACGATCGTGCTGCCGAAAATCTGGATGCTCGATTTCGAAAAAATTTCGAGAAGTTCGGCGAAGCTGCCCAAGAAATCGTGGGTGCAACAGCCCACGCCGGCCGCTAGAAGAGCCGGGACCACAGGAAGCCGCCCTACCTAAGGTTCTTACCTTACTCGCAGCCCTATTCCAAGCCCCCAGTCTAAGGGCCCGTAGTGCCATTCTCCAATTGTTTGTACCGGGTCGCGACTCTAAGCTAGAACCAGGAGTGTTTGCGCGATGCTGCGTGGTATTATCATTTGTCCGGATGCCGACCTAAGCGAGCGGCTGGAAGCTCTGCTGACCGAGATCGGCATCGTCAGCGTGACCCGCACGTTGGATCGCTATCCGAATTCACTCGAGCTGGTGCGCTTTCTGCGAGCGCATGCGCCGCAGGTGATCTTCATCAGCACGGAATCGACCACTAAAGCGCTGGAGATCGCTCGCGATGTTGAAAAAAACACGCCCGGTGTCCAAGTGGTCGCAGTCAGCCGTTTCTGCGATCCACAGATCCTGCTGGACGTGATGCGCGCCGGAATTCGCGAATTCGCGTCCCTTCCATTCGATCGGCAGACCCTGACGGAAGGGCTGATGCGCCTCAAGGACGCGCTGGATGCCAAACCGCCCGAGATCGAGACCACCGAACAAATATTCTCTTTCCTGCCCTCCAAGGCGGGAGTCGGCACTTCCACCATTGCGCTGAACACCGCCAAAGCCATTTCGCGGTTGCCCGATACCAACACCCTGCTTACGGATTTCGACCTGAACTCCGGCATGCTGCGGTTCATGCTGAAGCTGGACAATCCCTACTGTGTGACCGATGCAGCCGAGCATTCGCTCGACATGGACGAGAGCCTGTGGCCCACCATGGTCACCAGCCTGGAGAACCTGGATGTACTGCACGCCGGCAAGCTGAACCCCGATTTCCGCATAGAGCCCACCCAGATCCGGCACCTGCTGGAATTCTTCCGGCGAAACTACCGCGGGCTGTGTTTTGATCTGTCGGGCAATCTTGAAAAGTATTCGCTCGAGATCATGCATGAATCCAGACGGGTTTTCCTGGTTTGCACGCCGGAGATTACCTCCCTGCACCTGGCGCGCGAAAAGTACCTATATCTGAAACAGCTCGACTTGGGAGATCGTGTGAGCGTCCTGCTCAACCGCTGCCAGAAGCGGTCGCTGATCACTCCGCAACAGATTGAGCAACTGCTCGGGCTGCCGGTTCACATGACTTTCCCCAACGACTACCAAGGTGTACAACAGGCCTTGACCGAGGGCCGCTGGGTGGTGCCGCAGAGCGACCTGGGTAAACAGTTCACCGCTCTAGCCGGGTCCATGATCGAGGTCCGGCAAAGCCCCAACGCCGTCGGAACACCCGAAAAGAAGCGGTTCCTCGAATTCTTCTCCGTCGTTCCCGGCAAGGGCGTCAAGAAATCCGCCAGCTAGAACTGGCTTGACCAACGAAGAGTTCCGCATGTCAGCCCGGTGAATACTGGTAAAATCAAGAGAAGTGAAATCGATGAAGACTATCCACAGCCGCTCCAACAAAGATATCGGAGACGTTATCGAGGAGGAGTGGGAGATCACGGCCAAGAAAGTCATCGCTGAGCCACGCCCAGGCGGGAAGGGGCAGATTCCCCGTTTCGGAATATACGAATACGAGGTCAAACCGGTCATCCGTCGAGCGGCAGCCAAGCCGGCGGCTCGCGCGAAGCAGCAGAATGAGCCCAGTGTCGGCGGGACACGGCGGGAAGCCTCATCCGTTCCGTTGACCGTGCGAAGAACGTCCTAACCGTCCGTTCACCGATCTTCGCCGCCCTCCATTCTCTTCCACTCCAACCACTACACGCCGCTCGCTAAATTCCTTCGGCCGTTGTAGTGGGAATGCGTTGTGCCCGACTCTTTGAAGTGATGGGCCGTAACACGCGGGCCTCACGGTAGTGAAACACGTGCAATAGCTTCTGGAACGCCCGTGGCGTGAATGAGAGTGAGATCGCGCCTAGTGTGGATGGAGTCGATGAGAGCCCTACCGCGCTGGTCTTTCCTTTTCGTAGCCGTTATTTGGCTCTGTTTTCTTACTCGCGGACTGTTCTATTGTTCTTTCGTGCCCTTGTGGGAAGGCTATGATGAATGGGCACATTTTGCTTATGTCGAGCAGCTCGCAACAACCGGCGACTTTCTCGTCCGTCGGGATCAGCCGGTGTCGCGTGAAGTGCAGGCATCGTTGCAGCTTGCGCCGGTCCCTTGGCCATTGCGGGGCATGCCAAATCCGTCCGTCACCGAAGATGACTATTGGCGGTTATCGCCTGAACAACGTGTTGAACGACGATGGCTGCTCAGTACAATTCCTCACAGTTGGTCTCGTCAGCCTGGTCTTTCGGGCCTACGAATCTATGAAGCTTTGCAGCCGCCACTGTACTATTGGCTGCTCTCTTTGCCCGACAGGATCATAAGAAACAGATCGCTCGTCGATCGAGTGTTCCTCTTGCGTTATATCAGTCTGATCATCGCCTCATTTTCTGTTCCCTTGGTTTTTCTCGTGACCTACCGTGTCGTAGGAAGCTATAAAGTCGCTCTCGGCGCTTCAGCATTACTCACCGCGATGCCGGAACTGATGGTGAATGTATGCCGGGTAGGCAACGAATGCCTTGGGATTCTTCTCTGCTCCTGGATGGTCCTTTTGTGCCTCGACCTCGCCGAAGACGTCGTCCCTCGAAGAACTGGAATCCTCGCTGGGATCGCACTCGGTTTGGGACTGCTTACGAAAGCTTATTTCCTCACGACTGTGGCGGCTTTAGGTGCACTCTACATGTGGCGAATATGGACGGCAAAAGAAAGACGCGCCGTTGTTCATCACGCCCTTGTGACATTCGGATCTGCTTTACTCATTGGTGGTTGGTGGTACATGTACAATCGCGTGACCACCAGGACCTGGTCTGGTCTGAATGAGTCAATTATGTTGGATCAATACACGTCGCGGCAATTCCTCTATGGAATAGGCCATGTGCAGTGGGAACGAGCGGTCGACTCGATTCTCCTGTCCCACGTTTGGTTTGGTGGCTGGAGTGCGCTGGTCGTGCGAAGTTGGATGTACCACGTTCTGTTCATGGTCGCTGCAATCGCGGCCGCGGGAGTGATTTCCCTTCTCTGGCGGTCGACTTCGGCTCGCCGCTCGTACATGTACCCGCTGTTAGCGGTTTACGGGTGCTTTTGGGTTGGACAGCTCTATAACGTCTTGCTGCTTTTCCTGAGCAAAGGAGCGTCAACGTCGATGGGCTGGTACATGTATTGTGTCGTAGCCGCGGAGATCTCCCTGCTGGTCGTTGGCCTACACTCCCTGGTCCCCATGCGTGGTCGGCCTTGGATGCTTTCCGTTGTGATTCTGTGCTTGGCCGCACTGGATTTGTATACAGTGCATTTCGTTAGTATTCCCTACTACACGGGCCTCATAGCTCACCGGCCAAATGGTTCGGTGGCGGCATTTCACCTTGCCCAGTTGCATCAGATTGGATTGCCTGAGGTGTTGAACCGATTATGTGCGAACAAGGCATTCTGGTTGAATCCCACTACCTTCGGGGCTGTTTGGGTATGCTATGCTGCGACAACTGCAATCCTGATCGGGCTGCCACTGTGGTTAGAACGTGCAAGGACAGCCCATCCTGACGTCGAACACTGAGGTTTAGTCCCAAACCGTTCTGCAAGCATTACATCTCGCCGAGCCGCGGCTTGCTGAAAACGAGACCGGCCCGCACCGAGCCTGGGTAACCGCGATCCGATTCGGCTCGCGGCGCAACCTGACCAGTTGAACCTGTATGGCGCCTTCCGCGTAGATGTGCCACCATGGCAGCTCGGTCGATGACCAATCTTCGGCGCCTCGTTTCTCTTCCCCACCAACCACTTCCGTAAAGCTAACCTCTTACCACCCAACTCGACCGTTACACTTTCTCCAGGTACCAATATGCCTTCCAGAGCCGAAGCTTCCCGCATCAAATGGATCCGAATCCCGCGGTCCAAAAACCGAAGCGGGCCTCCGCGCCGTCTCACTCAATGCCGTAAAAGACGGCCTCACCGGCCAACGTTGTTGTCCTGCCCACCGAAGACCTGACCGCCTACGAGAACCACCTCAAGCGCTTCGTCGATCAGTTTCAGCCCAAAGGCGCACTCGAAGAACAGCTCGTCCAATCGCTCGGCGACAGCACCTGGCGCCTCAATCGCGTCCCCGCCATCGAGGCCACGTTTCTCACTCTCGCTGCCAAGGACCATCTCGATTCCCTCCACACCGACGAACCCCGAGCCGCTTCGGCCCTCGGCCTGGCTCAAGCCTTCCACCACTAAAGCCGGGCACTCGCCAACATCAGCATTTACGAGCAGCGCCTGGCGCACCTGTTCGACCGCACCCTCAAGCAGCTCCGCGAGATCCAAGCCGAGCGCCGCGAACACGAACGGCATCAGATGATCGACGCCGCCGAGATTCTTGAAATGCACCAGGAACGCGAGATCCCTTATGATCCCGCCCAAGATGGGTTCGTTTTTTCAACCGCTGAAATCCAGACCTTCATGCAGCGTCGCGACCGCCTGGATGAGGCCTACTCTGAACCCGAATAGCGCCGGCGATCGCGGAAATCGGGGTTTGACTGCACTGTCCCTAATTTCCTGGGTATAATTCAAACGGATGGACATCTACGACGAAGTGGTCCGCCTGCGCCGGCTGGGGCAGAAATGCGCCCTGGCGACCATCGTGCAGGTCAACGGCTCCATTCCCAGCTACGAGAGCGCCAAGCTGCTGGTGCGCGAGGACGGGTCCATGATCGGGACCATCGGCGGCGGCTGCGTCGAGGCCGAGGTGTGGAACGCGGCCCGCGAAGTCATGCAGCAGGAACGGCCTCGCCAAATGAACTTCAGCCTTGGACAGGATGCCGCGTACGACAACGGCCTGATCTGCGGCGGACAGCTCAGCGTGTTCGTCGAGCCGGTGATCCCGCAGCCACGCCTGTTCGTCTTCGGCGCCGGCCACATCTCGAAGAGCATCTCCAAGGTCGCCAGCATGGCGGGGTTCGCCAGCGTGATCGTCGACAATCGGGAGGCCTTCGCCAATCGCGACCGTTTTCCGGAAGCCGACGAGATCCATTCCGAGGAGTATGAGGAAGTCTTCCCCAAGCTTACGATCCGCGATACCAGCTACATCGTCATCGTGACGCGCGGCCATCGCGACGACATGCGCGTGCTGCGCTGGGCGGTGGAAACCAACGCCAAATACATCGCCATGATCGGCAGCAAGCGCAAGGTGATTGGCGTCGTCAAGGAACTGGAGAAGGAAGGCATTTCGCGCGCGGTCTTCGAGCGCGTCTTCGCGCCCATGGGTCTCGATATCGGCGCCATCACGCCGGAGGAGATCGCCATCTCGATTGTGGCCGAGATGATCGCCATGCGGCGCGCACCCGAATCGGATTGGCGGTCACTTTCTAAATCCATCTTTGCCACCGAGACCTCGCGAGCCGTCCTGAAGTGAACTCGCGCTGTCCGATTGCCGGCCTGATCCTGGCGGGCGGTGCATCGCGACGCATGGGCACTCCCAAAGCGCTGCTGCGATTCCAAAACGAAACTTTCCTGGACCGCCTGATCCGCCTGTTCTCGAGCGTGGCGAGCCCGGTGATTGTTGTCCTTGGCCACCAGTCCGATCAGATTCGCTCCGGGATCGAACGAACTTCGGGAGCCACCTTCGCCGTGAATCCCGATCCCGAACGCGGCATGCTCAGTTCGCTCCAGTGCGGTCTGAAAGCGTTACCGTCCGAAACGGAAGCGGTGATGTTCACGCCGGTGGATCATCCGAATCTCCAACCCGCTACGCTCGAAACGCTGGCCGCCCAATTTGAGACTGAGCGCGCGCCCGTCATTGTGCCCACCTACGACGGCCAGCATGGACATCCCGTCTGCATTGCGCGCGGGTTAGCCGACGAACTTCTGGCGCTTCCGGCTACCGCGATGGCCAGCGACGTCATTCACAAATATGTCGGCCGGACGTCTTACATCGAAGTAGACGACCCCGCGGTCACCACCGATGTAGACGACCCGGAAGCATATGCCGGCCTGCTGGCACGACATCCATGAACAAACTCAGGCGGGCATGAAAAAACTACGGCGCGCGCTTTGGATCGCTCTGCTCGCCATCGTGGCGATGGGGTTCATTGCTCCCAAACTGGATGCGGATCGCCTGCGCCCGCGCATTCAAGCGGCCCTCGAAGCGGCATTCAACCGGCCTGTGCAAATCGAAGAAGTGCATCTGAATCTATTCACCGGCCCCGGCTTCACGGTAAAGAACGTTTTGATCGGCGAAGATCCCGCGTCCGGCATCGAGCCTTTCGCGCACGTCGAATTCATGCAGGCGCGAGTCCGGTGGCTCAGCCTGCTGCGCGGCAAACTGGCCTTCTCCAGCTTGCGGATGGATTCGCCCAGCGTGAACCTGGTCAAGCAGCAAGTAGGGCCCTGGAACATCCAACAGTTGCTCGACCACAGCTCCGCAATCAATTCCGGCCAAGGCCGCAACGTTCCCGACATCCAGATCCGCGACGGCCGATTGTACTTCAAATTCGGCGACACCAAGTCCGTGTTCTACATCAGCGCCGCCGATATCGATGTCTATCCCAACGAGAGCGGCGACGTCGTGATTCGCTTTTCCGGCGCGCCCGCCCGCACCGATCGCGGACAGCAGAACTTCGGAGAGCTGAGCGCCCGCGGTATACTTCATTTCTCTCCGAAGGCCGAAGATCAGCTCAACATGGGCCTGCGCCTGGAGCGTACGGCCATCTCCGAGCTGGCCCGGTTGTTCAATGGAAGCGACATGGGCGTACATGGCTTCGCCGTCGCTAACGCGCGCTTGGCCGGCCCGCTTTCCCAACTCGAAATCACCGGCGATCTGAATATCACCGACATCCACCGTTGGGACCTGATGCCGCCCAAAGGCGAAGGCTGGACGCTCAATTATCGCGGGCTGCTCAACCTGCCCGGCCATCAACTGGATGTGGAGACGATAGCACGCCTGGGACAGGTTCAGCCGGTAGCGGTGAAACTGCGCCTCTCCGATTATCTCGCTGCCCCAAAGTGGGCTGCCAGCTTCGCCTTCCGCGATCTTCCGGCCGCCTCGCTGGTGGAAACTGCGCGTCATATGGGTGCTCCTTTTCTGCCGGGCGTTCAAGTGGATGGCCTAGTGAATGGCGTGATCGGCTACTCGAACGTTGGAGGCTTGCAAGGGGAGCTTGCACTTGAGAATGCTTCGTTGAAATCCACCCACGAGTCTTCGGCGGAATTTGACTCGGCACGCGTCCTGTTCGCGAACAAAGCCATCGCGTTTGGCCCCGCCGACGTGACGATGGAAAACGGCCAGTCGGCGCAAATCGAAGGCATTTATGCTCTGGACGACAGCCGCGCCGCGCTTCGCATCACCACCCGCCAGTTGACCATCGCCGAAGTGGAATCGAGCGCGGAGCACGTCGTTTCGGCCCCGCCCATTCCGCTGCTGGAGAATCTCCGGCAAGGCACCTGGCGCGGCTCCATCGCTTATGAACGCAGGGACGACCTTCCGGGTGTCTGGTCCGGCCAGTACGAGCTGCAGAATGCCGTCATGGAAATCCCCGGCCTGGTTACGCCCATCCGTTTTGGGAGCGCGTCGGTGGAAATCAAAGAGGGCCTGATACAGATCAGCCGGATTCACGCGCGCGCCGGAGCGGTAACGCTGGAAGGCGACTATCGATACGATCCAGCAGCCGGCCGCCCGCACCGCATTCGCTTGAACATCCCGGAATTGCAGGTCGCCGAGCTGGAGAGTCTGATGATGCCCACGCTTCGGCGCAACGAAGGCTTCCTGGCCCGGACGTTTCGACTTAGCAAAGAGACCCTGCCCAAGTGGCTTCTGGATCGGGAGGTGGAGGGCGATATTCACGTCGCCAAGCTGGTGAACGGTGAATCGCCGATCGGCGAGATTCGCGCGCGCCTGGTGTGGGACGGAGCAAACATCCTGTTGTCCGGTCTGGATTGCCGGCTCGACGATATGCATGCGCAGGGCAAGCTCAGTCTGAATCTGGACAAGCCGTCGCCCGTCTACAGTTGGACGGGCGCCATCGAAAATCTGGAGTACCGCAACGGCCGGCTGGATCTGGAAGGCGAGATCGAGACCAGCGGCACAGCGCAAAACTTGCTGCTGAATATTCGGTCGCAGGGCACGTTCGAAGGTCAGGGAATCGAGTTGGGTCCCGACACGGAGGTGAGCGCGATCACCGGCGGCTACAAGTTGGCGCCGGTTGCCGGTATCCCCCGGCTAGTACTTTCCAACATCCAGGTGGAGCAGGGGCCGGACACGTTCTCGGGACAAGGTGCCAGCCAGCCGGACGGGCACATCGTGCTGGAATTGACTAGTGGGCGCAAGCAGTTGAGGCTGACGGGGATGCTGTTGCCGATTCATCCGGAGGCGGCGCCCGCGCGCTAGTTTTCGAACAACTGTAGTCACGGGGCTTCTTGTCCGATAGAATACTATTAGACCCCGGCATCACATGAAAGATCGCAGCGTTGCGCGGGACCAAACCGAGCGCATGTTTGAAGAACGGTTGGCGGCCCTGAGCGCCGGAGTGGTCCAGGCTGTTGCAGAGTCGCTGGCGGGTGCACGCCGCGAACTCACTTCGAAATTAAATCAAGCCGTTCGACGTCTGCGTGCATCGGAGACTGAAGAGCAGTGGAGCAAGGCAATCGTCGACGCCACCCAAGGCTTTTCGGATCGTGCGGCTTTGTTCTTTCTTCGCGACGGTTCGCTTGAGCTTGCGGCTGTGCGAAATATTTCTGGCGTGGATCAACTGCTCGCCGCCCCGCTCGATTCGGCGCCCGCTTTTCGAAGTGCGGCGCAGTCCAAAGATACTGTGGTGGCCTTGCGAACCCAGAGCGAGATGTCCGAGCCCATCGCTCGTTGGGCTGGGGAAGACACCGCTCGGAAGTTCTACCTGTTTCCGATCGCCGCCAAAGAGCGCATCGTGGCGTTGCTCTATGCCGACGCGGACCAGAGCGTAGAGTCCAATGGCCTGGAAATCCTGGCGACGGTGGCCGGAGCGGTGATCGAAAGCCCGACGTTTTCACGCCCAACCCTGGTGACCATCCAGCAAGATCAGGACTTGCACCTCAAAGCGCAGCGCTTTGCGCGCAATCAGGTCGCCGAGATTAGGCTTTATAAATCTGAAGATGTGAAGAATGGCCGCGCCGCGAGCAATCTGTATACGTCTTTAAAAGCAGAGATTGATTCAGCACGCGAGGCTTTCCGGCGGGATTTTTTGTCCACCCCCGGTAAGATGGTCGACTATTTGCACCTGGAATTGGTGCGGACGCTTGCAAACGATGATGTCCAGTTACTTGGCCCCGATTATCCCGGTCCGCTGGTGTAGACTGCGCCGGCTGGCAGCACTGGCCTGCCTGTGCGCCGCGAGTGTATCCGCGCAATCACTCGAGACGCTAGGCGCGAATTATCGCAAGACTCCCACTCCGCGGACCCGCGCCGCTCTACTGCGCTATGCCAACGCGCATCCTAACGATAAGAACGGGGCTCTGGCTTTGCTGGCTCTGGGCGCGACCGAAATCGACGAGCGGCAGTTCGGCGATGCACTGCAACACTTGACCGCCGCCGCCAAGCGCCTGCCCACGCTAGCTGATTACACGGCCTACCTGAGCGCTACATCTCAGTCGGAACTGCGCCAATTTTCGGAAACGGAAAAAACGCTGCAGCCGGTCTGGCAGGCGACGCCCGCATCCCCCTTTGTGGCGAAGTCGGTCACGCTCCAAGTGAATTCGTACTTGCAGGATTCGCAGGCTGGCCGCGCATTGGAGTTGGTTCAAAGGCACTTGACGGATTTCACCGTCTCGCAGGCGGAGTTGTTACTGGCGCGCAGCTACGAAGCGGACGGGAACCACGACGCGGCAGCCGCGCACTACCAGAAAATCTACATCGAGTATCCTTTGTCGAATGAGGCGTCGGATGCGCAGGCCGCTTTGACCCATTATCCGGCGCCCGATACCCAGGCACTGCTGGCTCGCGGCCTGAAGCTGGTGGATGGCGGTGATTACGATCGCGCGCGTAAGGAGCTTACAGCGCTGTTGCCGGTGTTGAGCGGCGCGAATCTTGAGTTGGCCCGCGTGCGGATCGGCGCCGCGCGGCACCTGGCGCGGGAAGACAAGCTGGCTTACGAATATCTTTCCTCTTTTCAGGCTTCTTCGCCCGAAACCGAAGCTGAGCGGCTTTTTAACCTGATGGAATGCGCGCGGCGACTGGATCGCATCGATGAGATGCGATCGATTCTGGAGCGGATTTCCGCATCCTATCCACAATCCATCTGGCGGTTCAACGCCCTGCTGTCGGCCGCAAACTACTACACTGCGCACAGCCAGAGCGACGACGCCGAACCGCTCTACCGCGTCTGCTCCGAGGCTTTTCCCAACGAGCCTCGATCCGCGCAGTGCCAGTGGAGAATCGCGTGGACGCAATATCTGCGTGACTCTTCCAGCGCTGCCAAGCTGTTACAGGAGCACCTCAAGCGTTATCCGGATTCCGACCGCGTAAGTACGGCGCTCTATTTCCTGGGACGGATCGCGGAATCGAAGTCGGACCTGGGCACGGCTCGCGTTTACTACGAAAAGATCGATAAGGCTTTTCCGAATTATTACTACGCCATGCTGGCTCGCGAGCGGCTAGCCTTGCAGGCCATCTCCGGCGCCACACCCGCAGTGGACACATTGCAATTTCTGAGCGATCTTCAACTGGCGCCTCGCCATCCTTCGGAAAGCTTCGTGGCGACGGCGACAACCACCGAACGCATCGAGCGGGCCCATCTGCTGGCTTCGGCCGGCCTGGACGATGTGGCGGAGAGCGAGCTACGTTTCGGCGCCAGGACTGACGGCCAGCCGCAGATCCTGGCGGTGGAGCTGGCCGAGCTGGCCAACCGGCGCGATGCTCCCGATCAGGCTATTCGCTACATCAAGCACTACGCGTCGGGTTACCTCTCGCTCGCGCTCGATAATGCACCCGACAGATTCTGGCGTTTGGCATTTCCGTTACCCTATCGCCACTCGCTCGAAGAGTATAGCCGACAGCAGTCGCTTGATCCGTTCCTGGTAGCGGCTCTCATCCGCCAGGAATCGGAATTCAACACCAAAGCGGTGTCTCCAGCCAATGCGCGCGGATTGACCCAGGTGCTCCCGTCCACCGGCCGCCAGCTCGGCCGCCAGCTCAAGATTCCGCGTTACAGCACCAAGATGTTGTTCACCCCGGACATGAACCTGAAGATCGGCACCTATTATCTGAAGGCCCTGTCCGATCAGTTGCAGGGAAAGTGGGAAGAAACTTTGGCCTCCTATAACGCCGGAAAATCGCGGGTCAACTCCTGGACCAGCTCAGCCAACTACCACGAGCCTGCTGAGTTTGTCGAAAGCATCCCATTCAGCGAGACTCGCGTCTACGTCCAAAGCGTCTTGCGAAACGCCGAGGTTTATCGGCGGCTCTACGGTCCCAAGTTTCGTTGAAAAAGCCTCGCTAGGGCTTGAGGCGGATCCAGCGGGCGTCGCGATACTGGAAAATAACATCGTAGGCATTTTGGTCCGGCTTGGCTGCCATGAGCTTGGCCCGATCCACTTGCAGATCTGGAAGCCCGTAAAATAAGCGGCAAATGAACAGCAGCACCCACGGGTCGTCTTTGTCGAAAGGATCGTCGACGAACAGTATCTTGGACCCGTTCGGAACGCGCGGCTGAATCACACTGAGTTGGTTGACGGTCGAGTGGATGAAGGGATTCACGTTCGGCTGCCAGGGCCGCGAGGCATGGAAAGCGATCACTGCCGCGGCGCAGAGTGCAAAAGTAGCGAATTGAAGCCTGGGCCCCACCAAAGCATCGCGCAGTTTCACGATAGCGACTGCAAGGTAGAGCGCTATACCGAAGAGCGGGATATACATCACATAGGCGCCGCGAAGGGCAACGAAGACGATCGGCAGTGGGGTTATCAATATGAACGCTAGCGCAAACATCAACCGGCAGTCTCGCGTGATGAGAGCAATGGCCACAGCCAGGAAAATCGCCAGCATGCAGATGGGCGCTGCAAGTGTTCCGGGATGCACTGAAGTCAGCAGATCGAAGTAATGTGTTAGGCCGGCGATGTAATTGCCAGCGCTGATATGAAGCCGGTAGGACTCGTTGCCGATCAGCGGGCTGGAGTGAGACAGTTTTCCAATGACATAAGGCACTGTCATCAGTGCACTGAGCGCGGACGGCAACCAGCGGCGAAGCACGGAACCCGCAGCGGCCTCACCAAGTAGGAGTTCGTAGGCGACGAGCACCAAGGGAAGCGTCACTGCCATCTCTTTGGAATCCAGCGCCAAAATATAAAGGATCAGAAAGCCCGCAAGCTGCGGCTTGCTGAGATACTGTTTGCGCGCTCGTGCCGCTACGTACAGTCCCAGCGCCGCGAAATAAAAAGTGAAGCACAGAATGTCGTAGATGATTCCGGTGTCATGGAACAGATCAGCGCCGGAGTTATAGCACGAAAAGAGTACGGTCAGGAGCGCCGTTTCTATACCGCCGAACGCCGCTGCTGTCCGGTAGGCGAGATACAGATTCAAAAAGAGAAGAACAAAACAGGCGATCCGGAATGGCAAAGGATGAAATCCGGCCATCTCAAAGAGCAGGCGGTAGAGGAGATTCCCGAATGGCCGGTATCCGGGGGAAAAGAAGAGCACGTTCTCGCCGGCGAGGCGCAGCAAAGGCTTCTGCCACGCCAGGTAGGTATTCATCAGGTCGTCGCCGCTGAAATAGGACGCCAGCCCGTCCCGTGTGAACCAGATCCATATCGAAACGACGACAATGCTGCTGAGAACGAGAGGGACTCGCCGCGACACCTACCATGGTCGCATGGGTTATCGGCAGGTCGGAGACCTGCCCCACTAGACGCTGATCACGGGACAGGGCGATTGCCGGATGATCGAATATACATTGGTCCGCAGCCGTCCCAGCGTGCGTGTCGCATGACCGCGGCCGATCACCAGCAGGTCGGCCCTATGGTGCAACGCCGCATCGCGCACGACATGCGGCACTTCGCCCGCGCCCAAACAGAGTTGGGCGACCATTCCAGCGTCCTGCTGCATTTTGGCCAGGGCTTTTCTGGCTTCGTCCTGCAGGAAGGCCTGCAGGTCGGCATCGAAATACTTCTCCGGCCTTGTTTCGGCGCCGGGCACGGCGTGTACCAGCCACAGCTTGGCCTTGAAATCATGAGCGAGTTTAGAGGCAAACTGCATGGTGGGAAGACTCTTCTCGGTCAGGTCGACGGCGCACATGATGTTGGCGAACGTCGCCGATGCGGGCGGCGTCTCTTCGACGTGAAGGCCGGTCCATACCGGACAAGCCGCGTCGTGCAACACCTTGGCGGTCACCGATCCCAGTAGGAGGCTGCGGAAGATTCCATACCCGTGCGTGGGCATCATGATCAGATCCGTGCCGTGCTCTTGCGCATACTCTGTGATCTCGTGCGCAGCGTCTCCTTCCAACATGACGCGACCAACTTTCAGTCCCTCAAACTTGTCCTTCAGATAAAGGTCGAGTTCGCTCTGGCGTGCTCCCCGAATTGCGTCGGTGTCGACCAGCGCCATATAACCGTACCAGTCCGTTACATAACCTGGAGGCATCTCAAGAACGTGCAGTAGCGTCAGCTCGGCGTTAAACTTTTTCACCAAGGCTTCGACAAATGGCGCCGCCACGGTGCAGCTATCCGACATGTCGACTGGGAAGAGGATCTTTTGGAAAGCTTGCATGGCACCCTCCTTCGCCTAAAGAAGGAGCACGATTTATGCCACCGGGAAGCCCCACGATTGGCACACATTAGGTTCAGGCTGTCTCGAATGCCCCAATTCTTACGCCGATGACTTGGGTTAATTCACGCAGTCTTTCACCGTTCCACAAGGGCTTGGATCGCTTCCAGCTCTTTGCCTGCTTCGGAGAGCTTGCCCTGCGAAACCAGATCCCGATAACGCTGCATGTGACGCCGTACTTCGGCGATGCGAGCATCGGACGGTGGAGCAGCCTGGCCTGGGGTAGCGGCGGCGGGCGGGGACGTAGTAGGCCGCTGCGTGGTGGCAGCTTCGGGCGCGGGCAGGTTTTCGCCGGCGAGTTGTGCGAGCGCCTCCTGGTAGGTGTCGGCGTAAACCAGATTATTGCCCATGGCGAGCGCAATCTTTTTCAGTTGCGGCAGCTTGGCCTGTGAGGCCTGGATATAGATGGGTTCAACATACAGGAATGTATGCTCGATCGGCAAGACCAGCATCTGGCCGCGCAGCACCTGCGAGCCCTGCTGGTTCCACAGCGTAAGATCTTTCGAGATGTTCTGATCCTGATTGATGCGGGCTTCCACCTGGATAGGTCCGGAAATGATCTCCTGCTTGGAAAGCTGCAACACCACTTTCTCGCCCAGGTGCGCGCCGTCGCAACGCGCCATCATGAGCCCGATGAGATTATCGCGACTACGGGGCGTGAAGGGAATCATCAACAGAAATTCGGGTTGCGTCTCGCCGGGCAGAGTGGCCACGACGTATGTCGGAGTTAGCGGTCCGGGCTGGGCCCCCTGCTCATTGGTGAATCGAGCAATGTCCCAGGCGTCCGACCTGTTGTAGAACGTGTCTGGGTCGCGCATGTGAAACAGCCGGTAAATGTCCGACTGTGCCGCGAAGATCATTTCAGGATATCGAGTGTGTCTGCGAAGATCGGCCGGCATGGCCGTGTCTGGCTCGAAAAGGTCGGGAAACAGATTCCGGTAGGCCTGAAGAAGCGGGTCAGTGGGGTCGAACACGTACAAATGAACCGTTCCATCGTACGCATCGATGGTCGCCTTGACGGAGTTGCGAATGTAGTTGAACGCGCCGATGCCCTCCAAAGCCACGCTTCGCGAGTAAGGGTGGACGTTCGATGTCATGTAGCCGTCCACGATCCAGACGGGCCGGCCGTCGTCGGACAAAACCAAATAGGGATCGGTATCCCACGACAGGAAATTCGCGAGCGTGCTCAAACGTTCGGTCACATTGCGGTGGATCATCATGCGGCTCTCGGGCGTGAGATAGCCGGTGAGCAGGATGTTCCAATCGCCGCGCGAGACGGCCGCCGCGGCCCGCAACAGAAATGACGAGATCGGAAAGCCGCCCTTGCCGTCGTAGCGGGTCTCGACGTTACGGTCGCCGGCCGGATAGTTGAACTCAGGCTGAGCGGTACGGACGAATACGGGATCGTGCACGTTCTCTCCGTAATAGAGCTCTGGCCGGGTCAGCTTCAGGCCGGGCACGGTGATTTCGGGCGGCGTGTCCTTGATAATCAGCACCGGCAGTCCACTGGGAGAAACCTGATTCGCCTCCGCCATGACCACACCATAGCCGTGGGTATAAATGAAGTGGGTGTTGATCCAGCGGTCGCCCAGCTGCGTGAGGTCGAGCTCGCGCGGCGAGATCAGCACCTGACGCATTTCACCTTGGAAGTTGTAGCGATCGACGTCGGTGTCGGAGTAAGTGTAAAGCCGGTAGGGCTGCAACTGAGGCAGCGTATCGTGAAAAGCGTGCCAGTCCCAGAGTCGCACGTTGTCGAGCAGTGGCTTGTGTTTGGCTAGATCGATGCGTTCTTCAGGTTTCGCCTGGAATTCGATCTCCTCGGTCCGCTGGTCGATTCCGAAGGCGGATCGAGTGGCGGCGATATGGCGCGCGATGAATGGCCGCTCGATGGAGATCTCGTTGGGACGGACATACACGGCACTCACGATCGGAGGAACCACGTTGCGGACGATAAACGCCAGGACGACGATGGCTGCAAGCCGCCATTTTCCGGCCACCAGGGCGACGGCGGACAGCACGCAGCTTGCGATCAAAACCCATTGCAGCGGCAGGGCGATGTTCTGATCCACGTAATCGACGCCGACCATGAAGCTGCCATGCTCATCCAGCAACATGCTGTAGCGGCCCAGGAAGAATCGCACCGCGAGGGCGAGCAGAAACACCGCGCCGACGCCACGCAGGAAACGGGTCTCGAGCGCGCCACCCAAACCGAGCTGGCTCAGGTTGATCTCGCGCACCTCGCTCCAATCCGGAACACTGTTGCGAAGCTGCCAGCCGCGAGCAGTCACCCAATAGATGATGGCTGCGATCACAGCAATGGCCAGAATCAAGCCGAGAAGATCGGAATAGAACGGCAATTCGAACAGATAGAAGGTGAGTGGGTTGGAGAAGACCGGGTCTTGCCAGGAAGCGGCCGTGGCGGCCCGCGTCCCGCCGAAATAACGGACGACCGTCCAGGTATCGATCGCCGAGAGCGCGACCACCAGCGCTACCAGGAACATTCCGAGCGTTGCGAGTTTCGCGTACAGGGGATTTTGGCGCAGCCCGATTCTGGCGTGGTTCAGACCGCGAGCGTGCGCAATCCAGAAAATGATGAAGCCCAGGATGGTGGCGGCGGTGGCCGGAATCACGCTGTAGGCGAGCATGCTGAACCAGGTGTGGACCTGGCCCATCTCTTTCCACCACTGGTAGTCAATCGCGTAGGAGGAGGTGATGCGCGCGGCGATGAGCAGCACGGCAGCGGCGATGAGGATGGAGATGCAGCCGCCGCGGCTCTGGCTGGGTTCGATCTGGCGGTGTCGGAAGGAAGGGTCCAATCACTAGTAACTGTACTCTAACGGAGGGGAAAGCGTGAGATCATACCTCACTTGCCGGAGGCATCTGCAGTGTATCGGGCTGTTCCAGCATCAACTCAAAGACACTATTTCACTACTAATAATCAGGTTCCATCTGAAACCATAGACTCGATAATCACCATAATCCCCTGAAGCGTCTTTTGAAGCTTCTGGGCGTCTTTCGAACTAAGTTTGTCAGGAATAGTGATCTCTGCACGACGACCGTCCGAAAGATCAATCCTCGTACAATGTCCCGAAGCTGCGAGTTGCCAGGGCTGCGGAGGAGTAAGCGGTTCTACCAAGGCATGATTTCCGTCACCGTCAGCACGTGCCGCGGCATCCTCAATGTTTTCGCGGGGCTCATCGGACCGGGGAGTGGCTGACTGAAGGGAAATAGGAGATTCTGCAATTTGAACCTTCCCGTCTCCACGAGCATAAAAAAGTCCAGCCGCCCTGGCTCCGGCCTTAAAGTGGCTCACCCACACTTGCGAGTTCTCGCGAGGGATGCCACATTCTTGCTCAAGGATGTTTCGTAGAAATTCGTCTGCAGGCAGGAGCTTGCCCTTGTGCTGAGCGAAGAGAAGGCTAAACTGTTCGATCTTCAAGAACGCTTGCTTCTTGGCCTCCATCTGTGTCTCTGGCGATCGCGGCAGAGCAATCGCTAGCGCTAGATCGGTTAGCGAAAATTCTCCGCCTGTCTGTTCTGAGAGAAGACCATACGTAATCAACGCTCGAATCTTCCTCGTGAATGCACTGCTTGTAATGGTGTTGCCGAGGACAGCCGCTAATTTAGACTCTTGCAGGACCTTACCTTGCTGAGCCATCGCACTGAGGGCCTCAAGGGCCTGAGGTAGATCGAACTCAAGAGGGGACTTACCGTAAGGACGCCGATCCCTAGACTTGTTTGGGAATATCTTGACAGTTGGGATTTTTGC
This sequence comes from Bryobacterales bacterium, assembly GCA_963780485.1. Classification (GTDB taxonomy): domain Bacteria; phylum Acidobacteriota; class Terriglobia; order Bryobacterales; family Bryobacteraceae; genus Palsa-89. Next base: position 222,020 of record CAWACO010000001.1, read on the forward strand.
TTCCATGACAGCTTAATCTTAGCACAGAAAGACAGCAACGCGTAGATATTAAAATGATATATACTATTATCAACAAGATGCAACATTACCAGTTAGTCAATCATTGTTATCATTGAGCAATTGTACAGCAGCCAAGACGTCAGGTACGATCAAGGTGTACATAACTCTTGCACTTATGTACGTTTGAGGTGTACAATGGCTGGGACGGCATTGACGGATGCAGAGATGATCGAAGTTAATCGATCTGAGCTACGACAGAACCAAAGCGCGCTGTTGCGACGCGCGCAAGGGAAAAAAGTACTCCTCATCAAGGCAAACGACGAAGCAGACGAAAAGGTCGTTCTGGACAAGCAGTACTTTGATCAGATACGCAAGAGCTTGGAAGCTGTCGTTGAGACTCTGGAGATCGCCATGGACCGAAAGTTGTTTAATCAGATCCTGGCGGCAGCGGATACCCTTGAGGAAGATCTTCGCTTGGGCAAACTCCACTCGCTGGAGGACGCCTTTGCGGAGGAGTAAGTGTACGTACTCAAGTTCACTGGCAGCGCGGTCGCTGATATTAAGACGGTAATTCCCAAACATCTCAAAGGACCACTTCAAAAGGAATTGCTAGAAAAAGTTGCGCTTGACCCGTTGGGCTCTTCACACGAACTCCAGGGTGACCTGATTGGATACCGCAGTTTCACTTGGCAACGGTATCGTATAGTCTATAGAGTTTTCAATGATCTTCTGGCCGTCGCAGTCGTCGGGGTCGGGTTGCGATCTCCACAATCAGCCGAGAACATCTATCGCAAGCTAGAAGTGCTGGCGCGTACGGGAGAACTCGCCCAGGGTGTCCTTTTTTCGCTTCGTGGATTCACAAGGGGAGAACCGTGAACGACAGAGCTGTGTTAAGGTCGATGCTCAGCAGTTCGATGCGAAGCGCCAACCTCGTCGGAGGCTAACGATCTTCGTTTGGTTTTCAAGATACGTTTCTTGAATCAAAGCCGACGCTGGCATGTTTGCGGTCCGTTTACGGCGCGGTGCGCACCGCCTGACCCACCGGCGCATCGAAGCCGCGTTCTTCGGCGGTCCAAACTACACGGCCATTCACGATAGTAGCCACGGGTCCGCCGCGGAAGGTACGGCCATCGAAGGGTGAATTGCGGCTCTTGGACGCCGACCGGTTGACGTCGTAGGTCCAGCGGCGCTCGATGTCCAGAATCGTGATGTCGGCCGGAGCGCCGATAGCGAGGCGGCCGCGCTCCATGTTGAGAACATTCGCCGGACCGGTCGTGAAGAGTTCCACCATGCGCGCCAGCGAGATCTTACCGGAGTGCAGCAACTGTTCCAGCGTCAGGCCGATCGCGGTCTCCAGGCCGATGACGCCGAAGGGGCACTTTTCGAACTCCTGCATCTTCTCGCTGCCGGCGTGCGGAGCATGATCGGTGGCGATCGCGTCCACCGCGCCCGAGACGATGCCTTGCGTCACCGCGCCAAGATCGCAGGCCGAGCGCAGCGGCGGCTTCATTTTATAGTTGCTGTCATAAGGCGGCATGTTGCAGTCGGCCAGAGTGAAGTGGTGCGGCGTAGCTTCGCACGTTACCGCCAGGCCGCGGCTCTTGGCGAAGGCCACCATTTCCACTGAATGGCGCGACGATATGTGAGCGACATGGAAACGCGCGCCGGTCAGCTCGGCCAGAATGATATCGCGCGCCACCATCACGTCTTCCGACGCCGCCGGAATTCCGCGCAACCCCAGCCGCACACTTTCCACTCCCTCATGCATGGCGCCGCCGGAACTGAGGTGCAGATCCTCACAATGATCGATCACCGGAAGTCCAAAAGAGCGCGCGGTTTCCATGGCGCGGCGCATGACGCGCGCATTCATCACCGGACGGCCATCGTCGGAAATAGCGACTGCGCCGGCCGCCTTCATGGAGCCGATCGCGGCCAGTTCTTCGCCCGCGCTGTCCTTGGTGATGGCGCCGATCGGGAACACGTTCACGATGGCGTGCCGCTCGGCCCGCTCCTTGATGTAGCTGGTGACGGTGGCGTTGTCATTCACGGGCGAAGTGTTGGGCATACAGCAAATGGACGTGAATCCGCCCGCGGCGGCGGCGCGAGAGCCCGATTCGATGGTCTCCGCGTATTCGAAGCCAGGCTCGCGCAGATGCACGTGCATGTCGATGAAGCCGGGCGTAACGATCAGCCCCGAGGCATCGAACTTTTCGGCGCCGGTGACATGCAATTTCTCTCCGATGACCGCGATGCGGCCTTCTTCCACCAACACGTCGCGGATGGCATCCAGCCGGCTCGCCGGATCGATCACTCGGCCATTTCGAATAATTAACTTCCGCATTCAATTAATTGTTCAGGATTCTTTCCAGCACGGCCATGCGCACCGCGATTCCGTTCTCCACCTGGTTGAGAATTACGGAACGCTGGGAATCCGCCACCTCGGACGAAATTTCCCGGCCACGATTGATGGGGCCCGGATGCATCACGATGGCGTCCGGTTTGGCGAGCCCCATATGCTCCAGCCGGAGACCGTAAAACCGATAATAGTCGCTGGTCGAAAAGGCCGCTTGGTCCTGCCGCTCGAACTGAACGCGCAACATCATGATTACGTCGGCGTCGCGGATGGCCTCACGGATGTCATGCGCGAGGGTGACGCCGGGCGCGATTTGAGTCAGTTCGGGTGGCAGCAACGGCGCGGGCCCGCACAACACGATCTCGGCGCCGAATTTCGAAAGCAGATACATGTTGGAGCGGGCCACGCGGCTGTGCGCGATGTCGCCGATAATGGCCACGCGCAGGCCTTCCAGCGTCTGCCGGCGGTCGAGAATAGTGCGCGCGTCCAACAAAGCCTGGGTGGGATGCTCGTGCGTGCCGTCGCCGGCGTTGATGATGGGGGTGGGCAGATGCCGCGCCAGGAAGTGGGGCGCGCCCGAGGCCGAATGGCGCATCACAATGGCATCCGGGTGCATCGCGCCCAGCGTATTGAGCGTGTCCACCAGCGATTCGCCTTTGTCGACGCTGGAGCCGGAGGCGGTGATGGAGATAGCATCCGCTCCCAAACGTTTGGCCGCGATTTCGAAGCTAGTACGGGTGCGCGTAGACGCTTCGAAGAAAAGATTCACGATCATGCGCCCGCGCAGCATATCCGATTTTCTGCTTTGTGTCTGCTGCGGCTGAAAAGACTTGGCCCGGTCGAGAATAGTTTCGATCTCGACACGATCGAGCATTTCGATTCCCAGCAATCCACCCGGCATAGCCACGTCCTAGGTCAGTTCCACCAACAGCACCTTTTCGGTCTGATCCACTTCCTGGAACTTGACTTCGATAATCTCGTTGGCGCTGGTTTGTACCATGCGGCCCACGTACTTCGCTTCGATGGGCAGCTCGCGCCAGCCACGGTCGATCAGCACCAGCAGTTGGACGCGGGCCGGGCGGCCTTTGTCGAACAAGGCGTCCAGAGCGGCGCGAATCGTACGGCCGGTATAAAGGACGTCGTCCATCAAGATAATGTCTTTTCCGGTCACGGGAAAGTTAATTTCCGTCGCGCTGTGAACGGGCTTCTCCGATACCGTGGAGAGATCGTCGCGGTAAAGATTAATATCCAGGAAGCCCACCGGCACCACGAGCTTTTCAAGCTCCTTGATCTTGTCGGCCAGTCGAACCGCCATGGGCACGCCGCGACGGCGTATTCCGATGAAGGCCAGGCGTTTCAGATCTTGAGTCTTTTCCAGAATCTCGTGCGCCAGCCGGACCAGTGTCCGATCGATCTCGGAGGCGCTCATCAATTGCGCTTTTTCGCGGGTGGGAGCCATGGGGCGAACGCTTCCGCTTCAGCGTAGCACATCAATGCTTCAACCGATCGTGGATTCGCTTGGCCAGTTTCTCGATGTCTTCGGTCTTCTTGAGAGTGGCGATGGAGAGGACGTAACGGTCGTTCTTTTCCAAATCGGTTTTGAGCGCTTCGGCGAGTTTGGACAGCTCGCGGGCATCATCCAGCGACTTCTGGAAGTCGGCCTTGAGAATCTCATCGCGCTGCAGTTTTCCATTCGGCAGGCGAGCATCCTCGGGGGGTTCGTCTCCCGGGCGGGGGTGGGGGGGCGGCTGCGCCGAAATCACCAGCGCGAGGACCAAAGCAAGCAGGATTCGCGTGCGCATATTCTTCCGATTACATGATATCTTGGGCGTCATGCCGCCAGTGGATAAGCGTGCTCCGGGCGATTCTTCCTGGGTGGAGCTGGGTGCAACGGACCAGAACGGGGCCAAGAAGTTTACACGAGTTTTTGGGACGCGGCGGTCAACAAGGCGGTAATTGCTCAAGCGCCGGCACGCAAGAGCGCGTGCGCCACGTCGTTCCCTTGGTAACCTCAAATGGATGCCTTTCGACGGCCTGCGCGTCCTTTCTTTCGAGAGCCGGCGCGCGACCGAGATTGCCGAGCTAATCCGCCGTCAGGGCGGCGACGCGTTCGTCGCTCCCTCCATGCGCGAAGCGCCCATCGAAAACAATCCTGAAGCTTTCGCTTTTGCCGAACTGCTTTTTCGTGGCGAATTCGACATGATGATCTTCCTCACAGGCGTCGGCACCCGGGCGCTCGACAAAGTGCTGGCGTCGCATTACCCGCCCGAAACTTTCGCCGAAGCTTTGCGGAAGATCACTATCGTGGCCCGAGGGCCGAAGCCGCTGGCAGCGCTGCGCGAGATGCAAGTGCCCGTCACGGTCACGGTTCCGGAACCCAACACCTGGCGCGAGTTGCTGGCCGCTATTGCGAATCGGCCGGAGCGTCAAATCGCCGTCCAGGAGTACGGCAAATCGAATCCCGAGTTACTGGACGGTTTGAGAGCGCGGGGCGCCGATGTCACGCCGGTGCGCGTCTACCAATGGGACCTGCCGGAAGACACGCGTCCTCTGCGCGAAGCCATTAGAAGGATTGTCGAAGGACAAGCTGATGTGGCAATCTTCACCACGTCTATCCAACTGACGCACCTGTTTCGAATTGCCGCGGTAACGCGCCTCGAGAAAGCAGTGCTCGGTGCACTACGCCGCATGGTGATTGCGTCGATCGGCCCAACTACATCGGAAGCGCTGGAGGAGTTTGGCCTTACCCCCGACATCGTCCCCACCCATCCTAAGATGGGTTTCCTGGTGAAGGAGACCGCCGAGCAAGCCGCCGCGATTTTGGAACGGAAACGCGCTGCCCATGCCTAAAGATAATTTGGTCCGCGAGTTTGGAAAATACTACAGCTTGGCATTTTTGCTGCCGGCGGCTATCGTGGTCGGCTTCCTGATCGGATACGGGCTGGATAAGGTGTTCGGAACCGGCTTCCTGAAAATCATCTTCCTGTTTCTCGGCGTCGCGGCCGGCATTATCGAGGTGATTCGCGAGTTGAGCAAGGACGATGCCGCTGGGTGACCAAGCCTTCTACGAGCGATTCATCCGCCGCGTCACCTGGATCATTCTGGCGCTGGCGCTTACGGGATCGGCTGTTTTAGCCATAATCAAAGGAATCCGAATAGGGCTAGCGTTTCTGATCGGAGCAACTGTCTCGTACGGAAGTTTCTGGGGTTGGCGGCAGCTTGTCGATGCTCTTGCGCCGGAGCCGAAGAAACGATCGTCATTTCCGTTAGTGCTTCGCATTCTGCTGCTGATCGCGCTGGCCTACGCTATAATCAAATTTCTAGGATTAAACGTCGTGGCCGCGGCGTCGGGTTTGTTGGTTTCCGCGGCGGCTGTACTCCTCGAGCTCGTTTTTGAACTGGTCTATACCAGACCATGGAACTAATCTATGCCCGAACATGAAGTAGACTTGTGGACCACCAAGCTGTTCAATCGGTTTTTGGCCGGCCCACTCGATTCTCTCCTCAACGCGATCGGCCGTCCGCCCGAGAATCCAGCGCATCCGTGGGAAAACTGGATCACCATGGAGATCCTGGTGGTGGTCATCATCCTGGTGCTCTTCGCGTTGCTGCGCTCGCGGCTGTCACCTGACAAACCTGGCGGGTTTCAACTGACCTTCGAGGCGATTTACAACTTCATCTCCGGTCAGGCTCACGACGCGGTCGAGCACGGCGCGAGTAAATATGTGTCTTTTATCGGGACGCTATTCATCTTCGTTCTCTTGATGAATCTGATCGGCGTGATCCCAGGCTTTGAATCTCCCACCATGACACCGGCAGTGCCCGCAGGCCTGGCGATTGCAGTCTTTTTCTACTATCACGCGGCGGGCGTTCGGGAGCAGGGTGCTGGCCGGTATCTGGTGCACTTCGCCGGTCCTATGCCATGGCTCGCGCCGTTGATGATTCCCATCGAATTCATCAGTCACCTGGCGCGGCCGCTTTCGCTCACGATTCGACTTTACGCCAACATGTTTGCCGGCGAGATGGTAACGGTCACTTTTCTATCGCTCACGTATTTGGTGTTGCCGGCCGTCTTCATGGGCCTGCACGTATTCGTTGCATTCTTACAAGCGTTCATTTTTATGCTGCTCACGGTGATTTACGTCAGCGGAGCCGTCGCGCACGAACATTAATGGCTTTATCCGTTCCGAGCGTGAGCCCGTCGTCCCCCAGGGCAGATAGGGAACCACCTCCTCGCGAACAAATCTATACAAGGAGAACAGTCACATGACACGCAAGATGATTTTTCTGGCAGTGGCGTTCCTGCTACTGGCCAGCCCGATTTTCGCGCAAACGCCCGGCGGACGTACAGGCGAGCTGCGTCTGCCTTTCGCATACCTCGCCATGGGCATCGCCTCCGGCCTTTGTGGGCTGGGTCAAGGCAAGGCGGTCGCTTCGGCCGCGGAGGCCATGGCGCGCAATCCCGGCGCTCAAGCGGGCATCCGATTCGCCCTTATTCTCGGATTGGTGCTGATCGAATCGTTGGCGCTATACACGCTGGTCATCACCTACGTCGCAACATAAGTTCCCTGGGGCAGCTTCCGGGCTGCCCCAATCTCCAATGAAGCTGCAAGGAATCTTCCCGCCAATTACCACGCCTTTTAACCACGAGGGCGAGATCTGGAAAACAAAGGTCCAGCATAACGTCGAGAAGTGGAATCTCACGGGACTCGCGGGCTACGTCGTTTGCGGTTCTACGGGCGAAAGCGTCATGCTGACCACCGAAGAAAAGATCCAACTCTGGGAGTGGGTGGCCCAGTACGCCGCGCCCGAGAAGCTATTGATCGCTGGGACCGGCGTGGAGAGCGTGCGCGAGACAGTCGCTCTCACGAATCAAGCTGCAGAGATCGGCTACAAGGTCGCGATGGTGCGCACGCCGCATTACTACAAGAATCTGATCAATAACGCTGCCGCGCAGATGCTGTACTTCCGTGCCGTGGCCGATCAGGTCAAGATCCCGATCTTCATCTACAATTGGCCGCAAGTCACAGGCGTGGACATTCCGGCCGAGGCGGTGGCCGAGCTATCACATCATCCCAACATCATCGCCATTAAGGAAAGCTCCGGGAATCTCGAAAAAGTGATGCGGATGATTCGCGAGGTGAAGCCAGGCTTCCAGGTGCTGACCGGCTCGGCGCCGACGCTTGCGCCGTCCTTTGCCGTCGGATGTTCGGGCGCGGTGCTAGCGTTCGCCAATGCCGCGCCTTATGCGACCGTATCGATCTGGGAGGCGCATCGGACGCGCGAGCCAGAAGCCGCGCTCGACTGGCAAAATCGGATCAGTCATGCGGCGTATCTGGTCACCACCAAGCATGGCGTGCCGGGCCTGAAATACGCGATGGATCTCGCCGGTTATTATGGTGGTCCGCCGCGACTGCCGCTGACGGTGCCCTGCCCCGCGGCGAAGAAGGAAATCGAAGAAGTCTTCGCAGGTCTACGCGGCTGATCTTTTTACTTCCCCCCGATCGCGTCAACCACTGCGTCGGTGACATCCGGTGTCCTGCTCTTCCCACCGACATCCGCGGTTCTCACGTTGCCGTCCGCCAATACCTTCGCGACGGCGCGCTCAACGGAGTGGCCGGCTTCCTCCAGGCCGAGATGATCGAGCATCATTCCCGCCGATAGAATTGCCGCCAGCGGATTCACCAGACTGCGTCCCGCGATATCCGGAGCCGAACCGTGCACCGGTTCGAACATCGACGGAAAGCGTCGCGTGGGATCCAGATTGGCGCTGGGCGCCAGGCCGATGCTGCCGGTGATCATGGCCGAAATGTCACTTAAGATATCGCCGAAAAGATTGGACGCCACCACGACGTCGAAGCTATGCGGACGGCGGATGAAGTTCATGGCCGCCGCGTCCACCAACAACGACTCAGTTTCGATGTCCGAATATTCCGACGCAACCAGTTGAAACACGCGGTCCCAAAGCACCATTCCGAAACCCTGCGCATTGGATTTAGTGATGGATGTGACGCGATTCTTCTGGTTACGCTTGCGCGCCAGTTCGAACGCGAATCGCACCACGCGCTCGATTCCGCGCCGCGTGAAGACCCCGGTCTGGATGGCTACCTCTTCAGGATGCTCGTGGTAAACGAATCCGCCGACCTGCGCGTATTCGCCCTCCGTGTTCTCACGCACCACTACCATATCGATTTTGCCCGGCGTGGCCAGCGGCGACTCGACGCCTTGGTATAAAATCGCGGGGCGAACATTGGCGAATTGATCGAAGGTCCGGCGGATCGGCAGCAACAATCCGTTGAGCGTAATGTGATCGGGAATTTTCGGATCGCCGACCGCGCCTAACAGAATCGCATCCTTGACCCGCAGCAGCTCGATCGCATTGGCCGGCATCATGCGGCCGTTCTTAAAGTAATAGGCGGCGCCCCAGGCGAACTCTTCGAAGTCGAAGGCCGCGTCGAATTTCCGCCCGGCTACCTCGAGCACGCGCTGAGCGGCGGGTGTGACCTCCTGGCCAACACCGTCACCGGGAATGACTGCAATGGAAAACCGTTTCATGCCAGCAACCATTCTCGCGCGAGTTGGGGCGGCACCGCCTGTGGATTAATGATCGCTGCGCGGAACATCCAGGATGGGTAGATATTCCCGCCACGGACCCACGGCATCGCGATACTGACGCGCCATCACACGTTCGATCTGTGCCAGGTGGCCGAGGTCGTGCACTACCCAAGTCGCCACTAATTGTCCGAGCGTCACCTGGCCGAGCGCCGGATGGGTTCCCTTCTGGGCGAGCATATCAGGCTGCAGCTTGAGCGCGGACAGCTCCTGCAGGTTCTGATTTCGGCACGTCGCAAACGTGGCCAAAAGCTCTTCGACCGATTTCCCGGCGATTAGATCCTCGAAGCCGACGCGATCGAACGGATCAAACGGCCGGGCTTCGCCCTGCTCTAGAATGATCCGGATTCGCGGAAGCCAATCCACCTGGTCGGCGTAAATCAAGTGACCGAGAACATCGATGGGGCTGAAGGTCTTTGGTCCCTCGCGACAGTCCAACCAGGCTCGCGGTATCCCGTTCATCAGCCCGGACAAAACCGCCGGAGTTCGCGCCAATAGCGCCGTCGCGTAATCTAGATGAACTTCCATGATTCAGTCTACGCCGCCACCGGAGTAAAATGAAGAAGTGCGTATTCTTCTGGTCTTACTCCTAGCGCTGAGCCTCGCCCCGCTTGGCGCGCAGCCGCCCGCGGCCACTCCCACCGTGCCACAGGACTACGTCTGTCCCATGGACAAAGACGTGCGCTCCGACAAGCCGGGCTTCTGCCCGCGCTGCCACATGGCGCTGGTGCTTGGAATTCCGGATGAAGAGGAATATCCGCTCGATTTGAAGCTCACTCCCGCCGTGTTTCACGCCGGCGAGAAAGTAAAGATCACGTTCCAGATCAAAGACCCGCATACCGGCAAAATGGTAGATCATTTTGAGCTGGTCCACGACAAGCTTTTCCACATGTTTGTCGTCAGCGAAGACCTGCAGTATTTTCTTCACGATCATCCGGTGCCTCAACCCGACGGTTCGTTCGTTTTCGACATGACCTTCCCGAAGCCGGGAATGTACCGCCTCGTCGGCGACCTTTATCCGACTGGCGGGACCCCGCAACTGATCGCCAAGACCGTGATCGTGCCGGGCGCTGCTGGCGCCGACGTGCCTTTAGTGGATGCGAAGCTGCAGCCGGAGTTGGGTGTCAGCCATTGCAAGAACATGGATGTCGAGCTGGTGATGGATCCACCGGTACCGATAGTTGGTTTGAAAACGCTATTGTTTTTCAAGATCACGCCCGCCGACGGGCTGGAGCAATACTTGAGCTCATGGGCCCACATGTTGGTGGCGAGCGATGACACGATCGACCTTATCCACGACCATCCGTACATCGCTGACGGCGGGCCGCAGATGCAGTTCAATATCATTTTTCCGCGCGCGCGGACTTACCGGATTTGGGTGCAGTTCCAGCGCAAAGGAGTGGTGAACACCGCAGAGTTCACCATCCCTGTTTCTGAATTAAAATAGATTTACTGCTTCAACTTCTCGCGCTGCTCGCGCAGGATCGCCTTACGGCTGAGCTTGATCTTGTTGCCTTCCAGCGCCAGAACTTTCACCATGATCTGATCGCCTTCCTTCAGCTCGTCCCGCACGTTTTTGATGCGGTTCTCCGAGATTTCGCTGATGTGCAGCAAACCATCGGTCCCGGGGAAAATCTCGACGAACGCGCCGAATTCCACGATCCGCACGACTTTGCCGAGATAGGTCTTGCCGGGCTCCGCCACGGCGGCGATATCGGTTACGCGCTGAATCGCCTTCTTGGCCGATTCGCCATCGGCGGCGAAGATATTGACCGTGCCGTCGTCTTCCACGTCGATCTTGACGCCGGTTTCGTCGACAATGCTGCGGATCATCTTGCCGCCCGGTCCGATCAGATCGCGAATCTTGTCGGTCGGGATGGTCAGCGTATAGATGCGCGGCGCATACTGCGACATCTCCTTGCGCGGTTCAGAGATCACGGCCACCATCTTGTCCAGGATGAACAGCCGCGCTTTGCGAGCTTGCTCGAGCGCCTCCTTCATGATCTTGGTGGTGACGTTGGGGACTTTGATGTCCATCTGCAGGCCGGTGATGCCCTTGCGCGATCCGGCGACCTTGAAATCCATGTCGCCGTAGTGATCCTCGGCGCCGGCGATGTCGGTCAAGAATGGCGTAATCCTTGCCTTCCATCACCAGGCCCATGGCGATGCCGGCGACCGGTGTCTGCGATCGGAACGCCGGCATCCATCAGCGCCAGTGTGGCGCCGCAGACCGTCGCCATGGAACTCGATCCATTCGATTCCAGGATGTCGCTGACTACGCGCATGGTGTAGGGAAACGTCTTGTCGTCCGGAATTACCGCCGCAATCGACCGCTCAGCCAGCGCGCCGTGCCCGATCTCGCGGCGTCCCGGCCCGCGCATGAATCCTACTTCGCCTACGCTGAAGGGCGGGAAGTTGTAATGCAGCATGAAGCGCTTGGATGTCTCGCTGAGGTCGAACATCTCGATGCGCTGCTCGTCGTCTTTGGTTCCCAACGTGACGGTAACCAGCGCCTGCGTCTCGCCGCGCGTGAACAAAGCCGAGCCGTGCGTGCGGGGCAGCACGCCGACTTCGACGTCGATGTTGCGAATCTCGTCGAACGCCCGTCCATCCGGACGTCGCCGCGCCTTCAGCATTTCGTCGCGGAAAATGCGCTCCTTGAGGTGATCGAACAGTTCCCCGGCTTCTTCGAACTGCTCTTCTTCCTCGTCATCCAACGGGTCCAGGACCTTCTTCTTGGCTTCGGCGACGCGGTGGTAGCTTTCCAGCTTCTGATATTTCTTGGTGTCGAGCGCGTCGGTCAACTCGGCGCGGATCTGCTTCTCAATCTGCGCGTACAGCTCCTTGTTGATCTCGGGGGGCGTGTAGGTCCACTTGGGTTTGCCCGCCTTGGCGACCAGTTCGCGGATGCCGGCCACGATCTTCTTGCAGCACTGGTGCCCGTACTCGATCGCTTCCAGCACTTCGTTCCTCGGTGGCGTGCTGCGCGCCGGCTTCCACCATCACGATGCCTTCTTCGGTGCCGGCAACGACGATGTTGACCTTGCGATTCACGCGTCTCTTCGTAGCTGGGATTAGCCATCAGCTTCCCGTTTACGGAGCCCACGCGAACTCCGCCCAGCACATGCTGGAACGGAATGTCGGAAATCGCCAGCGCGGCGCCGGCCCCGATAATGGCCAGCGTGCTGGGATCGCGCTGCCGGATCGGCCGAGAGCACCATCGCGATCACCTGCGTCTCGTTCATGTAGCCTTCGGGAAACAGCGGGCGAATGGGCCGGTCGATCAGGCGGCTGGTCAGGATTTCTTTTTCCGACGGCCGTCCCTCGCGCTTGATAAAGCCGCCCGGGAACTTGCCGGCGGCGTAAGTGTATTCACGATAATCCACCGTGAGCGGAAAAAATGCGGCGTTCGGTTTGGGTCTTCGGATTGGAGCAGGCCGAAACCAGCACCACCGCATCCCCCGAGCGCACCATAACGGCCCCGTTGGCCTGCTTGGCGATCTTGCCTGTTTCCAGGGTGATCTTTTGACCATCCAGGTCAATTTCTACGGTATGTAACATCTGAATGTCCTTTTAATCCAGGCTGAAGCTTCTGCCCCGCCTGCTAAGGATTAAGAGGAGACTTTGGAGTGAATGAACTGTGGAGCGCCGCCCACCGGGGCGGGTTACCTGAGCTCGAACATCTAACGACGGATGCCCAGGCTTTGAATCAGGTTCTTGTACCTTTCCGGATTACGGCTTTTCAGGTATTTCAAAAGGCGACGGCGTCGGGCGACCATCGACAGCAATCCCCTGCGGGAATGATGATCTTTGCCGTGCAATTTGAAATGATCCTGGAGCTGCAGAATACGCTGGCTCAGGATGGCTACCTGTACTTCTGGCGAACCGGTGTCGGTGTTGTGGACTCGAAACTTCGTGACTACGTTTGTGCTTTCGAATCAGTCGCCAGTGCCATTCTCGAATCGATACTCCTCGTCTTTTCTTAATCTTTTTGTACGGTAATAGGATAGCATATTCAGGTGCTGGAAGGAGTCGGTATCCAGAAATCGGAATAGCCCTCATCCGCACCTTCTGTCTTCTGACTTGTGACTCCTGTCTGCTACGTCTACTTCTTGGTCTCCTGCTCCCGCTCCTCCAGCATCCGCTTCACCCGATCCAGCTCCTGCCGCAGTTTTCGTTCCCGCAACGCGATCGAGATGACGTAGACAATCACGACCAGCCAGGCGGCCAGGAAACCATAAAACATGAATGTGTAGTTGGATGTTGGCATGGCTTCCTCAGAAAGCGTGCGCGTAGCGCCGCAGCGAATCGATCTCGCGCTGCATCGACTCTTGGCGCATGCGGATGATCACCAGCGCGGTCGCGAGCAGCAGCAGCGCCAAGAAGTTCCACCACAGCGGGGCTTCCATTCCAGGCGCCATGCCGCCGCCACCCCGGATCTCCAGCACCGGACCGGGATGCTGCGTGCGCCACCACTCGATCGATTTCCACACGATCACGATATCGATGGCGGCGAAGATCGACAGCACCGCACCCAGGCGCGCCCGCGTGGTCGGATCGTCAATCGCGCGCCGCAGCATGAAATAGCCCACGTAGAGCAGCCAGCAGACGAAATAGGAAGTTATGCGCGGGTCCCAGGCCCACCAGATGCCCCAGATGATGCGGCCCCAGATGCTGCCGGTGATCAGCGTAATGGTGGCGAAGGCCAGCGAGACTTCGTTGACGGCCGCGGCGAACGCGTCGAACCGGAGATCTTTTTTCATCAGGTAGCCGACGCCCGCGAACATCCCGATATAAAACCCGGTGAAGGACGTTATAGCGGAGGGCACATGGAAATAAATGATGCGAAAGGCCGCACCCTGGTTCAATTCGTCCGGAACCTGCAGGAACATGGTGTGCAGGTTCCAGGCCAGGATCAGCCCGGAGAGCGCCGACAACGCCAAGATGATTTTCACGCGCATATTTTTTACCCCACTAATACGGTTTCAACCAACGCTAGAGCCAGAATAGTAAATATCACATCAAAAGCAACCAGCAGCCGGAACCAGATCTGGTTTTCCGCTCCCAGCGGTTCGCCGGCAATAAGCACTCCACTCAACTGAATCGCGCCCATCAGCGCCGGAATCAGCATCGGATAGATCAGTGTCGGCAGCATCAACTCGCGCAGCCGCAGATTGACCGTCATCGCGCTGAACAGCGTCCCGATCACCGTGATGCCCCAGGTGCCCAGGAGCATGACCAGGAACAAAACAGCTAATTGCCGCGGCAAGCGAACATTATAGAAAACGGCGAAGATCGGCAGGCAGATGCATTCCACGATGACCAGCAGCACGTAGTTTGCCACGCACTTGCCAAAGAAGATCTGCGCGCCGCTGGCCGGCGACGAGATCAGCGCATCCAGGCAATCATTCACCAGCTCGCGAGCGAAGCTGCGATTCAGAATCAAGGTCCCGGCGAATGCGAACACCAGCCACAACAGGCCGCCGGCGATTTCGCGAACCTGGTCGGACCCGGGGTCGAAGGCGAAGCTGAATAGCAGCAATATTACGAGCGCGAACGAGAGCGACGCGTTCACGGTCTCCTTGCTGCGGACCTCCGAACGCAGATCCTTGGCGGCCACTGCCCACGCCTGGCGGAAAAAGTTCATGCTTCTCCGTAATGACGATACAGCCAGCCTGGATCTTCGGCCATTTCCGGTGTCCGTACACCGCGGAAAGCCAGCTTGCCGCGATTGATGAGAGCGACATCGGTAGCCAGCTCCAGCGCCTCGCGCAATTGGTGCGTGGACAGGATGACGGTGCGGCCTTCCTGGAGCGCCGACGTTAGCAGGTCCTGCAGCACCTTGATGGCGCGGTCATCCAGCGCGGTGAAAGGTTCGTCCAACAATAGCAGCGACGGATTGTGGAGGAAGGCCCGGGCCACGGCCAGCCGCTGCCGCATGCCGCGTGAGAATTCGCGGACCAGCCCGTCGCGCACCCGGTCGAGCCCCGTGCGTTCCAGCCACTCTCGCGCAGTCTTGTTCGGATCGGCGATTCCGTACAAGCGCGCAAAGAGCCGCAGGTTTTCGTAAGCGGAGAGCTCTTCGTAGACTCCGATGCCGTGCCCCAGGACGCCGATTTTCTGACGCGTGATCTCCGCGCGCGCGTCTTTTCCCAGGATGGTGACGCTTCCTCGCGCGGCTTTGGATAATCCAGCCAGAATTCGGAGCAGCGTGGTCTTGCCGGCGCCATTGCGGCCCAGCAGTGCCAAACAAGCGCCGGCGTCTACAGTGAAACTAATGTCGCGGAGCGCGGGATAGTCGCCGAAGAATTTCCAGACGCCCTCAATCGCGACGGCGCTCATGTTCCTTTAGAACTGCCTGCCGAGCTCCGATACAGAAGAACTGATCCCAGCCCCAGAATCCCAAAAGCCATGCCTAAGATCCAATACAGCCGGTCGTAAATTCGCGGTTTCACCTCTTGAATGGTCGGCATGCCATTGTCCTCATCGGACGACGCGGCGCCCGGCTGCTGCAATGATCCGGTGCCTTCCACCTCGACCGTGTAGCTGGCGCCTTTGATCTGGTAGATGCTGGCTTGCGTCTTGGGCTCTTGCCCGGCTAATTCGATATTTTCGCCCTTCAGCGTGACGCCGTTCGGAGCCACCAGATCAGACGCGCCTTCCGAATGCAGGATCTTGCCCGAAAAAATCAGCGGATTCGTGAGCGGCACGACGTAGTTCAGATCGAAACGAGTCTCGCCTGGCTTGATCGGATAATCGACCTTGTAGACATTCGCCTCCTTGGTCTTTTCGGCCGGCCGCTGGATCGGCATTCCTCCCGGCGCATTAATGGTGACGCTGACCTGGCCTTTGGCCTCGGGCGGCAGATAAAAGCGAAAACTGCCGTTGGTCGCGTCGTTATAAGTGAGGTTGGGATCGCCTTGATAGAGGATGCCTTCGCTCACTGCCATCTCGGTCGCCCCCGGCTGCAGCACGATGAAATGCTGGCTCACTTTCGCGACTGGTTTGTTGGTGGAATCGAAGACTTGTACCTGTAAGCCGCTGGTCGGCGTGCCCGGAACGATCATCTTGTTGTACAGCACACCCGCATGCAGCGCCTGAAGGAGCGTGGGACCTTGCAGCTCCTTATCGAAGCGAAACTTGCCTTCGGCGTCGGTCTTGGTGCTGCCCAGCGCCTGCATCCCTGCCTGGCTCGGCTGCACCAGCGTGATGATGGCGTTCGGCTGCGGCTTTCCGGTGGTGGAGTTGATCACGACTCCGTCGACCGCGGCCAGCGCGGGAATCGCGAGCAGCAAAGCGCATGTAAGACGGTACATCACGCCATCGCCTTTCCGCATGCTCCGCAGAATTTCAGCGCCAACGGAAATTTCGTGCCGCAGTGCGGACAGGTCTTACCGTCAGGCTTGGGTTTCGATTCCGCGGCTGCGACCGCGGCCTTCGCCTGCGCGGGCTGCACTGTATCGATCTCGGCCAGCACTTTCGCCAGCTCCCTCTGTAAATCGACCTTGGTCTTCTGATAATCCTCATCGGAGAGCTTGCCGAGGCGATACTCAAACTGCAGATCGCGCAGATTTTCGTAGATCTGCGCCTTGCGTTGCTCCAGGTGCGCGGTGGGCGAGATCGGCGGAGTCTCGGGAACATCTTTGCCGCGTACGATCAACGTGAAAGCGATCGACCCCAGGGCAAGAAGAACCGCGACAGCGAAGACCATCAATCGAGCTTTTCCACTTCCTTCTCGATCTGGTCGTGGTAGCGGCTCAACTCCGGATCGTTCAAGGGCGCACCAGCGATGGCCGGGGCCTTGCGGCTATATTTCCGGATCACGAAAACGACGAGAATAAGTCCGAGCGCCGCGGCGGTGTAAAACGAAAGCGAGCCAATCACGCCCGGCGGAACCGCTACGACGTCCTTCCCCATCTCCTTCGCGAACTGATCCAAAATCGCTTGGTCAGACATTCCCGCTGCCTGCATCTTGAGAATCTTTTTCTTGTTGTCATAGCAAGTGCGGCAGGGATAAGGATCCATACGGCAGGCCATGTTCGTCTTGCACCCACATGGACAAAGCAATTTTTCCGCCACCCGATTGCAGGCTGGGCTCTCCATTTCCTCCGCGCTTTGCGCGAAGGCCGCCGCAGCGGCGAACACCAGCAAAATCAGGCTATTTCTCAACCGTCGCATGTTTTTGCGCTACTCCAACTACCTGCGTCCGAGCGTAGGACAACCTGATCTTACTGGGGATCAGGCACACCAGTGTCCCCATCGCCAGCACCCAGAACCCAATCCAGATCCAGGACACCAGCGGGAAAACGTAGGCCTGCACCACGGCCCGTTTGTTGTCCGCCGACGGCCCCGCGAAGTTGATGTACAGGTCTTCGTTTAGACGTCGCCGGATCGCAACTTCAGAAGTCGGCTGCTGGCTGGATTTGTAAAAGCGATGCTCGGGCTCGAGCGTGCCCAGCGATTTTCCGTCCGCGCGAAATTTCCGCGATCAGCTTCTGCCACGCGTAATTGTTGTTCTCATCCGCCTGAACTTCCGCGACTCGCACCGTGTAGGGTCCCACCTCGAAGCTCTGCCCCGGAGCAACTTCCTTGGTGACATCTTTATTGAACGCCGCGCCGGTGTAGCCGATAAACATGAACACGATGCCCATGTGCACCAGGTATCCGCCGTAGCGCCGCGTATTGCGATGAGTCAACTCCACTGCCGCCGGAATCAAGCCGGTTCCGCTCTTGGCACGGATCGCCGAAGCGCCTTTCCAGAACTCCGAGAAGATGGTCGTCGTGACGAACATGCACAGGCCGAACGACACCAGCGCATAGGGATGCTCGTACATGCCGAAGAAAGCCAGTACGACCATTAATCCCGCCCCCGCTATGGACGGCCAGAAGAACGCGCGACGCAGGCTCTCCATCGAGCTTCTGCGCCAGGCGATCAGCGGACCAATGCCCGTCAGCAGCATCAGGCCGAACGCGATGGGAATGTTGATGCGATTGAAAAACGGCGCGTCCACGCTGATCTTTTCGCCGGTCACCGCTTCCGAGATCACCGGGAAGAGCGTGCCCCACAGCACCGCGAAGCAGCTCGCCAGCAGAATCAGGTTATTGAACATGAAGCTCGACTCGCGCGAGACCACGCTTTCCAGGCGCGCTTCACTCTTCAGGTAGGGCAGCCGGTCCAGAATCAGGTAAATCGTCGCCGCCAGTCCGATTGCGAGAAACGTCACGAAATAGGTTCCGATGGACGACTGCGCGAAAGCATGCACCGAGCTCACCACTCCCGAGCGCGTGAGGAAAGTCCCGAAGATGCACAGGAAGAAGGTCGCGGAAATCAGAACCATGTTCCAGACCTTCATCATGCCCTTCTTTTCCTGCATCATTACCGAGTGCAGAAACGCAGTCGCAGTGATCCACGGAAGCAGCGATGCGTTCTCCACCGGATCCCAGGCCCAATATCCGCCCCAGCCCAGCACCGCGTAAGCCCAGCCCTGGCCCGAGCAGGATGCCTGTGGTTTGGAACAGCCAGGTCACGATTGTCCAGCGTCGAGTAGTATGAATCCACGATTCGCCCGGCTGCTTGGTGATCAGCGATCCAATCGCGAACGCGAACGGCACCGTGAATCCGACGTAGCCCAAATACAACATGGGAGGATGGATCACCATCGTCCAGTACTGCAGAAGCGGGTTCAGACCTCGGCCCATGCCCTCGACGATATTGCCGCGGCCGGCGATCAGCACCGAAAACGGGCTCAGTACGAAAGAGATCAGGATCAGGAAGAAAGTCTCAGTGGCCATCAGGACCGCGGTGACCCACGGCATCATGTCGCGAAACTTCCGGCGATTCATGAAGACCACAACCGCCGAATAGGTAGCCAGAATCCACGCCCACAGCAGCAACGATCCTTCTTGGCCGCCCCACCAGGCCGTGAACTTATAGATCGCCGGCATGGTCGCGTCAGTGTGCGCCGCGACGTAGCCAAGCCGGAAGTCGCCAACGATGAGGGAATAGATCAGGAGGCCGGAAGCGATGGTAAGTAGAATCCAGACCGAGTAAACCGCGCGCTCCGCGCTCACCACCAGGAAAGCGTTCTTCTTGACTTTGCCGGCAATGGATCCGATGACGGCGTATACGGCAAAACAAAACGCCAGCAGAATCGAGAGAGCGCCTATATTTTCCATTCGAGCTTGGTTCCTCTAAATGATTCAGGCGCTTTCGCCTGCCGTACTATTTGCTATACGCCGGCTTGACTGGAGTCCTTCTTCAGTTGCGGCTTAGCTTCATACTTGGACGCGCACTTGGCCTGGATCTTGCTGGCCTGGAATACTCCATCGGCGCCCAACTTTCCGTCGGCCAGGGCCTGCGCATCATCCTTGAAGGTGTCCGGCAGCGGGTCGATCCCCCGGTACACAATCTTCAGCGTCATGTTGTCCTGCTGCCTTTTGTTGGGATCCTGATGGATCACAAAAGATACTTCGGAGCCGTTGCGCACAATCGATCCGGCCTGGACAAAACCATCCACGCGCACGCGCTTGATTTGCGCCTGATCGCCCATTTGTTTCAGTTCGGAAATCGTCTTGAAGTAGCTTTTGCTTTCGTTCGTGCCGCCGACGGCCAACCATGCAAGTACACCAATCACGGCAACCACGATGGCCCCAAACTTCACATAGGTATTCATGCTCTGCTCCTGAATCTCCATTATAGCGCCGCTGCAATCATGGGACCAAGTCGCTTCGAAGTTTGCATCTCATTGTAAATCAATAACATAGGCTTCTAGATCAGGCATTCAAGTGCGCGATTCCAGGCGAAATCGCGAGCAACACCCAATTTTCACCCATTGGGAATACTCCTACCCGCCCGCATGGCAGAGCACGCAGGCGGCGTTGAGAGCCGCCTTCGAAGCGGGTGGTGCCATATTAGTAGATGTCATGTTATATTTATGAACCACCACCGCGAAGACGAGTAGGGTCGCGAGAACAATAGCGCACGCACTCTTGCCTGCCGTGTTGGCACTCGGGATTCATACCTGCGGATTCTCAATCCGCTCCCACAACTCCTCCGGCGCCGCAACCCGGCCCAAATGCCGCGTCAATACTTCATCGATCTCCGGCTTATACACCATTGACCTCCTCGCACTCGATGATGCGACAACTTCCGCTCCAGAACTTTATGCGCCCGATTCAGCCGCGACGCCACCGTTCCCGTCGAACAACCCAGAATCTCCGCGATTTCCTCGTACCCGAGGCCTTCGGTGTATCGCAACACCACCACCATGCGCTGCTCGGGCGGCAACGTCCCGACGACCTTCTGGACGTCCCTCGCCGTCTCTGCGCGCAGTAACTCCTCGAGCACGCTGTCGGCGGGAGTTCGGACGATATCCAGAAGCCCCTCGAGGAAAGGTATCAGCCGCTGGACACGGCGCTGGTGATCGAGGCAGCGATTTACCACGACCCGATACAGCCACGAGTCGAAACTCGCACTGCCACGGAAATCACGGATCGATGAGAACAGCTTGAGAAATGTCTCCTGGGCGATATCCATCGCGGCCGATTCATTGCCGCAATAGCGCAGCGCGATCGAATAGACCCGGTCCTGGTGGGCTTCAAACAGTAGACGAAACGCGTCCCAGTCGCCACGTTGGCAGGCCTCGATCACTTCCCGGTCGTTCGCGTCCAGCACCATGCCGAAACCACTACTACTTTAGACGAACTAGCGGCTCGGTTTCTTCCCAGGATTCGATGCCCCAAGGTTTCTGTGGCCCCAAGTTTTTGCATGGCCACGGATGCTATCCTTCGAGTGCAGGCGCTAGTCGTGAGGCACCCCATGGAGATCCAGTTCACAATCCGTGTTTTCAAAGAAGGCCGTACCTATATTGCACACGCATTGGAACTAGACGTATCCTCGTGCGGTGGATCCAAACAGAAGGCTTTGAAAAACGTAAGGGAAGCTGTTGGCCTGTTTCTCGAGGAATCCGAAAAGATGGGAACACTCGAAGTAATCCTTGAAGAGGCGGGCTACATCAAGAGAAAGCATAAGCTCACCAGCCCCAAGTTCATCGGCGTGCAGCGTATATCTGTTCCGTTGCCGGCGCTGACGCATGTCAAAATTTAGCCCCGTCTGGTATCAGCAGCTAGTGAAAGTGTTTGAGGCAGCAGGCTTCGTTCGCACCACTGGGGACCACATGGTCTTCGCTAAGCGCGGCGTGAAGCGTCCAGTGGTGATTCCGAAGTACGCCGCAGTGCCGGTCTTCATTATCGAGAACAATCTCCGAACCGCCGGGATCTCCCGGGATCGCTATTTTGAACTGTTCAGTAAGTAAGACGTTACGCCTGAGCTGCTTTCGATTCGCCACCCCGATTAACGCGGTCCTGCTGGAACAAACCCGGATAGGTGCGGTACATTCTGCGAGCCGTTTCCAGATCCTTGAGAAATGTCTGCTCGTGCTGCTGCAGCAATCGCTGCACGGCTTCAAAATTGATGTCACCGGAAGCGCGAAACTGCCCTAACAAATCCTCCAGGAACGCGAGCAGCCAATGCTCCGAGTTGAGTCCCGCGCAAGAGAGCGGCAAGGCGCCATCGTGCTCCAGGCGGCGTAAGGCATCATGAACGCGGCTCATATTTTTAAAGCATTCGATCTTCTATCTCACTAGCTTGGCTAGGCCAAGCCCCATCACCTCCGATCCAGGGACCTCAGCTAATCCGGACGTCTCACTGGGCGTCGTTTACTCGAACAAACTCTAGGTTGAGTGTTCTATTGTGACCGAGGCTCTCCTGTAAATGCAAGTAAGGTAACGGTTACAAGGGCGGAATTCTAGTAGATGATATTACGAAACTCTCCTTAATGAGACGGCGTTTCCGCCGCCGAGTTCTGGCCGGTCACCTCACTCAATTTCCGCTGCACTAAAGTTTCAATCCGTTTGGACGGGTCTTCCAAGGCGACCGGCGGCGGGGCCTTCCACAACGAATGCAGCGCAGCAAACCAAGCAGCTAACACCAGCGCCGAAAGAATAAAGAGAGTCGTCATAAAACTTGGTATGCCCCTCGTGTTCCGAAACCAAAAAAACCGGCGGCCGCAGTGACCGCACCGAAACGGCCTCAGATAAAACAGGCTCAGGAGCAGATCCGGCGGCCGATGCATCCGGCATCGTCGAACATTTCCGGATCGGCACCTTGGGCACTCCACCATAGAACACTCCACCATACGTGCTTGCAGGCTATCACTGATCCAGTTGCCGAGGAACTGGAAGGAGTTCCAGAACGGCTACCTGGTAACGCGGCAAGAAAGCATGTCCACCCTGTGCTACAACGTGTGCAGTGGATAAGCTCGCCTACACTACACCGGACGCCGGCTATCTGGAAAAACGCGTGCTGCGGCGTCATGCTCGTGTGCTCCATCTATGGGCCCTCGGCGTCGGCGCGGTGATCTCGGGCGACTTCTTCGGCTGGAACTTCGGCCTCGCGAGCGGCTTCGGCGGAATGCTCGGCGCGCTCGTCATCATGACGCTGCTCTACATCGGACTGTGCTTCAGCATCGCCGAAATGTCGCCTGCCCTTCCGCACACCGGTGGAGCATATTCGTTCGCCCGCACCGCCATGGGTCCTTGGGGCGGCTACATCACCGGCCTGGCCGAGAACATGGAGTACATCCTTACACCGGCCGTTATCGTCGTCGGTGTCGGCGGATATCTGGGCGCGATCTTTGGAACTCCGCCTGCCTACGCGCCGCTCTGGTGGATCGCTTGTTACGCGATCTTCGTGGCCTTCAACGTTGGCGGCGTCGAGATGTCCTTCCGCGTCTCCATCATCATCACCATCTGCGCTCTCGCGATCCTGGTCGTTTTTTACATCGGCGCCGCGCCGCTCTTCAGCCTCGATCACTGGGCGCTTGAAGGTGGACCGTGGCTTCCCAAAGGCTGGTTCGGGATCATGACAGCGCTGCCCTTCGCATTGTGGGTCTATCTCGGCATTGAGCAACTGCCGCTCGCCGCGGAAGAAGCGCATGACCCGGCGCGCGACATGCCCAAAGGCATCCTGCTCGGACTCGTAACGCTCATCCTCTGCTCTTTCCTCACGGTGATTCTCAACGCCGGCATCCCGCCCGGCGCGAGCAAGGTCGAAACATCCACCGAACCTCTCTTCCTCGGCTTCCGCGCCATATTCGGTCAGGGCATGCGTGCGCGGCTCTTAGCTCTATTTGCCTGCACCGGACTGCTCGCGAGTTTCCACACCATCATCTATGCCTACGGCCGGCAGATCTATTCGTTGTCGCGCGCCGGCTATTTTCCGAGTTGGCTTTCAGTGACGCATGGAAGCCGGAAGACGCCGCATCGGGCTTTAATCGCAGGATCCTTGCTCGGCTTCGCAGCCGCCCTGACCATCCAGTTTGCCGGGCAGAACAGCCCGGTGGGCGGGGTATTGCTTAACATGGCCGTCTTCGGCGCCGTGCTGGCCTACATCCTGCAAATGCTGTCGTTCATTCTGCTGAGGCGAAAGTTTCCGCAGATGTTGAGGCCCTATGTGAGCCCCGTGGGCGTGGCGGGCGCCGCCGTCGCGATGATCATCGCCGCCGTGACGCTCGTGATCCTGTTTCTCAATCGCGACTATAACCTCGGCGTGATCGGCGCGGCGATCTGGTTTCTGTGCGGAATCGCGTATTTTGCCTTCTACGCGCGCCGCCGGCTCATTCTTTCACCCGAAGAGGAGTTCGCGCTGACGCAGCAGGAACGGATCGAACAAGGGGCGCGTGTGTGAGTGGATATTCGCACACGGTCGGGAGCGTCGTTTACCGGTTCGGCGATTTGAAGACGCTGCTCGCGAAGGCAACGCCGGGGCGCTCCGGAGACGATCTGGCAGGTCTTTCGGCGTCTAATGCCGAGGAGCGCGTGGCCGCGCAGATGGCTCTAGCCGAGCTGCCGTTGACAACCTTCCTCGCCGAGCCACTCATCCCCTATGAATCGGACGAAGTGACGCGTCTCATTCTGGATGAGCACGACGCAGCCGCGTTTGCGCCTGTCTCGCATCTCACCGTCGGCGATTTTCGCGATTGGCTGCTAAACGATCAGGTTACCGGCGGCATTCTCAACGCGCTTGCGCCGGGTCTCACACCAGAGATGGCCGCCGCAGTTTCCAAGATCATGCGCCTTCAGGATCTGGTTTCCGTCGCCGCCAAGATCCGCGTCATCACGCGCTTTCGAAACACCATCGGACTGCCGGGCCGGCTCTCGACGCGTCTGCAGCCCAATCATCCCACCGATGATCCGAAAGGAATCGCCGCCAGCATCATCGACGGGTTGATGTATGGCAGTGGCGACGCGGTGATCGGCATCAATCCGGTCTCGGACAGCATTCAAACTGTCGAGACTCTACTCCGGATGCTCGATCGTCTGCGCGAGTCGTATCAGATTCCTGTCCAGAGCTGTGTGCTTGCGCATGTCACCACGCAGATGGAGGCGATGCGACGCGGCGCGCCGGTCGACCTGGTATTTCAATCCATCGCCGGCACTCAGGCGGCCAACACGTCCTTCGGCGTCAACATAGCAATGCTCGAAGAAGCGCGCGATCTGGCGCTCGACCTGCAACGCGGCACCGTCGGCAACAACGTCATGTATTTTGAAACCGGGCAAGGCAGCGCGCTCTCGGCCAATGCCCACCATGGCGTCGATCAACAGACCTGCGAGGCCCGCGCCTATGGTTTGGCCCGTCACTTCCGGCCGATGCTGGTGAACACAGTGGTCGGCTTCATCGGTCCGGAATATCTTTACGACGGCAAACAGATTCTGCGCGCGGGTTTGGAAGACCATTTCTGCGGGAAACTGCTCGGCCTCCCCATGGGGTGCGACGTCTGCTACACCAACCACGCTGAAGCCGATCAGGACGACATGGACACGCTGCTGACCATGCTGGGAGCCGCCGGCGTTAATTACATCATGGGAGTTCCGGGCGCCGATGACATCATGCTCAATTATCAGAGCAGTTCATTTCACGATGCGCTCTATCTGCGCAGCATTTTCGGGTTGCGCCCAGCGCCCGAGTTCGAAGCCTGGTGTGGGAAGGGCATTCCTGCCTGTGCGGGCTTTCTCGAAGCATGAAGTCGCTCCGCGAGTTTACTCCCGCGCGCGTCGATCTCGGCCGCACCGGTCACAGCCTCCCGACTTGCGAGCTGCTCGATTTCCAGCTCGCGCACGCCCGAGCGCGCGACGCGGTCCACTTGCCGCTGGATGTGCATTCAATGACGCTCGAACTCAAGCAGAAGAACATCCCATGCGTAGCGCTAGCGAGCGAGGCCAATGATCGTTTTACATATCTACATCGCCCCGATCTCGGCCGTCGCTTGAATGCCGAATCGCGGGACCGGTTGGCGCCTCTGAAATCCGGCTACGACGCAGCTTTCATCATTGCCGACGGCCTTTCAGCGCTTGCGGTCCATCGCCACGCCGTGCCTTTGCTCGAACTGGTTCTCGCGAAGCTCGATTGGAACATCGCGCCGGTGACGATCGTCGAGCAGGGCCGGGTGGGAATTGGCGATGAAATTGGTGAGTTGTTGGGCGCGAAGCTGTCCGTCGTCCTCATCGGCGAACGCCCGGGTTTAAGCTCGCCCGACAGCCTCGGCGTCTATCTCACCTGGCAGCCACGGCCCGGCCGCACCGATGCCGACCGAAACTGCATCTCCAACATCCGCGCCGAAGGCCTCAGCTACGAATTGGCGGCACACAAATTACTATTCCTGATGAACGAATCCAGGCGCTTGAAGCTCTCAGGCGTGCAGCTTAAGGAACGTGCGCCGATGCTCCCGGGTTCAGGTGTTTGAAGTAGCCCAAATCATCGCCGGTCAGCATTTTGGTGACGAATATAATCTGGCCGGTGTGCTGCGCAAAATGCTCGACAACTTGATAGATCGCTTCCATTTTGGTGACCTCGTAATTCTGGATGGTCACTTTCTCCAACAGGCGTGTCGTGTCGAAATTTCCAATGATTCCGATCGCATCAGAAACAGTCTTGCGCGAGCGCTCGATCAGCTCCGCCGGTTGCAGGCCCCCGCGCGCGGCAAACTCGCCGTCACGATCCCGTTGATCGGCCAGATCGCCGATTCCAAAACCGATCCATTGGCGAACGTTCCCGCACAGATGCAAAACCAGGTTGCCGACTGAATTCACGTTGTCCGCATTGCGCGTCCAGATTTGATCGTAGTTGAGCCGCCCAACGCAATCTTCGATGCGGCCGCCCAACCGGTCGCAGCTTTTCGGCCGAAAACTTCGGAGAAAGTCTTTCTCGATCACAAAACTTCCTCCGCCCAATTCTCCAGGATCGATTTGACCTTGCCAGTGAACTGATCGGCCACCGCGCCATCGATCAGCCGGTGATCGAATGTGAGCGCCAGATATGCGACCGAGCGAATCGCGATCGCGTCGTCCACTACCACCGGAATTTTCTCCACCGATCCGACACCCAGGATCGCCACTTGCGGCTGGTTGATGATCGGCGTCGCGAAAACGCTGCCGAAACTGCCGAAATTAGTGATAGAGAACGTCCCGCCCTGCACTTCATCGGGCTTCAACTGCCGCGATCGGGCGCGCGTGGAAAGATCCACAATGGCGCGCTGCAGTCCCGTGACGTTCTTCTCATCGGCATTGCGAATTACGGGCACGATCAGCCCGTTTTCGAGCGCCACCGCGATCCCGATATTGATTTCGTTGTGATAGATGATGTTGTTGCCTTCGATGGACGCGTTGACGATCGGGATAGTGCGCGAATCGCCTCCACCGCGGCCGCGATCACGAACGGCAGGTAGGTCAGCGAATATCCGTAGCGCTGCTGAAATTCCGCTTTGTGACGCTCGCGCATCTTGGCGATCTTGGTCATGTCGGTCTTGTGGACGGTGGTGACATGCGCCGAAGTGCGTTTGCTCATCATCATGTGCTCGGCGATCTTGGCGCGCATCGTGCTCATGGCCTCGACGCGAGCTCGCGGCGCTTCCGCTCTGGGCATCGGCGCGGCGGGCGCGGCTGGCGCGGGACGAGCTGGAGCGGCTGTGCCGGCGGCGCGGGCGCTGGCGTGGCCGGCGCAGCAGGTGCAGGCGCAGGAGCCGGCGCCCCAGCTTGCGCCATCGTCCGCGCTCCCTGCGCTGACATATAAGCGTCGAGATCCTGTTTGGTGATGCGGCCGCCGCCGCCGGTGCCTTTCACCTGGCGAAGATCGATCCCGTACTCGCGCGCCATCTTGCGGACCAGTGGCGAAAGAGCTCCCGTTTGCGAGTCCCCATCCGCTTGCGCGACTGGCGCGGCGGGTTGGCTAGGGGGCTCCGCGACCAATGGAGGCTCTGGCTGCGCGGCTGGTTCCGCCGTTTTCGGAGCCGGAGCAGAAGCAGACGGTGCCGGGGCAGGTGCTTGAGCGGCAGGCGCTTGTTTGGCGGCCGCCGGCGCAGGAGCGGATGCGCCATTGCCGGCGCCTTCCTCGATCCGGCCGACGACGGTGCTGATCGCCACCGTCTTGCCTTCTTCCACCAGCACTTCTTTCAACACGCCGGCTGCGGGCGATGGAATCTCGGTGTCCACTTTGTCGGTTGAGATCTCGAACAGCGGTTCATCGCGCTCCACGTGTTCTCCGGCTTTCTTCAGCCACTTCGTCAGCGTGCCTTCGACGATACTTTCGCCCATCTGGGGCATAACTACATCAGTCATGAAATTGTCTCCATTGTAGTGGCACAGGCATTCTTGCCTGTGTAATCTTCGAACTGGAAATGTTTAGCGAACTGGCGCGCCAGCGCGGCCACCACCTGATCGCGGCCGGCATGTCGAACCCAGTTCCTCCATCGAAGTAACCGGTTTGGTCAGCCCGCACGGCACGATGTACTGGAAATACTTCAAATCCGTCGTATGATTCAGAGCAAAGCCGTGGGATGTCACCCAGCGGCTGATGTGAACGCCGATCGCGGCCACTTTCCTGCCATTCACCCACACGCCCGTGCAACCATCCAGCCGCCCGGCGTGAATGCCGAACTCGGCCAGCGCGTCGATGATCACTTGCTCGATGGCCCGAACATAAGCGACCACGTCGCGCTTCCATTCTCGCAAATCGAGGATTGGGTAGCCGACAATCTGGCCGGGGCCGTGATACGTGATGTCGCCGCCGCGATCGGTGGGATGAAATTCGATGCCCGCGCGCCGGAGCACCTCTTCGCTCGCCAGCAGATTCTCTATGTGGCCATTGCGGCCGAGCGTGATGACGTGCGGATGCTCGACGATCAAAAGCTGATCGGGGATCAGGCCCCGCTTGCGTTGTTCCACCAGGTCCTTCTGAATAGCGAGCGCTTCCGCGTAACCAGAGCGGCCCAGATCGCGGAACTCGCAGGTGCGCATCTCACGCATTGATCGTGAGGCCGTACACGTTATTGAATGCCTCCCCAGCGCTTCATACAGCGTCGGATGGGCGTGGATGGTGCTCATCAGCGTCTCTACCGTCGCTTCAGCTTCCATGGCCGTCACCGCTTCCGCGATCAGCTCGTAGGCCTCCGGCCCAATGATATGGACGCCCAGGATCTCGCCGAATTTCTCGTCGGCCACCACTTTTACGAAGCCTTCGTGACTGCCCAGAATGCTGGCCTTGCTGTTGGCGGCGAACGGAAACTTCCCGACCTTCACCGCGTAGCCTTGCGCGCGCGCCTGCGCCTCGGTCAGACCCACGCTGCCGATTCCCGGCTCGGTATAAGTGCAGCTTGGAATCCGGTTGCGATTGATCGGCTTCGCAGGCTTGCCGGCCATGTGCGCCACCGCGACCATCCCTTCCATAGTGGCGACATGGGCGAGCTGCGGCGTACCGGCCACAACATCGCCGATCGCGTAAACACCCGGCTCGCCGGTGCGCTGGAATTCATCCACCTTGATGAATCCGCGATCCAGCTCGACCTTCGTGCCTTCGAGACCGATGTTCTCGCGTATTCGGCTTGCGGCCGACGGCCACCAGCAATGTCTCGGCCTCCATGTCCTCGCGCTTGCCGTTGGGAAGCGCGACGCACAGCCGCACACCCTGCTCGGTCTTGGTGATGTTCTCAGCTTTAGCGCCGGTTTCGCAGCGGATGCCGGTCTTCTTGAAGTAGCGCTCCAGTTCTTTCGAAACTTCTTCGTCCTCTACGGGCACCAGTCGCGGCAACATCTCGAGCACCGTCACTTTCGTTCCGAACCGGTTGAAGATCGACGCGAACTCCACGCCCACCGCACCGGCGCCGATAATCAGCATGGTTTTGGGAATCACCGGCAGGTCGAGAATCTCGATATTGGTGAGGATCGCTCTCGGATCGGGCTTCAAACCGGGGAGCATGCGCGCTTCCGATCCAGTCGCGATGATGACGTTCTTCGATTCGAGCGTCTGCATTCCTCCGTCGGCTTTCACTTCAACTTGCACCAAAGCGTTCCCGCCGCGCGGTTTAAGCTTGGCGTAGCCCTTGATCCAGTCGACCTTGTTCTTCTTCATCAGGAACTCGACGCCCTTGGCGTGCTTGGCGACGATTTTGTTCTTGCGGTCGAGAACCTTGGCATATTCGATCTTCGGATTTTCGCAGTGGATGCCTTCGTCGCTGGAATGCACGAAGTGCTCCCAAACATCGGCTGTATGGAGCAGCGCCTTGGTGGGAATGCACCCGACATGCAGGCACGTGCCGCCCAGCTTGGGATCTTTTTCGATGATGGCGGTCTTCAGGCCGTATTGGCCGGCGCGAACCGCGGCCGAATAGCCGCCCGGACCGCTTCCGATAACGATCAGATCATATGTCATTTTTTTCAGGATAACATTCGACCCTGGAATGTCCGATTGATTAGATGCCGGATTAACTCAGTTCGATGCGAAGCCGAAGCCTTACGCCGCAGCCACGGATAGGGAATAAACGGACGGCAGGTTGTCGGCAAGAATCTGCCAGTTCTCCCCCGCGTCACGGGTGAAGAAGACCTGTCCCGAAGTAGTGCCCACGTAAACACCCGCAGGTTCCAAGTCGTCCGAAGTCATCGCTTCACGCAGCACCAGCAGATGCGCGTCATGCTGCGGCAGGCCGCGTGTCAGCAGTTTCCAGTTCTTGCCCCCATCGCGGCTGCGCGCCACCCGGAACTTGCCATCGGGGTTGCAGCGATATTCCGACGAGTCGATGGGCACTGTGAAAAGTGTATTGGGCTCCGCGGCCGGCACCGCCAGCCCGAAGCCGAACCGCGTGGGCAAGCCGCGCGAAATGTCAGTCCAGCGATCGGCGGTGAGCTTAGCGCGATAAATGCCGCAGTGATTCTGCTGGTACAGCGACTCGGGGTCATTTGGATGCGCGAGCAGCTTATGCACACATTGGCCGACTTTGGGATACTTGTTGGGCTGAAAATCCGCCCGGACGTTGCCGTTGAAAGGTGTCCACGTCTTGGCGCCATCGAGCGTACGAAACGCGCCCGCCGCTGAAATCGCGACCACCATCCGTCCTTGGCCGAGACACTGAATGGAGTGCAGGCACATGCCACCTGCCCCGGGCGTCCACTTCTTGCGCGTGGAATGTTGGTTGAGCGATCGAACTTCTTCCCAGGTGCGGCCCCAATCGCCGCTGCGGAAGAGCGCGCCAGGATCGGCGCCTGCATAGACGACGCCTGGCTCGTCGGCTGCTCCCGGGCGGATGTGCCAGATACGCTTCAGGGATTGCTTTCGGATCGACTTCAATTCCAAGCCTTTTTCGGAAAGCTTCCAGGTCTTGCCGCCGTTCGTGCTGGCATGGATATGCGGTCCAAACCACGCGCTATTTACGGCCGCATACAAGCGCTTGGGCTCGCGAGCGTCTTGCGAAACGTGGTTTACTTCCCAGCCGCGGAAGTGCGGCCCGTCGATGCTCCAGTTCTTTCGGTCAGTTGTGGAAAAAGCGAATGCACCCTTGCGCGTACCGATCCAGACGGTCAACTTTAGCTTAGGCATTCGCCCATTTTAACGGGAAAGCAAGTTGCGGCGTTCGCTTGCCAACGTTATTTCGCTTTGCGCTGCTTCTGTTGTCCGACGCGGATCTTGAAGTGCTGCTGCTTGGCTTCCTGGAACCCTTTATGATCGTGGCGCGCCACGGTATCGCTTAAATACTTATCCACATCAGCGCCCTTGGGCAGGACCACCATGACCGTGAAAGGTTCGTTGCAAGTGGGACAGAACGGCCGGAACCGTTTGACGTTCGGAATTGCCATAACAATTTCAGGTTATCACAGCTAGAGTAGGCAGGTCTCCGGCCTGCCCATATTTTCAGTCTGATGAAACTATCGCGACTTCTTTAATTTGCGAGCCGCCCCAATAGCAATCAGAGCCGAGCCAAACAGCAAGAGCGTGGATGGCTCCGGAACACCGGAGACATTCGGCGTATCGAGCGTCGCAACCAACCCAAAATAGCAATTGCTGCACCCGCCATCTCCGCTGGGGCCCAGGCCCAAGAAACTTATTCTGCTAGGGCCCGTTGGATTATCGCGGTAAGGCTTGATCAGACCGGGATCTCCGGACGTAAACGTTCCATTGGCGGGGCCGGTACCGGCGGTTATGGAAGATACCGCCAGCAAGTTCGATAAACCTGTGAACATAAAGATCGAAGCATCGGTTACACCGCCGTCACCGTCGCTGGTATCCATCGTTGAGCCGGTGTGGGCAAACAAACCGCCCGAGGGATGCGACCCGGCATCTGAGGTGATACCGGGCATCAGGATGAACTCACTGCCGGCAGCGAGCGTTGGCAACGTAAAGGAATCGTTGGGCGAAGCTCCATTTACCGAAAAAACGCCTCCCGTGATCGTAAAACTGCTCGTATTCTTAAACGCGAACATGATACCATCACTGGCCACTCCGGGATTTGCTGCTAATGCCGCGTCGATCGTGGGGTCGCCCGTGTCCTGACACGCGTAACATACGTAGATGTCGCCAATCACTGCGGCGTGCATCGGGGCAGAAACCGAGACCGCAACGAGGGCTAAAAGCCCGATCAACTTCAGTTTGTACATGCTCTCCTCCGTTAATTAAACGCGTGGATTTGCAGCAAAAAGTATAACACTTGATTAGGAAAAGGTCACACTGGAATTAATTCGAGTACCAAGGGAACCGTCAGCCAGAAAACAGGGAACCCCTTCAAGTCGGATTCCCCAATTGGGTAGTCGAATCAAGCACCTAGGAGCAGCGCCTGCCGTGGAGAAGCCCGAGGCCGGCCAAGCCTGCGCCTAGAAGCGCGCCAGGGTCGAGGGCTCGGGCGCGGCCGTCGAGGTTCCTCAAAGCTGGTCGGCCGGGTTACCGTACACGCCATCCCATGTCGTAGTGCCGGTTCCGGCTGCCGCCGCTGCTTGGGTGGGATAGAGGGATAGATGGGGTGCGATGGAATCATCATGGAGAACGGTGGCGGGCCCGTTACTGTGGTCAGCCCCGATCATGAAGCTCCACACTCAATTGGCGGAGCTCGGATACTCCTCGAAATTCCCCAGGCCGAATAGGTGCCGGTCGAAACGGCATTCGTTATCGAGTCGGTTCCGGGCCAAGCGTCAACTGAAGCGGACCCGACTCCCCCGCATTCAGGAGATTGACCACCGTTCCCGGCAGCACATTTTCCGGCCCACTGCATTGACTGCACCCCCAGCCGTTGGGGCCAGCTGAGGAAAAGGTCACGCCGGAATTAATCCGCGTACCACGGGTACCACGTGGCGCTACTGGCGCTACCCGATCAAGCCGCGAAACTTCGGGTTCTCGTAGCCGGGGAAGACGGCCTTCAGGTTGGGGTTCCCCAAGTGCTTGGACACCAGTTCCCCAAGCACATCGCGGAAGTCAGTAGTGAGGGCAAGATCGCGCCCTTCATTGAGCTGCTCTTCCGCCAAGCCCGGCCAGTCGCCATAGACCTTGCCGCCGCGGATGCCGCCGCCCATGACGAACATGACATTGGCATGGCCATGGTCAGTCCCGCGATTGCCGTTCTCTTTGGCCGTTCGGCCGAACTCAGACATGGTAACAACGGCCACGTCCGCCATCCGGTCGCCCAGGTCCTGATAAAAAGCCGCGAGCGATTGGCCGAAGTCGGAAAGATTGTTGGCTAGCTGGCCTACGGCCGGCTGCGCGCCAACCTCGTTGACATGCGTGTCCCAGCCGCCGATATCGGCAAACGCCACCTCTAGCCCGACGTCAGCTTTAATCAAGCGCGCGATCTGCTGCAAGCTTTGGCCGAATCTGCCGCCGGGATATTTCGCTCCGTTGGCGGGCGTGTAGCTCTGCTTCTGGATCGATTGCATGATTCTTACGGCGCTGAACGTTTCCTTGCCGGTGCCGTTCAGGGCGGAGTCGAGCGTATGTTCGTACATGTTCTCGAACGCAGCCGCCGCTTTCGGGTCGCGCACTTGGAAATCGTTCAGGTTGTTCACCGCCAGGGCGTCATTGCGGCCTCGAAGAGAGCGCGGCAAGCTGGAGCCGAGGCTGACCGCGCGAAGCGCCGACACAGGGCCATCGGGCTTGGGCAGAGCACGGTTCATCCAGCCGTCACTAGTCGCCTTGAAGCCGGGCGTGCCGGATTCCATGTAGTCCTGCGCGTCAAAATGCGAGCGCGTCGGGTCCGGCGAGCCAACCGCATCGACGATGGCAAGCTGCTGGGCGTCAAACATCGGCTTCAGCGAAGCGAGGGACGGGTGCAGTCCGAAGAAGCCGTCCAGATCCACCGCCGAAGTCGGCGTGCCATCGGGTTTGGGAATCGCGAGCGACGGGCGAAGCTCGTAGTAGCGTTGTTCACCGAACGGAACGACCATATTCAGCCCATCCACCGCGCCGCGCTGGAAAATGGCCACCAGAATCTTCTTGCGGCGATCGGAGCCGTCGGCTGCATATACGGAACGCGATAACCACGTTGGCAGGGCACCCACGCCAAACATTGCCAGGGCCGAGCCTTTCAGGAAAACACGTCGTGACGTCATAGCGAATCTACCTTCTTTGAAAATCAGGGGAGCCAATCATTTCAGCGGGCTGCGACGCCGCTGTCTTCACACCCGGCACTTGATTCTTGGTCACTTGGACCGCGAAATTCATCCGCCCTAGCAGCGCCGCCGAGTTCACCCAATCGGAATTCAAGTTCGAATACCCGGTCGGCTCCTGCTTGCGATACAGCGGCTCACCTAGATTGCCGACCTGATTTGCCAGCGCCCAGGCGTCGGTCACGTTTGCGTCGAGCGCCCGCACCGAGCTGGCGACCATCTCGAAGGGCGTCTTGACCTTGGCGCGATAAGCCCCCTGCGACCAAAACTCTTTCGAGTCGAGCATGGTCTTCATCACCTGGCGAATGTCGCCGCCCGAGTCCAGAAATGTCTTCGACATTTTATCGATCAGCGCTGGCGGCGGATTGTCGGCGACGAATCGTTGGGCCAGCTCCGTGGAAATGAACTTCGCCGTGGAGGGATGGGTTGCCAGAATATCGAGCACTTTCTCTCCGTCCTCGATGCCGCCGCCGGCTGGAATCACGTGGCCCAGCACTACCTTTTCGCCCTTGTCGTGCAGCTTGTCGTCATAGAAGAAGGCGCCGCCCCGCCGAGGATCCTGAATGGTCCAGCCCGTGAAACAGCGGGCCACTTCGGTGACATCGTGCTGCGTGTACCCGCCATTGACGCCCAACGTATGAAGCTCCATCAACTCACGGCCGTAGTTCTCGTTGAGGCCGCGCTTCACTTTCCTGTTCTTGGAATTGGCATCGATGTCCGGACGCACCGATTGAAAATTGTCCAGATAGAAAAGCATGGCCGGGCTCTTTGCAGTAGCCTCGAGCAAATCGCGGAATTTGCCCAGCACGTGCGGGCGGATCGCTTCCCGCTCGTAATCGGGAATCAGAAAGCGATCCGAGCCCTTGTCGTAATACACGTTGAAATGGTTGAACCAAAAATCGTCCAGTTCTTCGGCCAATTGGCGATTGCTTTCGATGGCCCGCAGGAGCTTCGCCTCCAGCAGATCGTACGCGACTACCTGCTGTGGGGAGTTCAGCAGCATGATTTTGCGTTGGACATCGACCGGAGAATTATTGAATAACTGCTGCCGCTGGCCGCGCGGAAGTGCGATCAGCACGTCGTCCAGCTTGTCGGCCGGAAGGGACTCGAGCAGTGCGCGCTTCTGGTCCGGCTTTCCGTTGCGAATGGTCTGGCGTTCTGAAGCGTCCAGAACCTCATCCAGCGTTTTGACCGGCTCCATCTCGGCATCGTCCTCCTTCTTTACTTTGTACCGGACGACCAGCCGCTGGATGGTTGCCCGCAGCACCGGATCTTCCGGCAGCGGCTGGCGGCCGGCGGCGATAGCGCGGATCATCTGCGGTAGCGGATAGTGCTGCCCAGCTTCCATCGGAGTCATGCGGAGAGATTCGAGCGGCTGGAGCTTGGCCTCCAGATCCGGATTTTCCGGGATGCGGTCGGGATGAAGTTGCAGATCGAGCCACTTCTTGAGGCCCATCTTCTTTACACGCGCGCTATCACCCGGCTTGGGCCCGAAGGTCAGGCGGTCGAGAGCGTGCACAATCTGCTTGTCTTTTGAGAGCTTCTTCTGGTAGAGCTTAGCCTGCCGCTTGGCGTCGTCAGCTTCTTTCGATGGCTTGGTGGAGGAAACCGCCGGCAAAATCAGAAAAAACGAAGCCAGCCAGATGGCGCGGAAAGCTGGCGATCTCATATCTCATTAAACGTCAGTCCCGGCCGGAACGTTTACTGACTATTTAACTTGACAGTGTATTAGTATATTGATACACTAGCACTATAGATGATCGGTGCAAATCGAAACGGCCGCTTCGAATTCAAGCTGGACTCCCGGAGTGGGGTCCCGGTCTACCGCCAGATCATCGACCAAGTGCTGGGCGGAATCGCGGCGGGCAGCCTGAAAGCGGGCGATCAACTGCCGACGGTGCGCCAGCTTGCGGTCGACCTGGCAATCAATCCCAATACCGTAGTCCGCGCGTATCGGGAATTGGAAATACGCGAAGTGCTCGCGACCCAGCAGGGCACAGGAACTTTCATTACCGAAAAGAAGCCGCAGGCGGACGAACTGGAACGGCGGCGTCGCGTGTCGCAGTTGGCCGGCGATTTGCTGGCGCGCGCGGGCGCCGAAGGGATCACTTTGCAGGAACTACTCGGCTATTTCAACGAATTGCAGGACGAACAGAACAGGAGGAGTTAAGCCATGCTATTTCGACAAACTCTCAAACAGAGCAGCAGTCTCGGGGTGGCTGTGTTTGTGGTCTTGATTGTGGTTGGCGTGGTGTCCACGGCGGTGTACAATCGCCCCGCGCCCGCGATCGCAGGCTTTGTGATCGGGATCTATTTCCTGTTGGCTATCAAAGTCGCCGAGCAGTGGCAGAGGGCTGCCGT
This sequence comes from Bryobacterales bacterium, assembly GCA_963780485.1. Classification (GTDB taxonomy): domain Bacteria; phylum Acidobacteriota; class Terriglobia; order Bryobacterales; family Bryobacteraceae; genus Palsa-89. The sequence continues at coordinate 258,318 of CAWACO010000001.1, forward strand.
GCTGCGGCTGGGCCGCTACATTGGCCTGCGCGGGCCGGGAATCTTCATGATCATTCCGATCATCGACCAGGTCAGCCAGTACGTCGATCAGCGCGTGCGGGTGACCAGTGTCAATGCCGAATCCGCTTTAACCCGCGATACAGTTCCGGTGAACGTCGACGCAATCGTATTCTGGCTGGTGTGGAATGCGGAGAAATCGATTCTGGAGGTGATGGATTTCGATCAAGCCATCACGCTGAGCGCGCAGACGGCGCTACGTGAATCGATCGGCCGGCACGATCTGGCGCAGATGATCACCGAGCGGGAGATGCTGGGCCGCGAGTTGCAGCGAATTCTGGACGAAAAAACCAATCCTTGGGGCATCACGGTGCAGTCGGTCGAGATCCGCGACGTTCATATTCCGCAGGCGCTCGAAGAAGCCATGTCACGGCAGGCGCAGGCCGAGCGTGAACGGCAGGCGCGTATCATTCTGGGCACCGCCGAGACGGAGATCTCATCGAAATTTGCCGAGGCTTCCATGGTCTATCTCAACAACCCGGTGGCGCTGCATTTGCGCGCCATGAACATGCTCTACGAAGCCATCAAGGAGCGCGGTTCCATGGTGATTGTGCCATCCAGCGCGGTCGAGACCATGGGCTTGGGAGGCATGCTCGGCACGGCCGCTCTGTCGAATCAGAAACAGTAGCCTGATACTACAATGAAGCATGTCCTCTAGCGCGCCGGCCATTGCTTCGCCGGAAGAAATCGCCAAATACGAACCGGTGATCGGGCTGGAAGTGCATGTCCAACTCAATACTCGCACCAAGATTTTCTGCGGCTGCCCGACGGGTTTCGGCGCTCCACCCAATACCAACGTTTGTCCGGTCTGTTTAGGGTTGCCGGGGGCGCTGCCGGTGCTGAACGGCCGGGCAGTCGAAATGGCGATTCAGGCGGCGCTCGCGATGCATTGCCGGGTGAATTCATTTTCGCGATTCGCGCGCAAGAATTATTTTTATCCGGACTTGCCAAAGGGCTATCAAATCTCGCAGTACGATCAGCCGCTGGCTGAGCACGGCTGGTTGGAAGTCCTAGTGGATGGTGCGAAGAAGCGCATCGGGGTGACGCGCATTCATCTGGAGGATGACGCCGGGAAGAGCATCCACGATGGCTTCAAGGATTCCGACCGCTATACCTATGTCGACTTGAATCGCAGCGGGACGCCGCTGATCGAGATTGTCAGCGACCCGGACTTGCGATCGTCTGAGGAGGCTTACGAGTATCTCTCTGAACTAAAGCAGGTGATGCAGTACGTGGGCGTGTCCGAGTGCGATATGGAGAAGGGTCAACTGCGCTGCGACGCCAACGTTTCTGTGCGTTTGAAGGGCGCGGAGAAATTCGGGACCAAGGCCGAGGTGAAGAACCTGAATTCGTTCCGCTTCGCGAAAATGGCGCTCGACTACGAAATCGCGAGGCAGGTAGGCTTGATCGAAAGCGGCGGACGAGTGGAGCAGGAGACGCGGCTCTACAACGTGGCGACGGGCGAAACCGCGGGCATGCGCAGCAAAGAGCATGCACACGACTATCGTTATTTTCCGGAACCCGACTTGGTGCCGTTGCGCGTGAGCGAGACGTGGCTGGAGCGCATTCGGAAGGCGATGCCGGAACTTCCGGCGGATAAGCGCCGCCGCTTCGTCAGCCGATTATGGCTTGCGCGAATATGACGCGCAGGTGCTGACGGCAACGCGGGCGATCAGCGACTATTTCGAGCAGGCCGCGGCCGTGGCCGGCGATCCGCGAACGACGGCCAACTGGGTGACCGGCGAGCTGATGGCCATGCCCGACGCCTTCGACAAAATCACGCCGCAGGCAACCGGTGCACTCGTACGGAAGATCAATGAAGGTGAAATCAGCGGCAAGATGGCGAAGGATATTTTCGCCAAGATGTACGGGACAGGGGAATCGCCCGAGACAATCATCGGACGCGAGGGCCTGCGGCAGATCAGCGATACGGGCGCGCTGGAGAAAATCATAGACGAAATAATCGCTGCAAATCCGAAACAGTTGGAGCAGTATAAGGCAGGGAAAGCGACGGTGATCGGCTATTTCGTTGGGCAGGTGATGAAGGCCAGCAAGGGACAGGCTAATCCGGCGGCGGTGAATGATCTGCTGAAGGCTAAGCTATCGAATTAGGCGCCAGAACAAGGCGTCCTGTAAGTCGCGCCGACCGTCGATTACGGCCGCGATATCAATCGAATCTGTTCTAACTGCATAAACTACACGGTAGGATGCGACAAGGATTTGTCGGTAATCGGAAATTCCTTTTTCAAGTAGCTCCGGTAGGATTTTCCCTTGGCGAGGATTGTGGCTCAAACGCTTGGCTGCGAGGAGGATCTCTCGGCCCAGTCGTCGTGCGGCCAGTGGGCGATCATTCCGCGTGAACTCAATGATCTCGATCAGATCTAGAGAGGCCGAGGTTGACCAACGAACCGGAAGTCGCTTCAATCACTGAGCCTCTTTTGCACTTCCTGTTCCATCTGGGCGTGTGAGATCCAGCGTCCCTTTCGAAAGTCTTCCTCAGATTGAGAGATCAACTTTAGCAGAATCAACGCGTCCTGAATTCGTTCGTAACTTTCAACGTCCATTACTACAGCACGCGGCGCCCCGTTCTGCGTTATGACTATCGGACTACGTTTTTTGTTAACCGCTTCTATGAGTTCGGCTGAATGGGTCTTCATGTAAGTGATCGGTTTGACGTCTGACGCACGCATAGTACCTATTTTAGTACTAAATGTGGTCCCAGGTGCTGAAGACTAAGTTGAAGTAGTCTCGAAGCACTCAGACTTTGCAACTCAGTGTTTAGCCTTAGAACGAATCGCCGGCTAACGACCGAAGGTAATGTAGATGAGCGAACCTGCGGTCGCCTTTTTGTCGAAGCGGAAGCTGCACGTGCGGAGGAATGGCGTTACGCACGTGGTGGAGAGCGAGTTTGAGCGGACCGTGCGGGAGCGCACGGCTTCCATCGAGCGGCGGCACGCATGGAAGACGCAGGGGCGAGGCGCGATGTTCATGGGTGGCGTTTGGGCTGCGCAGGCGAACGCCCGCAATGCTGTCCCGGTGTCGCTGACAGGCTTGGCGGCCGGGCAGGACGGAACACTGCTGTACTCAATGGAGACAGACTCGGTCAGCGGGATTTTTCTCTTGGATGCCGCTGGTGTGGAGACGCGCCTGTTCCATACGGCGGACTTCTGCATTCGCCACGCGGCGTTAAATCCACAGGGATTATCGCTGGCGGCGACCGCGTTTCACAAGGATGACATGCGTTCCAATATCGTCGTGCTGCCGCTGCATGGAACGGACTTGTCGGAGGTAACCGAAGGGGACTCTTTCGATCAGTTTCCTCAATGGGTGGCGGGGGCGACGCGGCGGATCGTGTTTCAGAGCGCGGGTGTGGGCCGGGATGCCGCGGGTCGGTTCGCCGGGCTAGGGCCTTGCAGCATTCAAGAATTGGACTTGGATTCCGGCGACCTGGAGGAAGTGACTTCGGAGTCAGGACGCGACTTACTCCAACCGCGGAAGACCGAGGATGGCACGCTTTACTACATTCGCAAGCCTTACCAGTCAGGAGTTCCCGAGGCGAGCCTATTGGGTTCCCTAAAAGACGCGGCGCTGTTTCCTTTCCGGATGGCGCAGGCGGTATTTCAGTACTTCAACGTCTTCTCAATGATGTACACCGGCAAGCCGCTAGTCACAAGCAAAGGTGCGGTGCAGCGCCGGATGGATCCGCGGCAGCTGTTCATTCACGGGAATCTGGCACATGCACAGATGGCACAGGCTTCGGAGGACGAGGCACAGGAAATGGTGCCGTCGTCATGGGAACTCGTGCGGCGCGGGCGCACTGGCGAGACGGATGTGATTGCCCGCAACGTTCTCACGTTCGATCTGGCGAGCGATGGCAGCGCGCTGTATTCTGATGGCGTGGCGATTTCGCGGATCGGCCCGGACGGAAGTTCTGAACGCGTGCTGCAGGCGGAGCTGATCGAGAAGGTGCTTGCTCTGTAGGCAGCAACTTCGTCAACGTTGATTCGCTTTGAGGATTTTTTTCCGCAGGCGGATAGACTGCGGGGTCACTTCCACGAATTCGTCATCGCGGATAAATTCGATGGCCTGCTCCAGATTCAAGATGCGCGGCGGCACCAGGCGGATGGCTTCGTCGGCGGTCGATGCCCGCATGTTGGTGAGCTTCTTTTCCTTGACGATGTTCACGTTGAGATCGGCGTCGCGGGCGTTTTCACCGATAATCATGCCCTCGTAGACTTCGATGCCGGGGATGACGAACATTTCGCCCCGCTCCTGCAGATTGAAAATCGCATGGCCGGTGGTTTTGCCGGGCCGGTCCGCGACCAGCGCGCCAGTGGGACGAGTTGGGATCTCGCCCTGCCAATCAATGTAGCCGTGGAACAGCGAATTCATGATGGCCGTACCTTTAGTGTCGGTCATCATTTCGCTGCGCAGGCCGATCAGCCCGCGTGATGGCACGTGGAATTCCAGACGCACTCGGCCGGATCCATGGTTGACCATTTTGCTCATCTTGCCTTTGCGGCCGCCTAGCTTTTCGATCACGACGCCGACAAACGCTTCCGGACAATCGATCACCAAAAGCTCGATCGGCTCCAGCAGCTTGCCGCCGTCGGTCTTGGTCAGGATCTCGGGCTTGCCGACCATCAGTTCGAAACCTTCGCGGCGCATCATCTCGATCAGGATGGCAAGCTGCAGTTCGCCGCGACCCATCACTTTGAAGGCATCGGGACCGCCGGCCTCTTCCACGCGGATGGAGACGTTGGTCAGCAGTTCTTTGTCTAAGCGATCGCGTAGATTGCGGGATGTGACGTATTGCCCTTCGCGGCCGGCGAACGGCGAAGTATTGATGGTGAACACCATCGAAATGGTCGGCTCGTCGATCTGGACGTTGGGCAGCGGCTTGGGATCTTCGGCGCTGGTGATGGTCTCGCCGATGGTGATGCCTTCCACTCCGGCGATGGCGAGAATGTCGCCTGGCAGGCCGATGGTTTCATCTACGCGCTTCAGGCCTTCGAACGAATACAGCTTGGTGATACGAGTTTTGTGGAGTGACCCGTCGAGCTTCGCAATCGCCACTTCGTCGCCATATTTCAATACACCTGAAAAGACGCGGCCAATCGCGAGGCGCCCCAGATAATCGCTGTAATCGAGATTGGCGACCAGAAGCTGCAGCACGGCGTCCGGATTCCCTACCGGCGGCGGAATATTCTTAATGATGGAATCGAAGAGCGGCCGGAGATCGGTGGAATTATCCTCGGGCGCGGTCTTCGCGATACCGGCTTTGGCGTTCGTGTAAATGACGGGAAAGTCGATCTGGTCTTCAGTAGCGTCCAGATCGATAAACAGGTCGTACACTTCGTTCAGCACTTCTTGAATACGCGCGTCGGCCCGGTCAATTTTGTTGATGACCACAATGGGCGGGAGTTTGGCTTCGAGGGCCTTCATCAAGACGTAACGGGTCTGCGGCAGCGGGCCTTCGCTGGCATCGACCAGCAGCATGACACCATCGACCATCTTGAGGGCGCGCTCGACTTCACCTCCGAAATCGCTATGACCTGGCGTGTCGACGATGTTGATCTTGACGCCGCCGTAGCGTACCCCGGTGGTCTTGGCGAGAATGGTGATGCCGCGCTCGCGCTCCAGCTCGTTGGAGTCCATGACGCGCTCGGCCACCTGCTCGTTGTCGCGAAATATGCCGCTCTGCCGGAGCATGGCGTCCACTAGCGTGGTCTTGCCATGATCGACGTGCGCGATGATGGCGATGTTGCGAATGGTCTGGTTGTGCACAGGCGCTTCGCTATGATCGATAGTGTGATTCAGTACTTCCGGTTGCATCCGTAACTTCCATGGTCGCACGCCCAGAGCCAAAACCCCCAATCACCGATCCGCCAACGGTTGTCATTGTGGGCCGGCCGAACGTCGGCAAATCCACTTTGTTCAACGTAATCCTGGGCCAGCGCCGCTCCATCGTGGGCGATGAGCCCGGGATCACGCGCGATCGAATTCACGGCCAAGCCATTTACCGCGGCCGGCGATTTGAGCTGATCGACACCGGCGGGATCATTCAGAACGACGCGGAGTGGATCCCAACCGAGATTCTCAAGCAGGCGCGCGTGGCGCTGGGGCGAGCCGCGCATATCATTTTCCTGATCGATGGCAGAACGGAGATCACTGGCGCTGATCGCGAACTGGCCAAGATGCTGCGGCGGCTGGGCAAGCCCGTGACCCTGGCGGTGAACAAGATCGACACCCAGGCGCGCGAGGATTTGGCCCACGAGTTCCACTCGCTCGGTTTTCGGGACCTGTTTCCGATTTCCGCCGAGCATCACATGGGGATCGGCGATCTGCTGGATCATGTGACCGAGGGCTTTGAGACGAGCGTGGAGCCGTCGGCTCCGGAAGATGGCGCGGAACCTCTGGCGGTGGAACCCAAGGCCATCAAGGTCGCGATTGTCGGGCGCCCGAACGTCGGTAAGTCGACCTTGTTGAACGCGCTGGTGGGAGAGGAGCGCGCGATCGTTTCGTCCGTCGCGGGCACCACTCGCGATGCCGTAGACGAGAGCGTGGTTCACGACGGAGTCGAATTCGTTTTCATCGATACAGCGGGCATCCGGCGCAAGGGAAAGACCAAGCTGATGGCGGAGAAGCTAAGCGTGGTGATGGCACGGCGGCACATCCGGATGGCGAATGTCGTGATACTGGTGCTCGATGCCAGCGAAGGCGTGCTGGGTCACGACGCCACCGTCGCTGGTTACGCGCACGAAGAAGGCCGCGCGCTGATTCTGTGCGTGAACAAGTGGGACATCGCTGGCGAAAAGAGCAAGCGAGCGTTTACCGAGAGTATTCGGGATGAGCTGAAGTTTCTGGATTACGCGCCGATCGCGTTTGTTTCCGCGAAAAAGGGAACCGGTGTGAAGCAGCTTTTCGGCTTGATTCGCGACGCGTACAAATCCGCTTCGAAGCGCGTTGGGACCGGCGAGTTGAATCGCTTCGTGGAGATGCTGGATTTCGACCGTGACATCAAGGTTTACTACATGACCCAGGCTTCGGTGCGGCCGCCGGCTTTTGTGGTGTTCACGGACAAAGCGAAGGAAATGCATTTTTCGACTGAGCGGTTCTTGATCAATCAGCTTCGAAAGCGGTTCGGGTTTGAGGGAACGCCGATTGTGATCAAGACCAAGAGAAGATAAAGCAAACACAGGCTGGAAAGCCTGTGCCACCTACTTTACGACGACTTTGTCGACCGCCTGGTTCTCGAACTCGTCGGTGACGCGGACCGCGATCACTTGCTCGCCGGGAGCAGCGCGGTCGATCGAGAGCTGGTATTCTTCTTCGGGCGAATCGGACAGCTTGGTGACGGGCTGAGCCATCAGCCATTCGCCGCCATTGATGGAATATTCGGCGCGATCGATATCACTGCGCGCATCGCGCGCGACAAAGCGCACCTCGATCTTGCTGCCGGTGGAGGTCGCCGCCAGATTCAAAATCTGTGGCGGAGTGTTGTCGATCAGGAACGGATCGCTTTCGAGCGACGCCTCGAGCGCCTGGCTGCGCGGGTTGCTGGGCGCGTCCGACGCGGTTACGCGAATAACGTACTCGCCATCCGGAAACGCGGTGCTGTCCCAGCTCAGGTATTTCTCCTTTACGTTGTCCTTGAGAAGCCGCCAAGTGGACTCCTTCACGCCGCGGATTTCGACCTTATAGATTAGCGTGTCGCCATTCTCATCCGACGCGGACCAACGCGCCCCGATGGAGCCCTTGGAATAACTCAAAGTTTGGGAGCTGGAAAGTTCAGAGCCGGAGGAAAATGAGTTCGCGCGGTGCTGCCCGAGCGGTGGAAGCGTGAGGCTATTCGAAGGTGTGATCGACAGAACGGGCGTCGGGAATTTGTAATTCGCCGGAGTGCTTTCGACCTCATCCACGACCGGCGCCACGTTTTTCGAAAGATACGCGATGTCGATTTCCGAGAGATCGGAGACGGGCTTGCTAGCCGACGCGCTCAGTTCGATCTTGTATTGCAGGAATCGCGCTGGAGGCGAAGTGACGCGCCCGCCGCCGCACGATTCGCAGAGCGTAGTGCCTTCATGGGCATCGGGCTGCAAAGCCGCCCAAGCGCTCCAGTTGCTCTCCGGACGATTTAGGTTTCCACTGCGAGTCAAAACCGAAATTCCGCCGGAGCCGCGGTAGCCGATACGTCCCCAATAGGTGAACGATCCAGCATCCAGGACCTCACTCTCAAAGGTTCCTTGCTTTTCCAAAGCTGGACCGATACGGTAGACTCGGCCGATGTTTCCGGTCACAGCGAACAGTTCGCCTTTGCGGCCTCTTCCGAATCCAGTGATCTGCGTGGGCGAGGTATTGATGAGCAACGTGCTCATGGCGTCGGAATCCAAGCGGTAGACGTTGCCCCGGTTTCCGGTCCCTAAAAGCGGGTGGCCCTGCCCATCGAAGGTGATTGCATACACGATATCCTGCGCATTCGACCAAGCTTTCTTCGGAGCTCCGTCGTTGTCAATGCGATAAACCTCGGAGCCGCCGGCGATGGAAGTCGCGCCCTGGTTCAGGGTCGGCGGGGGGTTGCGCGGCGGATTCACGGTGGTAACCGAAATCGCCGCCGGCGTGACCTGCAACGGTGCGGGTGCCGGATTGATTGGCTGCGGTGCGGAGACCGGAGTCTTATTGCCGACCCCAGCGGCGTAGATCGCGCCGTCCCTGGCAATCGCAACCGCTGTGATCTCGCGCTTGGGCGCTTGATAGAGCACGAAACCTTGCGCAGCCGGCGAGACTCGCAGAACCAATCCGCCCGGCTCCGTTCCGACGATGAGGTTGCCCTGCACATCTATGGCGAGCGAACGCGCGTGCGTTTCCTCGGTCTTGAAAAACACCGAACCGCTGCCGGCGGGAGTGACGCGATGAATCTCGCCCTGATCGCCGGTCGCAACAAACAGGTCGCCCTTAGCGTCAAAAGCCATGGCCCAGATGTATTTCTGGTGGGGATCGTAGAAGAGCTGCGCTTTACCGTTGGATCCGATCTTGTAGATCTTTCCATCCGGATCGGTGGCGGCGTAGATCTGATCCTTGGGGTCGATCACGATGGCGTGGATTTCGAGTCCCTCGAGTTCGGCGAAGGTACGGCTCTTGCCGGAAGAGTCGATCACGAAGACCTTGGCCGAACCGCTGCCGGATCCGCCACCGGCGGTATAAAGATTGCCTTTAGAATCGGCTGCGATGGCCCACAGATAGGGTGTGGACGAATCGAAGACCTCGGGAAACTCAGGCGCCAGAAAGATGCGGCCGTCGCTGCGCAGCGAGAGGTGCGTGAGGCTTCCTTTTTCAAAATCGGTACGGTCGCCATGCTGCCAGAATTTGGTTTCGACGGCAAAACAGGTTGCGGTGACGGCCAGAGCCGCCAGGAGGAATTTGGGAATTTTCATTATCGAACTACTTCAATTGAATTACTTAACTGTGACTCTTAGCGAATAGCTGCCGTCGATCATCAGGTCGAACGGAAGGCTGCCCTGCTCGACGGCGCTTTCCGAAGAACTGACCAAATGACGGCTGGCGGTGCGGCCGGTCTGCATCACGTTCATCACAGAAGCCGGGAGACTGGGAAGCGTCTTGTCTTCGTAGAAGACGGTGGGACGCGGCTCAATCAGCGAGATATAAAGCTTGTTGTTGGTGCGCTCCTGATTGATGAGCGATACCGTTTGCGGAATATCCATGAAGCGATCGGACGCGCTAGCCACGCTTTGCATGCGATTCAGCGTCTCGGCGTCGCTCAGGAGAATTCGGTGCTCGCCTTTGGGAAGCCCGGCGGGAATCTTCAGCATGAAGTCACGCTCCAGCCGCTCGCCTCGATAGGGGCGCAGGAAAACTTTGACCGGAACCTGCGTGCCGGCTTCGACTTCGCTGGACGGAATCCAGGCGTTCTCAATGGAGGCCACGCGGCGTTCCGGAAGGATGTCGATAGTGGCGTCGACGCTCTTGAGCTTGGGCATCGCCACCGGATTGAGGAACAGGCGGTTGAATTTATCGCCCCACCAGCCGGCCAGTTGGATAGGCGCGGGCGCCGGCGCTTCGTTGGCGGCCAGCATGGTGGCGATGGAAAGACCGGGGCCGCCGTCGAACTCCACCTTGCCGCTCAGGCGATAGGTGGTCTCTTCGGCGAAATCGTTCAGACCCGAAATCGAGTTGAACAGGGTCAACATCATCAGGTAGGGCGTCCATTTCTGCTGGACGAAGACGTTAAAGTGCAGATCCTTCTCTTTACGCACGCCGTTGTTGTCGTCAAACGACCGGACTTTGACAGTGACCGGAACCATGGCGAGCAGTCGCGCCCAGTTCGCCCATGATGGCGCTGTGCCGGTCCTGGTGCAAAGCACCGACGATTTCGGTTGCGTTTCCGAACTTGTTGGGCTGGAACTGGGAGGCCAGTGTCATGAGCACTTCGGACTTTGCCATGGGCATGTCAACAGGTCCCAGGTTGAAGAAGGAGTGCCCGCAAGCCGAGTACGTGTTTGCCGTCGTTATAGGTGACCGTACACATGCCCGTAACGCTCATGTCGCCGGAAACCAGGACGCCAGAAACAGCGTCGCCGGGCTGCAGGGAATTCTGCCAGCCCGCCAGCGGGCTTGGAATCGGTCAAGGTGCTGGAAGCGCCGCCGGCGGCGACGGTCATCCCCATTTGCTGAAATAGCGGTCCAAACTCCCGTATAACATTCTCATTGAAACCCGCGAAACTCAGTGGCGTCGCAATCGGCTCCATTGTGGAATTTGCCGGAAGCGCCGGCCGCCAGCACTTGTGCGAGCATACCAGAGGGAACCGGCACCGTTTCCTTCGCGATGGTCTTGTCCGGGGTGCGCGCGTCGGCAGGACGCGATTGATCGAAGTCGTTCACTTCCAGCATCAACTCGATCGGCGTGATTCCGCAGATGGCATCCGGCGAAAATACGCTGAATCGCAGCGCCACAGCGCCCACCAGCTTGCCGTCGATGTAAACCGGGCTGCCGCTCATGCCGCCCGCCACGTTGGTGCGAATGGCCTTGCCGCCCATCTTGCCGAGAATGATGTCCTGCTTAGGGCCCCATTGATTCTTGAGGACGCCCATAATCTCAACCGGAATGGGCTCGGGTTCCGAGCCCGAGAGCACCGTCCAGGCGTAGCCCTTCATTCCGGGTTTGAGATCGGCTTCTTTGAAAATCTGGACTTTGCCGGCCTTAGGACGAGCGGGGGCTGCTGGCTCCTGGCCGAAAACGACAAAAGAACACGCAAGGGCCACAGCGACTGCGGCGAACTTCTGCATGGGACCTTCCTTGTACTGCTGGATGAAAGCACCTTAACAGTGCTGTTCCCATTATCGTCCAGATTTTTGCAAAGTGGGAGAGGGTAGTACTAGAAATAAGTTCTAGGGCTGAGGAATCGTGCCGTCCGGATTGTATCCGCCGCCGGGATCCTGGTCCAGCTCGGCGGACTGGGGAGGATGGACTGGGCCGACCGGCGGGGCCTTTTCGTCCGGAATCTTGGTCTTGTGGGCTTGCTTCAATTCGTCGACCATCGGTTGAACGATCGTCGGAACGTCTGGTAGTACTTGCTCAGTTGGTTCGGTTGGTTTCTTGTGCACAGCGCTTGTCCTTTCTAAGTGAATTCTAGGGGCGCGTCGTGACCTCCCAACCGCCGGGCACAGGCAAATTGAAGAAAAAGAGGAGCAAAAAGCTTTGCTGGCGCCGTGATCCGCGAGGAGGATGTCCGGAAAATCGTAGAAAGTTGAGACTCTCCCGGGCGAGCCTGATAGGCTAGACGCGCGATCAATAAATTTCAGGAATGGGCAAAAGGGAAGGTCGATCCGAAAGTTGTCCTTGCCGTCGGCTGACCTGTTGAAACCGGGGACACCGAGCAATCGCTTGTGCAATATGAAATGAATCCACCGGAGAGAAAAGGCACAATGATTCCTGGACGCTTAAGAGACTGAAAGCGCCGACTACCGAAAATTGCGCGACGAGCTGCTCGAAGCCGAGATTGCTCTGAAAGATCAACGCGAGCGGGTGGCTGCGCTGCGGCGCAAACTGCCGCTCGACACGGAGATTCGGGACTACGAATTCCACGCAGGTCCGGCAGACCTGACAAAAGACGGACCCTTCCCGACGATCCGATTGTCGGAGTTATTTGACGATCCAAGCAAGCCCCTGGTGGTGTATCAATACATGTATGGCGGTGCACAAAAGCGGCCGTGCCCGAGTTGCACCCTGTGGGTGGACGGCTTCAACGGCGTGGCTCACCATCTCCGCCAAACCATGAATTTCGCGGTTATCGCTCAAGCTGGAATCCGGGAGTTGCGAGAATGGGGAAAGGAGCGCTCCTGGGATGCATTACGATTGCTGTCAAGCCAAGGCTCCGACTTTAAGTCAGTCTTGAATTTCCAGGACGGCGAGGGAAAACAACGGCCTGGATTGAGCGTCTTTAAACTATCGCAAGACGGCTCCGTAAAGCACTTCTACTCGGCGTCGGCGCAAATGACAGACGAAATAAAAACCCGGGGTATCGATCTGATGTCCCCGGTCTGGAATCTTCTCGACATCACGCCGGACGGCCGGGGGCAGTGGGACCCCAAGCTGAAATACTAGCGGCCTGAGCCTGGTCTAGCCGCGACCTCGCAGGTAGATAACGATCGCTGCCGCGGCCCCGGCGACGAGCACCACCCAAAACAGAATGTGCAGCAACCGCCGCTTGACTTCCGCCATCGAAGCATCAAGAGACGCTTGCATAGCCGCTGCGGGGTCCGCCTCGACGGCCTTCTTCATCGCGGGAAATATTAGCCATTGCCGCCTCCGTCCGGCGGCGCTCATCCGCGTCCATATGAACCAGATTCTACAGGAAATATGGTGCCGTCTGGTTCGGGGTTCGGAGGGCGAACTCTTCTCTACGTGAAACGAACGTATATGAAGAGTAGTCTACGTGCGGAGAGGATATTTATGAAAAGACATCAGTTATTGGCAGCGACTACAGCAGCGATTCTGGTCTTGACCTGCAGCGCGGCTCTGGCACAAGACCGGGGACAGCCTAACGGTCAAAACCAGCAAGGTCATACGCAATTTGACGCGCACGACCAACAGGTAACGCGCGACTGGTACAACCAGAACCAGGCCCATCCGCCGGCAGGGCTCAGGAACCAAGACCGGCTGTCTGCCGACGAGGAATCGCGCCTGCATGAGGGTGCAGTGCTAGACAAGGATCTGCGAAAGAAAGTGCATCCGGCACCTCCCGATCTAGCGCGCCGCTTGCCTCCACCTCCAAAAGACCACCGCTACGTCGCGCTGGGCGGCCATGTCGGCCTGATTGATAACAAGTACCAGGTCAAGGCTGTCATCCACCTCCACGGCAACTGAGTCCGAGAAAACCTGACGGGCGCCTTTCGTTGACCGCTTAGTGGATCGCATAAGCAGCCGCGTGCCATTTGCCATCTTCCTTCACAAGGGTGAGCCGTTCCGTCACGTCGCTTTTGTTCTGGAAAGCGGTGGTGTAGTGGATGATGGCATAGTCTCCATCCGGAGCTCCGCGCAACGTCTTGGCGAACTCGACGCGCGAGGAAGTTCGGGAAACCAGTGGACCCAGCGGCTCGCGGAAGCGTTTCAAGGAAACCACCCAGGCCTCCTGCTTCACCTGGTCGCGGAACATGGATGCCGCCTGGTTCCAGCTCTCCTCATATTTTTGGTCATCCACGAGAGCGAGCCACTTTTGTCCGGCTGTTGACGCTTCTTCTTCAGCAGGGGCAGCCACCGTGATCAGGGCGCCGGCAATTCCGGCCAGAGCCAGAGCGATTACCGCGATCAGTCGCATATTTCCTCCACTAAGCCGGTATGGCGGACGAGGCCGGCCGGAGATAACGTTGCCATTATAGCGTCGCCGGTCCTTGGAATTTCGCGGTGGCTTAGCGGCCCCACGGCCACGAGCGGCGGTGGATAGACATACGCAGCACATCTAACTAAGCTGTAAGCATGTCGAAGGTGATTCAGATCCGCAATGTTTCGGAGCCCCTACATCGGCGGCTGAAGACGCGCGCGGTTCTGGAAGCACTTTCGCTATCCGATTTCCTTTTGAAGGAAATTGAACAAGTGGCTGACCGTCCCACGCTAAAAGAACTAGCCATGCGCTTGGCGACGAGGACAAGAGTGAAGTACAGGATCTCTCCAGCTCAGATCTTGCGGGAAGAGCGGGGCGAGTTTTAGTATGCAGGTCTGAGACCTGCACCACATCGGAAACGTGTGCCACGGGGTAACAGCGCAACACAGGTCGGAGACCTGTGCCACAGTAAGATATCTCTTTGGGACACGACAACGTCACCACACTGCTTGCAGCTCTGGTCTCGATCGACTCCGTGAATCCCAGCCTGGTTCCGGGCGGGGCCGGCGAGGCCGGCATGGCGCGATTCGTGATGGGCTGGTGCGCCCAGCGCGGGATTGCGGCTGAGATCGACGACGCCGCGCCGGGGCGGCCGAGCGTGATCGCGCGCGTGAAGGGCTCTGGGGGCGGGCGGTCGCTGGTGCTGAACGCGCATATGGATACAGTGGGCGTCGCGGGGATGCCCGACCCATTTTGCGCGCGCGTCGAAAATGGCCGCATCTACGGCCGCGGCTCCTACGACATGAAGGGGTCGCTGGCAGCGTGCCTGCTGGCGCTGGCCGATATTCGCGCGAGCGGGCTGAGCGGCGACGTGATCCTGGCCGCCGTGGCCGACGAAGAGCACGCCAGCATCGGAGTGCAATCGGTACTCAAGCGCGTCCGCGCAGACGCCGCGATTGTCACCGAACCGACCGCGCTCGATATGTGCATCGCGCACAAGGGTTTTTCGTGGCACCAGATCACGACCACCGGACGTGCGGCGCACGGCTCCCGGCCCGACCTGGGGATCGATGGCATTGCGCACATGGGGCGGGTGCTGAATCGTCTGGAAAGTTTGCAAGCGGAGTTGAGCCAGAGAGTGCCGCACGCGCTGCTGGGGCATGGATCGCTGCACGCCTCGCTTATTTCGGGCGGCCAGGAGCTATCCAGCTATCCGGAAAGCTGCACGGTCGAGATCGAGCGGCGCACGCTGCCTCACGAGACCAGCGAGGCAGTCGAGGCCGAATTCGACGCGATCTTGAAGGACTTGGCCTCGCAAGACCGGCAGTTCCAATCCCGGCAGCGAACAACTTTGGTACGGCCGCCGTTCAGCGTCCCGGAAGACGCGCCCATCGTGCGGACTCTGCGCGATCAAGCTACACGCGTCCTTGGCCGCCCGCCGGCAACGATTGGCGCACCGTTCTGGATGGACGCGGCGTTTTTCGCGGGGGCCGGTATTCCGACCGTGAACATCGGTCCGGACGGAGCGGGTGCTCACTCAATCGACGAATGGGTGGACCTCGATTCGGTGGAGAAATGCCGCGAAATTCTGGCACTAACGGTCCGGGTGTTCTGTGCCTAGCAGCATCGTTCGCAATCCTGCGCCGGCCGAGTTCGCGGCGGATCCCGATCTAGACGCGGTGCTGCCGTTCCATCGTAAGCTGCCGCGCTACGCGCCGACCCCGCTGGTCGCTGCTCCGGGGCTTGCGGCCAAGCTGGGCGTGCAGCGTGTGTGGGTAAAGGACGAATCTTCGCGCCTGGGTTTGCCGGCCTACAAGATTCTGGGCGCGTCGTGGGCGACCTATCGCGCGCTGGAGCAGCGCTTCGGCGAATTTGCGCCGTGGGAGACCATCGAAGATTTAAAACGACAACTGTACCCGCACAGAAGAATGGAACTAGTGACGGCGTCGGAGGGCAACCATGGGCGGGCCGTGGCTCGCGTGGCGCGGTGGCTGGGACTGGCGGCGAACATTCTGCTGCCTTCGTCGGCGGCACGAGCGCGGGTCGAGCGGATTCGAGACGAGGGCGCGCGCGTGACGATGGTCGACGGCAGCTACGATGACGCGGTCGCGGCCGCGGCGAGGCTGGACGGCCGGAATCTGGTGATCAGCGATACGGCCTGGGAGGGATACGAGCAAGTTCCAAAATGGGTAGTGAATGGTTATTCCACTCTGTTCCGGGAAGTTGACGCGCAGTTATTCGAAGCAGGCGAGCCGCGGCCGGATGTCGTGGCCGTGCAGATGGGCGTCGGATCGTTGGCGGCAGCAGTGGTGAGGCATTATCGTCAGCCGGGCTTGGGCACGCGCGTCATCGGAGTGGAGCCGAGCGCGGCGGCGTGTGTCCTGGAATCGATGAGAGCGGGGAGGTTGGTCGACGTGCCGGGGCCGTTTGACGCGATCATGGGCGGTCTCAATTGCGGGCGTCCTTCGTTGGTGGCGTGGCCGTTCCTTAAGACTGGATTGAGCGCATGCCTGGCGATTCCGACCTCGCGCGCCGAAGAAGCTGTGCGGGCGCTGGCTGTCGAGGGCGTCGCCTCGAGTCCCTGCGGCGCGGCCGGGCTGGCGGGCCTTCTGGAACACCGGACCGAGCTGGAGTTGAGTGCAACGAGCAGCGTGCTGGTTGTTTCGACCGAGGGCCCGGCGGCATCCGCTTAGAGTCTCGACAGCAGCTTACGCTTAATTTTCTTGATACGGCGTTCGTCACGCTGGTAGAAGGTCCATTGCTTGAGGCGTTTTCCTCGGAGGAGACCGGCCCGCACTAGAATGTTGAGATGCTCGCTGGCGGTGGGCTGGCTAACGCGCAACTTACGCGCGATCAAGACGCCGCAGACTCCGTCTTTGACCAGATCGCCATCAACTTGCGGCGGGAAATGGCGGCGGGGGTGCTGGAGCCATTCCAGGACCTGGAGACGGCGCTCGTTCGCCAGGGCTCGCAGCACCTCTTCAATCGTCATATAGACAATTAGCCAACTGCCTAAGTATACTGGAGAGTGATCGACAATCAAAGTATCACCCGGGAGCGGATCACAGCGACCGAGCGGCTGATCCGGCCCTACATCCGGCGTACTCCGGTTTTTGAGGTCGAGGCCACGGATTTCGGCCTCGATTCCATCCATCTGGTATTCAAGCTCGAATTTTTGCAGCACACTGGGTCGTTCAAGCCGCGGGGCGCCTTCACCAATCTACTGCTGCGGGAGTCGCCGCCGGCGGGCGTAGTGGCGGCTTCCGGAGGAAATCACGGCGTGGCGGTGGCCTATGCCGCAATGAAACTGTCCAAGCGCGCGACCATCTTCGTACCGACTGTGGCTTCGAAAGCGAAGATGGAGCGGATTCGCGACTACGGCGCAGAACTCGTGGTGACAGGTGATCGCTATTCCGATGCACTCGCGGCCAGTGAGAAGTGGACGGCTGAGTCGGGCGCGATGCCGGTGCATGCCTACGATCAGGAGGAGACGCTGCTCGGCCAGGCAACCGTCGGATTTGAGTTCGAGGCTCAGGATCCACAGCTCGATACGCTGCTGGTGGCGGTGGGCGGAGGCGGGTTGATCGGCGGGATTGCGGCGTGGTATGGCGGGCGCGTGCAACTGATCGGAGTCGAGCCCGAGGCTGCGCCCACACTGACGCGTGCACTGGAAGCAGGCTGGCCGGTGGATGCTGAGGCGGGCGGGATCGCGGCGGATTCGCTGGCGCCCAGGCGCGTCGGTGAGTTGATGTTTCCCATCGCGCAGAAGTATGTAAGCCGCGTAGCGTTGGTTCCCGATGACGCGATCGAGCAGGCGCAGAAGGCACTCTGGAGCGTGCTCCGAATCGCTTCCGAACCGGGCGGCGCGGCTGCGTTCGCAGCGCTTTTGTCGTTGCGGTATGTGCCGAAGCGGGGTGAGCGTCTGGGGGTATTGCTGTGCGGGGGCAACACGACGGCGGTTAATTTCGGGTAGTGTTGACTGCGCCCTTTCGCGCGGCGTGTTACGATGCCGGACATGCGGGAAGCTGTGATTGTCGATGCGGTTCGTACGCCCGTGGGCAGGCGCGACGGCGGGTTGAAGAGCTGGCATCCGGTGGATCTGCTGGCCCACACATTGAGGACGATAGTCCAGAGAAATAAACTGGACCCCGCGCTGGTGGATGACGTGGTCGCCGGATGCGTCGGCCAAGTGGGCGAGCAGGCTTTCAACGTGGCGCGCAATGCGGTGCTGGCGGCGGGATTTCCTGAGTCGGTACCGGGCACTACGGTGGATCGACAATGCGGATCGAGCCAGCAGGCTGCGCATTTCGCAGCGCAGGGCGTGATCGCGGGCAGCTACGATGTGGCGATCGCTTGCGGCGTGGAATGCATGACGCGCGTGCCGATGGGATCGAACGGCGCTGGGCCCGGCCAGCCGTTTGGACCGCTCTTGATGCACCGCTACAATAACGTCGCATTCCACCAGGGCATCGGCGCGGAGATGATGGCGGAACGCTGGAAGATCAGCCGCGGCGAGTTGGATGCCTTTAGCTTAGAAAGCCACCGGCGCGCCGCCCGCGCCACCGAGGAAGGGCGCTTCTGCAACGAGATCACCGCGGTTCCGGTCGAAACGGAAAACGGCGTCGTGCACTTCACGCGTGATGAAGGTATTCGGGCTGGGACCAGCCTGGAAAAGATGGCGACGCTCAAACCGGCGTTCAAGTCCGACGGTGTTATCACGGCTGGCAATTCGTCCCAGATCAGCGATGGCGCGGCTTCGGTTTTGATCATGGAGCGAGGCGTTGCCGAACGGCTGGGGCTGCGGCCACTGGCGAGGTTTGTCGCCTTCGCGCTGGCGGCGGAAGATCCGGTGATCATGCTTTCGGCGCCCATCCCGGCCACGCGTAAGATTCTGGATCGCGCGGGGCTGTCGCTGGAAGATATCGATCGCGTCGAAATCAACGAAGCTTTCGCGAGTGTGGTGCTGGCCTGGCAGCGCGAACTCGATGCCGACCTGTCGAAGGTGAACGTCAATGGCGGCGCGGTGGCGCTGGGGCATCCACTGGGCGCGAGCGGGGCGCGATTGATGACGACGCTGGTGCACGAGCTGCAACGGTCGCGCGGGCGCTATGGTCTGCAAACGATGTGTGAAGGCGGAGGAATGGCCAACGCGACCTTGATTGAGCGGATGTAAGATGGAGTGAATTATGCAGCCGCGGTTGGTGGCCGCTTTTTTCGTGGTCGCTCTGGCGCAATTGTCCGGCCAAGCGGACAAGCTGGCGCCCGGCATGTTCCTGGTGGCCAGCCGCGATCTGGGCGATCCGAATTTCGCTCGCGCGGTCGTTTTGCTGGTGCATTACGACGACGAAAACGGGGCCATGGGTTTGATCATCAACCGCCAAACCGATGTACCGCTGTCGCGGATATTCGAGGACCTGAAAGAAGCCAAGGGTCGCGCTGATCCGATCTATGTGGGCGGTCCGGTGGAGACGGGCACCGTCCTAGCTCTGCTCAAGTCGGCCACCAAGCCGAAGGAGGCCGAGCGCGTATTCGGCGATGTTTACCTGATCTCGAGCAAAGCGCTATTGGAAAAAACTCTGGCCGCCGGGATCGAGGCCAGCCAGTTCCATGCATACCTGGGCTACGCCGGTTGGGGGCGCGAGCAATTGGAGCACGAAGTGGAGCTGGGCGCCTGGCATGTGTTCGCCGCCGACGCCGGCAACGTGTTTCACTCGGATCCCGATTCGGTTTGGCAGCGGCTGATCCGGCGGACGGAAATGCGAATCGCGCAAGGTTACTCCGAGCGCAACGTCGTGATCGGATCCACTTGGGTAGCCCGGCGGGCCGGAAGATAGCAGGCCGCGGCGGTCACGCCCAGCATCAACACTGAAACGACGGTCAGGACCCAGGGGTCGTGCGGGCTGATCTCGAAGAGTTGGCCGGCCAGGACACGAGTGAGCGCCAGCGTTGCGGCCAGTCCGATGACGAGCCCGGCGACGCTCAGTTTCAGACCGCGGCCGAGAATCAACTTGAGAATTCCGCTCGAATCCGCGCCCACCGCCATGCGAATCCCAATCTCCTGCGTGCGCTGCGCCACTGACCAGGACATGATGCCGTAGATCCCGATCACGGCCAGCACCAGCGCCAGGGCGGCGAAGATCGAGAGCAGTACGGTGGAAAAGCGCCGCGGGCCAGTGGAGCCATCGAGCAATTGGTCCATGGTGCGGAAGTCCGACACTGCGCTGTCGGGGTCAAGCGCGTGGATTTCCCTGCTGACCACCGGGGCTAGCGCCAACGGGTCGCCATCGGTTTGGATCATGAGATAAGTCGGTCCATACCAGAGGAAGTAAAAATCGTTGGTGCGATCTGAATCAAGGTCGATTTGTTTGATGTCCGCCGCGACACCGATGACCGTGGACCAGGTCGGAGATGGCCCAAAGGGACCGGTGATGAAGCGTTTGCCGACGGCGTCTTCCCCAGGCCAAAAAGTGCGCGCCATGGTTTCGTTGACGATGACATAGGGACCGTCGAGATCGCGTGCCGTATAGGTGCGGCCGCGCAGCGGAATGCTCAGCGCACGGAAATAGTAAGGCGTAATCAGGTGCCGGTGCGCGACGGGAAACATGTCGGGACGCATGAGGGGCGAGCCTGGGACCGCAAACCGCATGACATTGTTGCGCTCGGTTGCCAGCGGTGGGGCATTCGTGGCGGCAACGGATTTCACGCCCGGCAACGAGTGCAGGCGCAACTCCAACCGCTCGTAGAATGTTTTCAGTTTTTGGGCATTGGCCTCCCCTTGTGGGGAAAGCTGCAGTTGTACGCGCAGCGTCAGCACATTGGCCGCTTGGAATCCCGGATTGACGTGTAGCAGCCGCGCGAAGCTATGGATGAACAGTCCGGCGCCCATGAGCAGCGCCAACGCCAGCGCAAATTCCGCGATGACGAGCGCGTCGCGCCCGGCGCTGGCGCCACTGGTAAACGTACGGCCTCCGTCCTTTAGGCCCTCCTGCGGATCCTGCCTGGCGGCTTGTAACGCCGGTGCGATTCCGAAAACAATTCCCGTGACAAGCGATACGGCAAACAGGAAGCCGAGCGTTGTTGCATCGACGTGGACTATGGAAGAGTCGATCAGGACCGGCGGGGCGAGGCGCAGCAGGAAACCGAGGCCGGCATATGCGAGCAGCAGTCCAGCGGCGCCTCCGGCGAGCGAGAGTTGGATGCTTGCGGCCAGCGATTGTCGCACGACACGCCAGCGCCCGGCTCCCAATGCGATCCGGATGGCGACCTCCCGCCTCCGTGTGGCAGCGCGCGAGAGCATCAGATTGGCGACATTTACGCAGGCTATCATCAGCACCAGCGCCACGGCGCCGAGCAGCACCAGAAGAGCCGGGCGCAAATTGCCGGCCAAGTCTTCTTGTAAGCCAGTGACGGTCACGCCAAAGCCCTTGCTGGTGGTGGGATGCTCGCGCTCCAAGCGCTGGGCGATCGATTCCAGCCGGACGCGCGCCTGGCGAAGCGAGACATTCGGCCTGAGACGCGCGATGACACCGAAGGCATGCCGCACCGGACTCGATATTTCGTCGCCGGCTTGGGACTGAGGCAGCCACAGGTCGGCCCAGGCGGGCAGGTGAAAATCGGGAGGCAGCACACCGACTACTGTGAACGCCTGGCCGTTGAGCTGAATGGGCGCGCCGATGAGGTTCGGATTCCCGCTGAAGTAATCCAGCCACAGGCGATGGCTCAAGAGCGCAATTGGAGCGGCGTTGGGAGCATCATCGGCGGCTTCGAAAGCACGGCCCAGCATGGGGCGAACTCCCAGGATGGAGAAAAAACTGGAGCTGGCACAGGTGGGCTGCACGCGGATCGGTTCGCGGCCGCCGGTAAGGTTAGTCTCTTTGCCGACGGCGACGTAGCGATAGCGCGCGACCTCTTCGAAGATATCTGTCTGGCGCCGCCATTCGTCATACTCGGTTGGCGAAACACCGAGTTTGGCAAACTGTGGCTGATAACTGTCCCAGATGGCGACCAGACGCGCAGGATCGCGATAGGGAAGCGGGCGGAGCAAGACAGCATTGACCACCGTGAAGATGGCCGTGTTCGCGCCGATGCCGAGCGCCAGGGTGAGGATGACGGTGAGCGTGAAGAGGGGCGAGCGCCGGAGCATACTTTATTTGTACGCCGGGATCCCCGTCACCCGCTCGCCGATCACCAGCGTGTGAATATGCTCGGTGCCTTCGTAAGTTTTCACCGTTTCCAGATTGCACATATGGCGCATGATCGGGTACTCGTCGATGATCCCGTTGGCGCCCATGAGATCGCGGCTCAGCCGCGCGCAATCGAGCGCGATGGCGACGTTGTTGCGCTTCAACATTGAAATATGGGCGGGCTCGATCTTGCCTTCGTCCTTCACGCGCCCGGCCTGCAGGGCCAGCAGTTGCGCCTTGGTGATTTCGGTGATCATCCACGCCAGTTTTTCCTGGACAAGCTGATGGCTGGCGATGGGCCTGTCGTCGAACTGCTTGCGCAGGATCGTATATTGGCGCGCGGTCTCGTAGCAATCCATCGCGGCGCCGATCGTGCCCCAGCCGATGCCGAACCTGGCTTGCGACAGGCATGCTAAAGGGGCCTTCAGTCCCTTCGCGCCGGGAAGCATCGCCGAAGCTGGCACCCGGACATCCGACAGCGCCAGGCTGCAGGTCACCGACACGCGCATCGACAGCTTGCCGTGGATATCGGTGGCGGTGAAACCGGGCGTGCCCTTCTCCACCAGAAAGCCGCGGATGCCGTCGTCGGCGCGGGCCCACACCAGGGCGACGTCGGCCAGGGTGCCGTTGGTGATCCACGTTTTTTCGCCGTTCAGAATCCAGTGATCGCCGTCTTTCCTGGCGCGCGTCTGCATCCCCGCGGGATTCGAGCCAAAGCCGGGCTCGGTGAGTCCGAAACATCCGATGGCTTGGCCCGACTGCATCTTGGAAAGCCAACGGTCCTTTTGTTCGGGCGATCCGTAGCACAGGATCGGGTACATAACCAGTGCGCCCTGCACGGAAACAAAACTCCGGAGTCCTGAATCGCCGCGCTCCAGCTCCTGCATCACCAGGCCATATTCGACGTTGCTCATCCCCGCGCAGCCGTAGCCTTCGAGATTCGCTCCCAGAAAACCGAGCCGGCCGAACTCGGGTATCAACTCGCGCGGAAAGCGCGCTTCGCGAAAACAGTCGCGTACGATCGGAATAACGCGATCATCGACGAACTGCCGCGCGGTTTGCCGCACCAGAAGCTCCTGTTCGGAGAATTGCGAGTCGATGAGAAAGTAATCAACGCCGGGGAAGCGGGCCATGGCCCTATTGTAAACGCGGAAAAGTCTAGGCGATGCGCCGAATCAAGCGCGCCGGCAACGTAATCAGCGCCCACACCAGCTCAAGCACGCCGCCCACTGCGATGCCGATCAGGCGGAACGGAAGCAGCAGGAGCCACACAATGGGGTAGAGGATCAGCGCCATCAAAGCTAACGGCCAGCACAGAATGAAGAGGATGACAAACAGCAGGAAACTAAGCATGGCAAGCCTCCACTCTCGAATACGCGAATTTACTGGGATATGTTCCGGGAAGGATGGAGCGGGAGACGGGATTCGAACCCGCGACATCAACCTTGGCAAGGTTGCACTCTACCAGCTGAGTTACTCCCGCATTTGCTACCGCTTCCTTGCGGTCGCGGCTCGGTAATCGAATTTTATTGTCGCGCGCCATGCGCGAAACTGTCAAATGACTGCTGGTGGCGCGGCTTCCAGCGCAAGCGTCGCGCGAGTGGTAGTTTATCAAAACGTCACATTGTCGGCGGGTCGTGATTCTAACATTTGAGAACCATACTGTTTTATGTAAGCTACTGAAAACAATGTGAATAACGGTCCAAAATTTAGTAGTTGCGAAGGCTGGTAATTGTGCTAGACTGACTTTGCCGCAACACGGAGTGGGAGGCACTGAACCGCCCGGCACCGTCGTTTCGAATCAGTCGGTTCCCTCAGAATCGAGAGTTTGGATTATAGCTTTTCCACAGGCTGTGGAAAAAGTGTGCAAAAAGTGCGCGGATTGTGACAAAAGAATGAATAGCTGGGAACAAATAAAGAAACTGATTTCCGACAACATAAGCCTCGAAGCCTACCAGAATTGGCTGTCGAAAACTTTTTTCCTCAGAACTGATGGCGCCAAACTCTGGGTGAGCGTTCCAGACACCGCGACTCGGGATTGGATCGAGCAGGAGTATGCGCCTCAGATATGGTCCGCAATCCGCGTGCTGAATCTCACCGTGAAACAGGTTGCGTATGAGATCCAGGGCGCTGCACAGATCGTTTCTATGAAAAGCGCGACGGACGAAAAACCCGAGATCGTGTTCTCGCCCACCATCAGCTTAAATCCGAAGTTCACCTTCGATTCGTTCGTGGTGGGTTCTTGCAACCAGTTCGCTCACGCGGCAGCACAGGCTGTGGCCTCCAGCCCTTCCAGATCGTACAACCCGCTCTTCATCTACGGGGGAGTGGGAATGGGCAAGACCCATCTCATGCATGCGATCGGACGATCGCTAACCGACCGCTACGCCGGAATGCGTATCATCTACACATCCAGTGAGCGGTTCATGAATGAGATGATCACCTGCATCAAGACCGACCGCATGCAGCTGTTCCACCGGCATTATCGCAACGCCGACGCGCTCCTGGTGGATGACATCCAGATCCTGGCCGGCAAAGATGGCACCCAGGAGGAGTTCTTTCACACCTTTAACGAGCTTTTTGAGCACCAAAAACAGATCGTAATTTCGAGTGACTCGCCACCTAAGAGCACTCCGGGACTGGTGGAAAGGCTGCGGTCGCGCTTTGAATGGGGTCTAATGGTGGACGTTCAGCCGCCCGACCTCGAAACCAAGATGGCCATTCTGGAAAAGAAGGCGGAGCTGGAGGGAATAAAGCTACCGGAAGACGTCCGAATCTTCATCGCCACAAAAACGAAGTCTAATGTTCGTGAACTGGAAGGGGCGTTGATAAAACTGGTCGCCTATTCATCCGTGACCGGCACCCCGATCACGCTGCAGATGGCCCAGCAGACTTTGAAGCATCTGACCCATATCCCGGAACGGCGGATCACAATCGAATCCATCGTGAGGGTGGTTGCCGACAACTTTTCCTTGCAGCCCGCCCAGCTCAAGCAGAAGACCAATGAGCGCAAGATCGCTTACCCTCGGCAGATCGCTATGTATCTGGCCAAGGAGCTGACCCCGGCGTCGCTGCCCGAGATCGGACGGGCATTCAATGGCAAACATCACACCACGGTTCTGCACTCGATCCAGAAAATTGACCATCTCCGGCAACAGGACTCGGATTTGAACAGCCTCATCCACAAGCTAGTAGACTCAATCCATTAGGGTTATATTGTTTTTCCACAAAAGGTAGACCGGAAGCCGTGTGAGTACTGTGGATGGAACCGGAAGGCACAAAATTTTAGACCACATGACACCTCAGGATTCACAGGTTTCAGTGGCAAGAAGTTTCTGAGTTTTGTATAATTTAGAGAGAAATCAACTTTTCAACAGCTCCTACTATTACGGTTCTAGTACATAGCAATTTATGGAGAGAGATTAGAACTAGCCGGACCCGAAGGAAAGCAAGGACAAAAGGCGAGGGGAAACGATGGAGTTCACAGTTAGCAAGACGGATCTGGTTCGGGAGTTAAGTCTTTCCCAGGGCGTGGTGGAGAAGAAGACTACGATCCCGATCTTGTCGAACGTCCTGGTTGAGGCGCAGGGGGATCGAATTAATCTAACGGCAACCGATCTGGAGTTGGGGATACGCTCTTCCTGTCCTGCTCGAGTTAAGAAGCAGGGCGCCGGAACGATACCGGCTAAGCGGTTGCTGGACTACGTCCGGCTGCTGCCGGATGCCGACCTGGAGGTCAAGCTCCAAGAAAACCAATGGGCCAGCCTGGTGTGCGGGCGTTCACGCACGAGGATCGCCGGAATGTCGCGCGAGAGTTTTCCGGAGCTGCCGCAGATGCCGGCTGTGCTGGCGCAGATCCCGGTCGGGGTGCTGGCATCGCTGATCGCGAAAACCATTTTCGCCATCTCCATGGAAGAATCTCGCTTCACTTTGAACGGATCTCTGTTGCTGTTGAAAAGCAGCGGCTTGGCGATGGTGGCGACAGATGGGCATCGTCTGGCAATGGTGGAGAGCCAGATCGATCTGCCGGGAGTGACCGGAACGTACCGGGCGCTCCTGCCACGTAAGGCTATGGGCGAGATTCTGAAGCTCGGCGGAGAATCGAACTCGGACGCAATGATTCAGTTCTCAGGCGACGAGAATCACCTGTTCTTCCAACTGGGCGACCGCTTGTTGCTGAGCAGGAAACTAACCGGCAACTTTCCGGACTTCGAGCGAGTGTTGCCGAAGGATCATCCGCACTCAGTGACGTTGGACCGCGAGGAATTACGGAAGTCGATTGAGCGTGTTGCGCAATTCTCGGACGAGCGGTCGCGGGCCATTAAGCTGCGCGTGCAGGAGGGCGAGTTGCACATTCATTCGTCGCTCTCTGAAACTGGCGAAAGCGAGGAGAGCCTGCCGGCCGAGTATGACGGCGAGCCAGTGGAGATTGGCTTCAACGCAAGTTACCTGCTCGATTTCTTGCGAGCGACCACCGAGGCGCAGGTGGCGTTTCACTTTAAAGATCCACATAGCGCGGGCGAGTTGAGGCCGGCCGGCGATGGCACGGCGAATTACAAGTATCGGTACGTGGTGATGCCGATGCGGATCTGACTGGCTGAAAGCAGCAGGCAGTTGAGCAGTACTTAGTTTAAGGATTGAGCATCACATGGCAACAAAAGAAATGGGTCCGGTAGACGTTTACGATTCCAGTAGTATCAAGGTGCTGGAAGGCCTGGAAGCGGTGCGGTTGCGGCCGGCGATGTACATCGGCTCGACCACCGAAAACGGGCTGCATCACCTGGTGTACGAAGTTGTAGACAACTCGGTGGACGAGGCCCTAGCCGGCTTCTGCGACCGGGTGGAAGTCACCATTCATATCGACAACTCGATCACCGTCGTCGATAACGGGCGCGGCATTCCGGTGGACATGCACGAAGAAGAGGGCGTCTCAGCGGCCGAAGTCGTCATGACCAAGCTGCACGCCGGCGGCAAGTTCGATTCCAAAAGCTACAAAGTCTCGGGTGGTTTGCACGGCGTCGGCGTGAGTTGCGTGAATGCGCTGTCTGAAATCCTGCAGCTCGAGATCTGGCGCGATGGGTATACCTGGGAGCAGGAGTATCAAAAGGGCGCTCCCAAAGCGCCGCTCGCCAAGGCCGGCAAAGCTGGAAAGAAAACCGGGACCAAAATTACGTTCAAGCCGGACTCCTCCATCATGGCTGCGACGGAATTTAACTACGACACTCTGGCGCAGCGTCTGCGCGAGCTGGCGTTCTTGAACAAGGGCCTCACCATCACGCTCACCGATGAGCGGGTTGAGCCGGCCAAACAAGGGGAGTTTCATTACAGCGGCGGCATCGCCGAATTCATCAAGCACCTGAATCGCGGCAAAGCGGTGCTGCACGAAAAGCCGATTTATTTCGAAGGCGAGCGCGAAATGCCGAACGGCGGCGCGCTGGCCATGGAAGTCGCCCTGCAATACAACGATGGTTACTCGGAAAACGTCTTCAGCTTCGCCAACAATATCAATACCGTCGATGGCGGATCGCATTTGAGTGGATTCCGCAGCGCACTCACGCGCACCATCAATGCGTACGGCCAGCAAGCCGGTCTGTTCAAGGATGTAAAAGAGGGTCTCAGCGGCGACGACGTGCGAGAAGGGTTGACCGCGGTGGTGAGCGTGAAGCTGCCCCAGCCGCAGTTTGAAGGGCAGACCAAGGGCAAGCTAAACAGCGATATTCAGGGTTTCGTAGTCCAGTTCGTGAATTCGAAGCTAGGCGAATATTTCGATAAGAATCCGGCGGTGATGCGGAAGATCGTCGGCAAGGCGATCGATGCGGCGCGGGCTCGGGAAGCCGCGCGCAAGGCTCGCGATCTGACGCGGCGCAAGGGCGCGCTCGATTCGGGAGGGCTGCCTGGCAAGCTGGCCGACTGCCAGGAAAAAGATCCAGAGCGTTGCGAGCTTTTCCTGGTCGAAGGTGAATCGGCCGGCGGCACCGCTAAGGGAGGCCGCGACCGGCGCTATCAGGCGATCCTGCCGCTGCGCGGAAAAATCCTCAACGTGGAAAAGGCCCGCTATGACAAGATGCTGGGGCATGAGGAAATCCGGTCGATGATCACCGCCATCGGCACTGGGATCGGCCTCGCGGATTTTGATGTCACCAAGCTCCGTTACCATAAGATCATCATCATGACCGACGCCGATGTGGACGGCTCGCACATCCGCACCCTGCTGCTTACCTTCTTCTTCCGTCACATGCAGGAGCTGATCAAGCGCGGCCACGTCTTTGTGGCGCAGCCGCCTCTGTACTTGATCAAGAAGGGCAAGACCCAGAAGTACATCAAGGACGATAAGGAGTTCACGCGTGAAATTCTGCGCCGGGCCACGGAAAATTTAACAGTCCAGACCAGGGTCGATGTGAAGCTGGAAGGCACGGAGCTCCGTAATTTCCTGATGTCGCTGGACGAGTTCCAGCA
This sequence comes from Bryobacterales bacterium, assembly GCA_963780485.1. Classification (GTDB taxonomy): domain Bacteria; phylum Acidobacteriota; class Terriglobia; order Bryobacterales; family Bryobacteraceae; genus Palsa-89. The sequence continues at coordinate 286,852 of CAWACO010000001.1, forward strand.
GATGTTCCGGCGTGTGGAGAGGCGCATGCGAGATCCACGAGTAGTGGAGGTGTTGGCGAACGTCGAGCATAAGTTGGACACTAAGGCGGATTTCCACGAGAAGGCCAACCTCGAGCCGGTAGCGGCGGCCCTGAAGGCAGTCAAAGTGGAAGCCAGGCTGGAACATGAGGACGAGCATGAAACCTGGAAGGTCGTGTATCGCGATCCGACCAATGCGGAACGCACCATCGGCGTGGACCTGGTGTTGCAGCCTGAGTTCCGGCGCATGCGAACCATCGCTCGCCAGGTGGCCAAGTACAATCAGCCGCCGTTCAAGGTGTTGAGAGATAGCAAGTCGGAGACGCAGCCAGGCTGGCGCGAGCTGCTGGAGCATATCAAGAGCGAAGGCACGCGCGAGGTATCCATCCAGCGCTACAAAGGCCTGGGCGAGATGAATGCCGAGCAGTTGTGGTCGACCACCATGAACGCCGAGACGCGGACACTGTTGAAGGTCGACTTGCAGGATCTGGCCGAGACCGAAGCCATTTTCTCGACGCTGATGGGCGAAGATGTCGAGAGCCGGCGCAAGTTTATTGAAGAGAACGCGCTGGATGTGCGGAATCTGGACGTTTGAGCTAATCCAGGAGAGTCTTCAGGCCTGAGCGCCGGACGGCTTTATTCAAAGTTCCGTCGCATGAAGCAAGCGGGAGGCCCCTTCGCAGGGCGAGCTCCAGGTATACGGCATCAGACACTGAGAGCCCACTTTTCTCAGCTATCTCGGAGGTTGCGGCGAAGGCCACGCTAGGACCTTCGTCATCTACTAGTGGTCGGAGATCGGCAAGATCGTGGCGCGCCCGCGCGTACTCTTCAGCAGAGATCTTCCGTCGGCGCACCAGAACGAGCAGGGGAGTGAGCTACTTCGAACATCCAAAGGACGGGAACGAGCCAAGGTCGGCCAGAAGACCACTTCATCTAACAGACTTCTTGTCACTTCGCCGGATTGAGCCGTCGCCCATGCGACACCGACGGAAGCGTCGGCAACAAATCCGCTAGTTTCAAGGACGGCCTTCGTTTATTGCATCTTTTGATCTCTTTGTCGGTTAGTGGCTTGAATCCCTTACGCTGCGCCATCTCCGTGCGTAGTGCGTGAAGATCCGCAACCGCCCGCCGAATCTCTTCCAGGTTCCTGGTACCCTCAGGAACAATCCTCGCGACCGGCTGGTCATGCCGCGTAATGACAACTTCCTCACGATCGAGAAGTTCTCCGAAGTTTTTCTTGGCCTGAAGGGCGGTCACCGTCTTCATTGAGTGGACTCTTCTCAATTCTACCTGAGCGCATCCGTCGGATCGATCCGCGTAGCGCGCCGGGCCGGCAAATAACTGGCCAGCAACGCCACGGCGGTGAACAGCAGCGCGCTGACGGCGAAAGCGATCGGATCCGTCGCGCTGGTTTGGTACAGCAGGCTCGACATCAGGCGCGTCAGGGCGAAGGCGCCGGCCAAGCCGATCGCAATCCCAGTCAGCGTTAGTCCTAAGCCATGGCCGACTACCAGCTTCAGAACATCGCCTGGATCTGCGCCCAGCGCCATGCGAATGCCCAACTCCTGGGTCCGCTGCGCGACCGAGTAAGCGATGACGCCATAGATCCCGACGATGGCCAGAATCAGCGCGGCCGCCGAAAACACACCGAGCAAAAGCATCGTAAGGCGCGGCTGCGCGCTGGCGGAGCCGATCACCTCATCCATGGTTCGCACGTCGGTCAACGGTTGATCTTTATCGACCTCGGAAACCTGGCGGCGAATGGCCGAGATTAGATTGCGCTGATCACCCGCGGTGCGAACGCTCAGGTTCAACAACGGCCAGGGAAGTTGGGAAAACGGCAAAATTATCTCGGGCGAAGCGTCGTCTCCCAGGGTCACGTTCTTCAGGTCACTGAATACGCCTACCACTTCCACCGGCTGTGGCCGCTGCCCCAGCAAGATGTGTTTGCCAATGGGATTATCGTTCGGCCAGTAACGGCGCACCACAGCTTCGTTGACAATCGCGACCCCGGGCGCGTCGGCGTTGTCATGATCGGTGAACTCGCGCCCGCGCAATAGCGGGACGCGCAGGACGCGCGCGTAGTCCCGGCTGATGGTTTGAATGTTGAGAATGGGTCGCTGGCCGAATGGCACGATCGGTTGTCCTTCGGGCAGCATGGGCGATCGCCGCGATGGATTGAGTGGAATGGCGGACGAGATGGTCGCGGCCTGGACTCCCGGCAACGGCTGCACCGCTCGGAGCACTCGATTGTAGAAAGTTATCTGCTGAAGCGGAGTAGCGTACTTGGTCGGCGGCAATGCGATCCGCATCGTTAGCACCCGTGCCGGGTCGAATCCCAGGTTGACAGTCTGAAGGCGCAGGAAGCTGCGAATCAGCAGGCCTGAGCCGACCAGCAGCACCATCGAGAGCGCCACCTGCGCGATGACCATCAGACTGCGCGCGCGGTTTCGACCCCGGCTTCCCGTGCTCCCGCGGCCCTCATCGCGCAAAACAGTGTTGAGATCCGGCTTTGATAGCTGGAGCGCGGGCGCCAGTCCGAACAGGATCCCGCTCGCCAGTGAAATGACGATCGTAAACGCCAGCACCGGGATATCCATGCGTACCCCGGCCATCCTTGGCAAATTTGACAACGTCAGCGAGGCGAGCACATGCGTGCACCACTGGCTCAGCAGAATCCCGCAGATCCCGCTCACCATAGCAAGCAGCAAACTTTCGACGATCAATTGGCGGACGAGGGCTCCACGGCTTGCGCCCAATGCCGCGCGGACGGCGATTTCCTTCTTGCGGCCGAGCGCCCGTGACAAAAGCAGGCTAGCCACGTTTGCGCAGGCGATCAACAATACGAATCCGACAGCACCCATGAGGACCAGCAGAGCGGGACGAAAGTTAGCGACCACCTGTTGTTGAAGGTCGCGCACCACGATCTTTTGGTTGGGGTCGACGTCGGGACGGCCCGGATTGTCGCGCTGATATTGGCGATTGAGCACGTCCATCTCGGCTTGTGCCTGCTCTCGCGTGGTTCCGGACTCGAGACGCGCGACCCCGTAGAGATAGCCGACCCCGAGCCGGACGCGCTCCGCGCTCGCCAGGCTGTGCTCAAACACCCGCGGCGACCAAATATCCACATTGGCGCCGAGCTCCGAGAAAGCAAAACCCGATGGCAGAACGCCGATGATGGTGTAGTCCCGAGAGTCCAGCTCGACGCTTTCTCCGATAATGTCCTTCCCCGCTCCGAAGCGCCGCAGCCAAAGCGTGTGACTGATCATGACCTCCGGTTTTGCATCGAGCTGATCTCCGTTCACCGCGAACGAACGGCCCAACTCCGGGCGCACACCGAGCACGTCGAAGAAGTTGGCCGAAACGCGAGCTGATGAAAGCTGTTCGGGATCGCCGCGGCCGGTCAGGTTGAACGTATCGCTGGCGAACGCTGCAACACCGGAGAAGGAACGGGTCTGATCGCGGAGCAAACTGTAGCGCAGATAGGAGAAGCCTTGCAGCTGCCCGCGTCGGTCGGCGAAGAGCAGCGCCAGCCGGCCAGGGTCGGCATAAGGCAGCGGTCGCAGCAGCAGCGTGTTCGCAACCGTGAAGATGGCCGTGTTGGCGCCGATGCCCAGCGCCAGCGTCAGGATGGCGACCACCGCAAAGCCGGGGCTTTTTGCCAGCATTCGAACCGCATAGCGAAGATCAATCCACATAAATTCTTTTGACGCGGGCGTGAATCCCGCAGAGTACGCTGTAAGAAATGGTTCCGGCGATGCGCGCGATCTGCTGCGCGTCAATTGAGAACCCGGCTTCCGAGCCAAGCAGAGTCACCGCATCGCCGACCGCCACGGGCGGGCAGTGCGTGATGTCGATGGTAGTGAGATCCATCGAGACGGCCCCCAGGATCGGAGCGAGCTGACCTTTGACGATCACGCGGCCTTTATTCGAGAGCCGGTGCGGGATGCCATCCGCGTAACCGGCGGCGAGAACCGCGATCCGCGTCGGCTGCGTCGCTCGGAAAATGCCGCCATAGCCGACCAGCGCGCCGGCCGGCAAGTCCTTCACCGAGAGCACCGCGGTCTTCCAGGTCAGCGCGGGTCTGACGTCCAGTAATCGCGGCGGAGCGTTGCCTTTGGCCACTGGCGAAACATAACCATAGATGGCGTGGCCCGGCCGCACCATGCGCTGCCAGGCATCGCGGCGACCATAGGCTACCGGCGTGCTGCTCGCCAAGTGCAGGAACGGAGGGTTGACACCGGCTCTCGCCAATTCCGAACAAACGTTGTGGAACACGCGGGTCTGCTCTTCGGTCTGCGAACTGGCATAGTTTGCGGCCGAGGCGAAATGGGTCATCAAGCCTTCCAGCCTCGCATGTTTGGCGGCGCCGATGGCATCCAGGATCTCGCCCGCCGAAGCGCGCGTGCCGAGCCGTCCCATGCCACTGTCGATCTTCAGATGATAAGCGCTCACCATGCCACGGAGTCCCGAGAGGCGATCCCATTCGTGAATATCGGCGAGCGAGTGGATCACCGGCGTGAGGTTGTGGTCCAGCAAACCGGCGCGCTCGGACGGCAGAAAGTCCGCCATGACGAGGATGCGCGTAGTGATGCCGCGCTCGCGGAGGATCACGCCCTCCTCGACATTGCTGACCGCCAGCCAGCGCGCGCCGGCATTGGTCAGTGTCTTCGATACTTCGATGGCGCCGTGCCGATAGGCGTCCGCCTTCACCACCGGCATCACTTCCACCGCCGGGCCCACCACATCCCGGACCGCTTGAAAATTGTCGGCAATCTGCTTGAGCGAAATCTCCACCCAGGATCGGTAGGCGAACGGGCCCATAACTCCATGGTAAGGCCGCTAAACTTGATGAGGCGGCAAGTCCATGGCCATCGATCGATTCGAAATTCCTTTTTCCGAAGCTGCCGTACGCGATCTTCACGAGCGCCTGGCGCGCACCCGCTGGCCGGATCAGATCCCCGGCGCCGGTTGGGACTACGGATTCCCGCTCGACTACCTGCAAGAGGTCTGCCGTTACTGGAAGGACGAGTTCGACTGGAAAGCTCGAATCGCCCGCTTCGCTCGTTTTCATCATTACCGTTGCACCGTGGATGGCGTCGGCATTCACTTCCTCCACCAGCGCGGCAAAGGTCCGTCCCGTATGCCGTTGGTGATCACCCACGGCTGGCCTGGCTCATTTCTGGAGATGTTGAAGATCTTGCCGCTGCTGAGCGATTCCTTCGATGTGGTGGTCCCCTCGCTGCCCGGGTTCGGCTTTTCCGATCGGCCGACCCAGCCCGGCATGAGCAATTTCCGTATTGCCGATCTGTGGGCCGGATTGATGACCGAGCTGGGATACGATCGCTTCGCCGTGCAAGGAGGGGATTTCGGCGCCAGTGTCTCGACCATCCTCGGATTTCGCCATTCCGAGCGGATCGTCGGCGTTCATCTCAACTTTATTCCGGGTTCGTACCAGCCTTATCTCGAACCAGAGGCGAAGCCGTCCGCCGTGGAACAGGCGTATGTGGAGGAGGCCGCTCGCTGGTACACCGACTGGGGCGCCTATTCGCACCTCCAGCGCAATGAGCCGCTAACCGCCGCATATGGCCTGAATGACTCACCCGCTGCGCTGGCGGCCTGGATCATCTCCAAATTTCGCGATTGGGCGGACTGCGACGGCGATGTCGAACGCCGCTTCACCAAGGACGAGCTGCTGACCAACGTGACGCTGTACTGGATGACCCAGACCGTCCACTCCTCATTCCGCCTGTATTACGAGACCAAGAAAGCGCCGGTGTGCTTCCAGAAAGGTGAGTTCGTTCGCGTACCTTGCGCCATCGCCCTATTTCCAAAGGAAGCCCCGTTTCCCCCGCGGGAATGGATCGAGCGCAGCTACAACATCCAACGCTGGACCGATATGCCGCGTGGCGGTCATTTCGCCGCGGCCGAGGAGCCGGAATTGCTGGCCGAGGACATCCAGGCGTTCTTCGGTGGGCTGCGGACCTAAGGCCTAATCTAGTGGTCCTTACTGATCTGGGTTGCCGGCGCTTTTGGCTGTCGAGACTCGACGTAGCATGAGCCGGACATTCAGGTGGGCACGCCGAATTTTGGAAGAACCCAGCGCATCAACGCGAAGTAACCGACGGCGAAAATGATGATCCCCAACCACTGCAGCATAGTTACGTTTCGTGGCGCCCAACTCCTATTTTAAGCAGGAGCCGTTCGTATTCTTTCGTCACGCTATCCCAGCTATAGCGCTCCGCCACGCGTTCCATCGCCCGGCGGCCCCACTCCGCGCGTTCGGCTTCGGGCATTTTGATGACCAGCTGCAGCTTGGCGCCCAACTCCCCGTCCTCGAATGGAATTCCCGCGTCGCCCGCCACCTCGGCGTTTTCGGGCGTGTTCAAATACATCACTAACGCCCCGCGGCCCATGGCTTCAATCAGAGCCGGATGCGTGCCGCCGACCTCGGTGGCGTGGATGTAGGCGAAGCAGTGCGACAGCAATTCGTGATAACCGCGGCCGTAAATCGCGCCCGGCATCAGGACCCGCGGATCGGTTGTGTCTCGCACGCGCTGGATATACTCCTCGGCGTACGGCGCGTCGCCGATGAGCGCCAGCTTCATCGGAGTCGTCAATTTTTCGAAGGCCTCGCGCACCCCGAGCGCATTGTTCTCCGGCTCCATGCGGCTCACATAGAGAAAGTACCGCCCGCGCTCGAGGCCGAGCTGATCCAGCACGTCGGCCGTCTCCAGTTTCCCCGTTTCGGCGCCGTACGGAATGAATTCGGAGCGCTTGCCATAGCGCGCGAGATAATATTCAGCGATCTTCCTGGCGTCAGTAACCATCACTTTTGGACAGAATGTCGACAAGCGTTCCGAAATCAGATACCAGCTCCTGGCCAGCCGGTTCCATTTCTTGCGATGGCGCTCCAGACCATCGACGTTTAGAACTGTCGGGATCCCAACGAACCGGGGCCAGAAGGTGAAGATTGCGTTCGCGGCATTGCAGTAGAGAGCGACGTCGGCGCGGTGAAACATTAAATGAATCGTGGACAGGAAGGTATGGACCAGGGTGTCGAAATATTTATGGCGCCAGGTTGGAAGGTAAACGAGCGACACGCCGCGATAGAGTGGCTCGGTAGGCCGCTCGCGGCAATACACGGTGACTTGCTGCCCGCGCTCCGCCAAACGCGTCGAAAGCTCTTCGGCAAAGGTCTCGAAGCCACCATACCTCGCAGGAATTCCTCGTGTGCCGAGAATGGCAATTCGTGTGGCTTGCTGCGTTCTGCCGACCGCCTCTGCCTCCTTGGCTTAGTCTCCCGCCGCCTTCGTACGAGCCAAGGCGCGCGACTTAGCGGCCGGACTGCTCACCGGCTTGTAGCGGAACCAACTGGCGATGTAATCGTCGTCCACGCGCTTGCGGCTCATGATTTCACGCCGCTTGGCCATGACGCGCTTCCAATTCCGCGTGACATACCAGAACGCTTTGAGCGAACTCTGCTCGCGCACCAGGCAGGCGCCCAATACAACGACATCCCGGGTCGTGATGGATAGCCAGTTGCGCTTGTAAAGATCGCCGGTCATGTTTTTCAGGCGCATCAGGAATCGGTTCTTCACGGAGTGCATGTTGATCCCTGGCGGTAGCGCTCGCCGGTTGCCCGGAAGCACCTTGCGCACGTGATAACCTCGCGCGTGCGGCGTATAAATACACTTCCAGCCCAGGAGTTGCGCCCGCCAGGCAACATCCGCATCTTCCCGGTAGACGAAGAAATCAGGATCGAAGAATTCTTCGCCGATCGAAATGTCGTCGATCATCTGGCGGCGATACAGCGCCGCTGCCGCCGTGGCCCCGAAGACATATTCGTGCTTGAGGTAGTGTCCATTGTCTACTTCCTGGCTGCCGCGATCCAGATGCCGCAGCATGGGCGTGAAATAGATGCCGGTGGAATCCACCAGCGGTTTGTCCGGAAGATCGAAGGTGGCGAGAATCGTCAGCAGCTTTCCGCAGACCGTTCCAATTTTGGAATCGAATTGCCCGGCGTCCACCAAGGCCTGGATAAAATTCGGGAGCAGCAAGACATCCGGATTGAGCGTCAATACCCACTCAGCGGAGCTGCTGCGAATGGCCTGATTCTGTGCCGCGGCGAACCCGATGTTTTCATCGTTGTAAATGATCTGGCAGCGATCCTCGAACTGTTCGAGAATATCCACCGTGCCGTCCGAGGAGGCATTGTCGATGACAATAATCTCCTTATTGGCATAGCGTTGTGCCAAGACGGATTCCAGGCATCTCTTGATAAACCGGCCGCTGTTATATGTGACGATTGTTACCGAAACCCTATCGTTATCGGACATTGTATGTGAGTGGTGTCTCTAATTCTAGATTTTGATTTACTGCTCTCACCCTACTGCCTTGCCATAATTACCCAAACACTCCGCGTCCCCAACGCGGCCAGAAATCAGGCTGCGTCCCGCGACCTTCGCAACCGTCGCATAGACTTTGAGCGGCCTTGCGCTTCTCCACCGAACCGTCTCGATCGCCGCTCTAAAAATGGCACCTAACACCACAGCCGCGCTCACTCCCCGGTATGCGTACGGCCGAAAGTGCTTAGAGGCGTACCTTAAAAGGCTAACATACCAGTAAAGTTGGCGGCGTTCCCAATCCAGCCTAGCAATGCTATGGCCACCTCGATGGTGGGCGATTACTTGCGGGACATATCGGATTTTCAACCCCAAATTGCGCGCCCGCTTGCAAAAATCGACGTCTTCAAACCACAATGGGTAGAAGTGTGTGTCAAAACCGCCCAACCCCTGCCACAGATCGCGCCGAAACATCAGGAATGCCCCGGGCGGCTGATCGGCTTCGGCGGGCTGAGTAAGATCCACGTCCAGGCAGCGGTAGCGTCGATTTACCGGATTCCTGGGGAGCATGCGATTGATTCCCAGCACTTCGAAGATCAACGCCGCAGGCGTGGGAAAGCGGCGCAGCGTGAAGCCCGACTGGACGTTGCCGGACTCATCCACCAGCCTTCCTCCAGCCGCTCCAACGCCCTCTCTCGCGCAGGCCTCAGCCATCCGATCAATCGGGCTCACAAGCTCGGCGTCCGGGTTGAGCAGCAGAATCAATTCCGTTTCCAGCGCGGCGACCCCCTGGTTCACGGCTTCGGCGAACCCGCGGTTACAGGCGTTACTGATCAGCCTTATGGACGGTCGTTGCTGGACTAAATCGCGGGTAGCGTCGCTCGAAGCGTTATCGACCACAACAACTGGAAGGCCCGCGCAGGAATCCAGGCACCGTCCGATGACATCGGCCGAGTTGTAAGTCACAACCACCACCCCGGTCTGATTCATGCCCGGCTCACGTCAGCGCAAAGTACAGTTTCCAGTAGAGATCGAAGCCTGTCAATTGCTGCAGGTCTCGAATCTCTCTTTCACTGCGCTCGACGATAGCCGGAAGGTTGGCCGGGGATTTTCCTCGGGCCGAACGAAATCGCCGTATGCCCTCCGATTTGCCTTGAAGGTATGCAACGGCAGCCCCATGGCGTAGCGCGACGATTCCCCACAGACCCTGGGCGACGAAGACCGGCCAACCATACCGTAAGATCCACTTCCGGGGATAGTGTTTCGCTATGAGCAGAAGTTGGTTGCGGGCGATCTTCCGTACAGTGTCGGGATGCCAGCGCCCCAGCGTTGCGCTGCCCTGATGAAAGGCGACCGCTTCGGGAACGTAGACTCCCTGAAAGCCGGCCGTTGCACAACGGATTCCGAAGTCGATGTCTTCCAGATACGACTCGAAGCCTTCGTCCAGCAGTCCGATCTCCTGGAATAATTCCCAGCGAAAGAGCGCCGCCGTGAAGGGAGCGAAGCAAATCTCGCGCGGCTGGTTCCAGAGCGACGAATCGGGACGCCCGTGCCCGCATCGCCACGCACAAGCGCCGCGGCAGATCGCATCGAAGGCGCCATCGATTCGGTCGCGCTGCGTGGCATCCAGCAATTTGCCGGCGGCAAACCAGGCGTTAGCTAACGCTGCCTGGTCCATCAGTCTTGCGAGCCAATCGGCTTGTGGCTCGACGTCGTTGTTCAGGATGGCGATCCAGCCCGAGCCAGCCGATTGGATTCCGCAGTTCACGGCGTGGCTGAAACCTGTGTTCTTTCCTAGCTCGATGGTCTCGGCGCCGGCGCTCTTCGCCACCTTTAACGAATCGTCACTGCTTCCGTTATCGACGACAATGATTCGGTCGACGGGATGGGTTTGCTGCCGAAGCCGCGCCAGTAAACTCCCCAGGAGTGCGGATCTATTCCAATTGGGGATGACCACCGCTACTTGTTGCGGCATTAGTGGGGCAGGTCCCCGACCTGCCGAAGTGAGGCTCTCGACGACGTTTTCAGCAATCTCATTATTGCGCGCGCCGCCGGAAGCGCTTCCTGACCAAGAACCACAAGTTATAGAATCCATCGCGCCACGGATTGAGCTTGATCTCGCCCAGGCGGGAGGAGTAAAGAATCGAAATTTCGGCGAAGCGAATCCGGGAGCTTTTCAACGCCTCGATCTTGATTTCTTCCGAGAACGACATGCCGTCGGATTCGAGCTGCATCTCCTTCAAGATGGCGCGCCGGAAGACCCACATGCCGGATTGCGAGTCGCGGACCCAGCGGAAGTACAGGATCGACATGGCGAGCGAGAGAATCCAGTTGCCGAACTTGTGTTTGAAACTCATGGCCTGGCGATCCCGCACCGGGAAACGCGAGGCGTTCAGGAAATCCACATCCAGGTGCAGGAAGGCTTCGATCAGATACGAAATCGCATCCGGGGGATAACTGTGATCGCCATCCAGCGTGACGATCAGGTCGCCGGTGGCCGACGCGAAGCCTCGCTTATAGCTTCGCCCGTAACCGCGCACCGGCTCGCGAATTACCTCGGCGCCGAACGAACGCGCCACATCCGAAGTGCGGTCGGTGGACCCGTTATCCACCACAATCACCTGGTCGACGAACTCCGGCATGCGGCGCAGAACGCGCTCGATTCCTTGCTCTTCGTTGAGGCACGGGATGATCACTGTAATGCGTTCCGATTTATACACAGTCGGGCATTGCGCCGCGCGGCTCGGGCCGGCGCTGGTACCATGTTCTCATGAAGTTATTTTGTGGCCTTGTTCTCGGCGCCGCCGTTCTTGCTCTTGCCGCCGTGAACCCGCAACTCAAGCAGGTGAACACGGTCTATATTTTGGCAATGACCGGGGGCATGGACCAGTTTCTCGCAAATCAGCTTACCGCAGCCGGGGTTTTTCAGGTGGTGACAGATCCGAAAAATGCGGACGCGATTATCACTGATCGCCTGGGCGAGTCCTTTGAGACCAAGCTTACTGAACTGTATCCTCCGCCCGCGCCACCGGCGCCCCCCAAACCGCCGGCCGAGGACGACAAGAAGGCGAATGACAAGAAAGGTGGCCTGGACATTGGCGCCGGCGCCGGCGCGCAACGCGTGAATGCGGGCGCACGAGGAAAGGGAAATCTCTTCATCGTTGATCGCAAAAGCCGCAATGTGCTGTGGTCGATTTTCGAGCCACCCAAGGACACGACTCCTGGGGAGTTGAGCAAGACCGCCGAGAAGGTGGTGAAGCGGTTGAAGATGGATTTGAGTGATAAGAAGCAACCCAGCGAATAGTATTAGGGGCTAAGAGTCTAGGAGCGCGTCTTCTGAGAAGAGGATCTTGTAAGCCACGTACGGAGCCCACGCCGGGCTTCTTCGAAGGACACGGCCCTGCCTTCATCCACCGCTTTGATCCCACGATCAATCGCTGCCAGGGTGGCCGCGTCCTCCTCATCGAGAATGGAGTCCGGTTCGATTAGATCCCGCTTCTTCCATTCGGCCATAGCTTTAGATTAGCTCGTGCGGAATCGCAAAAAGGCACGACCTCTGATGAGATGCCGCACTTCTTAGGCTGGCAGGACCAAAAAGAAGCCAAAGGAACCAGCTTAGGTTAAGAGTTTTTGTACGGCATGGCTAGGTTTGGCCATGCCGAGAATGCTAACAACCTTGACGAGCTTTGTCCGAAACATCGGCTTCGTCGGCTTCTCTGCTGTAACCAGCACAGCGCATTTCGCAAGGTGAGCAGTGGCAACATGGAGCGCGTCAACTGCTGCGATGCCGTGTTTCATCGCCTCTTGCTTGCCTATTTCGAATATCTGATTGAGATTGCCGTAGCATGAGGCACCGTTGAAATATGTGTTGTAGAACGCCAATTCCAGACTATGACGTTGATAAGTCGGCTGGATCATTACTTCCATGTGCAGTAACGGGTTGTACCAAAAGTCAAAGAGCGGTTCCGACAGGATAGCAAGGGCGCACTCCCTCAGTTGGCGCTCTGCTTGAAAGGCGGCGATAAGGATGTCTGCGTCCAGAAATACTCGGTACCCCATCGTCTCTCCAATTTTGGAGGTTAGTGACCACCTCTGATTTCACACAATAGTTGGTGAATTTCCTCAGAAGACAGAACCTTGGTTCCAGAGGCCAGTGCTTTGTCGCTGAGCTCGCGAAGGCGCTGTCCAAGCTTAGAGACTTTAGCGCTTGGGACCGCAGGGCGCTCAAGACGATTTCCATTCTTGGGTCTCTGCCGTTTCTCTGGGCCATTGATATAAGCCTCCCCTTTGTCTATGATCGTTGACAAAAGGAAGATTGTCAACGATCATAGACACTATGCCGGTCGATAATTTCACGGATTTATTTGGTGATGCATTCGACGCCTTCCTTAAGACACGCGGACTAAGCGAATCCGACGTTGCGACTCGTATAGATATGGCACGCGGAACCCTCAACACATATACTAGCGGCGTGAATGGAGATAGGCGCCGTCCTCCAGCAGAACTTCTAGCGAAGGCATGTGTTCTTTTTGGCTTTGAGTTCGAATACAAAGGCCACATAATCGCTGCACGCAAGAAGGGAAAGCGCGTCTCCCTGGAAGAGAAGCAATTACATCTCCAGTTCACGCGCCAAATCGACCTAGCCGAAAACGGAGCGATCACGGTCGGCCTAAATAAACCTCCCGGCAAAATTGAAATTGCTTTTTCCCTAAAGGCGGTTTCCTGACTTGGCGTGTTGAGGGGCGAGGCGATTAAGAAGAAGGATCCAAACAGCATTGGGCTCTCGCCCAACCATTCGGCCCCATTCCCAAAGCCCAGAGCCAAAATCTCTTCTAGCTCAGCGACCTTGTGTGTTTCTGCTTATAGACGATACTCCATATGACTCAGCCGCGCGCTTCAGCCGCAGCACCGCGCGGTAGCTTTCCACCAATTGTCGGGTCAACACCGCCATGTCGCGCGTCGCCTCCACTTGCTCGCGTGCCCGGCGGGCCATTTCGCGCGCTTTCTCGGCATCGTTGAATAACTCGATGATCTTCGCCGCGAACTCCGCAGGATCGTCGGCCAGCGCGCAAACCTCGCCGTCGTTTGTAGCCAGGCCCTCTGCGCCCAGGCGAGTGGACACCACTGGAATTCCAGCCGAAAAAGCTTCGAGCAATTTCACTCGCATTCCCGAGCCGCTCAAAATCGGACATACGAAGACCGCATAGCGAGCCAGCGGCTCTCGAACATCTTCCACGAATCCACGCAGCTCGATGTTTTCGGGAAGATCGGGCAGCGAATGCCGGGGCGGCGCCTCCGCGCCCACGATCACAAGTTTTGCCTTGGGACAGCGCTCGAGAACGGCCGGCAGCACTTTGAATGTGAACCAGTCGAGCGCCTCCTGATTGGGAGTATGGCGAAAGCTTCCGAGGAACAGCATCGTATAGGGCTCGCGGCCGTCAGGTTGAAATTGATAGCGCAAGGTCGCGATGCCGGCGCGATTGTCGTCGATCCGGCCGCGTAGCTCCGGCAAGAACGACAACAGGTAGTTCCCATTTTCGGCGCTGCACACTTGAACACGATCGAAGCGCGGCAGAATGCCCAGTTCATAACGAAGGGAGCGCAAATATTCGAAAGTGGCTTTCGTTTTCCGGATCAACCCGGGCATCCCCGGCAGACCTCGAGCAGATCGATTGGAAATAGATGTCGTGCTCGAACAGCACGCAGGCGAGGCGCCGAAAATCGGCGAAATATTGACCGAGCGCGGTGTATTCGAGCTGCACCACATCGACCTCCCGCAGATAGATCTGTCGATGGATCAGCCATTCGAGATCGGCATTGGCGAATTCGCGAACCGCAAAAGGAAGTATGGAGCCAAATTCTCTGGGCTGGCCTTCCATGCGCGTCAGGTACTCGACTGACGCCGCCTTCTCTTCCAGCTCCCAGTGGTGCCAGCGCTCGTAATCGTGGTCGAGCAGAATCACCAGGTGCAGCGAACAGAGCGGAGCCAATTCGAGCGCGGTCTGGTACATAAACACACCGCCGCCATGAACGGGAGGGCAGATCGGATACGGCGAAACGAACAGGACATTGAGCTTTGCGGGGTCGCGCGGCGTTTTTGAAAAACGGTCGCGGAAATAGCCGCCCATCGGCCTGCGGAAGGCTTCGCTATCGGTGATGACGGCTAAGGCGCGAGCACGAGCGCGCGAACGGAGCGCCGCCGGCAAGTTGCACGACTGCCCGCCATAGTCCGGCGAGGCTGGCCCGCTCCGGCGAATCGCCAAAGAACACGCTGAGCACCGCGCCGGCGAAAGTGAAAAAGAAATGGGACCAGAGAAGCGGCCATTCGTGAATGTTTTTCCAGCAGAACAGGATGAAATTCTTCTTGAGGACCCGGTCGATCTGTTGCTGCGAGAACCGCTTTCCGATGGTACCGCGATGTTCGTGGTAAACGACGCTGCGCGGCTGGTAGAGGACCTTCCAACCGCGCTTCCACGCTTGATAGCCTAGGTCGGTGTCTTCGAGATAGAAGGGCCGGAGCAGCTCGTCGAATCCGCCCAGCTCGAGAAACTTGCGGCGATCGAACGCGCAGGATCCGCCGCCGCCGTAGAAGCAAGGGTAGGGATCCGCGATCGCCGGCATCGATGCGATGACGCACGCGCAGACCGCCGTTCTCCCACCAGCCCTGCGTCAGTCCGGTTTCTTCGCGCAGCTTGGCGGGATCGCTGAAGAAGATCTGGCACGAGACGGCGAAGACTTTTTCGTCGCGTGAACGCCTCGAGCAGCGGGGCGAGGAAATCCTGTTGGACGCGCATGTCGCTGTTGAGCAGCACCACGATGTCGTTCTTGGCTGCGCGAAAGCCTTCATTCGATCCGCCTCCGAAGCCGAGATTCCGGTCCAGCGCCAGTACCCGGACGGTGGGAAATCGCTCGCGTAGGAATTCGGCGCTGCCGTCTTCCGAGCCATTGTCGACCACGATGATTTCGTTCTCCGGATTGCCGGTCATCGCCTCGATCACGGAGGGCAGATATTTCGCGAGAAGATCGCGCCCGTTCCAGTTCGGGATCACGACGCTGGCCGCGGTGTTGCGCGGCCGTTCATCGCGCGGCGGCGCCGGCGTCCTACGAAGAGCGGCGACCAGATCAGCCGCGCCTACAGCGATGATCGCGGCCATAAGCAGAAGCGGAGAGACGATCAGCAACGGGAGCGACTTGATCAGCCGCCAGGTGATCGTCAGAAGTGTCTTCACCGCGGCTCGATGAGCGGGCCAACTCCGAATTTTCGACCCAGCTTGATCCAGCGTGAGGCCCGAATCATACTCAATTGAGACTCGAGTTTTTCACGTTGAGCTTCCACTCTCTGGGCCCACAGCGTGCGCTCCTCCACCGTCGCTTCCGCGGTTTCGAGCAAACGCACGCATTCGGCCAGCTCCCGTCCACGCGCTTCGAGTTCCTTCATGAAACGCGCTTCGGTGGCCAGCGCCCATTCGGTTTTGGCGCGATTGTCGGTTTCCAGTTCATCCACCCTGGCTTCGTACCCTGACGTGACAGCATCCAACTCGTTCTGCAGCTCAACGATGCGCTGTCCGGAAGCCTCCAGCTCCGCGCTGAGCCGTTGGGCCCAGTGCGTGCGATCATCCAGCTCCTCCTTTTGCTTGCGAAAAAGATCGAGCAGAGAATCGCGCTCGGTCTGGGTATCGGAGAGCCACTTCTTGGTGTCGATGAGTTGCTGTTCCAGAAGCTGGACATGCTGCTCGCGTTCGCGCAGCAGATTGGCCGCGCTCGGAACGTAGACGAAGGACGATGGCTCGGGCAGCGGACCGAACGAGCACAACCCGATCAGGAAATGCGCGTCTTCGGCGGCGCCGCCTCCACCATCGATGCGCGCCTCGGCCGGCCAGAAGCTCGCGGCCGGATGAAATGCGAAGGACTCGACCCGATTCTGCAGCACCAAGCGAACGTTCTGGAACACTCCGGAGAGTTCTTCCACGAATTCTCGCGCTTCGAACTCATGTACGTGATAGGGATTGGGACCCGTCTTGGCGCGGGACTCGGCGTAGTAGTTCTTATTGGGCGAAGAAACGATGAACAGACCTTGGTGTGTGAGCACACGCGCGCATTCTTGAAGGAAGGACCGGTGGTGTGGCAGATGTTCGATCACCTCGAACGCCACCACCAGATCGAAGACGTTCTGCGGGAAGGGCATCGCCGCGCAGGAGGAAACCACAAAGCGCAAACCGGGCATTGGATAGGTGGCGCGGGCGAATGCGATCGCTTCCGTGGAGACATCGACACCTGTAACGGCAATGGCCGACTGCGCGAGTTCGGCCGACCCGTAGCCGGTTCCACAGCCTGCATCTAGCGCTCGACGTCCTTCCGCGTAGCGGCGCGCGAAGGCGTAGCGAGCGATGTGCTCACTCCACAGATCGTCGTTCACTTGGCCCGGAATTACGCGCTCGCCGGTGAACTCAACCAACGTTGGGCTCCGCGTGGGAAAGGACAGGCGCGGCATTTACCAGGCAGCGGTTCAACTCAACGCGGCAGGGCAAGTGCACGTGGCCGTAAATCTCGCCCTCGGCCGGGCCCATCTGCAGAACGATGGCATTGTCCACCCAGTCGCAGGTTTTGTAGGAATGGAGCGTGCCATCGGCGATCGCGGGCGAGAAGGAAAAGGACGATGGATAGAGCTCCGGAAGCTGGAGGTGAAAATCAACCGTGTAAACATCCCCCTCTGCCATGGGAGGAAAATCGAAGCTTTCCCGCGCGGTGTTGGTACCCGCGAAATCGAGTCCCATGTGGTTGCGCATCATGAATCCCACTATCGGCAGTGTAATATCCTCGTGAGCGCGAACGCTGATCCGGACCACGATGTCAGTCGAAGGCTCGAGGATGTAGACGGGCTGGCCCGCCAGATCGAGGACCGCGATGCCGATCACTTCCGCGCGGCCATCGCCGAAGCGATGGTCAATATTCGGGATGGTTTCGACTATTTCGGGTGGACGCACCGGAGCATGCGGGATCATCTCCGCGTTGCGATGGGCCATGGTGAGATAGGCATTATCTTTTTCGACCATCGCGGCCATGTAATGCGTGACGACATCATCGCTTCTGCCGAGTTGCCTCGATTCTACCGGCGTCCAGCCACATGGCGCGGTCGCCAATGGATTTGACCTCACTCATCGCATGCGAAACGAACAGGATGGTCACGCCGCCGCCGCGCATCTCATGAACTTTGCGCATGCAGCGCTGGCGGAAATAAATATCGCCGACCGAGAGCGCTTCGTCTACCAGCAGAATCTCAGGGTCCACGTGAATCGCCACGGCGAACGCCAGCCGCACTGCCATGCCGCTCGAGTAAGTCTTGACCGGCTGGTCGATGAAGTCGCCGATCTCGGCAAATTCTTCGATCTGGTGGAACTTCGCATCGATCTCCCGGCGCGAGAGACCGAGGATGGCGGCATTCACGTAGACATTGTCGCGCCCGCTGAATTCGGGATTGAATCCGGCGCCAAGTTCGAGCAGCGCGGCTACGCGCCCGCGGACTGTCACCTCGCCTTTAGTGGGATGCAGAATGCCGGCGACCATCTGCAGCAGCGTACTTTTTCCGGAGCCGTTCTCGCCCACGATGCAGAACGTCTCGCCGCGAGGGACCTCGAAGGTCACGTCGCTCAAGTGCCAAGAAATCGCGGTGAAACGAAATTCGATTGAGGTAGGCAAGTTCCTTGAGGCGCGCGCTGGGCGTCGAGTAGATCGGATAGCTCTTGGAGACGCCGCGAAATTCGATGACTGGGAGCGGCACTAGAACGAATCTACTGGAGGGGAAAAGAGACTGTCAAATGAGAGCAGGATATGGTTCAGGGCGACCGCCGACCCCCGCTATGCTCAGCCGCAGCAATTTGAGACTGCGGTGTAAGCGCCGCGAGCTGGTGAGGCTATTATTCTCACCCTGCTGTTCATCCGCCTCAGGTGAAGCAAGTCGAGGAAGCCGGTAGTCGCCCCGATAGGTAATCGTAGTCGATATAAACCTCCTACGGTACTTCGCTGTCGGTCGGGCGCATCTGCATCCCCGACTCCACTATTAAGATAATCTAATGTTGGCATATTTTGTCAAGCTTTTTAATGACTTTAGGACCCTTAGGTTGACATCCTGTGCAAGCGCTCTGCCTAACCTTGAGAAAGCGGCTATCATTGCCGGTGTAGCTCAGGTGGTTAGAGCGGCGGTCTCATAATCCGCAGGTCGCAGGTTCGAGTCCTGCCGCCGGCACCACTTTATTCCTTCCGCGTGCCAGGCAGAATCAGTTCGTAAACCCGCTGCAGGTCTTCCTGGGAGTAATATTCGATCTCGATTCGGCCGCGCTGGTCGGTCTTTTCGACGATTCGTACGCGGGTTCCGAGCGCGCTTTCGAGATCTGCGACAGCAGCCCTGATGTTGGGATCCTGAAGTGGTGTCTCGGAAGGATCTCGCGGCTCGTTGATCTTCTTGACGAGGCGCTCCACCTGTCGGACGGAAAAGCCTTGCGCGGCGGCCTTCTCCGCGAGTTGTGTCTGAAGTTCGGGCGTTGGCTAGTCCCAGGATGGCGCGGGCATGTCCCATCGAGAGGCGGCGCTCGGCGACCAAAAGTTGAACATCCGAAGGCAGCCGCAGGAGCCGGATCATGTTGGTGATGGTGGTGCGATCTTTGCCGGTGCGGTTCGCGATTTCTTCGTGGCTGAGATTCATTTCGCGAGCCAGACGTTCAAGCGCCTGGGCCGTTTCGATGGGATTCAGATCCTCGCGCTGGATGTTTTCGATAAGTGCGATTTCGAGGACCCGGTCGTCGGCATAGTCCTGAATGATGGCAGGGACATCGGCAAGTCCTGCCAACTTGGCGGCTCTCAAGCGCCGCTCGCCAGCGATCAGCTCAAAATGGGAACCCTTTCGGCGGACGAGAATAGGTTGGATAATCCCGTTTGTTTCTATTGAGTTAGCAAGTTCTTGCAGGCGGCCGGGGTCGAAAGTAATTCGCGGCTGCAGCGGATTGGGTTCGATTTGCAATATCGGCACAGAAGCGACCCGCGTTCCCGGAGCTGGCATGTTCCGCAGGTGGCGGCTGCGGCATAGGAAGCGGCTTTTTGGGGAGAAGCGCGGAAAGGCCTTTACCCAAGACCTTGCGTTGCTCCGGCTTTTTGTTCATGGGCCAGGATCTCTTTTGCCAGTTGAATATAGCTCTCCGCCCCGCGAGAGCGGACGTCATAGGCAATAATAGGCTTACCGAAACTGGGGGCTTCAGCCAATCGGATACTGCGAGGGATTACGGTCTTAAAGACCGCATTCTCGAAGAAGTTGCGAAGGTCTTGCTCCACCTGGCGGGTGAGATTCGTACGGTCATCGTACATGGTGAGTAGAACGCCTTCGACTTTGAGGTCGCGGCCGAAAGATTCGCGAACGCGATCGATGGTGTCGAGCAGTTGGGAGATTCCTTCGAGGGCGAAAAACTCGCATTGGATCGGGATCAGGATGGTATCGGCGGCTACCATGGCGTTGAGGGTCAGGAGATCCAGGGCAGGCGGGCAATCGATCAGGATGAAGTGATACTCGGCGCGTACTGGTTCGAGTTTGTCGCGGAGCCGGGATTCTCGGTTTTCCAGGTCGACTAACTCGAGGTTGGCCGCGACCAGGTTTTTGTCCGAGGGGATGATATCAAGCCCTTCAAACTCGGTGTGAACGATGGCGTTAGCGATTTCCTCTTCGCCCAGCAGAACTTGGTAGAGAGTCGGACGATCTTCCCCTTTTGCGACGCCCAAGCCCGTGGTGGCGTTCCCTTGGGGATCGGAGTCGACTAGAAGGACGCGCAGATCATTGGCGGCGAGCGAGGCGCTCAGGTTGATGGCGGTAGTGGTTTTGCCGACGCCGCCTTTTTGATTGGCGATTGCTATGACTTTCCCCAAAACATGCTCCAAAGGTTCCACGTGAAACAAGTGTCCATCGTGAAACGTTCCACGTGAAACATCTCCATAAACGCACACCCGACGGTCTCCCCAAGGTAACCGAACTGGCTTCGACCATGCAATGTCCGTCATGGACTCAATTGTAGAAAAGTCGTCTTCCCCCAGCATGAGCCCAACTCTTGGGGCTAGACGAGGGATATTTTTGAGAACTTCCGGTGGGTCGACACCGCGAGATACCAGCCAATCGAACACGCTGGAAACCGCTTCCGCCCGCTGCGCCAGAACCGAGATATTCGGCAATCCACGGGTAGACTCCCTCAAAAATACGGCCTTGCGTTGATGCGATTCGACCAGCGTAATTCTCCACGCGGGCCTCAGGATGGCAATCGGAACACCAGGAAACCCCGCACCTGAGCCCAGATCCAAAATCGACATTGTTTGGCAGGCGACTGGCATGTGCGCGCCAAAGAACAGTGACTCGCAATAATGCCGGATCACCATTTCGTTCCCAGGGTGGATCGAGGTCAGATTGATTCTGCTCGTTCCAGCGCAGCAGGATCTCGTAATGCTCGCAAAGGTGGCGGACTTGATCTTCAGAAAGCGTCAGCCAAGGCTGCAATTCCTTTTTAGCAGCTCCGCGAACCATCGCGGAGACGGGCATTTGTCAGGCGCGGGCACCGATGCTCAGGTAAACATCCAGGACCGCGATCGCGGCCGGTGTAATGCCTGGAATACGGCCGGCTTGGCCCAGCGTCTCGGCCGGACCCGCTCCAGTTTCTGCTTAGCCTCCGTCGAAAGCCCCGGGATTTGCGAAAACTCAAATTCGGCAGGAATCCGACGACGCTCGGAATCTCGGAGCCGATCGATTTGCCGCTCTTGCTGGGCGATGTAGCCGGCATACTTGGCCTCGGTCTCGATCGTCGTGAGGACGCCATGTACGGGCTCCTCGCCGAGGGCTGGCCAAATCCACGATGCCAGAGCGGCGATCTTGGCTTCCGGGCGCCGCAGCCATTGCATCAGAGTCGGACGGTCTTCGGCAAAACCCTCGATGCCGCCGAAGGTAGCGCGATCCAAACGCATGGCCTCCAGCAGTCTGGCGAGCCGCTCCTTTTGCTCCTGCTTGCGAAGGTATAGGTTCCAGCGATCATCCGCCACCAAGCCGGCCTTTCGACCGAGCGGCGTCAGCCGCTCGTCGGCATTGTCGATCCGAAGATGCAAGCGGAACTCGGCGCGGGATGTAAACATCCGATACGGCTCGTCGGCGCCTTTGCTGATCAGATCATCAATCAGAATTCCGGTGTAGCCTTCAGTGCGGCCGATGATGATCGGCTCAAGCTGTCCTAACCTGGCGGGCTGCATTGATGCCCGCGATCAGGCCCTGGCATCCGGCCTCTTCATATCCGGATGTTCCGTTGATCTGGCCCGCCAGGAACAAGCCCAGCGATCGACTTCACTTCCAGGCTATGGCTCAACTCGCGCGGATCGATCGCGTCGTACTCGATTGCATAACCTGGCCGGATCATCTCGGCATCTTCCAGGCCTGGAACCGATGCGACCATGGCGGTCTGGACATCGATGGGCATGCTGGTCGACATGCCGTTGACGATACACTTCGTAGGTATCGAGGCCTTCTGGCTCCAGGAAGAGTCTGATGGCGCGCTTTATCGGGGAATTTGACCACTTTGTCCTCGATAGACGGGCAATAGCGGGGCCCCACGCCCTCGATCTGGCCGCTGTATAGCGGCGAACGTGCGATGCTATCTCGCAGAATCTGCAGCGTCTTTTCTGAAGTGTAAGATATATAACAATAAATCTGTTCCCGCTCAATCTTATGAGTCAGGAACGAGAACGGCGTCGGCTCGGGGTCGCCATTTTGCGGTTCGAAGCGCGACCAGTCGATGGTGCGGCCATCCAGACGCGGCGGCGTGCCGGTTTTCAGCCGTGTCCAAGCCAGGCCCAGGGTGCGAAGTTGATCGCCGAGCAGGTTGGACGGAGCTTCGCCGTTCCGTCCGCAGCTGTACTTCATCTCGCCGACATGCGCGAGGCCATTCAGGAATGTTCCGGTGGTAACGATTACCGCATCGCTCGAAATGGTTCGCCCATCGCGCAAGAGAACGCCCGTTACACGCCGCTCGGGGGATGCTTCAATCACCAACTGAGCTACTTCGGCCTGGAGGATTCGCAGATTCGGCTCGCGCTCCAGCACCTCGCGCATCGGATGCGATATTGCTTCTTGTCGCACTGCGCGCGCGGCGACCAGACGGCCGGGCCGCGGCTGGTATTCAGCAGACGGAATTGGATTCCGACGGCGTCGGTTACTTCGCCCATGACGCCGCCCAGCGCGTCGATCTCGCGCACCAGATGTCCTTTCGCGATGCCGCCGACCGCGGGATTGCAGGACATCTGCGCGATCAGGTCCAGGTTCATCGTGATCATCGCCGTGCGGAGGCCCATGCGCGCGCAGGCCCGCGCGGCTTCGCAACCGGCGTGGCCGGCGCCGACAACGATCACGTCGTACTTGGAGGACTTCATCGGACTTGGAGGACTTCGGCATCTTTAGTGTGACATCCCCGAGCGCTCAGCTTTTAGTGTGGCACAGCTATGCTAGTTTCTAGAAAACATGAAGATCTTAGTGATCGGTTCGGGAGGCCGCGAACACGCGCTGTGCTGGAAGCTGGCGCAAAGCCCGAAGACGTCGGCGTTGTACGCGGCGCCAGGGAATCCAGGGATAGCCAGTGTCGCCACGTGCCTTGCCACGACAGACTATCTCGCGTGCGGCCGAATCAATCGATGCGGACCTCACAGTGGTGGGCCCGGAAGCTCCGCTGGCCGCCGGAGTAGTGGACCAGTTCCGCGGGAAAGGACAGGCGAATCGTTGGGCCAACTGCCGCGGCAGCGCGCCTGGAATCGAGCAAGGCCTTCGCGAAAGAGTTCATGCTGCGGGCCGGAATCCCTACGGCTCGTTTTGCGAGCGTGCATACGCCGGAGGAGGCCCGCGCGGCGTTGCACGAGTTCGATTTTCCCGTGGTGCTCAAGGCCGATGGTCTGGCGGCGGGCAAGGGCGTAATCATTGCCAATTCGGCAGCGGAGGCGCACCAAGCGATCGCTCAACTTCTGATGCCCGGCTCGCAGCTGGTGATCGAAGAGTTCCTGACCGGCGAAGAAGTCAGCTTTATCGTTCTCAGCGACGGCGTGAACATTCTGCCCCTCGAGCCGACGCAGGATCACAAGACGGTTCACGATGGCGATACAGGTCCCAATACGGGCGGCATGGGCGCGTATTGCGACGGGCGGATTCTGGATGATTTCCAAAAAGCCGAGATCATGGCCCAGGTGATCCATCCGGCGATTCGAACACATGCGCGCTGAAGGGCGGCCTTTCACCGGCTTTCTCTACGCGGGGGTAATGATGACGGCGCAGGGGCCGAAGGTGCTGGAGTTCAACGCGCGCCTGGGCGATCCCGAGACTCAGGTTCTGATGCACCGCATGGCGTCGGATTTTGTGGAGCCGCTGTTTGCCGCGGCGCATGGCACTCTCGACAACGCGAAGCTCGACATGGCGGCCCGAGCCTTCGGTGTGCGTCGTACTGGCGGCTGCCGGCTATCCGGGCGCAGTGCGGAGCGGCGACGCGATTAAGGGCCTGGATCGGACGACCGACGCGACCGTGTTTCACGCCGGAACAAAATTTGACAATAATGTTCTGGTCACATCGGGAGGCCGGGTGCTGGGTGTCACCGCGCGTGGCGAGACGCTGCCGGCCGCAATTCGGAACACCTACGATGAGGTGCGCAAGATCCACTTCGAAGGCATGCACTATCGAACGGATATCGGACGGAAGGGTCTGAAGCGCTGGTAGAATCGAAATATAAAGCGGGGACGTAGCTCAGATGGATAGAGCGGTCGCCTCCTAAGCGACAGGTCGGCAGTTCGAATCTGCCCGTCCCTACCAGAATTCTAGAGCGGCGAATTTAATTGAAGCCCAGTTTCTTTCGCAGCGTGATGAAGCGGGGCTCGGAGCGGTAGGGCCTGTAGACGCCTTGCGAGTTCATGAAGGCCAGCATGCCGTCGCGGTCGGCATAAGCTCGATCGAGCCAGGTGTACATCTGCGCCTTATCACCAAGAATTGCGTATACTCCGGCGATCGAGGTTGATCGCACGAAGATTCCGTCAGCCGGTTTCTCCCATTTATGCACCAACTGGAGCGCTTCTGTTTTCTTGCCTTCGATGGCATATCCGGTGGCGCGCATCAGATCGACTCGACTCTCCGGAGCGAGTTCTTTAGCTAAATCGAGTTCGGAGAAAAATTCTTTGAAGTCTTGCTGATCGAGCGAAACGTTGGCGAGTTCGAGACGGGCCTCGACGAACCCCGGATCCAGTTCCAGAGCCTTCCGCAACTGCAATGCCGCAGCCGTTCGGTTGCCAACAAAATGATAGGCCAATCCCAGGTACGTATTAGCGATCGGGGAAAGCGGATCCAGATCCCGCGCGGTTTGCATTTCGCGGACCGCTTCATCCAAGCGGCCCACCGGCGCCAGATAGGTAATTCCATAGCCAAAGTGCGCCTCGGAATCTCCGGAGTTGAGCTGCAAAGCGCGTTTGAACTCGCGCTCAGCGCCTGGCCAGTCAAACTCATGCAGCGACTTCACGTAGCCGAGCGAGGTGTGCGCCGCGGCGAGCGTGTCATCGAGTGCCAGCGCTTTAAGCGCCGCCTGCCGGGCCTTGGGCATGGCTACACTGGGCGGCAGCGCGCCAAAGAATCCCATCCAGGCGTACGAGTCGGCGAGTCCTGAGTAAGCCGCTGCGTAATTCGGGTCCTTCTGGATGGCCTGTTGGAAATACTCGATGGCCCGTTCCGCGCCTTCCGATCTCCAACGGCTCCAGTGATAGCGCCCTTGAAGATATAGGTCGTACGCTTCGACGTTGGCTGAGGGCGGCCGCGGTTGCCTGCCTGAGTTGGCGAGCTTGAGCTGCAGCGTATCGACGATCGCACGCGAGATTTCGTCCTGAACCGTGAACACATCTTTGAGCTCGCGCTCATACGTCTCCGACCAAAGATGATAGCCATCTGCGACGCTGTTGAGTTGGGCCGTGACCCGCAACCGGTTGCCGTCTTTTCGAACGCTGCCTTCGAGAACGGTGGCGACGTTCAGCTTCTTGCCGATCTCGCGGATATCCTGCTGCTTGCCCTTGAAAGCGAAAGAAGAGGTTCGCGCTACAACGCGGAAGCCGTTTACTTTCGCAAGCGCGTCAATGATCTCTTCGGTCATGCCGTCGCAGAAATACTCCTGATCCCGGTCGGGACTCAGGTCGGCGAAGGGAAGCACGGCGATAGACGCGAGCTGCGGGCTGGAAGCGCCGGCAGAGCGGGTGCGTGCTCTCGAAATCAGATAAATCGAGGCCGCCAGGAATGCAACCACCAAAACAGTCGCCACCGCTGGTTTCCATTCATGACGGCGATGCGGCTCGGCAACAATGGGCACGGCGGGCTCGATAACCGGTTTCTCGCGATGACGAAACGCAGGGATGTAGCCGCCCTTCGGCAGATCGATCACAATTTCGTCTTCCCGGCCCTCCGATTCATAATATTCCCGGAGGCGAGCGCGAAGCTTTACCGCTTCTGTGCGAACCACGGCATCGACGCGCGGATCGTAGCTTGGCTTACGTCCGAAGACGTCGATCCCCAGCAGCGACTCCTTCAGCTTGTCTGTCTGTCCGCTCAATGTCTCTTCAACGGTGTAACGGAGAAAACGGCTGATCCGGTCGGCATTGGCAAAACCTGGACTGGCAAGGATCTTTTCAAGAGCCGCGCGGATCGACTCGGCCGAGATGTCGGGGGCGGGCAAGCTGGTGTTGTTGGCGTCCCGCTCACTTGACTCGGTTGCCGATCTCATAGATGGACCTACATCCGCTAGCGATTGAATACGCTCAAACGCCTCTGGTTGTTCCTTCATTTTACCGCCGATTCACCTCGCCTCGGGCGGCTAGAATGAAGCATGGCAAAACTCGCGCTCGTTTACGGCATGCGTCTTCTTCCAGCAGATGAGCTGGAAGACATTAAAGATGCGGAAATCTCGCTCAAAAATGGACATAAGGCGCACGTGACGATGCACCTGATCGAGGGTGGGGAAGAAGAGATTCGCAAACAATTGCTGCAGTCGCTGGATGCGTTTTTCGAGTTTTACCCGGAGCTCTGAAGGTGGATCACCGGATTCCCGCACGCTGTGTTGCCATGATCTGGCGGTGGTCAGGTCCCTCCATCCGGATCACTTTGCACATTTCGAACAGCCGCGACCGGGCGCGCGACCCGATATGCTCTTCCAACGTGCGCTTGTACTTATACTGCTCGATGGATTGTTTCCACTGACTGTGCGCGTCGAGAGGAGAGCTTGGGTCGCCGGTGTCGTAGGTATCCGGAAGATTCGTTGTGAAGATGGTCGCCAGCCGGTTATTACACCGCTCGGTGATGATTTCAGTCACTGTATCTTCGACCCAGTCCTTGACGCGATGCGCCCCCAGGTCATCCAGCACCAGAATCGGAGTTTCCTCAGCGAGACTGTAGGCTGCGCGGTCCATCGTTCCTGCCTCCGGCTTCCAACCAGCGCGGATGTGGTCGAGCAGTTTGGAAAAGTTGAAAAACACGCCTTCGAAGCCGCGGTCCAGCAACCCGCGCAGCGTGGCGACGGCCAAGTGTGTTTTGCCGGTGCCAGTCGGCCCGATGAAAAGCAGGCCAGAGGGTGAAACCGCTGGGAAGTCTCTGACGTAAGCTCGGATCGTCAGCAACGCTGTAGCATACTGACTGCGCGCGGGCGGATTATCCTCCGGCAGCTTGAAATTGTCCAGAGCTGCGTTCCCGTAAGCTTCAGGAATGTTTGCGCGTCCTTTTACAGTTTCCTGGTAACCGACCGTCGCGCAGTCGCATTTCGCTGCGCCGGTGCGGCCATCGGCGTACTCGGTTAGGATGAAACCGGGTGTTTCCTTGCACTTCTCGCAGCTCATCGCCAACAACTCCTACGGTAGGTCTCGACCCAGAGTCCATTATAGATTGGGTAGGGTTTAAGCTCAGTGGCCTTCAGCTTCTCAGTGGCCTTCAGCTTCAAGGAAGCGTTCGACTTCGATGGCCGCCATGCAACCGGCCCCGGACGCGGTAATGGCTTGCCGGTACGTGCGGTCCTGGACGTCGCCGGCGTGAAAGACCCCGGTGACGCTGGTGCGCGCGCCGCCTTTCGAGATAATGTAGCCATCCGGGTCGAGCTCGATTTGGCCGACAAACGGCGCGGTATTCGGAATGTGCCCGATGGCGACAAAAAAACCGTCCACGTCGCGCATCCAGATCTCGTCGGTGACGATGTTGCGCAGCTTCACCGAAGTCACGATGTTCTGGCTGGCGTCATAGATATCCTCGATGACGGTGTTGGTCAGGAAGTTGATCTTGGGGTTACTGCGGGCGCGCTCCAACATGATTTTGGAAGACCGGAAGGCCTCGCGCCGGTGCACCAGCGTAACCTCCTGGCCGAAGCGGGTGAGGAAGTTGGCCTCTTCCATCGCGGAATCGCCGCCGCCGACGACCATGATCTTCTTGCCGCGGTAGAAGAAGCCGTCGCAGGTGGCGCAGGAGCTGACGCCGTGACCGATCAGCTTCTGCTCATTCGGCAGATTCAGCCAGCGCGCCGAGGCCCCGGAGGCGATGATCAAGGTGTGGGCTTCGTGCCACTCGCTGTCGATCTTGAGGCGAAACGGACGTCTGGAAAGGTCGGCCGCGACCACCGTTCCGTGCAGATATTCGGCGCCGAAGTGCTCAGCCTGTTTCTTGATGTTCTCCACCAGCATCGGGCCGTCGATGCCTTCCGGAAATCCCGGGAAGTTTTCGACCAAGGTGGTGAGCGAGAGCTGGCCGCCGGGCTCATGACCGGCAACGACGAGTGGCTTGAGATTAGCTCGGGCTGCATAGATGGCTGCGGTGTTTCCCGCGCAGCCCGAGCCGACAATGATGACATTTCGCATGAAATTCCAATGCTATCAGACAACGATAAGATGCTAGAAGGCGAGGCTTGGAATCAGGCTATGTAAACAGGCCCGAGCGCACGACTTGATTGGTGATGAGCGCTCCGAGATAGGCCAGGAAGGTCATGTAAGCGAACTGGAGAGCCGGCCACTTCCATCCTCCGGTTTCGCGGCGCACCACCGCGATGGTGGACATGCATTGCATGGCAAAGGCGAAGAAGATTAACAGCGCCACGGCGCCACCCAGACTCAGCTCGCTTTGCAGTCTTTGCCGGAGGCCGACGGAGTTCTCATCGGCATCCTCCACGCTGTAAATGGTTCCGAGCGTGCCTACAATCACTTCGCGCGCGGCCAGTGAACTGATCAGGCCGATGCCGATCTTCCAATTAAAGCCGAGCGGCTTAATGACCGGTTCCACGGTGTGGCCGATCATACCGGCGAAGCTGTGTTCGATTTCGGGCGGTTTGCCATCGTGGAGCGGCAGATGCAGGAGAACCCAAAGCACCAGCGTGACCGCCAGGATCACGGTTCCAGCTCGGCGCAGGAAGACTTTCGAGCGGTCCAGCAGCCGCAGCCCCAGCGATCGCAGGGTGGGCATGCGATAGGGCGGCATTTCGAGCATGAACGGCGTGCGCTCGCTTTTTAGGATGGACGACTTCAATACCCGCGCGGTAACGATTGCGGCCAGGAAGCCCAGCACGTACAGGCCGAGCATCGCGGCGGCTTGTGTTCCGAACAGCTTTCCCAGCAGAGGGCGCTCGGGGATAAAGGCGCCGATGATGAGCGTGTAGGGCATCAGACGCGCTGAGCAGGTCATCAAAGGAGCTATCAGGATGGTGGCCAGGCGGTCGCGCTTGCTCTCGATAGTACGGGTGGCCATGATGGCCGGAACCGCGCAGGCGTAAGCGGAGAGCAGCGGGATAAATGATTTTCCTTGCAGCCCGAACTTCGCCATGGTGCGGTCGGCGATGAGGGCCGCGCGGGCGAGGTAACCTGAGTCTTCGAGAATCCCGATGAAGAGGAAGAGCAGCAGAATCTGAGGCAAAAACACAACTACTGAGCCGACTCCGTGCCCGACGCCTTCGACCAGCAGCGAGCGAAAGATGCCCGCGGGCAAAGCGTTTCCCAGCCACGCGCTGCCGTGCTCAATCAACGCCTGCAGGCCGTCCATCAGCGGCTTCGCACCACTAAAGATGGTTTGGAACACGCCGGCGACGACCGCCAGGAAGATTAGTGGACCGGCGATGGGATGCAGGAAAACGGCATCCAGGCGGCGCGTCCATAAGGGCGGCGCGGGAGCTTGGTAAGCGGCGCCGGTGCCCACCTGGTGAGCCCACTGCCGGCACCGGGGGATATCCTGCAGGACCGGCAACTCTATCTTGGGAGCGGCCAGCGAGGTGGTGCCTCCGGCAGTTCCTACGATGAACTGGAGAACTTTTTCTACACCATCGCCTCTGCTGGCGCTGATGAGCGCGACCGGCGCACCGAGTTGACTAGCAAGCTCGGCGGTGTCCACATTGCCGCCGCGGTGGGCCAGATCGTCCGCCATGTTCAGGATCACGAGGGTCGGCAACTTGAGGCTGAGGATGGGAGCTGCGAGCACGAGATGACGGCCGAGATTGGTGCTGTCAAGGATGAGGAGCACCGCATCCGGCTTGGGTGCGTCCTTCATCTCGCCTTTCAACACGTCATGTGTTACACGCTCGTCTTCCGAGCGTGGATTCAGGCTGTAGACACCGGGCAAATCGATGAGGACGATGTCGCGATCGCTGGTGGTTCGGGCGCGGCCGATACGCTGCTCGACGGTTACGCCGGGAAAGTTCGCCACTTTTTGGCGCAGGCCGGTGAGGCGATTGAATAAGGTCGATTTTCCAGAGTTCGGCGGCCCGATGATGGCCACCACATGTGAGCGCGTTGCTTTGGAGGGTTTAGGCGAGGGCGCCGCAACAGCACAATTTCCGCAACTGTGGCAATCGCTCATGGCTTCAAATTTTTCGCTGCGCCTTTGGAAGGTGGGCGCAAAATTAAGCGCGCCGCGGTTTCGCGGCGAAGAGCTACTTCGGATCCATCGACTCGATAGACGCGCGGTTCTCCGCCGGGCGCGCTGCGGGCGGGAACCACGACATGGCCGGGCAAGAAACCGAGTTCCATCAACCGTCGAGCCACATCTTCTGGAAGATCCAGGTGATCGATGACGCCTGATTCTCCTGGTTTGAGTTCGGCGAGTGTGCGGGGAGACGATGGGGAGAGCTTCGGACCCTCGAATTCCCTGTTGACACTCATTTGCATCATGGGATCAGTATCTGTGCTAGCTGTTGAGCACGTCAATGTCCGAGTCTCCTAGTGCTAGATTAGGTCTCACCCATAGTATAGCGGACCTTTTCGGTCGTAGTTACTTTGTTCACCAAGAAAATTTAAAGTCAACTAACTTGACATTATAGCGCTCATATTTTATACTTACAGTAGAGACAGATTATCAAGGAGACAAGAAACATTATGCCCATCGTGAAATATACGCCTTTCGCCGATACCGAAGATTTTCCGGTCGGTCTGCGGCTGTTCCAGGACTCGATTAACCGTCTGTTCAGTGACCAAACCACTGCTCGGCCGTGGACGCCTGCCGTCGATATCTTAGAGACAGAGAATGAGTTAGTTGTAAAGGCCGATCTGCCGGGAATCGATATGAAGGACATCGATATACAGATGGAGAACGGGACCCTGACGCTCAAGGGCGAGCGGAAATTCGAGAAAGATGAGAAGAACAAGGGCTTCCATCGTATGGAACGCAGCTACGGTTCGTTTGTTCGTTACTTCACGGTTCCGGAGACTGTAGACACCGAG
This sequence comes from Bryobacterales bacterium, assembly GCA_963780485.1. Lineage (GTDB taxonomy): Bacteria > Acidobacteriota > Terriglobia > Bryobacterales > Bryobacteraceae > Palsa-89. Next base: position 317,965 of record CAWACO010000001.1, read on the forward strand.
CATGTGAAGGCCGAGTACAACGCCGGCGTACTGACCGTGACCCTTCCCAAGAAAGAGATCGCCAAGCCCAAAGCGATCAAAGTGCAAGTCAGTAACAACTGAGGTTGTACCGCGAGTGGGGCGAAGTGCGGCATTTCGCCCGCCCCACGCGCACCTTTGCTGCGCGCCGGGCATCCAAATAGCCGGCGATAATCGAAAGAGACGCCCCTTTTATGAACGGTCTGAAGACTGTCCTTTTACTCGGAATCCTAAGCGGTTTGCTGCTGGCCGGCGGTGAGATCTTTGGCGGCAGGAATGGACTGTACATCGCGCTCCTTATTGCGGTGGCGATGAACTTTTTCGGTTATTTTTTCTCCGACAAGCTGGCGCTCTCCATGTATTCCGCCCAGCCGGTGACCCCCACTGAGAATAGCGAAGTCTACGCCCGTGTTTTTCCGATCGTGCAGAGCCTGACCCAGCGGATGGGCCTGCCGATGCCGAAGCTGTGGTTGATCCCGGATGAATCGCCCAACGCGTTTGCAACTGGCCGCAATCCGGAGCATGCCTCGGTGGCGTTTACAGCCGGAGTGCTTCGTCTGATGAACGATGCCGAACTCGAAGGCGTAGTGGCGCACGAGCTGGGACACGTGAAGAATCGCGACATCCTGACCAGCTCGGTGGCGGCGACGCTGGCTGCTGCAATCACATTTCTGGCGCGCGCGGCGTTCTGGTTCGGCGGCCGCCGCAGCAGCGATGACGATGAAGGCAGTCCGTGGGCGAGTTTGGTGATGTTGATTGTGGCGCCGATCGCGGCCATGCTGATTCAAATGGCCATCTCGCGGACGCGCGAATACGCCGCTGATGAGACGTCAGCGCATGTGACGCACAATCCGAATGAACTAATCTCGGCGTTGGGCAAATTGGACACCTGGTCCAAGCGCATACCGATGTCGGACGTGAATCCGGCGACTGCGCATCTGTTCATCATCAAGCCATTCTCAGGCCAGAGCATGATGAGGCTATTCTCGACTCACCCATCTACGGAAGATCGCATTGCGCGCCTCCAAGCCATGCGCTAAGCGCGAGTAGACTGAAGGTTGACCACTGTTCGCGTCAATCGAAAAGCTGCCGATCGTGTTGCTTCCGGCCACCCTTGGATCTTCGCCAGTGACGTTGTCGACCGCGGCCAGGCAGTAGCAGGCGATGCAGTTTTGGTGGTGGATTCCAAAGGCGCGGCGCTCGGCACCGCTCACTACAGCGACTCTTCGCAAATTTCGCTCCGGATGCTGGCGGATCGCTTCGAAGTCATTGGTCGCGAGTTTTACCTGCGCCGGTTGGCCGGTGCGGAAGCCTATCGCAAGCGCATCGTGACGGGATCGAACGCGTACCGATTAGTGCACGGGGAAGGCGATCAGTTGCCGGGCCTGGTGATCGACCGGTATGGCGACTATTTCACCATGCAAACGCTCGACCAGGGCATGGATCGTGCCAAGGCCGAGATCGCGAGTTGCCTCCAAGAGCTGTTCGCGCCAAAAGGAATTATCGAGCGCAACGACGTCGCGGTGCGGAAGCGCGAATCGCTACCGCTTACATCGGGAGTCCTGGCCGGCGACGCGCCTGAGGCTGTAATGGTGGAGATGAATGGCCTCCAGCTATTCGCCGATCTGTTGCATGGGCAGAAAACAGGAATTTTCCTGGACCAGCGGGAGAATTACGTCGCGGCGGCGCGCTACGCCCATGGCCGGGCGCTGGATTGTTTCACGTCGACTGGAGGTTTCGCGCTGCATTTGGCTGCGAAGTGCGAATCTGTGGAAGCGGTCGACAGCTCTGAAGCAAGTTTAAAGATGGCCGAGCGAAACGGCGCCGCCAACGGAATCAGCAACGTCGAATTTCGTGAAGCGGACATGTTTGATTTGCTCGCCGGCTACGCTTCGGCGCACCGGCGCTTCGACACGGTGGTTCTGGATCCTCCGTCTTTTGCGAAATCGAAGGGCAGCCTCGACGCAGCGCTGCGCGGATACAAGGAGATCAACCGGCGGGCGCTGCAACTGCTCACCAGCGGAGGGGTGCTGGTAACGTGTTCCTGCTCGCAGCATGTGAGCGAAGCGATGCTGCTCGAGATTGTGGCCGAGGCTTCGCTCGATACGCATCGAAAACTACGGATTTTAGAGCGGCGGACGCAGAGCCAGGACCATCCCATCCTGTTGACGGTGCGAGAGACACTGTATCTAAAGTGCCTGATTTTAGAGGTGCTATAGCCCTGGAATAGTCACCAGTACACGAACGACTCTTCTTCGCACACCAGCACGATCGGAGGACCGCCCGTGGAAATCTTGGCGGCGTGAGCCAGCACTTCTTTACCGCCATCAGACTCGGCGCACTTGTTTAGCTCGTCCATGGTGGAGAAATGCACTTCGGCAATGCGGTAAGCCATTACCTTGCCTTGCGGAGAACTGACTATTTTGGTTGCGACGAATCGTGTCATTCCCTTGAGCTTTGATTCCGCGAGCGGAAGATGCTCCTCTTTGTAGGTCTTCTCGAAGGCTTCCTCATCTTGAGGCCGCGGATAGATGACTACGATCTTCACGCCGTGAGTTCCCATTGTTCTGAGTCTTCAACATCTTATCATTCTGAGTGCTCCCGGCCTATTTCTCGAACGGTTCGGCAGGCTTTAAGTCCGCGCGTTTCCGCGCGAGTTCGTGGAAGACTTCGCCAAAGGCAGGAACGCTCTTGCGGAGCGTATCGAAATCGCCCTTGGGAATCAGCAGCACTTCCATGGCGGTGCGGGCCTGGATGGTGGCGTTTCGCGTCTTGTCGGAAAGGAGCGCCATCTCGCCGAAGTAATCGCCGGCGTGCAGCGTTGCGACGGTTCTTGCAGCGCCCTTTTCGTCCTTGATCACGTCGCACTCACCTTGCTCGATCACGTACACGCTATCGCCCAGATCGCCCTGATGAAAGATAATGTCGCCTGGTTCGAAATGCTGGTTCTTGATTCCAGACTCCTGCTCGACGCGCGTCTGCGCGAGGTCCGGTGGAAAGAGGAGATGCACCAGCCAATCCATCGAAATGCGAACTTTCGGCTTGAGGCCGGGAATCTTCGCCAGGTAAATGCAGCGCCACAAAAACCAGGCGAGCCATCCCGAGATCTTGACGCCCAGGATCTCGGCCACGGCCGAACCATGACCGAGCGAACCAAGCGTGCCGAGGCCTTCGAATGCGAACAGCGACTGCTGGCCGCCGCGGATAGCCGCAGCGATATTGGTGGCACAGGTGGTGGCTTCGCGCGTGGCATGCTGCGCGGTGGGCGGTACGCCTTTGCCGGAAACGGTTTTGATGGCGGCGCAGTCGCCGAGTGCCCACACCTGGCCTTCGAAACCCTGGAGCTGGAGCGCGCTGTTGACTAACAGCTTGCCTCTGTCCTTTGGGCAATCGAGCTTGGCCAGAACGTGAGGGCCGGCGGAGGGAACCGTGGAGATGATGGTCTTACACGGAATTTCGAGGCCGGACTTGAGAATGGCCTTTTCGGAAGTGGCCGCCACCAGACGATCGTTGAGGATAATCTCGACGCCGCGCTTGCGGAGAATCTTCTGCGCGAACAAGGCCAGCGCGTCGGCCATTTCCGGTAAGATTCGATCTCGCGAATGAACCAGCACCGCGCGGACGTCCTCCTCGCGCAGCCGGATATAGTGTTTCTTGACGCTGCGCACGAAGTTGTTCAGCTCGGCGATGACTTCGACGCCCGAGAATCCGCCGCCGCCGACGACGAAGGTGAGCAACTTGCGCCGCAGGCCGGCATCCTCCTCGACATCCGCCTCTTCAAGCACGTGAATCACGTGATTGCGGAGCGCCATGGCGTCCGCCAAGGTGCGGAAGGGCATCGCGTTTTCGAGCATGCCGGGCATGCCGTAGAAGTTCGTGATTTCTCCCAAGGCGATGACCAGGTAATCGTACGAAATCTTTTTCTGGCGAGGACGAAAGCCGGGGCTGACAGTGACGACTTTGGTTTTCAGATCGACTTCCTCCACCTCGCGCATCACCAGGTTGGTCCGCGGGCATAGCCGGCGGATGGGAGAAACGACATCGGTCAAGCCGATAGATCCGGAAATCACTTCCGGGAGCATGGGTTGATAGACCCAATAGTTTTCACGATTTATCAAACAGATGTCGGCCTCGGCGGGTTTAAGGATGCGCTCCAGGCAGCGCGCGGTATAGACGCCACCGAAGCCTCCGCCGAGGATAACGATCTGTTTCTTGTTGGCGCTCATTTGAGGATGCGTCCAGTGTGAAGGATATAGTCCGCCAATTTCAACCCTGAAGATTAAGAACACAGCGAACCTTCTGCAAGGCAGCCATCAGCGTCCGGGATAACAGAAGGTCGTAATGCCGGGGTAATGTTCAGCCTCTTCAGCGGTCCAAATCAAATCACGGCGGCTTGGGCCATCGATCATCAGTTCGATCGCGGATTCGGCAACCAGAGGCCCGCGCGGAAAACACTTGATAAAGATCGGCCCGTGCGTAGACCTGGCGAGCGCCAGCAACTGCTCAGTGGGCGCGGCCCGCTCCTGAAATTGAATTCGTTTCTTGGTCCAGATGTAGCCGATGTTGTGCATCAGAATCACGCCGCAGATGGCCGGGACAAGCCAGCGGCGTTGGAGCCTATAGCGATCGGCATAGGCTGTGAGTGCGAATCCTACGATGATCGCGAGGCCGACGCTGGCAAGATAGGTCTGACGGCTTGGAATGCGCGACGAGTATGTCAGAAAGCTGTACGGAATTAAGCTTAGACCCATCCAGGCTAAACCGATCGCCATGACTTGACGGAACCGCCGGGGCTTCCAAACGAACATAGCGGCAATCGCGACCAGTCCCCAGATCCACAACAAACGTCCGAAGTTGGACGGCCAGATCCACCAGAAAGGCGCGTGGAGCGAAAAGCTGCCGTCCTGAAAGCGAAATGAATGGGCGCGCGCGAGGAAAATCGAAATTGCTGCAGCGACGGCGAACCCCAGGAACGGAAGGAGAAAGACAATTGCGCGCCAGGTGCGACGATGGATGACGGGCAACGCCAACAGGGGAACCAGAATTACCGCGGATTCCTTCGAGAACAGCGCGAAGCAAAATGCAATTAAAGACGCCGCGTACCAGGCCGCACCACGGTTCTCGATAAATCGAACCCAGCACAGGAACGACAACAGTCCAAAGAGGGCCAGAAGCAGTTCGGCGGAACTGGACAGCCACATAACGGCTTCCTGATGGCCCTCATAGACAGCGAAAAAAGCGCCAGCGAATGCCGACACTCGATATCCGATCGGCTTCCAGGCACCCAACGCGTAGACTAGCCATGTGTTGATGACGTGGAGTCCGATCATCACCCAGTAATAGCCCGTGGCATGGATGTCGAAGACGCGATTCAGGAGGTAGAAAAGGAGCCAGGTGGTCGCGCGCAGGCGAAAAATAGGGTCGCCAAACATCATCGGCCAGCCGGAGACAGGGCCATAATGCTGGGCCAGAATGATGTTCGAATAGTCGTCTTCGATGAACGGCTGACTAAGGGCGGGAAGGTAAGCTACGATCGCGAGCACGGCCAGCCACGCCAGCACGAACGGAAGGCGCATAGTGATCACTATAGTATGGCTGCAGGGTCGGTCCGACTGACTGTAACCGTTCGGTAACCTTCCGTTCATGTTCCTCTCGGCGCGACTCCGAACAGATGGGCTACAATGCTTCCGTCAGGTGCCGCGCCGCGCTTCGCAAGGTCACGCCGCGGTTTCGCTGATCTCGACGCGGCTATTCACTGTCTAACTCATGTCCACTTCCGCTCAGCCTTCGCCTGCCAACATCGATCAGCTTTGCATCAATACCATTCGCACACTTGCCATGGATGCCGTGCAAAAGGCGAATTCCGGGCATCCCGGCACGCCGATGGCGATGGCGCCGGTAGCTTACTGCCTGTGGCAGCAGTTTCTACGATTCGACCCGGAAGATCCCGATCTGGCCCAATCGCGACCGCTTCGTGCTCTCGATGGGTCATGCATCGATGCTGCTCTATTCGTTGCTTCACCTGAGCCAGGTGAAGGCCGTCAATCCGGAATACGAAACGCTGGGGAAACTCAGCGTCACGTTGGACGACATCCAAGAACTTCCGGCAACTCGACAGCAAGTGCCCCGGTCATCCGGAGTATCGCTGGACCTCCGGAATTGAAACCACCACGGGCCCGCTCGGTCAAGGCGTGGCCACAAGCGTCGGGATGGCGATGGCGCGCAAATGGATGGCGCAATACTTCAACCGCCCGGGATTCGACATGATCGACTTCGACACCTACGCCATGGCTGGAGACGGCTGCATGATGGAAGGCGTGAGCGGAGAAGCAGCGTCGCTGGCGGGCCATTTGAAGCTATCGAACCTGTGCTGGATCTACGACAACAACCACATCACCATCGAAGGCAACACTGCGTTGGCCTTCAGCGAAGATGTCGCCACGCGCTTCATCGGCTACGGCTGGAATGTCATGCGGGTGGGCGACGCTAACGATCAGGAGATGCTGGCGCGGGCGTTTCGCGCATTCAAGAATACCGACCGACCGGCCCACGCTGATTATTGTCGATAGCCACATCGCCTACGGCGCTCCTAACAAGCAGGACACCAGCGCGGCCCATGGCGAACCGCTGGGCGAGGAAGAGATCCGGCTCACCAAGCGCGACGTATGGCTGGCCCGAAGATGCCAAGTTTCTGGTGCCGGACGGCGTGTACGCGAGATTCCAGGAACTGATCGGCCAGCCGCGGCCATGGATTGCGCGAGGCCTGGATGGCGAAGTTTGCCGACTACAGCCGCGAGTATCCGGCATTAGGCGGACCATCTGTACAAGATGCAGAAGCGCCAGCTTCCCGACGGCTGGGATGCGGAGATCCCTTCGTTTCCGGCGGATCCCAAGGGAATGGCCGGCCGCGATGCGTCCGGCAAGGTGGAAAACGCGGTGGCAAAGCGCATCCCGTGGTTAATTGGAGGCGCGGCCGATCTGGCGCCCTTCCACCAAGACGCGGCTCACGTTCGATGGCGCAGGCGACTTCGAAGCGGCCAACTACAACGGCCGGAATCTCCACTTCGGAATTCGCGAGCACGCCATGGGGTCGATTCTGAACGGGATGTCGCTGTCAAAGTTGCGGCCCTTCGGTTCCGGTTTCCTGATCTTCAGCGACTATATGCGCGCGCCCATCCGGCTGAGCGCGATCATGGAGCTGCCGGTCATCTACATCTTCACGCACGATTCCATCGGCGTCGGCGAAGATGGGCCGACGCATCAGCCGGTGGAGCAACTGATTTCGCTACGCGCGATACCGGGTTTGATCATATTGCGGCCGGGCGATGCCAACGAGGTCGCGGAAGCCTGGCGGATGATTCTGCAGTTCCATCACGAGCCGGTATGCCTGATCCTGTCGCGCCAGAATATGCCGACTTTGGATCGGACGCAGCTATGGTCCGGCTTCCGGCTTGGCCAAGGGCGCATATATTCTGGCGACCGCGGTGGGCGGCAAACTGGATGTGATTCTGATCGGCACGGGCAGCGAAGTATCGCTGTGCGTAGACGCCTACGAGAAGTTGACCCAGGCGGGAGTAAAAGCGCGCGTCGTCAGCATGCCTTCCTGGGAGCTGTTCGAACATCAATCGCAAGATTATCAAGACAGCGTTTTTCCGCCGGGCGTGAAAGCGCGCGTATCGGTGGAGCAGGCGTCGACGGTCGGCTGGGATCGATATGCCCGACGTATGATCGGCATGCATACCTTCGGCGCATCCGCACCGCTCAAGGAATTGCAGAAGAAGTTCGGATTCACACCGGATGCCGTAATGGCCGCCGCCTAAGAAGAGATTGCGAAAGCACGGTAGGGGATATGCGGACTGCGATCGGATCTGATCATGCCGGCTTCGAGATGAAGGGAACGCTGGCGAAACATCTGCGCGACCTGGGTCATGAAGCCGTGGACGTGGGGACCTACAGCACCGAACCCGTGGATTATCCGGATTTCGCCGAGGCCGTGGGAAAGGCCGTTTTAGACGGTCGCGCGGATCGCGGCGTGCTGATCTGCGGAAGCGGGGTGGGAGCTCGGTGGCGGCCAACAAGATGCGCGGGATTCGCGCGGGCCTCTGTCACGATACTTATTCGGCGCATCAGGGAGTGGAGCACGACGATATGAACATTCTGGTGCTGGGCGCGCGCGTGATTGGGCCTGCGCTGGCACAGGATATCGTGTCGGCATACACCGGAGCGAAATTCAGCAACGAGGAGCGGCACGTACGCCGCATGAACAAGGTGAAGGCGATGGAGGCGCGTTTCCAATCATGAGACCAGAGGGAGGAACACCATGAGTATCTCGACGAGTACCCCAACAACAACCACGCCGAAGACGACGAATCCGCTGAAGGAGCTTGCCAAATACGGGCAGTCCGTCTGGCTGGACTACATCCGGCGAAATCTGATCACGAGCGGCGAGTTGAAGCGCTTGATCGATGAAGACGGATTGGGCGGAGTAACTTCGAATCCTGCCATTTTCGAAAAGGCGATCACCGGCAGCACCGACTACGCGGATGCGCTGGTAGAGTTGCAGAAGCGCAAGGACCTGGACGCCATGGGCATCTACGAGATCCTGGCTATCAAAGACATCCAGGATGCCGCGGACACTCTGCGCCCGGTTTATGACCGCACCAAGAAGCGCGATGGCTACGTGAGCCTGGAGGTTTCTCCGTTTCTGGCGCGCGATACCGAAGGCACCATCAAAGATGCTCGGCGGCTTTGGAAGGCGGTGAATCGGCCGAACCTGCTGGTGAAGATCCCGGCCACGGCTGAAGGAATTCCGGCCATCCAGCAGTGCATCAGCGAAGGTATCAACATCAATGTCACATTGCTGTTTGCGCAGGAGATGTATGAGAAAGTAGCCCGAGCTTACATCGCTGGGGTGAAAAAATACGTCGCCGATGGCGGCGATCCGAGCCATGTCGCCAGCGTGGCCAGTTTCTTCATCAGCCGCATCGACAGCATGGTGGATGCAATCGTGAAGGCCCGGCTGAAATCCACTTCCGATCCGAAGGAGCAGGCGCTGCTGCGCAGCCTGCTGGGCAAGGTCGCGATCGCGAATGGCAAGCTCACTTACCAGCGCTACAAGGAGATCTTCGCCGAGGCTGAGTGGAACGAGCTAGCCAAGAAAAGCGCGCAGACGCAGCGCGTGCTGTGGGCCAGCACCAGCACCAAGGATCCCGAGTTACTCGGACGTGCTGTACATCGAAGAGCTGATCGGGCCCGATACGGTGAACACCATTCCGCCCGCAGACGCTGGAAGCATTCCGCGATCACGGCAAGCCGAAAGCGAGTCTGGAAGCCGACCTCGATGCCGCGCACGACACCATGGACACGCTGGAAAAGGTCGGCATCTCGATGAAGAAGGTCACCGACGATCTGGTGACGCAAGCGGTGAAGCTGTTCGCCGAGCCATTCGACAAGCTGCTGAACACCGTGGACGCGAAGTGCAAGTATGCATCGCAGGCCGAAGTGGACGCGCAGACTTACAGCTTGCCGGACCCGATCAATCAACAGCTCACCGAAGCCATCGACGATTGGAAAATGGCGGGAAAGGTACGCCGCTTGTGGGCGCGCGACGCCTCGCTGTGGACCGGCATCAGATGAAAGCAACTGGCTGGGGTGGCTCGGCATCACCGAAGATCAGCTCGCGCACAAGCAGCATCTGGAGGACATCGCGAAAGACGTGAAGGCGGCCGGATTCAAACATGCGCTGCTGCTCGGAATGGGCGGCTCCAGCCTGTGCCCGGAAGTTCTGAAGAAGACATTCGGCAAGATCGACGGGTTCCCGGAACTGTTCGTGCTGGATTCCACCGATCCGGCGCAGGTAAAAGCGTTCGAAAGCAAAGTCGACATCGCCAATACTATCTTCATCGTCTCCAGCAAATCCGGTTCAACGCTGGAGCCGAACATCTTCAAGCAATATTTCTTCGAGCGCGTGAAGCAGGTGGTAGGCGCCGACAAAGCCGGCAGCCGATTTATCGCCATCACCGATCCGGGATCGAAGTTCGAGCAGGTAGCGCAAGCGGACGCGTTCCGGCACATTTTCCATGGCGTGCCGAGCATCGGCGGGCGCTACTCGGCGCTCTCGGATTTCGGCATGGTGCCGGCGGCGGTCATGGGCATCGACGCGCCGCAAGTTTCTGGATCGCGCGGATGTGATGGCCATCGCCTGTTCATCCTGCCTGCCGGTGGAAAAGAATCCGGGCGCGCTGCTGGGGCTGATTCTGGGCGTGGCGGCGAAAAACGGGCGCGACAAAGTCACGCTCATCACTTCGCCGGGCATTTGGGATTTCGGCGCATGGCTGGAGCAGTTGCTCGCCGAATCGACCGGCAAGGACGGCAAGGGACTGATCCCGGTGGACCGCGAGGCGCTAGGTGCGCCCGAAGTGTACGGCAACGATCGCGTGTTCGCCTATATTCGCCTGGAAAATGGCGCCGACCCGGCGCAGGACAAAGCTGTCGACGCGCTCGCCAAAGCCGGCCATCCGGTGGTGCGCATCGCGCTCGCCGATATATACAATCTGGGCCAGGAAATGTTCCGCTGGGAGATTGCAACCGCGGTCGCGGGATCGGTGATCGGCATCAATCGCGTTCAATCAGCCCGACGTCGAAGCCAGCAAGATCGCCACGCGCAAGCTGACCGACAGAATATGAGAAGACCGGATCGCTGCCGGCCGAATCGCCCATTCTATCCGACAACGGCATCCAGTTGTTCACCGATGAGAAGAACGCCGCTGCACTCGCATCCGCTGCTGGAAGCGACAAATCACTGGTGGGATATCTGCGCGCGCATCTGAAACGGCTGGGCGCGGGCGATTACTTCGCGCTGCTGGCGTACGTGCGAGATGAACGAGCCGCATGAGAAGACGCTGCAGAGCATGCGAATCGCTGTTCGCGACAAGAAGCGCGTTGCCACGTGTCTCGGGTTCGGACCGCGCTTCCTGCATTCTACCGGTCAGGCCTACAAAGGCGGCCCCAACTCCGGTGTGTTCCTGCAAGTGACCTGTGACGACAAGACCGACCTGCCGGTACCGGGGCAGAAATTCACGTTCGGCGTCGTCAAAGCCGCGCAAGCTCGCGGCGACTTCCAGGTTCTCGCGGAACGCAACCGCCGCGCATTGCGAGTGCACCTCAAGGACGTGGACAAGGATCTGGCGGCGCTCGAATCCGCAATCAAGTTGGCGTTATCGTAGATGAACACGTGCTGGAGCCAGTGGTCATGTGGACCGCCGTGTCGACCTACTTGTGTCGAACTATGAGTAGCGAAGAGGAGAAAACTCTATGCAGCTTGGAATGATCGGTCTAGGACGAATGGGCGGGAACATGGTGCGCCGTCTGATGCAAGGCGGCCATCAATGCGTAGTGTTCGACTTGAATCCGGACAACGTCAAAGGGCTTGCGGGCGAAGGAGCCACTGGCGCGAGTTCCATGGAGGAGTTTGTCAAGAAGCTGAGCAAGCCGCGCGCGGCCTGGGTGATGGTGCCCGCGGGCGCCGCCACGGAAACCACGGTGATGAAGCTGGCCGGCTCAATGGAACCGGGCGACACGATTATCGACGGCGGAAATTCGTACTTCAAGGACGACATCCGGCGGGCGAAAATCCTCAAGGATCAAGGCCTGCATTACCTGGACGTCGGCACCAGCGGCGGAGTGTGGGGCATTGAGCGCGGCTATTGCATGATGATTGGCGGATCGAAAGAATCGGCGACGCGCCTGGATCCGATCTTCAAGACGCTTGCCCCAGGGGTGGGCGACGTCGCGCCGACTCCGGGACGCGAAGGCAAGAAGAGCACAGCCGAGCAGGGCTATTTATATTGCGGTCCATCGGGCGCCGGCCATTTCGTGAAGATGGTCCACAACGGGATCGAATATGGCTTGATGCAAGCCTACGCGGAAGGCTTCGATATCATGCGCAACGCCAACTTAAAGGAATTGCCGGAAGACCAGCGCTTCACTTTCGACCTGGCCGACGTCGCCGAGCTGTGGCGGCGCGGCAGCGTGGTTGGTTCATGGCTGCTGGATCTGACGGCCATGGCGCTGACTGAAGATCCGAATCTAGCGCGCTTCACCGGAACCGTGCAGGATTCGGGCGAGGGGCGCTGGACGATCATGGCGGCGATCGAAGAGGCTGTTCCGTGCGACGTGCTTTCCGCGTCGCTCTTCACGCGCTTCCGCTCGCGGCAGGAGCACACCTTCGCGGAAAAGATGCTGTCGGGAATGCGCAACAAGTTCGGCGGTCACGTGGAGCGTCCCAGCGGCGGTTGAGCCGCCAAGAAATCCAGGAAAGGCGAAAAATGCAGATCGCAGAAGACATCGCTGGAACGAGCAACCACACTGGTCCGGGACGCCCCGGCGATCCGTGCGTCATGGTGATTTTTGGCGCTTCCGGCGATTTGACCAAGCGCAAGCTGATTCCGGCTCTCTACAATCTGGCGAAGGACAACCTGCTGTCCAAGGAGTTCGCATTGGTGGGGATCGCGCGCAACGAGCTTACCAGCGAGCAGTTCCGCGACATGATCGGCAAGGAGATCGGCGAATTCGCCACCACCAAGGTCGATCCGGATCTTTGGCACTGGTTGGCTCGCCGTATTTACTATTTCTCCGGCGATTTTGACGATCCACCGGCGTACGACAAGCTGCGCGACCTTCTGGCTCAAATCGACAAGGAGCATGGCACGCGCGGAAATTATTTTTATTACCTGGCCACTTCGCCGAGCTTCTTCGCGCCGATCGTAAAACAGTTGGGCGCAGCCGGGCTGGTCACGGAGGAAGACCGGCTGGCGGCGCGTGATCATCGAGAAGCCATTCGGCCGCGATTATGATTCGGCCGTGGCGCTGAACAAAGAGATCCGCCAGGTTCTCAATGAAAAGCAGATCTACCGCATCGATCATTACCTGGGGAAAGAAACAGTTCAAAATATATTGGTGTTCCGCTTCGCCAACGGCATCTTCGAACCCATCTGGAACCGCCGCTACATCGATCATGTCCAGATCACGGTGGCGGAAACAGTGGGCGTGGAGCAGCGCGGCAGGATATTACGACAAGGCGGGAACGCTGCGCGACATGGTGCCGAACCACATCTTCCAGCTCATTTCGCTGACGGCAATGGAGCCGCCCATCTCTTTCGACGCCGACGTCGTGCGCGACGAGCAGGCCAAGATTCTCAAAGCCATTCCGCCGCATGACCGACGAAGAAGTGCTGATTCGCACCGTGCGCGGCCAGTATGGCGAGGGCGTACAGGACGGCGTGAAGGTTCCGGCCTATCGCTCCGAGCCGATGGTGGCGCCGGATTCCCGGACCGAAACCTTCGTCGCCATGAAGCTGTTCATCGACAACTGGCGCTGGGCGGATGTGCCCTTTTATCTGCGCACCGGCAAGCGCCTGCCCAAGCGCACGACCGAAATCGCGATTCAATTCAAACGCGCGCCGTTCGTGCTGTTCCGCAAGACCGCGGTGGATCGGCTGGAGCCGAATCGCCTGGTGCTGCATCTGCAGCCCGACGAAGGCATCTCGCTCAGTTTCGGCGCCAAGGTTCCCGGCCCGGTGGTTCAGATCGGTGACGTGAACATGAATTTCAACTACACCGATTACTTCAATGCCACGCCGCAGACCGGCTACGAGCGCCTGCTGTACGATTGCATGCTGGGCGACGCGACATTGTTCCAGCGATCCGACATGGTGGAGACGGCATGGCACGTAGTCGCGCCAATTCTGGACGTCTGGGAAGCCTTGCCGCCGCGTAGGTTCCCCAACTATGCCGCCGGGACCTGGGGACCGCCCGAGGCCGATGAGCTGCTCGCAAAGGATCACCGGCACTGGAGCACGGCCGAATGATCCTGGCCGGAGATATTGGCGGAACGAATACCCGCCTCGCTTTTTTCGAAGGAACTGCCGACCGTCTCAACGCGGTAGCGATCGAAGTGTTTCCCAGCCGCGAACATAGAGGGCTGGCGGAGATCGCGCGGATATTTCTAGACAAACACCATCAAACCGCCCGCGCCGCCGTCTTTGGAATTGCCGGCGCGGTGGTGGACGGGCGTGTCGAGGCGACCAATCTGCCTTGGGTTGTGGACGCGCGAAGTCTGGCGAGCGAGCTAGGAATCGGACAGGGTGGAGCTAATCAACGATCTGCTGGCCAACGCGCACGGCATCGCATTGTTGGACGAATCGGACTTCGTCGCGCTGAATCCGGGCTCGCCCAGCCCGACCGGGAATCGCGCTCTGATCTCGGCGGGAACGGGATTGGGTGAAGCCGGCTTGTTGGCCGTCCCGAGCGGATACCAGCCATTTCCTTCCGAAGGCGGCCATGCGGATTTCGCGCCGCGCAACGAACTGGAGATAGAGCTGCTTCGTTACTTGATGGACCGCTTCGAGCATGTCAGTTACGAGCGCGTGCTCTCGGGCCCCGGGTTGCACAACATTTTTCAATTTCTCCGCGATACCGGCCGGGGCGAGGAGCCGGCTTGGCTGGCCGAGCAGATCGCCCAGGGTGATCCATCAGCGGCCATCGCGACTTCAGCCCTGGAGGGAACGTCCGACATTTGCGTTCAAGCGCTGGATATTTTTGTCTCGGTCTACGGCGCCGAAGCCGGCAACCTGGCGCTCAAGGTAGTTGCTACGGGCGGTATGTTCGTGGGCGGAGGAATCGCGCCGAAAATCATTCGCAAGCTGAGCAGCTCGACGTTCATCAAGGCGTTCAATGCGAAAGGGCGGATGAGTCACCTGCTTCAAGACATTCCGGTGCGCGTGATCACCAATGATAAGACGGCACTGCTGGGGGCCGGACGAGTGGCGGCGCTGGCGCTGGCGGGCAAGCATTAACCAGTTAATACCGGAGGATCGGCGGACGGCTTGGCGCGCAACCCGGACCACTGTTCACAAATGATGATTGAGTTGGCCGGATTACGCGGCGAATATTTCAAGGACGCCGGCCCGATCAGCCTTTCGAGATCGCTCGGGATCTGCGCGCGTAATTGCGAGATGTCTTGGGACGCGGTGTACATAACGCCGCCCACCGAATAAGAATAAAAAATCGTGTTGTCCTGAACTTCCGTAATGGTCGCATCTCCCAGGCGGCCATGCAGGTTGACGCTGAGACGGCGCCGCAACTCTCTGTCTTTCGGTTTGCGCCGGATTCGAAACAGGACCAGAAGTCCGAGCGCGATCAATACAGCCGCGACCACCACCAGCACCACTACCGATGTTGATCCCTCGAGACTTTGGGGCACGTTCTCTAGCGGCTCAGAACAACTGGTTGCTCGGCGACTTTCTTGTAATCGTTCAAGAATTGAGCCAGACCGATATCCGTGAGCGGGTGATAGAACAGCATGTCCAAAACTTTGAAGGGCATGGTGCCGATGTGCGCGCCCGCCTTGGCCGACTCGATCACGTGGATCGGGGAGCGGAGCGAAGCCGCAAGGATCTGCGTCGGGAATCCGTAATTCCGGTAGATGGTCACGATCTCACGAATCAGATTCATTCCTTCCCATCCGATGTCGTCGATCCGCCCGATGAAGGGGCTGACAATGTACGCTCCAGCTTTGGCTGCCAGCAATGCCTGGCCGGCCGAGAAACAAAGCGTGACATTGACGCGGATGCCTTCCTGGCTCAGGATAGAGCAAGCCTTGATCCCATCGCGCGTCAGGGGCAGCTTTACGACGACGTTCTGATGCATCTGGGCGAGCTGGCGCCCTTCGCCTAGCATTTCATCGGTGGTAGTGGATATCACCTCGGCGCTGACATCGCCATCGACGATCTCGCAGATCTTATTGATCTGTTCCGCCGTGGTGGTTCCTTCCTTGGCGATAAGCGTCGGATTGGTGGTGACCCCATCCACGATGCCCCAATCGGCGCCCTTTCGCAACTCCTCCAAATTTGCGGTATCCAAGAAAAACTTCATGATCTATCCTTCTGCGATGACGGTGTTTTCGAGAACACCGACACCCTCAATATCAATGCGGATGTTCGACCCTGGTTGGAGTGGTCCGACACCGGAGGGAGTGCCTGTGGCGATCAGGTCACCCGGCTCGAGCGTCATAAACGCACTAACGTACTCGATTATAACATTCAGGTCGAACAGCATATCCGTTACCGGTGCATCCTGTTTCTTCTCCCCATCGAGAAAAGTGCGGACGCGCAGTTTCTTGAGATCGACCTCGTCGCGCGGAACGATACACGGACCCACGGCGCAGAAGGTATCGAACCCTTTTCCCCGCGTCCATTGCGAATCTTTGCGCTGGAAATCGCGCGCCGAAACATCGTTGACGCAGGTGTAGCCGAGGATATAAGCAGCCGCATCCGAACGTTTGACGTGACGCGCGCGCTTGCCGATGACGACGCCCAGTTCGCCTTCGTAGTCGACGCGTTCGGACGCTTTCGGAAGGACGATCGCACCACCGGAGCCAATCAAAGACGATGGAGGCTTGAGGAAGATCAGCGGCTCGGTCGGCGCTGGGTTGTTGAATTCTTTCGCGTGGTCGGCGTAATTGCGGCCCACACACACGATTTTTGAGGGCGCGCAGGGCGGAAGCAGCCGCGCTCCGGCGGGTAACTTCGATAGATCGCCGCGATGCACGTCCGGATCGGAATCGGTTGCGGTCGGAAGAGTTTCTGGATTCAGGCTATAACGAATTATTTTCATGGCGCGATAATTTCGACGGGCTGCGACGGCTCACTGACGTTACCAGTTTGGTCGGCGGCCGTAATCCTATATCTATAGTGCTTTCCAGATTCAATCTTACGATCCGAGTAAACCGGGCCTTCCAAGCCTTCCGCAATTTTGACGAAGCGTTCATTCTCTTCGGAGCGGTAAACTTGGTAGTCCTTGAAATCGGACTCGGTATTTCGATCCCAGGCCAGCTCAATGGCGCCAATGCCTGTCGACGCGGTAAGCCCGGAAGGCACAGCCGGCGGAAACTCATCTTTCGGAGTGATGGTCGCAGGCCCGGCGGCATCGCTTTCAGCCTTTTCGTGAATCCCTTGAACGTAGTATTCGTAAGGCTTTCCGTACTCGGTTGAAGTATCCACGTATTCTGGCTTGTCCACGGTCGCGAGTAGCGCGGGCTCCTTCTCTTGGTCGACTTTTCGGAAGATGTGAAAGCTGCTTTCGTTCGCTGCGTTCCAGGTGAGACGCACGCCATCAGGCGATGCCTGGGCCTGGAAATCGGACGGCTTCGCCAGAGGCGTTTCAACGTTCACAGCGAAGACGTTCGACCACTCCGACATGCGGCCTCGGCTGTTTCCCACTCTGACCGCAGCGAGAATTTCCTTTCCGACGAACTCCTGTGCGGGGATTTCCTTATGGACCGGGCCGGGTTGGGCCGGTGCCGGAATATCGATCCGTTTCGCGTCGGCGGCCCATTTGTCGCGATTGAATCCGCCACTGGGGTTCACACCGACTCGCAAATCCACGCTGCCGATGGCCCGCAACGCGAGCCCATCGGTAGTCAATGCTGGAATAGTGAAGTAAATAGCGAGCTTGTCGCCTCTTTCGAGGGCAACCAAATCGGTGATTTTCGTTGGAATATTGAGCGCCGGATACAGCGGCTCGCCGATCGATCCGCAGCCTGCAACAAACACACAACCGGCGGCGCAAAGGAGTGTAGCGAGTACGCGCATCGGCTAAAGAATGTAACGGCTCAAGTCTTGATCCTTCACGATGTCGGCCAACTGCTTGCGCACATACACGGCGTCGATCTTCACATTTTTCTTCTTGAGGTCCGGTCCGGCAAAAGAGATCTCTTCGAGCAGCTTTTCCATGATGGTGTGAAGGCGCCGGGCACCGATATTCTCGGACATTTCGTTGACGCGCGCAGCGAAGCGGGAAATCTCCTCGACGGCATCATCGGTGAAGGTGAGCTTGATGCCTTCGGTATCGAGCAGCGCGGTGTATTGTTTGACTAGCGCATTTTTCGGCTCTCGCAGAATGCGAATGAAGTCGGCTTCTGAGAGCGACTTCAGCTCCACGCGGATCGGAAACCGGCCCTGCAGCTCGGGAATGAGGTCGGACGGCTTGGAAACATGAAACGCGCCCGCGGCCATGAACAGAATATGATCGGTGCGCACGAAACCGTGACGCGTATTGACGGTGGTGCCTTCGACGATCGGTAGAATATCGCGCTGCACGCCCTCGCGGCTGACATCCGGTCCGTGTCCCGACTCGCGGCCGGCGATCTTGTCGATTTCATCCAGGAAGATAATGCCGTTGCGCTCCACTCGCTCCAGCGCTACGCGTGTGACCTGATCCATGTCGATCAGCTTTTGCTCTTCTTCCTGCACCAGGTATTCCGCGGCTTCGGCCACGCGCATTTTTCGTTTGCGGACACGCTGGCCGAACAGGCCTGGCAAAACATCTTTCAGGTTGACATCCATCTCCTCGAGTCCCGCGCTGGTGCTGATCTCGAACGTCGGTCCACGCTCGCGGACATCGATCTCCACCATGCGGTCGTCCAGCTTGCCGGCGCGCAGCCTTTCACGGAGCTTTTCGCGCGTCCGTTCGGCGCTTTCGGAAGTCTCGGGTTGCGGCGGCATGAGCAGGTCGAGCAGGCGCTCCTCGGCGTTCTTCTCGGCGCGATCGGCCACCTCCTCCAGGCGCTCCTCGCGCACCATGTCGATGGAGATGTCCACCAGATCCCGGATCATGGCTTCGACGTCGCGCCCCACATATCCCACTTCAGTGAATTTGCTGGCCTCGACCTTTAAAAACGGCGAGTTGGCGAGCTTGGCGAGACGCCGCGCGATCTCCGTCTTGCCCACGCCGGTGGGCCCGATCATGAGAATATTCTTGGGCATCACTTCATCGGCCAGGTCGGGTTCCAGTTTCTGGCGGCGAATCCGGTTGCGTAGCGCGATGGCCACCGCGCGCTTGGCGTCGGCTTGACCAATTACGTATTTATCGAGCTCCTGAACGATCTCGCGCGGGGTCAGCTCGTCGAGCAGCGGCGTTTCATCCAGGGCTTGGCCGGGCAGGTAAATCACCATTTACCCCAGTTCCTCATAGGCGATGGTTTCGTTGGTGTAGATGCAGATCTGGCCTGCGATCTTCATTGCTTTTTCTGCGATTTCTTTCGCTCCCAGTTTAGTATTTTCGATCAGCGCCGTGGCCGCGGCCTTAGCAAAGGGACCGCCGGAGCCGATGGAAGCGATGTCGTTATCGGGTTCAATCACGTCGCCAGTGCCGCTGACGATGTAGGTGTTGGACGGGTCGGCCACCAGAAGCAGCGCCTCCAGATGCCGGAGCACGCGATCCGTGCGCCACTCTTTGGCGAGCTCAACTACGGCGCGCGGCAAGTTGCCGTTAAACTGCTCGAGCTTCGATTCGAATCGGGCGAACAGCGCGAACGCATCGGCGGTGGATCCGGCGAATCCCGCGAGTATCTTGTCGTTATAAAGACGCCGCAACTTCTTTGCGGACGACTTCAGAACCTCCTGGCCGATCGTAACCTGCCCGTCTCCCGCCATGACAACTTTCTTGTCGCGCCGGACGCACAGGATGGTGGTGGAACGTATCTTTGCTTTCTCTTTCATCTTCCTTTTGCATTATCCGTTCGGCGCCAGCGCGACCTAGCGTTTGCAAACCCCATGGTACAACGATTGTATGCCGTCCTATGTGGTCGAAACTCCGCAGCGCCGGTATCCGATCGTGGTAGAGCGCGGTGGCCTTTCGAGGTTAGGCGAACATATTCCCGCAAACGCCGGCAAGCTGTTTTTCGTCTCCACCGCAGACGTCTGGCAGCTTCACGGCGACACGCTGCGGCGAGGAATCGGTAATTTTTCGCACGAAGTCCTGTTCTTTTGCGGCGGCGAAACTCGTAAGCGGCTGTCGGATGTGGAAGCGCTAGCCGAGCAGATGGTGGAAAAGGGCGCGGACCGGTCGAGCGTGGTAATCGCATTTGGGGGCGGCATCCTTACCGATGTCGCCGGATTCCTAGCCGCGATTTTCATGCGTGGTATTCCCGTGATCCAGATTCCGACCACGCTGCTGGCGCAAGTGGACGCGGCCATCGGAGGAAAGACCGGCGTGAATCTCAAGGCCGGGAAAAACCTGGTCGGTAGTTTCCACCAACCGCTCGCGGTGTTGATCGATCCCGCGGTGCTCGATACTTTGCCGGAGCGTGAGTATCGCGCCGGCCTGTTCGAGATCATCAAGCACGGCGTGATCGCCGATCCGGACCTGTTCTGGCTGATGCGCCGCGAGCCGCGACGCGTGATGTCGCATGCTCCAGAGATAGTGGATCGTATGATTTGCGATTCAGTGCGGATCAAAGCGGAAGTGGTTTCCGGAGACGAGAAAGAGGAAGATCGCCGGCGCATCCTGAACTTCGGTCATACCTTTGGGCACGCGCTCGAAGCGGAAACAGGCTATTGCCGTTTCTTGCACGGCGAAGCCGTGGCGTGGGGAATGAAAGCCGCTGCGCTGCTGGGCGAAAAGGAACGGATGTTGGCCGCCGCCGACAAGCAAGAGATTCTGCAGTGCGTGAATTCCTACGGCCCATTTCCGGCGCTCAACGGTATCGATCCTGCGCACCTGGCCGGGCGCCTCAAGAGCGACAAAAAGACTGTGAAGGGAAAGATCCATTTCGTACTCCCGGAGCGCATTGGTGCAGTGAAGATCACCGCCGACGTCGAGGAGCGGCTGGTGCTGGCGGCTATTGAGGAAGCGCTCGCTTGCTGACTCAAGGGAAAATCAGCCAGGGAACCACGCCCGCAGGCTTTAAAGACGAGCAACAGGCCGCCACTTGGGTGCGCGGAATGTTCGGGAGCATTGCGCCGCGTTACGACCTGCTCAATCATCTGCTCTCGCTCAACATCGATCGCTATTGGCGAGTACGAACCGTGAAGCAAGTCTCTGACGTACTTGCCAGGCCCGGTGCGCGCGTGCTCGATCTATGCTGCGGCACGGGCGATCTGATGCTCGCGCTTCAGGCGCGAAGCAGCGCGAGGGTGTATGGGAGCGATTTCTGCCATCCGATGCTGATAGCTGCTCATCACAAGGTGGAGCAGCGGCGCCTGCGCTCAGCTTTGTTCGAGGCCGACGCTCTCACTCTTCCGGTTGCCGACGCATCCGTCGATCTCATCACCATGGCGTTCGGACTCCGAAATCTCGCCAATTACCAGCAGGGCCTCGGCGAACTTATGCGGGTCTTGTCGCCAGGTGGACTGGCGGCGATTCTCGAGTTTTCCTCTCCGCCAAATCCAGTGTTGTCGCGGCTGTACAATTACTATTCGCGCGCCATCCTGCCGGTGATCGGCGGCTGGATTTCGGGATCGAAGGAAGCGTACTCCTATCTACCGGAATCGGTCAGGAAGTTTCCGGGCGCGGTGGATTTAGCGGACCAGATGCGCGGCGCGGGCTTCACGAATGTCCGTTTTGAGAGGATGACGGCCGGGATTGTCGCGCTGCATCTCGGCCAGAGGCCTGGATGACTTGCTAGGGCTCGCGCTGGCGGAGGGACTCAACTGCCTTACTGTAATCGCGGCCAGCGTCAAGGTGAGACCGATCATGATTACCACCGAAACCCAGGCGACGGCGTTGTAAATCCGCGAGTTGGTCCACTCTTTCATGAGACCCTTCTTGTTGATCAACAGCACCATGTAGATCAGGACGAATGGCAGCAAGACGCCGTTGAGCACCTGGGACCAAAGAATCATCTTCACCAGTGGAAAGCCCGGCCACAGAGTCACCGCCGCGCCGAGAACCACCAGCAGAGTGTAGAGCCAGTAGAATTCGGGTGCTTCGTTGAAACGCTTGTCGACGCCGGATTCGAAACCGAGGCCTTCACAAACGGTGAACACCGTTGAAAGTGGAAGAATGCAGGCCGCGAAAAACGATGCATTGAAGAGGCCGGCGCTGAACAGCAGGTACGCATATTGACCGAACGGTTTCAGCCCCAGCGCAGCGTCCTTGGCGGTTTCGATGTCCTTCGGGCCGTGCTCCCAAATCGCCGCGGCGCACGAAACAATGATGAAGAACGCCACCACGTCGGTCAAGATGCAGCCCACAATGACCTCAATCCTGGATTGCACGTATTCCTTGGCCGTAATCCCCTTCTCGACGATGGCCGACTGCAAATAGAACTGCATCCAAGGCGCAATGGAAGTGCCTACCATGCCGATCAGCATGACCACGTAGTCGGTGTCGAGCATGAGAATGGGTTTAACGCTACTGATGGCCGCTTGCTTCCAGTCTGGCTTGAGCAAAAAAGCGGAGAAAATGTAGGTCACGTAGAGGAAACATGCCACCAGGAAGACTTTTTCCACGCTGCGATAATTGCCCCGCACGATCAGCAGCCAAACCGCGACGGCGCAGATCGGAACGGAGATGTAGCGGCTCACCTGGAACAATTCGAGCGAGGTGGCGATGCCGGCAAATTCCGCGATGACGTTGGTGAAATTGGTCAGCACCAGGGCGATCATCAGGAAAAACGTGGTTCGCAGGCCGAACTCTTCACGAATCAGATCGGAGAGGCCTTTGCCCGTCACCGCGCCCATTCGGGAGCTCATCTCCTGCGTGACGATGAGCAGCAGCGTGATCGGGATCAGGGTCCAGAGCGGAAGGTAGCCATACTTAGCGCCCGCCTGCGAGTACGTGAGGATGCCGCCCGAATCGTTATCGACGTTGGCGGTGATAAGGCCGGGGCCAACCACGGACAGGAAGATCGCGATTTGATAACGAAATCGTTTCAGCAATTGAGTCCTCTTCCCTGGGCGGCTCCCGGTCCGTCATTTGTGCCTCAACAACGAAATCACTTCATCGGCCGTGATGGCGCCGGCCAGTTTGCCGCTCGCGTCCACCACGGGTAAAGCAACCAGATTGTACTTGTCGAAAGTCTCGGTGATGCGGTCCTGTTTTTCCTCGAGATCCACCGAAATCAGGTTTTCGGTTGCCAAATCCTTCAAGGGCGTAGCCCCCGGCGCGGTAAATAGCCGGGCCAGCGGAACGGAAGCCTTGAGGTGTTCCTCCTGGTCGACCAAAAACAAAGTGTTCAGTTTTTCGAGGACCTCCTCGTGAAATTTCAATGCCTCCATCGCATCGGCAACTGTCGCATTTTCCGGCAGCGCGACGAATTCGGTATTCATCAATCCGCCAGCGGAATCCTCCTTGTATTCCAGCAGCTCCTGGACTTCGGTCTTCGGCTCCGGCTCCATCTCGTCGAGGATCTCTTCGGAAGTCTGCTCCCCCAGTTCGGCCAGAACGTCGGCAGCTTCGTGGGGCGCCATATCCTCCACGATGTCGGCGGCTTTTTCGGGTTCCAGAGATTCGAGGATGCTGGCTTGGATTTCCGGCTCGACTTCCGAAAGCGTGTCGGCGGCCACTTCGCTGTCGATGGTCTCGAAGATGGCTTCGCGGTCATCGGGAGTCAGGTCTTCGACAATGTCCGCCAGGTCGGCGGGATGCATCTGCTCCAGCAGCTTGTTGCTGATGTTCAGCCGCAAACGGCGCTGTGGATCAGCTTCGATGATGCTGCAATGCTCCCAGCGAATGAAGTGCGGCGGTATGACACCCTGGAGACGCCGGACCAGACGCGGCGGCAGCACACCTTGGACCAGACGCCGGAAAATGCTTCGCAGGCCGATGTCCACTTCGGAGATCATCAGGTTATTTGTGCCGTTGTCCTGTTGGATCTTGAAAGTGATATCCGTTACCCGGACAACTTTGCGGCCTTCGGCGTCGATGATCTGCTGGTCGAGCAGATCACGGACCAGCCGCAGCATATACTCGTCGGAATGATACGGCGTGAGAAGCTCGTCTTTTAGATGGATTCCGTCCAAGGAGACCGAACGAACCTGGTCGTGCCGGATCGTGAGCCACGCCCAGCCTCCACCCAGAAGGAAACGGTCGACACGGGAAGGATGGATGAGAGGAACGATCGCGGCGTCTTTCACGACGCCTAACGTGCGCCCCTTCAGGTCATAGACCTTGAGGCCCAGCAGTTCGGTAAGAAAGAGGATCTCATCCGCCATCGAGAATCGCCCAAGCCCATAGATTGATGGTAGAGCGCTCGCCACGATTCTCGCGCGAAGCGGTCCGCTTTCGAATGCGCTCTACATGATCGTACTACTCAATTTCTACTATGCCGCAAAGCCGGCGCAGGCCGCAACAAAAAAATGCTCAACCATGCGCCCGGAAGGCTAAAATTGCCGATGTGGACCTCAAGCGAGTAACCGGCTGTTTGCTGGCGGCCTTTCTTGGCATCGGCCTCCCCTCGATCGCCGGCGAAACCGCTTCTCAAGCTCAGCTTCGCTCCCTCCAAAGTTATATACGCCAGACTTGGACGACCTTGACGCGCTCCAATCGGCAGCTGGCGATTGCCGCTCCCGATCCTAAGTTTCCAGCTCCGGCCGGCGGCCGCTGGCCGGTCTATGTGTCGGCGGCCGAAAATGTCCAGGCCATTCAAACCAGATTGCGCGAAGAGATGCCGCTGGCCGATTTTCACAAGATTGAAATACGGCAGCTTCCCGCCGAACCCGGTCCGTTGCCCGAGCAGGGGCTGCTCTATCTGCCCCGGCCCTACGTGGTACCGGGCGGCCGATTCAATGAGATGTATGGCTGGGATAGTTACTTTATCCAAGTCGGACTGCTCCGCGATGGCGAAGTTAGCCTGGCAAAGGACCTGGCTGACAACTTCCTTTACGAGATCCGGAACTATGGCAAGATCCTGAATGCCAACAGGACTTACTATCTCACGCGCTCCCAACCACCGTTTCTGACGGAGATGGTTCTATCCGTTTACCACCGGACGGGCGATCGCCGGTGGCTGGAGCAGGCTGTGCCCGCTATCGAAACCTATTACCGTTACTGGACCTCCGAACCGCACCTCACCCCTGAAACGGGCCTGTCTCGTTACTACGATTCGGGCGAAGGTCCCGCGCCTGAAGTGGTCTCGGCCGAGCGCGATCAGAAACGGCCGGACCCATTACGAACTGGTGAAGGATTACTATCGCACTCATTCGGTCTCCGATTACGATTTGAGCCAATACTATAACCAGAAAACCGGCCAGCTTACAGCCATTGTTCTACAAAGGCGACCGGTCGATGCGAGAATCCGGCTTCGACCCCTCCAGCCGGTTTGGTCCTTTTAGCATCGATATCATCCACTACAATCCGGTCTGTCTGAATTCGCTGTTGTATTTGATGGAGCGCGACACGGCGGAGATCATGGGCATTCTAGGCCATGAATCCGCTGCCGCCACCTGGCGTAAACGGGCTGACGAACGAAAGGAAAAGGTCAATCGGCTGATGTGGGATCGCGACGACGGACTCTACTACGACTATAACTTTGCTACCAAGAAGATCCGACGCTATCCGTTTCTGACGACGCTGTATCCGCTGTGGGCGGGAATCGCAACGCCGGAGCAGGCACGGCGTGTTGAAGCGAACCTCCGCCGATTCGAGCGGCCGGGTGGCCTCCAGACCAGTACTACCGAGACTGGCAACCAATGGGATGCGCCTTTCGGTTGGGCGCCACTGGAGATGATCGCCGTCCAAGGACTTCGCCGCTACGGTTTTGAGAACGATGCCGATCGGATTACCGCACGCTTCCTCTCGCTGGTGCTACAGCAGTTTATCGAGCGCCATAGCATTGTCGAGAAATACGACGTTATCCGTCGAACCATGGAAGTTAGCTTCGAAAATCGGGTTCGGCTATCGATCGAACGAAATCGGCTTCGGCTGGACCAACGCCGCGTTTGTCGAACTCTATGCTCAATTGCCGGCCGAGCGCCGCGCCGATGTCTTGCAATTTGACTGGCGCTAAGACTTGCGCGCTTGGCGACAATTTGCGGCCGCTTATGCGGTCAGACGCTGCAAGGCTTTCAGGCGCTCGACCAGATTGGAGATTTCGGCTTTGCGCACCGGTTTTCGAAGGAAGCCGGAACAGCCCGATTCGGACGCGCTGCGGATCTGAGTTCCGAGGTCATCGGCGGAGAGCACCACCATCGGCGTGCGGGCATTCCCAGTCTCGGTTTCCCAATCCCGGATCGCTCGAATGGCGCAATAGCCATCGGTTCCGGGCATGTGGACATCCATGAAGACCACATCGAAGCGACGGCGCTTTACCATCTCGATTGCTTCGTCGCCGTCAGAGGCACGCCACACACGCTCGTCCTTTAGCAGAAGCTCGGCGAGCGCGTAGCTCTCGTCACAGTCTTCCACCACCAGGACGTTCAGCATGTTCCGTGCATCATTTCGCCTTGGCAGGGCCTCGCGCGAAACGCTGTCTCGCCGCAATGGCAAAGAAATCGCCAAACTGGCCGGGCCTTCGACGATCGGTGTGATTCTTATAGCTCCCTTCCGGGCGCGAATCCACTTTCCGGCCACCATGGCGTTGACCGCGATTAGTATATCCTTGGCGCAGTCGAGCTTGACTTGGGCAGGATCTGTATTCAGCCAATCGGCCAGCTTGTGGATCGTTCTGGGATCTGCCAGCGTCAACCCGATGACCATTCCTTTTTGGTCCGCTATAAGGGAAACTCGAACTTCGCCTTCGGGACTTAACTTTAGCGCCGAATCGAAGAGACGCGTCAGCATTTGTTCGATCGTTCCCCGATCGTCGGAAACCATGATTGGCGCGGCGTTGGGTGTCTCTAAGACCAGCCTGCTGAGCGTTTCGGAGGTCGCCGATAGGTTGAGCAGCTCGACGATGTCCTCCAACGCGATCTGAAGGTCGAACTCCTCCGGAGCGCTGGGAGTCTGCGCTGGATCGGAAAAAAGCGCTTGAACGTCATCGATCGACCGCAGCAGACGGTCCGCGCTGGCCCGGCAGAGGTCCACACTCGCCTGCTCACCGGCGTCGCAGGATTCTTGGACGCGCATCTCCATCAGGCCGACAATTGAGTGCATGGCATTACGGGCTTCGTTGGAGAGATATCCGAGTAGGTTTGTAATATTTTGATTTGTCATAAGGTTTCTCGGAGGAACTTACGTCCTCCGGCCCTCCCGGGCGGGGCTGACCGAAAAATACTCGACAAAACGGCGCACCACATTGGACGTTTTTTTAATTCGTTTGCCGCCCAGCATGTCATCGGCCATGCGATTAATCTGTTTGGCGAGCGGCGACAATCCTTCGAGAGCAATACCTTTCTGCACCGCGTGGGAAGTCTCCGGCACAGCGTCGGGTAACAGATAGCGAACCGGAAGCTGAATGATGCGCTCAATATCGCTCAGCGAGAAGGCGCTTCTGCGCTGCACGCGATTCAGAACCACCACGACCTTATCCGCCACACGGAGGTCGCGCAACCAATTGGATTTACGGAGCGCGACATGCAGCGCTGCGACATCGGGAGTGCAGACCAGGAGAATCTTCTTGGCCCGCAGGAGCGTTTCGCATTCATATTGTTCCAGAGTGCCCGGCAGATCAACCGATACCAGGGGATATTGGCGCACCGCGAAATCGAGCAGTGTGGTGAAACGATGCGTCGGAACCTGCTGGGAGTACTCCAGGGGTCCCGATCCAAGAACGTGCAGCGGACCGCGCTGGCAAACCAGGTTCGCCCATAGGCCGGGATCGAGACGGTCGGCCTGCTGGAGAGCATCCACAATCGTATGGGCGCCCTCAATCTTAAGCAGAAATGACATGATACCGAGCCGGATATCGAAGTCCAGCAACAGGGCCGGCTCTTGGGCCTTGCGCGCCGCGGCCGCGGTCACATAAGTCGCTACGGTTGTCGCTCCGCACCCGGGCTTGGCCGGGACGAACGCGTACAGGTCCCCCAAGACCTCTTCCGCCTTCGTCAATTGAGCGACCGCGCGGTTGACGCTCTGAAGAATGCCTAACGCAGTGAATTCCGGAAGTACATCCCGAACGCCGGCCTGCATAAGCGCTAGCAATTCATCGCGGCTGCTACCCGAGTTCACCGCAATGGAGACCACTTGCGGCCGTCCGCTGACCAGCGAGGCCACCGCCATGCCCCGGCGCGCATCGCTAAAATCAATGATCAATATACATTGCTCCGCCACTCCTAGGGTGCTTAGCTTGGTCGTCTCGTTGTAATTCAGATCCCAGGTCTGGTCTCGCTGGACGCGGCTGTCTAAGACCTCGTGCACTTCACGCAAGAAGCTTTCTTCGGATGAAACGATTGCTAAGATCAAGTCTTCCCCCAGGTCGCCGGTCGACCGCATACTAAGAACTCATCGGACTGGCCCGAAGGAAAAAGAGCGCCCTTGATTAAATCTTTCTCGACGCGGGCCGATAACCTACCCATGACGGAACGAAGCTCCCCAGTCCGGGCCAGTCAACCGGTGTCAGCCCGGTGCCTGGCGGCCAAGGTGCTGCTGGTGGATGACGACCAGGATTTTCGGTCTCTGGCGCGCAAAATATTGGAACGGGCTGGAATGGAGGTAATTGAGGCTGAGGACGGCCGCCGCTGCGTCCAACTGACTTCGTCGCTGAACGTGGATGCCATCATCGTGGATATGGTGATGCCCCACCAGGATGGTATCGCCACCATTTGTCTTCTCAAAGACCGTTTCCCGCACGCCAAGATCGTCGCCATATCCGGCGTGCAGGAGTCGTCTCTTTACTTAGGGGTTTCCGCGCAACTGGGGGCCAGCGCGATCTTGCATAAATCCGACGTCGCGAGCCTGGCAGGGCTGATCCTTCGTCTCTTGGAAAACTAGAACATGCTCCGCCTGAAGAAATGGCGAGACCTTTCTCTTCGGGCCAAGGGTGTCTGCGTGGTGGCGATCCCAGCCGCTACGACGGTAGCCATTGCGTGCTTGTCTTATGCTCTTGGCGCGCGTGTGACGATCGCCGAAGAGTGGGTCAATCACACCCGCCAGGCCTGCGAAGAGATCCAGAGGATGGAGACCCTCGAGGCCGAGGCAACCGCGGAGGTTCGAGCCTATTTCATCACTGGCGACGACGGGTTCAGGCTGCGGCTCGGGGAGATTTTTTCCCGTTTTGACTCAGCGCGGGAAAAGTTGGTTGCTCTCACCCCGGAGCGTCCCACGCAGCAGAAACGCCTCGCCCAGATCGCCCGGATGGCGAGCTCCCGCCCAGAGCGCCTCTTCGGCATAACCGCCCTTTCCCATTCCAACGCTTTGCCGGCGAACGAGCTGCATGCTGCCGTGCTGGCCGCCGATCAACAGCGCCGCCAGATGGAGAAAATAATTGAGGCCATGTTGGAAGAAGAAAAGCGCGTCATGGATGACCGTTTGAGCCGTGCTGCTCTCCTGCGCGCCGAAATTCAAATGATTTCCGCGATCTGCGTGATCTTTGGGGTAGTCGGTGGCGTGGTTATCTCCATCCTCTTTGCCTCCGGAATCACCGTCCGGATCGAAAAACTTAAGGAAAACGTGGCCAAGCTCGCCACCGGCGGGCTCTTGGATCCGATGCCCGAGGGTCACGACGAAATTGGGGCGCTTACGCAAGACGTGTCCAAAGCCTCAGAAATCCTTCGGCATGCCTTGCACGGCGTCGCTCGGGTTGATTCGTCCGGCCGCTATTTGTCGTTTAACCAGACTTACGCCGTGCTGACCGGACTCTCGGAGTTGGCCCCCGCAGGCAACGTGATCGAGACCATGCACCCGCTGGATCGCGCCAGAGTTGGTGAAGCCATCGAAGACATGTTCTCCCGCGGCCGCGGCGAGGCTGAGGCGCGCATCACGCTACTGGACGGTTCGGTATCGGATGCCTCCATTACCTTTCTGCTCGCGGGACGTGGCCGCGGCGACGGATTTTTTGTGTTTCTTCGCGATATCAGCTCCCAAAAGGAAATAGAAACGGAACTCATTCGCGCCAAAGACGCGGCCATCGCCGCTAACGCAGCCAAAAGTAATTTCCTCGCCAAAATCAGCCACGACATCCGCACGCCACTGAACGCGATTCTGGGCGCGGCCGACCTGCTCTCAGGCACCTCGCTCGATTCCGACCAGGCGGATTATGTGGACATGTTTCAGCGCAACTGCCGGCGGCTGGTGGCCCTCATCAACGACTTTCTCGACTTCGGCCGCATTGAAGCTGGCGCGCTGAAGGTGGAGAAAGCCCCTTATAAAGTCCGCCAAGCGGTGTACGACGCGGTTCACACTTTTGCCGAGACCGCCGCCCGGCAGCAGGTCGATCTCAGGCTCGAAATCGCCGAGAATGTTCCCGACTGGCAGCTTGGCGATCCGCTGCGCCTTCAGCAGGTGCTCATGAACCTGGTGAGCAACGCGCTGAAGTTCACCTCTCGCGGCCGGGTGGACGTTCGGGGACTTGTCACCGCCGGTGAAGGCGGCGGCCAACTTCGCTTCGAGGTCTCAGACACCGGTCCGGGGATTCGTTCCGAGGATCAGGAGAAGATCTTTTCGCCGTTCACACAATTGCCGAACCAAGACCCGGCCACGCTGCCAGGCAGTGGCCTGGGCCTCACCATCTGCCGCGAACTTGTAGAGCTCATGGGCGGGCAAATCGGAGTGACTGGCGCGGTGGGCTCCGGAAGCACGTTCTACTTCACCATTCCGCTGGCCGCTGCCGGGCCTGGAGTATCGAAGCCGGTTGCCGCGCGAGCTCCCCGGCTTTCTCCAGCCTCGGCCGGCCTGCGTCTGCTGGTGGCCGAAGACGGAGAAGACAACCGGTTACTATTGCAGTATTTCCTGCGAGGCGAGCCAGTCACCGTTCAGTTCGCCGAAAACGGCCAAGTGGCGGTTGATATGGTTCTCGGCGGCGCCGAATTCGACCTGATCCTGATGGACCTGGACATGCCGGTCTTAGACGGCTATGCGGCCACCAGAAAAATTCGGGAATGGCAAGCCTCCGAAGGCATTCACCCGACGCCTATCATCGCCCTGTCGGCCCACGCTCTTGAAGAGCTGGTACACGCCAGCCTGGAAGCGGGCTGCAACGCGCACTTGGCCAAGCCAGTCGAGCGCGCCGTCTTGATCGACACGCTCTACCGA
Source organism: Bryobacterales bacterium (assembly GCA_963780485.1). GTDB lineage: Bacteria > Acidobacteriota > Terriglobia > Bryobacterales > Bryobacteraceae > Palsa-89. Next base: position 348,892 of record CAWACO010000001.1, read on the forward strand.
TACACCGTCTCAGAAGAGGCTGTCAAACTGGTCGAGGCCGTCAAACTGGTCGAGGCCGTCAAACAAATAGAACCGGCGGAGGAAACGGCCAGCGAGCAGATTGCTCCCGAAATCGCGGCGCTGGTTCCGCAGTATCTTGCCTCCAAGTGGCGGCAGATGGAAGAGGCTCAAGGACGTTTACTAGAGCACGATTTGGAGCCGGTCCGGCGCTTTGGCCATAATCTCCGGGGCACCGGCCGGGGCTATGGATTTCCGCCTCTCGAAAAGATCGGCAAAGAGCTGGAGGCTGCGGCCACTGCCCGCGAAGAGGCGCGCATAGCCGAACAACTGGAACGCTTGCGGCAGTTCTTGGAACAGGAATCCGTGCCAGTTTAGCGATTCACCCGATCACCGCGAAATAACCAGCTTCTTCATCTTGGACTGCAGCGTGGTGCGTTTCAGACCCAGCCGTGCCGCCGCCCCGTTCGGCCCTCCCACCACCCAGTTATAGTTTTCTAGAACGCGCCGGATGTGATCGCGGCTCGGCCTCTTGCAAGGTTACCGGGGCCGCGGCGTCGGGCGCAGCGCGAAGTTCGGCGGGTGGAACTTGAAGGCTGGCGCCGCGCGATAAAATCACCGCGCGCTCGATCAGATTTTCGAGTTCCCGGATGTTCCCCGGCCAAGCGTAGCGGACCAAAGCCTCCATGGCGTCGGATGGTATGTTCTCCACTCGCTTATTCATGACCCGCGAATACTTTTGGGTAAAGTAGCGGACTAGCTTGGGAATATCGTCGGTGCGCTCTCGCAGGGGTGGCACTGAGATGGGAAATACGCTCAACCGATAGTAGAGATCGGTCCGAAACTGGCGTTCGCCGATCATTTGTGCCAGGTCGCGATTGGTCGCGGCTAGCAGGCGGACGTCGACCTTGATGGTGCGGCTTCCTCCTAGCCGCTCGAACTCGTGTTCCTGCAAGGCCCGCAGCAGCTTGGGCTGCAGCTCGAGCGGGATATCGCCGACCTCGTCCAGAAACAGCGTGCCCTTGTTGGCCAGCTCGAAGCGCCCGGCCTTCTGCATGATGGCGCCGGTGAACGCGCCCTTCTCGTGACCAAACAGTTCGCTTTCGAGCAGCCCGGTGGGAATGGCCGCGCAGTTCAACTTCACGAATGTCCGGTCGCGCCGGCCGCTCAGATCGTGCAGCGCGCGGGCTATCAATTCCTTTCCGGTCCCGGTTTCACCGAGAATTAGAACCGATGCATCGGTTGGAGCGACGGTCTCCACTTGCTCGAGCACGCGCTTAAAGGCCAGGCTGTCGCCGACAATCTCGCCGAAGTTGCGCTCGGTCCGGATTTCGTCCTGCAGATACAGCTTTTCTTCGGCCAACTGATCCTTAAGCTGTGCGATCTCCTGATATGCCGTAGCATTTTCAATCGCAATAGCAGCTTGCCCCGCGACCTGGGCGAGGAAATCAACGTCGGCGGATGAAAACGCATTGGGGCGCGCGCTTCCAACGTTCAGCGTGCCTAGCACGCGCGTCCGCGTGATCAACGGGACGCAGCCAACCGATTTCAATCCGGCATCCACCAGCCGCTGAACGCCGTGCGCCGGAAATTTTCGCAGCTCCTCGGCATCCAGCACGACCGCTCGCCGCGTTTCCACAGCTTGGCCCGCCGGAGTTTCATCAAGGCCGGCCGTGGCGCCTTCTTGAATGCCCGGATCGCCCTCGAATGAGCGCGTGGACGCGCAGCAGATCCGTGCCCGGCACGCGCAATGCCAAGCTCGAATATTCGTGTGGAACCGCTCGCCGCAGACAAGCCGTGATGGTGGGAAAAAGGTCGTGGATATCCAACTCCGACACCAGAGCGTTGTTGATTTCGAGCAGGACCTGCAGCCGGTCTCGTTCCCGGGCCAGTTGCCGCTGATATTTTTAGGCTTTCTCGGAATTCAATGTATTATCGACCGCCCCCGCGACTTGAGCCGCGATCTGCAGCATGAAATCCATTTGCGATTCGATGTCAATTGGAGCACCGAAGCCAAACACCAGCGCCCCCAGCCGATGCTGCGCGGTGGTCAATGGCAGCCAGCAGGGGTGACGATATTATTCTGCAGCAGGAGCTGCATTATTCCGCGCCAGCGGTCTTCCCTGCGGACGTCGGCAATCACCAGTGGCTTCTGCTGCAGAAACACCCATCCGGAGGGGGACTCCTCGGGAGTGAACTCCAGATCGGGTACATCCGGTGTTGAACCGGTGGTGGTTTCGAGGATATGGAGCCGCATGACATTGCGGCTGGGATCGTGCAGGATGAGGTTCAGAAAGTCAAAGCGCAAGACGGCGTGAAGACGGCTTGAGAGGTCGCGGAATAATTCGGCGAGGTCGCGGTGCTGCAGGATGGCTTGGGAGACGTCGAGGAGTGACTTGTAGGCGAGGGTTTCCAATCCGACCTTTTAAGCCGGCGTCGCTCCACGGAGAACTTGTGAAGGGCGCGCGCTGAAAACCAGTATAACTACGGGACGCTGGATGCGGCTGCAAGGGGCCTTCGGATAGGCTCTCTGCCGGCCGCTGCGCGCTGGAGGGCTTAGAACAGTTCGCCGATTTCCTTCGCTACACCGCGCGCTTCCAGGTGAATCAATCCAGCATTCGAGCCCATGGGACCCATTACAGCCAGCACGGCCTTAGGACCAGCCGAGTACACGAAGAGCACTCCGTCGTCTCCTCGGATACTCACTTCCGATAGCGCTCCGGTAGCCATGCTTTCACTAATGCGCCGGCCCAGGCCCGATGCTGCTGCCGCCATGGCAGCAACCCGGTTGGGATCTGTTCCATTGGACAGCGAATGAGCCACGGGCAGGCCTTCAATCGACGCGAGCAACACACCCCGCAGCTCCGGGATCGAATTACGAAGTGTTTCCAGATGATTTTTCAAAGCTTCGTGTTTCACCATAAGTTCTCCTAGCGTTTACGCTCGTTCCCTCGATTGCGACACGAGGAATTCCCGGCGTCCTTCCTCGCTAGTGCTGGATAAAACGTCCGCACTCGCCACATCGAAACACGGGACTTTATCAGTTTCCAGTCGCGTTCCCCGCGTTGCTAGTATGATCGTGAGGATAAGGCCCCGACTTTAGACTGTCCTTCCGATAAACACATTATTTTCTGCCAGGGCGACCAGGCGCGTCCAGTGCCCAGATCCAGCAGCCATGCCCTTGACATTGTGCCCACTTACACACCGAGCCTGTATGAAGAGTCCCCGATTAGCCGATGGTAGTAAGGTACTCACCTTATAAAGGATCGATAAGCGCTTTACCGTATAGAAACTCCTAATGTCACTCTTCATGATTCGCCCCTAAGAGCCGATTACACGCATATGCGTTGCCTGTACTGTGGCAAGGAACTGGCGCTGCTGAAAAGACTCAGGGGAGGCGGCGAGTTCTGTTCCGACGCTCACAAGCAAAGCTACCAGGAAGAGTACAACCGCTTAGGCCTCAGTCGTCTGCTCCAGGCCCGGTCCAGAGCGGATGAAAGCAAAGGCGCGCAGAAACCGCCCGCCGGTCCGGTAGCTCCCGTGGCTGTAGCGGAACCGTCGGTGGAAGAAACTACAGCGGAAATCGAAGAAGTTGCAATGCAAGTCGAAGAAGTCGTGATAGAGGCTGCGCCACCGCCCCTTGCTCCAGCCGTGATCGCCGCGCCACCCGAACCTCCGCCGCCGGCCATGGCCGGGTTCGCGATGGAAACGCCGTCCATTTCGGCTCCCCCGGAGCCCGTACCTTACCTAGAACCATGGAGGTCTGACGAGGCGCCAGCACCCACTTCTCCTCCGCCCACTCCTGCCTGGCGCCTGGAAGGCCCGTCAGTAGGGCACCAGTTTTTCACCTTACCGTCCGCTGAACCGGTTCCCTTGGAGATGCAGCCGGGCGTTTGCGAGAGCAGTTATCCGGTCATGGATACCAGCGTGACACCCCTGGAAAGTGGCGCACCAGGAGTGCACCTCAGCATGCCGTTGACGGTCACGTCGTCGCATGATTTCGAGCGGGGCGGTTCCATCGCCATTGAAATTTTACCGCGGCCCTCTGAAAGCAGTTGCTACGCGAGCCTGAACGGAGCTGTCGACTTCTCTTACCCGGTTGGAGTGCAGGTTCTCGACCTGTTGGATTTGGATTTGTCACCCGCCGGAATCGCTTATCCAGCTGAAGAGTGCGATGTGACCGTTCCGGAGTCCTGGACGAACGGAATTATTTCTGATGGGCCGGTTGACCTCATTGTTCCCGCAATTCCGCACGACGTTCCGGCCATTCCGCGGACCGCCCCCGTTCTTGAGCTGCCGGACCAGCCTGCGACGACGGTCCCGCCACCGGAGGCAACCCCCCGGGCGGCGCTCGAAGCTCTGTCCAAACTCCATCAGGGCATGCGGGAACGCGAGGAGGCCAAGCCCGCTGCCCCACCCGCTGAAGCCCCATCACCAGCAACCCACGCCGCACCTGGGGCGCCCCAAAAATCTCCACCGGCGCCACCGGAACCATCGCCGCGCGCAGCCGAACTGGTGGCCATCCCGGTCAAAAGCTTTGCCCCGCCCAAGGCCGGTCCGGTGATCGATGCCAGTGCGCTTCTCAGCAACGGACATCCTCTGCTCCCCCGGCTTAAGGCCTTGCCACTGCGCCCGAAGGTGGCTCCAGCGCCCCGCGGCTTCAGCCAGCAGCCAAAGAGGGTCCAGGCGCAAACCGCGGCCAAGTCGCCGCAAGGCAGTACACCACCTCCGGTCGCAGCACCGCCTAAGCCGCCTGCAGCCGACAAACCGGCGCAGCCTCCGCAAACGTCCAAACCCACGCAGGCCGCCGAGAAGCCCAAGCCTCCTCAGCCACAGCAAGCTCAGTCACAGCAAGTGAAGAAGCCCGCACAACAGGCGGAAGCAGCGCCAGCGAAACAATCCGCTCCGGCAACGCCGGCTCAACCCGCGCAGGCTAAGGCGGCCGCCAAGCCGGCCGTGCCGGACCCATCCGTCAAGTCCGCGCCGGTCAAGAGCGTTCCCACCGCGCCCAAGGCGCAGCCAGTTCAACCGCAGAAGTCCGTGCCTGCCGCTCCTATTGTCAGTTTGCCCGCTAAACGTGAGCCTGCCCAGAAAACACCAGCTGCCAAAGATGAGCCCGCTGTCAAAACTGCCGCCGCAGCGTCCTCCTCCGCAGCGACTGCCGATGATACCGTGCCGAACTTCGGCGCCGTCGTCAACACATCCATATTCGGTTCCCTCAAGGTCAAGATCGGCATCGCTGCTCTAATCGCGGTGCTGTCGATTGGCGCCTACTTCGTCACCGCCAAGGCCAAACCCGCTGCTCCGGCCAAACCGAGCGACGTGGGCATGAGCATCATGGTGGGCGAAGGCGGCTGGGTCGAAAACTGGGCGGGCGACCCCATCGGTCAACACGGGGGACGGGAGATCACGATCTATCGCCCATCTCTCAAACTTTCCGATTACCGCATCGAGTTTCAAGGGCAGATTGAGACCAAGAGCATCGGATGGATCTTCCGCGCGGCGGATACGGATAATTACTACGCCATGAAGCTGCAGCTAGTATCGCCCGAGCTGCCCTTGACGGTGGTGCTTTACAAATACATGGTCCTCAAGGGCCGGCAAGTGCAAGTGGGCAGGGTGCCGATCGACGTCCCAGTGAAGAACGATACCGTCTTCAGCATCCGCGTGGATGTCCGCGGCCCCAAGTTCAATACCTATGTGCAGGGCCAACCGGTGGATGTCTGGACGGACGATCAAATACGATCGGGCGGTGTAGGCTTCCTGAACGAACGAAGCGAGCGCGGCAAGATCAAGTCGGTAGCGCTGTCTTACCTGTCCGGGGGAACCAAGTGACGAAGAATTCCATGGAACAAACAAACGATCAATGGCTATGGTTCGTAGATAGCGAACTGGTGGAGTCTCTGGCCCGGCACGACACTCTGGATTCAAAGAGCGAGAAGCGGCCGGTGCAGTCCGCGGCGCTGGTCAAGGCGCTAGCGCTCAACATGGAAGGCAAGACCGAGCAGGCCTTGCGCGAAGTTCGGGCGGCTATCGAGAAGGGCGAAGCCCTGCTGGAGCTGGATTGGACCGAAGCACACCTGGAGTTTCAATTGGGCCAGTATCAAGAGGCCCTGCAGGGTTACGAGAAGGTCATAAGTACGCATCCCAATCACAAGGCGGCAATCTATAACGCTGCGCTGTGTCTCGAGAAACTGGACAAGTTTGAAGAGGCTGCCAAGGTTTTCCAAAAGGCCTTCGAGCTTGACCCGAAGCTGCAGGAAGCCGAACTTGGTTTCGGGGTCTGCCAGCTGCATCTCAATCGCCCCAAAGAGGCACTAGCGGCCTTCGACGTCTGCCTGAATGCCAAGCCCGGCTACGACAAGGCGCTGTACGGCAAGGCCATCGCCCTGCAGTCGTTGGGGCGAGCGGACGAAGCGATGCAGTTGTATGCGAAGCTGCTTCCTGTAAATGGCGCCAATACGGATCTGCTCACCAACATGATCGGGCTGGCCCTGAAGCTCGGTGACGACGCCAAGGTTCGGGAGTATTGCGACAAGCTGTTGCGTGTGAAGCCTGGCGCGCGTCCGGCTCTGGAAGGATTAGTCGCGGCCGCCATCGCTCGTGGAGACTTCAAAGCAGCGGCCCAACAAGGCGCTCAACTGGTGAAGATCGCGGGGGACTCGTTCGAAGCTTGGTTTAATCTCGGAGTGGCTTATCAAAAAACCAATCGGCTAGAACAGGCCGGCCAAGCCTATTCCGAAGCGATCAAGATTCATCCGGAAAGCGCATTGCCCTACGCTAATCTCGGCGCCACGTTGCAGGAGCGCGGCGATGTGCCCGCTGCGCGCAAAGCGTACGAGCGCGCCTTGCAATTGGCGCCCGGCCACACCGGTGCCCTCTGGAATCTAGCCAATGTCTTCGAGCGTCTGGGAAACAGTGAAGAGGCTGAAAAAGCCATGGAGAAGCTACTGGAAAGCGAGCCGGAGCGCGAGGATGCCTGGTTCCGTTTGGGCTATTACCGCCTCCTGCGTGGCGATTACGCTGGGAGCATTGAGCCGTTTCGCAACTGCGTGCGCAAACGCGCGGACTGGCTGGATGCGCTCATCAATCTGGGCCTGGCTCAATGGCGTACCGGGCAACTCGAGGCCGCCAAAGCAACGTTAGTGCAAGCCGTGGCGCGACATTCCAAGTCGGCCGATGCGCTGCGCACCCTGGCCGCGGTGGTCGTCGACATGGGCGATTATATCCTGGCTATGGACATCGAAAAGCAACTCGGCGAATTGGGCCAAACCATGCCCGAGCTGTCCTACAACATCGGCATCCTGCTGCAGCGATCGAACCTCCATGAAGAGGCCGCCCGCTCTTATCGCCGCGCCACCGAAGAGAAGCCGGCTTTCGCTGAAGCGTTGCTAAATCTTGGGCACGCACTCAAGGCGCTGGGGCAAGATCAGGAAGCACGCACCTGCTGGCAGAAGGCTGTCGAAGCCAAGCCGGAACTGGCCACCCAGTATTTCTAGCTTTTGTCTCTATTTCGTCTTCAACCACTTAACGCTGGTTGGCGTGGCTTGCTCGCACTGCATCACTTCCGTAACTCCCGACACCAGCAAAGCGCATGCGTTGGATTGAGCGCTTCTGAGAGCATGGGCTTCGGTGTCGGCGGAGGCGGTACGGCAATCACGTCCGCCTTTAAACGCGACGCACACCTCCACGCGGTACTTTACGATGTGCATGCTCGAGTAGACCAGGAACGCTAGCACCAGAACCACGAAGCCGATGCCTAGGACAACGGTCTTGTTCACGCTCCTTTGCCCTCCACGAAGAAATTCCCCATTTGACGGAACTTCGTATAACGATCATCGATCAGTTCCTTGTCCGATCGGGACGAGAGCTCTTCGAGCGCAGTTCGGATGGCTTGTTTGACGAACTCGGCTGCCTTGTCGGGATCGGTGTGGGCGCCTTCGGGTGGCTCGGGGATGATGCCGTCGATCAACTCCAATGACTTCAGATCGGAAGCAGTCATGCGGAGCGCGCGGGCGGCTTCGGCGGCCTTGCCGGAATCACGGTAGATGATGGCTGCGCAACTCTCCGGCGAAATGACGCTGTAGTACGCGTTCTCGAGCATGTAGACGCGGTTGGCCACGCCCAGGCCCAGGGCGCCTCCGCTGCCGCCTTCGCCGATGACGATCGAAACCACCGGCACGCCCAGCCGCGACATCTCTCGCAAATTCACCGCGATCGCTTCTGCCTGGCCGCGTTCCTCGGCGTCGATGCCGGGATAGGCGCCGGGCGTATCCAGAAACGTGATGATGGGGCGGCGGAATTTATCGGCGAGTCGCATCAAACGCATGGCCTTGCGATAACCTTCCGGCTTCGGCATACCGAAATTCCGATGCAGTTTTTGCTTGGTATCGCGTCCCTTCTGCTGGCCGATTACCATCACTGGACGGCCTTCAAAAGAGGCCATGCCACCCACCACCGCCGGATCATCGCCAAAGAAGCGATCCCCATACAACTCCGAAAAACCAGTAAAGATGCGGTTGATGTAGTCGAGCGTGTGTGGCCGCTTGGGATGGCGGGCGAGCAACACGCGCTCCCAGGTGGGATTCGTAGCGCGCGCCGTCCCATCGTTCGCGCTCGGAGGGGAAGGAGATAATTTAGGGTTTTCTGCCATTCGGATTGTGACCGGCCCGCGAACCAAACCAACGCCGGCGTCGGGCTAACTTGCCAGGATCTCGACCGACTCCGGTCCGCAGATACGCTCCACTTCGGCCCAGAACTCCTTGTCCGGGCGGACCTTGGGAGTCACATCCAGAATAACGGAAAAATCGCGCGGCTTCTCAAGCCGCAGCCGCACCTCGGTCTCACCGCGCTTTCGCGTGAAGAGTTGGTTCAATGCTTCGGCCTTGTCCACAGTACCGTTTGCACCCACCGGGATACGAATTGAAATTAAAGTAGGAAGATTAACGCGGGCCACTTCCAGCGGCACAATGTCCTGCACGGAAATCTTTGGCGGGGCATTCTCCTCCGGCAACGCCAGACCGCGCACCAGGACGGCCTGATCCTCCACCAAGGCTGCCAGCAGTCGATCGTACTGCGTAGTGAAGACCATGGCCTCGACGCTGCCTGTCCGGTCTTCCAGACGCATGGCCGCCCAAAGCTTGCCTTCCCTGTTCCGCTTTCGCTGGATGCCGGTGAGGATGCCGCAGATGGCGACTTCCGCGCCGCGCTCCAGACCCTCCAGCGTTTCGGTCGCATGGGTGGACAGTTCGGCCACTTTGTCGGCATACGTATCCAGGGGATGTCCGGTGATGTAAATGCCGATCACCTCTTTCTCGCTGGATAGCTTCTGCTGCGGTGTCCAATCGGGCAACAGCGGAAGCGGATGCTCCTGGTGGGCCGGTTGGTCCGCCACCATTCCGAACAGCCCGGTCTGGCCGCTCTGCCGGTCTTTCCAGGCCCTCTGGCCGGACTCCATGGCGTTCTCGAGCATGGCCGTCAACTGCGCCCGATTGCCTTGGAGACTGCTCATGGCGCCGCATTTGATGAGGTTTTCCAGAATGCGCCGATTGACGGTGGTCAGGTCGACGCGCTCGCACAAGTCGTAAAGGGACTGGAACGGTTCACCGGTTCGCCTCGCTTCAATAATGGAATCCGCAGCCGCGGCGCCGATATTTCGGACCGCGCACAAGCCCATCCGGATCGCTTGTCCGTCGGGTGTGAAGTCCTTGCCGCTCGAACTCACGTCCGGAGGCAGCACTGCGATCCCCATTTCCCGGCATTCGTTGATGTACTTCACCACTTTGTCGGAGTTGCCCATTTCCGAAGTCAGCAGCGCAGACAAAAACTCCAGCGGATAATGTGCCTTGAGATAAGCAGTAACGTAGGCGAGATATGCGTAGGCGGCCGAGTGAGCTTTCGGGAAGCCGTAGCCGGCAAACTTCTCCATCAGATCGAATACTTTCTCGACCTTCTTGTGCGGAAGACCTTTTTGCTTGGCGCCCTGGAGGAAGCGCTCCCGCTGCGCGGCCATCTCTTCGGCTTTCTTCTTACCCATGGCTCGCCGCAGGATATCGGCATCGCCCAGCGAATAGCCGGCCAGCCGATTGGAGATCTGCATCACCTGTTCCTGGTATACGATGACGCCGTAAGTTTCTTCGAGGACCTCTTTCAGGTCCGGAAAATCGTAGGTGACTTGCTTGCGCCCATGCTTGCCATCGATAAAGTCGTCGATCATGCCGCCCTGGATCGGACCAGGCCTGTACAGCGCGTTGAGCGCGCAAAGATCTTCGATCCGCGAAGGCTGGTACTTACGCAAAATGTCGCGCATCCCTGGCGATTCAAACTGAAAGATCCCGCTGGTATAAGCTTTGCAGAAGATCTGATACGTGGCTTGGTCATCCAGCGGAAGATCTTCCATCACCAGCTTCACGCCGCGATTCTGCTCGATCAACGCCAGCGCATCCTGGATAATGTCGAGCGTCGTGAGCCCGAGGAAATCCATCTTGAGAAGCGAGAGCTTCTCCAGCCCCACCATGTCGTACTGCGTGACAATTTCGTCTTTGTTGGTCTTATAAAGCGGAACCAGTTCCTGAAGTGGCACCGGTGAAATCACCACGCCGGCCGCGTGCATGGATGCGTTGCGCGCCATGCCTTCCAGCTTGACCGCGACCTCCAGCACCTCCTTCAGGCGCGGATCCTTACGGGCCGCGTCCTCAATGGCCGGCTCCTGCTGGAGCGCCTCTTTGAGCTTGATATTAAGCTGCGTGGGGATCAGCTTGGTGATGCGATCCACGTCGCCGAAGCTGATATCGAGCACCCGGCCGACGTCCTTGATGGCGGTGCGCGCGCCCAAAGTGCCGAAGGTGATAATCTGCGCCACCTGCTCGCGGCCGTATTTTTCGGTGACGTACTGGATCACCTCGCCGCGGCGGCGGGTATGGAAGTCGATGTCGATGTCCGGCATGCTGATGCGTTCCGGATTGAGAAAGCGCTCGAACAGCAGCCCGTTCTGGAGCGGGTCAATATCGGTGATATCCATGGAGTAGCTGACCAGGCTGCCGGCCGCCGAGCCGCGCCCCGGACCAACTGGAATCCCACGCGATTTGGCGAAGCGGATGAAGTCCCAGACGATGAGGAAATAACCGGCGAACTTCATCTGCTGGATCATCCGGATCTCGCGCTCCAGCCGCTCTACATATTCGGCCAGGTCGTGCTTCAGCGCTCCGGCCTTGCGCAAGGTCTCGAGGCGCGTCCGACGTTTCTCGAATCCCTGCCGGGCGACGTACTCGAAATACGTATCGGTGGTGTGTTCCGCCGGCACGTCGAACTTCGGGAACGGCTCCTTCACCTTTTCGAGATTCACCTGGCAGCGCTGGGCGATTTCCCAAGTACGGTCGAGCGCTTCCTCCAGCCCCCCAAACATGGCCAGCATCTCGTCGCGCGTCTTCAAATAAAATTCGGGCTGGGTAAAACGCATGCGCTGCGGATCGCTCATGGTCTTGCCGGTTTGGATGCACAGCAGGATTTCGTGTGCCCGCGCGTCTTCCTTGCGCATGTAGTGCGAATCGTTGGTGGCCACCAGCGGAATGCGCGTCTCCTGAGACAACCGGTGGACCTGCGGCACCACCACTTTGTCCTGATCCAGGCCGTGATCCTGAATCTCCAGGAAAAAATTCTCCTTGCCAAACATGTCCGCGTAGCCGTACGCCAGGCGCTTGGCTTCCTCGTAACGATTGGCTATGATCGTCTCGTTGATGTCGCCCCGCAGGCAGGCCGACATGGCAATCAGGCCTTTGGAATGCCGGGCCAGCAGATCCTTGTCGATGCGCGGCTTGTAATAGAAGCCTTCCAGAAACGAAGTCGAAACCAGTTTCAGCAGGTTTCGGTAGCCCTCCTGCGTTTCGCACAACAGCACCAGGTGGTTGTAGCGATCGTTCTCGCTGCGCGTCGCCAGTCCCTGCTGCGAAACGTAGACCTCGCAACCGATCACCGGTTGCACACCTTTTTCCTTGGCCTTGTTGTAGAACTCGACCGCGCCGAAAAGATTTCCGTGATCGGTCATGGCCACGGCGGGCATCTTCTGTTGGACCACCAGATCCATCAACTGGCCGATTTCACAGGCCCCATCGAGCAGCGAATAATCGGTATGACAATGCAGATGTACGAATGGCGGTGCGGAACTCATGCGTTAGCTCGTGCGGGGGGAGGACACTTCCATTGTACTGCGTACTTCTATCTCCCGAGAGTTTTCTCCGGTCGCTCGCAGACGTATTTCGATTCGTTCCTCCGGCATCAGTCTTTCAAATTGCTCACCCCACTCGATCAACACAACTGCATTGCGGTCGAATATCTCGTCCAGGCCCAGTGTCGCCACTTGGTCCTCGCGATCCAGGCGATAAAGATCGATGTGATAAACGCTGGGGCTGTATTCGTGAATCAAGGTGAAGGTTGGACTCGATACCTCGTCTGGCTGCGCCGCGCCTAAGCCCTTCACGATCCCCTTCGCCAGCGTCGTCTTACCAGCGCCGAGATTTCCGCTCAGCAGCACCACCGCTTTTGGCGGCAGCTCCGTTGCCAGCTTTTCACCGGCCGCGATCGTCTCTTCTTCAGACTGGGTGTGAAAGATCCGCGACTTCACGCATGGCCTCGGGCAAAAACTCGAACAGATCGGTGGCGATGAGCGACTTCTCGCCAAGCTGGGCAGCGCCCAGTTCGCCCGACCGGCCATGCAAGTAGACCGCCGCGAGCAAGGCCGCATCGAGTTGATCCGGGAATTGCGCCACCAGGCCGGCGATCATGCCCGTAAGCACATCGCCCGTGCCTCCGGTAGCCATGGCCGGCGAACCAGTCGGATTAATCCACGCGCGGCCGTCCGAAGCGGCGATCACCGTGCCATTGCCTTTGAGCACTAGGTAGACGCCGTGTTGCTGCGCGAATCCGCGCGCGCAGCCGATACGATCGGCCTGTACCTCTGCGACGGTGCTGTTCGTGAGACGCGCCATCTCACCGGGATGCGGAGTCAGAATGCGGGGCGCAGGCGCGCGGAGGTTTTTGGCATCCAACGCATTCAGCCCGTCCGCATCCACTACCATGGGGCGCGGAAGTTCGTTCACCAGCCGGCGGATGAGCTGAGTGGTTTCGGGGTTTCGGCCCATTCCCGGACCAAGCGCCACTACATTCTTCTTATCCAACAGCCCACTCAACTGATCCATCACGCGCATCGAGATCGAACCATCCTCGGTCTCTGGCAGCGGCTCAGTCATAAGCTCCGGAGCGTGTGATGCGATTTGAGCGATAGCCGACTCCGCGGACGCCACGGTCGCCAGGCCGGCTCCGGCACGCAGCGCTCCGATGCCCGACATCGCTGCCGCGCCTGTCTTCCCACGACCGCCGGCGATCACCAGCACGTGACCATACAGGCCCTTGTTGGAATCGCGCACTCTTGGCCGAAACAATTGCGCGAATAACACCGGTTCCGAGAGCGCCAGAAAAATCGCGGGGTCTTTTTCGTACAGATCCGGCGCGCTTCCAATCTGCGCAACGTGCAGCTTTCCAACCAGCTCGCAGGCCGGCGAAAGCACCTGGCAAGGCTTCGGCGCCGTGAACGTGACGGTGTGGTTGGCATGGACCGCCGGGCCAGGTGGCTTCGCGGAGTCGCTGTCGAGACCGGAAGGAATGTCGACCGACACTACTTCGGCCAAAGGGAACCCCTGATTGATCGCCGTAATCAGCTCTAGCACTTTTCCGGTGGCCGGCCCATGGATGCCGGTGCCGAGCAGCGCGTCCACAATGAGCGTCGCGGTCTCCATGGCCGGCTTGATTTCAAACGATATTGGGCATCCCACAGCCTGCAGCATCTTGTGATTTGCCGCCGCGTCGCCCTGCATCTCGCCCGGATCGCCCGCCAGAACCACGTCCAGCGATCGGGGCCGAATCCGAGTGTGAAGCTGCCGAGCCACCACCATCCCATCGCCGCCATTGTTTCCCTTCCCGCACAGCACCACAATGCGCTGTGCCTGGAGCGGAGCGTAATGGTCCACCAGAAACTCCACCACGCGCTGACCTGCATTCTCCATCAGGACCAGGCCTGGCACGCCCATTTCACTGGTCCGGCGATCCACTTCGCGCATCTGGGCCGCGGTCAGAATCTTCACGCGCGCACCTCGGCCAGCATCTGTTCCAAGCGCTGCAGGTTGGCGCTTTCACCCATGACAATGAGGAAATCGCCACCGTGGATCTCAGCGTCGGCCGGCGGATTGAACAGCATGCGCCCGTCGGACTTACGGATCGCCAGCACGATGACGCCCAGTTCCCTGCGAAGCTGCATGTCTGCGAGAGATTTGGAAACGAATTCGCTCGAAGCCGGTACCCGAACCTGCTCCATCCCGACATCCAGGCCGAGGTTCTTGGTGGTGAAATCGATGAACTGGAAGACGTGCGGCTTCAGCATCACCTGCGCCATGCGATACCCGGTCATGTCATACGGCGCGAACACATAATCCGCCCCCGCCAGGCGCATTTTCCGCTCTGTCTCCTCGGTAGCGATGCGGGCTGAAACCAGCAGCGACGGTTTCATCGCTTTCGCGGAAAGAATGACGAACAGATTGTCCGCGTCGCTGGATAGAGTCGCGATCAGGCCCTTGGCTCGCAAGACCCCCGAATCTCGGAGCGTCTCGTCGTTGGTTGCGTCCGCCAGCACCGCCAGCATACCGGCTTTCATGGCCCATTCCACGCGATCTTCGTTCTTGTCGACCACCAGAAACGGCGCACCGGCGCGCTGTAGTTCACTGGCGGCGCCCCGCCCCACGCGCCCGAAACCGCAGACGATGTAGTGGTCGTTCAGCTTGTCGATCATTTTCCTGTTCCGCCGCTTTCCAAAATACTGGTTTAGCTCCAGCTCGATGATGGCCTGGGTCATGCCGCCCACCGCCAGCAGCATGATCGTAACGCCAAAGAATATCAGAAATGAATTGAAAACCCGTCCCGCGTGGCTCAGGGGATGCACCTCCGCGTAGCCCACCGTGCTCACCGTGATCAGCGTCATGTAGAACGCGTCGAACGGCGGGTAGCCCTCAATGAAGATGAATCCCAGCGTTCCCCCAGTGAGGATCGCGACCAGTGCGATGCCGATCAGGATCAGCCGGTTGCGGAAGCGGCGCATTCTGTCGCTATTTTAACCGCTGAGGAATGCCTTACTGCTTGCGAGCCAACAAGACCGTCATGTCATCGGTCAATTCCGGT
Organism: Bryobacterales bacterium; assembly: GCA_963780485.1. Classification (GTDB taxonomy): domain Bacteria; phylum Acidobacteriota; class Terriglobia; order Bryobacterales; family Bryobacteraceae; genus Palsa-89. The sequence goes on from CAWACO010000001.1 coordinate 364,111, forward strand.
GAATTGGTCCACTGCCGGACCGCTTCCATCACGGTCTCTATAATCTTCGTGTCATCGCGATCTGCATGCTTGGAGACCAGCTCGATTAGCCGCTCCTCGCCGAACATCTCGCCGTATTCGTTTTCAGGCTCCGTGATGCCGTCGGTGTAGCACACCAGCAAGTCGCCGGTCTCGAGCTGCACCTTACTCTCGTCGTACTTCGAAAATGGGAACGCGCCCACTACGGTTCCGTTTACATCCAGACTGGTGGCCGTGCCATTGCGAATCAGGATCGGCGGCAAATGACCGGCGTTGGTATAGGTCACCGTCCCGCTCTCTTCGTCATACAGCGCCAGGCAGAACGTCGCATACTTCTCTGGTGAAGTGGTGGCGTAAAGCTGCTGATTCAGATCGGAAACCATCTGGGCGGTCGACAACCGAAAGCCGTTTACCGGCGTGTGCGATGGCGCCGCTAATTCCGCCACCCGTTCCAAAGACCCTCGTAGCTCCATGCGCAGCGCCGATTGAATGCTGGCCATCAGCAGCGCCGCCGAAATTCCCTTTCCGGCGACATCTCCGATGGCGATCGCGAGTTTATTGCCCGCTACCGCCTGATAGTCGTAATAATCTCCCGAAACCATGCGCGCCGGCTGGCACATGCCGATTATATGCAGTGTCCTCATCACCGGCGCCGTCTTGGGATAGAGCTGCTCCTGCACTTCGCGTGCGATCTCGATCTCGGCCTGCAAGCGTTCCTTTTCCTTGGCCACCGCCAGCAGCCGCTCCAGGTTTTGAGTCATGGTGTTGAACGACGAACTCAGGTCGGCCAACTGATCGCGGCCGGAGACTTTGATGAGATGCGAGAAGTCGCCTCGCATGACGCGCTGGGTTCCTTCGTACAGCGAATGCACCGCTCCCGTGATGGTGCGGGTGAGTGAAAACCCAATTGCGAAGCCGATGATTCCGACGATCAGGAAGGCGATCGAGACGGCATAAAATAATATCAACACCGTACCTTGCACCACGTCCAGTTTCTCGCTCAGCAGGATGTCAAATAGGGCCGAAAATCGGGTATGCACGAACAGCAAGGCCGATCGAGTGCTCTCCGGATGAGCCCAGTCGGTAACCCGGATGACCGAGAACCAAGGCACATCCAGATCGAACCGATTGACCTGCGCCGGCAGCGGCGTTCCAGGCGCGTCGCCTCCGGCCGGTGTCGTCTCCACCCACTCATCTCCGAGCGCTTTGCTGGTGAAGCGCCCAGGTTTCTTTTGGCCGGCCACAGGTGGAGTTGAGGGCTGCAGAAAGTAGACATCCCCTAATCCCGGCGCCAACTCGCTCAAATAACGGCGCGTTAACGGCATCAGGGCCATGAATCGCGCTCCATCTCGGTCGACGCTTGACCAGGCGTAGAAACGTCCGTGACGTAACGCGGTGCCCCCGCTATTCGCCGGGAGTGTCAGAGGCGCATCGATAGTGGCATTCTCGGGCCAACGCAGAACGGAACCGTGGTCTTCGACCAGAAATGCAATGCCAGGATAGCGCCGCGTATAGACTTCGCCCGTTTGGCGCATCGACTCTTGACGAGCGCCGGCCCTGGCTAGCGTCAGGCCCTCCACGGCAGATTCGAGCGAAGTTACCCGCCGGTCCAAGTCTGACCGTATCAGATAGATTGCTATTTGGCCGGCCATCATGAAGGCGCCCAAACCCACCAGTGTGAGAATCAGCAGCAGAGGCACCACCGCAATCAGCACGTACGTCACGATCAGCCGGTTGCGGAGCCGCCAGATCGCTCTACGCAGGCCGATGCGCGTCAGCCGCAGGATTTCCCAGGCGGCCAAAACATATACGGCAAACTGCAGAAATAAGGTAAAGCCGCCCTCGGGCGCGAGCAACAGCAAAATTAGATAGAGCGCGGCCAGAATGACGAACGACTTGTCAAGCCTGCCTAGTCGCTTCCAGCGCGATTTGAGGTCCAGAGTCACGGTCGCCGGCTCACACGCGCGATTTTGCGATTTGCGGCGTCTCGGGCACCGGCTCTGGCAGAGGTTTCTCCGGCTCCAGAAAATACTTCGTCAACTTGTCCTGCAAAATGGCCAAGGCCGTTTCCGGATCGTCGGCGTACTGGAACAGGTTCAGGTCTTCCGGGTCGATGGTGCCATGCCGCACCAAAGCCTCGAAATTCAACACCTCTTTCCAATACTTGGACCCATACAGAACGATCACTATCTTGCTTTCTAGTTTCCTGGTCTGCGCCAGAGTCAAAATCTCGAACAGTTCGTCCAAGGTGCCAAACCCGCCAGGAAAGATCACCAGCGCCTTGGCCAGATACGCGAACCAGAACTTGCGCATGAAAAAGTAGTGGAACTCGAAGACCAGCTCGGGCGTGATGTAGGGGTTGGGCCGCTGCTCGAACGGCAGCCCGATGTTCAACCCAATGGTCTTGCCGCCCGCGTCGGCCGCACCCCGATTGGCCGCTTCCATGATCCCCGGACCGCCCCCGGAACAGATTACGAACCGGTGAAAGGGCGATTCGATTTTGCTCGACCACTCGGTGATCAAGCGCGCCAGCGTTCGCGCATCGCGGTAATATTCACTCAGCGGGCCTTCCTCGTGAATCCGCGCCGACCCAAAGAAGACCACCGTGTCCTGGACCTTTTCATCGCGAAAGTGAGACAAAGGCTCCAGATATTCGGACAGAATCCGCAAGCCGCGGGCGTCCGGGCTTTCCAGAAACGTTTCATTTAGATAGGCGACGGGCCTGCGTCCGCCATTGTCATTCTCATCGATCATTGCGAAGATCCCTGGACGTCCTGGAGCTTTTCCAGACGCTTTTCTAATTGTCTCACTGTCTTCAATAATTCAGGCAATTTCTGGAAAGCGGTTATCGCGCGCAGCCATTCCCGGGCTTCGAATGCCGGTGAGCCCGACATCACCGCGCCTTCCTTCACATCCCCACCGATGCCGCTCTGTGCGTAGATCACTGCATTGTCGTGAATAGTTAGATGGCCGGAAATACCGACCTGGCCGGCCAGCAACACGTTCTTCCCCAGAATCGAGCTGCCCGCCAAGCCGGTCTGCGCGCAGATGATGTTGTCCTCTCCGATCACGCAGCCATGTCCGACCTGCACCAGGCTATCGATCTTGGCCCCGCGCTGGACACGGGTCTCGCCCACCGACGCGCGATCCACCGAAGATAGCGACTGAATCTCCACGTCATCCTCAATCACCGTCACGCCCGACTGTACGATCTTGAAGTGCGTGCCTTCGGCGGTCTTTGCGAATCCGTAGCCATCTCCTCCCACCACCACGCCGTTTTGCAGAATCACGCGATTGCCTACGCGACAGTATTCGCGTACCACCGAATGCGAATGGGCACAAAAATCGTCGCCTATCTCCGCTCCCGGGTAGATCACCACATGTGGATGAAGGAGGGCGTTTCGGCCGATGGAAACGTGCTCGCCGACCACTGCAAACGCCCCGATCGATGCGCCTTCGCCGATCCGCGCGGTCCGGGCGATACACGCCTGCGGATGAATACCAGGCGCCGGTCGAGGCGGCTGATAGAAGAGAGCCAGGGCGCGGGCGAAGTCGTGATAAGGGTTGCGCGACACCAGACTGGCGGGTTTCGGCTCCCTCAAGGGCTCCGAGACCAGTACCGCGGCGGCCTGCGTGTGCCGCAGTTTGGGCGCGTATTTGGGATTGGCGAGAAAGGTGATCTCGGTCGGACCGGCCTGCTCCATTCCCGCCACCCCGGTGATTTCGACATCCGGGTCGCCCCGAAGTTCGCAGCCCAGCCGAGCCGCGAGATCGCGCAGAAGGATGCGTTGAATGGTGGCCATAGGATGGCTTCATTGTATCGGGGCTCGCCGCCTGGCTCGCGAGGTGCTCCGCTGGCCTTACCAGCCTTCGCGCTTCCGCAAATTCAGAATGTGCGCGACATGATGGCGCGAGTGCCAAGCGAAATAACCAAGGGTCCAGTCGAGCGCCAATTCGCGACCTTCGGGATGCCGAAAGCTGCGCTTGAAATCATCATCGGGCAACGAACGTAACAACATCACCCAGCGCCGGTGAAGCGCATCCGTTAGCGCGATCGATGCTTCAATCGGACCCGACTTCGCGTCTGGAAGTTCCGCCCAAGCCGCTTCCTCAATCGGCTTGATTATCGGTGCCTGCTCCGTAAGCGCCAGGCGAACAAACATGTAGGCACTCAGGTGACCGTCGGGAATATGGTGCACGACTTGCCGAACCGTCCAACCGCCGGGCCGATACGGCTTGTCCAGCTGGTCGTCTCTCAAACCCTCCACGGCATTGCGCAGATTGCCCGTCAAAGCCTCCAATTCCGCAATCCAGGCGTCGAGTTCGGTGCGCCGAATCGTCGAGGGCGGACTATATCGTCCGATAGGATAGCGGAGATCCATGCCCGCGCGATCAAGGGGATCTTGTTTTTCGGAAAATGAACGAGCCATGACTGCAAGTCTACCCTGCGAACCGCGGTTATTGACGCGCATAACCGCTGGTGTGCGGCTAGAATAAGAGCTGTATGAAACGCCGAGATTTTCTGCTGGTTTCCACGAGCGCCGCGACCGCTTTCGCCGCGCCGTCCACTTCTACAACTGGAACGGTACTCTACAACGATCAGGCCGTGAAGCTGGGCAAAATCCGCCTGGATGGCAACGACCTCTGGGTGCGCGCCGCCGATCTCCCGCGCATCAACGAATTTGAGCTGAAACCGCAGGGCGCCTGCCGCGCCGACATGTGCATTCCGATCTCGAAAAACCTGAAGGCCGGCGAGTGGTTCAACCTCACCGGTTTTGCGCGCAAGCTGGGCGAGACCGTTGTCACCGATTCCAGCGTCTGGAGCTTCGGCGAGATCCCCGTGCTTCGGGGAAACTTTTATAACTCCCGCGTGGCGCCCGGCTTCGCGGCCCCGGATCGAAAAGGCCGCATGGTTCATCTTTCTGATTTCCGCGGCAAGAAGGTGCTGGTGCTCACCTGGGCCTCCTGGTGAGGCTGCCGCTTCGATCTGCCAGGCTGGCAGAAAGTTTACGAAGAACTGAAGGGCCAGAATTTCGAGATCGTCGCCGCGGCTCAGGACACTGGCGGTGAAGCTGCCGCCGGACAGTGGTACGACAAGGCTCACGCAACTTACACAACTCTGATCGATGCGCGGCATGCCATCAGCTCGGCGTATCAGTTCATCAATGTGCCGACCGGCATCTGGATCGACGAGCGTGGCCGCGTGGTGCGTCCGGCCGAGCCTGCCTGGACCACCAACGACTCGATGAAGTTCGGCGACAAGGGCCTCTCCACCGAAGGCCAATTGTATGTTTCTGCCCTCCGCGATTGGGTGCAGCATGGCGAGCATAGCGCCTACGCGCTTTCCGACGAAGAATTCGCGCGTCGTGTGAAACCCCGTTCGCCGGCTGAGATGGAGGCCGATGCAAGCTTCAAGCTGGCGGTTTGGTTCCACGAGAACGGCAACGACGAATTGTCGGGCAAATACTTCGCGCGCGCCCAGCAGCTCAACCCCGACGACTGGAACTACCATCGCCAGCAGTGGAGCTTCACGCCGCAGGAAGCCGGCAAGAAATGGTTGGAAAAGTTCCAGAAGAGCGAGCAACCCTACTACCCCAAGCTCGACATGACCCCGGTCGAGCCCAAGCCCAAATGAGGGTAATTAATATAGTGCCGGAACCGAGACCTCCCTCCCCGTGGCGCAGGCCTCCGCCTGTGCGCAGGTCTCCGACGCCTCGGCCTGCCATAGACTTTTTCAGCAACCTCCCAACAGTTATCCTGTAATAAGCAATCATGGACTCGCGCGCCGTAGCGCTTCCCCTGCAGGAGCGGGTGGAAGGCAGAGGGTCACTTAATCGACTCCCATATCATGGAGCAGATTTTCGATACCGTCGTGGAATTCCACGGCCGCTTCGAAGTGGAGCAGTTTCGCATCGGGCGCACCAATAGCGAGGCGTCTTACCTGCGCTTAAAGATCGATACCGACGACGCGGATTCGATGCAGAAGATGCTCTCGCAGTTGCTCGGCCTCGGCTGCTCGATGGTCGACTCCGGCGACGCCGAGCTCCGCAAGGTCGAACGCGACCGCTGCGCTCCCGAAGATTTTTACTCCACTACCAATTATCGAACCTATGTCCGCCGCAACAACCAATGGGTGGAAGTTCAGAACCAGCGCATGGACGCCATGATCGTAGTCGATGGCGACCAAGCCTGGTGCCGGCGCATGCGCGATCTTCGAGCCGGCGACCAGGTGGTGACCGGAATGCGCGGCATCCGCGTGGTTCCCGAATCGAAGGAACGCGATCGTCTCTCGTTCGCCTTCATGAGCAACGGCATATCCTCTGAACGCCAGGTGGAAACGGCCGTGAAGCAAACCGCCGCCTTGATCGAACACGCGCGCTCGGCCGGACAGAAGATTGTCGCCGTGGCCGGTCCGGTGGTCGTACACACGGGAGGCGCCATCGCGCTTTCTAAATTGATCCGAGAAGGCTACGTGAACGCGCTGCTGAGCGGAAACGCCCTGGGCGTTCATGATATCGAGGCCGCGCTGCTGGGAACCTCGCTCGGTATTCGGCAGAGCGACGGGCGTCAGGAAGAGCACGGTCATCGCAATCACATGCGCGCCATCAATGCCATCTATCATTGCGGTAGCATCCGCGGCGCGGTCGAGAGCGGCCGGCTGCGAAGCGGCATCATGTACGAGTGCGTGCGGGCGAAACGTACCGTTTGTGCTGGCCGGCAGCCTGCGCGACGATGGTCCGCTGCCCGACACGATTACCGACATGAACCTCGCGCAGGACGCCTATGCCGAGGAGTTGAAGGGCGCTGGTGTGGTGCTGTGCCTCGGCTCCATGCTGCATTCCATCGCCGTGGGCAACATGCTGCCGAGCTGGGTGAAGATCGTGTGCGTCGACATCAATCCGGCGGTGGCCACCAAGGTGAGCGATCGCGGAACCGGCCAGGCGGTCGGCGTCGTGACCGATGTCGGATTGTTCCTGGACCTGCTGGCGCGGACCCTGATTTGCACACAAAAATGACCCCTGCCGAAAAATGAAACGCCTCTATACCGACGACCACGCCGCCGCCGGCGTCCACGCCAAGCTACCCGAGATCGAGACCTGGCCCAATCAGTATCCCGGCTACGAAATCGAAATCGTGATGCCCGAGTTCACTTCTGTCTGCCCCAGGACGGGCCTGCCCGATCACGGCGAGATCACGCTGCGCTACGTGCCCGATAAGTTATGCCTGGAACTGAAGTCGCTGAAGATGTACACGCTGGCCTACCGCAACCTCGGCATCTTTCAGGAAAACGTCGTCAATCGAATTTTGCGGGACGTGGTGAATGCCTGCCGCCCGATCGCCGCCACGGTCACCGGCGAGTTCACGCCGCGCGGGGGAGTTTACACCACCATCACGGCAAGCTGGAGTAAGAAGTCCGGCCGGAGCAGGAATGGATCAAAAAGGTGAAGAGCTGGCCGCGGTTCTCGCGGAAATTCGGCAGCGGGTGCGCGCGCGAAACCCTAACGGCACGGTTTCCGGCGACATCCCACTCTCTGATCTGACGTCCCTGCTTCACGCCCGCGACGCCGCTGAGGGCAAAGTGGCCAGTATCGGCTCGGTAAATCCTCGCCCGCCCGGCCTCGTCAACTCAACCATCCAGCGCGTGAAGCGGCTGGTGGCGCGCGCCCTCGATTGGCATATCCGCGAACAGGTGGAATTCAATCGCGCGATAGTCGCCTGCGTACAATCGACCATCGAGGCTCTGAACGACAACAACCGCGCAATGCTCGCGCTCGCCGCTCGGATCGACCAGTTGCGCGAGGAGTCCAACCAGGCGTTCCATGATCTTCGCAATGAAGCGCAACAACTGGTGGACGTACGGACACACTGGTCCCAATGGCGCGTGGATTGGGAGCAGAAGCTGGCCGCTAACGAAATTCATTTCCTGAAGAGCCTTGCCGAAATGCAATCCGCGTTCCAACACCGCGTTACGCTAATGGACGCCAACTATCGCGAAAAAGTGAAGGAGCACCACGCCAATTTTGAAGTGGCCATGGTGCGGCAGTCCGAAGAGATCCACAAACGATTCTGGGCCGACTTGGACCGCATTCGCACCGAGTATGAATCGGTCATTCATGCCGAGCTGAGATTGGCGCGCCAGAAGGCTTCGCTCGTCAGAGCTACAGACCAAGCCGCCGGAAACGCGCCGCCGCCGGAATTCGCCAACATCGATTGGCTGAAGTTCGCCGAGAAGTTTCGCGGCTCCGAAGAGGCCGTCCGCGAGCGGCAGCAAATGTATGCGAATCGCTTCCGCGCGCACGCCCCCGTGCTGGACATCGGCTGCGGACGCGGCGAGATGCTGGAGGTTCTTCGCGGAGCGGGTGTCGCGGCCCGCGGCATCGATTTGAATGACGATTCCATCGCGCTCTGCCGAAGCAAAGGCCTGGAAGCGGAAAAAGCCGACATGTTCGCCTATCTGAATACCCTCGCGGACTCCTCGCTGGGTGGCGTCGTTTGCTGCCAGGTGGTGGAACATCTGCCGCCCGAGCGCTTGCCCGAGATGATTCGCTTGCTGCATGACAAGCTGCGTGCCGGCGCGCTCGTGGCCATCGAGACTCCGAATCCGGAATGCTTGGCGATCTTCGCCACTCACTTCTACATCGATCCCACGCACCGCCATCCGATTCCTCCCGCGCTCATGAGCTTTTATCTCGAAGAGGCCGGCTTCGGGCGAATCGAAGTGGAACAGTTGTACCCAGCCGTCGAAGCGATGCCGTCGCTGGTGGAGTTGCCGGAAGCCTTTCGCAAAGATTTCTTCGGAAGTCTGGACTACGCTATCTTTGCGACCCGGCTCCCGTAGCGCACGCACTTTCGTGGCGCACGCACTCTGAAGCGTACGCTACGATCCGGCATATGATAGCGGATGTGATCCTGTCCGAATACGACCTCGCGCTGCTTTCAGGCGACCGTGGTCCGGCGCCGCGCATGGCCATTTCGATCATCAAGCGCATGGCAGAAATCCAGGGCGCGCGCGAGCTGCTCGACATTTCGCAAGCTCACATCGATAGCACCATCTACATGGGCGAGGCAGGCCTGGAGTTCGCCGAGCGGCTGGCCGGATGGGGCGCGAAGGTCGGGGTGCCGACGTCGCTCAACGTCAGCGGACTCGACGAATGCCATTGGCGCGAATGGCCGGTGCCGGAGGATTGGGCTCACAAGGCCCAGCGCCAGATGCGCGCGTATCAAAGCATGGGTTGCGTTCCGATGTGGACCTGCGCCCCTTATCAGACGTCGATGGCGCCCAAGTTCGGGCAGCAGATCGCCTGGGGCGAATCGAACGCGATCGTGTTCGCAAACTCCGTGATCGGCGCGCGCACGGAGCGCTACCCGGATCTGCTCGACATTTGCGCAGCCATCACTGGACGCGTTCCCGCGCTCGGACTGCATCTAACTGAGAATCGGGCCGGCCAGCTCTTGATTCGTCTCGACGAGATCCCGCACAGGCTCCAGGAGGATGATTCCTTCTATCCCGTGTTCGGTATCTTGGTTGGCAGGTTGTCCGGTCACAGGATTCCGGTTATTTCCGGTCTCACGGCCAGGCCCACCGAAGATCAACTCAAGGCATTCGGAGCCGCGACGGCCTCCTCGGGCGCCGTGGCATTGTTTCATATCGTAGGAGTGACTCCCGAGGCTCCGACCCTCGAAGGGGCATTTCAGGGACGGCCGGTCACCGAAGAGCACACCATCACTCTCGACCAACTTCGTCAGATCCGCCGTGAGCTGACGACGACCCCGGGCACCAAGCTCGATATGGTCGTGCTTGGCAGTCCGCACTTCTCCGTAGCTGAATTCCAGCAGCTTGCCCCGCTCGTAGAAGGAAAGCGGCGACATCCAGAAGTACAGTTCCTGGTGACCACCAGCCGTATCATGAGCGCACTGGCGTGCGAAAAGGGCGTGCTCGCGCCGGTAGAGAGCTTCGGCGCGAGGCTGACGGTGGACACCTGCATTCTGGCGACGCCGATGCTCCCAAATCAGTCAAAGTACTGATGACAAATTCGGCCAAGTATGCCTACTACGCGCCGGGACTTCTCGCCACGCAAGTGATGTTCGGAAGCATGGCGGATTGCGTGCAATCGGCGATCGAAGGCCGTGTGGTGCGTGACGAAACGCTATGGCAGAACTGATGCGTGGGCAGGTGGTTGTGGCGGGTGACGCGGCCGGCGACCTGCTGGTCAGCTCGGAGCCGCTCAGTTTCTGGGGCGGCTACGATTCCCGGACCGGCGAAATTATCGACCGGCGGCATCCGCTCTCGGGGCAGATCGCTACAGGTCGTGTGCTGGCGCTGCCGAGCACCATCGGATCAAGCACAACCACCGCTGTGTTGCTCGAAGCAGTCCGCGCCGGGACGGCTCCGGCGGCCATTCTGACGATCGGCGTAGATTCTTTCCTGGCCTTGGCGTCGGTCGTTTCAGACGAGATGTACGGCCGTCCGATTCCGTTGGTGGCCCTAGAACAGGACCAGTTTCAAGCCTTACTGAGCGGGACCAGGGCTCACGTATGTGCCGACGGGACAGTACAAGTACTCCAGTAGCTCATGTTACGATGAATTATCGAACAAACAGCCCTGTTTGTACGTCTAAATCCAACAGGGGAATATCCTGAGTGAAGACCAAGTGGAAGGTTTTGCTGACAATCGGCCTGATCGCAATCGCCGCCGGCGGTGTGTTCGCGAGCATCAGGTACAACCAGCGCGGAATTGTCGGCGTACAGACTGGAAGGGTCTTGCGGCAGGATCTGACCGCTGTGGTGACCGCCTCCGGCGAAATTAAACCCAAGAACTACATTAATTTGGGAGCGAACACGTTAGGGCCCGCTCCCATCACTGAGATCCTGGTCAAAGAAGGCGATCATGTCCGCAAGGGAGAGGTGGTCGCCAAGCTCGAATCCGTGCAGGCCAATGCGGACGTGGTGGCGCAGAAAGCTACGATTGATACAGCCTTGGCCGACTCTGCTGCCGCGGAGGCCGGGATGAAATCGATGGAGGACGCCGTACGGACCGCCCAGGCGACCTTGGAGCGGAATAGGGCGGAACTGAGCCGTACCAAGTTGAACATGGACCGGGCCACTGAGCTCTACAATTCAAAGCTCCTGGCCAAGCAGGATTACGATCAGAAAAAAGCCGAGTACGACACCGCGGTAGCGGCCATGGGTGAAGCGGAAGCGCGCCTTGCCCAGGCGAGGTCTCAGCAGTCTCAGTCCAGGCAACAGTTGGACTCCGCCAACAAGCGCATTGCACAATTGCGGGCAAATTTGACGCGTTACGCGGACGTGCTGGACAAGTATTTTGTGATCTCGCCCATAGATGGCGTAATCACCAATCTTCCGGTACGCATGGGTGAGACGGTGGTCCCCGGCGTTCAGAACTCGGCGGCCAGCACCATTATGACGGTGGCAGATATGTCGCTGATCACGGCTGAGGTAAAGGTGGACGAAACCGACATCGTCAACGTCAAAATCGACCAACTGGCCGACGTAACGATCGACGCTATGCCGAATCAGACCTTCAAGGGGCATGTGATCGAGATCGGCGACACGGCAATCCTTCGGTCCACCGGCTTGGCGGCATCGCAGAGCACTACATCGGAGCAGGAAGCCAAGGACTTCAAAGTCGTGATCGCGCTCGACAATCCGCCGGAGTCGATCCGTCCGGGCCTTTCCTGCACCGGCAAAATCACCACCGCGACACGCCAGCGCGTGCTCACGATTCCCATCCAGGCGCTGACCGTCCGGCAGCGGGGCGACTTGGAGCCACCGGCCAAGAACAAAGGCGTACAAGCCGCCGCTAAGATCGACCCTGTGGCGGAGAAGGCCAAGAAAGAAGAGTTGCAAGGCGTATTCCTGGTTCGAAACGGGAAAGCGGAGTTTCAGAAAGTGGTGACCGGAATCACTGGCGCCACGGACATTGAGGTCTTGAGTGGGCTCAACGAAGACGATCAGATCGTTACCGGCAGCTATAAGGTGATTCGGACTCTGCGAAATTCCGCGAAAGTCAAGGTCGACAACACGCCGCCGATCGTGAAAACGGAGAGCTAGTTTTCCGGCATGGCCACAGCTACACAGGACCTCGTCGATCGCGGCGAGGGTTTAAAGCGGGACGGGATTGTAATCCGCACGTACGATCTGTGGAAGACGTACGTGATGGGTGACCAGGAGATCCATGCCGTGTCGGGCGTGGACATCGAGATCCATCGCGGCGAGTATGTCGCGATCATGGGGCCGTCGGGTTCAGGAAAATCGACGTTGATGAACCTGATCGGCTGCCTGGACACTCCCACCAAAGGTCTTTATTATCTGAATGGCAAACTAGCCAGCGACATGCAGGACGATGAGCTGGCGCGAATTCGCAACAAAGAGATCGGGTTCGTTTTCCAGACGTTTAACCTGCTGGCGCGTGCTTCAGCCCTCCACAACGTGGAACTGCCGCTGATCTATGCCGGGATACCGTCCCAGGCCCGGATCGAAAAGGCCAAGGCTGCCCTGCGCGCGGTTGATCTCGAGCCCAGAATGCATCACAAGCCCAATGAGCTTTCCGGCGGACAAAGACAGCGCGTCGCCGTGGCGCGGGCCTTGGTGAACAATCCGTCGATCCTGCTGGCCGATGAGCCGACAGGTGCGCTCGATAGCGTCACCGGCAACGAGATCATGGGGCTCTTCGAGCGGCTGTACCAGCAGGGCAACACCATCGTGCTGGTTACTCACGAGCTCGACATCGCCATGCGCGCGCACCGCGTGATCCACATTCGCGACGGCAAAGTCGAAAAAGACGAGCGAATAAAGTAACCCGTGAAATCATCGGGTCGCGCCTGCTTTCTGGAGCATGGCGACAGAATCGAGGATCGTCTCCACCACGACCTCCTCGCCCAGGGCAGAGTTAACCATCAGATGATAGAGATGACGATCGGGCCAGTCGAAATCAAAATATTGCTTGATATAGGCAGCACGGTCTTCGTCCACGGTCTGGGCTAGCAGATAGGCTTCGTCCTCGCTCTTACCCTGCTTGCGCAGCCGTCGGACTTTCTCTTCGAGCGGCGCATAGACGAATACGTGGAAGGCGCAGGGATTCGATCTGAGATAGTACGCCGAGCCGCGCCCGACAATGACGCAATTGCCTTCCCTGCCGGCTTCCAACACGATTTTTTCGGCTGCCTCGCGAATACAGTCGGCATCCGCTATCTTCATCCGTTGGGCATTCAGGGTGCCTTCAAAGCTGCCGCGCATGAAAGCCTTGAACAGTCTGTAGTGCAGGGCGTCGCGGCGTTCCTCGCGCTCCTCCACCGCCCGGCAATCGCAATCCATGATGCGAGCGATTTCGGTGGTAAGCAACTGGTCCCATAACTTCCACCCCAGCTGCTGGGCCAGCTTTTCGGCGATATCGGCGGCGCCGCTTCCGTATTCCCGGTCGATCGTAATTACGTTGATCATGGATCACCTCGCTCGGCTCTGCCGGCCAGCGTGCCTCAACCTACAGCAACCTCCCCGCCCGCTTTCGGATCGTTCGCCCGGATGATGAAGGCAAGCAGAAACATTATACTCGCCGCGATGGCCAGCACCATATAGGTGTCGATATAGGCGAGGGTCTGCGCCTGCGCTTGCATGTTTTGGTAGATCAACCCGTACGCCACCTTTGGTGCATCGGACGGACTAGCGCCGGAATGCACCAGTTGCCGGCTCAGCCCATTGACTTGGTTCTGAAACGCTGGATCGAATACCGTGGTGTGATACGACAGCATGTTCTGGTGTAACTGCGCGCGGCGCGCCAGCAGCGTGGTGACCATCGAGGTTCCGACGCTGCTGCCGATGTTGCGCATGAAGTTTATGATTCCGGCCACGCTGTTGGCCTTTTCCGGCGGCGTTCCGATGTAACCCGCGAGCGTGATGGGAACGAACAGAAAACCAATGCCGAAGGCCTGGATCACACGCAATAGGGCGGCCGCTCGAAAGCTAATCAACAGATCGAGTCTCTGGGTCGACACATACATCCCGATCGCCAGCGCCAGCCAGCCGAAGGCGATGATGTACTTGGCAGGGTATCTTCCGGTGAGCTTGCCGACGATGGGCATTTGAAACAGGATGACTAGGCCGCTGGCCGAGAGAACCAGTCCGGCCGACTCGGCAGTGTAGCCCAGCAGCGTCTGCAGAAATTGCGGCATCATAACCAGGCTGGCGAAGAGCAGGGCGCCCAGCGTGAACATCATCAGGTTCGCCGTGGCGAAGTTGAAGCTCTTGAACAGATGCATGTCGATGATGGGTGCTTTGTAGCGCCATTCCCAGATGATTAGTGCGGTCAGGCAGATGGTGGAGACGATCGCCAGTGTGATGATGAACCGGGAGCCGAACCAATCGTCTTCCTGGCCCTTGTCGAGCATCACTTGAAGCGCACCCACGCCAAGCGCCAGCAGCGAGATTCCGATGTAGTCGATGCGGATGCCGGCTCCTTTCGCGCGCTGCATATAGGGCGGGTCCTCTACCAGCCGCATCACCAGAAAAGTGGTCAGAATTCCAACCGGCAGGTTGATGAAGAAGATCCAGCGCCAGGTATAGTTGTCGGTGATCCAGCCGCCTAGCGTCGGACCGATGGTGGGCGCCATCACTGCCGTGATTCCGTAAAGTGCGAAAGCCAAGCCGCGTTGCTGCGGCGGGAAGATGTCGGCCAGGATGGCCTGGGCCATCGGCTGAAGGCCGCCACCGCCGGCGCCCTGCATGACGCGGAACAGAATGAGCATGGCCAGACTCGGGGCGGCGCCGCACAACAGAGAACTCAATGTGAACAGGAAAATGCAGAGCAGGAAGAAGCGCTTGCGGCCGAACAGGCTGGCGAACCAGCCGCTAATCGGAAGAACGATGGCGTTCGAGACCAAATAAGACGTCAGTATCCAAGTGCTCTCGTCATTGCTGGCGCCGAGGTTTCCGGCCATGTGCGGCAACGCCACATTGGCGATGCTGGTGTCTAGGACCTCCATAAACGCGGCCATCGCCACCACCACGGCGATCAGCCAGGGATTGTGTTTCGGCCGCCAGGGCTCCGCGGGCGGGGGTGCTGCCGGCGAGAGCGCTGCACTGCTAGTGGACATAGCTAGTGAACATAGACCTTTGGATCAACCGACATGCCAGGCCGCAGCCTGCGGTCGTCG
Source organism: Bryobacterales bacterium (assembly GCA_963780485.1). Classification (GTDB taxonomy): domain Bacteria; phylum Acidobacteriota; class Terriglobia; order Bryobacterales; family Bryobacteraceae; genus Palsa-89. The sequence continues at coordinate 379,299 of CAWACO010000001.1, forward strand.
TTCTGGTTGGGATCGACATCGATGCGGACCGGGATGCGCTGCACCACCTTCACGTAGTTCCCGGTGGCGTTCTCGGGAGGCAGCAGGCTCAATCGGGAGCCGCTGGCGCCGCCGATGCCGGTGACTCTTCCCTTGTATTCGCGGCCGTAGGCGTCGACGGTGAAGGTGACTCGCTGGCCCGGTTTCATCAGCCGCAGTTGGGTTTCCTTGAAATCCGCAGTTACCCAGATATCATCGAGAGGAACCACCGCCATCAACTGCTGGCCAGGCGAGATGTTGGTGCCGAGCTCCACAGTCTTCTTGGCGACGATGCCGCTGACGGGGGCGGTAATCGTGCAGTAGCTGAGGTTCAGCTTGGCTTGATCAACGAGGGCCCTCCTCTGGGCGACCTGGGCCTCGGCGGACTTGGCGCGCGCCTGGCTGACGGCCACTTGCTGGGGTGCGGTCATAGCGGTTTGGATGGAGGCGTCGGCCTGTTCAATTTTGGCGCCGGCCTGCTCGACCGAGCTCTGCGCGACGCGGATATTCTGCTCGGCCTCGTTGACGGCTGCGCGACGCGCATCCACGGTCGCTTTCGCGGAATCGGCGGTGGAAACAGCGGTGTCGTACTGCTGTTGCGGAATTTCGTCTTTGGCCACCAGCATTTTGTAGCGAGCCACGTCATCGGTCGTCTTCTTATAGGTCGCCTCGGCTTCGCGGACCTGAGCCTGGGCGGTATCGAGTCGGGCCTGAGCCGCGCTTAGCTGGCGCTGGGCGCCCACTAAACCTGCAGTCGCATCCAAGCGCCCGGAACGCGCCGTTCTCAACTGGCTGGTCGTGGTAGTGGAAGTGATGGGGACATCGGTGCGGGTGCTTATGAAAGTCGCCTCGACGTCGGCCAGATCCGCCTCCGCCTTGGCGAGAGCAACGGCATAGTCCCTGGGATCAATCCGGACCAGCACGTCTCCGGCTTTCACGTACTGCTCGTCCTCTACTAGTACCTCCGCCACGTAGCCGTTGATGCGCGCGCTGATGGCGTTGATATGTCCGTCGATTTGGGCGTCGTCGGTGGATTCGTATGCGCCGAAGTACTTCCAGGCAAAGTAGGCGCCGGCGGCCAGAACAAGGAGAATCAGGAGCAACACGACGATGCGGACCAGTGTTCTCCGGCCCCTGCGCGGCGACCTGCGGCGGGACGTTTCGGTCCCCGTGGTTTGGGTAGCTTGGGTTTGCGATGCGACATCCGCCATGGCTACTTCACCTCCATAAATTTCTGGATTTCCTGCTCAGCACCCCCGAGCGCGCGCGCCAGCTCCACTTTTGCCAGATTGTGCGCATAGAGCGCCGAAATCAGGTTATCGTTGGCGATGGCGACCGATCCTTGGGCCTGCACTACCTCGATATTGTCTGTGACGCCCGCCGCGAAGCGGTCACGCGCCTGCTCCAGCGTTTGGTTGGCGAGGTCAAGATTGCTTCTCGCAACCGCTACCTGGTCCGCGGCGGACTGGATATCGAGCAAAGCGGCCCGGACCTGGTAGTCAATCTGCCCGCCGAGATCTGCAAGTTCGTCCCGACGCTGTTTCAGGGTGGCCTGCGCCTGGACGATGTCGCCGCTGATGCGGCCACCGTCGAAAATATTGAATTTGACCGCAGCCTGAAAAGTGAACGTGCCGTGCGAATTAGTGAGCGCCGGCCCGACGTCGCCGTAGTCGCCCGAGACTCCCACGCTCGGGTAACGCTCCGCACGAGCGGCCCCGACGGCCTCTTCCGAGGATCGTACCAGCGCCTTGGCGCTCTGAAAATCCGCTCGCTGCTCGAAAGCGGTGCGCAGGGATTGCTCCGGGGTCATCGCGGCAAGCGGGGAGTAGGGAACCAGTTCCGCGATGTTGAATTCCTGGCCGGGTGGCAGGCCGATCACCCGCCCCAGCGCCAGCTTGTCTTTGGCGAGCTGATTCTCCTGCGCGAGCAATTGCTGTTGTTGCTGTTTCAACTGCACCTGCGCGCGGAGGACATCGATACCGGCGCTGGTTCCGGCGCTCTTCTGATCGGCGGTTCGATCGTAGATCGCCTGGTCGGTTGCTACCTGGGCCCGCAGCGACTCCGCGCGGGAGGAGCCGGCAATCACGAGCAGATAGGCGTTCGCCACCGCCTGCACTACCAGGTCGCGGGCGTCCTGAAAAGAGAGTTGAGCGGCACGCTGATTCTCCCGAGAGGCTCGATAGTTCTTGCGGAGATTGTAATCGAAAACGCTGAAGGAGCTGGAAGCTCGCACATCGGTGTAGTGAAAAGGGCCGACGATGGTGGGGATGGAAAAGCCGGGAAACTGAAAATTGAAACCGACCGTTTTCAGGTTGAGCTGCTCGATGGTCTCGCTGATAGTACCGTTCACTTGCGGCAGGAGGCTGCTCAAGGCTCGCATCCGCTCACCGCGCGCGATCTCACTGGCCGAGCCGCTCACCAGCAGACCGAGATTGGTTCGCAGGCCGCGATCGAGCGCGTCGCGAAGCGTCAGCGGAAGGGGTGTCGGCGAGACCATTCCAGTGGGCACGCTGCCTTGGAACTGGCTCTGCTGGCCGAACAGTGCTGGAGCTAGCAGTAGCCCCAAGCCAAAGGCAGTTCGATAAAAGCAAGTCAGGAGACGTACGCAAATATGTGTCACTCGCATTCCCTTCCATCCTAGTCCTTCATTTTCAGGTGCTCTTTCGAACTCGCCCGCCTCAATGTTCCTAGGGTGTTTAGTCGGGTCCTACAAAGCCCAGATATTGCCCGTCTGCAGTTGTGCTCGTGTTTCTTGCACAGTTTCCTTAGATGCTTGCCAACTCCGCCAGGTTGTAAGATCTAGCAGAGGCGCCGAAAAATTAAGGAGCGAGTCCGAGACGCCTACGCTGGTTTGTGGCAAGAGCGCGGAGCGCGCGGGTGACAACGTGGGCGGATCGGCCACTGCTTTCACAACTGATACGGCCAGCAGAACTACTGACGGTGTGAGGATGCCGCGCCATGGCTTCGAAGATTTTCCTGTGATCTCATCCACCACCGAACTGGTCATCGCCCCGGCGGTACGGAAAAATGCTCCGTCGCGAAATAGTTTCTTGAGCACTCGTTTGCCTTCCTCGTCGATATACAACGTCTCGGTGAGATCGACGATCAGCGCCTTGCGATCACGAATGGAAGAACTGGTTTTCCAGGACTGTTCCAGCTCCTTAGCCCAAGCGCCAATCAGCTTTCCTTCCACCTGGAAGGTGAGTGTTTCCGGACCGTCGTGAATCGTTATCTTTAGCATCCGCAGTGCTCCGTCGCTGATTAGAAGCAGCTCAAACACCGATGTTTCTAGTAATATTATCAGCAGCTTGCCGGTAAGTGCCGAGGGGACGGCGCCGAAATATCGGCGTCCGACGAATATTCGGCAGGGGAGTTTTACCATATTCCTCCCCCGGATGCTCGGGGAACATTCAAAGGCCCACGGTGTCTACATAGACGTGTTCGAGCAATCCATCCTCATTCATGATCCACCGGCTAAGTCATGGAGCTTTTTCGCATCAGTAAGTGCGGAGTTACTCGCCGTAAGTCTGGCGATTCTGATTCCACTCGCGCGGACCGACCGCTTACCAGGCTTTCATTGGAAGTCAGTTAGTTTGGGCGCTCCGTCTAAACCCCTGGAACCGGAGCCGGTAGTTGCGCAAGCGACAGGCTCCGCGACCTACGTAGTCTCAACACACCGCACCTTCATACCGCTGCCTAGCCAATCCTCTCTAGCCAGCCGCGGAGCGAGTACGGAATTCGTTTCGATCGACCCGCCAGGAGCAATCGCTATTGACGGGCCGGCGCGATCGCAACGTATCGAATTAGAACCGTTCATGGCTTTGCCATCTGTTGCCCGCCCGCCTCATCCGCCGGCCGTCAGCGCGGTGTCTTTTGGGCCCCTCCGTGTTGGCGGAGACGTACAAATGGCGAAGCTGGTTAGGAAGGTGATCCCGGAATACCCGCCTCTGGCGAAGACGGCCCGAGTGTCGGGCGTGGTCCGTTTGCTGGGCGTCATCGCGAAGGACGGAACCATCCAGAACCTGCAATTGATCAGCGGCCATCCGCTTCTGGCACGCGCCGCGCTGGACGCGGTCAAACAGTGGATCTATCAACCTACGCTGCTGAATGGCCAGCCGGTGGAAGTAATTGCGCCCATCGATGTGAATTTCACACTGGGTCAATAGGGTCGGACTTAAGAATACCTCGCCTATGTAAGAAACTAATTACCAAATAAAGAATACTGAACAAAGCAGCAGCCAGCAGCCCGAATTGCCAGGCGTGAAGCCGCAGATAAGGCAGCGTGTCTTTACCGAGCCGCGTGCCCAACCAGGCCAAGAACACGTAGCGGGGAATTCTGGCTGCAACCATCACGATGGTGAACGTCGTGGGGCTCTCTTCCAGCGCGCCGGCGGAGACGATGAAGATCTTCAATGGGAGTGGGAATGGCACAAACGCAGGCACAAAGACCGTCAGCAGCCCGTACTCGTGAAACCAAGCCCGGAAACGCGCCTCGCGTGGGCTGATGGTGTGACGCTGAAGGTATGCCTCCCCTCCTTTTCGCGCGATTAGAAATAGCAGCAGGCATCCGATTAACGAGCCCGCCACGGCCGCCGCCGCGGACCAATATGCTTGCGTATGATCCACTGCCGCTATGAGGACAATCAACACGTCCACGCCGCCGATCATGGGGACGCCCGTGTTATCGAGGATCGCCAAAAGAAAAACGCCGGTGGGTCCCCACGAAATAAGTGTTTGAATGAATTTGGCCAGCGGCGCTCCGATCGATCCTTACTTCAGCATCTCGAGCAGGTCAGGTTCGCTGAGCACGGGAATCCCCCAGGTGTTCGCCTTGTCGAGCTTGGAACCCGCATCGGCGCCGGCCACTACGTAATCGGTCTTCTTGCTCACCGAACCGGTGACCTTCCCACCGGCCGCTTCGATGCGCGCCTTGGCGTCTTCGCGCGCCAGATTGGGAAGAGTCCCCGTTAGTACGAATGTCTTGCCGGCCAGCGGCCCCGCGCTTTTTTTGCGAACCGCGTGTTCGAATGTAAGGCCCGCCTTTCGAAGCCGTTCCACCAAATCCCGATTGCGGCGCTCGTGAAAGAATAGCCGTATACTTTGTGATACCTTCGGCCCCACTTCCTCGGCCTGCTGCAAAGTCTCCTCGTCTGCTTCCACGAGCGCATCCAGGCTTCCAAAGCTCTCCGCGAGGATTTGCGCCGTCCTTTCCCCAACGAACGGAATCCCCAGACCGTTCAGAACGCGGGGCAGCGGTTGCTTCCGGGAGCGGTCGATATTCTTGATTATCTTTTCCGCTGACTTTTGGCCCATGCGTTCGAGCTCCAGCAATTGCTCCAGCGTGAGATCGTAAATGTCGGCAACGCTGCCGACCATCCCACGCGAAACCAGTTGCTCTACCAGCACATCGCCCATCCCATCGATATCCATCACACCACGCGCTGCAAAGTGCAGGATAGACTGCTGGAGCCGGGCCGGGCAATTGGTATTAATACAGCGGCTGGCAGCTTCCCCTTCCTCGCGCACAATCTCGCCGCCGCACACCGGGCAATTCTTGGGCATGCGGAACGGCCGTCTTTCGCTGCCCTGGCTAACCACGCGCACAACCTTGGGAATCACGTCGCCGCTACGCTCCACCAGCACCCGATCGCCAATCTCCACGCTCAGCCGTCCGATTTCGTCTTCATTGTGGAGCGAGGCCCGCGCCACCGTCACTCCGCCGATATTCACCGGTTTCAAAAACGCCACCGGCGTCAGCGCGCCTGTGCGCCCTACATTCACCTGTATATCTTCTATCGCGGTCTCAGCCTGATGCGCTGCGAACTTGAAGGCGATTGCCCAGCGCGGCGCCTTGGCCGTCCAGCCCAGGGACTGCTGCTGCTTCACTGAATCCACCTTCACCACCACGCCATCGATCTCATAGGGCAGCGATTCCCGTTTAGTTTCCCACTGCCGGTAGAATTCGAGCAGGTCGTCCAGGTCGGCGCACTTCTTTCGATAGGGATTCACTTTGAAACCCATCTTGACCAGCGCCTCCAGCGATTCCCAATGACTTTCGTAATAAGCACGGCCCTCCACAAACAGGAAATACGCGAAGTACTCCAGTTGGCGCGCGGCCGTGACACTAGGCTCGAGTGCCCGCAGCGCGCCCGCCGCGGCGTTGCGAGGATTTGCGAACAGAGAGAGCTGCTGTTGTTCCCGCTCGGCGTTCAGTTTGTCGAACGACTTGCGCGGCATGATAACTTCCCCGCGCGCTTCAAACGCCGGCAGATCGGTCTTGGCCTTGAGCGGCATCGACCGGATGGTGCGCGCATTCTCCGTGACCTCTTCGCCAACCAGCCCATCGCCGCGCGTCACGGCTTGGGCGAATTGTCCCTTCCGAAAATGGACCGCCATCGATAAGCCGTCCAGCTTCAGTTCCGCCTACGTATTCAAAAGGCTCCCCCCGCAGGAGATCCCGCACGCGCCGGTCGAATTCGCGCATCTCGTCTTCGTTCAGCGCATTGTCCAGGCTAAGCATCGGAGAGCTATGCGGCACCTTGACGAATCCTTCGCGCGGCTTACCGCCCACGCGCTGGCTGGGGGAATCCGGGGTGATGAGCTCCGGATGTTGAGCTTCGAGACCTTGCAGCCGGCGCATCAGCGCGTCGTATTCGGCGTCGGTAATTTCTGGCTGGTCGAGCACGTAGTACAGGTGCTCGTGGTGGCGCAACTGATCGCGCAAGTTTTCGATTTCTTGGCCTGCGTCCGTGGAAGGCATCTCTACTATAATTAGGGTACTATCGCGACCTACCGCCACACCGTTCTCATCTACAATCCTTTCGCGCGCGGGCTCCAGCGGCGGAAGCATGCGCTTGCTCGCGCTATCGGCCTGCTGGCTGCTCGCGGAATTTCCGTCAATGCACTGTCTACCACCGGCCCCGGCACGGCGGCGGAACTGACGCGCCGCGCAATCGAACAAGGCGCCGATCTCATCTTGGTGGCCGGAGGCGACGGCACCATCAACGAAGCCCTCAACGGCATGGTCCGCTCCGAAGTCCCGCTCGGCATTCTTCCCGCGGGAACCGCCAACGTGTTGGCAACCGAGCTGGGGCTCGGTAAAACAATGGAGCGCGCGGCTGCGTCTTTCGAGGAGTGGGCGCCGGAGCGGGTCGCCGTCGGTCTGATTGACAGGAGCGCCGATGAAGGTCCGCGCCACTTTCTGCTGATGGCGGGCGCGGGTTTGGATGCCGACATCGTGTATCACCTGGCGCTGGGCGTGAAGGCCGCACTCGGAAAAGCGGCCTATTGGATCGGAGGTTTCGCGAAAGTGGGCCGGCGTCTGCCCGAGTTTACCGTGGAAGCGGAGGGCCGGATATTTCGAGCCGGGTTCGCGCTGGCCAGCCGCGTTCGCAATTACGGTGGCGACCTGGAAATCGCCCTGGGTGCTTCGCTGCTCGACGATCAATTCGAGCTGGTGTTGTTCGAAGGCTCAAATTCGTTCGCCTATCTTAAGTACATGTTGGGCGTCGCGGCGCACCGGCACTCCCGCATGCGCGGCGTCACAACGCTTCGTACCCGGCAGGCGTTGTTTTCGGCTTCCCCACAGGGCAAGGTCCATTTGCAAGTGGATGGCGAATACGCCGGATTCGCGCCGGCACGCATCGAGATTGTCCCCAACGCGCTGACCTTGCTGGTTCCCCACCACTTCCAAAGTCGAAACGCGAAGACTGCCACCCGCACTCCCGTCGACACCACATGGACAACCTCACCCACACGCTGACCGGTCTGGCGTTGAGCCGAGCCGGTCTGAGCCGATGGTATGCCCGGCCCGCCCTGGTGCTAATGCTGGCCGCCAATATTCCGGATATCGACATCGTCACCATCGCAGGTGGTCCATTCAATTATTTCCAGTATCACCGCGGCATAACGCACTCGGTCACAATGGCGCCGGTCATGGCGCTGCTTCCGGTGCTCTTGGTTTGTGCCGTTGGCCGGACGATGCGTGGGTGGAAAGCGGCCTATATCTTGTCGATCATCGGCGTCGCCAGCCACCTGTTGCTGGATTGGACCAATACCTACGGAGTTCGGTTCATCTTGCCTTTCTCCTCACAATGGTTTCGTCTGGATCTCAACAGCCTGACCGATCTCTGGATCTGGGGCGTTCTCATCCTGGCTTTTCTCGGGCCGCTGCTCGCCCGGCTTGTGAGCGCTGAAATTGGAGCCCAGCCTGGCGCTGGACGGGGCCTCGCTCTTTTCGCCCTCGCTTTCATTCCGATTTATGATTTCGGCCGCTATCTGATTCATCAGCGCGCACTCGAGACTCTAAACTCGCGTGTCTATCAGGGCGGCCCTCCGATCCGCGTGGCCGCGTTCCCCCTTTCCGCAGGCGACCCCTTCGAGTGGTCCGGTTGGGTGGAACGACCGGAGTTCGTGATGCACTTTTCGATGAACTTGCTGGCGGAGTTCGATCCGGCCAATGGCGCAGTCATTTATAAGCCCGAGCCAAGTCCTGCGCTGGATGCCGCTCGCCAGGCGTTCATCATCCGTAAGTTTCTGGAATTTGCGCAATATCCGCTATGGCAGGTTACTCCGATGGCCGATCCGGAAGGGGCGCGTCGTGTAGATGTGCGCGATTGGCGATTCCCGTTTACCGCCAGCGCGACAGTGGATACCTCGAACCGGGTGCTTTCCTCTTCGTTCCATTATTAAGCGCATTAAGCGCCCACCGCGGCTTTATGCCAGGTAATCGAACAAGCTGGTTTTCGGCAACTGCGCACGTGCCTGCAACGCCGCCGTTTCTTGGGTCTGCGATTGTTGCATCTGGGTGATCGCTTGCGCCAGATTGGCATCCTGGATGCCGCTTAACTGCGTCTGCAGCTGGGTTTCATAGTTAGCGCCAAAATTCGTCTCACTCGTCACGCGATCCTGGACGTTGCCGTAGAACGCCAGTTGCTGGTTTATATAAGTGTCGATGGATTGAACTTTGGGCATAGCGGCGTCGATACCGGCCTGATTGTTGCTTAACATAGCCAAGCGAAGATTGTTGATCGAGGAGAAGATATTTTCCTGGCCCGTGGGATCGTCAAAGATAGTCTGCGCGGTTTGAGCGACCGCAAAAGTCGTGCCGTCCGCGCCCTGGATTTGACGGGTTGAAGCCGATCCTTGGTACGCGCTGACTGGACTAGTTTGAGTAAGGTCGATGCTGTAGGGCGGCTGCTGATCGCTGTTGCCGGCGAAAATGTAGCGGCCCCCAACGTTTGTATTCGCGGCGCTCACCAGTTGCTGCATGATCCCCCCCAGTTCGCTCCCGATGTCCTGGCGAGTCGCAGCCGTGGCCGTGCCGGTGTCGCCTTCCGAAGCCAGCGTTTGAACCCGCTCTATCAGCGTTACGGCGGAGCTGAGCGTTGTTTCGGCGGTATTCACCTCGGCCGTGACCTGACCGAGATTGGTATCAATCTGCTGAGCTTGAGCCAACTCTGAGCGGGTCTCATACAGGTTGGCGATCGCACCGGGGTCATCAGAAACTGCATTGATCTTCAAGCCGGTCGTCATCTGAGTTTCGGCAGTTTGGGCCCGTTGCTGAATCTGGGCCATGCCATTGAGGAAGCTTAAGGCGGAGGCATTGAGAGAGCTAATCATTGGATGTTCCTTTACGCCGTGGCGGGCGGTAACACATTCATCAGGTCCTGGGTGAGGGTGTCCAGCACAGTCAGCATTTTCGCGTTCGCCTGATAGGCGCGCTGAAAGGCGATTAAGTTTGCGGCTTCCTCGTCGAGCGAAACGCCGGAAGCCTGCTGGCGCAAAGTCTGCGCCTGACTCAATAGCGACTGTTTGGTGGTTTGGTTATCCGTCGCGGTCGATAAATCGCTGCCCACCCGTGCGGCGATATTTCCATAGAATTGCGCGAACGTATAGTTGCTCAGATTTGCTCCGTTGGCCAACGCCGCCAGATTCAGCGCGTTGCCGTTTCCACCCGGCGCCCCCGGAAGGGCGGCGGCGATTTGATCCGGCGTCAGCGGGTTCACTGCCAGTGTCGCGGCCGCTCCCACGTTGGCGTTATAGGTGAACAACTCGGTCGACGGTGACGCGCCGTTTTCATCAATACCATTTGACAAGCCAGTGTTTACCTGGTCAGCCACGCCTTGCGCCAGTGTATTGAGGCTTTGGATATAGCCTGGCAAAACGTTGTTCTTGTCGTCCAGCATCGCGCTTAACTGTCCGCCCGTGATCTGGCTCGTGATATCCGATCCAGTGCTGCTAAGGACGGCGGTCTGTGGCCTCGAGAAGTCTCCCGAGATAGCGAAGGTTTGTCCGCCAACCACCAAGGGGGTCTGGCCGCCGACATAGACTGTAACCGTGCCGTCGGGCTGCTGCAGGGCCTGGAAGTTGACCAATTGCGAGAGTTGCTCCAGAGCGGAATTTAACTGGGCGTCTACTCCGGCATCGACGCCTCCGGAGGGATCCACCCGGTTCTCCCCATTGATCGTGGCCACTTGCCCGGCCAGCTGGTTGATGGTTGCAATCGTGCTGCTGGTCTCCTGTTAATATTGGTCCCTTGGCTCTCCAAACCCGACGCGGTGCTCTGAAAGTTCTGGGCCACGGTCTGCGCCTGGTTAATGACGTTCTGCCGCGAAACGGTGTCGTTAGGATTTACGCTGAGCGTTGAAAAACTCTGAAACAGGCTGGTTATGGCTGGACCGATCCCGGATGTGCTGGAGGTACTGAAATAGCTCTCTATCGCAGTCAGATCCGACACCTTCTGTTGGTAATAATTGACATCTGTCTGTTGGCTGCGAACCGCCTGCTCGGCGAATGCATCGCGCGAACTCTGCACCGGGCCGGCGGACACGCCTCCCGGTAGACCCACCGTCAGATCGAATGGCTGAGCTACAAATGTCGCCATCTGCTTGGCATAGCCTGGTGTGGAAGCATTGACGACATTGTTCTCCGTCACTGTGAGCGCTTGCTCGACGGCCTTCATCGAATTGGCCGTGTTCAGCAGTGCCGTCATCAGACTACCCATGGATCACCCCATTCTTCGTGTTGTTGGGAAATAAAGCGCCGGACTGGCCATTGGCCGTGTAGTTGGCAACTCCGTCATCCGCTGCGCAGCCTAACAGCCGTGACCAGCCTTGGTAGAACCTGCCTGCGCCTTGGAGCAACGCCTTCACCTGTTGCAATTCTCGCCGCAGTCCGGCCACTTCCAAGCCCAAAGCCTGCTCGAAAGCCGCAGGCCGTGGAACTCGCGACCTCATAACAGGTTCTAGCCGTTCCAGGGACTCCACCGCAAATAGGAGATCGGCGGAGCCGCTTTCGAGGTCCGCTACGGATGGACGCAACAACTTCAAACGGAATTTTTGAAGACTCTCCCGGGCAGCCTTAATCGGCCCCAACTCCGCGTTCATGTTCGACATGGCCCACCCATCAGAGGTAGTTCGCTCCCCCGACCTGCAGGCTGTGGCGAATGAGGCTGTCACTCACCGCCCCCGCGTCCACCTGGTATCGGCCGCTCAATACCGCTGCGCCCAAAGAGTAGAGCTTGGTGAAATGCGCCGCCGAATCACCCAGCGTCGCCGTGAGGCTCGCGCTGAGATTCGAGAGCTGAACTCGATCCCCTCCCAAAGAGGGTCCTGACGAACCAGTGGTGCCCTTGCTTTCGCCCGCTGGCGCTGCCCCGCCGGAGCGCGCCAACTCGGAGAACGGCATGCTTTCAGAACTGTTGATTTTCATTGCCCGCGTCATCCCTTGTTTCCCTTATCGACGCTCGGGCAGTTGATCGTAGGGACTAATGTGTCAATTAAGGACGAGGTATCCTTGACTAGTTTCCAAGGGATACAGGCTTGCCAAAGCCCCCGCTTTAGCGTTGCGCCTGCGCCGGAATTCGAAGCCAGCGGTCCAGAAACCTTCGGCTTCCGGTTTCCCGGTCCGGCCCCGGACTTACCGGTTGCGGATTCATCTTGCGATCGAAGTGCGTAAGCAATTCGACCTCATCGTAGCCGATCGCTGCGGCATACTGGCGCAGATAGCTGGTGCTGAAGATTCCGCCAGGAAGCTTCTCGAACTCCTCGGCTTCAATGGCGCGAAGAAAACGTAAGCTGATCTTGGTCCGATCAGCGATCTGCTCCAGCGAGACGTCCGCTTTCTTACGGAATCTTGAAAGATCCAGGGGGCAAATAAGGGCAGGAGAAGGAGGCGGCACAGCCGTGCCGGGCTTTTTCGAGGGCATGGTGTCCTTAAAAAGAGTAGTAACAGTACTAAAAGCTGTAAGGGTCTATGATAACCCATCTGTCAACAACATACGAGAGTGAAAATACCTTAACTTGCCTAGTAATTTTTCCTAAAAACTACACCGGACTCCGTGCTTGGAAGTAGAGCTACTATGGATATCGCTTTGCGCTAGCGTTCAACAACCTCAAAACAACCGTTGTTTTCGCAGCTGGGTTCGATTTTACAGGATCAAATCGCACCGGACTCCCGTATCATAAAGAAGAGACCCTAGGGGAGGCTGTTCATGCGTTCACTCGTGCTGTCTTTGTGCTCCGTCGCCTTGGCTGCGGCAGCTACCACTCCGCAACCCACCTTCTACAAGGATGTGTTGCCAGTCTTACAGAAAAATTGCCAAACGTGCCACCGGCCGGGCGAAGCGGCTCCAATGGCGTTCCTGAATTATGACGAGACGCGTCCATGGGCCAAAGCCATCAAGACTGCGGTCGTGACCAAGAAGATGCCACCCTGGTACGCCGATCCGCATTTCGGCAAGTTTTCCAATGATCGGTCGCTGGCGCAGAAAGATATGGACACGCTGGTCGCCTGGGTCGACAACGGGGCCAAAGCGGGCAATCCTGAGGATGCTCCCCAACCCATCAATTGGGTGGAAGGCTGGCGCATCGGGAAGCCCGACATGGTTCTCAGCATGCCAGTAGCGTTCAACGTTCCGGCCTCCGGCACCATCGATTACCAGTACATTATCGTCCCCACGGGTTTCACCGAAGACAAGTACGTGCAGATGGCCGAAGCGCGTCCCGGCGATCGGACCGTGGTTCATCACATCATTGCTTTCATCCGCGAGCCGGGTAATTCCTGGCTGAAGGATGCCAAGGTCGGCGTACCCTTCGTTCCCAGAGAACAAGAGCGTCAAGCCGATGGAAAGGGCACCGACGGAAAGGGCAATGGACAAAAGCGCGAAGGTGGTGGCGGCGGACTCGGCTTCGGCGGCGACTTCCTGGCGGGTTATGCGCCCGGTACGCTTCCGGATGTATTAAAGCCGGGTCAGGCGAAGCTGGTGAAGGCGGGCTCCGATATCGTCCTCCAGATGCACTACACGGCCAATGGCAAAGCTAGCACCGATATTTCCAGGATAGGGCTCGTGTTCGCAACCGAGAAGCCGACCGAGCGCGTGCTGACACTGGCCGCAGCCAATCCGCAATTCGCGATTCCTCCGGGCGATTCCGATTACCGCGTGGACGCCAAGATCACTCTTCAGGACGACTCGACATTAATCGACTTGCTGCCGCACATGCACTTCCGCGGCAAGGATTTCGAGTATCGCGTGACCTATCCGAGCGGCGAAAAGGAAACGTTGCTTAACGTGCCCAACTACGATTTCAATTGGCAGCTTACGTACGAACTGGCGAAACCCAAACTGTTGCCCAAGGGAACGGTGATCGAGTGCACGGCGCATTTCGACAACTCGGTTAACAACAAATACAACCCGGATGCGACCAAAGAAGTGCATTGGGGCGAGCAGACCTGGGAAGAGATGATGATCGGTTTCTTCGACGTGTCCGTTCCGATGGACAAGACCGCCATGGATCTGATGCGGCCTAAGAACCAACCGAAGCCGGCCGCGACCGGCGGACCGGGCTTTTAGTCACAACACAAAGTAGCGGAGGAAGAGAATGAAACTCAAAGGCGCCGTACTCACACTGGCAGTGTCGGCTGTGGCAGCAGCAGCTCCCACTTCCAGCAGCGTTACGTATTACAAGGACGTCGCGTCGATACTTCAGAACCGGTGCCAGGAATGCCACCGGCCTGGTGAAGTGGCCCCCATGAGCTTCATGACCTACGATCAGGTTCGCCCCTGGGCCAAGGCCATGAAGACCGCGGTCTTAACCAAGAAGATGCCGCCTTGGTCGGCCGATCCGCACTATGGGAAGTTCTCTAATGACCGGTCTCTGTCGCAGGCCGAGATGGACACCCTGGTCGCATGGGTGGACGCCGGCTCTCCAGCCGGCAATCCCAAGGACGCGCCGAAACCGCGCGAGTACTTCGAAGGCTGGCAGATCGGAAAGCCAGATGTGGTGTACGAGTTGCCGGCGCCGATCGATGTGCCCGCCTCCGGCGTAGTCGACTACACTTACGTCGTTATTCCGACTAACTTCACCGAAGACAAATGGGTCCAGTTCGCCGAAGTCCGTCCGGATGCCCGCTCGGCCGTGCATCACGTGCTCGCGTTCCTTCGGCCGCCGGGAAACAACTTCATGCGGGACGCTCAGCCCGGCGTGCCGTATATTCCGCGCCGTCCCGTGAGCGACGGACGCCAGGGCGGCCAACGCGGTCAAGGCGGGAATATTCAGGATCAAATCCCCGGCGAAATGTTGGTTGGCTACGCACCTGGTCTGCCCCCTGCGCAATGCAAGCCGGGCGAAGCGAAGCTGATCAAAGCCGGCTCCGACATCGTTTTGCAGCTGCATTACACGCCTAATGGAAAGGCGGTTACGGACCGGACAAAGTTCGGCCTGATCTTCGCCAAAGAGCCACCGCAGAAGCGCGTCATGAGCATGATGGCGATGAACTATTTCATCAAGATTCCGGCGGGCGATCCCAACTATGAGGCGCATTCCCTGGCCACTCTGCAGCAGGACGTCAACCTGGTGAGCTTGCTGCCGCACATGCATCTGCGCGGGAAAGATTTCCTCTACAAGGCCGTCTATCCGTCCGGCGAAACCCAGGTGCTTCTGAGCGTGCCGAAATACGATTTCAGTTGGCAAATCCAGTATGCGTTGGAGCAGGAGCTGCTGCTGCCCAAAGGCACCCGCATCGAATGCACGGCACACTACGACAATTCCGCCAACAATCCGTCCAATCCCGATCCGACCAAGGAAGTGCGTTGGGGCGATCAGACGTTTGAGGAGATGATGGTCGGGTTTTTTGACGTCTCCTTCGACGCCCACTCTGATCCGTCGGCATTGCAGCGCCCGGCTGGAAGGTCCGATTAACACATGAACCGCCTCACATCACTCTCGTTTCTACTCGCGGCGATAGCGGTGTCCGGATGGTCCGCGACCGCGCCGCAGGCCACCTTCCATAAAGATGTAGAGCCGATCCTGCAGCAGCATTGCCAGGAATGCCATCGGGCGGGTGAGATCGCGCCCTTCGCGCTGATGTCCTACTACGACGCGCGTCCCTGGGCGAAAGCCATCAAGGAAGACGTCGTCACCAAGAAGATGCCGCCCTGGTTCGCCGATCCACAGGTCGGCCACTTCTCAGACGACCGCTCGCTGAGCAAGCAGGAGATCGATACTGTGGTCGCCTGGGTGGATGGCGGAGCCAAGGAGGGCGATTCCAAGGACGCACCCCAGCCGCGCAAATTCACCGAAGGCTGGAACATTCCCAAGCCCGATCTCGTGCTGGACATGAATACCTTCCACATCCCCGCGACGGGCGACATCCAGTATCAATATGTGGTCCTGCCTACTAAATTCACCGAAGACCAGTGGATTCAGGCCGCCGAGGCGCGTCCGAGCGACCGCACCGTGGTCCATCACGTGGTCATCTTCGTTCGCGATCCGCAGTCGAAGTGGCTGCGCGAAGCCCAGCCTGGTGTTCCGTACACTCCTCCCGGCAACGGGAAAGACTTCAACAACACATCCGGCGGGGGCAACGATATTCTCATGATCTACACGCCGGGGAAAATCCCCGAGATGTGGCGGCCAGGATTAGGTAAGATGATCAAGGCTGGTTCCGACCTGGTGCTGCAAATCCACTACACGACTACCGGTAAAGAGACAACGGATCACACCAAGGTCGGGATGGTGTTCGCCAAAGAGAAACCTACCGAGCGCGCCATCACCATCGGCGGCAACAATCTCGGCTTCAAGATTCCCCCCGGTGATCCGAATTATCGCGTGGATGCGAAGAACGTCTTCCCGAATGGCGCGACCATCTTGAACTTCTTCCCGCATATGCACCTGCGTGGGAAATCGTTCGAATATCGCATCGTCTATCCGGATGGCAGGACTGAAACCCTACTGCGCGTGCCCAAATACGATTTCTTCTGGCAGCTCGACTACAAACTGGCCGAGCCCCTGACGATTCCCCCAGGAGCACGCATCGAGTGTACGGGCTGGTTCGACAACTCGCCCAACAATCCGAAGAATCCAGACCCTAGCGCCACGGTTCGTTTCGGAGAGCAAAGCTCGGAAGAGATGATGATCGGTTTTTACGACATCGTGATCCCAGCCGACATGACTTTGCGTGACCTTTTCACGCCCAAGAAAACGGAGGGCGCGACCAGCGGAAGCGGTCAGTGAAGCCTGTTGTATCTAAGCTAGCCATAACCCTCCTCCTCGTGGGCGCCGGTCTCCTACTGAGCGCCCACGACGTTATTTCCACCAAGATTACCTGGTCGCGCGAAATCTCCCGTATCGTATACAAGCGTTGCGCCTCTTGCCACCATGAAGGCGGCTCGGCATTCTCGCTCATGACCTATCAGGAATCTCGACCCTGGGCGAAAGCGATCAAAGAAGAGGTACTGGAGCGCCGGATGCCTCCCTTCAGCGCCGTCAAAGGCTTCGGAGAACTGCGCAACGACAAGGCGATCACGCAGGAGGAACTGCATCTCATCGCCGACTGGGTGGAGGGCGGATCTCCCGAAGGCGAACCGTCGTTGCTGCCCAAGGCCCCCGATTTTAGCGTGCCCGCCGATCCAGCCGACAAGCCACCCAAGACCGGCGCCGAAATGGTTGTCGACGGCCGTTTGGAGCTCACGCATCCGGAGACGTTCGTAGGGGCTCGCGCCAAGGCGCTGGCGGAGGGAGCGTCAGTGAAAGCCATCGCCCAACTTCCAGACGGCGTCATCGAACAGCTCATCTGGATTTACGACTATAAACCCAAATTCGATCAGACTTACTACTTCAGCAAGCCGCTCAGCTTCCCGGCGGGGACCAAGATCGAGACTTACCCGGCCGGTGGAAGCCTCGCGCTGTTGACCAAGAAGTAGACACGCTCGGGGCGGCGGTCTTGGTACGGCCGATTTTCCGACATCACCGACCATTTATGCCAATTCTGGCATATGATGGATATGGTGCCGGAAACGGCGGATCAACCGCGGAAGCTGGTTTGGCTTGCCCACTCGCTCGATCGGCTGACGTCCTTCCCGCCATCAGTTCGAAAGCGGCACGGTTTCGCGCTCTATCAGACGCAGATCGGGCAGCAGCATGAAAGCGCGAAGATTTTGCGTGGCTTCACAGAAACAGTGTGGCAGGTGCGTGCAGATGGTCCGGGGACGTATCGGGCCGCGTATGTGGCCCAGTTCAGGGAAGCTGTGTACGTACATGCCTTCCAGAAGAAGGCGACGTCGGGAATTGCGACTCCGCAACGAGAATTAGATCTGATCCGGCAACGGCTCCAACTTGCTCGCAAGTCGACCGGAAAGAGAGGAGACTGAAGATGCCTAATCGAAAATCGACGCCGAGTTCCGGGAATGTCTTCGCGGACCTGAACCTTCCACAGGCAGATGATCTGTTGGCGAAAGCCGAGTTGGCCGCCAAGATTATCGCGGAGATCCAGCGGCGACGGATGACTCAAACTCAGGCTGCATCGATCCTTGGAATAGACCAGCCCAAAGTTTCGGCCCTCAGGCAGGGTAAGCTGTCTGGATTCTCAATAGAACGCCTGATGCGTTTCCTGCTTTTGCTTGGCCGTGACGTCGAAATCACCGTTAAGGTAAAGCCCCGGTCGCGGGCGATCGCGAAGCTGCGTGTTGCTTGATCGCGACTCGAAGTGTCTGTCGAGTGGCACAATAATACAAGCCCATGACGGTGTTCGCCGACCGCCTCATCCACTCCATCCGCGCCAAACGAAACCCCTGCGTCGTTGGCCTCGACCCGCGCATCGATCTCATGCCGGCCTTCATCAAGTCGGGACGCGGCGAACCTACGCGCGAAGTGATCCGCTCCATCATCACCGATTTTCACGAGCTGGTCATCGACGCGGTCACCGATCTGATCCCCGCCGTCAAGCCGCAGCTAGCGTTTTTTGAGCAATATGGATCTGCCGGCGTCGAAGCATTCGAGAATACGGTTGCGTTTGCCAGGCAGCGTGGCCTGCTGGTCATCGCGGACGGCAAGCGCAACGACATCTCGTCCACCGCCGAAGCCTACGCCGCGGCATTTCTTGGCGAAGCCGACGTCCTGGGCCAGAAGCAGAGGGTCTTCGATGCGGACGCCGCCACCGTGACTCCTTACCTCGGCCGCGACAGCCTGACGCCGTTCGTGGACGCCTGCGCCAAGTACGACAAAGGACTGTTCGTCGTTCTGAAAACCTCCAATCCCGGCTCGCGCGATTTTCAGGACCAGCCGGTCGCGGCTACCGGGCGTCCGTTGTATGAGTCGATTGCCTCCACGGTGGACGACCTTGGGGCGGCTCTTGTCGGCGAGTCAGGCTACAGCTCCATCGGCGCTGTGATCGGCGCAACGTTTCCCGAAGATGGCCGGAAGCTGCGTGCCTTGATACCTCGCGCGCTCATCCTGGTTCCGGGCTATGGTGCGCAGGGCGGTAGCGCGGAGAGCGCTGCGGCGTGTTTCAACGACGACGGGCTGGGTGCGGTGGTGAGTTCGTCGCGAGGCATCACCTACAAGTACTCTTCCCCCGATTTGCCGTGCCATTCTTTCGTGGCTGTTGTCCGCGAGAACACGCTGAGAATGATCGACGACATCACAACCGCGCTAACATTCCTTAAGTAGATGCCACAGACGACTATAGCCCCCATGCTCTCGGTTCGAAACGGAGCGCGGGCAATCTTGTTTTACAGGGCCGCGTTCGGCGCTCGCGAATTGTTCCGCATCGACGCCGAAAGTGGAGCGGT
This sequence comes from Bryobacterales bacterium, assembly GCA_963780485.1. GTDB lineage: Bacteria > Acidobacteriota > Terriglobia > Bryobacterales > Bryobacteraceae > Palsa-89. The sequence goes on from CAWACO010000001.1 coordinate 398,386, forward strand.
GGTCGCCCGGCTGGGCGTTGCGGAAGCGGAATTCTGGGTCGCGGATGAGTCGCCAGAGCACAAGAACTTCAGTCCGGAGTCTCTCGGCGGTGGTTCTGTTCGCATGGTGATGACGGTGGAGGATCCGGATGCCGCGTTCGAACGAGCCGTCAAAGCGGGAGCCACCGTTGTTTGGCCTGTCAGCAACCAATATGGTTGGCGCCTCGGACGAATTGTCGATCCGTTCGGACACCATTGGGAAATCGGTAAACCACTGGCCAATGGCTCTTGAGTCTTCCCTGCGCTACCCTGAAGGAAACGCCGAGGTCCACCATGAATAAACTCGCAATCGCACTACTGCTGAGTTCTGTCCCCCTGTTTTGCGCCGATGAGGCCCTTCCCAAGGCGGAAACCGTTCTGGACCGGTCGATAGAGGTCACGGGCGGCCAGGCCGCGTTCGAAAAGCGGCACAACGAAGTCATGCATGGCTCCATGGAGTTCACCGGGCGAGGCATCAAGGGAACCATGACCGTCTATCAGGCCGAGCCGGATAAAAACCTCGCTGTCATCGAAATCGAAGGCATCGGAAAGATCGAATCCGGAAGCAACGGTGATGTTGCCTGGGAAAATTCCGCGTTGCAGGGCCCTCGCATCAAGCAAGGCGACGAAAAGGCGGGTTCTCTTCGCGACGGCGCCTTCAACGCGGCGCTGAAATGGCGAACGCTCTACGCCAAGGCGGAGACCGCCGGCGTCGAAACCGTGGAAGGTCACGAGTGCTATAAGGTAGTGCTCACTCCCAAAGAGGGCAAGCCGACCAACGAATTCTTCGACAAGAAATCCGGACTTCTGATCAAGACCGCCGTCACTCGCAACACGCCCATGGGAGAGATCACGGCCGAAGTCGTCGCCGACGATTATCGCAAAGAGGGCGACATCAAGGTCCCGCATAAGATGATCAATCGCGCCGCCGGCCAGGAGTTCCTGATCGTGGTTGAGAAGATGGAGGTCAATGTCGAACTGCCGAAGGATCGCTTCGACCTGCCGCCGGAGATCCAAGGCCTGTTGAAGAAAGCGCCCCAAGCAGCGGCCAATTCCGGGCCCGCGCAAGCGCCCGTAGCGTCCAGCAACGTAAGTAGCGGCAGTGGCGGCAGGTTAAGCATCTACATGGCCGGCAAGCCCATGGCGTCCGAGACCTATACGGTCGACAAATCAAACGGCAAGATAGAAGTGAGCGGCTCCGGCAACGCCACCATCGGCCCGATGAAGATCGATATCCAGCAGTTCAAAGTGGTAACCGACGACAAGTATCAGCCGCTCGAAGCGGTGGCGCAAGCCAAGCTCGGCCAGATTCAGATGAATGTGAAGACCACTTTTGCGGACGGCAAAGCCAGCAACCAGATCGACAGCGGACAGGGGCCTAAGGCTAAGGAAGACGCTGTGTCGGCCGGCGCTATCGTCGTCAATGCCAATCTGCCGCTCTACCCTTGGAGCTTTCTGGCCATGCGGGCCGATCTGAAAAATCAGGACCCGCAGCAGTTTCCGGTCTACGTCCTCGGCCAGGCCGAGGTTCCAGCGACCGTCATCTTCAAAGGCCGCGAACCCGTGGAGTTCGCTAACAAGACCGCCGACCTTAATCACATTACGGTGAACGCTACAACGCCGCAAGGTCAGGCCATCAGCCTGGATTTCTGGCTGGACGACAGCCGCAAAGTGATCAAGATCGCGGTTCCTTCGCAAGGCGTGGAAGCTTATCAGGACGGCTTCGAGCGTAAGGCGCCGCCGGAGGCCCCGGCCAACGATTCGAAAGGCGGCGATAAGCCGCCCAAACAGTAGTTCGAGAATTGGAAGGCCTCGAGTGCAAAGTCTGACGAATGCTGGTGTGCTCGTAACGGGTGCGGGACGAGGCGTCGGTAAGAGGCTGGCGATCGGATTTGCCACCGCTGGCTGTCGAGTGGGCCTGCTGGCTCGCAGTAAGGCCGAACTCGATCTCGCGCATCTGGAAATCGAGCATGCCGGAGGCAACGCCCTCCGCATCCGTGCCGATGTCACCGATTTCGAGCAGATCACCGCGGCGGTGGACCGCATGCGTGTGCACTACGGCGGCGTCCACGTTCTCATTTGTGCGGCGGCCATCCAAGGACCCATCGGTCCGCTGGTGGAGCAATCACCCAAGGCCTGGGCCGAAACCATCCAGACCAATCTCATCGGCGTGATGAACTCTTGTAAGGCGGTGTTGCCCCACATGATCGAGCAGCGCTCCGGCAAGATCATCGTCCTAAGTGGCTCAGGCGCAACCGCCGCGCGGCCCAACCTTTCCGCTTATGCCTCCGCCAAGGCAGCGCTGGTGCGCTTCGTCGAAACCGTGGCCGAAGAAATTCGCGACCATAATGTCCAGATCAACTGCATGGGCCCAGGCGGCGCTTACACGCACATGACCGACGAAATCCTGCGCGCCGGTGACAAAGCCGGATGGAAGGAGACCGAGGAAGCTCTAGAAGTCCGGCAGACCGGTGGTGTCGCGCCCGACAAGCAGATCCAACTGGCGTTGTTTCTCGCCTCCGAGCAATCCAACCACATCAGCGGCAAATTGATACAGGTCTCCGACGATTGGAAAAAGCTCAAAGACGCGAATCTTCATCCCGAGATCTACACACTCCGGCGCGTTCAAAAGATGTGAACGTCCCCCATGCTCCTGCTTCCTGTATCCTGAATGCATGCCCCGCTTCTTGCTTCTCCTAGCTCTGAGCGTTGCCTTAGCGCCCACCCTTTCCGCCCAGCCCAAGAAAAAGAAAATCCTGGCCATCGGCGCGGTCGCCGGCTTCCAGCACGATTCGGTTTCGCACGCCCTCGCGACCATCGAACAAATCGGCCGCCGGTCCGGTGTCTATGACACCTATATTCGCACCGATACGCAACTGATCACCAAGCAGAAGATCGCAGCCGGAAACGCCAAGAATCTCGACTATTTCGACGCCGTGGTTTTCTATACCACCGGCGAGCTGGACATGACACCGCAGCAGAAGAAGGATCTGCTCTCATTTATCCACGATGATGGCAAGGGGTTCATCGGGCTCCACAGCGCCACGGACACGTTCTATGAATGGCCCGAGTACGGCGAAATGATCGGCGGCTACTTCAAGGACCATCCCTGGGGTGTTTTCGAAGCGCCCGTGATCGTCGAAGACTCAAGCTTTCCCGGCATGCAGGACTTTCCACGCCAGTTCGTCTTCAACGACGAGATGTATCAGGAGCGCAACTTCTCCCGCGACAAAACTCACGTCATCGCGCGCCTGGATGGCTCGAAGCTCGATCTCAGCAATCCTAAGGTCCTGCCCGAACATCGCGCCGACAAGGATTTCCCGATCATCTGGGCGAAGATGTATGGCAAGGGGCGCGTCTACTACAATACGCTAGGCCATCGCGAAGAGACCTGGGACCGTCCCGACGTACAAAAGATGTACCTGGAAGCCATCAAATGGGCGCTCGGGATGACCAACGCCGATGTGACGCCGCATCCGATGCCAACCGCAACGCGCTGACGCCGCTCTCCTGCCTCTTCAACTGCCCGCATGCAGCAAAAATGTCGCGCCCGCGCGGCTTGCGCACAAAACACGGCATCGATCGCCTGACAATCGCCTGGAACGCTTGTACTCGCTCCGCATCCGGCGTTTCAAACTGAATCCCCGGCCCTGGATTCAGCGCGATCAAATTCACCTTCGCATCCAAATGCGCCAGCAGCTTTACTACCCGGCGCGCATCGGCATCGGTGTCGTTCACGCCTTTGAGCAGCACGTATTCAAACGTCAGCTTTTCCCACGTCCGCAGCGGATAAGCCTTACAAGCCGCCAACAGATCCTTTAGCGAATACTTGCGCGTGATCGGCATCAGCTCGCGCCGCTGCTCTTCGGTCGACGCGTTGAGTGAGATCGCCAGCTTGGGCCGAACCGGTTCGCGGCCCAGTTCGACGATCTTCGGAATGATCCCCGCCGTCGATAGCGTAATGCGCCGGGGCGAAAGCCCGATACCCTTTGGATCGGTCAGCAGCCGGGTGGCTTTGATCACGTTCGGCAAGTTCAGCAACGGCTCCCCCATGCCCATCATGACGATGTTGAGCCGGCCCGGTTCGGTCCCGAGGCGATGCGCCTGCATCACGAACAGGACTTGTCCGACGATCTCGCCCGCCGTCAAATTCCGCTCCAGCCCCATCTGCGCCGTCAGGCAAAACTGGCAATTCACCGGACAGCCCACCTGGCTCGAAATGCAGATCGTGTCCCGGCCCTCCTCGGGCATCAGAACCGTCTCCACCGTCCGCTGGTCCTCTAAACCGAGCAAATATCGCCGCGTCCCGTCGCTCGAATGGAACTCCGTAACCAGCTTCGGCAGGCCCATTGATAGCCGAGAAGCCAAGTCTTTTCTTAAATTTACCGGGAGGGTGGTGACGTGACCCAGATCGGGTACCCGTTGCCGGTAGACGGCGTCGTAAACCTGCTGCGCACGAAATGCCGGCTGGCCTGCTCCCAAGGCCTCCTGAAGATCCGGAAGTTCAAGTCCTACAATAGGTTGCACTACTTTTCACTATATCACGCACCTTAGCTGTAAGAGCGATAAAATAGAACTAGTGGCCACCATCATCGAGATCGCACCGCGCAAAATCCCCGATATTGATAGCACGACGTTGCCCAACGGCGTGCGCGTGATCACCGAACACATGGCCCATGTTCGATCTGTCTCGCTGGGCATCTGGATCGGTACTGGCTCGCGCTGCGAGACACCGGAGGAAAACGGGCTGTCCCATTTCATCGAGCACATGGTCTTCAAGGGCACCACCCACCGGTCGGCCGAAGACATCGCCCGTTCGGTGGATTCAATCGGCGGAGGATTAGACGCGTTCACCGCCAAGGAGATGGTCAGTTATAACACCAAAGTGCTCGACGAACATCTACCTTTGGCGTTCGATGTGCTCGCGGACATGGTCTTGAATCCCCTCTTCCGCGACGACGATATTGAAAAGGAAAAGGGCGTCATTCTCGAAGAGCTGAAGATGGAGGTTGACAATCCCGAGTACCTCCTGCACGAAATCTTCTCCAGCAATTTCTGGAAAGATCATCCGCTGGGCAAACCGATCCTCGGCACCAAGGAAACGGTGAAGAAATTCGATCGCGAGAGGATTCAGGATTATTACCACCGGTATTATTCGCCGTCGAATATCCTGATCACCGCCGCCGGCAACTTGAGTCATGACCGCCTGGTGGATCTGGCGCGCGACCATTTTGAGGACCTGCGAGTAAACGGCCACCCTTCTCCTGGCCATCCGCCAGTGCCGCACTCCCGCTTGGTGTTCCGTAACAAAACTTCGCTCGAACAAACTCATCTTTACCTGGGGGTCCCCGCTTATCCGTTTCCGCACGAAATGCGCTTTGCCTGTTACGCCTTGAACACCGTGCTTGGCGGCGGCATGAGCTCGCGCCTCTTTCAGAACATCCGCGAGAAGCAGGGTCTGGCATATGCGGTTTACTCCGAGCTTGGTATGTATCGTGACACGGGATGCCTGGCCATTTACGCCGGCACGTCGGTAGAATCAGCCCGCCAGGTGATCGATTGCATCGTGAAGGAATTCCGCGAGCTCAAAGAGCATCTGGTGCCCGACGAGGAGTTACGGCGAGCCAAGGATCACCTGAAAGGCTCGTTCATGCTGGGACTCGAATCCACTTCCAGCCGCATGGGCAACCTGGCGCGCCAGGAACTGTACTTCAAACACTTTTTTACTCTCGACGAGATGCTTCAAAGCATCGAAAACGTCACTGCCGAGCAGATTCAGCACATCGCGCAGGAGTTCTTCAATCCCAAGAACATCGCGCTCGCGGTGCTGGGCAACCTGGGTGAATTTCGTGTCAAGCGTGAGGACCTCGCCTGCTAAAAAATGAACGCCGCGTTGTGGCACAGGCATTTTTGCCTGTGTTGCTTCTTGCCTCAACTGTATTCGCCCTCGACCTCAACAAGCTCACACCCCAGGGCTACGTCAGCGACTTCGCCAAGGTGCTCGATGATTCGTCCCGCGCGCGCCTGGAAGCCTACTGCGGCCGCGTCGAGCAAGTCACCGGCGTCCAGATGGCGATCGTCACCATCGACACCCTGGACGGCGAGCCGATTGAGGACGTCACCAACACGCTCTATCGCAAATGGGGCGTGGGAAAAAAGGGCAAGGACGAAGGGATCATGCTGCTGCTGGCGATCAAGGACCACCGCGATCGCGTCGAAATCGGCTATGGTCTGGAGCCGATCCTGCCCGACGGCTTCGACGGAAGCGTGATGCGCGAAGCCCGTCCGTTGTTGCGCCAGAATGCCTATGGCCCGGCGCTGTTCGCCGCCGCCCAGGAGATAGGCAGCCGGATCGCCGCCGCGAAAGGCGTAACGCTGGATGTCGGTCGGCGGCCGCAGCGCCGCATGGTTGGACAACGCCCCGGTATCCCGTGGCCGTTTATCGTCATTGGGATCATCGTCCTGCTGGTGCTCATGCGCCATGGCGGCGGTGGTGGTTTCTTAACCGGCATGATTCTCGGTAACCTATTAGGGCGCGGCGGCGGTCGCGGCGGATGGGGCGGCGGCGGCTTCGGTGGTTATGATTCAGGCGGCGGTGGTGGTGGAGGTTTTGGCGGTTTTGGAGGAGGCGATTCTGGCGGCGGCGGCGCCTCGAGCGACTGGTAAACATGGAACAAAAGCTCCAGGAATTAGTCGATCGTCTTCGCAAGGCCGAGCGTGACCGGCTGGTGTCCGTCATCCTGTACGGTTCAGCGGCCTCCGGCAATCATCACGGTGAGTTTTCCGATCTGAATGTCCTGTGCGTGCTGACGCGCGTGACGCCGGCGGAACTGGCCGACGCGGAGCCCATCTTCAAGTGGTGGCGCGCTCAGGGCAATCCCTCGCCGCTGCTTTTGAGCGAAGAAGAGGTTCAACACTCGACCGACTGTTTTCCCATCGAATTTCACGACATCGAGGAGCGCCGGCGAGTTCTGTTCGGTCGTGATGTCGTCGAGAACCTGGTCATCGACAAGATCTTCTACCGGGCGCAGGTCGAGATGGAATTGCGCACCAAGCTCCTGCGATTGCGGCAGAAGGCCGGCAGCGTACTTTCCGACAAGCAGGCGCTGCTGCGGCTGATGATCGATTCAGTTCCAAATTTTCTGGTGCTCTCCCGGCATGCCCTGCTCGTTTCCGGTCTACCGGCCGGCCACCAAAAGCGGGAAATAGCGCGTGAGCTCAAAAGTATCGGAGTGGATCCGTTTCCTTTTGATACACTGCTCGACTTGCGTGAGCAAAAAAAGAAAGCCGGCGAAGTGGATCCAGAAGCGCTGTTTGAAAGCTATTTGAGACAGATTGAAACCGTGGTCGCGCACGTAGACCGCCTGGAAAAATGAGGGAATTGAGGCACACATGAAATTCGCACTTGTCATCATTGGCGTTTTGATTTTGATAGCCCTGGGGATCTTCGGCTGGGCGGCGGGCGCGAGAAATACTCTCGTCACCGAGCGCGAGTCCGTGAACGGGGCATGGTCGCAAGTGGACGTCGCGCTGCAGCGTCGCGCCGATCTGATTCCGAATTTAGTCGAGACTGTCAAAGGTTTCGCCAAACAGGAGCAGGCTGTTATCAAGGAAGTGACCGACGCTCGCGCGGCCCTGGGCGGCGCACGAACGCCTTCCGAGAAGATCCAGGCCAACTCGCAGTTGGATGGCGCGCTCAGCCGCTTGCTGGTGGTAGTGGAGAACTATCCACAGCTCAAATCCAATGAGAACTTCCTGAGGCTGCAGGACGAGCTGGCCGGCACCGAAAACCGGATCGCGGTGGAGCGCCGCAAGTACAACGAGACGGTGCAGAAATATAACACCGACATCGAGCTGTTCCCCAACAACATCGCGGCTTCCATGTTCGGTTTCCAGCGCAACGATGCCTACTTCAAGACCGAAGGCGCCGCCCGCAACGCGCCCAAGGTCGCGTTCTAACGTTCGTGGCCCAGGGTGGCGCCGAATCCCGCTCTCGTGTAATTGATCCAGATCTCCGCGGCGATCAACTGGATTGTGAAGCCCAGCCAAAAAGCCGTGCCAAAGAATTCATGAGGTGTCAGATGCGTAATGTGGCTAGTGGCGAAGAACACGCCCATGATCGGCCGGACCGTCGTAACAGCTAGTCCAATAGCAAACGCCCGAATCATCCACTCGCGGTGAAGAGCAAAGTTTCCCTGGCGAATATAAAGATAGGCTCTGACTAATGCGAATAGAAAAATGGTCGCGAATAGCATCGTCGCGGCGGTCTCGTTAGCGCCGCCGATAGCCATCTGGGGGCTCATCACCAAAGCAGTACTCCCGATTATCAGGCCCGAGGCGAGCACCACTCGCCCCGTCCAACGATGCAATGCAGGCCTGCGGCGTCGCAGGGCCCGGACAAACTGAAAAGGACCCAAAACCACGAAGAGCAGTCCGGGAATGATGTGGAGCATGGTTAGCAGGGGATGTCGTGCAAAACCTGCATCTAGGGCTGCGGCGTCCGGAAAGTTTGCCGGCGCAGGAGCGGGCGCGAAGAAATGCAGGGTTCTCCGGATCACGATAGTGACTCCGATCACTACCAGCAGAAGAGTGATCAGCCAGAGGAGCCGTGCAACTGCCCGTCTTGGCCTCATGACGGCACTAGTATCCGCGTCAGGTCTCTCGCAACGCCTCCAAGGGATCCACGCGAGTTGCCCAGTGTGCCGGCAGATAACACGCCAGCAGCGCGACTGCCAATAGCACCGAGGCCGCACCCACCACACTGATCGGATCGGTCGCACTTACGCCGTATAGCATTCGGCTCAGCAAACGCCCGGCCAGCAACGCCGCAACCAAGCCGATCAGCACGCCTGTCATTACCAGCGACATGCCTTGTCTTAGAATCAACCCAAGCACGCTGCGTTGGGCGGCGCCCAAGGCCATGCGTAACCCGATCTCTCGCTTGCGCTGATTCACGGAATAGGCCATGATGCCGTACAAACCGATGCTTGCCAGCCCCAGCGCCAGCAGCCCGAACACGCTCAGAAGCGCCACGCCCATCTTGGCCTGAAACAAACCGCCATCGACGATCTCGCGCCCGGTTCGCATGTCGTTGGCCAGGATTTGTGACCCTGCCGAGCGTATCTCGCGCTGAACCGCTTGTAGGATTTTTCGTGGATCTCCCTGGCTGCGCACGTACAAGGTCATGACATCGGAATAGTTCTGCTCCAGAGGCACATAAACGCACAGTTGCGGCGGCTCGGCCCAATTAGAATAATTGGCGGTTCTGGCAATCCCGACGATCTGCCGCATCTGTTTCTCGCCCGGCAGTTGAACCCGCTTTCCTAACGCGTCGCCGCCCGGCCAATAGTCCTGCGCCAACTTCTCGTTGACGATGGCGACAGGAGTCGAGGTCTCCTGGTCGATATCTGTGAACTCGCGCCCCCTAACAAGAACCACGCCCGCCGTCTCGAAATAATTGCGGTCGACGGTGTTCATGATCGTCGTAGTTTTGTCTGCCTGCGACCGCTGTTGGCGCCCTTCCACCTGCAGTCCATTTACGGCTCTATTCCAAAGCGGCAGGTTCGAAGCCCACGAAACAGAATCGACTTCTGGGATTCCGGCTACCCGCTGGCGGACGTCCTTGTAGAATGTTTTGGCTTGAGCCTTTCCGTACCCGGCCTGACCTGGATATGTCAAGAAGACCGCAAGATGCTCCGTCTGGAAGCCGGGGTCGATCTCGTAAGCCCGCCCGATGCTTCGCAAGAACAAAGTTGCCATCACCAGCAGGAGAAACGAAAATGCGATCTGGCCCACCAGCAGAACGTTTCCCACGGTGACTCTCCTCCGGCTTCTCCCGGTCGTGCGAGTCTCTTGCTTCAGTGTTTCCGCCACACTCGCACCGGCAGCCTTGAAGGCTGGAATGGTCCCAAACAAGAAGCCCGTTGCCAGCGAGATGCACAACGTAAAAAGAAACACGCTTGCATCCAGTCTTGGCGTCACGAAATTTGCCGCGGCCGGCAACGCGCCGAACAAGAGACGCAGCCCCGCGTAACCGATGAACAATCCCACCACTCCGCTAAGAACTCCGAGCAGGACACTCTCGGTGAGAAGTTGACGGACTAATCTTCGGCGGCTTGCTCCCATCGCCAGGCGCACCGCGATCTCCTGTTGCCGAGCCGCTGAACGTGCCAGCAGCAGATTCGCCACATTCGAACACGCAATTAGCAATACGATACCGACCACGATCAAGAGTCCAGTGCTGGCGAACAAAATCGGCGTCGATCCACTGCTCGCGCTGGCGAAGAGGGCGTCGCGGATGGGCCGTACCGTAGTCGTCTGGCCTTCATTGGTTGCACGATATTCGCGCGCGAGATCGGCCGCGATTTTCGACAGGTTGGCTTGGGCCTGAGCCTGGGTGACGCCCGGATTAAAGCGCCCCACTCCCAGAAAAACCGCTTTGCCCCGATCGCTCAATGCATTGTGCATCTCGTTGGGCGACAACCGTTCCGCCATGGCGGCCGGTATCCATGCATCCGGACCGAAAAGTGCATTCACCCCAATGAACGCAGGCGGAGCGACGCCTATGACGGTAAAAACGACGCTATTGAGCCGCAGAGTCTTGCCTACAATATCCTCCGCGCCCCCAAAACGCGTTTGCCAAGTCCCGAAGCTCATGACGGCAACGGCGTGGGCACCAGGAATGCGGTCCTCTTCCGGCAAGAAGAAGCGCCCTCTGGCGGGTGTGAGTCCCAACGTTGAGAAGTAATTGTCGGTCACCAGCTCGCAGAAGATCCGCTGCGCAGCTTCACTGGCCTGCCAGGTCACAACGTGGGGAGACGTGTAACCCGCGAGCGACTTGAATACCTCATTTTTTGCCTGATAATCTTTGAGACCTGCGTATGAAATCGGTTTGGGCGGGCTCGACTTCGATGTGCTCCCCGTTTCGCCCGTCGCCACCGAGGCCAACTCGCCTGAGTTTCGGACCGGCAGCGGGTTCAAAATCAGGGTATTGATAAGTGAGAAGACGGTGGTGTTCGCGCCAATCCCCAGGCCCAGCGTAAGCACCACGAACAGAACGAACATCGGGCTTTTCCGCATGGCGCGGAATGCGTAACGGAGATCTCTCCAGAGATCTTCCATGAGATTGTCCCTGCGCACATCGCCGGCCGGCACCGCGTCGTACTTCGGCATACGCTCGCTCCTTTCTAACCCCGCCCGCAACGGATACATGTCATCCAACTCCGAAAGAGCCTCCCGGTATGCCTCGGCTTCGCTTGCTCCGCCGCTCCGTAACTCGCGATAGTAATCCTCAAGGTGCAGCGCGAGTTCCTCGGTGAGAGTCGACTCCTTGGTCGCCTTGAGACACAACGGTTTAAGTCGTTCTCGAACGAGACCCTTCCAATCAGGCATGCTCAATTCCTGTTATACGGCTGATGACGGCGACGAAATCCTTCCAGTTCTTCTGCTTCGAACGAAGCACCTTCCTGCCTTCCGAGGTCAGACTGTAATAGCGCCGTCTGCGTTGCTCAGCTTTCTCCACCCATCGCCCTTCGATCGACCCCTGCTCTTCCAGCCGATGGAGCAGCGGATAGAGCGAGGTAACGTGAAATCGCAAAGCCCCGCCGGATCGGATCTGAATCAATTTTGAAATGTCGTAGCCGTGGCGAGGCTGATCTTCCAGCAACGACAACACTAGAAGCTCCGCGCTTCCTTTCTTCCATTCAGGATCTTGGGGGCGTACAGCCATATTGACCGACCTCGTACCCATATTATTCGATCCCTTATATGGGCGTCAATCATATGTACGGATCGTTCGGGCATTTAGTTCCCGCTGAAGTTTTTTTTCGGAAACCCATGTCGAGAACCCGTCCTCTGCTCCGACTAACTGATGAAAGCGCACAAACCGGTGCGAAAATCGAAAGGAGCAAAGGATATGAAATACATCCTGATGATGAACTGCCCAAAAACGGGCTATGACACTTTTAGCTCGATGCCGAAGAACGATATCAAGGCCCACATCGCGTTCATGCACAGTTTCAATAAAGCTCTCCGCGAATCAGGAGAGTTGGTTTCGACCGAAGGCTTGGCCGACCCGAAGCAGGCCAAACGCGTGCGAGCCGGCCAGGACGGCGAGCCGATCACAGACGGAGTCTTCCCAGAGGCTAAAGAGTATCTGGCCGGCTACTGGATCATCGACGTCGACAGCCCAGAGCAAGCCTATAAGATCGCAGCCCGGGCGTCTACCGCACCGGGACCCGGCGGAGCTCCCTCGAACATGCCGATCGAAGTGCGGCAGGTGATGAGTAGTGCGCCCGCCGAATGGTTGTGAGTTCGCTCAACGCCGCTTCCGAACATCTGTTGCGCGACCTTGCGCCGCAGGTGCTCGGGGCGATCATACGCCGTTTCCGCGACTTCGCCGCCGCCGAAGACGCCGTTCAGGAGGCATTGCTAGCGGCTGCCATTCAATGGCCGCGCGAAGGTGTTCCCGACAACCCTCGTGCCTGGCTGATCCAAGTGGCTTCGCGGCGTATGACCGATCACCTGCGCAGCGAGATGGCCCGCCGGCGGCGCGAAACCGCTGCATCCGTGGAGCTCGAAAATCTGGCGCCAGCGGCCGGCATTGAGATTGAAACGGATCAGGACGATACGCTCGTCCTGCTCTTTATGTGTTGTCATCCCGCCCTCACTCCGGCATCGGCAATCGCCCTGACGCTGCGCGCCGTAGGGGGCTTGACGACAGCAGAAATCGCCAGCGCGTTCCTGGTGCCCGAAGCGACCATGGCGCAGCGCATCAGCCGGGCCAAGCAAAGCATCAAGGCGTCGGGCGTCCCATTCTCCCTGCCCACCGGCATGTCGGGAAATCTGGAAAAGACCCAACGGCTTCGTGCTGTCCTGCACGTACTCTACTTGATCTTCAATGAAGGCTACACCAGCAGCGCCGGTCCAAATCTGCAGTGCACCGAGCTATCGAGTGAGGCGATTCGGCTGACGCGGGCCGTTCACAAACTGCTTCCGGACGACGGCGAGGTCGCCGGATTGCTCGCGCTCATGCTGCTGACCGATGCCCGCCGCGCCGCACGAACCGGGCCGGATGGTGAGTTGATCCCGCTCACGAAACAGGAGCGAAATTTATGGGATCCCAAGCAGATTGCCGAAGGCGTTGCGCTGCTCACCGCGACTCTGTCGAAAGGCTCCATCGGCGCCTACCAGCTACAGGCCGCCATCGCCGCCGTGCATGACGAAGCGCCCCGCGCCGAGGATACCGACTGGCCGCAGATCCTGGCGCTGTATGACCTCCTAAAACGCATGTCCGACAATCCCATGGTGATGCTCAACCATGCCATCGCTACGGCCATGGTGCAGGGTCCATCCGCGGGACTTGAGCTGCTGGATGCGCTCGACGCCGATGGGCGTCTTGCCGGACATCATCGCATGGACGCCGTTCGTGCCCACCTCCTGGAATTGGCCGGCGACCATCCGGGCGCGATTGCACACTATCAGACTGCCGCCGCCCGGACGACGAGCCTCCCCGAACGGAATTACCTCATCACCCAAGCCGCCCGGCTGCGGGAGAGCACAGGCTGAGCAAACCGGCAACTAAACGGTTGCGCTTTTGGTGAAACGCTGCTAATATGCAACCTGGAGGTTGTATATGAATCCCGGAGTCGCTCCCAATATGGATCGTATCGAAAAAAGCATTCTTCTCCGCGTGCCGCGTGCCCGCGTCTGGAAGGCCCTGGCGGATGCCGAGGCTTTCGGCCAGTGGTTCGGCGTAAAGCTCAACGGCGCATTCACACCGGGGGCTCGCCTGGGAGGGAAGGTCTTACATAAGGGCTACGAGAATTGTCCCTTCGAGATCATCATCGAGCGGATGGAACCGGAGCGGCTTCTTTCCTGGCGATGGCACCCGCACGCCATCGATCCAAAAAAAGATTACTCGGCGGAGCCTACCACTTTGGTCGTCTTCGAACTCAAGGAAGTCGCGGATGGCACATTGCTAACGGTTGTTGAATCGGGATTCGAAGGGATTCCCTTGGCTCGCCGACCCGAAGCCTATCGAGGCAATGAGCAGGGTTGGGCCGCTCAGATGAAAGCGATCGAGAAGTATGTCGGCCAAACAGCTTAATACCCGCACGACCAGCCCCAGGACGACGCGCCGGGGACTTGAAAACACGGCTTTGATCTTTGCGGCGCTGGGCGACGAGAATCGTTTACGTCTGGTGTCCCGCTTGTCCGCCGATGGACCAATGTCCATCGCCCGCCTCACCAAGGGCGGTTCTGTGACGCGCCAGGCGGTGACGAAACACCTGCAGGTGCTGGCGAAGGTCGGCTTGGCGTGCAGCTCCCGCCTGGGGCGGGAGAGCGTCTGGGAGTTGGAACCCGAACCGCTCGATGCCGCTCGCCATTGCCTGGACGGCATTTCAGCCCAGTGGGATGGGGCCTTGGATCGCTTGCGGAAATTCGTGGAGGGATAGGAACAGCGCCATCTCAACGGTGAGCTACACTGTACAGAGGAGATGGAACAATGGCAAACGATCCGAAAGATCCCAAGAACAATGACGAGTCTTCGAGCGACCTTCACCGGCGCGACTTTGTAGCTATGTCAGTGGCGGCGGGCCTCGCCGCGGCAGGTTCGGCTTCGGGCGCGGGCATGCCCGTGGTTGAGACCGACGTCGAGATCAAAACGCCCGATGGCACCTGCGACGCCGCTTTCATTCACCCCAAGAGCGGTTCCCATCCCGGTGTGCTCATTTGGCCCGACGCATTTGGATTGCGGCCCTCCATGCGCGAAATGGCCAAGCGCCTTGCCGCTGAGGGATATTCAGTTCTGGTACCCAATCCTTTTTATCGTGTGGGCAAAGCTCCGTTCTACACGGATGCCTCCACCGTCAACTTCCAGACCGAACGGCCTAAGATCGGGCCGCTGATGGCCTCGGTGAATGCGTCCGGCAATGCCGAGAAAGATGCCGTCGCTTACATCGCCTTCCTGGATGCGCAAAAACAGGTCAACAAATCGAAAAAGATCGGCACCCAGGGCTACTGCATGGGCGGCGCGTTGGTCGTGAGGACTTGTGCGACCGTACCCGACCGCGTAGGCGCCGGAGCGTCGTTCCATGGAGGCGGACTGGTCACCGACAAACCCGACAGTCCGCATCTGCTTGCGCCCAAGATCAAGGCTCACATGTATTTCGGTATCGCGTCGAATGACGACATGACCCAGCCAGACGCGAAAGTTAAGCTCAAGGAGGCGTTCCCAACCGCCGAGATCGAAGTATATTCGGAGTCCATGCATGGCTGGTGCGTGCCGGACATGCCGGCTGGGGCAGGCAAACCGATTTACAATAAGCCGGATGCTGAGCGCGCCTGGGGCAAACTTGAGACTTTGTACAAGACCTCGCTGGCCTGAACGGAAAAGCCGCCGCGTTAACGTGCCTTAGCTGTCCCCATATACCGGGATAGCTGCTCCATGAACGACTCTGGCATCGTCGCTGCACAGGAATAAGATAACGCGTGCGATGTCCTCGGGCTTCGGCCACTTCGCGAAGTCCGCGCCGGGCATTCCTTTCCGATTTGCCTCCGTATCGATGATGCTGGGCAGGATCGAGTTGACGCGCACTCCTGTGCCCTTCAGATCGGCGGCGAGGGAATCCATCATGGCTACCGCCGCTGCCTTCGACGCCGCATAAGCAGCGACGCCCGCCCCGTGATCCAGTGCAGCTTTGGACGCGACATTCACGATGGCGCCTTTACCCTGCCGGAGCATTACTGTTGCCGCTGCACGCGACAATATGAAACCGGAGCGAAGGTTCAGTGCCAGCATCTGGTCAAGAACCTTGGTATCCATTTCCCACAACTTCATGCCGCCGGCGTAACCACCCACGCTATTTACCAGGACATCGAGCGTTTTACCTTGCGTACCGATTCCCGCGATGAGTTGCTCCACCGCGGCTTCATCGGTCACGTCGACTTGCCGACCCGTTAGCCTGGAGACATTTTCGCCGGCTTGGGTCTTCAAGTCCACAAATTCCTGATCGTCTCGATAAGTGACGATCAACTCGGCGCTCTCCCGCAAGAATGCGAGGCTGACGGCACGCCCCAATCCCCCCGTACCGCCGGCCACCAATGCGACTTTCCCCGCGAATCTCATTGCTATTTGTGTGCCGCGTCTTTCAGGAAGGTGCCCTCGCGCAGTTCCGTGAAGGCCTGCTGAAGCTGCTGCTGCGTATTCATCACGATCGGTCCGTACCAGGCCACTGGCTCTTCGAGCGGCTTCCCGGAAACAAGCAAGAACCGGATTCCGTCTTCCCCAGCCTGCACCACCAGCTCGTCACCGCGATCGAAGAGCACCAGCGATCGGTTCTCCGCCTGCGTGGGAGGCGTTGTGTCCGCCCACCCGACCGGTTCAGTCGGCACCGCCAGCGGTCCAGAGGCGTTGCAGAACTTACCGGCGCCCGCGAACACGTAAGCAAAGGCGTGGTGCGTGATTTCCACTGGCAGGGTTTTCCTGCGTCCAGGCGGCACCGTCACATCCAGATAGACCGGATCGGCGGCGATTCCATCCACCGGACCTTTCTTGCCCCAGAATGTCCCGCAAATGATCCGTACCTCTGTTCCGTCATCGTCCTTGATCGCGGCTATATCCGGCGACTTCACCTCCTGGTAGCGCGGCGCAGTCATTTTGAGCGACGAAGGCAGGTTAGCCCACAACTGAAAACCGTGCATGCGGCCGGCGTGATCGCCCTTCGGCATTTCCTGATGGATGATCCCGCTGCCCGCCGTCATCCATTGCACGTCGCCGGCGGCAATGGCCCCGCTATTTCCCATGCTGTCGCCGTGCTCCACGGTTCCTGCCAGAACATAGGTAATGGTCTCGATCCCGCGGTGCGGGTGCCAGGGAAAACCTGCCAGATAATCTTCCGGAACGTCGTTACGGAAGTCGTCCAGCAGAAGAAACGGATCGAAATCGGTGGTGTTCCCGAACCCAAACGCACGGCGCAGGTGCACCCCCGCACCTTCGAGCGTGGGCTTCGCGGATATAACTCGTTTAATCGGCCTGAGAGACATTGGTCGTTCCTTTCCGCGCGGGCGTCAATGAATGATCCCCGGCGCCTCGTGTCCCGTCTTTTGAACATACTCTATGTACGATCCCGGATATACCAGTGGGCTTCTGTCCTTGCCGCTATCGCCGCCCAGTTCCAGAACCCGCGAGCCCAGACCCCGCAGGAACGTGCGATCGTGCGACACGAAAATCATCGTACCTTCGAAATCCTTCAGCGCTTCCACCAGCATCTCCTTGGTCGCCAGGTCCAGGTGATTGGTGGGCTCGTCCAGCACTAGGAAGTTGGGAGGATTGTAAAGCATGCGCGCCATTGCGAGCCGCGATTTTTCGCCGCCCGACAGCGCCCCGATCCGCTTCTCTACATCGTCGCCCGAGAATTGGAACGCGCCAGCCAGTGTGCGCAGCGAGCCGATACCGTCCTGCGGGAAATCCCTCTGCAATTGCTCGATGATAGTCAGGTCCGGATCCAGCACGTCCAGCGCCTGCTGCGCGAAGTAGCCCATCGTCAGGCTGGCGCCCAGCGTGACGCTTCCCGCATCGGGTTCGCTCGCGCCGGCGATCATTTTGAGCAGCGTGGTCTTGCCCGCGCCGTTCCGTCCCATCACGGCCCATCGTTCGCCCCGCCGGATGGTGAGATTGAATCCCCGGTAGATAGTCTGCGATCCGTAGCTCTTGTGGAGGTCTTCGATGACGGCAACCTGATCGCCCGAGCGCGGCGGGACGCGGAACTCGAACTTCACCACCTGCCGCTTCCGGGGAAGCTCGACCTTCTCGATCTTATCCAGCGCCTTGATGCGGCTCTGAACTTGAGCCGCCTTGGCCGCGTGCGTCCGGAAGCGGTCGATAAAGCGCTGCTCCTTGGCCAGCATGGCCTGCTGCCGCGTGAAAGCAGCTTGCAGATTCGCGTCTTGAATCGCGCGTTCGCGCTCGTAGAAGTCGTAATTGCCGGAGTAGGTGATGATCTCGCCGGCATTAATCTCGGCGATCCGCGAGACGATGCGATTCATGAACTCGCGATCGTGTGAGGTCATCAGCAACGCCCCCGGGTAGGATTTGAGGAACTGCTCCAGCCAGATGATCGATTCGATGTCGAGATGGTTGGTGGGCTCGTCCATCAGCAGCACGTCCGGACGGCCCAGCAGCACGCGGGCCAGGGCGACGCGCATCTTCCAGCCACCTGACAGGGCCCCGACGTCGGCATCAATCTGGTCATCGGTGAACCCGAGCCCATGCAGAACCTCGCGGGCTTGCGCCTCGAGCGAGTATCCGCCCAGATGCTCGTACTCTTCCTGCACCTCGCCGAAGCGCGCCAGAATCTCGTCCATCTCGCCTACGCGCGCGGGATCTTCGAGGCCCTTCTGCAAATCCTCCAACTCGTGATGGAGATCGCCAATCCGTCCGCTGCCGGCGATCGCCTCATCCAGCACCGGCCGGCCGCTCATCTCCTCCACATCCTGGCGAAAATATCCGATGGTCAGCCGCTTCGGAACGGAGACCTCGCCGTCGTCGGGCTCTTCCTCCCCAACCACCATGCGAAAGAGCGTGGTCTTGCCCGAGCCATTGGGGCCGACCAGGCCCACCTTCTCGCCGGGGTTCAACTGAAAGGAGGCGTCAACGAAGATTAGCTGCTTGCCGTACTGCTTGTTTATATTCGAGAAGGAAATCATCCGCCGCTAATACCAAGCTAGCAGAGCGGGTCATGATCTTAGGTCGAAATGCGTACTCAAGCTACGCAAGACAGCCACTTCCGTCACATACTCACGACAAAGTTGCCACCTTGTTCACTTTCTCTTGTACTTGATCGTTCGATTAGCATCGTCTGTCACTTCCAGTTCGGTGGCGGTCACGTTTAGCTTACTCTTTGTTGTTATCCCGTTCATTGTCCACTCCAATTCGTTTCCGCCCTTCACCTTGTACGTACCCTGGAGCGTCTGCCCCATCATGGTGAGCTTCGCCGTGCCATCCCGGTTGAACTCCGCTGTCATCTTGATGGCTCTTCCGACCTCAGTAGCGCCTGTGACCTCAGAGCCTGCCACGTTGGCGCTTGCCATCTCCCACTTACCCAGGATCAGGTTTTGAGGACGGGAACCGCAGGCAGATACGAACAGAGCCATGCAGGCTACCAGCACGATACTCAACTTCGCTTTCATGTTGTTCTCCAAGAAGTTGCCTGGAATGCCTTCGGCTCTTCTTGCAGCAGATCGACGGGTCAGAAGGGGGACTTTAGTTGCGGTGACGGCCTACTGTCGGATTGCGACCGCTAAATGGCGTGGCGCTGCACAACGCCGGGGTAGATCACCTGGCTACTTCCGCCGATGCTGGCCGGTCAGGCTCTTCCCCGCAGCCGGGCGATTTCCCGGCGATCGCGCTTCGATGGCTTACCTTCCCGCGAGGATTCAGTACGCGGCATCGTCTTGCGCTCTTCGGCCAACTTGAGCCGCAACTCGCGGCTGGCTTCCGTTTCGCGATAGAGCGCCTGCGCAACCGGCGCCGGGCCGCGCATCTCGCTGAGTGCCAGCACCTCGATCTGAAAATCGCCGCTGGGGTTCTTCACTCGCAACAGGTCGCCCACTCGGACCTCGCGCGCTGCCTTGGCTAGTTGTCCGTTGGAATCAATCCTGCCGAGTTCACAGGCCCGACCCGCCACCGAGCGCGTCTTGAAGAATCGAGCGGCCCACAGCCACTTGTCCATTCGCACGCCGGTCATGATCCCATTCTCGTACCCGGAAACTCCAGCCGGAGTTATGCCGGACACTGGCCGAACTCTCAGGCACTCTTAGTGTTTCGCAAGGAGATCTAAAGCGAACGAGGGATCGCTGGCCGTGCCCGTAATTACAAATGGCACCACGGTGATCGATTTCTTCTTCAGGAACGGACTCATCGCTCTTAATACTAAGGACTTGAAGCCTGACTTCGTATCCGCCAGCTTTCCGCTGGTATGCAGGACGCCTCGCAGATTTAGTTTCTTATCGATGAGATTGTAGGTGCCCTCGATTTCCGCAAGCGTCCCGGGTTCAGTGAACGAGGCCTTGGAAAGCATCGCAATTCCCCCATTCGCCGAAATGTGGCCCTTTAGATTCGAAAGCACAATCGTTGTATCCGATTGCTCCTGGTGCTTGCTCTGTCCCCGCGCGCTTTCGGCCAGCCGGTTTACTGGCACCTGGATTTGAGCGTCTGTGAAGTGGCCACCAATTCCGAATTCACCATCCAGGCGGAGGCGTCTTAAGAATGCCTGTGGCCCGGGCGGCAACTCCACCTTCGTCCGCAACCGCACATTACCAATTTCCGCGGGTTGGGCGGAGCCCGTGACGAGGCGTAGCAGGTCCTCAACACGACCTTGAGGGACACTCACGGTGAGCATCACCGTTTTTCCGTGCTGGCCCGCATGGCCTTTTACGTCGCCTTCGGAAATCACGGTGGTTCTCCCGAAATGCGATTCTACGCGGGTGAGATGAGTGTCTCCGTTCGTTCCATCGACCACCGCATTAAAACTCGAAGCCAAGTGATCCGGGCGGCGGTTTCCGGAGACAGCGAAGTCGGGCACGTCCACGTTCCCTTCGGCGTCGATATGGCCAAGCGTGCCGCTGAATTTCCCTTGGGAGGACAAAGTTCCTGCGATGCCTTCGAATACTCCGAGCTTGACGTGCTCATAGGTGTACGAGCCTGAAAGTTGAGTGCTGCCGGGATCGTCGTCGTTCCACGGACCGAACTGTCCATCTGAGCGGATCTCACCGGGCGGCTCGGTGTTGTTGAACCGGGCGTGGAACGTGACCGGATCACTCTGGGCAACGTGATCCAGGGTCAAATGGTCGATTTTGAGGACGAACCGGTCCTCCGTCGGATCTTTTGTCAGGAATTCCACTACGGCGTTGTCGGTTGTGATTTCGCCAATGGTCAGAGTCTTGCCCGAGACGCTGTTGGTGAGGGGGAAAGTTTCTTGCGTGGCATTGGGATTCTTCGGAGGCACCCTTATATGCAATCCCGCGACCTGAACATAATTTATAAGCTTGGAGATTCTGAACAAGCCAGTGTAACCGGTGCGAAGGATCAGCGTGTCCACCGTGATCAGCGGCGGCAGATCTTTACGTTTACGGTGCAGGAATTCGATGCCCTCGGCCACGCACCCCGGCGGAAAGTAGGTTCCTCGGAATTTGCGGACCTGCACTTGCCTGGCGAAGCGATCCTGTAGCGTCTTTGTAACAGCCGCTTGGGTGAAGGGCCAATTCAAAACCAGCAGAATGGTCGCCACCACTGCCCATACCGCCACGACAGCCGCGCTTACTAAGATCCAGCGCCGGCCCGCCGTCTTCGTTGACCCAGTCGCGGAACTCATTTCACGAACTTCATCAAATAATAATTAGGGGCAGCCGATCCCTGGACCGCCTTGCATGTGTGATGCGGACCGAAACTTAGTGTTTCATGCCGTTTGCCACTATGCGCTCAGTTGGCAACGCCTGTTAATGGGCCTTCGCCTTCACCGCCTCCCGGCATCGGTCATTGGTGAAGATGTCTCGCGAGTAGCTCTCGGTGAGTCTTACTTGTTTTCCGTCCGGGCGTGTAACCCAGACGTGCTTGTCGTCATAGCTGATCGGCACGGTCTGGCCGGGCGCGGTCCAGACCGTCCATCCGTGGTGGACCTTCGTTAAGTAGTTCTTCGATCCGTCCGTCCAGTTGAGAACCCGGGCCCTTTGATAGGCGACCAGGACCTTATTGTCCGCCGCAAAGCAGTAATAGTAGTCGCTCGTTCCGAAGAAGCAATTCGTGCAGGGCAGTTCAGCGTGATCCAGCAACTGCGCTTGCGCCTGCTGCCGTTCTGCTGCGGCGCCGAAACAGACGGGTGCGGCCAGCGAGGCAGCTACACAAGCCGACATCCGGAAAAGAGAACGATACCATTTCATCGTTCCAATGGTACCCTGTTCCCGCGCGACAAATATTTGGCGCACTACCGAATCCCGTGGCTATTGCGAACAGGTCCTTAGTATGGCATCGCGCGGTTGGTGGCCTTACGGCCGGCTTCCGCGGTCTTCTCACCGGATCCGATCATGAAACCCGCCTTGATGTCGTCGGCCGTGTGGTTCGGCGTGATCCCGATCCATGCCAGCTTGTGCAACTTGGCGGCGGAAAAAATCCGCGCTTCGGCCGCTAGGAGTCTGGGGTCGCCACTCTTGACTCCTAGCGATAGCGCCATGTCGCCGGGTCCGCCTTCGCCGAACCCGATGCCCGGTACCTTCAGAGTCTCCTCGACGTTCGCCAGCGCAACCTTGTCCTCGATCTTGACTCCCAGCAGCAGTTCGCCGTTCGGGTTGAGCGGCCACGGATCCGCCTTCTGCATGTACTCTTCCGTCGACACGCCCCAAACCTTGGCTGCCATTGACGCTCCGTGAGCGCCGCGCGTCCCTTCCTTGAGTCCTGCCTGCCCCACGCCCTGTTCGCGGTTGGGATAGCGCACCGCTTCCACCAGAGCCCGCACCGCGCCGGGCGTGTCCGCATGCACCAGAAGAATGCCATGGACGCCTGTGGCCAGCACCTGTTCGAACATCCAGGAATTCGCGCGCACCGTGGCTTCATCGGTGCCTCTGGCGGCAACATTCACGATGACGGCCGGAGTCCGATGCCCGGTCCGCGTGGGCCCGCCGGCCACCAGGCCTTGCATGTAGGCAGCTAAGCCCGCGATATCGTACGGCGCGGCTTCCATGTCATAGCTGATGTAATCGGCAAACGTTTGGGCGTCCAGTTTGCCCTGCTCAAAAGTGCCGGCCGTACCTGAGTGCGACCCGGCGTAATAGATCGGCTGGCCCTGTTCCAGCAGCTCGATCGCGCGATTGATCCGCTTCGGCTTCGGCGTTTGGGCGACGGTTACGGTCACCCCGAATATCACGCACAAACTTGCGACAACACCAAATAGTTTCATTCCAGCGCTCCTTCAGTACTTGTGGCTTAGTATACACCCAAGCAACAAGCGCTAATCTCCAGTTCCCCCGGTTTCCACTCGGCCACCAGCGCCTTCCGCTATCCAAGCTAACACCAGATTCAGCGCTCATACGCTACAATTACCAACGTGCTACAGGGCCAACCGTCGGAGGCTTGAAGATGTCACATCAGCGGCTGTTCGTCATATTCGCGTTTCTCTCCACGGGTGCGTATGCGCAATGGCTGAATTTTCCTACCCCAGGAACGCCTCGCACACCCGACGGCAAACCTAACCTGTCCGCGCCTGCGCCACGCACCGCCGACGGGAAGCCCGACCTCTCCGGTGTCTGGATGCATGAAATCACCTCCGTCGCGGAAATGAGGCGCCTTTACGGCCCCGCCATTGATGAGCAAATCAGAGTACAAGTGCCGGGAATGGAGATCGGTACTCAACACAAGTACTTCACCAATATCCTCCTGGACTTCAAGCCCGAGGAATCGCCGCTGCGGCCCGAAGCCGCGAAAGTCATGCGCCAAAACGCAGCCCGCCGGGAGTCTGGCGACCCTTGCTCGCGTGTCTTTGGCTTCCCCCTGGCCGGTCTCCTTTCCGAACCGATTAAGATTGTT
Source organism: Bryobacterales bacterium (assembly GCA_963780485.1). GTDB lineage: Bacteria > Acidobacteriota > Terriglobia > Bryobacterales > Bryobacteraceae > Palsa-89. Next base: position 421,982 of record CAWACO010000001.1, read on the forward strand.
CAGTCCCCCCGCGTGACCGTGGTCTTGTATGAAGTCAACAATCAGCATCGCCAAATCTTTACCGACGGCCGCGTACTGCCCAAGGAATTCGAGCTCCCGGCCTATCTGGGCTACTCGGCCGGGCATTGGGAGCGCGACGTGCTTGTGGTGGAAACCGCGGGCTTTAACGACAAGACCGCCTTCGATACGATGGGGCACCCGCATAGCGAAGCGCTGCGCGTCACGGAACGTTTCCATCGCCGCGACTTCGGACACCTGGACGTGGAAATGACCTTCGACGACCCCAAGATGTACACCAAGCCCTTTACCATCAAGGTACCCCACGATCTGCTGGCCGACACTGACATCTTCGAAATGTTCTGCAACGAAAACGAGAAGGACGCCGCCCACATGCAAAAACAGTAGGCTGACTGCCAGAAGAGTCGGGCGGCGAAAATGGAGGAATGAGGAATGATGAAAGCGACGTTGATTGCCGGGGTGGCGGGTTTGCTGTTCGCGGTGATGCCCGCAGCGGCGCATCACGCGTTTGCGGCTGAGTTCGACGCAAAAAAAGAAATCAAGGTCTCTGGGACGATCACCAAACTGGAGTGGACCAATCCGCATGCGTGGCTTTACGTCAACGTGAAGGACGAAAGCGGTAAGCTCACAAGCTGGAGCTTCGAACTGGGCAGCCCCAACGGTCTCGTTCGCCAAGGTTGGAGACGGACGTCATTGAAAGAGGGAGACCAGGTCACCATAGAGGGTTTCTTGGCTAAGGACGGCAGCAACACCGCCAACGCTCACAGCGTTACGCTTCCGGATGGACGCAAGGTCTTCGCCGGTTCGCAGGGTCCAGACGCCGGACCGGCCAAGTAACCAGGGCTACTCGCTAGCTTCGAGTTACCGGCCACCACGAGGCGGGGCGGGCGGCAGCGTGCCCCCTTCGGCGAGGATCTTCATGTTCTCGAGCGCCCGCGTGAATACCGCGGTCTTTTGCGTCTTGTCCTTTTCACGGGCGGCGTCATCCGCCAGCATCGAGTTATCGAACACCAGGGTGTAAACCAGCTTCGACGTAGTTGCGGTCACCGGCCTCGCCTCGAGCGTGCCGTGATAGAGATTGTACGGCCGGCCGGCCCTCACGGTCTGTGTGTAGGTGTAGGAAAGTTCGGTTTTCCCCACCAGGACCTCGCCCGCAACGGACCGTACCGCGCCGAATTCACCGTCCTTGCCCGAGGTGATCGTGCAGGGGATCCGCAGCCATTCGCCGATATCGCAGAACTTGCCGACGCGCTTCCAGACTTCGGCAGCGGGCCGGCTAACGGTGATTTCCAGAGGAATGGAAATGTAGGTCGGATTGGCGACCACGTTGCTGACTGCTTCGGCCGACCCAGCGCCCGGCGCCGAAGTCTGTGCACTGGCGACATGCGCCAGGACGACTACGAGCGCACAGCCGGCACCTGCTTTACGGAAGTGATTTGGCACGGGTTCCTCCAAATGATTTCGCCTACTGACGCACATCTTGGCACAGGCAGGCAGTGAGAATCAACCTGATTGACGGCGCGAACCATAACATCACAAACTTCACAAATCTCCATCTCCTTCCACCTGAATCAATTGCGTCGCACCATCCTCTCCGGCACAAATACCGTCCGCTACGCTTGTCTTGATGGAGGTCCTACAAAAAGTGCGCCTTCCCTAACCGGCAATAGTGAAACTACAAAACGAACCCAAGCCACCGGGCGCTATCAAGCCGCCCACCCGAGCGGTTCCGTTGTACAATCGCGGAATCAATCTGTCCTGATAAATAAGTATCCTCGGTGTAATGCGCTAGAGCAGGTGAGAGAGGTTCTGTTATGCGGATTAATTGCTGGAGCCGCTTCTCGCAGTCGATTCCGTGCCTGCTGTTCTCTGTACTGGTCTTGGCAACCGCGGGAGATGTCTCGCTTGCTCAGGAACAGTCTGACAGCGGCGCGCTAGCCGAAAGAGTTCGTTCATTCAACCAGGAGTTGGATCGCTCTTGGTCATCCGGCCCTGCGCCCGTCTCTAGCATCTTGGCGGAGCGTGCCGCTAGAATGTTCCAACTCATGGAATCAGATCCCCGGGCAGCGATACGTCTATCATTATCGGCCGCACAGGCAGCGCGTTTGTCGGCGGCCTCCCCGGATGCCACGGGCTCGATCGAATCCCAAGGCGAGTGGCAAGGCGCTTTGACTGTGGTGGTCGACGACGATTTTGCGCGCGGCACAAGCCGCCAGCGTTATTGGATCGAAACCGGCGGAGATCGGGTCGAAGTCTATTTTGCGGATCATCCGAACGGCCTGAGCTCGGGACATGCCGTGAGTGTTCGTGGCATCCGGCTCGGAAAGAGGATGGCGGCATACTTGACCAGCATCTCACCGGATGCGGCAGCCAACTCGACTTGCGGACCAATCGGGGAAGAGAAAACCGCGGTTTTGATGTTGGAGTTTCCCGGTGTTCCGTTTCCGTATTCGCTGGTTACGGCCAGCGAGCTTCACGACATGTATTTCTCCAGCAGCAAACCGTCCTTGGATGGTTACCTTCGCGAAGCTTCCTACGGCAAAACCTTCGCCACCGGCGATGTGTTTGGACCCTTTATGCTCGACCAGAATTACGACTACGCCACGCAGCAACCCGATGGATTGTTTGCGGCCATCCGCGCCGTGGATCCCACTCTGGACCTGACCGTCTATAACCACTTGGTCTTGATATGGCCCGCGCCCGAAGTTAGCGGCTGGGGCGGGGTGGGCGAGCTTTCCTGCGAGCACTTGAGCACTCCCAGCAGAGGAGATTTTATAGGTACGTACGTCATCCTGGCTGTCGGTACGCTTCAACCGTATCCCGTCGGGCTGGCCGCCCACGAGGCCGGACACAACCTGGGCCTCAATCACGCCTCTTCGCTGGACTACGCTCCGCTGGCTTTGGGACCGCCGGGCGTGGATGGAGTCCATCAGGAATACGGAGACCCTTTCTCCATCATGGGAGGCGGCGGAGAAGGCGAAGCTTTTCTTGCCCACTTCAATGCGCCGCACAAAGCCCAGCTCGGCTGGCTCGACCCGGCCAGCGTCCTGAATGTTGAGACCGACGGCACGTTTCTCCTGCAGCCGTTTGAGAATCCCGCCGGAGTGCGAGCACTTCGGATACGCCGCAGCCCGAGCGCGGATCAATGGTTATGGTTGGAATACCGCCAGCCAATCGGGTATGATGCGGGTCTCGCCGCAGTTGGCGACCAGCAATTCTCCGGAGCGCTGATTCATTACGAGGATCCGGCGATAATTCAGTCCAGCCCATACCACACCTTTCTGCTCGATTTCACGCCCAACACGCCGCATGTTTTCTCGGATGCCGCGCTGGCGGCCGGCCAGGCATGGTCAGATCCTTATAGCTCCCTTACCATCGGCATTACTACCGCTGGTCCTTCCGGTCTGGGAGTAGCCGTCACTTACAGCCCCCCGTGCGCCACTCTGAATCCCACCAGCCACAACCAAAGTTCTGGCGCGGAGACAGGCACCTTTACGATTACCGCCCCGGCTTCGTGTAGTTGGACTGCTACCAGCAATGCCAGTTGGATCACGATCACGGGAGGGCAGAGCGGGACGGGATCCGGCACCGTAAGCTACGCGGTGCCGGCCAATACCATACCGACCCGGATCGGCACACCGACCGTTCGCACCGGCTCGATTCTTGCCGATTTTCAGACCTTCACGATCACGCAAGCCTCGTCGATCGCTAACCAGCCGCCATCGCTCGATTGGGTGTCGCCAAATTCCGGCGCCGGTAGCAGCCAGACCTTCACATTTTCTGCTTCCGATCCCAATGGCGCCGCGAACCTGCGTAGCATCGATGTGGACTTCGTTCGATTCGGCAGTAACACGTTTATCTGCCAGGTATCGTACGTCATAGGTTCCTTCACCGAGGCCAACGGAGCATTTGCAGCAGTGGGCTCTCTCTTTCTCTTGAACGACGATCAGACAACCGTCACGGGCCCGTACACGGTGGGCGTGGACAAGGTGGCGCTACAAAACAGTCAATGTGGGGTAGATGTTTCTGGCGTGACGGTCACCTCCTCCGGAAACTCCGTGGAGATCGCTCTTCCAATGGTCTTTTTCGGTTCGGGGACGTGGTCCATCCAAGTCAATTTGTACAACTACAACAAAATCGACGTCGGCGGGGTCGAGGGAAGCTGGACTGTACCCGAGAGCGGCTGCTCGTACTCGCTCGGCCCAGCCGGCGCCAGCGTGGGAAAGAATGGAACGGCTGGAACCATCGCCATCGCAGCGGGCTCCGGTTGCCCCTGGCTGGGTAGCGCCAGTGCGACTTGGATCAAGATCACATCTGCTGTGAGCGGGGTTGGCGAAGGCGCGGTCAGCTACACGATTGCTGCCAACACAACGCCGGCTGCGCGCACTGGAGCCATCACTATCGCCGGACAGACCTTCGCCGTAACGCAGTCGGCGGCGACTGGCCTCCCGCCCGCGATTAACGGAGTTGTCAACGCCGCCAGCTCCGGGCCGGGTATCGCCTCCGCAACCTGGATCACCATTTATGGAACGAATCTGGCGCCGGCGACGCAGACCTGGAGCGAATCAGATTTCGAAGGAAACCTGTTGCCCACCCAGCTCGGCGGCGTTTCTGTCGCCATCGGCGGTCAACCCGCCTACGTCTACTACATCAGCCCGACTCAGATTAACGTGCTGGCGCCCGACTACCTGGCAGAAACAGTTTCAGTGGAAGTGGATACGCCCGACGGAAGAAGCAACGCGGTTACCGTCTCGAGGACGGAGTTCGCGCCAGCGCTGTTCCTGTTTAGCCAGGGAGGAGGAAAGTACGCAGCGGCTGTGCACGCGGACGGCGCATATGTGGCGCCCGTGGGTCTGATTCCTGGAGTAACCAGCAGGCCAGCCAGTCCCGGTGAGGTCATCTCGCTGTTCGGTACCGGATTTGGCACTACGAATCCAACCAGCCCGTCGGCGGAGCTGGTCAGCCAGCCAGCCGTTTTGAACGCGCCGGCAACGATCCAAATCGGTGGCGCCGTCGCGGGGACGAGTTTCGCCGGGTTGGTTTCGTCCGGACTCTACCAGTTCAATGTTACGGTACCGAATATGTCAGAGGGCGATCAGCTGGTGGTGATCCAGATTGGCGGACTTCAGAGCCAGGACAAAACATACATCCCAGTTGGACATTAGTCGCTAAGTCTCCGGCTCGGCCGGCTCATCCACCTCGATCGCCTCCAGCTCCTCGGCCTGCTTGGCATAACGTTTGAGTACGCGAATCGACGTTCCCGCCGCGAACCCGGCATAGCGCAACCGCCGAAAGGCGGACGCCAGATTCTTCTCCTCAGCCAGGAATTCTCCCAGCTTCTTGCCGCGGTATTTCCGCTTGAGGAACTCCTCGATCAGATTCTCCTCGTTGGTCTCCTGGTAGGTCTTCTCGGTTACCTGCTCGGCTAGTTGGGGCGCCACGCGATGCTGCCGCAGATCGCGCAACACTCGCATTTTCCCAAGGCCTTGATTCTCCAGGCGCGCAGCCGCATAGCTCTCAGCGAACCGCCGGTCGTCCAGGTATTTAAGTTCTTTGAGCTTGGCCAGCACTGCGTCGACATCCTCTGCCCGTTCGGCGCGACGGCGCAGCTTTTCGCGCAGTTCGCCACTGGAATGCGCCCGCCCTCCCAGCACCCGAACCGCATAATTCAGGAGCTCCGTTTCCTGAAACAGTTTAGGCTTGCGTTTAGTCATCTAAGAGGACACTATCAGAGTAGACACTGGTATTGTAGAAGTAGAAAGCATGAGAAAGGATGACAACCATGGAGGATGACAATAAATTCTCTTATTTCTTTTTAGGCCTTGGTCTCGGAGTGGCGGTTGGTTTACTGTTTGCTCCTAGCTCAGGCGCCGAGACGCGCGACCTGATCCGCTCGAAGGCCGATGAGAGCAAAGATTATCTGCGGCGGCGCGGCACCGAGTTGCGCGACTCCGCCAACGATGCTATCGAAAGAGGCAAAACCGTAGTCTCCAGGCAGCGCGATCACCTGGCTGCGGCCGTCGACGCTGGCAAACAGGCCTATCGCGAGGCTGTCACCAGCGCTTCCCCGGACGCTACGCAAGGCCTCTGATCCCTGCCAAGGGAGGGTAATAACCATGGACCAGACCACTTTGCTCTATATCATGGCGGCTTTTGTGATTATCGCCGCGGTCGCGCTCTGCATTCAGGCCGGAATGCTGGTCGCGCTTTATCAGAAAACCAAGATGCTTCAGGAGAAGATCAATCCTCTGGTGGATAAGATCTCTCCCTTGGTGCCTAAAGTGGAATCGCTGCTGGAATCCACCAAGGCGACCGTGGAGCAGAGCAGAGTGCAGATCATGGAGATCACTAGTCGGACCAATGACATTCTGGCGTCCGCCAAGGTCCAGCTCGCCATGGTGGAAGAAGTTGTCAGCGATGCTACCGCGCGAGCCAAGGTGACGATGGAGCGGGTCGAACTGGTCCTCGACGATACAATCAACCGGGCGCATGAAACTGTGGCCACCGTGCATAACGGAATCATGCGTCCCCTTCAGGAACTCAATGGGATCGCGGCCGGCATTCGGGCTGCCCTCGCCTTCCTCGCTCGCAACAACAACCGGCCCAGCGTAGCCCAAGCCACCAGTGACGAAGAGATGTTTATCTAAGCGGGGGTAGTCCTACCCCCCCTTCCCCCCTCGTACCGAAACAAGGCTCGGCGAATTAACTCTGCTGATGGTCTATTGATTCACGGTTGGCGCTGGTGTTGGCGTTTGTGTCGGAGTTTGGGTCGGGGTTAGAGGGCCGGGTCCAGGGGTAGCTCCGCCTAGCTGCTGTTGCAACTGCGGTTGCATCGCTCCGGCTGCCGCTCCCAGCACCGACTTGTCATTCTTCAAATCGTAGACGAACTCCCACTCTTTGTACTTGGTGTGGTCGTTGACGACATGGATTCCTTTCCCTTCGGCATTACTTGCCACTCCCGCGATACCAGTGCCTCCCCCAGTCAAGGCGCCGGTGGTTGAGGGAGCCTGTCGTGGCGACGTGAGGATCTGCTGAATGAGTCCCGCCGCTGAGTTCTGCTGCCCTGGCGTTGTGTTTCCAGTGGGCGCGACTCCGCCGCCAACGGCGGTGTTGGGCTGGTTCGGATTATAAGGCTGGTTCGGCTGCGCGAACGGATTATATGGTTGCGCCGGTTGGCCTGGTTGCGGGACTTGTCCGGGAATAATCTGCGGATAGGTATAAGGCTGACCCGGAGTGCCAGGTTGCCCCGGATACTGGGGTTGACCCGGGTATGCGGGTTGCCCCGGATACGCGGGTTGTCCAGGATATTGCGGTAGTCCTGGCGGCGCAGGTTGTCCTGGATACGCAGGTTGTCCTGGATACGCAGGTTGTCCCGGATATGCTGGTTGTCCCGGATATGCGGGTTGCCCCGGATATTGCGGCTGCCCCGGATATGCCGGTTGTCCCGGGTACTGCGGCACTGCGGGGTTGGGCTGCTGCGAAGGATCCACTGGCTGGCCGGGTTGTCCTAGAGGTTGCCCCGGATACTGCGGTTGCCCCGGATACTGCGGCTGCACAGGCTGCGACGGATCCACCGGCTGTCCAGGTTGTACCGGTTGGCCGGGATATTGCGGTAGCACCGGTTGCCCCGGATACTGTGGTTGCCCTGGGTATTGTGGCTGCACCGGATATTGCGGCTGCGCCGGCTGCCCCGGATATTGTGGCTGTCCAGGGTATTGCTGCTGAACCGGATATTGCGGCTGAACTAGCTGTTGATTAGGATCGCTATCCGGAGGAACGCCGGCAGGCAGTTCCGGTCCGGTCAGAATGCGGTCGCTCGGCCGGCGGTTTGCCATGTTGAGACCCGGAGGCGGTTGTGTCCCATCGGCGGCAGTTCCCGACGTCGAGGCAGTTCCTGATGTGGACGCGCTGGTCTGCGAACTTCCGGTCGGGGAGGTGCCTGCCTGGGCGCCACCGGTTTGAGAGCCGTTCGCCGTGGTGGCGTTCGTCCCGGGTCCGAGCGGGTTGGCGGGCTTGATCAGCGAATCGGTCAGCACGCCTCCGGGTCCCACGTGAATGATCCGCCACTCGGATTTGCCGGTCAAGGGATCGGTATAGCGCCGGCGCAGAAACCGAATATTGCGGGTGGTTTCCAGGTCATCCATGTTTTGCGGATACGTCCGGTACTTGCGGTAGAAAAGCTGGATGGCGCGCTGGTACTGCAGGCCGCGGTCGATCAGCAACTGCTCGCGCGAGCGCTGCGACTCAAAAGCGACGCGCGGCATCTCCATGTAAAGCGTAATGGCGATGACGGCACCAAGCAGGAACACCAGGAGCAGCGCGAAACCTGATTCAGGTTTTCTTCTCATCCGGCCATCTCCGCTTCCAGCGGCAACGTCTGCTGGTTGTTGGTCTTGAACTCCGTGTCTTCCACTACAGCCGAGTTTACGCCGATGCGCACGATCTTGTAGCGCTTCTTCACCATATCGCCTTCACCGGCAATAATGATGTCTTCGCCGTCCAGAAAGAAGGCGCGCTTGTTAGTGGCTTTGGACGGGTTCACGAAACCGTAGAACTTGAGCGGAATGGGCGGTGGTTTCGGATCGGCCGGCGGCGGTGGAGGAGGCGGCGGAGGTTGTGGGCCGACGAACGGTTTGACCACAACGATCGGCCCCGGATCCTTCCCTTTCAGTACAGCGGCCGGCTCTGTACCGATTTCGAACAGAGACCGCCCACCGGCTTCCACCTGGACACCCTGCAGCTTCGCCAGTAAATTCAGATGCAGCGTCGGGTCGATATTGGAGGGATCGATGCCAGTGGACTTGAGGCTCGGCTTAAACTCGTGGGAACCGCTATTCAAACCTTTTTGCGCGACTCTCCCGCCGACTCGGCCGCCCGGTCGCGCGGCTATTCTTGAACTTGCAGCGGGCTGAGCGGTACCCGCCGGCGCCGGCGTCGAAGAGCTTCCGAAATTGCTATTGCTGATATAGAAATAGCCCGCGATCACGCCCAGCCCCACCAGGATCGCGATCTTCTTCGGCTCCGCTCCGACTCCGCTGAGTTTCAAGTTCATTTCCCGGAGCCGTCCTCAATGACGAACGTATCCAGCTTCATCATCACGTTCAGCTTGCCGCCGCCTTGCTGCGGAGTGGCGTTCAGGCTCTCCATTACCAATAGCCGGTCCGCCTTGTCGATCATATTCACGAAGCGCACGAGATCCTCATATTTGGCTTCGTAATTGGCGGTGATCTGCATCATGTCCAGTATGTCGCTACCATCGACAGGTTCGATGGCGTTGGCGCTCTCCTTGGCAGTAACTTTCGCCTGGCTCGCCAGGTCGTTCAGCTCGGCCATGACAATAGAATAGGCGCTGCGGCGTGGCAGAAAATACTTGCTCATGAACTTGTCGCCTTCCCCGCGCCCAATCTCGATCTTACCGGCCAGGACTCGGGTCCGATCCACCGTTCCCTGCTGCTGGCGAATCTCAGTCCGCATCTCCGCTACCTGCTGCCGCAGCTCCTCCGGGGAGCCGCCCATAGGCCGCAACACGAAATAGCCGGCCACCAGGTTGGCGGCGACCAACAGCCCCAGAACCAGCCGGATCGCCGATCGCGGATTGGTGGGACCTCCAGTCTTCAGGCTAAAACTTCTGGGCATATCTCACGCTCACGTGATATCGGAAATACGGATCGGTTTGAGAAGGCGGCATCGAGTTGGGCACTTCCGGCGGTCCGAACTGCGGGGAGGCTTCCAGCTTGCTGCAATAGTTCGAGTACCGGCTGCACTTCTTTGGCGCCCACCACCATATCCAGCAGGACCGCGTTCTCGGAATCCACTTCCGGCAAGCCGCACCGAGACCAGACGCACGTTGTACGGCAGCACTTTCTCCAGGTCGGCGAAGATCTTGGTCCAACTGATGGCCTTGCGCTCGATCAAGGTGTTCAGGAACAGGCTGCGCTCCAGCACCTCGGCATTCTCCGGCCTTCGTCAACGTAGCGTTCAATTTGGCCTGCTCGGCAGCCAATGGTTCGCAGTTGCGCGTTCAGCCGATCGATGGTGATGCGAATATCGGCGGCCTGATGGCGCTCGTGAAACGATAGTGGAGATTTGGAAGCCCAGCAATGCCACCAGCGCAACGCCCAAAACCGCCGACGCCACCAGCATCGGCCGGTCGCGCCGGAAGGGCTCGCTGGCGAGATTGATGGGGACGTGGATCGCCATATTCACCTCGCCACCGATTCCAGGTATCCGCAGCAGCCCGGCGTCATTCCGCTCCGGGCGCTCCGAAACGCGATCGAAGCGGTTCCACCGCGACGCCCCATTCCGCGTTCCACTGCCGGGCCAGCTCCGCGCTCTCCTCGCCGAATCCACACAGCCAGATTCGCTGGGGCTTGGCTTTCAGCTCGTCTTCGATATAAGCCACGGTGGGATGCAGGACGGCTTCGATCTCTTCCGGCCGGCCCGCGTCCATTTCGACGCAGCGCGCCAGCTTGAGCGTGCTTCCATCCAGAACCAAGCACCGAAAGAACGCGCCCGCTCGAGTCTTGACCAGCATGGTGATCCCTTCCGGATGGCAGAGATTCAGGGCGGCGATCGAGGATGTGGTCACCATGCCGGGATGGAAACCGGCGGCCGGAACGGAGCTTCATAATGCGCCACGATTTCAGACGCCATCAATGCCGCCAGCACTTCGACCTTCGCGCCCGTGCCCGCGCCGCGAGCCTGAACGGCGTAGCTGACGATGGCGGTATCGACATCAAATGGCACGCTCTTCTTCATCCGGAAACGCAGCAGAGCGAGCTTGCTCCTGCGGATCGGTCGGAAAAGTGTCGAAATCGAGCACCGCGACCCGCGCGCAATAATCGGGCAGAATCAGCGCGGCACGGCGTTTTCGATGTCCGTTGGGCGGCGCTAAGGAGTGAATCTTGTCCTGCACCACCTGCGGCTGATGGATATTGTCGTGCGCCGGCGACACCTGCAAGACGCCGGTTTGAAACGGAATGAAGTTGACCTGCGCCGGCTCGCCTACCCGCGCGAATGCAATGCCGGCTTCCGACAGCTCGAACGCGTAGCCGGGCGGCGGATCTTGCAGAAAGCTGGCCAGCGAGGTCATGGGAAAAGAGGCCGTCATCCTTCGATGAACGTCACCTTGTTGATCTCCTTCAATGTGGTCACTCCGCTGCGCGCTTTGTCGAGCGCCGATTCGCGCAGGAACGTCATGCCTTCATCGCGCGCGACGCGCTTGATCTCCGACGCCGGCCGCTTGTCCAGAATCATCTCGCGGATGTGCTCGCTCAAATCCAGCAGCTCATGAATCGCGGTGCGGCCGCGGAATCCGGTGCCGCCGCATTCAAAGCAGCCGGGGCCTTCATAGAAGGTCACATCCCGCCATTCCTCCGGATTCAGGCCGCTCTCGACCAGATACGAATCCGGATATTGCACCGGCGCCTTGCAGTACGTGCAGATCACGCGCACCAGCCGCTGCGCCAGGATGCAGTTCAGCGCCGAAACGAAGTTGTACGGCTCGACGCCCATGTTCAGGAAGCGGCCCAGCACGTCCAGCACGTTGTTGGCGTGAACGGTGGTGAACACCAGGTGGCCGGTGAGCGCGGCGTTGATGGCGATCTGCGCGGTCTCCTGGTCGCGGATTTCGCCCACCATGATCTTGTCGGGATCGTGACGCAGGATGGAACGCAGCCCGCGCGCGAACGTCAGGCCCTTTTTCTCGTTTACCGGAATCTGCGTGATGCCCTTGATCTGATACTCCACCGGATCTTCGATGGTGATGATCTTGTCTTCGTCGTTCTTGATCTCGCTCACCGCGGCGTAAAGCGTGGTGGTTTTGCCGGAGCCGGTGGGACCGGTCACCAGCACCATTCCGTAGGGCTCCTTGATATAGCGGCGGAACTTGACCAGATCGGCTTCGGAAAAGCCCACCACTTCGAGCGACAGCTTGGCGAACTTCTCGCTCATCGACTCTTTGTCCAGCACGCGCAGCACGGCGTCCTCGCCATGAATGGTGGGCATGATGGACACGCGGAAATCGATCAGGCGGGTCTTGTAGCGCACGCGGAAACGGCCGTCCTGCGGGATGCGGCGCTCGGCGATATCCAGCTCGCTCATCACCTTGATGCGCGAAATGATGGTGGAATGCCAGTCCTTGGAGATGGGCGGCATGGCATAGTGCAGCACGCCGTCAATGCGGTACTTGATGGCCACTTCCTGGTCGCGCGTCTCGATGTGGATATCGCTGGCGCGCCGTTCCAGCGCGTTGAAGATGGTGGTGTCCACCAGCTTGATCACCGGCGCGATGTCGCTGTCGGCGGTCAGCTTGTCGATGGACAGCGTTTCGTCCTGGTTCTCTTCTTCGCCGATCACATCCAGCGTGAAGCCTTCGGTGACTTCTTCCAGAACGCGCTGCGATTGCTCGGTTTTCTTGAGCAGATCGGAAATCTGCGAGAGCGTGGCGACTTTGACGCGCAGCTTCTTCTGCAGCAGGATCGACAGCTCGTCGATCAGGTTGAGATTGCGCGGATCGGCCAGCGCGATATCGAGGTGCCCGTTCTGAGCATGGATGGGCACGAAGTTGTAGCGGAACATCAGGTCGACCGGCACGGAGTGGAACAGGTCGTGATCGATGCGAACTTCGCGCAGATCCACGAACTCGCAGCGGTAGCGTGAGGCGACGGCTTTGGCCTGGGTAACTTCTTCCTGGGGATCGGCGAGACGGGTACGGTCGTTGGTAGCCATGCGTTACCTCAGTGTGTCCGCCAGCGAGAAGATCGGCAAATACAACGCCACCAGCACGAAGGTGACGAAGCAGCCCATGAAAATCATGATGGCCGGCTCGATCAGCGATAACGACGCGGTCATCCGCGTGTTCACGTCGTCCTCATAAAATTCAGCGACGCTGGCCAGCATCTGCGGCAGCGCGCCGGTGGATTCGCCTACTTCGATCATGTCGATCGAAAGCCCGGGAAAAATCTTGGTCTGCGTGAGCGCGGCCGACAACGAAACGCCTTCTCTTACCCTGCTGCCTGCCTCGGCCAGCGTGTTCTTCAACAGCTTGGTGCCGAGCGAGCTGGAGGCTGTGTCCAGCGCCTGCATCAGCGGAATGCCGCCCACCAGCAGCGTGCTCAGAACGCGGGAGAACTGCGCCACTTGATATTTGATCCAGATTTCGCCCAGAAGCGGCGTGCGCAGCCGCCAGCGGTCGACGGTCACCTCGCCCTTGTCGGTCTTCGCCCAGAAGCGGAAGGCGATCGCCGCGACGACCAACATCCCAAAGCCGAACAGAATGTAGTTGCGCGCCGTGGTCCCGACCGCGATCAGAATCCGCGTGGCCGCCGGCAGTTGCGCCGACATGCTGCTGTACAGCTCGGCGAACTTCGGAACCACGAAGGTGACCAGAAACACCATCAGGCAGATCACCAGCACGATCAGCAAGCACGGATAGACCAGCGAGAGCACCAGCTTCTTGCGCACCGCCAGCGCCAGCTTCTGATAAGTGATGAACCGATCCAGCACTTCGCCCAGCGCGCCGCTCTTTTCGCCCGCCAGCACCGAGGTGACGTAGATGGGCGGGAAAACGCCTTGCTTGCGCGAAGGCGTCCGACAGAAGCGCGCCGTTTTTCACCTCTTCGCGGACGCCTTTGATGTGCGGCGCCAGCTTGGGGTCGGTCAGCCGCTCCGACAGCAGATCGAGCGCTTTCAAGATCGGCAGGCCGGCGCGCATCAGCGTCACGAATTGCTGGTTGAAGATCAGGAATTTTTCGAGATTGATCTTCGTTTTTCGCGTGCCCCCCATCGAGATGCCCGCGATCTCGCGGCGCTGCTTGATGGAGTAGATCAGGAAGCCCTGCTGCGAGTAGCGGTCGCGCAGTTCCTTTTCGGAGCCGGCTTCGGCCACCTGTTGGTGCATCTCTCCGCGCGGATCGGCGTATTTGAGGACGAATTCCGCCATTATTGGCTCACCTCGCCCGAGACCAGCGTGGCGCCGGCCGGCATCTGGAACTTGAATTGGGCCATCTTCGACGGCCGGATTCAGTTTCTCGTCTGTCGAACCGGAAGGTAGAGAATGGATTGGTCCTGCCCGTTGATCACCAGGCGCTGGATCTGATAATCCGGCGTGACCATCATCTCGACTCTTTCGTAAGGGAGCTTGTTGGTCTTGGCCTTGGCTGTCACGATGTAGTTTGCGCCGTCGGGCTTCACTTCGAACTCGCGAAATTCCTTGGCGAAGTCGAGCTTGCCCAGAAGAAAAGCGAGCGGCCCGTGCATATCTTCGCTCTCCTTGAGCGGCATTTTCTCCACGCGGTGAGATTCGGGCGTGTAGAGGTAGACTTCTTTGCCGTCGGAGAGGAAGAGCTTGCCTGGCGGGGCAGTGTAATCCCAGCGCATGCGGCCGGGTTTGCGAAGAGTCAGTACGCCCGCTTCGCTCTTGCGCGCCTGCCCTCCCACCGTATATGCTTCACTGAACTGGACTTGCAAGGTTTTGGCGCGATTATAGCGTTGCTCGATGCCCTTGAGCAAAGCGTTCACATCGACGCCCGCGGCCTCGATCGGCAAACAGGCGAGGGGCAGGCAGGCGAGGGACACCCATAGCGCAACTCTTGTCACACTAGTCTTGACGATATACGGGCCGAGGATGTGCATGGTCACCTTTCTCTATTGTAAGTCATTGATTTCATGGAGATAATGGACCAGTGGCCAAAGCTCCTCCGACCGATCAGGCGTTACGTTCGATTCGAGCGATCCGGGATGCGCCGGAAACCTACGACCTTAAGCGCGACTTGGCGCCGTTCTTGAAGCATCAGAGCAATCATGTTGTCGCGGCGGCGGCGAGTACGTCGGAGCGGCTGGAGGCAGTCGCGCTGGCGCAGGATCTGGTGGAAGCCTTCGCGGAACTGATGAAAGATCCTGCTAAACGCGATCCAGGGTGCGAGGCGCTAATCGCTACGGCGAAGGCTTTGGTCGCGATGGACGAGCCTGCGGCTAAAGTGTACTACGCGGGTGTGCATCATGTGCAGATGGAGGGGAGCTTTGGGCCTCCGATCGATGCTGCTGCTGCTTTGCGAGGGCTGTGTGCGCAGGGTCTGGCGCGGATGGGTCATCCGGATGCGCTGCTGAAGTGCGTGACTCTACTGGCTGACAAGGAAGTGCCGGCGCGCGTGGGAGCGATCCGGGCGATTGCGGATTCGGGCGATATCGCGGGGGCTCTCGTTCTTCGGTTGAAGGCTCTGTTAGGAGATAAAGACGACGAGGTGATCGGCGAATGTTTCATGGGACTGCTACAGCTAGCGCCCGAGCCGTCGCTGGAATTTGTGGCGGGATTCCTGCGGTCGGCATCTGAGGAGATCCGGGAGCGGGCGGCGCTGGCGCTGGGCGAATCACGCTTGGCTGCCGCGTTTCCGGTACTGCGGGAGGCTTGGGAACAAACCGCGCAGGCGGCGCGCCGGCGGACGTTGCTGCTCAGCATCGCCATGCTGCGGCTGGATGAGGCCGTGGAATTCTTGCTGGCGCGCGTGGCCGAGGATCGGGAGGCAGCGGCTGGGGATGCGTTGGCGGCGCTGGCGATTGTATGGGCGGGATGAATCCGTGCGGAAGCGTGTGGAGGAAATCGTAAGCAAGCGGGCCAGCACGGCGCTGAAGGACACATTCGATCGCGAGTTCCGGACCTAGGTGGTAAATCGTTCGGCGGCTCTAACTGTTGCGGATAATGTCTCCGTGCGACAAATGATTCGATATACGTGCGGCTTCTTGCCATACCGGAGGTGGCGTAGCTTCTTGTCCTCGGGCTAAAGGGCATCGAAGCGGGCTATGTTCGAGGGACAAGATGCTCTCTTAAGTCTTCGGTACAATTTGAGCGCCGCCTCAACGTGCTCTGCGCCGACGGAATCATACAGGAGATCAAGACGCGCGCAGCGCGCTGGGTGAGCTTAACCTGGTATGCCACGTCTCCCTTCGAAGGTGGCAAAGACTTCTCTGGCTGGCCGGGTCCTCCGCTGCTTCGCATCTTCCAAGCCTTGGCTAATGCCCTCGCGCGCGTTGTGCCGGGCGGCAAGGTCGAGGAGGCGCTGATAGGCTTCAGCAGTCATTACGACTAGCGCGAGCTTCCCCTTGACGGTGAGAACAAGAGGCCACTGGGTCTTTTTCAGGAGTTTTGCGAACGAAGACGACTGCCGACGAAAACAGATGAGTGATTGAAGTCGGAACTCAGATCCGGCATTGTGTTTCCCTCTTCGATTATAGGCGCTAGGCCTAACCCCTATCGTAACTGGTTCTCGACCTCTTCCAACCAATCCGGCCGCTTCAACACCTCGCGCGGCTTGCTCCCATCCGGCGGACCGATGATGCCTTCGTGCTGCATCATGTCCAGGATGCGGGCGGCTCGGCCGTAGCCTAAACGCAACCGGCGCTGCAGCGTGGAAGTGGACGCCTTTCCCATCTCCAGCACCACGCGCACTGCGTCTGTATATGCAGGATCGTCGCCGCCTTCGAATTCGGCAGCCTCGGCATCTTCGCCCTCATCAGGTGGCGGCGCGAGGAGGAAAGTCTGATCATAATCGGGCCGGGCCTGGACCTTCCAGAATTCGACCACTCTGTTGGTTTCGGCTTCCGTGACGAACGCGCCATGAACGCGCGACTAGCCGCGAAGATCCCGGCGGCAGGAACAACATGTCGCCCTTGCCCAGCAGATGCTCGGCGCCCATGACGTCGAGCACCGTGCGCGAATCGACCCGCGTGGCGACGCGAAAACTGATGCGCGACGGGAAATTCGCCTTGATCAAGCCCGTGATCACATCCACGCTGGGCCGCTGCGTTGCCAGCACCAGGTGCATGCCGACGGCGCGGGCCATCTGCGCCAGACGGGTCACGGCTTCTTCCACGTTGGCGCGCTCCACCATCATGAGATCGGCCAACTCATCGATCATGATCAAAATGTATGGTAGCGGCCTCAGATCTTCGTCCGGCGTAGCCTCGTCATCAAAGAGACTGCGCGGCTCGTTCATAAGCTGGCGCACTTTGCGATTGTATTGATCGATGTTGCGCACACCTCGCCCGGCCAGCAGCTTCAAGCGCCGCTCCATTTCGAGCACGGCGTTGCGCAATGCGTTGGTGGCCTTCTTGGCGTCGGTGATCACGGGCGTGAGCAGATGCGGAATGCCTTCGTACAGTCCCATCTCCAGCCGCTTCGGATCCACCAGGATCATTCGCACTTCGTCCGGCGTCGCCTTGTACAGGATCGACATGATCATCGAGTTCAGCATCACGCTTTTGCCCGCGCCGGTGGAACCCGCGATCAAAAGGTGCGGCATCGATTCCAACGCGGCAACTTTGATGCGGCCGCTGATGTCCTTGCCGAGACAGATGGTAAGCCGGGAATGTGAGTCGCTGAATTCTTCCGACTCCAGGATCTGGCGCAGGCTGATCAGCTCGCGGCGGCTATTCGGGACCTCGATGCCCACCGTGGGCTTGCCCGGAATGCGCTCGATCAGAATCGACTCGGCTTGCAGGCCCAGGCACAGATCTTCGGTAAGTGTCGTGATGCGGCTGTACTTGATGCCGGCCTCCGGCTTGAATTCGAAAGTGGTGACCACGGGGCCGGGGTTGATCTGCACTACAGCGCCGTGGACATTGAACTCTTCGAACTTGGCCTTGATGCGGACGGCGATCTCCTTGAGCTCAAGGGAATCGTAGGAATTGCGCCCGGGGACTTCATTGAGCAGGTCGGTGGAAGGCAGCCGGTATTCCGGATGCTCGGTGACCTCGGGAACCGCCGCGAACCGCTTGGCAGGCATTCTGACGGGAGCAGGCTCGGGTGTCTCGACTGGCGGGGCAACCGGAAGCGGCGGAGGAGGGAGTGGCGGGAGATATTCCAAAGTTCGAATCGGGATTTCTGGCTCCTCGACCGGCGCGGGTTTTTCCATCGTAGGCTCGGGTGCGTTTGGGCTCTTGACGAATGGCGCCGCCTTTGCAGCTCTGACTGCCTCTTTTTCGGCACGCAACTCGGCTCTCTCGGCCGCGCGAAGTTCAGCTCTTTCCATCGCAAGTTGCCGCCGTCGGGCCCGCCAATTATCCCAGCGCGCGTAGATGCGCTGTAGGGAGTTGAGAGGTCCGGCGAATCGCTGTGCGGCTGAAACCATCGAGAACGTGGAGATGAGATAGATAGAAACGATGAGGCAGATGGAAGTGAGCAGCACTGCGCCCGTGAGATTGAGCGACGACATCAAGGAATCGGCCATCAGGACGCCGAGAATCCCGCCGGCCGAAAACGCGCCTTCCCACGGTCGCCATTCCGGACCGATCGACAGCGCCGTGCAGACGCTCAGGAACAACAGCAAAGATCCGATGATCTTCACCCAGGGCGCCTGGATCGCTTGCGAGCGGACCCATTTCCAGGCCAGCATCCAAAGCAGCGCGGGAATTCCGAAGGCGCCCAGTCCCAGCAATTGGAAACAAAGGTCGGAGGTGTACGAACCGGCGAATCCGGTCAGGTTGTGGGCGCGCACGACGCCCGAGGCCGTGTTCCAGGATGGATCTTGCGGATGAAACGAGATCAAGCTGAGGATGAAGAAGAGTCCTGCGAACAGGAACACCAATCCCCCGGCTTCGTTCAGCCTATGGAAGCGCGTCGGTCCGAGAATTTTCATCCCGCGGTAAAGCGGAAAAATGCAGCGAGAGCGATTACTATTATGCCAAAAATGATGCGGTAGTAGACAAACGGCATCAGGCTGCGGTGGCGGAGGTAGCGGAGAAAGTAGGCAATCACGATCGCGCCCAGGACGCCGCTGACTGCCGCGCCGAGCGCGAAGGGGACGCGCATGTCGGCCGGGAAGCCGCCTTCCTTGTGAATGTCCCAGAGCTTCTTGGCGACTGCGGCGGCGATGGCGGGTGTCGAAAGCAAGAACGAAAATCGCGCGGCAGCCTCGCGGCTCAGACCGCGGAACAGTCCGGTGGTGATGGTGATGCCGCTGCGCGAAGTGCCCGGAACCACAGACAAGCGCCTGCGACGACCCCGATCACCAAACCATCGCCCCAACTGATTTTGTCCATGGACTTGTCTCCGAGGCGCCGGCGCTCGGCGATCCACATGAGTACGCCGATCACGATGAGCATGGTGCCGATCACGTAAGGGGTTCGCCAGGTAGTATCCGCCTGCTTGTCGAACAGGTAGCCAATGATGCCGATCGGGATGGAGGCGGCAGCCAGCAGCCAGAGCAGATTGCGATTCTGCTTGAGCTGCGGATCGCTGCCGATGTTCAGGCCAAGGCCCTGCCCGATGATTTGTACCCAGTCGCGAAAGAAGTAGATCAGGACCGCGACCAGCGTGCCGGCATGCAGCGCGACGTCGAAGGTGAGCCCCGGGTCTTTCCAGCCGAACAGCCATGGAACCAGGACCAGGTGGGCAGTGCTGCTGATGGGCAGGAATTCAGTCAGCGCCTGGACGATGGCGAGAACGATGACTTGGTAGATCGGCATGAACTAGTCATCGTACCGTAGCGCACACACTTTGTGTGCCGCGTCGCCTCTCATGCCGACGCCTGGCATCGGGGACAGAAAATCGTTCACACGAGTGTAAACGCAGCACGCTTGAGAGCGTGCGCTACGGGCTTATCCGAAGCCTTGAGGGGTCACTTATGACGTTTCGATCGGCCCTTGCGCAATACAAGCCCATAACGCTGGCGCACCAGTTCAGCGCGTTCTTGGAGCGCTTGCGCCTTGATTTCGGCGATGCTGACGCCTGAACGTCGAAGCGCCTTTTCGAATCGCCTGCACATCGAATCTAAGATTACGTCAGGTGGAGACATTGCCCTAGCGGATGACGACCTTCGCTAATCCGGCATTGTTCGCCGTATCGTAAGCCCGAACCACCAGCAGATGCTCGCCGGGGCGAAGCTTGTCGATGGCGATGTGGTACTGCTCGCGAGGGGAATCAGTCACGCCATCGGCCGCCTCCACCGGAACCCAAGGCCCAGCGTCGAGCGAATACTCGCAGCGGCGCAGCGGCGACGTCTGGTCGACTACGTCCGCGTCTACTTCCAAACGATCGTCAGTCCGCCGGGGAGGGCCCAACGTCACAACCGGCGGCGTGTTGTCGATAAGCACCGGGGAACTGACCAGCTCGTCTTCACGAGCGACATTAGCGGCATTCGACGGCCGGTCAGAGGCCACCACGCGGAAATAATAACGCCCGTCGGCCAGGATGTCGCCATCCAGCAGCATCGAGTTCTCAGACATATTCGCTCGCAGCAGCTTCCATTCCTTTTCGTCCTCGCCGCGGAAATACAGCGAGTAGACCAGACGATCGCCGTCCGGATCGTCGGCCTGCCAAGTGACCTGGATTTGCGACCCGGTTCCATGCGATAGCGTCTGCGTGGGAGTGCCGGCGGCGACCGATGATTCTCCCGTGTCGGTCACGGTGATGCTATAGGCCGCGGTGGTCGAGCTAGCCACGGGCGTCTTCTGTGAGCTTGTCACGGCCGCCCCTTGCGTGGTTACGTTAATGCTGCGAATCTGCCGGCGGATTGTTCTGCGGCAGATAGGCGAGGCTCACGTTCTCCACTACCGCGCCCGGTCCACTCAGTTCGGCGCGCCACTGGATATAGCGCGCATTAGGGCTGCGAATAATCGAATTCTGCGGATCCGATCAGCGGCTCCGACCAATCGCTCCAGGTTTTGTCGGGCCGCGCGGAATTGCCCGAGCGCGTGAGAAAGCTCACCTTTCCACCTTGGCTGCGCCAGCTAATGCGGCCCCAGCGGGCCACAGTGCCGGAATCATGCACCGGCGATTCGTAGGTCCCACTGGCGCCCTCGCCACCAGACAAGTCGGAAAAGCTTGCCCATGTCGCCCGTGGCGGCGAGCAAACCGTTGGGAGCTTCGACTAGACGCGTCGCTTCGCCTTCGTTGGTCTCCACCAGCAGCGTGGCCTTGCGATCTGAAGT
This sequence comes from Bryobacterales bacterium, assembly GCA_963780485.1. Taxonomy (GTDB): domain Bacteria; phylum Acidobacteriota; class Terriglobia; order Bryobacterales; family Bryobacteraceae; genus Palsa-89. The sequence goes on from CAWACO010000001.1 coordinate 442,925, forward strand.
CAGCCGGTAAACGCGGCCCTGCGCGTCGGTGGCGAAGACGATCGACCCGGCCGGCTCAACCAGCATGCTGTAGACGTTCTCGTCCTTGGAACTCCACAACGTCTCGACGGTCGCGTCCGGATTGATCTTGTACACAGCCGATTTCTCGACGCCAGGAATTTCGGTCAGCGGAGTTGTGGTGGCGCTCACAGCCTGGACTGGCTGCGTCTGGGCTCTGGAGGCGTCGGCTTTCGGCTTGACATCCGGACCGGCCTGCACTGATGAGTCGGTGACCGTGATGGAGGTCGCCGGCGCGGTTACCGTGACGCTCATCGGACTGCTCAGCGCGGGCGTGAGCGGTCCAGCGCGGTTGGCAATCGAGCCGCCCAGCGCGGCTGCATAGACCGTGCCGTCGGGCATCGGAACGATGGCCCGAATCTCCGGCAAACTAGCGTCGTACAGCACGAACGCCTTGTCCTTGCGCGCTGATGCGGTAGAGAATGCCGTTGGGTTCGGTGCCAGCCAGCACATTTCCGTGCGAATCGAAGGCCAGCGCGGTTACGTGCGATTGTCCGGTTTCGTAATAAAGCTCGGATTTTCCGGACTTATCCACGCGATAGACATTGCCCGGATCTCCGGTGCCGACAAACAGGCTTCCGTCTTGCGAAAACGCGAGCGCCCAGATGTACTTGGTCTTGGGCGCGAACAACTCGGTCGCTTTGCCTTTATCGATGCGGTAAACCTTGCCGTCGGGCGATGTGGCCGCGTAGAGAACACCTGCTGAATCGACCGCTACGGCGAAGATCTCCGGCTCGTCGGCGGTCCACACCAGCGTGCTCGCGCCCGAAGAACTGACGCGGTATACTCGGCCGCGATGCCCAGTGCCGGCGTAGAACGAACCATCGGGAGCCGGCGCGACGCTCCAGATGACAGGCTGGCCGGAGGAGAAAACGGTTTCCAGCTTGGGCGCCAGCGTCAGCTTTCCATCTTGGTCCAGCGAAACGCCGGTGAATCGGCCTTTCAGAAAATCCTGATAGGTGTTCATCTCCCAGGTGGTGCTGGTGGCGGCCCAGAGCGAGCCGGTGGCAAAACAGCCCAGCAGTAACGCCGGTAATGCGGTCTTCATTGCTTCACTTCCACCGGGACGGTCTTCGATCCCGTAACCACCGTAGTTGCCGGTTTCGATCCGCAGCTCATCGATTTTGGACCCATGCGGGAACCACAGTCCCTGCGCCGCCTGGGCCTTGTTGAGAATCAAGCCGACCGACGCGCGGCGGGTCGGGCAGGTCCTGGCCCTGCACCTGAAACGCTGGATCGGTGCGCCACACCCGCACGTAGGCGTTCGTGTTGGGCCGCAGGTTGTTCAAGAACGAGACCAGCTGCGTGGGCGATTTGGGAGCGCTCGCCGCCAGTTGCTGATAGTCGAGCAGATTGGAAGACGTAGCATCGGAAACAGTGAAGTTCAGGGTCCCATACGGCGCGCCGACAGGCACCGTGTAGCGCAGGCTCTTTTGCAGTTTCGACGCCGTTTTCGCCGGTGAACGTAACGGTCAGATCCACCGGCTGTCCGGCGTGGACTTCTTTGGGCGAGGCCGTAACCTGGTCGATCTGCAGCAATCGTTTTCGCTCCGACGCTTCGATCTCTAGAGTGATGTTCTTGATCTTCAGAGCATCGAAGCCCGCCGCCATCAGATAAGCCAGCGGTGAGCTGACACCAGAGGAAGCTTGGAGCGGCACATTGAAGTCGCCCGAATAAGTGTTGTCGAGCTTCAGCGGCTGAACGCCGTGCTGGAATTCCACCGCTCCGCGCAGCGAGTAACTGGCCAGGCCCAGCGTTCGCTCGGTGGCATCGATGGCCGAATACACCGCCATTTGCAGAATGAACGGCGACAGCACGCGATCGTTGACCAACTGCATGTGATAGCCGAGCGGGGCGCGGCGTCCATCCTTCACGGTAATGGCCACCGGCACGGTTTCGGCCTTCCGGCCCAGTTCGCCATAAATGCTGGTGCTGCGGTCCTGCGTGATGGTTCCCATCCACTCGCGCGCTGAAGAGATCTTGAACGAAGCGGCGAGATTGGGGAGCAACGCCAGCACTTCCGCGCGCGCGAAAGGAAGCTCGGTCTCGCCGACCGACATAAACTGATGCCCAAAAGCATAGATGCGCTTGCCGTCCACTTCGGTTACGGTGCCCTCGGCTCCGATGGTCAGGTCGCCCGAGAGAAGATCCACCGAGATCATGTCGCCGGGGCGCAGCTGAGCCGGATTGCCGAGCTTCGACGGCAGCGCTCCGCCGCTCGAAATTCCCTGGCGCGGCTCCAGGCCCAGCTTCTTGAGCTCGGGCGCGAAGCGGTCCAGCGTGCCGGAGGTGAATCCGCTGAAAGATACCGGCGTGGCGATTTCCACCAGGCTGGCGGCAGGGGTTCTCGAAAGCCTGCCAGGGAGGCACTCAGCGGAATGTCCCTGCGGCGCAGCGCGGGGCTCTGGAGTGGTCTTGGCCGCCGCCGGTCCGCTGATCGCCAGCATTTCCTCGATGGGCCGGATACCCGCAATCGGTTCTTTGGCGAAGTTGAACGCCAGCGCGACCGCTCCCACCAGTCGGCCATTGATATACACCGGGCTGCCGCTCATCCCCTGCATTACGCCGGTGTTTTGGAGCGGTCCACCGGAAAGCCGCGCCAGGATCACGGATTGCCGGGGGCCCAAATTCTCCAGTACTCCCAGTATCTCGACCTGGAACTCTTCGATCTTATTGCCGCTAAACACTGTCTTTCCAATGCCATGCTGCCCGGCCCGCACCTCGGAAAGGGGGAATATCGCGGTTTGCGGAAAAAGATTAGATGTTACAATCAGAAAGACAAGGATTCGAAAGGCGGCCACAAGCCTATTTTAGTCCCTTCGGCCAACGTGCTGTAGGGTGAAGTTGCGTCGCGTCGAAACCGATTCTTAAAACATGGGCACCTACGCGGAGAGCGTAAGCGGAACGAACACGGCGCCAGTCGAAAAAACACAGTTGCCCTGGACGGCAATGCTGTGGTTTGGCATCTTGTTGATCGCCTGCTACGCTCCGGTGCTCTATGGTTTGGTCCGCCAGTGGGCCACCGACGAGGACATGGGGCATGGCTTCTTTGTCCCCGCAGTGGCGGGCTTCATTGCGTGGAGGCATCGCGAAGAACTCGTTTCCTTAAAGCCCGTTCCGAATTACTGGGGACTTGCGCTCGTTGTTTTCGGCGCCATCCAGATGATGCTGGGGACGCTGGGAGCACAGATCTTCATCGCGCGGACCGCTTTTCTTGTTTCGCTGGTGGGAGCCGTGCTTTTCCTGGGCGGCACGCGGGCGCTGAAGATTCTGGCGTTTCCGCTGTTCCTGCTGGTATTCATGTTTCCCATCCCAGCCATCATTTACGCCAGAATCACGTTGCCTCTGCAGTTATTCGCCTCCAGCGTCGCCGAGACGGTTTTGAACTTCATCGGCACTCCCGTGTTGCGCGACGGAAACGTGCTCGAGCTGGCCAACGGCCAGCGGCTCTCGGTGGTGGAAGCCTGCAGCGGCATCCGTTCGCTGCTCTCGCTATCATTCTTGTCCTTGATTTACGCCTACTTTTTCGATCACAAAGTTTGGATGCGCTGGGTGCTGTTGGCTGCCACGGTTCCAATCGCCATCGCCGCCAATGCCAGCCGCGTCACACTCACCGGTCTTATCAGCGAATACCGGCCGGATCTGGCCCAGGGCTTTTTCCATACTTTGGAAGGTTGGGTGCTGTTCATCGTAGCCTTAGTGCTTCTGGTCGCATTCCATCAACTGATCAATCGCATCTATTCGGCCATTCATCGGGCCACGCCGGGGGCGCCTGCGCAACATGTCACAGCTTAATTTCCTGAAAAGCCGTCCCGCGTTCCTTCTCACCGCATTCCTGGTGGTGCAAGGTTCGTTGTTCTACGGATTCTCGCGCGGTGAAACGCCACCCTCGTACAAACCTTTGGACGGGTTCCCCACCCAGGTCGGCGGGTGGCGCATGGTCCAGCAGGGTGTGATGGAGCAAGAGGTCAAAGACGTTCTTCGGGCTGACGATTACATTACGCGCGACTATGCGGCGTCTCCTACAAAATACGCCAACCTGTTTGTAGCGTTCTTCAAATCGCAGCGGGCGGGGCAGACACCCCATTCTCCGAAGAATTGCTTGCCGGGATCGGGCTGGGTTTGGACTGTATCCGATATGATTCCTGTCAACGTTACTGGCCGGGCTGACCCGATCCAGGTCAACCGCTACATTGTCTCGAAAGGCGAAGACCGGTCGGTGGTGCTGTATTGGTATCAATCCCGGGATCGCGTGATTGCAAGCGAGTATAAAGCGGCGGCCTTTGTAGCCTTGGATGCGCTGCGCTATAACCGCACCGATACGTCGCTGGTGAGAGTAGTGGTTCCCATCGTAAAAGGGCAGCAGGAAGCCGCGACCGAGACCGGCGTCGAATTCATCCAGGCATTTTTCGGAACGCTGCGCCAGTTCTTCCCGGCGTAGATCTTGACCTTCGACGTCATCGTCGTCGGCGCCGGGCCCGCTGGATCCACCGCCGCGAAACTCCTGGGCGAAGCGGGCGTCTCGACGCTGCTGCTCGACAAGAGCGCATTCCCGCGCGATAAGCCCTGCGGCGGGGGCATCAGCGCGCGCGTGATCCAGCGCTTCCCCTATCTGGAATCAGCGCTCGCGAAGGTCCCGGTGAACTGGGTCAATAAGGTGTATCTTGAATCGCCCGCCGGCTTCGCGGTCGACTACCGTTCCAACACTCCCTTGTACCTCATGATCCGCCGCTGTGAGTTCGATAATTTGTTGCTCTCTGAGGCGCGAAAACGCGTGGAGTTCCGGGCGCCGGCGCTGGTGCGGAAAGTGGCCGTCGGACCTGACGGAGCGATCGTCACGGCGGACATGGGCGGCGAGGCTAAGGACTACGAGTGCAAACTGGTTCTCGGCTGTGACGGCGCTAACAGCATCGTTGCGCGTGCGTCCGGGTTAAGAAGCGGAAGCGTTCAGGCCGAGTACGCCATCGACATGATGGAAGAGACTCCCTATGAGGAGTTGAACCTGCAGGACCGCGACCGCATGTATATCTACTACCGGATTCGCAGCCATTATGGCTATGGGTACGTCTTCCCGAAAACCAGCCACGTCAATCTCGGCGTTGGTTTCAAGCTGGACTACTATCTTTCGAAACTGCGCGGCGAGCACTACACGCATCACAGCAAGTTCGTTGACGGCTTGGCCTCGAAGCAACTGGTGCACGGCCGATCGAACCGGGGCAACTTCCGGGCGTTCCCCTTGCCGATTTCCGGTCCGCTGGCGCGAACCTATAGCGATCGGATACTGGTGAGCGGCGATGCCGGTGGATTCGTGAACGCCTTGACAGCCGAAGGGATTTACTACGCCATGGTAAGCGGTGAGCACGCCGCGCGAACAGCAATCGCCGCCGTGAAGGCCGGCGATTTCACCAGCCGGCCGCTCGGCCGCTACCAACAATCATGGAAGCAGGAAGTGGGAGTCGAGCTCGAAAAGAGCGTCCGGTTTCAGAAGTTGCTGCTCTCTGACTCCAACCGTGTCGATCGCGTGGTTAGAGCCGCCGGCCGCAATCCCGTCCTGGCCGACCTGCTGGCTCGCTACGCCACGGGTGCGCTCGCGCACGATCAGTTCAAGCGCGCTCTGATCCGGCGGGCGCTACCGATGTATGTTCGGGAGAAGGCGCGCGAGTTGGTGTTTGGCTAAGTTTTCACGGATTGCAGGCTCGTACTAGCCACCAGATCCGGTTCCTTCGGCATCACGATCCAAGCCACGATATAAGCGATCACGCCGAACAACGGCACGGGCCAGACCATCAAAATCAGCCAGACGATTCGGACGAGAGTCACGTCCAGGCCGAAGTACTTGGCGAATCCAGCGCACACGCCGGCGATCTTGCCCTCCCGGGTCAGCCGGCTCAGTCGTTCGGTCCTTTGAACCGGCGGCGGTGCCCCGCGGCCCGTCGCAGTTCCGCATTCGCAGCAGAATTTATCCTGCTCTCTCAGCTCGATGCCGCACCTGGTACAGAACATTAGAATTTCCCCTCGCCAATAACAACGCAGCCGGGCCTCGATTTGTTCCCTAAACCAACGCTGTCAAATCCCGAACGTTTCCGAGGGTTTCGAGCTTCCGTACGATGTCCACCACGCGATCGGCCTTCTGCTTGGGCCACTTCGCGAAGGCCGCGCAATCCTGAAACTTAGCCGCGACGTCGTCGAAGCTCATCGGATCCACGGGGCTACCCTTGCCGAAATCAGCGCGGCCGGAAATGGTCCGTCCATCCTGCAGCTTGATGTCGATAATGGTGGTCATCTTGTTGTAGCCGGCGGCCTCGGCCTCCGGATTCACGCCGAAGTGAATGCGCTGGATCATGTCTTGCACTTCCTTGCGGCGTACCACTTCGTCGGTGAATTCGGTCAGACCCGCCTTACCATAGAGCAGCAGCACCGCCATGCAAAACTCCATGCTGAACTTGCCTTGCAGCGCATCGGTGGGATGGTGGTGGATCAGCGCGTTGGGCATGTTTTTATTAGTGCCGACCGAGACGGCTTCAACCTGGTTGGCGCGGATGTTGTTTTTGTGGATCAGCCCCAGCATTTCGGTCATGCCCGGATGCGTGAGTGAACCCGATGGGAACGGCTTGATGGAGATGCCGGGCGACGCGAAGGTCCAGGGCTTGCCGAGCTTGTTTTCGATGGCCGCGGGATCGTAACCGCCTCCGGCCGCGTGGAAAAAACCGCGCGGGGCTTCGAGAATTTCATCGCTCGCGGTCCAGTTGAGCGCTGCCAGGTCAGCAGCGACGATTCCCGATTCAGCCGCTCGCCCGGCATGAAACGGCTTAGTCATCGTTCCGAAATTTTCGCGAAGGCCACCGCCCTCGCTGGCGGCAATTCCGAATGCGCGGGCGCAGCGCTCGCTATCGAAGCCGTAGAGTTTCGCGACAGCCGCCGCCGAGGCGAAGGGACCGACAGTTCCGGTGCTGTGGAAGCCGTCTTCATAGTGCCTCGGCGCGATGGCTTCAGCTATTTTGCACTCCACCTCCACGCCCACGTGATACGCCAGCATCAGATCCCGGCCACTCAACCCACGCGCTTCGGCAACTGCGAGCGCCGCGGGAAGACAAGGCGCGGTCGGGTGAGTCAGCAATCCGTAAACTCGATCGGGCGCGACGGCGAGCTGCGTGTCGTCGTAATCGTCGGCATGAATCCCGATCCCGTTCACAAAAGCGGCGAAACGAGTGGGAGCCTTCCGGGACAGTCCGATAATGGTGGCGTCGTTGCGCGCTTCGCCCAGCGATTGCACATATCCGCTGGTAATCTTCCCAAGCTGGGAAACCGAGCCGGCGAGCGCGAGGCCCAGCCCATCCAACATCGATTTCTTTCCAAGGTCGATGACGTCGGGCGGAATGTCGGATAGTTTCGTTCGAACGACAAACTCCGCAACGTAGCGTGTGAGTCCGCCGCCGCCGGCCGCGCGCAAGGCGAAACCCGCGCCTGTTCCCATAAGTAATGTCCTTCTCGTCAGCGTCATGCTCGTCACCTCATGGATGTGAAACCTTTCCCAAGATGACCGGCTTCCGCGCGCCCGTGGCCGACGGGATGTTGCCCGGCCGCCGGTGATACGTCTGATACGCTAGCACGGCGAACAGGATGGCTTCTTTGGCATCGACATCGATTCCGAACTCAGCCGAGGTGGTAATCCTGGGGCGCATGCTCGCCCGCAGCCGCTCCATCATATATAGATTATGCGCACCGCCGCCGGAGACTATCACTTCGGTGACGTCCGGATATCGGGCGATTGCCAGGGCGATCGTACGGACGGTCAGCTCGGTAGCAGTCGCGAGATCGATTCCCGTCTTTTGGATGAACTCCGCGCCGTACTGCTCCCGCCCGCAGGATTTTGGCGGCGGCTGATGGTAATACGGATCGCCCAGGAGCTTAGCCAGCAGCGCCTCGTTGACGCGTCCGGCGCGAGCGCCCTCGCCATTGGGATCGAAAGGCGGCGCCAAAGCGTCCATCAACATATTGCCCGGCCCGGTGTCGAACGCGATTACATTTTCGGCGCCCGCATCGGCGGGGATCACGGTAATGTTGGCGATGCCGCCGATGTTCAGCGCGATGCGGTCGCGCTCGGGATGCCGGAAAAGCTGGTAGTCGAGGAAGGGGACCAGCGGTGCGCCATTTCCGCCGGCGGCCATGTCACTCGTCCGAAAATCGGCGATGGTTTCGATTCCGGTGCGTGCGGCGATCACGGCCGCTTCGCCGATCTGCATCGTGCTGGCGATCTTGCGCCCCAAATACTCCACCGGCTGGCCTTCGTGAAAGATCGTTTGCCCGTGCGATCCGATCAGCTCGATGGTCTGAAGCGGCACGCCAGTTTTCTGCAATGCTTCGGCAAAAAGCTCGCCCAGCAAGAAATTGAGCCGCGAGATATTTGCAGCATCTGAAACCGAAAGAATGGCGTCCCGGACTTCCGCCGGATAGCGAACCGTCTTAGTGGCGACGACTTGAATCCCGTCGTCAATATCCACCACCGCGACATCGATGCCATCTACCGAGGTGCCACTGATCAGACCGGCTACTCTCATCTGTTATTAGCGCTTCAGTTCCTGCTGGAGCTGGTGCAGCAGTTGCAATGCTTCGATGGGCCGCAGCTCGTCCACTTTCAGATTGCGGATGCGCTCGGCGATCTGGTAATTGACCGGCTCGAACAACTGGATCTGCATCGGGTTGGGTGTGGCGCGCGGCGCCAGCTCCTCGGTAACTGCTTGCTCGGATTTTTCATGGAGCGCCAGAATTTCTCGCGCTCGGTCGATCACGGACACGGGTAATCCCGCCAGCCTCGCGACCTCGATGCCGTAGCTGCGATCGGCCCGGCCGGGTTCCACCTTGCGCAGAAAGATCACCTGGTCGCCGGCCTCCTTCACCGACACATGCAGGTTGCGGACTCCGGGCATCTGGTCGGCCAGTTCCGTCAATTCGTGATAATGAGTCGCAAAAAGTGTGCGGGCGTGGATGCGCTGGTGGATGTGTTCGATCACCGCCCAGGCGAGCGCGAGGCCATCGTAGGTCGCCGTGCCGCGCCCGATTTCGTCCAACACTACTAAGCTGCGCGAGGTCGCGGTATTCAGGATCACGGCGGTCTCGGTCATCTCGACCATGAACGTAGATCGCCCGCGCGCCAGGTTGTCGGCAGCGCCGATGCGCGTGAAGACACGATCCACGACGGAGAGCGCGGCTGAATCAGCCGGCACGAACGATCCCATCTGCGCCAGAATCACGATCGAGGCCGCCTGGCGCAGGTATGTCGATTTGCCGCCCATGTTCGGACCGGTGATCACCGCGATGAATTGCGATTCGGTGTCGAAGTAAAGATCGTTAGGGATGAAACGCGCCGCTTCTTTTTCCGCCAGCTTTTCGATTACCGGATGACGCCCTGCCACGATGCGAATCTCTCCGGAATCGGTGAAACTGGGCCGAGTGTAGCGGTTCTCCGCGGCAACTTGTGCCAGCGCGCACGTGACATCCAATTCCGCGACTGCAGCCGCTGTCTGCCGGATGCGCGAAGCGTGCTCTGCCGAAAACTGGCGAAGCTCTTGAAAGATCTCGCGCTCTAGCGCCAGCATTTTCTCTTCGGCGTCCAGGATTTTGCTCTCCAGATCCTTCAACTCCGGCGTGGTGAAGCGCTCGGCGTTCACCAGCGTCTGCTTGCGCTCGTAATCGGAAGGCGCCAGATGCAGGTTCGACTTCGAGATCTCGATGTAATAGCCGAAGACGTTGTTGAACCGCACCTTCAGTGACTGGATTCCACGTGCGACCGCGCTCCCGCGCTTCGATCTGGGCGATGAATTGCCGGCTGTTGCGGCTGATGTCGCGCAGCTCGTCGAGCTCGGCGTGATAGCCGGCGCGAATCGTGCCGCCGTCGGCGAGGTTGGCGGGCGGTTCTTCCGCAATCGCAGTCAGTATCCGGTCGCGCAGTTCGGGAATCTCGTCGAGTTCGCTGCGAAATGTGGCGCAGCCTGGCTTTTTCGAACGCGGCAATGTGCTCTTTGAGCCGGGGCACGAGCGCCAGCGACCGGCCGAGCGCCAGCAACTCGCGCGGGCCGGCAGTCCCGAGCGTCAACTTGGCCAGCAATCGTTCCAGATCCAGCACGTTGAGCCAGCAGCTTGCGGATCTCGGAGCGCGTAATCGTCGCCTGTAATGTTTCCTGAACGGCATCCAGGCGCGCCTCGATCTCAGGGAGCTGCAAGCACGGCCGCAGCAGCCGGTTGCGCAACAGCCGGCCACCCATCCCGGTGCAGGTTTGATCGAGCACGTGGATCAACGTCGATTCCTTGGCTCTCGCCTGCGAACAACGGCTCCAGCAATTCGAGATTGCGCACCGTCACCGCGTCCAGAATCATGGAGTCGCTGCGGTCGTAATAAGTCGGGCGATCCAGATGATCGAGCGCCGATTTCTGCGTCTCGCGCAGGTAATGCAGAATCGCGCCGGCGGCGGAAACAGCCAGCGGCCTATCGCTCAAGCCGCAGCCATCCAGCGCAAGCAAACGGAAGTGCTCCCGTAACGCGCGATCGGCGTAGTCCAAGCCGAAAACCCAATCTTCAATAACCGTACGGACGCCCGGCACATCCGCTGACGGACTCCGGCGCCAGCACCTCGCGCACGTTCAGATTCTCGAGCGCCGCATTCACGTCGGCGGCGTCGATTTCCGTGGCGCGGAATTCGCCGGTGGAAATGTCGACATGCGCCAATCCGGCGCGCGTACCGTTGCGGAAAACCGCGGCCAGGTAGTTGTTCTCATGCGAGCGCAGCAGCGACGATTCAGTCGCGGTGCCCGGCGTAACCACGCGCGTGACCTCGCGCTTCACCAGCTTCTTGCCGGGGCCGGCCTCCTCCATCTGATCGCAGATGGCGACGCGATAGCCTTTTTGGATCAGCCGCGAGAGATAGCCTTCGGCGGCGTGATACGGCACGCCGCACATCGGAATCGGCTGGCCCTTTTCCTTGTTGCGCGCAGTCAGCGTGATTTCGAGCTCGCGGGCGGCGGTGATGGCGTCTTCGTAGAACAGCTCGTAGAAATCGCCCAGCCGGAACATCAGCAGGGCATTGGGAACTTGCTGCTTGATGGCGTGATACTGCCGCATCAGCGGCGTGGAGGGGGAGATGGCTTGAGAAGGATCCTCGCTGCCATCAGGCATAGATGCCGCGGGTCTGGAGCGCGAAAGCAACGCGGTCGATGGCCAGCATGTATGCAGCCAGCCGGTTGTGCACAGCGTGCTTGTCCGCATAGCCGACCACGTCCCGGAAGCTGTTCACCATGATCTCTTCCAGGCGGCCGTTGACCAGCTGCTCATTCCAGAAGATATCCCTGGCGGTCCTGCACCCATTCGAAATAGGAAACGGTGACGCCGCCGGCGTTGGCGAGAATGTCCGGGATCACGAAGATCTTCTTGTCGGCCAGGATCGCATCGGCTTCTGAGGTGGTGGGGCCGTTGGCGCCTTCGCAAATGATCTTGGCTTTGATGCCGATCGGCATTGGCGGAGGTGATGACGTTCTCCTTGGCGGCGGGCAGCAGCACTTCGCAATCCAGATAACAGCGCCTCCTCCCGGTCAATGTCTTCGGCTTCCGCAAATCCGGTGATGGAACCCGTATCGTGGCGGTGCTTCATCAAGCGCTTCGATGTTGAGGCCGTGCGGGTTGTAGACCGCGCCATCGTATTCGATGACGCAGATGATCTTGAATCCGGCGCGCGCCATCAGCTTGGCCGCCATGCCGCCGACGTTGCCGAAGCCCTGCACGACCACGCGGGTATGAGCAGGATCGAGACCGAAGCGGCGCAGCGCCTGCATGGTGACGATCATGCAGCCGCGCCCGGTGGCTTCCGTGCGTCCGCGCGATCCGCCCAGATCGAGCGGCTTGCCCGTAACGACCGCAGTGCACGTCTGGCGCTTGTGCATCGAGTAGGTATCCATGATCCACGCCATGGTCTGCGGGTTGGTGTTGACGTCGGGCGCCGGGACATCGCGTTCCGGACCGATGATGTCCATGATCTCGGCGGTATAGCGGCGCGTGATGCGCTCCAGTTCGCCGGGCGAAAGCACATCGGGATCGCAAATGACTCCGCCTTTGCCGCCGCCAAAGGGAATGTTTACCACCGCGCATTTCCAGGTCATCCAGGCCGCCAGAGCCCGCACTTCATCCAGCGTGACATCCGGCGCGAAGCGAATTCCACCTTTCGAAGGTCCGCGGACGATGGAGTGCTGCACCCGATAGCCGGTGAAAACTTCCAGGCGGCCGTCATCCAGCATCACCGGAATGGCGACCTTCAGCTCCAAAGCCGATGTTCGCAGCACTTTGCAGAGGCCCTCATCCAGGCCCAGCCGCTCAGCGGCTTCATCGAAGCGCGCGGCGGCAGACAGCCACGGATTGATTTCATTGTCGACGGACTGGGTCGCTTCGAGAATCATGAGGTGTGCCTCCGACTACATTGTAGCTTCCAAATTGCCGATAGAGTATCGACATCTAACATATCGGCTGAGAAGAAGCCGATAGAATAGTACTAGCCTCACAATGCTTTTCCGTCTGCATTTCTTCCCCGGGTTGTTCTTGTTAATGGTAGGTCTGGGGATGCAATACCAGGTCATCCGATGGCTCTTGCGGCGTTATCCGGAGCGTAGGATCGCGCTAGCTTTGGTGACATTGGTCTCCAGTATCCTGTTGATGCTCGGATACCTTCTGGAATTCCAGCGCGTGCAGTGGCATGTTCCGGTATGGTGGTCCACCTGGCTGGAGTGCGCTTCGCTGGTGGAAACCATGTGCCTGATCGGACTCTATTTTGGACTGCTCACATGGCGCAAAGTTCCGGCCTTTCATCCTTCACGGCGCGCGTTCTTCCAGGCGGCCGCCGCCGGCATGTGTGTCACACCGATCGCAGGCACTGTCTTTGGAATCGTGAGGCGCAACCAGTTCCAACTCAGCGAGGTCAAAGTCCCCATCCCCAATCTGCCCAAGGATCTGGACGGCCTGCGGATCGTTCAGGTGACCGATATCCATCTCAGCCCTTTCTTGAGCGAGGGGGAATTTGCCCGCGCTGTGGACATGGCGAACGAAACGCACGCCGATCTGGCGCTGGTGACTGGGGATCTCATTACCCGCCGGGGCGATCCGTTGGATGCCTGTTTGCGCCAGCTCAGCCGGCTGCGCGCCGACGCCGGAGTGCTGGGCTGTCTGGGCAATCACGAGGTGTACGCCGGAGCTGAGAAATATGTCGCGGCCGAAGGACGGCGCATGGGAATCGAATTCCTACGCCAGCAAGCCAAGCTGCTTCAGTTCGGCAGCGCAAGAATAAATTTCGCCGGCGTGGACTATCAGAAGTTGCACTCCAAATACTTGGTGGGCGCCGAACGGATGATAGTGCCCGGGGTGTTGAACGTGCTGCTTTCGCACAATCCCGACGTATTTCCCGTGGCGGCCGCGCAAGGCTACGATTTGACGATCGCGGGTCATACGCATGGCGGCCAGGTCGACTTCGAGATCTTGCACCAGCATCTGAACGTGGCCCGCTATTTCACGAATTACGTGCAAGGCCTTTACCAGGAAGGCAAGTCGTCGGTCTATGTATCGAACGGGATCGGAACCATCGGCGTACCGGTGCGCCTGGGCGCGCCTCCTGAAATCTCTCTTCTTCGCCTGTGCGCTACCTGATCCTGAGCGATATCCATGCCAACTGGGAGGCGCTCGAGGCGGTGCTCGCGCGCGCACAATCCAGTTACGATCGCATCGTATGTTGTGGCGATGTGGTGGGGTATGGCGCAGATCCCGACGCGGTCACCGAATGGGTGCGGAACAACGTCGCCAACATTGTGCGCGGAAATCACGACAAAGCCTGCGCGGGCCTGGAAGATCTGGAATGGTTCAACGCCATTGCCCGCGCGTCCGCGGTGTGGACCCAGGAGATCATGAAACCGGACAACATCGGGTACCTGCGCGATCTCGCCAAAGGTCCCGAGCGGGTCAACGGATTTCAGATTGTCCACGGCTCCCCGCTCGATGAGGACGAATACGTTGTCTCTGAACAGGATGTAGCGCAGGTCGCACCCTATCTCGATGCATCGGTCTCTTTCTTCGGGCACACCCATTTGCAGTGTGGATTTCTGTGTCACCGGAATGGAGTAAGGCGCTTGCGGGGCGTGGACATGGAGTCGGATGCCGAGGTTCTCGATTTGGAGGCGGATGCCAGTTACCTGATCAATCCCGGCTCGGTGGGACAGCCGCGCGACGGCGATCCTCGCGCCGCTTACGCCATCTATCAACCGGATATTCGGATAGTCACGCTTTGCCGCGCCGAATACGATGTTGCTTCAGCCCAAAGAAAGATCCTGGAGGCGGGCTTGCCGGAGCTGCTTGCGTTGCGCCTGGAAGCTGGAATTTGAACCAGGCGGGCGGGCTTCTTGCTACCTCATCGTCCGCACGTCATGCGGAAGGGCAGTTATTTGGAAGAGCCGGTAAGTTCCGGGATTCCCCCGATAGAAGAGCTAGTGGCTGGGACGGCGATACTCTGGGTGGATTTCCTCAAATACACTGTGTACTCGCCGTGGACCCATTGCGAGGTGTATTTCTCGGAAAGAAGCCGCCGCGCATAGTCCCGGACCGGCGCGATATCTCCCGTGGCGTCGAGAAGAACGCTACGGTACCAGTCGTTGATGATAACCACGTCGGCGGACTTGCCGGTCACGTAACCGATCCTCAAATCGTTGATGAACTGCCGTTTCCCCCACAGAGTCCAATAAAACCCTGCAGGCCCGATGATGAAGCTCGCGGGCGAGGAATTCTGCTCGATAAAGCGGGACACGGGCAGGTATTCGCGCGTATACGGGTTCTGACGTATCCGGTACAGCATTCCGCCCCACTGCACCACCGCCATGACGAGCAGCACCGCGAGCGCCGCCGCTGGGGTATAAGTCCGCTGCTCGAGCGCCCGGTCGAGCAGAATCGCTAACAACATGGCCCACAAGGGCGTCAGATGGATTAGATATCTGTACCATTTGTTGCCGGTGACGAACGCCAGGTACAGAAATACGATCAGCATTATGATCAGCAGGAATCGCACCGGTGGCTGCGCGCGGACCGAGGAAACCGTCATGGCAATCACGATCCCAGCAAGGTAAATGAGCAGCACGATCGCCTTCAACCTGTTCAGCCCTCCCACTCCGCCTAGCAGTCCGTAAGGGCCGAGATAGCGTTCGCGTAGCTCGACCATGAAACCTGCAATCGGAGCGGAAAGCGGGGACCGGTAGAGGGCATTGCTGGCGCTGGACTCTTTCATGTTGCCGACAAATTGGGTGACGAAATCATGCGGATCCGCGCCGATAAATATTCCCCAGCCGATCGCTCCGATAAGGTAAGGTACGGCAGCCCAGGCTAGCTGGCGTGGCGCAAGGCGTT
Organism: Bryobacterales bacterium; assembly: GCA_963780485.1. GTDB lineage: Bacteria > Acidobacteriota > Terriglobia > Bryobacterales > Bryobacteraceae > Palsa-89. The sequence continues at coordinate 458,401 of CAWACO010000001.1, forward strand.
TGCGGTCGCAAATCAGAACGGTGGCAGCGACGCAGGCGAACCAAAGGATTCCGTTTGGATGCGTGGCTCCGCTCATCACGATGAAGGCCTGTGATATGAACAAGGCGGCCGCCAAGTTGCGCTCGCGTAGAAGCACGTAGGATGTGAGTCCCGCGATGCCGAGTGCGAAACACATTACGTCCATTCGGGCCTCAGATGAAGCGAGTAGAAAGAAGTAATCCACTGAGACCAGGAAAAGTGCGATAACGGCTGCGCGCGCGCGGCCGGTGAGCTTCCACACCAGAAGCGCGCAGGATGCAAGGGCTACGAAGCCCCAGAGAATCGATGCGCCCCGGAGTGCGAAAATGCTGAAACCAGAAATCTTGCAAAACAAAGCGTTAGCGACGAAGGAGAGGGGCGGCTCCCAATAGAAATGCTGAGCCGTTCCGGCTCTCCACGTACCCGCGCCTTCAATCAGGTTGGTTGCAAGACGCCCCTCCGTTAGAAGGTTGTAGGTGGCGCTGCCAAACCATGACTCGTCTTCCCAAGGGGTTCTAGTCCGCGCGCTAGCCAGCGCAACGGTCAGGAAAATGGCGAAAATACCAGCGATAACCAACAAGTACCGCAACTGTGACTTCTTCCACATCTCCGACTCGTATAGTCTTAACTCTATTGTAGGTAAGACGAGACTCCTGGGTCCGGTGCGGGCGCTTCAGGGCACGGCGACGGCCTGCATCAAGCCGGTTTGCAAAACGTTGCCATTGCTGTCGAGGCGGTCAACCACGTAGTACACGATGCGGTTTGGCAGAGTAGGGATGGTGATCGTGCAACTCGCTCCATTCGCGCAGGCCTGACGTGTCACCGTTTCGTTCGTAAAGCTGAACGGATCCGTCGATGCGCCGCTGGGGATCTCGGTCGAACAGTCCTGTGCATACGCTGTACAATGCAGCAAGTCCCCCCCGTTCTCGAGGTATCCGAACCTGGCCCGGACATACATCGCGCCGCCCAGTGGTTGTACGCTCACCGGCACGTTGACGAAATTTGTGCGATTGATCGAATCTACGGGAGGTAGTTGGCCGGTTCGCATCGCAATCCAATCGGTTCTTACTCCGTCCATCCAATAACCGGGGCACATCTCAAACTGACCATCTGGAGTGAATCGGCAATTCGTGAAGCCATATTGACCTCCAACGTGGCCGTGCGCAAAGCCAAATTTCCGATATCCTGCGCCAACCAGGTCAGATAGATCATTACGAAACTGGTAAAACTGCCCCAGCACCACCCCGAAGGCGCTCAAACAAGGAACAGCATTGCCGAAATTCGCAGAGATGCAGTTAGTTTGGATATCAGCCTGCGGAGCCGAAAGATAGTACTGTCCTACTGTAGATCCGAACATGCACTCGTTTACGTTGCGAACTACGCAAACCGACCAGTTAGGCAAATCCGCCGCGCTCCCAAATGTAGTGGGACTGGAGACATCCTTCATCCAGAAGCGGCCAGCATATCCTTGAAGTCCCTGGCGCTTGTAGTCAGGACTAGCAACACAGCAGTCAGAAGACACTAAGTAGCTGTGAATTGTCCCAGAAACTAACGTCATCGTAAAAGAGTTACCATAACTATTAGCTATACTTTCAGGTTGTGCCGGACCTCCAGGAAGAATAGACTTGACGTCAGTAAACACAGGAAGCGGTAATACACCCGGCTTGTAAGTTGCGTTCTGATAACTTTGAAGATAGTAATTTCCTGTATTACCAACTCCAGCGAACGTGGGGTTTCCCGTAGCTGAATTCACAAAAGGAATGCCTACGCTTGCGGCAGCGCTTAGATTAGACGTCCCGCAGTAGAGGTTAAATCCTGGCCCACAGCCAGCCATGGAATATGAGTACGTATTCGGCAAAGAGCCGGGGCCGCCTACTGCATGGCCCTCCCCTCGGGCAGGGTTGTCATAAAGCCATGTATTCGTGTGGCTGGATATATCAAGCGCTGTTGCATTTCCACCGCCGTAAGGTATAGTCATCATCAACCAGCCGTTGGAATGCACGCAAGTACAGCCAGAGGTATGACCGTAGCCGCTTGTATCATCTAAATTATTGGACCCGTAGGTTGGTTGCAGGAATACGTAACCCGCCGTCCGCAACACCCAAAACGTGATGTCATTCAAGCCATTGTAAGACGGTGCGGTAAGGATAACGAATCTCTCACGAGTGCCGTTGTAATCTTCAAGATAGTCACCAACCTGAACGTCCGTGAGCTTGGAGTACGCTGCGTTGGAAACTCCAAAACCCGGTGTGGTACAAGGAAATTCAGTCGCTTCCGTGTGGCCATCAACGAACGTGTGCGTAGTATTGGGAGTGAACTGGCAGAACGGATCGTGAATTCTTACCTGCACACAATTCGCCGTACTGGAAAGACTCGTGTACGGAGCGGGCAGTCCGGTAGGACAGGTGTAAAAATCCGATGTTGCATTCAAACTGGTGTTACTGTCCCAGGCTGCGGTCGAGCCGAATCCTGCGCGGTTCACTTGGGACACTAAAGTCTTATTGGCATTTGGAAACACCAAGGTTGAGATTCCTGTATCGTTCAATGGATCGAGACTACAAAATCCATAGCTCCCCATGTTGAAATAAGGACAACTGTGGTTCCCACCCCATCGATGACCGCCCACATCCCAAGAATTCCATAAGCCACTGAGCACATACGTTCCATTTCCAGATCCATCATCGGTGAAAGCTGCGGTGACCCCAAGATGATTTTGTACTCCGGTACTCACTCCTCCAATGAGATATGCCCCAAAGATACTGGAAGCGCCTACACTGGGCATCCATGTGAGATCGTAGCCAGTATGCGCCGGTCCCACCGTCTGCCCTAGATAGTTCAGGCCGCTTTGGTAGGCACCATTGTTTCCGACCGTACCCATGATTTGGGTTTTTATGTCTTTGCCGCCAGCGGACGGCGTCATGACGGTGTAAAGAAAACAATCATCCGCAGGTGGGGCTCCGGTGAGGGCGCTACTGTAATTGCCCGAGGCCGGGAAAGGTGAGTATGCGACATAACCGGCGCAACCCGAATAGGACTCGTTATAGGTTATTTTCCACGCACGCGCTCCGCCTTGGTCGGTAGCATAGGCTGCATTTCCATTACTATCATCAAAGAACACGCCAAAGTTTTGACCTAGCGACGCCCCTGAAATAGTATCACCATTGCCATTTACCCTAACACTTCCTGCTGGCTTGCTCAATATACTAAGAAGCCGCGTCTCACCTCGTGGTGAGCCATCGGAATTGCGCGGAATCCACAAGAAAACGGATGCCGTTCCTCCACCGGCATAGATGTTTCCTAAATACCCGGTCACTGGTGGACTCAGCACACCTGCCGAGCATCCCACTGTGTAAATTCCACAAGTCACACCGTCCGCACTCTTAGATACCGAGACACTGGCCAGGTTGACCATCTCTGCATCGCCATTTGAGCCTTGGTAAATAGGCGACGAGAATGCAAAGTTCATTCCAATAGCCACGTCCACACTGGCTGAGGAGGTATTCGTCTTCCAGATCACCACTCCGGCATTTGCACCGGAGTACGCCACGTTTGTCAATGTTCCTAAATTCTCAACCGTAGTCAGGGCTGTGGATGAAGAAGGCGGTGCAGCCAAATGTGCATAGCTACCGTTGATTAGAATCGGCGTTCCGGTCTTCCAGTCCAGATTGAAGAAGTTCGAGGCAGAGGGGCTAGAAGTCGTGAGAGTGACTGCCGTACCAGACGTACTTACAGTTCCCGTAGGAGGAATGATTAAATTCCTTTGTGGAATGGCTCCCCAATCAGCAAAGATAGGGGAAGGGTTAGCATTTGGGTACACACCCTGTTGGGCAGGCGTTCCTGTGGGACAGTTTGAAGACGTGGTAGGATTTCCAAATAGCGTCTGTCCACCGTCAAACGACAACTGCATGGTGAACCCGGTCACTCCCCCGGTTGTCGCGTTTCCACACCACAGCGTAAAGCTCATGTCATCGATGGTGCAGCCACCTGCGAAACTGGTAAGACCCTGGCCATTTGCACAACTAAATTGATTTAACGGGACAAATAGTTTGTTGGTTCCAGTGGCAGTAGCATATACAGAAGGCGAAGGTGCGTGATAGGAGACTTGTGCCGGATTCGTCCATGTGCTGCCGGTCAACTGAATCGGCGTCTGTGCCCAAGAGCCTACATATATTGCGGGATACCAGCTAGGAGCTTATCCAGCCAGGCTTCGTAACCGGCCAATACTCAACTCCGGTATTGGGATCGCAGTAGGAGTGGGTGCTGGGATCGCAAAATGTGTTTGCCGCTGCGGTTCCGTTCCAATCGATTACCGGATGGTCCATGTTGCCGAACTTGGCTGAGTTAAACGGCAAGATGTCGGGAGCCGTGTTGCCCCATTGTATGGGGCGGGTTGTGAAGACACGGGACACTTCCGAATCGGCGCCGCAAGTCACTCCGATCCAGTAGGTGGCCGCAGCAGCGAGGGCGTCGTTGGCTTTGCGCGTACCCAGGATGAAGATGTGCGTACCTGGATTCACAATGGACCCGGCGCGCGCATCCGTGTTCGCGTTGTCCACAAGATCAGGGACATTTGTGCTGAAGGTGGTCCCGCGCGATGCACGATAAGTGCAGAATCCGGTTTGATCAGTTTGTACGGTGATCTTAGCCTGCATTTGCGTGGCATCGATGGGCAGGATGGAGGTCGCTCCAAAGGCCGGCAGGATGACGGAAAACAAGAGGACGCAGGGAGTCGAACGCATAGTCTGAATACTCATAGTAGCTACCAGGTCGAAAGGGCGGCGCGTCGCCACGAGTTCAGACTCACACAAAGGTAATAGTACGACGAATCCGTAGCCCACGTCCCCGTGACGCAGGCCGCGCTCGAAGTGGCGGGCACGGAGGTCCGCAGGCTCACGATCGTGGAATCCACAGTAACGACAGTTTTGCCGGAAGATTCCGCGCTGGTGAGTCCGGTGCTCGCTACGATGCTTTTGGAGCTAAGCAGCGCGCGTTGATCCAGGCCCCCGGCGGCGTCCCAGGTCCCGCCGGTTGCTGACCACGTGAATAAAGGGATGGAATCGGCGGGGAACGACGTGACTCCGCTCTGGGCGGTACATCCGGCGGTACAGTTGGCTGTCAGGTTGTGTCCAACCGTCAGAGCGCCGGCGCTCGAGACGTATACGTAGGCCAGTCCGGTACCAGCGGAGATCGAAACGGATCCGCCGCTCGCGAATGAATAAACCAAACTTCCAAAGCGTACGATGCAAGGCGTCGTCACCGAGCAGTTTGCGCCAATCGTCAGCACAGTTGCGCTGGTTCTGACGACTGCGAAATCGCCTAACTGGCTGGCCATCGACGCGCCCGAACCGCCGCCACCAGAGTTCGATTCGATCGTCCATCCGTTCAGGGACGTACAACCGTAGAGGTTGGCGCCAGCCGGCGCATTTAGCAAAAAGAACATTTGGCCTACGCTACAAACGGATGGCAAGCTCGTACCGGATTTGAATGGCGTGGTCGAATTGGCCGTCGAGAAGTCAACGTCTCTGCTCTGAAAATGCAGATCCAATTGCGTGATCTGGCCGTGCAGCGCGCCTGCCGCAACGATTATCAATAGAATTTGCTGAAATCGAAACATCGCGACTCCAGTGTGGCATCAGTCTGGAGTGGGTTCATCAAGTTGACGGGGTGGACGAAACATCGAAGTCTCTGTTTTGGTTTGTGTTAGCCCCAAGAAATATTCTGGCGAGATTGGTCACTGGCTGAATGGGGCTTGTTTCTCTACTCGAATCATTTGAACTTCCGACATTGCCATCAAGCCGGTATCCACCATTTCGGCTGCAATTGGAACGAGCCGTTCCATATTCTCCGCCGTATCGACGATCGTGATCATGATGGGGCGGTCACTGCGGACCAGATGACCCTTATGCATCTCCCCTGTTTCCCCGTAGCCTTCCAGCCCCTGAAAAACGGTGGCCCCAGCAATCTTCAACTGGCGGCATTTCGCGACGATCGCCTCATACAGCGGCTGGCCCTGATAGCGATCGGACTCTGAAATGTGAATGCGCAAAATCTTAGCGGTTTGAAGTTGGCGCACCGGACACCTCCGCTATCTTTTGGCTTCGAACTAAGCGGACAATATCGGCGTCGGAGATCACGATCAGACCGTCCTCCAACATTCCTTCGATAGTTTCAGCGGCGGCGATGACCTTTTCCGGGCTGTCGATCACCGATATCATTATCGGCATGTCGCGCGACACATGGAAGAAACTCTTTTTGTGCTGGTGGCCCTTGGCGCCATATCCCAAAATGCCGCGATACACCGTGGCCCCGGCGATATCCATCATTCGAAGCTTCTTCACGATAGCGTCAAAGAGGGGCTCATCATGCCACTTGTCCGCCTCTCCGATGAACACGCGGAGCAGCTTGGCCCGGCCCTCCATGCGCTCGTGCGGAAGATTCGGCTGGGCCTTCGGGGACTTGCGAGCATGCTTGACGACGTTGGTATCCTGCACCTCGATGAGACCGTCCGAAACCATTTCATAAAGAGTTGGAAGGACTTCTTCCACTTTCTCCGATGTTTCGACGAACTCAATCCGAATGGGCAGGTGCTGCGCCAGGACCTCGATCTTGGGGGTGTGCAATTGCTGGTGTGAGCCGAATCCGGAAAAAGCGCGGGTGGCGGTGGCGCCGCTGATCCCCTTATGCAAGAGAAAGGTCATGATCGAATCGTGCAGCGCCATCATGTGGTGCTGGGTGTCTTCATTGATGAAGATCGTAACCTTTTTCGCCGGGCCTTTCGTCAGCATTGTGCCTCCTTTCCCACCAGCAAGGTCTCGTGCCGAGGCATGAACCGCGCGTTTGCAATCGCCGTTGGAATTACTGCACTGCCAATCACGGTCGCGACCAAGTGAGAGTATTGACCCTGGTCGATGATACCGTGATTTAAACCGAACAGTGCGGAAATCGTCCCGAACGTCAGGCCGGTGGACATCATCAACGAGTAATAGACCCCGTCATGGCCGCTGTAGCCGAAAGCGCGAACGGTCGGAAGCAGGCCGGCCAGCTTCGAGAACATTTTGGCGAAGAACAGCGCCACGAATACGAGCGGAGCGGCCACCAGCACCGGCACCGATACGAAGCTTCCGGCGCGAATGAAATAAAACGGCGTCAACAAACCGAATGTTAGCGTACGAAGGCGCCGTATCAGGAGGTGATCTTTGCCAACTGTGCCCGCCAGAACCATACCGATGATGTAGGCGGGCAAGACGGCCTCGCTGCCGGACCAGACGGCCACACCGCCGAGTCCGAAGAGCAGGAATAGCAAATACTTGGTCTCCAATTCGGACACGCGCCCGCCGTAGCGTTCAAAGAACCAGCGCGTGACGAACGGCAAAATCAGGAACAGGACCAGGCTTACGGCCAGAAAGATCAAGGTCTTGATCGTGAACGGCGAAAATATCATCCCCAGGGCCAGGACAGTCCCAAGATCATTGATGAAACACGCCGCCAGTATCGCCTTGCCATAGGTGGTCTGATTGAAGCCGAGTTCCAGCATCACAGCGTAAACGACAGCGACCGAAGTGGTTGACAGCGCCACTCCGGCGAGCCAACTTGGCCGCCAAGGCCACCCTAGAACGAAATGGGCCACCGTGGTAGCCCCGAAAAAAGGGCAGAAAAAGCCCACCAGGCCGACTGCCGTGGACTCCTTCCATTTCGCACGGAAAACATAGGGGTCGAGTTCGGCGCCCGCCAGGAATGTCAGAACGATCGCGCCGGTGCCGGCCAGAAACGTAATCCAAGGCGCCTTGGCGCCCAGCGCTTCGCCGCCAACTAGCGCGCCAATCGCCAGTTGGGCCACGGTGCCGATGACAATCTCAGAAAGTGCAATGGAAACCTTGAGCCAGTTCGCGACGAGTACGGCGATAAGGGCGAGCAAAAGCCAAAGAGCCGCGACAAACCATACTTGATCCATCGAAGGATTTCCCTTCTATTCTGTTTTGTGGTCTGCCGGGGAAGGCTAGAAGCGACACTCCCACAGCGAGAACCACTGTAGGAGTTATTGGCCGTTGTGGACGGCGTTAAGCGAACTCCACCGCTACCATCAGCTTACAACAGATTTCAGGTATAATAGTGGCTTAGACCCGCCGTCATTCTTTGTAGGAGTCCTCACCCATGTTTGACTTGTTTCGTAGCAGGGCAAAAGCAGTGCGCATTCTATCTGGGCGTCATGCTCGGGATGGTTGCGCTTTCGATGTTGGTCTATCTGATTCCGGGCGCCGGGACTACGACTTCCGCGAACCAAAACGACCAGGTCGTCGCCGAAATCGGCAAGGACGTGCTCACCTTGCACGACGTCGAACTGGGAATCCAGAACCAGTTGAGAAGCCAACAGATTCCACCGGATCTGGTGCAGGTGATCATCCCGCAACAGGTGGATCAGATGGTGGAGGAACGCGCGATAGCTTACGAAGCCAAGCGGCTGGGTTTTGACGTCAGCGATCAGGATCTGGCGAACGCGATTCGTTCCACGCAATTCGGCACTCTTAACCCGCAACAGTATCGGGACGCGGTCGAGCAAATGGGGGAGAGCGTAGGTGAGTTTGAAAACAACATGCGCAGCGGTCTGGCTCTTAACGCTCTGGAAGCCCTGGCGATTGAAGGTGCCGTCGTCTCCCCGGCGGAGGTAGAAACGGAGTACCGGCGCCGTAACGAGAAGGTCAAGCTCGACTACCTGGGGTTTGATCCCGCCAAACTGGCATCGGAAGTGAAGCCCACACCCGAGCAGTTGAAAGCCTACTATGACAAGAATAAGAACTTCTTCACCCAGCCCGAAACGCGGGACGTGCAGTTGATCGTGGCCGATCAGGCCCAGGTGGGCCAGTCCATCCAAATTTCCGATGCGCAGGTGGAGTCCTACTACAACTCGCACAAGGATCAATACCGCACACCGGAACGCGTCCAAGCCCGCCACATCCTGATCAAGACCACCGGCAAAACCCCGGCGGAGATTGCCCAGCTTAAGGCCAAAGCGGAGGATCTGCTGAAGCAAATCAAGGGCGGCGCGGATTTCGCAAAACTGGCGCAGACGAATTCTGAAGATCCAGGTTCGGCCGCGAAGGGCGGCGATCTGGGCTGGATCGTGCGCGGTCAGATGGTGAAGAACTTCGAGGACTCCGTTTTCTCGCTGAAGCCCAAGGAAATCAGCGATGTCATCACCACCGAGTATGGCTTCCATATCATCCAGGTGATGGAAAGAGAACCGGCCCGTCTGCGTACTCTGGCTGAAGTCAAACCCGAGATCGTCGGCAATCTGCGGAATCAACAGGTTTTCGACCTCATGCAAAACCTGGCCGACCAAGCTCACGCGGAATTGGTGAAGGCTCCCCAAAATGGGCGGCAGATCGCCGATAAGTTCAAGCTGCAGTTTGTCCCCGTCGACAAATTCAAGCAAGGCGATACCGTTGCCACGCTCGGCACGGACCCGCAGGCTCCCGCGACCATCATGTCGCTGAAAAAGGGCGAGGTCAGCCAAGTTATGCAAGCCGGAAACAAGCTGGTGGTTGCCGAAGTGACCGATATCCATCCGTCGCATCCGGCCGAGTACGGCGAAGTGGAAGCTCAGGTACGTGGACAGTACTCCCAACAGCAGGGCATGCAGCTTGTCGCCGATAAGGCCAAGAAGGCAGCGGATCTCTTGAAGACGAATGGGGGCGATTTGAAGGCCGCCGCCAAGGCCCTGGGGATGGAAGTGAAGAGCACGGATTTCTTCGCCCGCAATGGCGTGGCTGAAGGCATCGGCGCGGCCAGCTATCTCGGGGATGCGTTCGACAAGCCGGTGGGCAGCATTATCGGACCGATCAATTCCGGCACGCAGACGGTGGTCGCCAAAATCGTCCAACGGCAGGAGCCCGACATGAGCAAACTGGCGCAAGAGCGCGACGCTATTGTCCTGGCCCTCAAAGGCAAGAAGACCGCCGAACGGCAGGTCATGCTGCGGGACAGCATTCTCAGCACGCTGATCCAACAGGGAAAAGTGAAGATGCACAGGGACGTGATCAATCGGCTGATCTCGCGGTATCGAAGCTAACCGCGCCGCCGGATGATTCATGCCTTGCTGGATTTTCTGCGGACGCTCACCACTCCCGAGCGTCTGATCCAACTGCTCTCTACCGCCATGTCCGGCTGGGCCGGTTATGCCATGCTGGCCGGCATAGTGTTCGCCGAAACCGGCCTGCTGGTAGGCTTCGTGCTGCCGGGCGATTCCTTACTCTTCACGATCGGGGTCGTGGCCGGCGCGGGCGAGCTCAATCTGGTGGTGATCATGTTGCTTCTGGTGTGCGCCTCGATGCTGGGCGATTGGAGCGGTTACTTGCTGGGCCGGCGAGCCGGTCCTGCGATTTTCAACCGGCCGGATTCGCGCTTTTTCAAGCAGGAGCATTTGCAGCGGACCAAGGCGTTCTACGAGAAACACGGCGGCAAGACGATCATCTACGCCAAGTTCGTGCCCATCATCCGCACCTTCGCGCCGTTCATCGCCGGGGTTGCGAACATGCGCTACTTGCGGTTTCTTTCGTTCGATATTTTCGGTGGAGTGGGATGGGTTTTCTCGATGACCATCCTGGGTTATCTGCTGGGTGAAGTGGCGATCGTGCGGCGAAACTTCGAGAAGTTCGTGCTGTTGATCATTTTTGTGTCGCTGCTGCCGGTGATGATCCACGCCCTCCGCGCAAAATTAGTGACAGTGCACTCAAAAACCGATTTCCAGGCTTAATTGCGGCCGTTGCGGAGCCTTTCGTGGCCGCCCGACTTGGCGTGGCCGTAGTGCGCGACAGATGTTGCGGTCGATTTCATCGAGGAACTCCTCGGAGCCAAGGGGGCGACCTGTGCGCGTCGCCGATCGCAGCCGTTCCTGGAGAATCTCGTCATCCACGCCCAGCCGCAGCGTTTCTCGCCAGCGCGCCGCGGTGTAGAACTCGCGCCAAGTGGCCATTTGCACGAATCCGTCTTCGTGACCTGTCGCATGGGCGCGGAAGCTCGACCACCGGAATTCTTCAGCGATCTCGACCAGCCTGGCCCGGATCGGATTCCGCTCGATATACGCCATCACGCGCCACACCGCCGGCCCATCCACTGGACACGAATAGTAGCGAGCCTGCCACAAATGGCCGCAGCTCGGCGCGCGAGCGTTCCGATAACGGGCGTAATCGCAATGAACGCGGCCGAGGGCACGAGAAAATGAGTCGCCGGTCTGGGGCACCGCGAGCAGATGTAGGTGATTGCTCCAGTGCTGCGCACTGCGTGCTGCGAACGTCGTTAGTCGCTAGTTTAATGTGGACAGGGCGGCGCGGATGGCGGGGTCACGCTGGGCCTCCACTTCATCACCCTTGGCGACTCCCAGCGCCTGGTTGAAAATCTCCTGCTTCAACCGGTTCTGCACCCACTCGCGCTCTCGCACCCACTCGCCCACCGGCGGCTGGATGCTGTGCTCAGCGGCATAGACCTGGAACTCCTCGAGCACCGCGGGCGTCACCTCAAAGGCGTCGGTGATCTTGTTCCTCTGGATAAAATCGGTGGCGAATGACGTGATCATACCGCTGGCGTCCAAGGCGAGCCGCAGTTTCGTCGTTGGTTCCGGTGTGATCAATACATCGGGCTGAATGCCGCCTCCACCAGTCACAATACGCCCCGAATCCGTCCGAAACTCGTCCTTCTGTTTCTCGATCTCCAGGTGGCCGCTGGGCAAAGTTTTCTGAATCGATCGTCCGCTCGGCGTGTAATAAAAGGCCGTGGTTAGGGCGAGCGCGGTGTTGCCGGATAGCGGGAAAACATTCTGGACCAGTCCTTTTCCAAAAGTCGGCTGCCCGATGATGGTCGCGCGATCGTGGTCCTGCAGAGCGCCAGAGACGATCTCGGCAGCACTGGCTGTCTTTGCATTCACCAGCACCGCGATAGCGAAGGAATACGGGGCTGCAGTCTTTGGCGCATCGACGTCCTGACCCTCGATGCTGCGTCCCTTCACGCTGAGTATTCGCTGGCCGGGTTTGAGAAAGTAGGACGCGGCTTCGAGCGCGGTTTGCACGACGCCGCCGGGATTATCGCGCAGATCGAGCACCAAGCCCTTCAACTTCTCGCCGCCAAGATTCTCGATCGCAGCTTTGAGCTGCTTGGCAGTCTGCGGATCGAAGCCATTGGCGCGGACGTAGCCCACTCCGGGCTTGAGCAGGAACGCGCGATCGACGCTCGGAGAATCGACTAGAGCGGGGTCCAGGATGAAATCGAGCAGCCGTACGTTGCCCGGACGCCGTACGATGAGCTGCGCCTGATGCTGCCGCGCCTCGCTCAGAAATTCGATGATCTGGTCGAACTCGAGACGCGCCAGCGCAATGTTATTGACCGCCACAATCTCGTCTCCCGGCTGTAGCCCCGACTTGGCCGACGGCGTGCCAGGCAGCGCCTGGAGAATGATCACGCGACCCGGCAGTACCGAGACCACCGTTCCGAATCCTTTTCGCTCGGAGCTTTCCATTTCCTTGAGCTGCTGGTTCTGCTGGGGATCGAAGAAAATCGAATGCGGATCGAGCTCCCGTAACATGCCGGGAATTGCGCCACCATAGATGGCCTGCTCGCTGTTCACCTTATCGGCAGCCTGGCTCTCAACGATGGCCACGAGTTCAGTGAAGCGTTTCAGCAGGCCGTCGAGGTCGTCGGCCGGCGGAGGAGGCGCGAAAAAGAACAAAAACGGGGCGAGCATTTACTTCGTGTAGCGCAGTCGTTTCTTGGCCCGCATGCCGCTCCAGCGCCAGCTCGATCAGCCGGTCTATGAGTGCGGGCATAGCGAGGCCTGAATACTCCCACATCTTCGGGTACATACTGATAGACGTGAAACCCGGAATGGTGTTGATCTCGTTAATGTACAGCTTTTCGGTGGCGCTTTCGAGCAAAAAATCGACGCGCGCCATGCCTTCGCATTCCACCGCGCGATAGCACTCCACCGCCAGCCTCTGCAGTTCGGCGGTCTGTTCCGGCGAGAGGTTGGCGGGAATCACGGTTTGCGCTTTGTCGAGGAGATATTTGTCCTCGTAATCGTAGAAATCGCGAGAGGGCAGGATCTCGCAGGGGGTTGCGGCGACTGGGTCGTCGTTGCCGAGCACGGCGCATTCGAACTCGCGTCCCACGATGGCGCGTTCCACTATGATCTTGCGGTCGAACGATGACGCCAATTCACGCGCCTGTTCCAGCTCCTCGCAGTTGCGTACCTTGGAGATACCGACAGATGAACCAAGATTCGCGGGCTTCACGAATACCGGAAAACCAAAACCGCTAACCCAACCCGAGGAGCGGGGCAGGACATAATAATCTACTACCGGCAGTCCACGCGCGGCGGCGACACGCTTCATCATTTCCTTATCCATTGACAACGACGAAGCTAGCACGCCCGCTCCGACGTAAGGCAGCTCGGCTAACTCGAGCAGGCCCTGAATGGTGCCATCTTCGCCGAACGTGCCATGCAGGACTGGGAAAACCACATCGATTTCCGGATTCGCGCGCGGCTCGGGTACGATGGGCCGGGGACTCCATTTGCCTTCTTTCGAAATCAAGTAATGCAAGACCTTGTATTTCTCGGGATCCATCGCATCGATGATGGACTTAGCCGAGCGAAGCGACACCTCATGCTCTCCGCTCCGCCCACCGTAGATCACCGCCACGCGCGTCTTCATTCGTTACAGAATCCTTTTCCCCATGGCCGACATCACTAATTCGACGGCCAGAGCCGCTGTTCGGTTCACTTCGTCGATCACCGGATTAACCTCCACTACTTCCATGGACGTCATGCGCCCGGAATCGCACATCGTTTCCATGGCGAGGTGCGCCTCGCGGTAAGTGATTCCGCCCCGGACGGGCGTGCCGACGCCGGGCGCTTCGCGCGGGTCGACGGCGTCCATGTCGAGCGAAACGTGAAAGCCGGCGGTTCCCGAACCGGCGATCCGGATGGATTCTTCGATCACCGACCTCATTCCGCGCTCATCGATATCGCGCATCGTAAAGGCATGAACCCCGGAACGCTGCACGTTGTCGCGCTCGTCGTCGTCGACGGACCGAATTCCCACCAGCGCGACGTTTTCGGGGGCCACTTTAGGTGAGTAACCGAAGATATCGGTCAATTCTTTCGGGCCCAGACCGATACAGCAAGCCAGCGGCATGCCATGCACGTTTCCGCTGGGGCTAGTGGCGGGAGTGTTCATGTCGGTGTGCGCATCGATCCAGATCATACCCAGCTTTTCGCCGCGGTCGCGCAGGTGTTTGGAAACGCCCGAGACTGTTCCCACAGCGAGAGAATGATCGCCGCCGAGGATTAGCGGGCACTTTCCGGCCGCCATTTGCTTTTCCACCAACTCCGCCAGATGTATGCAGGTCTGCGTGATCTGGGGCAGATATTTCGCATGCGGCTGGCCTTCCGGATGACTTTCAGGCTGCGCCACTGGGACGTTGCCGAGGTCTTCGACTTCGAAGCCGATTTCGCTGAGCCGGGCGTTCAGATTCGCGACGCGCACCGCGGATGGGCCCATGTCGACGCCACGGCGGCCAGCCCCGAGATCGAGCGGAACACCGATGATCGCGATGTGGGAATGGCGCATGGCTAGCTGTGGCACAGGCATTCTTGCCTGTGAGTTTTCTGTGTCATGGACGCGTCCGGTAGAGCATTCTGGGGAACGCGATCGTCTCCCGGATATGCTCCAGCCCGCACATCCAGGCGACAAAGCGTTCGATGCCCATTCCGAATCCGCCGTGCGGCACAGTGCCGTATTTGCGGAGATCGATATACCAGTTGAACGCTTCGCGCGGGAGTTTGTGCTCTTCCAGGCGCTTCAACAGCAGATTCAGATCGTGGATGCGCTGCCCGCCGCCGACGATCTCGCCGTATCCTTCGGGTGCGATCACGTCCACACCCAGCGCCAGCTCGGGACGATCGGGATCGGGCTCGAAATAGAACGCCTTCACCTGGGTCGGGTACCGGTCAATCATCAATGGGCGGTCGAGGCCCTCGGTGATCATGGTTTCGTCGGGGCCGCCGAAATCGCCACCCCACTGGATTTCGCTGCCCTTTTGCTGCAAAATCTTGACAGCGTCGTCGTAGCTCATGCGTGGAAACGGGGCCTTCACGCTTTCGAGCTTACTGGTGTCGCGTTCCAGGGCTGCGAGATCCGCGCGACGGTTCTCGATCACCCGTCCGACCACGAACACGATCAGCTCCTCGGCCACTTTTTTGACGTCTTCAAGAGTCGCATAGGCCATCTCGGGCTCCACCATCCAGAACTCGGTCAGGTGGCGGCGGGTCTTCGATCGCTCGGCTCGGAAGGTGGGCCCAAAGCAATAAACTTTTCCGAAGGCCATCGCATCGGCTTCGTTATAAAGCTGGCCGGACTGGGTCAAGTAGACCTTCTCATCGTCGAAGTAGTTCACTTCGAACAAGGTGGTCGTGCCCTCGCAAGCGGCCGGCGTAAAGATGGGCGTGTCAACCAACGTGAAGCCGTGCGAATCGAAATAATCGCGCACGGCCTTGATCACTTCGTGGCGCACGCGAATGATGGAGTGCTGGCGCTTGCTGCGCAGCCACAGATGGCGATGGTCCATCAAAAAATCGGTGCCGTGGTCTTTGGGCGTGATGGGGTAGGGATCGGACTCAGGAACCCGCTGCACCACTTCGGCGCCCTCGACGTCCATTTCGTAACCGCCGGGCGCACGTTGCTCGGCGCGGATTTTGCCGCGCAGAATGATGGACGATTCCTGAGTCAGGTCTTTTAGTGTGTCGAAGAGCGCTGCATCGATGTTGGCCTTCACCGCAACGCATTGCATGGTGCCGCTGCCGTCGCGCAGGAGCGGGAAGACGATCTTGCCGGACTTGCGCAAGTTGTAAAGCCAGCCGGCGATTTCCACCGGCTCACCGGCGTGTTTTCCGGCGTCTTCGATCCTGATTCTGGGGTACTCGCTCATATAGTGAGGCAGGTCTCTGACCTGCCAGTGGTGGGGCAATCTGCTCCTGACTGAGCGCGGCGCGGCATCAAACGGTCTCGAGCTTTTCGAAAATTTGCTTCACAATCTCGAAGGACTGCGGAAGCGGATGCTCGGGAAACTCCCGCAATTCCAGCAATAGCGGATACTGGTCCGGTTGCGAGCGCAGCAGCTTCATGGTTTCTTTCCAGTCGATGGTCCCGGCTGGGGAGAAGAACGGCCAGAAATGGTTGTCCTCCGTGCCGTTGTTGTCGTGCAGGTGGGTGGACCGGATACGGCCTTTCATGATGCTGAATGCGGTAGGAATGCCTTCCTTCATATTGGCGTGCCCGACATCCAGGCAGAAGTTCATCTTCAAATGCGTCTGATCCAGGAAACTTACGAGACGCTCGGCGCTAGAAAGCTGGTTCGGAATATTTTCGAGCAGTACTTCCACGCCCCGCTCACGCGCAAACAGATTGATCTCCTCCAGCGCTGTGAACGCAGATTCCACTTTGTGCTCGTCGTACTCTTCTTCTGAGACGCCGATATGCTGGATCAAATAGCGGAAGGGGATGACATCGGCGATATCCAAAGCGCGTTTGATGTCGTCCAGCATGGTCATCCGTTTAGATTTCAGAGGCTCGGTGATGTTGATATAGGAGTTCGGGCCGGACCGTCCCCAGAGGTCATCGCTGTACATGGGCGAGTGCAGCGAGTGGATCTTCAACTCCGAATCCCGGAACCAGTGACCAAGCTCGTTGATCTGCGCCTTATCACGAAAGTCCAAGTGCTGCCTTGCGCAGAAAATCTCGACGGCAGGCACGCCGGCCTGCCAGATCTTCTCCAGCCAAAACGTCGTTAGCCGATGGTTGACGAATATGTGGGTCGATAGGACGTGCTCCATTCGGCTCTTTAATATCCTTCCGCTTTCGATTGTCCGCGGCCATCCGCGCCGCCCTGCAGCCAGCCTTTGTCATTCAGGATCGCCTCTACACGCGCTACCACCGGATTGGTGGTTTCGTAGGGAGCGATCTTATGTCCCATGGCGCTCAGAATGGCAATGGTATCGGGCGAGATGCCCTTTTCCAAATACAATTGGTCGGGCATCCATTGGTGATGGAAGCGAGGCCAATCCACCGCGTCCTGCACGTTCATGTGAAAGTCCACCACGTTCAGGATGACTTGCAGCACACCGTTGATGATGCGCGATCCGCCCGGCGCGCCCAGCACCAGGAACGGTTTGCCGTCGCGCACCAGGATGGTCGGTGTCATCGACGACAGCGGGCGCTTGCCCGGCTGGATTGCATTGGCTTCACCCTGGATCAGGTGGAAAAGATTCTCTTCACCCGGCTTGGCGGCGAAGTCGTCCATTTCGTTGTTGAGCAGAAATCCAAGGCCCGGGACCGTCACGCCGCTGCCATAACCGCCATTTAGCGTATAGGTGACCGCCACGGCGTTGCCCTCGCTATCCACGATGTTGTAGTGCGTGGTCTCGGTCTTTTCGTAGGGGCCCAGATCGCCCGGACGAATCTGATCGCTGGGGGTGGCATGCTGCGGATCGATGCTATTGCGACGGCTCGCGATATAGCGCGGGTCCAATAATTTCGGCATCGGCACCTTGACGAAATCCGGATCGCCGAAGTACTCACTGCGGTCGGCGTAAAAGCGTCGCATCACCTCGGCGACATAGTGGATCGTTGCGGCCGAGCCCGCGCCCGATTTCTCATAGCCGGAACCCTCCAGCATGCCCAGCATCTGAAGGATACCGATGCCGCCCGAACTGGGCGGAGGGGAGGTGACGACCTCGTAATCGCGATAGTGGCCGCGCAGAGGGGTGCGCTCAATGGCCTGATATTGCTTTAAGTCATCCAGAGTGATTAATCCGCCATTGGCTTCCATAGCGGCGGCGAGTTTCCTGGCGGTCTCGCCTTCGTAGAATTCGCCGGCGCCATGCTCCCGGATGCGCTTCAGCGTCGCGGCCAGTTCGGGCTGGATCAGCTTTTCGCCATATTTCGCGCTCAAGAAGATTCGTTTCGAGTCTGGAAATTGCGACAGCAGCCTGGTGGTATTAGGGTTCTGCAACGATTCCGACTGGCTGTAAGAGACCGGGAAACCATCGGACGCCAGCTTCACAGCGGGGTCCAGCACTTCACTCCAGGACTTGTGGCCGTACTTCTTGTGAGCCAGCTCGAAGCCACGCACCGATCCAGGGACGCCGGAGGCCCGCCATCCTACCAGGCTGTCCCGGGTGAGCTTGCCATTGGCGTCCAGATACATGTTGCGCGAGGCCTTGAGGGGCGCCTTCTCGCGAAAATCGATGAACGTCGCGCGGCCGTCCGCGAATCGCACCAGCATGAATCCGCCGCCACCGATGTTTCCGGCGAAGGGATGGGTGACCGCGAGCGCAAAACCGACCGCCACCGCGGCATCCACCGCATTGCCGCCGGCTTTGAGCACCGCGACACCGACGTCGGCGGCCAGCGGCTCCTGCGCTACCACCATGGCGTGTTGCGAATGGACGGGTTGGCGGGCCGTGAGGCTCACCACCAGCAGCAAAGCACAAAGGACGACCTTAATTCGCATAAGTACCTCGATTTTACCGTGGCTCAGGCGTCCGTGCCGGTAGCGCTTCGTTTTTCCCACCAATATAAGGAAGCGCCTATCAGATTTGCGGTGGCGATTACGCCGCCGACCATGACGCAGAATGCCAGGGAACCCGCCACTTTACGGAGCCAGTGTGGTTTCATCGAGACAGGAAACAGGGGGCGGGAGGCAGAAGCGGATCAGTGCAAGTCGAATTTTTTCATTTTGTAACGCAGCGTGTCGCGGGTGATCCCCAGCATGACGGCGGCGCGGGTTTGATTGCCACTGGCTTTTTCGAGAGCCTTCCGGAGCAGGCTCTTTTCGGCCTCCTCCAGGCTGAAATCCGAGGATGGATCGCCCGGTTGAGTGGGCAGGTCGCGCACAGCAGGCTGGCCTTCTTCGCGCGCGATCTGGAGGCTGGACATTTGGATCCAGTCGGATTCCTCCAGCACCATGGCACGCTCGATGACGTTGCGCAGTTCGCGCGCATTGCCGGGCCAATTATGGGTCAGTAAGGCAGCAGCGACTCCGTGCGAGACGCCCTGGACATTGCGCTTGAATTTCACATTGTAGTGGCGGATAAAATTCTCGGCCAGCGGAAGAATGTCTTCCCGGCGCTCCCGCAGGGGAGGAAGCACCACCTGAATCACGTTCAACCGGTAGTAGAGATCGAGGCGAAACTTACCTTGTTCGATGGCATCGGTGAGCTTCCGATTGGTGGCCGCGATCACGCGCAGGTCTACCTGAATATCGCGAACGCCACCCAACCGCCGGAAGTTCTGCTCCTCGAGCGCCCGCAGGAGTTTGGCCTGGATCACGATGGGCATCTCGCCGATCTCGTCCAGAAAAATGCTGCCGCCGGTGGCGATTTCGAAAATACCTGCTTTAGGAGAGCGGGCGTCGGTAAACGCGCCCTTCTCGTAACCGAACAACTCGCTTTCGAGCAATGTCTCGGGAATGGCGGCGCAGTTGAGCGGAACAAAAGGTCCCTCGCGATGGCGTCCGACGTGATGAATAAACTGGGCGAAGACATCCTTTCCGGTGCCGCTCTCGCCTTCCAGCAGGATAGTGGAAACTTCGCTCTCGGCGACGCGACGGGCGAATCGCAGGACCTGTTTCATGGCCGGTGAGGCAGCCACCATCTTGAAGCCGCCCATGCTGACTTCATCTTCGTCGCGAGGCGCGGAATCGGGCCGGGGGCGCGCCCCTCCATTCTTCCGCGGCCGCCCAAAGACGATCACGGCTCCCGAGACGTCGCCCCGATGATCCCGCGTGGGCGCGATGCTAGTGGTGATGGCTCGCTTTTCGCCTTTGCGATCCACCAGGAGCACTCCCTCGTCGAGCGCTTCAACGGTCCCTTCTGCCAGCACGCGCCAGAGCGGGGCATCCACTTCGTCTCCCGTTTCGCTGTCGACTAACGGGAATACCTGACGAAACGGTTTGCCGATCGCGTCCCGTGAACTGGCGCCCGTCCAGGCTTCAGCGGACGGATTGAACAGCGTGACGGCTTCGCTCCGGTCCACGGCGATCACTCCGTCGGCGATAGCGTCGAGCGTCGATGCAAGCAATTCTTCCTGTTCCCGCGATTTCAGTTCCTGCTGGTGCTTGTACAAGGCCATCTCGATACTGGCGTGCAACTCGGCTTCCTGAAACGGCTTGGTAATGTAACCGAGCGGGAGCGCGAGCTTGGCGCGCGACAGCGTCGCGGTGTCGGCGTGGGCGGTGAGGTAGACCACAGGGATGTTGAAGCGTTCGCGCAGGATTCGGGCAGTTTCGGTACCGTCCATGTCTCCCTTGATGCGGATGTCCATCAAGGCCAACTCTGGTTTCGTTTCCGCCGCCTTGGCGATGGCGTCGGCGCCGCTCGAAACAGATGCGGAAACCGTATAGCCCAGTTCGGTGAGAATATCATGCAGATCTTCGGCTGTAATCCGTTCGTCTTCGACGATAAGAATTCGTGCAGGCATCTTATTGATGGGGCACCTTATTGCTGGGCCGGAACTCAGGCAGCGGCGGCGAAGATGAGCTGGACTTCCGTTCCACTATCGGACTTCACCTCGATTTTAGCCCCTAACTGCTCGGCCAGCGAGCGTACCAAGCGTAATCCCAAGGATCTGGCGCTGGACCAGTCTATATCACTTCGCAGGCCGATGCCGTTGTCCGCCACCACCAGCCTGGCCAAGCCCTCGGAATGTTCGCGCAGCTCGATACAGACCTCGCCTTCCCGGCCATCTGGAAACGCGTATTTTAGCGAATTCGACACCAGTTCGTTGATGATGAGCCCGCAGGGGACGGCGGCATCCAGGTCGAGATAAAGCTCGTCCAGATTGGTGCGGAGATGAATGCGTTCCGCGCGGACTCCATAGGAGTGGAACAGATGCGAAGCGAGCTGACGGATGTAGTCGGGGAAGTCGATCCTCGCCAGATTGTTGGACTGGTAAAGGCTCTCGTGCAGGAGCGCCATGGAGTGAATCCGATTCTGGCTTTCCTGGAACATTTTCCGCGTCTCTTCGTCGTTCACCAGACGCGACTGCAAGCCCAGCAGACTGGAGACTACCTGCAGATTATTTTTGACCCGGTGATGGATCTCTTTGAGGAGAGCTTCTTTCTCTCGCAGCGAGGTCTTAATTTTCTCTTCGGCGGCGACGCGTTGGGTGACGTCGCGCAGGATAACGGTGAACATGGTGGTGCCGTTGACGTCCACTTTAGAGATGGAGGCTTCGGCCGGGAATTCGTTGCCATTCTTGCGGCGGCCGCGGATCTCGCCGCGCTCACCCATGCGGCGCGCGGTTATATGCGCTCCGGCGAAGTCGTGGATATGCTGCCGATGGACCGCCGCCAACGCAGCCGGCAGGAGCACATCGAGAGACTGTCCGATAACCTCCTGATAGGTGTATCCGAAAATCTTTTCGGCGCCTTGATTGAAAAGCATGATGCGCTGTTCATCATCCACGGAGATAATGGCGTCATCGGCGAGATCCAGGATTTTTGCCAACGGATCCGGCGAGGTCAATAGAGCTTGATCCAAGAAAGATGTGGCCTGCGACGAAGCGGGTTGTTTGCGACCCGACTGCGAGGTGTCTTTCGGCATAATGCACTCCAGATTGTTCGCCCCGCTGCCAAACTATCGCAGCGAGACCCACCAACGCGGCGGCACAGATACCGGGCAGATTTCGCGACCGTTCAGCCCCGAGTTCAGCTCAACCGCCGCTGGGGACGCCGTATCACTAGTGTTTTCACTAGTATATCGAAACCGGTGGGTAGTGACAATGCCGTGCAGGCGTAACCGCTCGAAACGTGTAAAGATTGTACAGGAACTTGCAGCGAGATTGGGTGGAAATCCGATGCCGGGGGGAGCAACACTCCGGCTGGCCAGGGAGGTGACATGAGGGAATCTCGTATCGTCATCGTGGAAGACAACCCGGCGGATGTATTGTTTGTGAGAGAAGCCCTGAAGCACCATGGAATCGTGTTCTCGATGGAGCACTATGTTAGCGGGGACGATGCACTCAAAGCGCTGGCTGCCATGCAGGAAGCTCCCGATCTAATTCTGCTGGATATCAATCTTCCGCGCGTGAGCGGCTTTGAGCTTTTGAAGAGAGTCCGAAGTCACGAGGTTCTGGCGAACGTCCCCGTGGCAATTGTCACTTCGTCGGTGGCTGCCGCGGACAAGACCACAGGCCAGCGGCTCGGCGCAGACGCTTATCTCGTCAAACCGTCGGACTATGAGGAGTTCATGACGGAAGTTGGCGGAGAGATCGCAAGACTCTTGAAGCGCGGAATCGAAGCGGGCGGCGAGACGCAGACTCTGCATGGCCGCGGCCGTTGTTCCCACCGTCCTTCGTAGTCAGGCGGTTGACGGACGGCGCTAACCAGTAATTATCCTAGGCTGATTTCGACCGCTGAAAGTGGTATCAAAGTAATGCAGCCTGACAATCAGCGTGAGCGCCGGCAACCAGTACAGCTGAGGAATGGCGGTGGATGTATGAAGTCCCCTCTGAGTCAAAATGAGTTAGTGATTCTAGACCGCCAAATGGCAATGGTCGCCCGGCACCTTTCTGAGATCGCTTCTTTGCTTGAATCCCGCGTAGGCGAAACAACGGACACAGCGGTATCGGCAAGGATCATCGAACAAGGCTTTACGGACCTCGCGCGCAAGATTCACAACCAAACCATCCAGGTGGAGCGGGAATCCGCTCTGGTGAGCAAATCGCAGACTGCTTGAGATGATGGCAGGCCGCAGACCTGCGCCACTACTAAGCGCCGGCGATTCCATTTTCGATGGCGTAACGGGTGAGTTCCGCGGTCGAATGGAGATCCAGCTTCTTCATGATCAAGCCTTTGTGAAACTCCACCGTCTTGGATGAGATTTTCAGGTTCTTGGCGATCTCTTTGGCCGAGTGACCCTCGGCAACCAGTTGCAAAACTTCGCGCTGCCGCTTGGAGAGAAGCGGGCCTTGCTCGCTGGGGGCTTTGAAGAAGTCTTCCACCGCGGCGCTGCGGATCAGCGGCGTCAGATAAACGTTATTCTCGAGGACCTTGTGGACCGCGGTCAACAATTCCGACGCCGCGCTACGCTTGAGCACATAGCCTGAAGCGCCAGCGCGGAACGCCTCAATAACGTAAGGGGTGTCGGAGTGCACCGTGACGAAGATCAGCTTGGCCAGGGGCGAGTCCTTGCGGATCTGCCGGGCCGCTTCCAAGCCATTGAGCACCGGCATGGAGATGTCGAGCAGGACGACATCAGGATTGCGGTCCCGTACCGCGGCTACGAGCGCCCGGCCGTCGGCTACGGTGCCGATGAGATCGAAGTCGTTTTCGAGCAGCTTAGAAATTCCGGCCGAGACGAGGGCATGGTCGTCGGCGAGCAGAACGCGGGGACGTTTGGCAATCATCGTTTCCACAGCCTCTCTATTGTGGGCCTCCCGGAGGGAAACCGCAAGCGGTACTTTTGCCAGGCCCGTCAGGACGGAGCACTTCAGGATGATTCCGGCGCCGTTGCATTTTTCCGGGTCGCGCCTTTGAGCGGGACCGTTGCGATCACCTGAGTGCCATCGCCGGGCTGGGTCTTCCACTCGACAGTTCCGCCGATGTAACCCATACGCTCTTTCATTCCGACCATGCCTAAACCAGTTTCCACGTCGTCCAATACGAAGCCGGCTCCGGAATCGCGAATCGTCAGTTGGATGGCCGTCCGGGAGCAGGTCAACGTCACGGAGGCGCGTTTTGCGGCAGAATGTTTGGCAACATTGCGCAAGCTCTCCTGGACAACTCGATACAGCGACAGGCTGATGGGGGAAGGAAGATTGTCCGGAACGTCGCGGTGCGAGAAGCGGACCTGAATGTTTTCGCGCGCGCTGAATTCACTGCAATAGGCTTCCAAGGCCGGAATCAGGCCCAGGTCATCCAGAATGGACGGATGCAACTGATAAGCGATGCGGCGCAAGTCCTCCGACAGTTCGGAGACTCCATTGTGGACCGACTTCAGTCCTTCGAAGAACTCGGGAGACTTCTTCTCGGCATTCTTTTCGATGGTCTCAAGATTCAATTCGAGCAAGACCAGTTTTTGGTTGAGTTCGTCGTGTAACTCATGCGAGAGGCGCCGGCGTTCTTCTTCCTGCGCCTGCAGGAGCGCTGAGCCGGCCGCCAGCGGTGCCTCGCTTAGCGCGTGCGGGCCGAGGACCGCCCGCACATCGCCATGGGTTACAAATGAAGTATCATCCAGGATCTTACCGGGTTCGAGGTCAACAAAGACCATCACCACGCCGTCGATCCTATTGTCTTCGGTTCGAAAGGGGCGGATCCGCAACGAATAGCGGCGGCCGTCCTCGTCGTTGACATCCACCGCGCGCGCCCTCAGCGTCTCAATCACGTCCTTCAGTAGCTTTTCCAAATTCGGAACGCGGATGCGCAAATTGAGGTCACGGATCGGCCGGCCAATATCGGAAGGGATCAAGTTCAGCGCCCGTTCGGTGGCGGGCGTGAAGCGGTGAATGCGGAGATCGTTGCCGAGGATCACAATGGGCATGTTTACATTGGCGAGCAGATTCACCAAGTCGTTGCCCATGCGAGCCAATTGCAAATTGCGATTCTGGAGTTCCTCGTTGACGGTGTTCAACTCTTCGTTGGTGGACTGCAACTCTTCCTTGGCGGTTTCGAGCTCTTCATTCGTGCTTTGCAGCTCCTCGTTGCTGGACTGGATCTCTTCGGTGGCAGACTGCAATTCCTCCTGCGATGCCTCCTGGTCTTCGATGATGGACTGGAGATATTCGCGTGAGGAGGCCAGCTCCTGCCGCAAATGTTGGTTTTCAGTCTGGAGCGAACGCACGCGCGCGGGTGCAGGCTTTCCTTTGGAAGGGGGAGTCCGCGGGCTGCTGCGCACGGATTCAAACAAGATCAGATATTTGCGCTCTCGCTCAGCACGGCGGCTGAATGGAATAACCTGAAGGTTGAGTTCGACATTCCCATTGGAAGTGAGATGAACGCCTTCACGCCGGACCGTTTTGTTCTCTTTCCGCGCCTTGGCCAGGGCGGCTTTCAGTTCAGCGGCGAGCCCTTCTTTCACCATACGGAGCACGCTCAAGCTGGCGGCCCCCGAGGCGGGGTCGATAAATTGGCTGGTGTGGCCGCGGAATTGGCAAATCTTCAGGTTTTCATCGACCACAATGCCAGCCGGGCCATACTTGCTCAACACCAAGCGGTCGGCTTCACGCTGCAGATCGAGATCGGTCCAGATTTCGGGCTCGGGCGGCAGTTGCGACTTCTGAGCGGGCAGGTCATGGGTGGGCACCATGAGAGGAATCCGCGAGATCCCCGGTTGGCGCACATAAATCTTGTTTTTCTTGTCGACAATTTGAAATAAGCCAGGATGCGAACCGATCGTTTCCGAGGAGCCCAACGCCAGGAAGCCGTTGGGATTGAGCGCGTAGTGGAAAAGGGGAATCACGCGCTCCTGCAGTGGAGAGCCGAGGTAAATGAGAAGGTTGCGGCAGCTAATCAAATCGAGTTTGGAGAAGGGCGGATCTTTGGTGACGTTGTGGCGGGCGAATATGCAGGAATCGCGGATGTGTTTATGAACCTGGAAGCCTGAGTCCGACTTGATGAAGAAGCGGCGCAGGCGCTCTGGGGAAACGGAGCGAGCGATACTGGCGGGGTAAATTCCGCTGCGCCCAATCCTCAGCGCAGGCTCGCTGATGTCGGTGGCGAAGAGCTGGATCGAGATTCCATCAGCCTTATCGCCCAGGTATTCCGTTAATGCAATGGCGAGCGAGTAGGCCTCTTCGCCGGTGGAACAGCCGGGCACCCAAATGCGAATCTGGCGGGCGGCTCCCTTGCGGTGCGCCGCGGTGATGCGGGGAAACACGTGCTTCGCGAGCGCCTGGTACATGTCCGGGTCGCGAAAGAATTCCGTGACATTGATCAGCAGATCGTCATATAGGCATTGGACTTCGGCCGGATCATTGCGCAAGATTCCGAGATAAGATTCGATGGTGTCAGCTTGCTTCAATACCATTCGCCGCAGGATCCGCCGCTTCACGGTATTAGGTTTGTAATCGCGGAAATCGACGCTGCTGGCCCTTCTGACGAGGGCGAGAATGTTGTTCAGTGAATCCGGCGAATCGGGAAGGATGTCATCGCCATGCCAGCCGAGACTGCCGATGTAAGGATGGTCGACCAGGCGAACGAGCTCATCGGCTATCTCGCCCGGTTTCCGGACAAAGTCGACGCAACCCGCTCCGATCGCGCTACGGGGCATGCCGTCGTACTTGGCGGTTTCAGGGTCTTGGACGAGGGCAATACCGCCGGCGGACTTGATCGCCTTCAATCCCGAGGTCCCATCCGAGCCGTTTCCAGAGAGCAGCACGCCGATGGAACGCTTTCCCTGATCTTGCGCAAGAGCGTGGAAAAACGTGTCGATGCTGGTCAACTGGCCACTCACCAGACTGCGGGGTCCCAAGCGCAGGATTCGTTTGGCAATCGATACGCTGGTGTTCCGCGGAATTACGTACACGTGATCGCGCTCAACCTGCACACCGCTGCGAGCCTCGCTCACGGGCATTTTCGACTCGCGGGCGAGGATTTCGGCCAGCATACTGACGTGTTTGGGGTCCAGATGCTGCACGAAAACAAACGCCATCCCGTTGTTCTTCGGAAGCGCATGCAGAAGTTCGGTGAAAGCCTCCAGACCGCCGGCGGACGCGCCCACGCCGATGATGGGAAAGTGATTGGAAGCGGGAGAACCGGCAGTCGGCGAGGAGGGAGCGCGACGGGATGTGGCGCCGTTCAATGAGCGCGAGTTGGCGCGCTTATCTTTTTTGATGGAGTTGGCGGGCTCGGGCTTCTTAGCCATACTGCTGGATCGACGTCTCATCATACCGAAATGCAGAGTGATCGGAAGTGGTTAGGATGGGGTATGCCGCGCGACGGCGGGGCGTGGACGAAGCGTATCCGTTTGATATTTTGGATGGCGAACCGTCGCAGATCGACATGCGGCCGTCCATCGCGGTGACTGTGGTGGAAGTCTGCCGCAGGTTGCGCGCGCGCGAGGGCATCGGGCGAGTGTGCCTGAGTGGCGGGACGAATATGTAACTTCTGAAGCGCGCCGTCGCCGGACTTAGAGACCAGAGTTTCGAGGTATTTTGCACGCACAGGTTCCGCCCAATGACGGAGAGATAGCGCTGGGTCAGGCGGTGATTGCGAATGCGGCGCTCTAATCAAACACAGGCAAGAATGCCGGTGCCACCTAAGGGATGTCGGGGATGCACAGCATCGCGTCATTGAACCGATTCGTGAAATTGGCGATGCAGATGGTGAGCGTCAGTTCCACGATCTGATCGTCGTTGAAATATTGCTTCAATTCCTGAATCGCCGGCGGCCGGATGGCGGACGCGCCACGAGTGACCCGTTCGGCATAGAGCAGCACGGCTTTTTCCTTGGCGTCGAAGGCTTCGCTGCGCTGGAAAAATGCCAGATTCTTGATCTGCTCGTCAGTGATGCCGTTCTTCTTGCCCGACGCCGAGTGTGCGCGATGACAATACTCACAGCCGTTGATCAAGGCTGTCTTCAGATAGGCGAGATCCTTTAACTTCGCGTCCACGGTCCCTTTGTCGATCACCGCGCTGTAGAGCGGCATAAAATGCTCCAGCGCTTGCGGCGATCGCGCCATGGTGGCGAAAAAGCTGGGCATGTGCCCGAAGACATGCGTTAATTTATCGAAGATGGGTTGGACTGCGGGCGCCGCCTGGTCTTTCGACAGTGGGCTGATGGCTGGTTGAGAGCTAAGGGTTGCTGTTGACATAGTATGCTCCTTTTTCTTTGATTACTTTGTTGATAAATGGTTTCTTCTTTGTGAACTGATGACACCGGTATTCAAGCCGAGGGTGCTCAATCCGCCGAAAAACCGCGCGTGCTCAATTTTAACGCAGCGGTCCATGACGACTTCGAGGCCAGCCTGGCGGGCGCGTTCCGCCGCTTCGTCGTGGACCACGCCAAGCTGCATCCAAATGACTTTGGCTCCAACCGCGATAGCCTCCTCGACGATAGCCGGGACGGCCGCAGGCTCGCGAAAAATGTTCACGATCTCGACCGGGCCGGGCACGTCGCGCAAAGACGCATAGGAGTGGAGGCCCAGCACCTCTTTTTCACGTGGGTTGACCGGCGTCACATCATAGCCTTCGGAACGCATGTAGATTGCGGCAAAGTGGCTGGGGCGGAATGGATTGGAGGAAAGTCCCACCATCGCGATGCGCTTGTAGCGCTCCAGAATCCGGATGCGATCCGCGGCCGTGGTGGCGAAGCGGCCGCTGTTTACCGGTGAATTCGCGCTTACCCCGTCGGCCATTATCCTTTGCTCGCCGACGCCAGTGCTTGATCGAGATCCCACAGAATGTCCTCAATTTCTTCGATGCCCACGGAGAGGCGAATCATATCGTCGCTGATGCCGCCAGCGCGCTTTTCTTCGTTGCTCAACTGTTGGTGCGTTGTCGACGCCGGGTGGATCACCAGGCTCTTGGCGTCGCCGACATTGGCCAGGTGCGAAAAAAGCTGCAGGCTTTCGATGAAGCGCTTGCCGGCTGCGAGGCCGCCGCTAAT
Organism: Bryobacterales bacterium; assembly: GCA_963780485.1. Taxonomy (GTDB): domain Bacteria; phylum Acidobacteriota; class Terriglobia; order Bryobacterales; family Bryobacteraceae; genus Palsa-89. The sequence goes on from CAWACO010000001.1 coordinate 487,066, forward strand.
GCCGAAGCTCATGATGGCGCCCGCGCCTCTGGGAAGATATTTCTGCGCCAGCGAATGATAGCGGCTGGAGGGCAGTCCGGGATAATTCACCCACGCTACCCGCGGGTGGCCGGAAAGAAAGCGCGCGACTTCCAGTGCGTTGCGGGAATGACAATCCATGCGTAGCTTGAGAGTTTCGAGACCCTGAATAAACAGAAATGAGTTGAACGGGCTCAGGGCGGGGCCAAAGTCGCGCAGGCCTTCCACGCGAGCCTTCATGATGTATGCGAAGTCGCCAAAGGTTTCGTAGAAGCGGATGCCGTGATAGCCTTTGCTGGGCTCCAGCATTTGCGGGAACGTGCCGCGATCCCACGGGAACCTGCCGCTGTCGACAATCACGCCGCCGATGGATGTCCCATGGCCGCCGATGAACTTGGTGGCCGAATGCAGCACGATGTCCGCGCCGTGCTCGATCGGGCGGCATAGACACGGGGACGCGAAAGTGTTGTCGATCATGAGCGGAAGATTGGCGTCGTGGGCGATCGCGGCGATGGCTTCGATATCCAGGACATTCAAGAGCGGATTGCCGATCGTTTCGCCGTACAGCACGCGGGTTCGAGGCGTGATGGCGCGCCGGAAGTTTTCCGGATCGTCCGGGTCGACGAAAACCGTGTTGATTCCGAGGCGCCGAAAGCTCACGTCGAACTGAGTGTATGTTCCGCCGTAGAGATTCTTAGAAGCGACAATCTCATCGCCTTGGCCGAGCAGATTGGCGATGGCGATGAACTGCGCCGCCTGCCCGCTAGATACCGCGAGCGCTCCCACGCCACGCTCCAGGGCCGCCATCCGTTCCTCGAACACGGCCGTGGTCGGGTTCATGATGCGGGTATAGATATTGCCGAAGCGCTGCAAGTTAAACAGATTAGCCGCGTGCTCGGTGTCTTCGAAGACGTACGAGGTGGTTTGATATATCGGCACCGCGCGCGAACCTGTGTCGGAATCCGGACGATGCCCGGCATGCAAGGCGCGCGTGCTGAAGCCGAAGACGCGGTCTTCCGCGCTGCCGTTAGACGAGATTTTGCAAGATAGCTGGGTTTCTTCCGGCATACCACCTGATTGTACGATTTCCATCAGATGGCAACGCCGTGACTGGGTCAGAAGCTGGCGGATTACTTGTGTGCTTCTAATTCTGCGACGTTGGGCATGGGCTTGTATTGCCGGTAGGTCTCATCGTCCGATGAATCTTCGTTGATGAATCCAAGCGCGGAGGCCTTGACGCTTACGCTGAAATGCGTGGGCAACCACAGGTTGCCGGCTACGGGCGCTTGCTCCAGAAAGAAGCGAGTGCCGGGACCGACTCTGGCGATGGCGTACATGCTCACTGGTCGGGTGACCTCGGCTTCCACCCGGACCCATTGGTATTGGCTCTTGTCGATCCAGAGCTTGCCTTTCATGCCCGACAGAACTTTGGTCTCGTGCGTCTTGGGCTGATAGCCCGGCTTTGGCTCGGCATCGAAGACCCAGCAATCATGTCCGTCAATATTCGCCTCTCCGGCGGGCCGAAAGTCGAACGCACCCACCATCTCTCTGAGCAGGGAGTGGTCCTGTTCACGTTCCTTCAAGTATTTCGCGATACGCTTGTGGCGCTCCCTCTCGGATTCACGACCTCGCCTTAAAATCTCGGCACGTAGCTTGTTTTCCTCTTCGGCCTGTTCATCGGGGGAGAGGGGATGATCATTGATGGCAACTAAGCGGTTGTATTGTGATCCATCGATCATCAGGACTTCATAGGTTTTGACAGTGGGAGTGGAATGATGCTTGCTCTCGACGTCGCGCTCGAGATAGGAGTACTCAGGGGCTTTTTTCCAGTCAGCTTGGATTTGTTGGACGGAGCGCTCAATTATCCCGCTCGCGTCCGGCTGCGGGCCAGCGGCCGATGCGCAGCCGATCGCGATCGCGAGTACAAGGAGAGGTCTCATAGCCTCTAACGCGTTACATCGATGCAATCGATGTGCCAATGCAGAGTCGACGCACTCACCCTATTTTACCGGATCTGCAGCATGGCTACGAGGTAAACTTTCTATGCCGGGCCGCCGGCTTCATGTTGTTTTTATCGTTTACTCAGCCTTTGGCGGCGGTTTGAGGGATGCGGGTGGCAAAGCCGACGATCTGGCCTTGGGGCTCCCGAACATAGATCTCGCGCATACCGTAAAAGGTATCCCGCTGTGGAACCAGGACCTCGGCGCCCTTTATCCGATCAAGGGCTTCGGGGAAGTTACCCACTTCGATATACAGGCAGGAAGTCATGGCAAGTACAGCCTGGCTAGCCGCTTTAGCATCTTTTTTTATGCTTTCGCGAGTTTGAAGCATGATCTCCGAGTCGCCTTTTTTGAGGATGACGAAACCGAGCTGGTTGCCCTCCGGCACCTCGGCAATCTTCTCAAACTTGAGGCGGCCCACCCAAAATTCTAGTGAGGGCTCAATGGCGTCGACAAACAGGATTGGTGTGATCTTCATGCGGCTATGTTATACCTCTTGGCCGGAAAAGGATTGGAAAAATCGGTCACCGTTCGAGCACTGCGAATTGGCCCGGAGTGTAGCCGCTGAACTCGCGAAACTCATTGATAAAGTGAGCCTGATCGAAGTAACCGCAATCGAGAGCCACTTGCACCCAGTCCTCGCGGCCTCGCTCGGACAGGCGCGACAAGCTGTTCCGAAAGCGGATGACGCGGCAGAAATGCTTGGGCGACAGCCCGACTTGTTCGAGAAAGAGCCGGCGCAACTGGCGCGAGCTGAGTCCGGCTTGAAAGGCCAGATCGTCGATACGGACCTGCCCAGCTTGCTCGACAATCGAAGCGCAAAGGCGCTGCACCAAGGTAACGTCGCTTGGATTGCCAAGGCGCGCCTCGATAAGACCGATGCACTGCCGGGCGGATTGCGCCTCCGATATTTGCTCGGTGAGCCGGCGCGCGCCGGCGCCCCAGATGTCGCTCAAAGCGATCGACTGATCGAGTGTATCCGGCCCGGGCAGCGGCAGAAAGGCTTGGGACATGGCGGGCCGGAAACGTACGCCGAACTGAAAATCCCCGGCTGATAGGGCAAACCTTCGAGCGCTAGTCATCGTGCCGACCAGTTGCAGCTCGCGCGTGACGCTGGGCGAATAAACGATGTCCACACAGCCATCCGGTAGTACCGGATATTCCGAGAGGGAACTACCCGGTTCAATAGTCCAAAAGCACTCAACATATTGTTTGAGCCGCTTCGGCGGTGCGAATTCCCGATAGGCCGCGTTCATAGGATCAGAACTTCGCTTCGACAGAGATGGGGAAATGATCGGAGGCGTGCGCCTCGGGAAATACGTGCGGATCTTCAAACTGGATCGGGCCGCGGGCGAAGATCCAATCCAAGTCTCCGATGATAATGTGGGTACGAACCTTTCGAGCGCCGAAGGCGCTACGATATCCGGCCTGCCTGAGGCGGGGGATCACCGGCGAGGTGCGGATTTTGGTGTTGAGATCGCCGGCCACGATCACGGCGGTTTCGGGCGGATAGCGCTCCGCATCGGCCAGGACTTCGTTAAGCTGCAGGAGCCGGCCCTGCTCGCTTCCGCGGCTCTCGAGATGAAGATTATAGACCACCAGCATCTTGCCGCCGTTGTCCAACTCGGTGACTAGCGCGATGCGTCCGCCTTCACGCCGCTGCCAGAGGGGGAGTTTGGAGATCAACAGCGGATTGGGCTTCCAAAAGCCGGATTGATGCGCAAATCGCAAGATGCGTGAGGACCGGATCGGCATGGTGGTGAGGGTGGCCTGGCCGTGATAAGCAGCCCCTTCCTGGGTGCTTTGGCCGAGTTCCTCGAACTCGGGAGCAAACGCGTAGTTCATGCCCGTAGTCTTGGCAAGCTCCTCGGCGACGTCCTTCCCTTGGGTGCGGCGCGCGCCCAAGTCCACTTCCTGGAAAATACAAAGGTCGGGCTTGCTCTCGCGAATGGTGGCGAGGATGCCATCCAAATGCTTACCCCGATCGATGTTCCAGTTGAGCAGCTTGGCGTTTTGGCGGGGTTGTGACGAGTGGGAATAGGTTCCGGCGCGTATCGTGTCGAGCGGATTGGGCGCGGGGGAATCCGTGGCGCCCGCCAAGGCAACCGAAAGCGCAAGGAATGGACAACTATTGTGAAACATGGAAGTAAAACAAATCCTGTACTCTTTAGTCTATACTGGAGAAGAGTTCGAGTCGGTTTCATCCCCAGACGCTGGAAGATCGAAGCCTCCATAGGAAATCGCATGACTATCATACTGACCATTATTCACGTCATCGTTTGTTTCTTCCTGGTAGTGGTTGTGCTGTTGCAGAGCGGCAAGGCGGCGGATCTGGCGGGCGCCTTTGGCGGGATGGGTTCGCAGACCGCTTTCGGTCCGCGTGGGTCGGCGACGGTTCTCTCCAAAGCCACCACGATTGCCGCGGCGCTCTTCATGGTGACATCGCTCTCGCTCGGGATTCTGGCGACGCGCGGCGCTGCTTCCTCAGGCAGTGTTCTGGAGCGGCAGAAGGCGCCGACTAAGGCGGCTCCGGCGCAGCCCGGGAAGGCGGCGGCGCCGGTTGGATCGCCGACGAGCACGGGATCGAAGACCACGATACCGCTGCCGTCGCCGCCGCCAGTTCAGCCTCAGCCGGCTCCTAAGAAATAGCGATTTTGGCAATGCGGTCGTGGCGGAATTGGCAGACGCACTAGCTTGAGGTGCTAGCGGGAGCAATCTCGTGGAGGTTCAAGTCCTCTCGACCGCACCAAAACAAAATAAAGAAGTTATACGAAAAAGCCTACTCGAAAAAATTGGCTTTCTTTTTTGCTCCGTAGCAAATAACGAAGCAAATGTTTTCCACAGGTCGGGGATTTGCTTCGCCGTAGCAAATTCTCATACCGTCGGGACCTGTGCGACTGGGATGCCACGTTGTTTGCTCCATGCGTCCAGCTTTGCTCCGGCATCCTGAACGTTCTTCAGCGAAACAATGTTGTAGCGTTCGAGCATGGCGCGGGTTTTATGACCGGAGATGAGCATCGCCTGGGATTCGGGTATTCCGGCTTCCTGCACCATCACCCGTACACCGCTGCATCGGAGATCGTGGAACAGCAGATCTATCGAGACGCGGGGATTTGCTTCGTTTGCTACGGTGACCGCATTGGACCATGACTCTCGAAAGTCTCGGATGGGCGAACCAGGGACGTTTCGCGCTCCACCACGCGCGAGCTGTACGTCCTCGGCCATCCAGAAGAACAAGTGCTCGCATTCCGGGTGATGGGCGTCTCGGTACGCTTTCTGTGCAGTGAGGTGGTGCTCGATTCCGCCCCAAAACGGAAGGTTGCGTTTCTCGCCGTTCTTGGTCTTTGGGAGCCGGATCACGCGATTTCGCCAATCGATATCCGCTTCATGTTGAGTACCTCGCCTTTACGACATCCAGAATGTAAGGCGATCACGAATAACACCCGCAGACATCGGGGCAACGCATCCAGCACGGCAGTGTGATCGTCATACTCCAGGAATCCCTCCCGCACGTTGTCCTCGTTCACGCTGGGGATATAAGGAACCTTTCCGACCCGCGAAGGTGTTTGCTTTGTCTCAAGATTCATAGCGGCACGAATCAGCGTGAACCGGAAGTTGATTGTCGAGTGGGCGACGCCCGCACTAACTTCCCGGTTACGGTACGCTTTGAAATCCTGCGTGGTGAGCGTTGCCACTCGTCGGGACGACGTGAACTCCCGCCCCTGTTGGAGCTTCCCGAGCACTTTTTCGATCACATATGCGGATTTCCTTCCATTGTCGCGGATGTGTTTCAAGTAGTCGGCCAGCAGTTCACCGATCGTCAGGTTGTTGACCGATGCCGGTTCCAGCTCGCCCCGGTCTATACGACCCATGAACTGATTGCGGACCTTGTGGTAGGTCTTCAGCGCTTCATCGTAATCCCGCGTCTTCAGCGACTTCGTGAGCCGCTTGCCTTAGTGCATGATCGAATACATCCAGCGCCCATCGGTGTGCTGGTAGATGGAGCCTTCGCCCTTCGGACGATTCGAACGTTGTTCTTGTGCTGGGGATTCTTTCATTGAGGGGAGCGTAGCAAGCGAATCTAATACGGTCAATAGTACTATGAGCGAACTACAACCACTGCATCCCCAAGGCCAAGGCCCTTTCTGTCGGGCTTTCCAATGCCTACTTCAAATCGCTCGGTCTACCATCATTGATCGATTCATGTTAGCGTAACCATCTCGAACCGCCGTGTACGGACCCGTACGCACGGTGGTGTTCCTATGGGCCGCCACGGCCCACCAATCGGGATGAAAATCTCCTCGAGTAGCGGTACGCTAGCGTCTGGCGTGGAGCGGCAAGGGTCGTTGTCACACTGGATGAGTTGAGGCCGTGGTGGTGTTTGATCTGGAATGCACGGTGAACCAATGAGTGTGCACTGACTCCCGTATGGGGAGTTGGTAGCACGTGAGGGTGCGTATGAGTTTTGCGTGCGTTCTCCGCGCCATGCCGGAGGAAACACATGGAAACAACATACAACGTAGCAGGAATCGACGTTCACAAGAGAATGCTGGCGGTCGTGATCGCGAACGCCAGAGACACCGAACTCGAATTCGAGTGCCGGCGATTCGGTACCACTGTGAGCGAACTCCGGGCATTATCGGAATGGTTGAAGGAACACGGGGTGCAGGAGATCGCCATGGAATCGACGGCGCAATATTGGAAACCAGTGTGGTTGGCTCTGGAGGGGCAGTGTCGGCTGCACTTGGCACAAGCGCGGTCGAACCGTGGACCGCGAGGCCGCAAGACTGATTTTCGAGACGCCAAACGGATCGTGAGTCGGTTGCTGTCTGGGGATTTGATCTTGAGTTTCGTGCCGGAAGCGGAACAACGCGGCTGGCGAACGCTGACGCGGACCAAATACCAACTGACACGCGATCGAGTGCGACTGCAGAGCCAGTTGGAGAGCTTGCTGGAAGAGTGCCAGATCAAATTGTCGAGCGTGGTCAGCGATCTGCTGGGAGCCAGTGGCCAGCGCATCCTTCGCGCATTGGCGCAAGGCGAGACAGATCCTGTCCGGCTTGTACAGTTGGGCGATAGGCGTTTGCGTGCGAGTGAGGCCGAACTGAAGGATGCCATGAGCGGGCAGCCTCAACCGATGCACCGCCAACTCTTGTCACTTTATTTGGCACGTTTCGATTTGATCGAATCACAAATGGCAAGTCTGGACAAAATGATTGCAGGAGAGATGAAAGCGCATCAGGATGCGGTCCTGCGGCTGGCAGAGTTGCCCGGATTAGGAATCGATTCGGCACAGCAGATCATCGCGGAAATCGGCCCACATGCGGCCGCGTTTCCGACAGCAGCCCAACTAGCCTCTTGGGTCGGTGTTTGTCCCGGACGGCAGGAGAGCGCTGAAGTATCCAGCAGTGATCGCTCAGCCAAGGGGAACCGCTCCATGCGTCGGCTACTCAACCAACTCGCTCACGCCGCGGTCAGAAAGGAAGACAGTCACCTTCAGATTGTTTTCCGACGTCTCTTTCCGCGTCTGGGATACGGCAAGGCGGTCTGGGCTATTGCCCATCGCCTCTGCCGGCTCATCTGGAAAGTCCTTCACGAGGGAGTCCACTACGTGGAACGCGGACCAGCACCGAGTCCGATCACCCTAAAGCGAAGGCGGCAGAGGCTCGTAATACAACTTAAGAAACTCGGATACCAGGTACAACTCATCCCCCTCACACCCGAGGCCAGCGGCGCGTAATTTTCGAGGGTGTGGGAGGAGGGGAGCCGCGAAGCTTCCTCCTATCCCGATTCAAGCGAGGTAACGTCTAAGTCCCACGCCGATCAGCCCTGCACCGATGAGCAGCATCGTAGTTGGTTCTGGAATGCCGGTCGTAGCGGCGGAGATGCTTACCGCATCCAAGCCCATATCGTACTGCTGATTTGTAACCGAGAAATCAACGACGGCGCTACTCGCGGATGCAACGAACGTGTAGTTCTGCGCGACCCAAGTGCGCCAATAAGCCGCCGAAGAGTCAGGTGAAGTGAACGACTCAGGCGAAGTGGAAGAGCCGGACGAAAACCCCACGGTCATGGTCTGCGGACCACCCGGCTCAATACCGGTTCCTAGTTCAGTTGCTGTGTCGAAGCTCAGGACATACGAATCACCCGTAGTCAAGCCCGTGATCGTAGTTGACCATGTGGCGCTACCCACTGCGTCAAATCCGCCGCCCAGCGTCACGAACTGTCTGCCGCTTCCGGCCACGGTGACGCTTCCCCCGCTATCGCTGTATCCAATTGCCCACAGTAAAGCATCGCCAACCGTACCTGTATGGGTCCAGCCCGGTATATCCGCAGGATTGGACGTTAAGAATGGAGAACCGATCGCAACCGCTTCGAAATCCCCGTTGGTAATTGTAGCTGCGGTGAGCGGGACGAACATCAAGACCGTTACCGCTAATGCACCGATTGCAAATCTTGAAAGCATCGTCTATTCCTCCTTAGACAGTGATGTGCCGTACGTTATCGCGATTGATCACCGATGTCAAGCCCAGGATGTCGAAGTATCAGACACGAAACGCGAACTATCGTTACGCTTTTGAATGATGCAGTCCTCGCAACCTACTCTTCATCGCGTGCTCGCCGGGACGGACTCTTCCCCATGCCATCGAGCCACACGACCGGAGCCGAGCCACGCTGACGGAGTGCGACGTCTCGGGCTGACGCACCTTCACGGTCAGCGTCGTCCCCGCACCAAACATCGCCTCAGCAAAACCATGCCGCCGGAATTCCGCAATGGCGACTACGTGGGCTACCTTTTCAGCAGCCTTTTAGTCCGGTCCGCAATCTGGGTTTTGGCAACCTGTTCCGGTATCAGCTTTCCCAACAAACCAAGATCGACATCCGAAATCACGCCGGAATCGGTCACGACTGCGGACCCGCGAATGGGCGTTTGGAGAAATCCGAGCTTGGCTGTGAGCGAAAACTCCATGGTGTCGCCCGACCATTCTTTCCGTTGATTAACAAACTGGATTGCGCCCAAGTTGAAGCCGGTAAAAACCTGAGCGATAGACCGATCCGCGGCGGCTTTGGCACCCTGTTTGTCGCTGTGCGGTATGATCAAACGCATCTCAAGAACTGAGTTCCTACCTTGATCATCGCAGGTTAGTCGCCGAACGCTGCTGTTCGTACCAAACTTCCCCTCACATCGAGGACATCCACGGCATGGGAGTGTGGGAATCTGCCGCGATTGTAAATCCCCGACCGAGCGATGACGACGAGTTTTCTTGACTTGTCAGTAGCGGTTCTGACCGCGGTTACTGCCACTCTCACGTCGATCGCCAAATCCACGATCTTCTTTCGGGCGGGCTTCGCTGATGTTCAGTTTTCGTCCTTCGAAGTCGGTACTGTTTAATCCACCAACCGCCTTTCGCCCTTCAGCGGCGTTGGTCATCTCGACGAAACCAAAGCCCCGAACCTGCCCGGTATCACGGTCTCGGATGAGGTTTACGCTTTCAACTCCACCGTATGCTGCAAACAACGACCGAACGGAGTCCTCCGTCGCACTGTAACTGAGGTTTCCTACGAAGATTCTATACATGTGCTTCCCTTCTGAATTTGCAGAGTAGCTTATTGGGCAGGATCGAACGCCGCAAGCCGATGTGAAGGATGACCCTGAACATCGTCCTGCCGTCCGTCCAACATGGATCTCGCTCCGGCATCCCACGCGGTTGATCATCTTTAGCCAGCATCGTCGAACCTGGCCGAATCGTTGATATCGTCCTCCATCCGACTACGAAGGTCTTTCGCGTACATCGCCAGCGTTTGATCCATATACCGAATCTTGACAAACCCCGTGCCATTGATATCCCCATCCACGATGGCAACCATCGCTTCGGCTGGAAGAGTAACGACACGCAAGTGCTCGTTATCGGATTGAACAGCCATCGTAGGCGTGTTCAGTTTGACTACACGTTCAGGCATCGGAATTGTTCGAAGCGAGGTTGATGCACGCGTCGCGTCTGGGGATTCAAAACATTTCGCAACGACCGATCACTGCTCGCATCGTCTGATGCTCGTCATGTTAGTCCGCGTCGGTAATCTTCCCAGAACTGATAGAGTGCCGCAGTTGCGGCGGAATCTTTCCGATGGAGTACGTGGCTGGAGCAGCGGAACCTACTGCCGGTTTAATCGAAGGCTCAGCACCGAAACCCTCACGTCGGGGTAGCCTTTGAACCAAATTTGTTCAACCAATCCAGTGCTGGTTGGCGTTCGGAGAAGGTTTCGGCGTTCAGCCCACGGTTCCTCGCTACCAGTGCCACGAATCCATTGATCGTGGGTGGTTGACCGATCGTCGCTATGTGCGCGTTCTCGTCCCGGCTCAGGGAATACTCTGCCATTGTCCGTCCGAGTTCATACCTTCCCAGGTCGGATAGTTGACCCTTCACCGCTGAACAGTCAGCGAGAATCTTATTGAATCCTTGATTAGAGGCAACGTCACAGGCTTTCTTGTACCCTCCAATCGCTTCGCTCAACGATAGCCGCCCTGTAACGGTAGCCAACAGATATCCGTCTCGCGGTTCGAGTTTCAGTTTCATATTCCTACGCGTCCGCTTTCGTTTTCAAGTCAACCGTGTACGTATAGCCATCGCAATTACCGTGCCGCACATCAAGCCTGCAAGACGCTGATCGCGAACGGTAAGTAACCTCCTGTGCAACAGCCTGAGCGAGGTTCCTTGGATGAAAAGCCGCACTGGGGCAAATGACACAACCTCAGAACGCCAGAGATTAACTTAGGGGGACCGCTACGGCGCTCTTGTGGTCGACCGGCGGTCGAGGGGAGATTTAAAGCCGTTTTGTTACCGTTCTGAATCCAACATTGTGAGGGAACTTATCACATTCCGTAAACCTGTTGGGGGAACCTGGGAATGTTCCAAGTTCGCGCCGCCGCGCCCAAATGTTTAGGAAGGAGAATCGATATGGACACCGAACCAACCATCACCCTTTACTGCGTCCGAAAAGATGGAAGGCGCGAAAGAACCAAGATTTCCGACCACACGATGGCTGACGCGCGGGAACTAGCCGAGTGGCTGCTGTACACCGGGAATGGCTTATACACTGAAGTCGATATCTGCACCGAAGATGGAACCGTCGAGACGGTTCACTGTCCCGCTGTGCCTTCTCCAGTTGGGACGGCTTGAGCTGCTTCCCCGTCGCTTCCTTGTTCGAACTCAAGCACGATGGCTTCCGAGCGCTGGCGTATGTCGATCTCGATGTACCGTTTTGAAAAATCGGAACTTCTTGGTGGTGCGAGGGTTGTTGTGATATTCTGCCTTCCACAGCGAAAAAAACAGGTTCGTGCTTGACTCTGGAGTGTACTCTAGGGTGTATTCTGGTGGGGCGAACATGGGCATCGCTACCAGCACTCAACCCCTTCACATTGGAGAAGTAGCCCGCCAAACCGGCGTGAGCGTGGATGCTCTCCGGTTCTACGAAAAAGAACGACTCCTGCGACCACCATCGCGAACCAGTGGCGGATTTCGTCTTTTCAGTGCTCAGGACATCGAACGCGTGCAGTTCATTCGCCAAGTGCAGGAACTTGGTTTTTCCCTCGGTGAAGTAAAAGAACTGCTCGTTCTGCGTAGCGGGTCGGTCGATGCGTGTTCACGCGTACGGGGGATGTTGGAACAAAAGCTCATCAAGGTGCGGCACCAGATCCACGAATTGCAAAAGCTGGAGAATGAACTCCAGAGTGCTATAAAAGCCTGTGAGACAGCTCAACGAAGGACCCGTCGCCATCCGCAGCGATGCCCCGTGTTGGAACCCGTGGGTCACCGGAAAGGTACCATATGAAACTCGAAGTGCTGTACATCGAAGGCTGTCCGAATCACCGTCCAGCAGTGGAACAGGTCTTCAGCGTTCTTGATGAAATGGGCATCGCTGAAATGGTCTACGAAATACCTGTGGCAACAATCGAGCAAGCGAAGACGCTCGGATTTTCTGGATCTCCGACCATCCGCATCGATGATGAAGATATCGAGAAGGACGCGCTAGGTGGTGGGTCGGGGTTCAGCTACAGTTGCCGCACTTATACCGAACAAGGCAAACTGAGCGGCGTTCCTTCACGGGAGCTGATCCGTCGAGCGATCTTTGAAGCTCTAACATGAAGCTCTATAACGCGGCGGGCGATCGCAAGAGGTTCTTGGGGCTTGGAGTGGGAGCGTTGCTTCCCGCCGTAGGCTTCTCGCTCACGTGGTTTTGCTGCTTGCCGATTGCGGCAGGTGTTTTGGGTGTGGGTATGGCAGGAATGGGAACCAAGTTGATGTCCTTGCGCCCGGTATTCACAGGCTTCTCTCTGGTCTGCCTTGGTGTTGCGTTTTATCAAGCCTACCGCACACAGCCATGTAGCGACGGAAGCTGTTCCGCAACACCCAACCGACGTAGGCAACGTTTTTGGGTTTGGTTCATGGCCGTGTCCATCGTAACGCTGCTCACGATTCAATACTGGAGTAGCTGGCTGATCTACTGGACTTCGTGAAATACGGAGCGACCGCATGACTAGACGAACGCTGTTACAAGGGATTCCGAGTTTGGTTGTGGCAGGCGCTTCCCGTTTGGTTGCGGCTCCTCCCGAACTACACGACCTGCGACAGATCGACGATCTCAAGAAACTGTTCAACGCTGATAAAGGTCAACCGCGTATCGTGTTGTTGCTATCGCCCACGTGACCTTTCTGTGTCGCTGGTGCCCGGTGGGTACAGAACGATTTGTTAGCCCAACATCCTTCGGCCAAACTGAGGGTGTACGCGGTCTGGTTCAACATGATGAATTCGGATCAACGCGCCGAGTGGTCTTCGAAGCTGTTGACAGACAGCCGCGTGACTCATTTTTGGGACGACAACAAAATCCTCGGCAATTGGTATGCGACGTTCAGGGAGTTCTCCAAACGATCGGGCGATACGGTGTGGGATGCGTTTTTCGTCTATAACTCCGATTCCATGTGGACCGATCAGCCATCAGGCTTGATCGGCTGGGGCAGCACCATCATCGGCCACAAGAACCAACTCGCCGAAGCTGTGAAATCGGCACTTAAACGCTGAGCGCGATCGTTAGTGTTGAGAAGCCGCAGTTGTCACGTACTCGAAGTTTCAGGTCCATCTAGAACAATCTCCGTCCGCGCCCTGATGTCGGTTTACGCAGAGGACGATCGGGCTGACTCGCGCAAAGAAAGTCGATCGATCACATTTTTAATACCTTCCATGGCCGATCGGATGAATGCGGCTGATTCCGGATCGTCGTGTTCAAAGACCGTGGTGACAAAGTACCCGAGGCGATCTTGGATTTCGTTCAATGACCGTAACAAAGGCTCACGTTTATTTTTGGATAGCATTATGATAAAACCTCTCATGATAGTCTTGCATCTGGCGTGATGCCATATCAACTCCGCGCATCACGAATTCGCCGGTGATGGATCGCAGAGGAGTGCCACCCCGGTTTCGGCGTCCCTCGCGACGGCTGATTCTCACCTCCAACGCGGACCGGGTTAGAACAGCGGGCGCAAGGGCATTGCGCTGTCGGATCGCTTGTGCCATAGTTGAAGCCGCCTCGATCCTAGAGTCTCGCCGTAATCGCAAGCGATGGGGATCTCCTCTTCCTTCCCGGTAGAAAGGAACCCACAGTGAAAAAGCTTCATCTAAAGCGCAACGCAACAGACCGATTCGCGCTCTGCGGAATTTTACCCAACCACAACTTTGTACTGATAGACGCACTATCCCGTCAGTCGCGCGGGGCAGTGTGCCGAAACTGCATTAGCATCGCCACTGTCGCACGGGACGATGCTGGTACTGCTGCGCGAGTTGCCGAAACAATTTCAAAGTAGTCGGCTTACCGGCTCCCACACCTTGCCGCCCGTCGTATCGCAGTCCACGATCCGTCCTCGCGTACCACCGTGCGATTATGGATTCGATGAATATCGAAAAGATGTTGCAAGAGTTGAGGGAGGAACGGGAGGGAGTTGAGGAGGCAATTCTTGTTTTGGAACGCATCGCGAGTGGTCGTGGTCGTCGGCGGGGCAGACCGCCCAAGTGGATGACGGGCGCTGTACCACCGTCACCCGACGGAGCCAAGACATTCACCCGTAGCGCGGCGACCCGCGCACGGATGGCACGGGCACAGCGGAAGCGGTGGGCGAAGCGGAAGCGGGCGGGGGTGGGATAAATCGCGCCGATGTCTAGATCACTTCACAACGACTCTTCGAGATCCGTAAGATCGAAGCCGTGCTTTACGGCATGTTGCACAGCATGGGTTTCGCACAACGGTTGCTCTTTCGTAAAGCATTCCAGACATTCCACAAGATATTTGATAGGTTCTTCGCAACCATCTGGGTGATGACAGCCCTTACCCGCGCGTTGCAGTGTCCGTACTGCGGCTGGAGTGACACGTCTCATTTTCATGAGATTTCCACGTATATAATCGCACAAATGGCACCAGGGACATTTGGAATCTCGCTGTGGAAGATGCCGAGACCGCTTTGGCAGGCATCAAAGTTTGCCGCAGCGTGGGGTCGTTCTGATATGCTGCCAGCTATCATGAACCTCGTTAGGTGCGTACTCACCGTTGTCATGTTCTTGATGTTTGGCTGCGCGAAACCACCCGCCAAAGAACCGCCCCGCTCCGATGCATCGAGCGATGACCTTTTCGTTTGGACGCGACCGATCCATCCTTTTGCAAACCTCCCCATCACTCGGTCAGCAACGTGTTGATATAAGAAAGGCTTGGCTGTCAGCTTTGAGAAGCTCAAAACGGACCCGCAAGACGCTCCTGAACGAATCTACTACTCCGTGAGTGACGAAGACGAAACCGATACGGTGTCCTTTATTGACCTTGATACGAAGAACCCGAAGGTTCAATCCAACGGCGGTCAGGCATCGCTCAAAGTCGTATCCGACGATGGAAACAAGATAACCCTGCTCAATACTGGGCAGGCTGGTGCAGAAGGTGCAGAACTATACACGATTTTCCGAAACAAAGGAGTTGTCATCTACACGCAGCAGATTGACGCCGCCCTTATCGGTCCGTTTGGCGCCCTTGAGATGGGTTACTGTAACTAAGGCGATTTCACCCGTCCGACGTGCCACGTCATTCGTGCCATCCACGTAAGTCGATTCCGCCCCACATACAACCCCCACCACGTCCGCACAGCTACGAACAAGACGACGTACCGGCACGCGGAACCCGAAAAAGTGTGGTCGGATAGCCGCGCAAACCAGTAGTCTTCCAAGTGGCGACGGTTTCGGATGCGTGATACAACCCCTGCGTAACGTGACAGCGTCAACTTCGTCTCATGGAGTACGCTGCGCTTGGTTCGACGCTCACCCTTCGTCCGCATCCAACATACCCTCGCGATCGGATACGGCGTACCCGTCCACATCGTCGAGTTATTCCATGACATGTTCGGGCGTACCATATCCCTCCGTCGCGTAACTCGCCACTGTCCGCACAACCCGACGACGGTTTCTCGCGGTTTCCGGGTGTTACGTGCGAGCAGGAGCATATCGATAAATGGTATAATACGATATATAAAATCAAGGTTAGTTCTTTTGTAAGCCCTGTTATAACCCCGCTACCGAAGTAATCCATACCTTCCGGTAAGTCCTGAAAGTCGATCGCCCGTTCGTTGTCCATTGTTATGAAACCCAAACCAACCCTCCAGCCGGATACCGTTCCGTCTGATGTCCTCACACCTCCTGAGGTGTGCGACCTTCTCCACATATCCCGCGTCTCCTTGTGGCGCATGGTCCGCGACAAACGCATACCGGTGCTTCGGCTGTCCCGCCGTCTGAAACGCTTTCTTCGCTCGGATGTGCTCGCGCTGAAAGGAGACAAGTAACCATGCTTCACACACCCCGTCCTCGAAAACCCCGTTCCCGTCGACCAGCCGTCTACCCTGACGTCGACCTTTACTTCCTCCGCGCTGAACAGCTCAGAGCCATCATGGGTTATAGCCGGTACTACTTCTATCACCGCGTGCTCCGCAACACCGCGGCGTACGGTGTGCCACCGTCGGTGGTGCTGGGTCCGACGTTCCGGGGTCAGGTGGGGAATTACCCGAATCGGTACGGTATTTTCGAAAGCGTACGATATCGCGCGGACGAGCTGTACACCCTTCGTCCCGACCTTTCACCATATCCGCCGGATTCCTGCTGGCTCGCAAGATTCAAGGCTCGTGCCGCCGTCGATCGGGAGAGCTACATCGCCCAACGTGCAGCGGAGCGTTCCGTCCGCCCTGCCGCTGCGTGAAGACCAAGGAGCCAACCACCGTACCGCAATGTAGATTATATTGACCGACCGTTCTTTTTTTTTCATCGTCCTCGCACCCGTCGCTCGATTCGTAGACGTGACCTTCGGATCAATTCAAACTTCAGGATTAAACACATGTTTTCAGAACCAACTACCGATCTCACGCCGCTCGAACAGCTTCATGCGATCGATGCGACGATCAGCATCAGCACCAACAGCGCGGGCATCGTGCTCGCCACCGCAACCGGCGGTATCACCCCGTCCGATCAGTTCGGAGGAGTTGCCACGGGCAAGTGGATAACACCGACAGACGAATACCCGCTTCGATTCAAAACGTCCCGACACGCTCCTGGGATGATCGTGGATCTCGCGCCCACAAAAGTCGACAGCCGAAAGTACCGTGTCGAGTTGCGTTGGGGTAGCGTGATCGGCGTACGACCTTTAGACTCTGCCCGATCCGTGGCGGTATTTCCGCTGGAAGCGGTTCGCGCTGTGGAGGTGGTGCGATGAAACACGCCCAGCGATGGCATAGCCGTCGTGAAGGCGATCCGCTCGCGGACCACCCGGCTGGAGCAGCCGACGCGACCTAAGGATCGTGGTCCCGCCCGGCGGCGCGATCAGCGATTTTCACCGTAGTTTTGTGAAGTTGCCGCGAAATCTGCCGATATAAAGATTATTCACAAGTTTTTAGGACTCGTGCGAGTTCCGCGTATTAACCGCGAGGATTCATTCCTCCACACCAAAACATCAAAGGACACACAGCATTGCATAACAATACTATCTCCCCTCCCGTCCGTCCACCATTGCGCGACGACAACACTTCCGACAACCCCATCCCGTCCGACCTGGACACCTTTCGCACTGAATCCCTCGAACTAGGCGCGTATCTGCTCGCCCGCGGTGATCGTCTCGTTGGCACTGACCGCGTCGACGACAGCCCGATGGTGATCTTTGTGTTTCCCGGCGAAGCCGCTGGGGACACCGCGTCTTTCTTCGCGGGCACCGTTCCGCTGCCGCCGATCAAAATCTTCGAAGCCCACCGCACGTTGCGGATGATGGTGTCGACGATGAAAAACTCCGGCGGTGGCGGCGTGGCGCGGCGCAGCCGGGGAGGTGTGGCGTGAAGATCCTATCCCCCGAACAACTTGAACGCATCAACGCCATGACCGACGAGGAGCTGGCTGAAGCTGAGCGATCTGCTCCGAACTCAGCGCCCACGACCCTTCGCGATGCTGCCGATAGCCGATCGGTGGTAGTTCCGGACGATTTCGACAGCGATGCCGGGATCAAGCCTGACGAGATCGTTGTAGTCACCTACCATTTCGACGAACACAATACCAAGTCGTTTTTCGTGCATGAAAGTATCCTGAAGGATTCAGCTAAACTAACAGCCCTCGCTGAGAGAGTCATTGACGACTGGTTCGATATGATTCCTCCCATCGACCCGGCCACGTCTTTCCACACCATTCGGCTGGACGACATCCCGCCCGACTGCCGCAAGGTCGGCATCTTCAACATATCCGACATGGAGGATGAGGTTCGTAAACCTACAAAAACTCCCCTATCTCCTGCAAGGCTACATCCCAGCCCGCTCCATTGCCGTCATGATCGGCGGCTCCGGCATCGGCAAGTCGCCGTTGAACTACGAACTTGGGATGTGTATCGCGACGGGGAAACCATTCTTGGGCATCCCGACGACTCGCGGACGGGTTCTGTACCTGGACTTCGAAAACAACACCGACGCGTTAATTAACATCGCTCGAACGATTGCTCGACAACATCTTAAACTCTCTGATGCACCCGACGCGTTTCAAGTATGGTCACCCGCGATGGTGGACTCCGAAACAAAAGGCGAGTTCAATCTGGCGAAGCTGCTTTCGTTGACCCGCCGATTCAAGCCTGATCTCGTTATCATCGACACGCTGCCAGCTTCATTCCCCGCAGCGGAGAACAAGGCTGAGAACATCGCCCTGATCTACCGGGAGTTGAAAGCCGCACAGACCGGCGCTGCGTTTCTGTTCGCCCACCACCTGACCAAGGATTCGGATTCAACGGAGTTCCTGGCCGCATTCGATACGCTGCCGATCGCCGACGTATTCAAAGACACCCGTGGCTCCGGTGCGATCATCTTCAACGCGGATATGAGATTCAGATTGGCGAAGCCTCCGGCGACCCGCGAACCATCGGCTGTGGCATTCCGAATGCGATGCTACCTTCGCGGTGTCGGAGAGACGCCGAAGATCACCGTTGCCCGCGTGCTCAACAACGACGGTGATCCGATAGGTCATCGTCGGTTGGGCGGGATCGACATGCTCAGTGCCGAACACCGCGCGGTGTTTGAAAGAATGCCGGACGAGTTCAGGTGGAAGGATCTTG
The DNA here is from genome assembly GCA_963780485.1 of Bryobacterales bacterium. Classification (GTDB taxonomy): domain Bacteria; phylum Acidobacteriota; class Terriglobia; order Bryobacterales; family Bryobacteraceae; genus Palsa-89. The sequence goes on from CAWACO010000001.1 coordinate 505,737, forward strand.
AGACCTACTTCAGCAAGTCGGAAAGTAAGAAACAGCAGTTCATCGCGGCGTGTTTCTCAAGCGCTGTGCTGACGAAGGACGCCCAGACGTATCATCGAGTCGTATCAGGGCGAGCATAACGACACGATCTGCGCCGATTCGGGGGTGGCCAAGACCAAAACCCATGGAGGGGATGGAGTGATATAAAGAAGTGTAGTTAAGTAGTATATATATCAAGTACTTCCGCGCTCCAAGCCTTCTTTGGAGTGTGCGTGGAGTGCTGTAGAGTGACCTTGTCATTTCCACGTGCTCCAACGCACTCCAGCGATGCTCCAACGGGATCTGGAGTAGGGAAGTATATCGCAATCAGTTACTTACGCCCACTTTCCAACCTCGCTCCAGCCACTCCACGCCCCTGCGGGGCTACGCTCCGGTTTCACCCTCGTGCCCGCCAATGAAAATCGCCGCTGCACACTCGCCGAAACCCTTCAGTATCAACGACCCGAAGGGCGTTAGGCGGCGCGGACGACCTTCCGCGGGCGCTAGATAAGCCCACGAAGAATACCTCCGGCTGAAGGGTTCCCCCACGCCATTCCCGGCGCTTGCGACCGTAAAACCCCCGTGCCAGACCACGGGAATCAGCATCGTAGCGGTCGCTGGACGGAGCGCCTACGGCAACCTCGCGTTGCTGAACGCCAGCAGGATGAGGTACAGCGCAAACAGCATCACGGACCCGAGGAGAGCATCAGCAAGCCATGTTTGATGTCTGATGGTCATACCTGATACCTCTACTACTTTGACGCCGGTCGCCGATCCCCAGAATCGCCGAACAGGTTTCCGCTGGCTGCAACCCCTTACCGCCTGCGGCGATGTTTTACGCTCCGGCGGAACGGTCCGAATCTACGATATCGAAGGAGGACGCGCACGTATGTCCACACACGTGTTTCCGCCACACATAACACACCGAACCGAGCATAACAACCCGGAGTCTTTCCTCGCCGTTGCTGCAGCGATCCTCGCGGCGTTATTCATCATGATCGCGCTATCCGTGGCGGTCGCGGTGGCATTTGGTGCCGTAATGGGACACTTCACACCGACTCCTCCCAGCATCCAGACGCCGGATCGAGTCGATTGTAGCTTGGGTACGCTGCACTCGTTTGATGGTTTCCCCAAACATGCTCGACCCCGCAGCCTAATGGAAGCTCCTCCCGATTCAAATCGGTAGCCGGAAGGTGAGCCGACCGCGCTCGCCCACGAAAATTCGACGCCCAGCACCCTCGAAAGCGAGCAACATCAACAATCCAAAGCGGTTAGTCGACGGGAACGCCGCCGAAGAATACCCTCGCCTGACCGGTACCCCTCCCCCACCCCACCTAAGGTATAAAGCCCACGTACCTACCCGCCGATGTTCCTACCGAGGTACCCACAATGTTGGTTATCGATTTCGCAGTATTGGCAGCGCTCGCGGTAGGTGCAGGCACCGTGGCTGTGGTCGTCTGGACGTTTGGACGGTTGCGGGCGTAGCGCTCGGCGCAAGCCGGAAAACCTCGGGAGAGTTCAGGAATCCGCCGATGGATGACCTATACTCAGAACTTCCCATGCCTCTCGATCACCGGATCGAGGTATTGTACGTCGAAGACAGCGCTGGCGACGTGCTCATCATGGGACACGATCCTCGCGGAGTTCCTGCCGCCCGTGAACCTTTCCATCGCCCGCGATGGCGCACAAGCACTGGTGATGCTTACCGACCAGCGCTTCCAACCGGATATCATCATCCTGGATCTGGATCTTCCCGTGCTATCCGGTTTCGAGGTGCTCCAACGGAACCCGCGCAAGGATATTCCAGTCGTAGTCTTCAGCGCGTCGGTGCGTAGTTCCGATGTACAACGAACTCTGTCGCTCGGGGCGAAAAAATACGTTTACAAACCCATCGATCTGCAGAGCTACCGCGACGCCGTGGTCGGGATGGTCTGCGACCGCGCGATATGGGAACGCGGACGCACGCGGTCACGTGAGGTTATCAAAGCAATTGTGTAGCCTGCGATCTCAAGGCGATAACAAGTAGCGATGGAATGATGCCACGCTAACGCCGGGACATCCTTCCAACCAGCAGCATACCGACGCCAAGAACTGCGACGAGCACGCACTGGATGAACTCTGCAGGATAACCTTCGCTTTCCTCACTCTTTGATCGACTGAGTTCATCGGAACTGTAGGAGTACCGAAGTCCCGTTTATTCGTATTTAAGTGGTAATTCGCTGTAAAGCCGAACTGTTTTGTGGGAGCCTGGACCGGCGCAAAGACCTGCCCCAAAGACGATTTGGCAGGTTTTCCATCACCAGCCCAACTCCCACGATGACTATATACACCCGATCGGCGAATAAAGGAAGCGATTTACCGCTTCTTTGCCAAGTACTACTAGTTTCAATTTGCATCGGAGTGGTCAGCGGCATTATTCGCGAAGCTACGCCAGATGGCGCGACGCCAATGAATCTTCCATATCGCAACCGCGTTAGAACAGGTGGCATCCTGAGGAAGCCGCTATGGCGTACGACCTTCTCTTCTTCGGCGACGGTCAGCAAGTTATCCGCACACCATCTGGCCGAACCATCCTTCGGCGTGAGGACGGAACTTGGATGTTGGCCGAGGACAGATTACCACCGCGTCTTTCCGAATCCTTGAGCTGCGCTTGACTGCGCGCAGGCGACCCGGACCTACCGGCGTTGACGCAGATATAGTGCAATCTTGCGTGGTTGGCTCAAAACGGCCACTTGTCAAGCCAGTCCAGAGCTTCTTGCTGAGTTGATAACATTTCGGTCGTTACTCCCCGATTCTGCGCTACTTGGACGCCCAACCCGTCCATCGCCGGTGGCTTCCCGACGAACGCGAGTCTTACATTCATCTGGCGCTGCAGAAGGTGTGCCGCTATTTCCACGCCAACATGGTACCTCTCCATAGTGGAAAGCTTTCCGTCCAACGCTAGACCGTTCACGAGGATCTTGTTCACCTGTCTGTCGGCTGCTGTATCGCACACCTGCTTGAGGAGCCGCAAGGCAGGGGCGTACGCCAATCTCCCCGTGGCGGTCACGAGCAGAAGCTCTCCCTGTAATTCGAAATCAATATGCAGGTCCATCTTTGCGGTAACTCACCCGAGCAGATGCGGGCACCCCGTGGGAATCTTGAGCCGATACTTTCTTCGGATCACGCGGACCTGCTCTTTCCACTCGGTAGGAAGAGCAGTCCCGACGTTTCGTACGGCGACTCTGGGAATCGAGTGCTTCGAGCATAGCACCCTGAGGATGGGCGAGGTACCATGCGCTTTAGGCTGCACCGACAAAGACCGCTTGCTCGCCGAATACAATCGCGATGTGCAGGAATGGTCTCAAGCGGTCCAGCGCCTCAGCGACCAGGCTGGCGGCTGGCGTGGATCTCGTCGAATACCTCCGCTTACTAGATCGAGTAAACGTATCGCGCGCAACAACGCAGCGGGCACGGGATGCTTACGCAAGACACATCGCCGATCATGGCTGCTAATCCACCGGGGAAACATTCTTCTCCCGACCGGCGAGTGAAGCTCACGAAGCGGCAACCTCAAAATCGCGCTCCTGATGGCCGATGGTTTGTCCGCGAAAGAAATCGCGGCTCGGCTCGACGTCAGCCCTAAAACCGTGGACTTTCATCGCAGCGATCTCTATAAAGCGCTTGGAGTGGACAGCGCGGTCTTGCTCGTCCGATGGCTGATCCGCGAAGGTCTGTTGAAACCTTGATAGGTGAGATAAAAAAAACCCGGTGATCCTCTTGTCACAACCACCGGGTAAAGGAGCGATATTTCACTTCGTGTAATTGGAGATGTTGGCTCAGGTCGGCTGGACTTACAACTTCGGACTCCGTGCGCCGCGCGAGAGGTGGATTCCTTATCGGGTTCGACGTAACAAATTAAAATCCATCCGACGAGTTCGCTGCGGACCCCGACGAATGGCGTTCGTTGGGAAGTTTTTCGTATCCTCCAGCCCGCTCCGCGCTTCGCGCACATTTCATACGAAAAATCACTCCAGCCGCAACCTCCGGCATCTCGCGGTAAACTTGCTCGAAAAGCCGGCAAGAATCGATGGAGTCTTCCAGTCGCAAAGCTCCATTGACCAAGCCCACAATGCTCTGCCGGTCCAGGGGCTTTCCGACCACAGCGTAACCCCCACTTTCTAGGACTGCAAGACAGAACCGGTCATTCACGACACGAGATAGTGCGATTGCAAAGGTTGGTTCAGCGCAATTCAACAGCGTGACCATGCCTTTACGCCAATTGATCTCCGACAGATCACAGTCATATAGGACTACACCAATTCGGTTTGTTTGGCGAATATTAACTGCACGTTCCACCGAAGTCGCGAACAGCACAGTCCAACGCTCTTCAATCGACCAGACACGCAACTTGTCCTGGCCGGATAATGCGGGCATCACTACCAGGATGCTGCGTTCTTCCGCCCCAACTCGCTGCAACTTCCGCCAAAGCACTCCGACGCACTGAACGAGGTTTCTCAACACGCGATTGATTCCATCACTTGTTCTCGTGGTGTCCATGTGTACTTGGCGATGCTATGCAGACGGTTCTGATCCATTTTTAGGACGTGGCATAGGTTGGGCTGACTGTGTTCGTGTGGAAGAACCAGCCCCCGATGCATCATCACTGCTAATCGAGACGCGGAGTGTGCCTATCCCAATTGGCGCGTGCTCACGGACCCCCGTGGCAGCGAGATCGCAACGCGGTTTGAATCAAGACTACCTCTTTTGCTGCTGCGATGGTTGATCCGTGCAGGATTGTTGGAACCTGGCTGGTCGGTATGAAGAAAACCCGGTGACCCTCTCGCCGAATCACCGGGGTAAGGAAGGAACATGCACATGACTTTCTATGATGCGAGATGCTGGTGCAGGGTGGCTGGATTTACAACTTTGGGATTCCCGCTGTGCACCAAGCGGTAAGCCCACCCTACTTCCCGTTCCCCCGCTTCGCAATCACCCGATCCGCGATCTTGTCGTATGTGGCCTGCGGAATCACCTTCTTCGACACGAGCTGACGTTTGTTGGCGAAGGGTCGATTCTTGATGATGGTCGCGGAGTAGGCGTCGCCGATGCCGGGAAGCAACTTTAGTTCGTCCTGGAATGCGGAAGTCGATGTGGAACTCGTGGATGTTTGATCCGCCGGGGACGACTGGCCTTGGGATTCTTCGGCTGCTTGTACGGCGGCGCGGCGATCAACGAAAGCGCGTGAGTAAAAGAACGATCCATCTCATGATGCTCATGCCGGGTTCCTCCCAGAATGGTTTTAGACGTGTGCTGACCCCGATGCACCCGACGATTCGGCACGAGACGATCCTGAAGTTCCGCGTGCAGCCGCTCGCAATGGTTCTTCTCGATCTCCGCGAATTCCATCAGGAGCTGGCAGTCCGGTTTCGGAAGAACTTCGATCGCGGCTTTGAGATACCGAACGATCACGCCGTATTGCTCAGTTGCGGTTTGATAATCCCTTGCCAATTCAGTCAGTGCGGGCGTTTTTGTTGCGCATGAACACCTCCTTTCTTTCCCCTCTGCATCGATAGTGGCTTGTGCGCCATCTTTGTTGTGCTGAATGCCGACGATAGGACGATGGCTTTTATTCATGTTGATGCTCACTACGTTTCAATACCGCATAAAAGTCCTGGACTGACGATCTGAGGATTGAAAAACGCCGTAGCGCCGCTAAGGTCGCTCGCTACGGTCGAAGAAGGTAATCTATGCCTAACTACCCTGCGATTGTCGATGCACCCGAAGTCAGCCCGGAGCTACTACGAAGGGTTACAACAAGACGGTGCCTACGCTACCAAACCGGAAGACGGCAGGTGTTCTTGTTTAGACTTACGAGGTTCGGCGAGTTCCTCCAAGTCCCGCTGAAACACGATATAGCGCTTCTGTTTCCATAGGACTTCGATCATGCGTGTATGTGTGGAAGGACGATCCGCAAGAATGACTGTGGAAGGTGGAATACACTCCAGCAAGTTACGACCGAAGAGCTGGATTGCACAAACCTCGCTCCGAAGAACAAACTCTTGTGGAAGCTGAAAGTACATCTCACTTCCTCGCAGACGAAACAAGTTTTCCTCCGTTAGGCCAATCTTCCCAACGGTTCCCCACCGCTTCGAAGGTCTTCGGCAAGCATGAGAAGAACTCTACCGCGATAGCGAATCTTGACAAATGGGTCCTCGTCGATGTTCCCGTCTACGAGAACCACCTTGGCGCTTCGTGGAATGTGAATCACGTTTCGATAGTCTTCCTCAGACACGATTGCCCTACCGGGATTTTTCAACTTGAAAATGTTTCCCATGATCGTCCCTCGTCTTTCAGGCTGGAACGCAAAAAGATGCAGCCCAGACAAATCTAGGTGCAGGAAATTTTCAACGCTCATGATCTAGTGGAGTCTGAATAACGCAGGCGCGTCAATGCGGTTTGCGCCTAACTACCTTCTTCCCCTACCACCCCTCCCACCCATCTGCCGGTTCGTCGTCTTCCGTCCGGGTCTGGATTTCTCCTTCGGTTTTTCCTTCGGCTTTTTCGTCATGCACCTACTATAAATCGGAGCTACGCGAGTGCTCGTGTCCTGTCGAGCGTGCGTCGTCAGTATCACCGACACTCGCGGCGACACCTGGTCCCACGTTAGCAAGCGTGATCAGCGTAATGATATTCGAGATTCGACGCGGCGATTTGCCAGCGCACCATCGCATCTTGGAACAACGCGCCGCGTTCTTGCGGCCTAGCTGGGGCATCCCCGACGCGGGCGGCACGATCCTGGTGTAATGCCGTCGCTTCCACGCGAGCGCAAGCAAGTTCCGCGTGAAGTGCGCCGCACAGTTCACAAGGCTTGGTCACCCAACCCAGATGCGGAAAAGTGGGCGGACGTTGCAATATTTTTTCTTTCACTCCGTTCTGTCTAATTGCTGCTTGAAGGCTTCCGGCAAATACTACCAGATCGGACACTTCCCAGCGCTCCTGTGCTACCAAATCCATTACTTTGGTGTTGTGCCCGATCGTGCGGTGTCGTCAGTTTCAAGGATGATCCGTAGCAAATCCGTCGTTGGTGGATACGACGCCGGTTCCGACGGAGTTACCGCAGGTCTGTCGTGGCCGTCTTCGCCAGATTCTCCTCGCGGAGCAGACGGATGATCTTTTCGTGGAGTTCCGGCAAACACATTTGATGATGTGCTCCACTCTAAGCTTGACGCCCCTCTGGTCGCCTTTCGCGGGCGGCCGGCAAAGCAGCACCTTCGTTTCCTATGAAGCACCAGCGGCAACGGAGGGGCATCTGCTTGGGGAGATGGATTGCGTGTTAAGAGCGTTTCAGTCGAGGAGTTACCTGCGGCACACCGCCACGGAATTCTTTGCCGATCCGCTTTGGAAAGGTCCGCGTCCGACGATGGATACGATCTACAAAGTCTCGCTGATTGGAGATGACAGAGTTTGGCGTCAAAGCCGGATCAGTTTACAATAATCGAAATGTTTGATATCACCCAAACCGCCACACCAGTCAGTGTGACGTTTTCAGCAAACAGCGGCGCAGCTCATTTCTGGATGAAGGATGAATACGGCCACACAGAGATTTGCTTCAACGTTCCCAGTCGTCAAGCTGACGTTAAGGCGTTCATAGCCGGGGCAACAGCGAACGATTTGTCCGTTGGTCCACCTGAAGCGGGCTAGTTTCGATTCGTTATAGTGAAACCACCTTGCCCGTCGCCATCACACCCGCCGATCTGATCCGCCTCGCCGCTCCGCTTCGATCAGCGCAGAGTACATCTCCGAACTGAAGAGGTAAACCCGGCGGTGATCGATCGCCTCATGCCGGTTCAAGATATCCTTGGACTAAATGCCCGACCCACAGCTCAGTGCAGTTGCCGGTTTCCCTGAAATGTGGGACCAAGTGTATCGGAAGTGTGAACCCTTTTTTAAAGCGGCAAAGAATCTCGAATTACTGCATCAGCAAGTGTTTCAAAAACAAGCATCTTTCTGCGCTTGTCCCCTGAGCTGACACAAACGGTTAAGACACTGTTCGCCGTTCGCTGAAAATTCCTCGACCGGCCATATTCTTTCATAGCAAACTGAACACATCCGGCGAAACGGAGGCGGGCTCTGCTGGAGAGCAACCCGCCAAGGGATAGCCGGTGCGACTCATCGCGGACGATGAGCAGGGGCGTGATCTCGGTCGCGCCCTTGTGCCGATTCCCGGTGCCGACCAACGGGAGGCGGCACCCCGGTTCAGCTGTGCGCGAAGTCAAGACCAACATCGGACCGATAGATCGCGCATGCCTGAGAAAACTCATACAGAAAGCTGCCGCGCAGCGGCCTCCCTGTTTTTCTGGGTCGCGAGGTTGGCTTCGAACTCGGCCGGTGGCAAGTAGCCCAGAGCTGAGTGCAGCCGCTTCTGGTTGTAGATTTTCTCCAGGAACTCACGGATCGAAGCGCGCACCTCGGCCAAGTCACGATATTCGTTGCGGTAAACCTCTTCGTACTTCAACGTTTTCATGAACGATTCGCAGGCGGCATTGTCCCAGGGGTTGCCCTTGCGCGACATGCTAATCGTGATGCCGTGATCCTTCAGCAGGTTGGTGTATTCGGTGCTGGCGTACTGCGTGCCCCGGTCAGAGTGATGGACCAGTCCCGGCTCGACGATGCGCCGGGCCAGAGCCATGCGCAGGGCGCCAAGCGTCAGTTCATCTTCCAAAGTTCGGTCCAGCGCCCAGCCAATCACGCGGCGCGAGTAAGCGTCCAGGATGACGGCCAGGAACACAAACTCGTCACGCAGACGGATGTAAGTGATGTCAGCCACCCACAACTGATCGGTACCAGTCAGGATCATTTTCCGCGCCAGGTTGGGGTAGACTTTTGCGCCCGTGGTTGGAGTCGGTGGTTACCACGAACTTCCGTTTCCGCACGCACAACAAGTTGTCCTCGCGCATCAGACGGTGAACCCGTTTGGGATTCACCACCCAGCCACGCCGGCGCAGTTCCTTAGTCATCCGAGGACGACCATAGCTGGGCCATTCCACGGCGATCTTCTGAATCGCGTCGCGTAGCTCCATGTCCCGGTCCGGACCGGGTTCGGCGTCCTGGAAACGGTAGAAGCCGGACCGGGAAACCCGGCCCAGCTCCACCATGCGCTCAATCGTCAGTCCCCGATCGGCCTTCACTTCTTCTTGGACCTTCCGGTAAACCGCGGATTTCCAGTCACGGCCTGCAGCATCCGCTGCTCCTCCATGCGCTGCAAGCACCCCTTCAAAAAATCGATCTCCAGCGCTTGCTGGCCGATCTTTCGCTCCAGGTCAGCGATCCGGCCTTCGGACCAGCGCTGCTTCCCGTTGCCCGGAAACGCATTGCCTGACCCCTGTCGGATCTCACGCCGCCAACGGTGCAGCACATTCGGGTTCACTTCTAGCGCGCGAGCCACCTCGCCCAGCGATACCCCTTGCTCCAGCCGCTGGACCGCTGCCAGCTTGAACTCCTTGGTGTACATCCTTCTAGACAATCCCATGACTCAATTCTCCTTTGAATGGATTTAGAGTCTTAACTGGTTGTGTCAAAACAGGGGGCAAGTCCATTCGAAACCGCACAGATCATCGCTCATATTGTGAAGGTAATGTCTAACGACTACGGTGCGGTGCTGACACTTGTCTTGAACGGCTACGGAGTTCAAGCCATGAAAATCGCCCGCAGCATGTTCGAAGCTGAATGCAATGTCCATTATCTAAAGTCGAATCCCGAAGCCGTCAAAGACTACCTCGATTTCAACGTCATAAACCAGAAGAGATTGTTCGATCTGATGGACACAGAGCAGCAGAATAAGATCGACCCAGCGCTGGTAGAAAGAATGAACACGGAGTATGCCGTGGTTGCGCCTCGCTTCGTCAAGAACAAGAAGGGGGAACTCCGCGATCACTGGTGCGAAGTATCACTCTACAAGAGAGCGGTAGGCGCGGGACTGGAAGGTCTGTACGAGACGTTCTACAACTGGGCTTCTTCCATGCACCATTCGGATGTTGCCGCGTTAGTATCCTCGTTTGATATTAAATCCCAGGACACCGCCGTCGCTCCGTCGTTCGAATGGTTGGACCAGGCGTTAATTGCCGCCCACGGGTCGCTCGTCCGTTCGCTGAGTTATTACTTGGAAATCGCGAATATAGGCTTTGAACAGGAGATCGATGACCTTCGCGCAGAATGTGTTGCGGTGTTCAAGAGTTTAGATTAGCCAGTTTAGGTGTACAAGCGCAGCCTGATCGCCGACTCCACAGTGAACGGCATGGGTCTCTGTGCTCAGTTTGTGCCCACCACCTGCCACAATCCGAAAATCTAGCGCGTGCATCCGTAGCAAATCCGAAGCAAATCCGCCGCCAGCAGCCACCACGCATCCCGAGTTCCAAACTTGTAATCGTTTGATTCGCCAGTGCTCGCCGCTGCCCGCCAACCCGTCTTCTGTCTTGAGGTGCTAGCGGGAGCAATCTCGTGGAGGTTCAAGTCCTCTCGACCGCACCAAAACAAATAAAGCAGGTAGCGCACATTAGTCCACTCGAAAGAGTGGGCTTCTTTTTTTGACCCGTAGCAAATCTCTTCCAAAGGGTCGTGCATTTGCTTGGCCGTAGAAACCCGTGAATTCCCGTGCTGCTGGTGCTGCGAGTATCTTTGTAGACGCCGGTTCAGATGTGGCGCCTTGCACGCACAGGGTTGATCGTGGTTCCCGGATATGGGAACATAGATGTAGGTGCGAATCCTCGGTAGGGAGGTGCTGGTGGACTTCGCCCGACGGCACTCCACCGCCCGAAAACCGTTAGCATACTGGGAACATGTGGTACAGGCAGCGGGTTGGAAGAATTTCATTGAACTCCGACGCACGTTTCGTAGCGCTGACGCCGTAGACGATAAGATAGTCTTCAACATCGGCGGAAACAACTACCGGCTTCTGGGGATGGTGGATTTCACGAGACAAACAGTGCTTATCACAAAGGTCATGACCCACGCTGAGTACGACAGGAAAAGAATTGATTAATGGCAACTCTAATCGCGCCGATACAGGATGGCAAAGTACCCGTGACCGACCTCGTGGTGAACAACCGACGTAGTAACGCGCGAGCGTTGGCAAGGGTAGAAGAACTGATGTCCCGTCGTGATCGCACCTCTGACGAGGATGCTCTGCTAGAGGTGCTGACGAACGCTATCGAAGCGTACGAAAGCCGGAAGTACGCCCGTCCCACGTCCACCCCGGCAGAGCTGATCAGGTTTCTACTCCAACAAAACGGTCAGACCCCGAAAGACCTGTGGGACCTGCTCGGCGGCAAGAGCCATACGTCGGAAATCCTATCCGACAAGCGCCCTGTGGGCCGGAAGCACGCAATACTGCTCGGCAAGCACTTCAACATTAGCCCTGTGGTGTTTTTGACGTTTAGGTAAGCCCTCTTCGACCCGTGCCGTTCCCGTCGATTCATGGTCGTATTACCGCCGTTTCTGGCATCAGGTCCGTGTCGGTTTGCTCCGATGGGGAGGGAACCAAGTAGTTATGGGCCGCTCCGTGATGGGCGGCCCGAGTTGTTTTAGGACGCTGTCCCTTTACGAGTAGCGCAGCAATGCCTTGAAGCCGAAATCCATGTGCTGTTGGATATGGCAGTGAAATAACGTCGGTCCCGGCTGGTCGGCGGTAAAATCCACGCTGGCGCGCCCATAGGTGGGCACCACGACCGTGTCCTTGATCACGCCCGCCGTAGGCTTTGCCGTAAATCTCGGCGATCTCCAGTTGGTGGCGATGCAGGTGCAACGGATGCGCATCGTCGGTGCGGTTGTGAAACGTCAGCCGGTAGCGCGTGCCCTGTTTGAGCAGAAACTCCTGGTCGTGAGGATATTGTTTGCCGTTTACGGTGAAGCTGTTGAATTTGCCCGCGCCGCGCGGGACCTTTTCAAATATCATGTCCAATCGCTCGGTTGGCGCCGGTTGCGATGGCGGTTTCCCGAACGCCTGTGGTTTTCCAAATATGGTATAGTCCCAAATGGATTTGGGCGGCGCCGTCCACTGCGGAGTGCGGTGTTGATTGGCGTATTCGATGACAATGCCCAGGCCCCCTTCGCGTACCGGGTCCTCGGGCGCGCCCAGGATCCAAACGCCGGGCTGGTTCATCTCCACCCAGGCATCAATGCGCTCGCCCGGACCCAGCATCAACACGTCCACGGCCGCCGGCGTGGGCACGGGATTTCCGTCCAGCGCGATCACGTTGAATTTGTGGCCGGGCAGCGCCAGGTGGCGGTTCTCGATTGCGCTGGCGTTTAGAAAATGAAACAGCACGCGTTGGCCGGGATTCACGCGGATCGGCTCGCCGGCGCCGAGCGCCTTGTCGTTGATGGAAAAAATATCGGCCGCCACCTCCATCCCTGGCTGCCGCGTATCCAGCACCGCCGGCTTTTCCGGCTGCGCGCCCATTGGATCGAGATCGTCGTTATCCATCGCTTGATTGGTGAAATAGGGCTCCCAATCGCGCAACGCGAGGTAATGTTCCTGATCGTAGCGGCCGGGATTATTCGCTCCCTCGACGATCAGAAAGCCGAACATGCCGGTAAAACTGCCGCGATGCAGGTCGTCCATCGACATGGTGTGAGTGTGGTACCAGCGTGTGCCCGCCGGCGTGGGCGTGAACTGATAGCGGCGGCTTCCGTGCGGAGGCACGGCCGGGGTGCCTTCCTCCTCCGATCCGTCCACATCGGAGGGAATGAGCAATCCGTGAAAATGCACGAACTCCGGCACGTCTGTTTTATTGACCACGTTCACCGTTACCGGCACGCCCTCCTTCATCCGCAGCCGCGGCCCCGGCGAAGTGCCGTTGTACCCGATGGTGCTGACGATGCGATTAGGCGCCAATTCGACCGTGACCGGGGCGATTTCGAGCGTGAAATCGGTCTTGGCGACGTCTTGGGAGCCGGCCGGCGCTAGAAAGGATTGCGGTTGCTGGGCATCTAAACGGGTAGTCGCGACCGCCAGCCCGGCGATTTTGAGAAAGTCACGTCGTTGCATGCACTCTCTCACTTTATTCGAAAATCGGCGCCAGCCTCGCCAGCACCTCATCCATGATCGCGTCGGAAACGGTTTCCACCTTTTTGCCGGCGCGCGCGCCGAGATCGAGTGCGCGGGGTTGGTCGCAGCGAACAATGCCTGTGGTTTTCGTGCCGGCCCCCTCCAGGGTCACAGCAAAGCCGGCCGTCCGGGCGAAATTCCCGCCGCTCGTGATCGGGAGAACCACGGGTACTTTCGATAGCCGGTTGAATGCCTCCGGCGACACGATCAGTACCGGACGACGGCCCTTCTGCTCGTGTCCCTGGCAGGGATCTAGGCCAACCAGCCAGATATCGCCGCGCTTCATCAGATCAGCTCGCGACCCGCCGGCCTGTCATCTAGCCACTCACGCTCTTCCTTGCTGCGCCGAGCCTTCGGATCGCATTGCGCCAGCAGTTCGTCGAGGGTATAGCGCGGCCGTTGCTGCGGCTCCACGACCAGCCGGCCGCTACGCACCGCCAAGCCCACCTTCGCACCGGGCCGCAGGTGCAGGATATCGAGCAGCGCGGGTGGTACGGCCAACATGATCGAGCCGCCGACCTTCCGCAGATTTGTGGTGTGCATGGCGTCCTCTACAAATTATATTTCAGTATAACATTTGCGCCAGGCTTCGAGATCTCTTGCTGGCTCTGACTGTTACTAAAAGGACAGGATGAAGGGAGAGCAACAAGATGGCAACTCTCGACTGGTCCCAGTGCCCCGCCGTAGAAAGCGTGCCGGGCAGACTGAGCGGGGCGTGGGTATTCAAGGATACGCGGATGCCGGTGTCCGCAGTGTTCGAAAACCTCGAAGCTGGAGCTACCATAGACGAGATTGTCGAACAGTTCGACATCACGCGGGACCAGATCAAGGCGGTACTTGAGTTCGCCGCTCGAAGCCTCGACGCGCCCAGGACTGCTCGTACTGAACTCCCGGTGAATGCTCATTCTCTTTGATCATGTGACTCTAGCAGGCATGGCGCGTTTTCTTGCTGGCCACACGGTCACGAAGGCGAAAGACCGGGGATGGGATAGGCTCAGCAACGACGACTTGTTGACCGTTGCCGAGAAAGCTGGGTTTGATCTGCTGCTTACCGGAGACAAGAACATCCGCAATCAGCAGAACCTTGAAGGCCGTCGCATGGCTCTTGTGGTGTTGAGCACTCCGCGAAGGCCGGTTGTCAAACTGCACGTGGGTAAGATTGTCGCCAGTGAATGCAGCGACACCCGGTAGTTATTTCGAGGTGGAGCTACCAGAGGAGAATTAAGATGCCCGCCGCGCCCTCCCCTGGAGATCCTCCGCCGCTTTCTGCTACGCTTTAAGACGTCCGAGGTAATGATCTATGACGTTGCTGCGGCTCCTCCTGTTTTCGCTCAGCCTCGGGCTGTTTGCGATGCAGTTCGGAGGATACGGGGGATACGGCCGCCGGCAATACTCTTACGGCGGACCGAACGTGCCCTCGGAGTTTTATTGGAGCCGGCTCCAGTACAATTCCAGCTACGCTAGCGGCCAGAGTTTCGGGTATCGACGTTTTTACGGCGGTTGGTCCCGGGACTATCCTAAGGCCGACAACGATTGCCTGATCGCTCTGCGGCGTTTGACGCATATTAACTCTCCATCGCCCCTGAACGTAGTTGATCTCGATAGCGACCATGTCTTCGACTATCCGTGGATCTACGCCGTCCAGGTGAACACCTGGACCTTCACCGAGGAAGAAGCCAAACGCCTGCACGATTTTCTTATGAAGGGCGGTTTCCTCATGGTGGACGACTTCCACGGCACCGACGACTGGCAGCATTTCATGGCCGGCATGCGCATGGTGTTGCCCGATCGGCCCGTCGAAGATCTCAAGGATGAAGACGAGATCTACCACGTCTTGTACGACATCAACGAAAAGTTTCAGATCCCGAGCGAAGTCTACGTCAACACCGGCCGAACGTATGAGAAGGACGGCTACGTGCCCAAATGGCGCGCCATCCGCAACGACCACGGACGTATCATGGTGGCCATCTGCGCCAACATGCATCTCGGCGATGCCTGGGAGTGGGCGGATGACCCGGCGTACCCCGAGAAGTTTTCCGGACTTGCTTTTCGCATCGTCCTCAACTACATCACCTACTCCATGACGCATTAAACATGAATCGCCCGCGCCTCTTCCCACAGTCCACAAGCACCTCACGGGCCCATGTTCGAGTTCTTTCTTAAGTATCCGCGTTCGGTGTATGCGCGCGGCCAATTTTCCCTTTTAGGGGCTTGGCCCAAGTGGATGCTGGTGCTGTTGATCCTGGCCGCGGCGGCAGGTTTGGCTTGGTTGATCCGCTCCCGTCTGTCACAAGCGGCGCCGGTCATGCGCAGTTGGCGAGTCTGGTTAATCTGGGGATTACAGACGCTGCTGGCCGCGCTTTTGTTAGTGCTGCTATGGCATCCGGCGATCACCCTGGCCGAGTTGAAGCCACAACAAAATATCATCGCCATATTGGTGGATGACTCCCGCAGCATGGCCATATCCGAGGATGGGTCCACCCGCCAGGACAAAGCCGTTAAAGCGCTCGAGAACGGCGTTCTGGCCGGCCTCAACCGGACGTTTCAGACACGTCTTTACCGCATCGACAGCGTGCCCGCCCGTATCGATAGCCTCAAGGACCTGAAACCCAGCGCGCCTTCCACCCGCATCGGCGACAGCCTCAAGCAGTTGAGCGATGAAACTTCCGATCTGCCGATCGGCGCCGTGGTGCTGCTCAGCGATGGCGACGACAACACTGGCGGCATTTCCGCGGACGCCATCAACGCGTTGCGCGCCCGCCACATTCCCATTCACACCGTGGGCTTCGGACGCGAGCGTGCCGCACATGATGTGGAACTGGATGATGCCGTCGTCGCTCCTCGCGCCCTGGCCGACTCACGCCTGGCGGCCAAGGTCACCTTCCACCAGCGCGGATACGCCGGTGCCAAGATCAACCTGACGGTGCGCGATGTCAGCTCCAACCAAGCCAGCTCTAACCAATCAAAGATGCTGGCTTCTCGCACCATTGCCTTGGGGCCGGATGGCAACCTCCAGACCGAGACTTTGATGTTCGATATCGGAGGCGCCGGTGCCAGAACGCTCCAAATCGCAGCGGTTCCCTTAGCAAATGAAGAGAACACGGCCAACAATGCCTTGAGTCGCGTCGTGAATGTTGGCTCCGACGCGCGCCGCATTCTGTACATCGAGGGTGAACCGCGTTGGGAGTACAAGTTTATCCGGCAGGCCGAAGAAGACGACCGCATGGTGCAAGTCGTCTCTATGGTTCGCACCAGTGAAAACAAGATCTACCGCCAGGGAATCGCCGATCCCAAAGAGCTGGCCGGAGGCTTTCCTGCTCGCGCGGAAGACCTTTTCGGCTACCAGGGATTGATCATTGGATCGGTTGAAGCGGGCTACTTCAATCCCGTGCAGCAGCAATTAATCCATGAGTTCGTGGATCGCCGCGGCGGCGGTCTGCTGCTGCTAGGCGGTCAGTTTTCGATGGCGGATGGCGGCTGGAACGCGTCCCACCTTACAGATCTTCTGCCAACCACGCTGCCAATCCAGACCGGCACTTTTCATCGCGAGGCCGATCCGAAAACCGGTACCACCCATACAACGGCCGAACTGGCGCCCGCCGGCGTGGATAGCATTGTTACTCGCATCGTTGACGACCCCGCCGCGAACGCCGCCAAGTGGAAGAAGCTGCCCTACTTGATGGACTACGAAGATCCCGGCATTCCCAAACCCGGCGCAGCCGTTCTCGCCAACATGATTACGCCCGAAGGCCGAAAGCTGCCATTGCTGATTACAGAAAACTTCGGTCATGGCCGTACCGCGATCATGGCCACCGGCGGCAGTTGGCGCTGGCAGATGAGTTCACCCCTGGGCGACACTGCTCACGATCTGTTCTGGCAACAGCTCCTGCGCTGGCTGGTTTCGGATACTCCTGGCCACGTAGTAGCTTCAGTCCCCGCTCAGATGCTGCTCGATAACGGCGCCGTAACCATCACGGCCGAGGTTCGCGATCAGCAGTACAACCCCGCTCCCGATGCCAAGGTGGAAGCTCATATCCTGGGCCCGAGCGGCGTCAGCGCTTTGGTCGAGATGACACCAGTGCCCGATAATCCCGGCCAGTTCCAAGCCGCCTGGTCTGCACCGAGGACGGGCGCCTACCTGACCGAGGTCACGGCGCAACGCGCGAGTAAAGAATTAGGCCGGGACGTTATAACCTTTCAGCGCATGGACGGCGTAGCGGAGAATTTCCACACCGAACAGAACCGCGACCTGCTCGAACACCTCGCCACCCAAACCGGTGGGCAGTATTGGAAGCCCGCCGACCTCGGCAAACTCGCCGGCGCCATTCCCTTTTCGGAGGCCGGCGTGACCACGCGCGAGACCAAGGATCTGTGGGATTTGCCGCTGGTCTTTTTGATATTGCTGCTGTTGCGCTTTTCCGAGTGGTGGCTACGCCGGAAGTGGGGAATAGTCTGAGATGGGACTCTTCGCGCCCTGGTTTTTGGCCGGTCTAGCCGGGCTCGCGCTTCCGCTCTATCTGCATTTGTTGAAGCGGCTAAAAACCGTGCCCAAGCCGGTACCTTCCCTGATGTTCTTCGAGTCGCGCACACAAAGCTCGACCCATCATCGCCGGCTCCGCTATTTCCTGCTGCTGTCGCTGCGGCTGCTGTACCTGCTGCTGTTGATTCTCGCTTTCGCCAATCCGTTCATCAACCGCAGCATGGCCGCTCTCTCGAGCAATCGGCTGGTACTACTGGTGATCGACAACTCCTTCAGCATGCGTGCCGGCAATCGTTTGGCCGATGCCAAGAATGCCGCCATTAACGTCCTGGCCGGAAAGGGCGCGGCCCGCGCGCAGGTGGCTTCGTTTGGGTCGCAATTGCGGTTCATGACACAGGCTATACAAGATCAATCGGCGTTGCGTGCCGCTGTGCAAGCCATTCAGGCGGGCGATGGCCACGGTAACTTCGGCGAGCTGGCGCGCGCCGTGCGAGCAATGGCCGAGTCGATCCATACGCCCATCGAGCTCCATCTGTTCAGCGACATGCAGCGCGGCGAGCTGGCCGCCACCTTTGCCGACATGGCGCTGCCCGACAACGTCAAACTGGCGACGCATGCGGTGGTCTCGAAGGCGCAACCCAACTGGACCGTCGAATCCGTGGATGCTCCCGGACAGGTCTGGGGCAAGGACGTTAAGCCGATTCGCGTACAAGCGGTGATCGCCGGTTACGGCACTCCCGCCAGCCAGCGCACCGCGTCGTTGGTCGTGAACGGCAAGACCATCGCCACCAAGACCGTCGCGGTCCCCGCCAACGGAAGGGCCACCGTCGACTTCCCCGCGCTGGAAGTGCCCTACGGCTTCAGCCGCTGCGAGGTCAAGATCGACTCCGCCGACGCCTTGGCGGCCGACGACCTCCGCCGCTTTGCCGTCCAGCGGTCCGATCCGCAAAAGGCGTTACTGATTCACAATTACGGTGACAACCGTTCGCCGCTCTATATCGGCGCCGCGCTCTCGGCCGCCGCGCAATCGGCCTTTATCCTCGAATCGATCAACGTCAGCGAAGCCGCCGATCGCCGGCCGTCCAATTACGCTTTCATCGTCCTTTCCGATCTCAATACGCTGCCTTCGCTCTTGGAAAATGCGCTCACCCAGTACGTGCGCTCCGGCGGCAGTCTCTTCATCGCAACCGGGACCTCGGCCGGTGCTCGCTCGCAGATTCCCGTTTTCGGCGCGCACATCATTCAGACCCGCGAGTACAGCCGCGTTCCTGATCGTTTCATGGCGGTCGGCTCCAGCGACTCTTCCTACCCGGCCGTGGCCAAGGCCGGCGGATGGTCGGGAGTGAAATTTTTCTACGCTCTCGATGTCGATCCCGGTGTTGGTCCGGATGCCGCGCGCGTGATCGTTCGCCTCGGCGATCAGACGCCGCTGTTGCTGGAGAAGCGCATCGGCGAGGGGCGTGTGGTGCTGCTCACCTCCGGGCTCGATAACGTCACCAACGATTTCCCGTTGAATCCCGCCTTCGTGCCCTTCATTGAGCAGACCGCGCGCTATCTTGCGGGCAGCGAACGCCAGGGCGGCGCACGTGTGGTGGACGCCTACCTCGAGCTCCGCAATGCCAGAGAAAAAGCTCAGGGCGTGGAGGTCACCGACCCAGAAGGAAAGCGCCCGCTTACCTTGGGCCAGGCCGCCTCCGCGCAGTCGTTCCAACTCACCGAGGCCGGCTATTACCAGCTCCGCCTCGCCAATGGTCGCCAGGATGAAGTCGGCGTCAACCCCGATCCGAAGGAATCAAACCTCGACGTTATCCCCGGCGATGTTCTCGCACTCTGGCAGGGCAAAGGCGGGCAAGCTTCGAAACAAGAGGCGGCGGCGTCCGGTTCAGCAACGTCCGGCCCTGCAGCGCCCAACAAGATCCCGCAAAGCTTCTGGTGGTACGTCATGCTGCTCGTGTTCGCTGCCGCTATCGCCGAATCGGCTCTGGCCAGCCGCTACCTTGGGACGCAGCGCGAGGAGTAGTAGCGCCCCGTTCAGGTAACTGGCTAGGACCGCTGTAGTTCCGCAACCAGGTCCTCAAGGCGATCGTAGCTGGTGCCCGCGCCTTTAGCCATTCCGGATGCGATAACCATATCACGCACTTCCGGCGACGGATAGCGCACTGTCGTGGTGAGCCGCGTTTTACCGGCCTCTTCGCTGAACTCGGCTGTCACCACGGATACGGTGTCGGGAAACTGCTCGAAAATCTCGGTGAACACAAGCCGGCTTGGCGGTGTGATCTCCCGGTATTCGCCGTGGAAGGCGGCCTCCCCCTTAGGGTGGCGATTGACGAAGCGCCAGGCGCCGCCGGGGCGAAGATCGATTTCGCAGACTGGGACCGAGTATCCCTCGCCCAAGCGACCCCACCACTGCTTCACATGTTCAGGTTTGGTCATCGCCTCGAACACCAGGTGTCGCGGGGCATCGAACAGGCGCGTCAAACGGATTTCGTGATCCGATGGCGTCGTGACCTTAAAGCTCCCGCTATTTGCTGTGCTGCTTCCGATCATGAGTCTTCTTCTCCTTTGCCTTCAGTTGTTGTACGTAATCGTCCAATCGATCTAGCCGCTCTTCCCAGACTTGCCGGTAGCGCTCGGTCCAATCGGACACCTCTCTCAGAGGACCGGCCTTGATTCGACATCGTCGCCATTGCGCGTCCCGCCTCTGCGCGATCAATCCCGCGCGCTCGAGTACACGAAGATGCTTTGAGACGGCGGGCATACTCATTTCAAACGGTTGGGCGAGTTCGCCAACCGAGCATTCGCCCAAAAGCAAGCGAGCCAGGATAGCTCTGCGAGTGGGGTCCGCAAGCGCGGCAAAGGTGCTGCTCAATCGATCACTCGACATTGTACTTTACTAAATAGTTAATTAACCTAATGGTTTTATACAATATGTCGCAGTGTTTGTCAACAGAAAAACTTCCACCATTCGTGCCACCCCATCGCCAGTGCGATAACCTTTAGCCTCTAGCTCGGTACCCAGCGCGAGGAATGGTAAGAAGGGTTGTCGAGCCCACTGGTGAGACTGCGTGTCGCGCCCCCGCCGAACCGTGTCAGAAGGCTTTCGATAAAAGGAGCTAAGAACATGGCAACTCTCGATTGGTCCCAATGTCCCGCCGTGGATAGCATTCCCGGCAAGCGCGGCGGCGCATGGGTATTTAAAGGTACCCGGACGCCTGTGGCCACTGTGTTCGAGAACCTTCAGGATATGAGCGTTGACGCGTTGGTAGAAGAATTTGGGGTGACGCGGGAGCAAGTTCAGGATGTGCTGCAATTCGCCGCCCATAGCACCGAATCAGCAGCGCCCAGCCGCTACCTCGAACCCAGCGCGAGGAATCATAGATGTTGTCGACTCTATCTCGGCGCAACCTCGGGTTCTCCAATCAGCCCTTCGTCTAGCGGCGTATTCTAAGAGAAGGACCGCAAAACAGTGGGGAAGATAGATATAGCTTTGGACATCGACTGGACTCAGTGCGAACTGATTGAGTGCGTGCCTGGCAAAGTATCAGGCAGACCCGTGGTGCACGGAACGCGCATCATGCCGGAGGCGATTGTTGGCAGTTACGACCTCGGGGAAACTATCGAGGAGCTTCACCAAGGGTTCCCCACTCTTTCGGTGGCTCAGATAAAACGTCTGATCGAATTTGCTCAAGCGCAACGCGAGCAGCATCACCCGTGAAGGTGTTGCTCGACCAAAATCTCAACCACACTGGGCGTGAAGGGTTTCTGCTTCAGATTGTTCGTCGGTTACGCTCCGCAGTGCTCAAATTTGCGCTCAGGTTCAGCACTTGGGCGAATGATATCGAAATTACGGCCGCTGACTTCCAGGACCAACGTCGGCTCGGAGCGTCATGGCTTTCAGAGTCTTACCAAGCTGGCCTCCGACGAACGAGGGCCTCGCACGCACAGAAGAGAGGATGTTTAGGAGTATGAAGATTATGAACGAGTGTGACGCAAATGGCTTTTACTATGCGTCAGGCGGTCGCGGATGGACATTCGCGGACTTCCGATACTGATGCCCCGGCGGCCGCGAATACTGGAACATCGAGCTCAAGCTCTGGAGCGTGGACGGGAATAGGCCGCTGGCTAGCCAGGTCGAAGGCTGCGTTCGCGGGCTAGAAGCCGACGCAGCTAAGGCGCTCAATGATCCAGACCATTATGGGTTCCTGCTCCTGGCCGTTAACATTCCGAATAGGTTCGCTGAGCAGCATGTCCGGCAACCATACACCCCCGATGAATTCAAGGATAAGTTAATTGAGCGCATTCACGATTCGGAAGCACTTGAGCAGCTTGCCACGGCACAGGGGGGCAGCCGAGGCGATTGGTGCGCGGCGATTAAGAGAATAAATGGCAGGATCGTCGAAGAGGTGGGGATCTGCAGTTCTGTACCCGACCCGCGGTGGCCAGCGGTAAATCGCTGAACTTCTACCATAAGGACCGAAACTCGATCCTTGGGAAGTCCGCGCGGCCAAGGCGTGCACCTTGCTTCAAAAATGCCCCCGCTCGGCAGCCCGCCACCACCACCAATACGATATCCTTTGCGATATCCTTTAGCTGTTAGCGTCTGCCCACGCGGTTGGAGGTTCCATGAGTTCCCGCGAACAAGTTCACGCATACATTGCGCAACTGGAACAACGTCTGCGCTGGGGCACCTTGTTGCGCGGCTTGGCCATTCTCACCGGCGGCGCTCTGGTGGCGACGCTGGTGCTGGTCACGATCGCCAACGCGCTGGCCTTTTCGCAGGGAAGCGTGACCGCCGCCCGCTTCGGACTGATCTTGATTTTGGCCATTGCCGCAGCCGCCGGATTGGCGCTGCCCTTGCACCGGCTGACCCGCCGACGAGCGATCGGAACGGCCGAAGCCGCCTTCCCGCAATTCCAGCAGCGCCTCACGACCTTCTCTGAACGCGACGGCCGGGACGCCTTTATTGAACTCTTAGCCGGCGACACCCTCGAGGTCGCCCAAACCGCCGAGCCCAAGCAACTGGTCACCGACTTCAGACTTTGGAGCTCGCTCGCCACCACCGTCGGCGCCTTCGCGATCCTGATTTGGGTTATCGCCGCCGGACCCGGGTTTCTCGGTTATGGCGCGTCGCTCCTTTGGACCGGTCCGCACCACGACCAGCCAGCGCTCTACGACCTACGCGTAACTCCCGGCGACGCCGTCGTGCGCCGCCATGCTGACCAGATGGTTTCGGCGCTCCCCATCGGCCTGCGGTCGCCCAGCGTCAAGCTGCATGCCCGCTATCAGAGCTCCTCCAAATGGGAAGAGATTGCGATGCAGTCCAGAGCCGTCGGGAAGTTTCGCCGGCGGCTATGAATTTCTGTTTGCGGGTTTGCCCGAGAACGTCGAGTATTACGTCACCGCCGGAGCGATGACATCGAAGCACTTTAATATTCGCGTCAGCGATTTGCCCGCGGTGAAGCAGATTCGCGTCACATACCATTTCCCCGCCTGGACCGGCATGCCGCCCGAGATCGAAGAGCGCGGTGGCGATCTGCGCGCCGTCATCGGCACGCAGGCCGAGCTCGATGTCTCCACCGACCGCCCGCTTCAGGGCAGCCAGATCCAGCTCGATAACGGACAACAGATCCAGCTCACTGGCGGTCAGAATAACGTCTATCACGGCACCGTGAAGATGGACCAGGACGGCGTCTACCACGTCGCCGGAGTGGCTGAGGGTCAGCCCGTTCGCGTCAGCGAGGATTTTTTCATCGAGGCCCGCAAAGCCAACCCGCCTCAGATTTCTTTGGTGCGTCCCGGCCGGGGTGACTATCATGCCAACCCCATCGAAGAGGTAACCGTGGCCGCTAAGGCTACCGACGAGTATGGCCTCCACGATATCGCGCTGCATTATTCAGTCAACGGCGGCCCCGAGACTACGGTGGATCTGCTCCATCACAAGGGCGAAAAGCAGGGCGACGGCTCGACCACCATCTCGCTGGAGAGTTTCAAGCTCGTTCCGGGAGATCTGGTCAGCGTCTACGCCACCGCCAAGGATGGCAATGCGGAAGCCCACACCGACATGATGTTCATCCAGGCCGATCCGTTTGAACGCGAGTTTTCGCAATCGCAACAGTCGGGAGGCGGTGGGGGAGGAGGAGGTGGTGGCGATCCATCCGCGGAGATTTCGCAGCGCGAGAAAGAGATCATATCCGCCACTTTCAAACAACAG
Organism: Bryobacterales bacterium; assembly: GCA_963780485.1. GTDB lineage: Bacteria > Acidobacteriota > Terriglobia > Bryobacterales > Bryobacteraceae > Palsa-89. The sequence continues at coordinate 529,533 of CAWACO010000001.1, forward strand.
GGAGACAAGAACTCCACCCAACAACAGGCCACCGACATCGCCAAGCTCCTGTCCCAAGCGCAATCCACCCTGCGCGATCAGGCCATGTCGCTTTCTGGCCGCTTGCAGGCCCGCGAGTTGACCGATGCGGTGCAGGCCATCAGTGACTTCCAGAAGGATATGACCTCCGCCTCCCAGGCCATGGCGCCGGCCGCGCAACAATTGCAGCAGCAAAAGTGGAAGGATGCCATCCCCAACGAGCAGAAGGCTCTGCAATTCCTGCTGCGCGCCGAAGCCACCTTCCGGCAAATTCAGGTTGCGTTTGGACGTGGGGGTGGCGGTGGAGGGGGCGGCGGCGCGGCGCGCGATTTGGCCAGCCTGTTCGAGCTGGAGCTCGACACGGAGAAAAATCAATACGAGACCAGGCAAAGCGCGGCTTCGAGCGAGCAACAGAAGGAGCGCGAAATCGATGATGCCTTGAAAAAGCTCGACGAATTGGCCAAGCGCGAGGAGGATCTAGCCCAGCAGCAACGCAACGGCACCCAGACTGCCGAGCAAAAATGGCAACAGGAGATGTTGCAACGCGAGGCCGAGCAGCTTCAGCGACAGATGGAGCAACAACTCGCTCAGAATGGCCAAAAAGGGCAGCAGGGACAACAGAGCCAGCAGAATGGCCAGAGCGCGTCGGCGTCGGGACAATCGAGCGGGCAATCCAGCGGACAGGCAGGTCAGCGCGACGGAAAGCCGGGCAGTTCATCATCCGCAAGCCGAGGGGCCGGCAGCCAATCGGACGGCCAGGATGATCCTAACGCCGGCAATCCCCAACAGTCCGCCGACCAGGCCGCCGATAGCCGTCAACAGGCCGCACAACAGGCGCTCGACCGTCTGCGTCAAGCCAACGAAGACATGCGGCGCGCCGTCTCTCGGAATGCCAGTGCGGCCGATTCCCGCCGTGCAGCCGACCGCTTGCGTCAAGCCACCGATCTGTTGGGAGGCTTGCAGCAGCAGGACGCGTCCAGCCGGCTCAACACGATGGCCCAGACAGCCGACCAATTGGCCGCGCGCCAAAAGCAACAAGCCGATCACGTGCGCGACTTGATGGCTCAGCAGCAGGCCGCTAGCGCCTCCGGCAAGCCGCCCAATAACCCGTCCGCTCAGGACATCGACAAAATGGTCAACGATCGCCAAAAGGTGTCCGATGATCTGGCGCGGCTCACCCAGCAATTGCGCGATGCAGCCCGCGAGCTTGCTCCTACGCAACCGGCGGCTTCTACGAAGTTGCGGGGCGCCCTCAATGGCATGGACGAAAACGATCTCGGCACCCGCATGCAGCGCAGTTCGGATTGGCTGCGTAGGGGCCAATTCTCCGATCCGGCCGAGACCGCCCTCACTAGCGACCTCCAAAAGCTGGGTCAACAGGTCGGCGATGCGGCTCGCGCGTTGGGCACTGCTCAGCACGCTTCCGAAGACACGGCAATCAACAAGGCCATGGACGATTTATCCCGTCTGCGCGACCAACTCGCGGGGTTGGGCGGACGCAGCAGTTCTCAACCTAACAATCAATCTGGACAAGGTCAGGCGGGCCGTGCCGGGCAGCAGTTCCAAACCGGCGCACTGAACCGCACTGGGCAATCCGGCCAAGCCGGTCAACCTGGTCGCGTCAATCAGGCCAGCAGCAAGGGCAAAACGGCCAGCCGGGCCAACAGGGAGGCCAAGCCGGCGGAGGCCAGTCAGGCGATGTCGGCAACCGCGTGGGCGGTCCGAACGGCAATACAGCCGGTGGCGGCAACCGTGATAGCACCGTGTTTGGCAACCTCGACACCGGAAATAGCCGATTTTCTAATCGGGCCCCGACGCCACAACAACAAGGCCCCAACCCGGCCGATACCCAGCGCCAGATTGACCAGGGATTGAATCTTCTCAACCAGGTTCGGGCAGCAGTGCAGGATAGTCCGGAGGCGCGGCAACAATTGCAGTCCTTGATCGATCAAATGCGCAATCTGGATCCCAGCCGTTTCCCCGGCAATCCCGCCTTGGTCGAACAGATGCATCAGCAGCTCGTCAGCGAGGTGGACGCGCTGGAGTTGCAACTGCGCCGCAAACTCGATGAAAAACAGGGCGGCACCATCCGCAACGCCGACCCTGCGAAGATCCCTTCCGGCTACCAGGACTCGGTTGCCGAGTATTACCGCAAACTCTCCGGCGGCGGCCATTAGCCGCTGCGGTTGCGGCGTTCATGAGTCCGCAGTAGTCTTGATTGCAGAATGCTTTTCCGCTATTTGATTCTGTCCGGACTGTTCTCTGCCATGGTCGTTACATCACAAACACCGCCAACCGCGCCACGCGTGGAACATCAGGAAGTACGGCACGGGGCCACAGTCACCGACGCCTATTTCTGGTTGCGCGAAAAGTCCAACCCCAAGGTGACCCAATACCTGGAAGCGGAAAACGCCTACACCGAGGCGATGACCAAGGACCTGCAGCCGTTCAGCGCCGCGCTCTACACAGAAATGCTGGGGCGCATCAAACAGACGGACCTCTCGGTACCGACGACGCGCCACGGCTACCTGTACTATTCACGCACCGAAGAAGGCAAACAGTACCCCATCCAGTGTCGTCGTAGAGGAACCATGGAGGCGGCCGAAGAGGTGCTTCTCGACCTTAACGAGTTGGGTAAGGACAGGAAGTTCGTTGGCCTGGGTAGTTTTGTCGTGAGCGACGATCAGAACCTGGTGGCATACACCATTGACTACACCGGCTTCCGCCAGTTCGCGCTGAACGTAAAGGACCTGCGCACGGGCCAGACGCTGCCCGACACCATCGAGCGCGTCACTTCGGTGGCCTGGGCCGCGGACAACAAGACCTTCTTTCTCGTCACGGAGGACGCCGTCACCAAGCGCAGCGACAAGCTGTATCGCCACGCGCTGGGCGCAACGAAGTTCGAAGAGATCTACAACGAAAAAGACGAGCTTTACGATATCGAAATCGACAAGACCCGCGACTTGAAATACCTATTTCTGCAAAGCGAGGCCAAGGATACCTCCGAAGCGCTTTACCTACGCGCCGACCGGCCAGCGGACAAATTCGCCGTGTTCCTGCCTCGCGAAAAGGGTCACCGCTATTACCTGGACCATCGCGAAGGGTTGTTCTACATCCGCACCAACAAGCCCGGCCGTAATTTCGCGGTGATGACCGCGCCGGTGAACGATCCAGCTCCGAAAAACTGGAAGGTGTTCGTGGCACACCGCGACAATGTGCGCATCAAAGATATCGATTTGTTCAAGGATTTCGCCGTGTCGGTGGAGAGAGGGGATGCACTGGATCACCTGCGCATCCACGATTTCAAAGCCGGTACGTGGAAGGAAGTCGCGTATCCGGAACCGGTATATTCGGTCTTCCCGGGCGGCACGCCGGATTACGAATCCCACACCTATCGCTACAACTACCAGAGCTTCGTGACGCCGTCGAGCGTTTTCGACTACGACGTGATTACCGGTAAATCGACTTTGCGAAAGCAGCAGGAAGTGTTGGGCGGGTATGATCCGAAGCAGTACGCCAGCGAGCGCCTCTGGGCGACGGCACGCGACGGAGTCAAAGTGCCGATTTCGATTGTTTACAAGAAGGGCTTCGCGCGTGACGGCCGAGGACCGCTTTTTCTCTACGGCTACGGCAGTTACGGTTTTGGCATGCCGGCCACGTTCTCCGGCAATCGAGTGAGCCTGCTCGACCGCGGTATGGCCTACGCCATCGCGCACATTCGTGGCGGCGACGAGATGGGCGAAATGTGGCGCGAAGACGGGATGCTCATGAAGAAGAAGAACACATTCTTCGACTTTATCGATTGCGCCGAATTTCTGATCCAGCAGAAATGGACTTCCAAAGACCGCCTGGTGATCGAAGGCGGCAGTGCCGGCGGATTGCTGATGGGCGCGGTGGTCAACTTTCGGCCCGACCTTTTCAAAGCGGTGCACGCCGCCGTGCCTTTTGTCGACGTAATGAATACGATGATGGACGCCACGCTGCCGCTAACTGTGGGCGAGTATCTGGAGTGGGGCAATCCCAACGAGCAGGCCGCATACGATTACATGCGGACCTATAGCCCGTACGACAACCTGGAGAAGCGCGCGTACCCGGCCATCCTGGTGACCACCAGCTTCAACGACAGTCAGGTGATGTATTGGGAGCCGGCCAAGTACGTGGCGAGACTGCGCGCCTTGAAGACCGATACCAATCCTCTACTGCTCAAAATCAAGATGGACCCGGCGGGCCATGGCGGCGCCAGCGGGCGGTACGATCGGCTGCATGATACGGCTTTCGAGTACGCGTGGTTACTGAGCCAGGTGGGGATCACGAAGTAGGCGTTAGCGACGTCACGCCTGATAGACCGTGGTGCCGCCCACCACCGTGCGAACAATATCGAGGTCTTTGATCTTGTCTTTGGCTATGGTGAAAAGATCGTCCGACAGGACGACGAAGTCCGCCAGTTTCCCCGGCGTGATAGATCCTTTGATCGCTTCCTCATGCGAATTATAGGCGCCGTTGATGGTGTTTATCCGCAGCGCTTCATCTACGCTGACCCGCTGGTTGGCTCCCCAGGTCTTTCCATCCCACCCGGTGCGCGTGACCATTCCCTGAATGGCCATCCGAGGGTCGAACGGTCCGGGGCTGAAGTCTGAACCTGCCGCCGCCACAATCCCGGCGTCGAGGAAAGTGCGATAGGCCATGCAACGCTTCATCAGCTCTTCGCCATAAAAATGAAACTTGTCGGAGTTGTAATACGCATACGATGTGAACGCGGCCGGAACGGCGCCCAACGCCTTCATACGCCGCACTAGATCGTCGTTAATCAGCGTGCAATGGGTGATCTTGGGGCGCGTGTCGGTCCGTGGAAACAGCCGCTGGGCGCGCTCGACCGCGGTAAGCATCATATCGATCGCGACATCGCCATTGGCGTGGCAGTTGACCTGAATGCCTGCCCGATGCACCCGCTCGATCCAGGCGTTCAGGTCGTCCTGCGTCTCCGTGACGTTGCCCTTGTACGGCGGCTCCATGCCAGGATACGGAATGCTGAGCGCCATCGTGCGTTCTGAGAACGACCCGTCGACGGTGTGCTCGGAGGTGGCTCCGAACCGGATCCACTCGTCACCGAAGCCGGTCTCAATGCCGCCCGCGATCATCGCCTCCAGCACTTTGCCGCTGGCCTCGTAACTCACCCGGTGCAGGAGGTCTCCGTGGGCGCGCACCTGCTGCAGGGCGAACAGATTGCCACCCTCGTGATGTACGCTAGTGACGCCATAGCGGACGAACTGCTTGGAAATGTAGGCCAGCCCATCGCGGTCGCGCTGCAGCGTCTGTTCCGCGGAAAACGTCTTGCGCTTACCGACCTTGTTAAATACGTTCTTCGCTCGATCCGTAACCCGGCCGTTGAGTTCACCGTTCGCGTCGCGGTCGAAGGTTCCACCGGGCGGATTCGGCGTTTGCTTATTTATGTCCGCCATCTCGAGGGCTTTGCTGTTGTAGAACGACGTATGGCCGCCGCGATGATGAACCGCCACCGGGTGGTCCTTCGACACCTTATCGAGGTCGTGAACATTGAGCTGGCGATTGTCCTTGACCTTGGTGTCATCGAAAAAATATCCTTCTACCCAGGTGCCCGGCGGTGTCTCGCGGGCTCTGGCGCGGAGTTTGTCGACGATACTATCGATGGTCACAAACTCGACCACGTAGGGGTTGCCGACCAGTACCTCGTAAAGCAATACATTGCCGGGCGCATGATTGTGACAGTCGATGAACCCGGGCACGACGGTCATCTGTTTTGCGTCGAAGGTCTGGGTCCCCTTGCCGATCATGGACTTGATGTCCGAGGTGCTACCCACGGCGGCGAACCGACTGGCCTTGACTGCGAACGCCTCCGCCTTCGGCGCACGGGAATCGACCGTGTAGACCTTGGCGTTGAAGACGACGAGATCGGCATCCTGCCCTTCAGCAGCTTCCGCGGCGCCTAGCCACGGCCCAGTTACAACACCGGCGATGCCGGCTCCAGTCAGGCCCAAAAATCCTCTACGGGTATGGAGTTGATTCATCGTAGTCATCCAATCGCGCTGCTGTAATCGGCACGAAGCTAGCACAATATGGCAGTCCTCCGCAACGGCGGGAAGTTCCAATAGCTGTGAGAGTACAATAATTCAAGTCCTCTCGACCGCACCATAGATTGATGAATAGGACTTCGTCGCATTCTATAAATACCGCGAAAGATCGGGCTCCGGATACGGAGGCCTATCGTTTCGAACGCGCGCTGTCGCGGCAGCTGTATGACCGCGCTTCGCAGGTCATGCCGGGTGGAAACACGCGTCATTCCATTGCCCTTGCGCCCTATCCGATCTATGCCGCGAGTGGCTGCGGTTGCCGCGTAACGGACGTCGACGGCGACCAGCGCATCGATTTCCTGAACAACTACACGTCTCTCATCCTCGGCCATGCGGATCCCAGAGTCACGGCCGCGGTCCAGCGGCGCGTGGCGCTGGGCACTGCCTTCACCATGCCTACCGCCGAGGATGTCGAGCTGGCCGAGCTTCTGGTCGCGCGGGTTCCATTTGTCGATCAAGTGCGCTTCTGCAATTCCGGCAGCGAAGCGGTCATGCTGGCAGTGAAAGCAGCCCGCGCGTTTACGGGACGGCACAAAATCGCGAAGTTCGAAGGCGCCTATCACGGGCTCTACGATTACGCGACTGTCAGCGAAGGGCCCCATTCCGATGAATGGGGAGAAGCAGATGCTCCTCGCTCGGTCATCGAGCGCGGCACGCCTCCCAGCGTGGCCGAAGACGTAGTGGTTCTGCCTTGGAACCGGTTAGAGATTTGCCGCGAGCGAATCGCCCATCATCGCAACAATCTTGCAGCGCTGATCTTCGATCCTATGCCGCTGGGCATCGGGATGATCGCGCCTCGCCCCGGCTTTCTCGAGTTCCTGCGCGAGGAGACCGCGCGGTGTGGCATCCTGCTGATCGCCGATGAGGTTCTCAACTTCCGGCTGTCGTACCGCGGCGCGGCCCATGCTTTGAGGATTCAGCCTGATTTGGGGAGCTTCGCGAAGATTATCGGCGGCGGGTTCCCAGTGGGGGCAGTGGGCGGATCGCGGGAAGTGATGTCGGTCTTCGATCATACCGGTAGCCTCAAAGTACATCACGGTGGAACCTTCAACGCGAATCCGGTGACCGTCACGGCGGGCCTCGAGACGATGAAGCAAATGACGCCAGAAGCTTACGAGCGCATGAATGGTTTAGGCGACTACATCCGCGATCGGTTGCGGCGCATGTTTCGCGATCGCGGGCTGCCCGCGCAGGTATGCGGCAAAGGGTCGTTGTTCCTCGCGCATCTAACCGGCGAAGAACTCATCGACTATCGCTCGCTTCGTGGTTTCTCTCGAACCAACCCTGTTTATGGAGAACTGTGTCACCAGATGCTGCGGCGAGGCATAATCGTTTCTCCACGCGGAGTTTTTGGCTGTTTGTCCACACCAATGACCGAGGCCGAATTAGACGCCTTTGTCGAGGCGTTGAACAATTCTCTCGAAGCGCTCGACTTCCGGTCAGTTTAGTTACTGTGTGCCAACTACCAGCGCCGTACGCGGCCCACGTCCACATGCACGAAATTAGATTGGGCGTAGTATCCGACGCCGCCGCGGTGAAGCGCCAGAGCGGCATCGCGGACTGCGGAAGTCTTCGTGCCCGGCAGGCGGATATCAATGGCCTCGGCTTGCATATGCAGGCTCTTCTTGGCAACGCCCGCGGTATGGATGCGAAGATACTCGTTGCTCCAGGGGGTCCGGTATCCGCAGATGACCTCAAGCTCCGCGCCTGGACGGCCAATAGACGCCTCCAGATCGGAAAGCAGAACAAAAAGACGCAGATCATAGTGATGAACATCGCCGGTGCGATGATCGCGGAGGAAATGATCCATTTGCACCAGCGCCTCGGGAATATACTCGCCACCCCGCCGGAACACGAGGTCGAGCCGCTCGCCTGTATGCGTGTGATAGAGCCGGAGGCTACTCGGGAGTGGCGGAGTGCCGCGTCTCAGCCGAAACGGAAAAACCGATCAACACAAGCGGCAAGGACAGCAGCAAACCACTAAAATGCAGCAACCTTTATTTTAGCTCAGTGCTCGCCGCGATAAAAACTCAGTGAATTGTCGCCTTGCTTCAAGACGCGATAGCGCCGCAAGCACCCATATTCCGGCTGAAGCGCGGTACGCGACGAATGCTGCACGATGATCAGCTTGTTCGTCGACGCCCCCAGAGCATCGAGTGCGCCTTCGTATTCCTTTTCCAACTCATATGGCGGATCGAGGAAGATGATATCGGCGGACTCGCGATCGAGTACCGCGAGCGTCTTGCCGGTGTAAACTTCGGCTCGATTCTCTAGACCGAGCGTCGCGAGATTCTCTCGAATCACCTCTACCGCGGCGCGATTCTTCTCGACAAACACGCACTTCCGTGCTCCGCGGCTCAATGCTTCGATGCCGACGGCGCCCGTTCCGGCATAGGCATCCAGAAACACGCACCCCTCGATCACCGGCGCGAGCACGTTGAACAGAGTCTCGCGCAACCGGTCCGGCGTCGGGCGCGTCGCCAAACCGGGCAGTGTCTTCAATCGCCGGCTACGGAACTCGCCCGCGATCACACGCATCAGCCCACCTGCACCAAACCATACTTGCGCTGCCAATGTTGCCGGATATAATTTACGGCGCGCCGCAGCGCTTCGGGCGATGGGGGGCTCGCAATCAACGCCTGGGCCTCGCCACGCGCGATCTCGAGCACATCCTGATCGCGAATAATGTTGCCGATCCGCAGCGCCGGCAGGCCCGATTGCCGCGTCCCGAAAAATTCGCCGGGGCCGCGCAACTTCAGATCCATCTCCGCGATATAGAAGCCATCGTTGGAATCGACCATGGTGCGAATTCGTTCGCGGCCGGCATCACCGAGCTTATCAGTCACCAAGATGCAATAGCTTTGTTCGGCGCCGCGTCCTACGCGCCCGCGCAGTTGATGCAGTTGCGCCAGGCCGAAGCGCTCGGCCTGCTCTATCAACATCACGGTCGCGTTCGGGACATCGACGCCGACTTCGATCACGGTGGTCGAGACCAGAATCTTCACCTCGCCGCGACGGAACTGCTCCATGGCCGTTTCCTTCTCCTCGGTCTTGAGCCGGCCGTGCAACAATCCTACCCGGATATCGGGAAACACTCGCTCGGCGAGATGCTGGTACATTTGTTGCGCGGCTTTCATCGCCTCGGCTTCCTCAATCACCGGATAAACGACGTATGCTTGGCGACCGGCAATGATTTGCTGTTTGAGGAAGCTGTAGACACTTTCGATGCGATCCTCTTTGACGTGCTTGGTCTGGATCGGTCTTCGGCCCGGCGGCATCTCATCAATCACCGATACATCCAGGTCGCCGTAGATCGTCAAGGCGAGGGTTCGCGGAATCGGCGTCGCAGTCATTACAAGTACGTCGGGATGCGTTCCCTTCGACGCTAATCGCAGGCGCTGCAGTACGCCGAAACGATGTTGCTCGTCAACAATAGCTAGTCCCAGTTTTTTCCATTCGACATCTTCCTCGATCAGCGCGTGTGTGCCGATCCCGATGTGGACCAACCCTTCGGCCATCAGTTTCTTGAGCTGCGACTTTTCCCGTGGCGTAGCCGACCCGGTGAGCATTGCAACGACATACCCCATCCTCTGAAACAGATTTTTGAAATAAAGATAATGCTGACTGGCGAGGATTTCAGTCGGCGCCAGGACAGCAACCTGATAGCCGTTCTCGATCGCGATCACCGCCGCTTCCGCCGCCACCAGCGTCTTTCCGCTGCCAACGTCGCCCTGCAGAAGCCGGCTCATGGGATGTGGGACCTGCATGTCTTCGGCGATCTCTTTGAGCACGCGCTTCTGCGCGCCCGTGGGTTTGAACGGCAGCATGGTTTTGATTCGCTCGCGAACTCGATCGTTTAACTCGAATGCAATTCCCGGCTGCACCTTTCCTTTGGCGCGCTTCAACGACAGGCCACACTCCAGCCAGAAGAACTCCTCGAAGATCAGCCGCCACTGTGCCGGCGTGCGAAAAGCGTTGAGCAGCCGAAGGTCCGTGCCGGGCGCAGGAAAATGCAAAGATTGAATCGCGGCCCAGCGGTTCGGCAGCTTCAGGCGCTCCCGCAGCCCCTCCGGCAAGTGATCCTCCAGCGGCTCCAGCGATCCGAGAATGCGGTGCAGTAGCGATCGAAAGACGCGCGTGGAGATTTTGGCCGCCGCTTCGTAGATCGGAACAATGCGGCCGGTATGCAGCGCCGCGTCGGTTTCTCCCTCGTCGCCGGTGAGAATCTCGAACTCGGGATGCATCATAAGCAAAGCGCCGGTGTAGCTATCCAGTTCGATCTTGCCGTACAGCGCGACCCGCAATCCGGGCGTGAATTTGTCCACAAGATATCCGCCATGAAACCACTTGGTAAGCAGCCGATCGCGCGATGAATCGACAAATACCGCTTCGAACAAACCGAGATTGCGGCGACGGAATCCGGACAGGTGCGCAGACTTCACCTCCGCGATTACTGTTGCCATTTCCCCTGGCGCGAGTTGCGCGATGGTCTTGACGTTGGTGCGATCCTCGTAGCGGAACGGGGCATATGAGAGCAGATCTTCAACGGTGAGCAGACCCTTGGCCTCCAGCATCTCCGCGCGAGCTGGTCCGATACCCTTTACATACTGAAGCGGGGTGGATGTATCCAACGGTGGGATCAGCCTCCGGCGTGCCCTTGTACTGAGCGTAGCAACTGCCCAGTGTACAACTTGATTACATCTTGTTAGACCAGCGGCGGCCTTCGATGTGCTGATTTCGTCGCTTGCTCGAACGCGTGGGCAAGCTGCAAAACGCTGAACTCCTCGCGATGCCGCCCTACGATCTGAAGACCGACCGGTAAACCTTCCCGGGTGTAGCCGCTCGGCACAGAGATCGATGGATTCTCAAGAATCGAAATGAAGTAGCAGCTCTTCATCCATTCGATGTACGAGTTCATCTTCACGCCTTCGATCTCAGTCACGTATGGCTGAGTCACGTCGAACGGCGGTACCTGCGTGGCAGGCAGGATGAAATACTCATATTTTTCCTGGAAGATTCGCATCCGGTCCCACACCTGGCTGTGCAGGGAATCGGCGCGCGCGATGTCGGCGGCGGTGAGCTTCGAACCGCGCTCCACTTCCCACAGGATCGTATCTTTCACCAGCTCGCGATGCTTTCGCACGTTTTCGCTCTGGCTGTTCAAGTAGCCTAATGCGCGCAACGTGTTGAATGCTTCGTCTGCGCCGCTGAAGTCGGGCTCGGCCTCTTCGACAAGGCAGCCCAGGCCTTCAAAAACCTTGCGCTGCGCGTTGACGGAATCGCGAATCCGGTGATCGAATGGAATCCCGCCCAGGTTTTTGAACCAGGCCACACGCACTCCCTTGAAGCTGCGCTCCAGGTTGCCGGCAAAGCGCGTGCCGGGTTCACTGATAGAGATCGGGCAACGCGGATCAGGCCCGGCCATCACGCTCAGCAGAAGAGCGACGTCGGCCAGGTTCCGCGCCATGGGTCCGGTGACACTGAGCGTCGACCAGGCATTCCCTACGGCGGCTGTCGGCACCCGGCCAGGCGCCACTCGGAAGCCGACCACGCTGCAAAAGGAAGACGGATTCCGCAACGAACCGCCGCTATCGCTGCCGTCGGCGATCGGGACCATTCCGCACGCCAGGCTCACCGCAGCCCCGCCGCTACTCCCTCCGCAGGTCTTCGTGAGATCGTAAGGATTTTTCGTCGCTCCGAACACGCGATTGAAGGTCTGCGATCCAGCGCCGAATTCAGGCGTGTTGGTCTTGCCAACCGTGATCGCGCCCGCTTTCTTCATGCGCTCGACGATGATCGCGTCGTGCGCCGGCACGTTGTCCTTGAAGATCAGGGAGCCGAAAGTGGTCCGAATTCCCGCAGTCTCCACCAGATCCTTGTGCGCGACGGGCAAGCCGTGCAGAGGTCCCAGCGCAGCACCGTGGGCCTGAGCTTCGTCGGCCTTCGCGGCGTTCTCCATGGCCTGCTCGGCCACTAGCGTGACAATGGCGTTGACCTTGGGATTGACGCGCTCAATCTGTTTCAGGTGCGCCGCCATTACCTCGCGCGCGCTCAGCTTCTTGCGGCGAATCATTTCGGCCATCTCCACAGCGCTGAGAAAACAGATATCCGGGGGTTGCGCAGAGAGGACGGGGCTCTGCGCAGCCAATAAAGGTGCGGCTGCGGCCGCACTGAGAATCTGATTCGCCTCGCGGCGGGTCACGGACCGATCGGGCATGCCGAATTTTATCATTTGACAGCGAGGCTGCGGCGCGATAAGGTCTACTGAATGCCCCTGGAACATTTCGATTGGGAGGTTGGCGACGTGTTCGTCCTGCATTTGCAGGGCCCGATCACGCTTGGTCAAGCGACCGAACGGCTTCGCAATTTGATCCAGAGCGCGCTCGATAGTGGGAAAAAGAACATCCTGCTCAACATGGCCGAGGTCTTCTACATCGATAGCAGTGGGCTGGGCGAATTAGTGGCAGCTTACACCACAGCCACACGGCGCGGCGGAAAGCTGAAACTGATGAAGCTTACACAGCGGGTTCAAGACGTCGTGCAGCTCACCAAGGTTTATCGCGTCTTCGAGGTATATAACGACGAGGACACGGCCGTACGGAGCTTCGCCACATCGCCGCCCACAAGTTAGCGCCCCAAACTAAATAGCCCTGTTAAAATGGGGGAGCTTTCATGACTCAGCCCACTCCCGCTCTGAAGGCGACCCCGCTCAATGACGTGCATCGCCGAATGGGCGCCAAAATGGTCGACTTCGGCGGTTGGGACATGCCGGTTCAATACTCGGGGATTCTCGAAGAGCACCATGCCGTACGGAAGAACGTCGGTCTGTTCGACGTGAGTCATATGGGAGAAATCGAGATCCACGGGCCGGATGCTTTTGCCCTCACCGATTCGGTGACCACGAACGCCGTCGCGAATTTGAAGTCCGGACAGGCACAATACTCCGGCTTGTTGTACGAACACGGCGGATTTGTCGACGATATTCTGGTGCACAAGGTAGCGGACGATCATTATTTCCTGTGCGTCAACGCGTCCAACCAGGAAAAGGACTGCGAGCACATCGCCGCTCAGAATCAGCACAACGCCCAAGTCGAGTTTGCGAGCCCGCGCTATGCTCAGTTGGCCATCCAAGGGCCGAAGGGGTTAGCAACACTGCAAAAGTTGACGAAGACCGATCTTGCTTCGATTGGGTATTATCACTTTGTTGATGATGCGGTGTCGCACACACCGGCCAGGATCGCACGCACCGGCTATACGGGAGAAGATGGCTTCGAGATCTATATTGCGCCCGAACAGGCCGAGCGGATCTGGAATGAGATTCTCGACGCCGGCCAGGAATTCGGCATAAAGCCCTGCGGCTTGGGCGCTCGAAATACGTTGCGCCTGGAAGCGAAGATGGCGCTGTATGGGCACGAGATTCATGCTTCCATCACGCCTTATGAGGCGGATCTGGGATGGATTGTCAAGATGAACAAGGGCGATTTCACCGGCAAGGCGGCACTGGCAAAACAAAAAGAGCAAGGTCTCACGCGCAAGCTGGTGGGCTTCGAGATGAGCGGACGAGGCATCGGCCGAGACGGCTACGAAGTTTATCTGGATGGCGCCGCGGCAGGGTGGGTGACCAGCGGGGGTCCGTCACCGACCTTAAACAAAAACATTGGATTATGTTATCTTCCTATCGATCGGGCCAAACCCGGCGCGCGCATCCAGATTATGATCCGCAACCAGCCGGTGGAAGCAATCACAGTTCCGACACCGTTCTATAAACGAGCCAAATAACGGAATGTATCCAACTAATTTTCGCTATACCAAAGAACACGAGTGGGTGCGCGTCGAAGGCGACATCGCCGTGGTGGGAATCACCGATCACGCGCAGAAGGAGCTGGGGGACATCGTCTACGTCGATTTGCCGAAAGTAGGCGCACGCCTGGAACAAGGCAAGACGCTAGGGTCGGTGGAATCGGTGAAGGCAGTGTCAGACATTTTCGCGCCGGTTTCGGGCGAGGTGACTGAGATCAACGAAATGCTTTCGACTACGCCCGAAAAATTGAATGAAGATCCGCACGGCGCGGCCTGGCTTGTTAAAATCAGATTGTCGGCCCCCGACGAAGTTAATCGTCTGCTCTCCGCCGAAGATTATCAGAAATACGTAGGAGCTGAGGAATCCGGGCACTGATCGTTGGATCTCCGCACTTAACAAACCATTGCGCTATTTACCGAAGTCTGACCTCGAGCGCCGCGAGATGCTATCCGCGACCGGCGCCAATTCCCTCGAAGACCTATTTTCGAATTTGCCGGCCGAAGTCAGGTTGAACCGGCAGCTGGACATTGCTCCAGGCAAATCCGAATACGAGATTGTCGACTATTTCCGCGCCCGTGGAGACGAAAACGCCAATGGATACGCCTCGTTCCTGGGGGCGGGCGTTTATCATCATTACCGTCCAGTGCTGGTGGACACGGTGGTATCGCGCGGCGAATTCCTGACGTCCTACACGCCCTACCAAGCAGAAATTTCGCAAGGGACGCTGACGACCATCTTTGAGTTTCAGACCATGATCTGTCAGTTAACCGGTATGGAGGTGGCGAACGCGTCCATGTACGACGGCTCCACGGCGGTGCCTGAGGCGGCCATGATGGCAATGCGGGTGACCGGACGCGATAAGATCCTGACGGCGCGCACGGTGCATCCGGAATATCGCGAGGTTTTGCTGACGTACGCGCAGCACCAGGGCATGCCGGTGGCGGAGTTCGAATATGTTCGCGAAACCGGGTCGATCGATACGGCTGATCTGGAGATGAAGATCGACGATGAAACCGCGGCGGTGATTATTCAATCGCCGAATTTTTTTGGAATCGTGGAGGATGTGCGGCGCGCGGCCGGAATCGCACACCGGCACGGTGCATTGCTGGTATTCGTTTTCGCGGAAGCGGTTTCGCTGGGCTTGCTCGAGCCGCCCCGTGATGCCGACATCGTCGCGGGCGAATTGCAGTCGTTTGCGATTTCACCGGTCTACGGCGGGCCCTTCGCGGGGATCATCGCGACCAAAGAGAAATTCATGCGGCAAATACCGGGGCGAATCGTCGGCGAAACCAAAGACACGCGCGGGAATCGTGCGTTTTGCCTGACGCTGGCCACACGAGAGCAGCACATACGCCGCGAAAAGGCGACGTCGAACATCTGTACCAACCAGGCGCTGATCGCGCTCATGGCCACGGTTTTCATGACTGTCTACGGCAAGGAGGGGCTGCGGGAACTAGCAGAACAAAATCTAGCGAAGGCGCATTATCTGGCGGGCAAGCTGCCCTTGCGCTTCTCGGGGCCATTCTTTAACGAGTTCGTGGCATCCACCGACGGTCGCGCGCCCGACAAGATCAATGAGGCGCTCTTGAAGAAGCAAATCGTCGGCGGGTTGCCGTTAGAACGCTTCTACCCGGAACTCAAAAATACGATGCTGCTGTGCGCCACGGAAATGAGCCGTCGCGAAAAGCTGGATGCCGTTGCGGATACTTTCAAGCCGGAGGCTTACCAGCAATGATCAAAAAAGTCCGGCAGCACATCAATCAGAACGAGCTTCTGATCTTCGAGAACAGCTCGCCAGGGAAGCGCGGCTATCAGTTGCCCGCGCTGGACGTTCCAGTTGTAAACGCGGCGGCCGTCCTGGGCGCGCAGAATACCCGACGGGAGATCGAAGATTTTCCGGAGGTCAGCGAAGTGGAAGCGATTCGCCACTTCACGCGTCTGTCGACGCACAATTACGCGATTGATCTGGGACTCTATCCGCTGGGCTCCTGCACGATGAAATACAATCCGCGCGTTAACGAGCAAGTGGCCCGCATCGAGGGACTGGCGTGGGCGCATCCCTACCAGCCAGAGTCGCTCTCGCAGGGAATATTGGAAGTTATGGGGGCGCTGGAGAAAATGCTGCTCGAAATTACCGGCATGGATGCAGTGACGCTGCAGCCGGCCGCGGGCGCGCATGGAGAATTTACCGGAATTCTTCTCATCCGCGCGCTGTTGGGCTCGCGCGGAAACCCGCGCAAGAAACTGCTCATTCCCGACTCGGCGCACGGGACTAATCCGGCCACCGCGACTATGGCCGGCTACGCGGTGCAGAATATCAAGTCCAACGAACGCGGGATGGTGGATGTGGAAGCGTTGGCGCGCGCGGTGGATGAGGATGTCGCGGCGCTGATGATTACGAATCCCAACACGCTCGGCGTATTCGAACAGAACATCACGCGTATCGCCCAAATCCTGCACGGCAAAGGCGCCATGGTTTATATGGACGGCGCAAATATGAACGCGCTGGTGGGCATCGCCCGCCCGGGAGACTTCGGCGTGGACGTGATGCATCTCAATCTCCACAAGACCTTTTCCACGCCCCACGGCGGCGGCGGGCCAGGCTCTGGACCGGTGGCCGTGAAAAAGGCGCTGATCCCGTTCCTGCCGAAACCACGACTGGAAAAATCGGGTGGCGGCTGGACTTGGAACTACGATCGGCCGCAGTCGATCGGACGGGTGCGCGCATTTTACGGCAATATCGGGATGCATGTTCGCGCGTTAGCCTACATCATGGCCCACGGCGGCCCGGGGCTTCGCAACGTCACGATGGACGCGGTCTTGAACGCTACCTACATTCGCAAGCTGCTCGAGCCGTATTACGATTTGCCGCACACCGCGCCGACTATGCATGAGTGCGTCTTCAGCGACGATCGGCAAGCCAAGCGCGGCGTGCGCACGGGCGACATCGCCAAACGGCTGATCGATTATGGATTTCATCCCTATACGGTCAGCTTTCCGCTGATCGTCCATGGCGCGATGATGATTGAGCCGACCGAAACCGAAAGCAAAGCCGAGCTCGATCTATTTGTCGACGCACTCATTTCCATCGCTAAGGAAGTGGAAGACAACCCTGAGCTGGTGCTGAAGGCTCCCCACGGCACGCGTACCAGCCGGGTGGATGAAGTGGGCGCGGCCCGCAAGCCGATCGTGCGCTGGAGGCCCAAGAGCACGGCGAGCAAAGCGGCGGATTAAAATACACAGGCATGCCCGCGCCACGGGACCTGTTGATCGTCGCTCTATTTGTATTGGCCCTGCGGCTGCCGTTTCTCAATCAGGCCATTCAGGGCGACGACGTCTATTACCTCGCCGAGGCGCAACACGCCCAGATCGAGCCGCTGCATCCCAAGCACGTCCAGTACGCGTTTATGGGCCGCACGGTGGACATGCGCGGACAGCCGCATCCGCCGTTGAACGCTTGGTTTCTGGCGCTGCTCCTCGCCACGTTCAAGGACATCTCCGAAATCCCGTTTCATGCGGCCTACATCTTGTTTTCATTGATCGCCGCCTTTAGCGCGCTGGCGGTGGCGCGGAGGTTCAGCCCGCATTCCATCCCTGCGACCATGCTATTCATGGCGACGCCGGCGTTTGTGATTAACGGCAATTCGCTCGAATCCGATCTACCTTTCACCGCTTTCTGGCTGCTCGCCATCGCGCTGTTTGTCCAAGCGGTGGACCGCCGGTCGCCTAGCCTGGTGGCCGCGTCATCGGTCGCGATGGGACTGGCTGCGCTGGCAGCCTACCAGGCCGTGTTCCTGGTCCCGATCCTGTTTCTATACGGCAGGAAGTGGCGCGCTGCTGCATGGGCGACGCTTACGGCGCCCGTCGTTTTGCTGGCTTGGCAGATCTTCGAGCGGTTAGGGACCGGAGCATTCCCAGCAACAGTCGTGGCCGGCTACATGCAGTCCTACGCATTGCAGGCGCTAACGCAGAAACTCAAGAGCGCAGTTGCATTGACAGGACACCTCGGCTGGATTGTGTTCCCCTCGCTTTGGCTGCCGCCGCTAGCCGCGATTCCCGTCGCCATCGGCGCAGCGTTCTACGATATGAACCCGCTGTTCTGGGGCTCCATCGCGGTGGGCGCGGGCATCCTGATCTGGTGTGCGCGCAATTGGCGCGACTTTCTCGCGCAGTGGGTGCTGATCTTCTTCGCCGGCGCGTTAATCGTTTTCTTCGCCGGATCGGCGCGCTACCTGCTTCCGATTGCACTGCCGATCGCGATCCTTGCAACGCGACGAGCCAGTCTACGCTGGATCCAGGCAGCCATCGTCTGCGAGGTGGTGCTCAGCCTCGGCTTGGCCAGCGTCAATTATCAGCACTGGGACGATTATCGGCGGTTCGCGCGCGGGCTCGCCAACGATGCCAAGACGAAACGCGTGTGGATCAACGGTGAATGGGGATTGCGCTACTATCTCGAATCCGAGGGCGGCCTCCCGCTACTGCAGGGCCAGACCTTGCATCCTGGAGAAATGGTGGTTTCGAGCAGCCTGGCCTACCCAATTCCATTGACGACCGGAGGCGGCGCACTGGCGCCCATTGTCGAGCGAACCATCACTTCGGCGATCCCGCTGCGACTGGTCGCTCTGCAGGGCAAATCCGCGTATTCGACGACGATGTTAGGGCTCCGTCCCTTCGACATCTCGCATGGAGCGATTGACCAGCTTCGAGCCGAGGTGGTGATCGAGCGCAAGCCCGTTCTCACCGATCTGCGCATGAACGCGCCCGAAGCCGAGCGGCAGATCGTCAGTGGCGTTTATCAGCTCGAGAATGGCGAGTGGCGCTGGATCGGCAAAACAGCGGTCATTTTGCTGAAGCCGCCGGCCGTGCCCAGTCCGCTAGTGGTCCGCTTCTTCATACCCGACCCTGCCCCCGCCCGACAGGTTCGCATCGCGGTAAACGATCAAGTTGTCGCGACCCAAGATTGCCCGGGACCGGGAACTTTCACCGTAACGACATTACCAAACAAACCCGAGGGAGACAGTGCGACGATCACGATCTCCGTTGATAAGACCTTCTCTTCTCAATCAGATAAGCGTGAGTTAGGGATTATCTTGACGGACGTCGGGTTCCAAAATCCTTGAGTTTCCGCAAGTGGCTGGATTAGTTTCCAGGCAACCTGGCAAAATTCCCAGTTCTGATCGTGACGAGGAACGATTATCCTGTTTGCGGGCATGACGATCTTGTGACCGACGAGGAGTACGAGGATATCTACCATGAAGCCTTGCATTGCCTCGGCGAGACCTCGTCGGTTGGCTTCCCGTTCCAACAACCCGACGGGACTCGGGTGTGCGAAGTGGATGGACGCTTACTCCCTGACGATCAGGTGATCGAGCTCTGGTGGGGTAAGGACATCGCAGAGCAAGTCCGGCGCGAGAGAGGTGGAAGCGGCGGTAAATTCAAGTCCCAGTCGGGTCATTCGTAGTCAGAACGCGCTAAGTTCAGGGATTGCGTTTGTCTCGCGGTTACAGTAACGTACAGAGACATGGAACGATTGTCTCTGGCTACTGTGGCCGTTATCCTGGCGTGTGCGGCCCCGGCGAACGCACGTATCACGCGCATTGTCATCGAGCATCGGGAGTCACCCGCTTATCAAGGCCGGTTCTTCGGCGAAACCGGACAGTACGAACGACTGACTGGCCACGTTTATGGCGAGCTGGATCCCAAGGACCCGCTGAACGCGATCATCACGGATATTCAATTTGCGGCGCGCAACGCGCACGGCAAGGTGGAGTACGTGGCAACGTTTTCACTCGCCAAGCCCATGGATCTTGGCAAGACGAGCGGCGTCCTGATTTACGAGGTAGCGAACCGCGGCAGAATCGCGCTCGCCTCTGCATCCAACGATCCGGGCGCAATGGCTGATTACTTTAAGCGGGGCCATGTGTTGCTGTCGAGCGGCTGGCAAGGCGACATTCCTCCTGCGGACGGCATGGAGACTATCGCGGTACCCATCGCGAAAAATTCGGACGGCTCCAGCATCACTGGACCTGTCCTGGTGCGCTTCAGCGACATGCCGCCCAAGGTGAACACGCTTCCGATAGTGTACGGTCGTGGAGCTGCCGTGGCGCGGCCCCAGCCCGCCAGCCTGGATACTTCTAAAGCCTTGCTGACCCGCCGCGCCTCAGAGAACGGTGAGATCATCCCTATCCGTAGCAGCGACTGGGCGTTCTCCGATTGCAGTACCGTGGCCTTTCCAGGCACGCCCGACGCGGCCAAGATTTGCCTGAAGGGCGGATTCGATCCGGCTTTCCTCTATGAGCTGACCTATACCGCGAAAGACCCGCAGGTGTTGGGGATCGGATACGCGGCCACGCGCGACCTCAATTCGTTCTTCCGCTATGCCGAGCAGGACGAGTCCGGCACGTCCAATCTTTTGGCTAAGAAGATGTCATTCGCGATCGGCCAAGGCAATTCCCAATCTGGGAATTTCTTGCGCAGCTTCATTCATCTGGGTTTCAACCAGGACGAATCAAAGCGGATGGTGTTCGACGGCGTCAACGACAACATCGCGGTGCGGCAGCTCGCCATGAATTTCAGGTTTGCAATTCCGGGTGGGCTCGCGAACCTGTTCGAGGCGGGCAGCGATGGCGTTCTCACCTGGAGCGATTATGCAGATGAGGTGCGCCATCAGCCGGCTGGCTCGCTGCTGGACCGCTGCCATGCCAGCAACACCTGTCCCAAGATCTTCGAGACCTTCGGCTCCTCCGAATTCTGGGTGTTACGCGCGTCTCCGAACCTGGTGGGAACGAAGGCGGACCGGGACATTCCCTTGCCGCCCAATGTGCGCCGCTATTATTTTCCAGGAGTCACGCATGGCGGCGGCCGGGGAGGATTCACCGCGAAGACACCGAAAGCTCCGGCTGCCTGTGAACTGCCGGAGAATCCGAATCCGTCCTCGGACACGCTGCGGGCGCTGATGGTCGCTCTGGTGGAGTGGGTGATCAAAGGGACTGATCCGCCGCCTAGCCAATACCCACGCTTGGATCGCGGCGAACTAGCGGCGCCCACGCAGGCGGCCCTGCATTCACCCGTTATTCCTGGAGTGCCTTTGCCAGATGGCATCATTAACCCGCTGTACGATTACGATTTTGGACCGGAGTTCAACTACCGCGACCTATCCGGTGCGATCTCGATGCAGCCTCCGGTGATCAGGCAAATCCTTCCGAGTCTTGTTCCGAAAGTGGATGCGGATGGCAACGAAACAACCGGCGTGCCCAGTGTGCTCCATCAAGCGCCGCTCGGCACGTACTTGGGCTGGAACGTTGCGGCCGAAGGTTTTTTCAAGGGGACCGAGTGTGGCTTGAGCGGCGGCTATGTTCCCTTCGCCAAGACCAAGGCGGAGCGGCTCGCGAACGGCGATCCAAGGCCGTCGCTTGAAGAACGCTATGGCAGCCACGAGCGTTACGTGGCCACAGTGCGTACCGCCGCTGCGCGTCTCGTGCGCGATCGATTCCTGCTGCAGGATGATGCCGACCGCTTGATCGCTCAAGCGGATTCGAGCGATGTTCTGAAGGCGAAATGACGCCTATTTTCCATCGGCCGAACAGGAGTCATATGCCTGTTTCGACGCTCGGCTGGTTTGCGTCAGCGAAAAGGTTTCTCCGTTGAAAGCGTAGTCGATTCGAAAAGTGCGGAACGGAAGCGTGGGTCCGATGTCTTCAAAACCGGGACCAGCTACGCAGGCCTTTCGCGACCGGGCGCTAAGTGGACCCCGCCGGCATCTTGCGACAATTCGCAACGTCAGTTTGCCATCCGCGCCTGGAACGAAGCTGACCTGTTGGATGGCGGACTGAATCACGGGACCGCCTGGAGCATTGCAAGCGCCACCTGTGTTGTCGAAAGCCTTGGCCAGCTCCAGGTCCTTTTCGCCGATGTAGCCGGCAGTGAGACGCCCCGTCGCCTGGTCGGGCGAGTTAGCATCAGTAAAGCAGACCAGCGCGTCACGGCCGGCGCGGTTTCGTACCTTCCGGCAGTGTCCGATTGGAAGCCCGCTCGCTTGGCTGACGAACCAGCCGGTAGTGGAACGGGTAAACAGGAACGCATTGCGAAAATTCCCGGCGCGGGGCGAACAGCCATAGAGAACCAACAAGAGATCGTCTGAACCCGGCTTCAGTAAGTGACCTGCAATTGCGGATTCAACGGACGAATCAGCCTTCGCACCCGGCGCGCCGGTTTGCTGCGGGCAAACGTGGCAGCCGCTCTGCTCCCCTATGTATTCTTGCCCCGGACAGAGCAGCCCCAGCAGCTCTTTCAGATCGCCCGAAGACAATCGAGCGGCATCCGGCGCAAAGGGGGGACCACTCCATTGCGCGGAGCATGAAACTGCGATCGCGATACACAAGCACAAGCGGACTCGCAAACTGAGAATCTATCATGAATATATGGACCAACAATTACCCGTAGTCGACACTCACATGGTCACCACGGCCTTCACGCTGGATGGCTATCGCATCGAGCGCAATCTCGGAATCGTGCGGGGCATCATAGTACGGTCGCGATCTATTCTCGGCACGGTTGGCGCCAGCTTGCAGACCCTGGTTGGCGGCGATATCACGCTCTTCAGTAACCTATGCGAAGAAACTCGCGCGCATGCCTTCCAGCGCATGGCTCAGCACGCGGCTGAGATGGGCGCCAACGGCATCATCGGCGTTCGTTATGATGCGACCGAGATTATGCAGGGCGTCACCGAGGTGCTGTGCTATGGCACTGCCGTAATAGCCAAACCCGCCTAATGAGATACCTGTGCATTCACGGCCATTTCTACCAGCCGCCCCGCGAAAATCCTTGGCTCGAGGCCATCGAGCTGCAGGATTCCGCATATCCGTACCACGATTGGAATGAACGCATCACCGCTGAGTGCTACGCGCCCAATGGTTGCTCGCGCATTCTCGATTCAGAAAACCGCATCGCCAAAATTCAGAACAACTATGCGTGGATGAGTTTTAATTTCGGACCCACGCTGCTGTCCTGGCTCAAAGACAAAGCGCCCGAAACCTATCGCGACATTCTGGCGGCGGACCTATCAAGCTCCGGGCGATTCTCGGGACACGGGTCGGCCATGGCCCAGTGCTACAACCACATGATCATGCCGCTCGCGAATTCGCGCGACAAGCTGACACAAGTAGTCTGGGGCATTGAAGATTTCCGCCATCGTTATGGCCGCGAGCCGGAAGGCATGTGGCTGCCGGAAACAGCCGTCGACCTGGAAACGCTCGACATCATGGCGCAACATGGCATCCGGTTTACGGTGCTGGCGCCGTCGCAGGCCAAGTCGATGGATGGCGAGGACGTAACCGGACAGCGGATCGATCCGACACGAGCTTATTTGCTCAAGCTCCCATCGGGGCGCGCCATCAATCTCTTCTTCTACGACGGCCCAATTTCCCGCGCCGTTGCTTTTGAAGGCTTGCTGAATAATGGCGAACAGTTTGCGCGCCGTCTTCTGGAGGTATTCTCCGATCAGCGCGACTGGCCGCAGCTCGGCAATATCGCCACCGATGGCGAGACCTACGGCCACCATCATGCCCATGGCGACATGGCGCTGGCCTACGCGCTCGACTACATCCACCTGAACGGGCTAGCGAAGATCACCAACTACGGCGAATATCTGGAGCACTTCCCGCCTGCGCATGAAGTTGAGATCCTGGAAAACACCGCCTGGAGTTGCGTTCACGGCGTGGGACGCTGGAATACGAATTGCGGCTGCAATTCCGGCGGGCACGGCGAATGGAACCAGGAATGGCGCGCACCGCTGCGTGAGGCCCTCGACTGGCTGCGCGACGAGATCGCGACGTGCTATGAAAAGACCGCGACGCGCTATTTCAAAGATCCCTGGGCGGCGCGGAACGACTATATTCACGTGATTCTCGACCGCTCGCCCGAAAGCCGGGAACGCTTCGCCGCGCGACATCTCCGGCGCAAGAATCTGCAGCGCACCGATCGCGTCACGATTTGGAAGCTGCTCGAGATGCAGCGGCATGCCATGCTGATGTACACCAGTTGCGGATGGTTCTTCGATGAACTGTCGGGCCTCGAAACCGTGCAAGTAATCCAGTACGCCGGCCGCGCCGTGCAACTTGCGCAAGATCTCTTTGGCGACCACCTAGAGCAGCGCTTTCTTGAAAAGCTCGCGCTGGCGAAGAGCAATATCTCCGAGCACGCCGATGGCGCGGCGATCTACGCCAAATTCGTTAAACCGGCGATGTTGGATCTTTCGAAACTGGCTGCGCATTACGCCATTAGTTCTCTGTTTGAGGACTACCCGGAGAGCACGCGCGTGTATTCTTACTCCGTCGACACCAAGGATTATCGCGCCCGTCAAGCGGGAAAAATTCGCATGGCAATCGGGAAGGCGCGCTTTACTTCTGAGATCACCCAAGAAAGCGAGATGTTAATGTTCGGCGTGCTTCATTTCGGAGGGCACCACCTGAACGGCAGCGTCGCCAAATTCGTCAGTGACGACCAATACCGGGAATTGGCGAAGGTGATGCGAGAGGCTTTTACGCGCGCCGACCTGCCGGAGGCCATTCATCTGCTCGACCAGCGTTTCGGCGGAAAGACTTACTCCCTCAAGAACCTGTTCAAGGACGAACAGCGTAAGGTCGTGAACGAAATTCTGAGACCCATTCTCGAAGGCTTAGAGACTTCCCATCACAAAGTCTATGAAAACGACGCGCCGCTGCTGCGCTTCATGAGCTCTTGCTACATACCCATTCCTAAGGAAATGAAAGTGACGGCCGAGTTTGCGCTCAACAGCCAACTGCGTCACGCGCTGGCCGAAGGCCAACTGGATTTAGAACATCTGAACAATTTGCTCGAAGACGTCAGTGTCATGGATGTGCCGCTCGATCAGGAGACGCTGGAGATAACGCTCCGCAGAAACCTGGAACGGAAGGCCGAAGCGTTTCTCGAGAACCCACGCGATCTTGGCGCGCTTAGAAACTTTCGTGATTCCGTGGCGGTCGCGAAATCTCTGCCGCTGCCGCTGATCCTGTGGTCGCTGCAGAACCGCTTTTGGGAGATCCTGCAGAAGGTTTACCCGGAGATGAGAGAAAGCGGAGCATCCGAGTGGACCGCGGAATTCGAGCAACTGGCCAACCTGCTCTCCGTGCGCGTGCAGTAATCCGCGGCTAGCCCGCTATTGGCCTCATTCGCTCGTTCCTTCTCAGCAGGGCCTCGGCTTCCTCCTGGCGCAGCGAAGGTCCGTACACGTGTCCCTGGACCCTGTCGCAACCCAGCACCCGGACCAAGTCCAACTCCGCGGCCGTCTCCACTCCCTCCGCCACCACCGTGAGATTCATGCTGTGCGCCAGCCGCACAATGCTCTGGACTACTGGCAGTGAGCCTTCCGGTTCTTGGAGGCCGCGCAAGAAGGACTGATCGATCTTCAGGGAATCCACGGGAAGCTTGTTCAGATAGCTCAGCGACGAATAGCCGGTTCCGAAGTCGTCGATCGAGATGCTCACGCCTAGCTCGCGTAACTGCGTCATGCGGCCTACATACTGCGGGAGATCCCGCATGATATAGCTTTCGGTCAATTCCAGCTCCAGGCAGGCGGCCGGAAATCCGCTGAGCGCGAGGGTGGTGGCGACGGTTTGCACGAAATCGCGCCGCTCGAACTGCAACGCCGACACGTTCACCGAGATGCGAGCCGACCGATAACCCGACTTCAGCCACTCCGCGCCTTGCGTGCATGCCTGCCGGATCACCCACGACCCGATTTCGATAATCAGGCCCGTTTCCTCCGCTATCGGAATAAATTGCTTGGGAGAAATCGTCCCATGTATAGGATGCCTCCAGACCAGCAATGCCTCGAGGCCCTCCACGCTTCCGTCCATGTTCACCAAGGGCTGATAGAGCAACTCGAATTCGTGATTCTCTAAAGCGCGGCGGAGTGCGTTCTCGAGCTGCAACCGCTCCAGATCCAAAACATGGTCTTCGGCCAGGAACAACTCCAGGTCATTCTTGCCGCCGTTTTTCGCGTGATACATCGCAAGATCCGCGTTGCGGAGGAGATCGGCGGCGGTGATCCCATGCGTCGGAAAAATGGAGAGTCCGATGCTCGCGGTAACGAACAGCTCATTGCCGTCGATGCGGTGCGGCGCCCGGAAGGCTTTCAAGAATTCTTCTGAAGCCTGGATGGCGGTTTGCTCATCGGGCTGGCGCGTCATGACGATCGTGAATTCGTCTCCGCCCATGCGGCCGGCCAGGTCGTCTTCGGTCAGCAACCGCCGCAATCTTCCGCCTACTTCCTTGAGCAGCCGATCACCCATGGTGTGGCCAAGGGTGTCATTGATCTGCTTAAAACGGTCGAGGTCGATAAAAAGCACAGCCAGAATTGCAGATCGCTCGCGGGCTTCCTCCAGCGCCTTTTCCAGCAGCTCGATGAAGTAAGCCCGATTCGGCAAACCGGTCAGCGAATCGTGCCTGGCCTGGAACTCGAGCCGCTCGGTGAACTTTCGTTGTTCGATGGCCAGAGCCGCCAGGCGGCCGGCCACCTGCAGCAGGTCCGGGTCGCCCTCGCGCCGAGACTGTCCTTGACGGTAATGCACCACCAATAAGCCGAGCAGTCCGCCGGCGGCCGACAGGATCGGAGTCGACATGCAAGACGAGATGCCGATTTGCGTGGCGAAATACGACCGTTCGGCCCAAACCGGGCAATCGCGCAACTCATTCCAGAAGATAGTGGAGCGCGCCAACTCGGCCGAGACAACTTCGGACCGTTCCGGCGAAAGTCTCACGGGCTTGGAAAGCCGAATCGTATCGTTCGGGAAGCCCGCCGCCACAGCCCAAAATAGCGCGCCCCCGTTTCGCAACAGAACCGAGCACAGCACACCTGGACACTGGTTCTCGATCATGTGAACGATCCGATTGAGAGTGAACTCGAGAGCATGGTTGGCGGCCACCATCTCGAGCACCTGACTGCGGCTCTCCTCGAGATGCGCACTGCGCCGGTGGTGGGAATGAACGCGATGGTCCAAAATGTATCGCCCGATGCTTCGCGCCATCAATTCGATGAGTTCAGTTTCCGCTTCCGGAAAAGTCCGGTTGCCGCCAGTAGAGGCAGAGGAGAAGCTGAGCGTGCCGAACAGTTCCGAGCCCAACAAGATGGGCGTTCCAATGTAGATCTCAAATTCCGGGCGCAATTCATGATTCCCGGTGACCTTTGAAGACGTGAGCGTTCGCAGCCGATCAGCCACTCGCGCGCAATGGGTAGCGCTCAACCGCAGCTGGGCGCCAGTCTGAAGATCGGCGAAGCCGTGCGCGGCGCGAATTATTCCTGCGTCACCGTCGGCCTGCAGGATCAACCCAATCGGCAGGTCGAATAGCTGGCAGCCCGTTTTCAAGTGGTCTCCAAAGGCCTGCTCCAGCGAGTCATAGCGAGTCGTACTGAGGCGGTTAAGTTGCTTCAATTGCCCGGTGAAATGAGCCAATTGCAGGGACCTGGATGAGAGGCGGGATTCCTGCTCCGATAGTTCCGATGTAAGTTCAGCCGAACTCGCGGGCGCCGCCACGGTCCGGCAACTATCCTGGACCGCGATGGGACGGCCGCCCTCAAACACGAGGCGCCGGGTGACGGCTAGTCTTACGTGATGCCCTTCTCTGGCGAGCACCGTGACCTCGAGGTGGCGCGGTGAACCGTCCATTTGTCCAACGATCTGCTCACGGACGGGGTCCCACGACTCCTGCCCCATCAGCGCACTGATATTCATCCCCAGAGCTTCGTCTCGGGAATACCCGATGATCCGCTCAGTCGCATCGTTCACGTCAATGACGTTTCCGTTGAGATCGTAGGAGAGGACCAGCTCCCCAAGATTGTTGTAGGCCTTCCGGTCATCCTCGTGCGCCACCGCGAACCCATGCGAGATGCCCATCCAACTACTCCTCTAGCTCAAAGTCTATCGCGCCGAGCCCCATTGCCGGTCGTGGATGACCGCTTTGGAACCTAGCAGTTCTTCCAGTAGCGGCGTTTCGGGGTACGGATGGCCGGCATAGCGGCGGTAGCCTTCGCCGAAATCGAGACCCACCAGCGCCCCGCGCCCACGAGTCCAGCGCTCCATCATCGCCAGGGAATCGTCGATCCCGTGCTGCTTCTTCAACCAATCCTGCTGGCTGGCATGACAAGCCAGCATACGGCGCTTGGTTTCAAAGGTCGCCTTGATGTCGACCACGAAATCAGGCTCAATTACGGACCCGAAACGGTCCACGCCACCCAGCGAGTCCATGAAATACAGATGCGGAATTGCGTCCAGCGGCGTTGCGGGCTCGGCCGCGTTGGTTGCATAGTTCGGGACTGAAGCTGCGAAGCAGGCGTCTCGAACCAACATGCTGGTGGCTTCGTGATCGCAGTGGTAGTCCACCGGCGCGGCCGTGAGCACGATATCGGGACGGGTGCTGCGAACGAGTTCGGTCACGCGCCGGCGCGAGTCGTCGGTATTGAAAATTGCCAGATCTCGGAATTCCGCGCAACGATAGCCTGCGCCGATTAATGTGGCGGCTTCAGCGGCCTCCTTACGCCGGATGGCGGCAGCCTGCTCGGGAGCATGGCTCGCGGAGCCGCAATCGCCCGGGGTCATGCTTACGATCGTAATAGAATGGTCTGCTTCGGAAAGCAGCGCCAGCGTTCCGCCGCCCAGAATCTCCGCGTCGTCCGGATGGGCGTGAATGCAAACAATGCGCATCAATAACTTCAGGCGCCGGCGGCTTTGGATGTTCCCAGCGGCTCTTCCGTGCGCTCCGGTTTGCGCTTCACGCGAGTGATCGGCACGTTGAGCAGGATCGAAAGCACCGTGAAGATCAGTGACGAACTTTGTACCACAACCTTCATGGGGAGGTGTCTTGCTACATTCATCATAGCCTCATCTATGGCGGCCAACAAGACCGAATCACGAGCCGTAGCCAGCCAGGCGGTAAGAGAGCCACGGTGGCCGGCGGTATTAGCTATTCTGGCCGTCG
The DNA here is from genome assembly GCA_963780485.1 of Bryobacterales bacterium. GTDB lineage: Bacteria > Acidobacteriota > Terriglobia > Bryobacterales > Bryobacteraceae > Palsa-89. Next base: position 558,453 of record CAWACO010000001.1, read on the forward strand.
GCGCGCTTTATTCGGCTTTGCCGGAAGCGCTACGGTTCGGTCCGTACTGGCTGTTGCTGGCAGTCGTTTGTGGGTTGCTGGTTCCCACCGTGATTGCACATCGAACCGGACGGCACAGGCTGAACGACGTGTTGGGCCATACAGTGCTGGGCATCGTAACAGCGTCGATGATCTGGTCGGTTGGGATGCTTATAGCGGGCCTGCCATCCCATCGCGATTCGCCTCAACTTCTGTTGCGCGCCGCGGCATCGTTGTGGATCGCCAACGTTCTGGTTTTCGCCTCTTGGTATTGGCGTTTGGATGCGGGCGGTCCAAACCAGCGCGATCTGCGCGCGTCACATACCGAAGGCGCATTCCTGTTCCCACAGATGTTGGTTCCGGGCAAGCACCAGGACAACTGGCGGCCCGGCTTCGTCGATTATCTGTTTCTGGCGTTTAACAGCAGCACGGCCTTTTCACCGACTGACGTACCCGTTCTATCGCGCTGGGCCAAGCTCATAATGATGACGCAGGCGCTGATTTCGCTCGCGACCGTGGTCGTGATCGCGGCGCGCGCGGTGAATATACTGTAGGTCACGGGCAGGACTGCCCGTGCCACGGCTACACTAGTTATTTCGTATGAAACTCCCGAGCTACACCATCACGCAAGGCAAGGACCGCGCTCCGGCGCGCGCATTTCTAAAGGCCATCGGTCTGACCGACGAGGACATCAAGAAGCCGATCATCGGCATAGCCAACACTTGGATTGGCACCATGCCCTGTAATTTCAAGTTGCGTGATCTGGCGGTCAACGTCGCGGATGGGATCCGCAAGGCCGGCGGCACTCCCATGGAGTACAACACCATCGCCATAAGCGACGGGATCACCATGGGAACCGAAGGCATGAAGGCCTCGCTGGTCAGCCGGGATCTGATTGCGGATTCCATCGAGCTGGTGGCGCGCGGCCACATGTTCGACGGGATCGTGGCGCTGGTGGCCTGCGACAAGACCATTCCCGGCGCCGCCATGGCGCTGCTGCGCCTCAATATTCCCGGCTTGGTGCTCTACGGCGGGTCGATTCTGCCGGGCCGCTATAAGGGTCGCGACCTGACCATACAGGATGTCTACGAGGCCGTCGGCGCAAATGCCGCAGGCAAGATGTCCGATGAGGAACTGCTCGCCATCGAAAACTCGGCCTGTCCCGGCGCGGGCGCGTGCGGAGGCCAATTCACCGCAAATACCATGGCGACCGTAATGGAAATCATCGGGCTCTCTCCGATGGGAACGGCGTCGGTGCCGCAAGTGGACCCACGCAAACGAGACGTGGCGGAACGCTGCGGCGAACTGGTTCTAAACCTGGTGAAGCAAAACCTGCGGCCGCGCGACATTGTCACCAGGAAGTCCATTGACAACGCAATTGCCTCGGTAGCTACCACGGGCGGCTCAACCAACGCGGTGCTGCATCTGCTGGCCATCGCGCGTGAAGCAGGCGTGCCGCTCAACATCGACGATTTCCAAACCATCAGCGAGCGCACTCCGCTGTTAGTGGATCTGAAACCGGCCGGCAAGTTCGTCGCAGTGGACGTCGACAAGGCGGGCGGAATTCCAGTGATTGCGCAGCGGCTGGTGAACGGCGGCTACGTGGATGGATCAACGATGACGGTCACGGGCCGAACCTTCGCCCAGGAAGCTGCCGACGCCAAAGAGACGCCTGGGCAAGAGGTGATCCACGCGCTCAACAACCCGATCAAAAAGACCGGGGGCTTAGTGATCCTGCGTGGATCGCTTGCGCCGGAAGGCTGCGTCATCAAAGTCACGGGAATCGAGCGTACGCAGCAGAAGGGCCCCGCGCGCGTGTTCGATTCCGAGGAAGCCGCCATGGCCGCCGTCATGGGCGGCAAGATCAAGTCCGGAGATATAGTCGTGATTCGCTACGAAGGTCCGCGCGGAGGACCGGGGATGCGCGAGATGCTAGGAGTGACGAGCGCCATTGTGGGAGCCGGACTATCGGAAACCGTCGCGCTCATCACCGATGGCCGCTTTAGCGGCGCCACCCGCGGATTCTGTGTCGGCCATATCGCGCCCGAAGCAGCGGTCGGCGGCCCGATCGCCGCAGTCGAGGAAGGCGACATCATCAACCTCGATATTCAGAAGCGGACCATCGATCTGGACATCCCACAGAGCACGCTGCAGGAGCGCCTGAGTAAATGGAATGCACCCGCGCCGCGCTATCGGTCGGGCGTCTTCGCCAAATATATCGCTTTAGTTGGATCTGCTTCGGAGGGCGCGCTTACGACCCCGTCCGCACTATCGGCGAGCTCTCGCTCGTGACCGTTGGCTTTTCGGCGCTGGCTCCAACGTGCAAGTCAAGCATTTTCTGTACGTCGCTTTTACCAACCGCCCCTACTTTTTGCTCGACCACCTTGCCGCCCTTGAAAAGCAGCAGCGTGGGGATGCCGCGAACCTGATACCGCATGCCCGTCGCGCCATTCTCGTCTACATTCAGTTTTCCGACCTTCACCCGCCCGGCGTAGTCGGTGGCGATGGCGTCCACGGTGGGCGACATCATCCGGCACGGACCGCACCACTCCGCCCAAAAGTCGACCAGGACCGGGACATCCGAATTGAGGACATCCTTATCCCAGCCCGCGTCAGTGAATGTCAGTGTGTTTGTACCAGCCATAAATTCCTTGAAAACTCTCCCTTTTGAGATGTTGTAACCGCCCCAAACGATTCAGGCCGATAAAAGCCGGCGGTAGAGCGCCTGGTACTCAACGGCCACGGCGCTCCATGAAAAATCCTTCCGCATGCCGCGCCGCATCATTGCAACCCAATGATCCCTATCCTGATAAGACTTCAGGGCCGAGCCTAGGGCCTCCAGCAGCGCCTCTCCGGAGTAATCCCGGAACTTGAAGCCCGTATCCTCATCAATGGTATCATCCAGCCCCCCCGTGGCGCGAACCACTGGGACCGTCCCGTAACGCAAGCTATAAATCTGGCTCAGGCCACAGGGTTCATATCGGCTGGGCATGAGGAACATGTCAGAGCCCGCTTCGATCCGGTGCGAAAGTGCGTTGTCGTAGCCGATCCGAACGGCCACCCGGTCCGGATAAGTTTGTCCTAGAAGTTGGAACATCGATTCGTAAGGAGGGTCGCCGGAGCCGAGCACGGCTATGTAGATATCCTCTTCGACCAGCCGGGATGCAATTTCAGCAATTAGGTCGATGCCCTTCTGGGCCGCGAAGCGGGACACCATGCCGATCAGCGGACGCTCCAGCCCGGCGCCCCGCGTCAACCCCAATTCTTCCAGAAGCGCCCGCTTGCACTCTCGTTTTCCGGAAAGATCATTCACCGAGTAGTTCCGTGCGATGTGCGGATCATGCTCCGGGTCCCACTCGACATAGTCCACGCCGTTAACTATCCCGTAGATCGGCCGATGCTTGCGAAGGAAACCGTCCAGACCGAAGCCATACTCAGGAGTCTGGATCTCGCGCGCGTAACCTTTGCTCACTGTGCTGATGGCATCGCTGAACGCAATTCCGCCTTTCAGCAGATTAAGCTTACCGTAGAACTCCAGTTGTTCCGGATTGAAGAGCCTGCTGTCCAACCCGATCAGTGGAACCGCTTCCGGTCCGAAAATTCCCTGATAGCCGAGATTATGGATGGTCAACAGCACTTTCACGCCGTTAAATGTGGGATCATCGCCGAAATGCTGGCGGACGTAGACAGGCAACAGAGCGGACTGCCAATCGTGCACGTGTATGATCTGCGGACGGAATAGATAGCGTGCTACTCCCACTGCGGCCATCGATAGCACGGCGAAGCGTATGTAGTTGTCCGCATAGTCCGCGCCGCTGACTCCATAAATGCCATCGCGATCAAATAGCAGCGGGCAGTCGACAAAGTAAAACGTAACATCGCGCTCTGTGGTCTGATAAATGTCCACCAGGTAACCCGGGCCAATCGGAACCCAAAGGCTGCGATACGCGATTTGAGGCCGCTCCGGGTATTGATTCTGGCGATAGGCGGGCATTACCACGGCAGTATGCTCGCCACTCGATTGGAGCGCCGCCGGAAGTGCACCCAAAACATCAGCCAAACCACCTGTTTTTGCGAAAGGGGTGGCCTCCGATGCCACCATGAGAATGTTCATAGCCTGGGCCGGTCGAGCGTTGCTTCGCCTCGGCAGCTTAGCATCTCCTACTCACCGAAAGTCCTTCGTCCCTATCCAATCAGATAGACTACAGCAGAACCGTTGATGTCGGTCCGACGTTGCCGCAGCAACGGTAGTAGTAAGACGCTCACGGCCTTTGCTGCGACCCTCTTCGTGGTGGTGAATAAGCCGCGAAAAATGGCCTTCCGGCTGCACGCGATTTTGGCGCTGGGAGGCGAACCGAAACCAGCATGGGACGCCGTGTCATCGAGCGCCCCCGTGTCGATTCGCGCTCCCAGCAACCGTTTATCAAGTCTCTCAGTTCTTGATTTCTTTATGGACCGCGTCGAGCACGCCGTTGATGAATGACACCGATTCCTCGCCGGAAAACTGCCGCGCCAGTTCAAGCGCTTCATCAATAACCACTGCCGGTGGCGTCTCGCGCAGGTTCATCTCGTAGATCGCCATCCGCAGGATATTGCGATCGACAATGGGCATTCGCTCTAGTTTCCAGTTCTCCGATTTCGCTGTGATCTGATGGTCGATATCTGTGGCCGTTCCTGAAGTCCCTTTGGCCAGCTCCTCCATGAATTCGTCCCGGCCCGTCTGTTCCTCGCCGTCCTCCGAGTTCAACGTGTCGTAGAACGAGGAGATGGCATCCTCGACAGGCCCTTTATTCATGTCCCACTGATAGAGAACCTGTAAAGCGCGCTGCCGTGATCGGTGACGGGCGGGCATAGCTGCTCGCTACTATTTTCGCAGCCGGCGCAGCAGGTCGGCCATTTCGATGGCGGTAATCGCGGCGTCGTAGCCTTTGTTTCCGCTCTTCCCGCCCGCGCGGTCGATGGCCTGCTCGACCGTGTTAGTGGTGAGCACCCCGAAGGCCACCGGCACGCCCGTTTCGAGCGGCACGGCCGCTAATCCGTTGGCAGCCTGCGCGGACACGTGATCAAAATGCGGCGTTTCCCCCCGGATCACGGCGCCTAAGGCGATGATCGCATCGTGACGTTTCTGCGCGGCCAGCGTCTTTGCCACGAGCGGCAGCTCCCACGAGCCTGGAACTTTGACGACCTCGATGTCATTCGGATTCGCCCCGGAGCGTTTCAGCGCATCCGTCGCGCCGTCCAGCAGACGCTCGGTGATGAAGCTGTTGAATCTCGCGCAAATGATCGCAAACTTGAGGCCGCGCGCATCCAAATTTCCTTCGATCACCTGAGACATATGGGATAATTTTGTTTCAGGCCCCCATTCTACCGCATGGATCCCGCTTTCATCCGTAACTTCTCCATCATCGCGCACATCGACCACGGTAAGTCGACGCTCGCCGATCGCCTGCTGGAGGTCACCGGAGCGCTCTCCCAGCGCGAGATGATGGAGCAGGTTCTCGACACCATGGACCTGGAGCGTGAGCGCGGCATCACCATTAAAGCTCACGCGGTGCGCCTGAATTACCAGGCCGATGACGGCCAGATGTACCAGCTCAACCTTATCGACACGCCCGGCCATGTCGACTTCACGTACGAGGTTTCGCGCAGCCTGCAGGCCTGTGATGGTGCGCTGTTGGTGGTAGATGCGTCCCAAGGCGTCGAGGCCCAGACGCTCGCCAACACTTATCTCGCGCTGCACCACAATCTCGAAATCATTCCGGTGATCAATAAAATCGATCTGCCCTCCGCCGAACCGGAGCGCATTCGCGAGCAGATCGAGCAGGTGATCGGCCTCCCGGCAGATGACGCGTTATTGGTGAGCGCCAAGCAGGGAACTGGCGTTAAGGACGTGCTCGAAGCCATCGTGCATCGGGTGCCTCCGCCGCAAGGTTCGCCGGATGCGCCGCTGCGCGCCTTGATCTTTGACTCCTGGTTCGATCCGTACCGCGGCGTGATCATCCTGACGCGCGTGTTCGACGGGCGGCTCCGGCTCAAACAGAAGATCAAGCTGTGGTCGAATGGAGCCACTTTCGAGGTCGAGGGCCTGGGCTATCAATCGCCGAAGCCAATCCCCTGCGACGAGCTGGCCGCAGGCGAAGTCGGATTCATGTTCGCGAACATCAAGACCGTGTCGGACGCGAAGATCGGCGACACCATCACTAGTGTGGAGAACCCGGCCATCGAGCCGCTCCCGGGATTTGAAGAAGTGAAAGCCATGGTTTTCGCCGGTCTCTATCCGGTGGAATCGCACGAGCACGGCCGCCTGCGCGAGGCGCTGGAGAAGCTTCGCCTTAACGATAGCGCCTTCAGTTTCGAGCCCGAAAACTCGATGGCTTTGGGCTTCGGTTTCCGCTGCGGCTTCCTGGGGCTATTGCATCTGGAAATCGTGCAGGAACGGCTGGAGCGTGAGTTCGAGATCGACCTCATTACTACAGCGCCCGGCGTCCGCTACAAAGTCACGACGCTCAACGGTACCGTAATCGACGTCGACAGTCCCAACAAGTTCCCCAATCCCGCCGAGATCAAGCAGATCGAAGAGCCGATCATCGACGCCACCGTCATTACGCGCGAGGAGTACGTCGGCGAGATCTTGAAACTGCTCGAAGAAAAGCGCGGAACGCAGAAGAAGTTCGAGTACATCGGGACCGGCCGCGTCCTGCTGTTATATGAACTGCCGCTCAACGAGATCGTGCTGGATTTTTATGACCGGTTGAAATCGGCCTCGCGCGGTTACGCCTCGCTGGATTATCATTTATCCGGCTATCGCACCTCGGCTATGTCGAAGCTGGATGTGCTGGTGGCGGGCGAACCCGTGGATGCGCTATCCATCATTGTGCACAAGGACTTCGCCTATGACCGCGGCAAGATTTTGATCGAGCGGCTGCGCAAATTGATTCCGCGACAGATGTTCGAGGTCGCGCTGCAGGCGGCCATCGGCAATAAGGTAATCGCGCGAGAGAATATCCCGGCCATGCGCAAGAACGTCCTGGCCAAATGCTACGGCGGCGATATTTCGCGCAAGCGCAAGCTGCTCGAAAAACAGAAGGAAGGCAAGAAGCGGATGAAGCGGGTCGGCCGCGTTGAAATTCCGCAGGAAGCCTTCCTGGCGGTGCTGAAGGTCAGCGGCGAAAGCGAATAAGTGGCACAGGCATTCTTGCCTGTGTACGAAGAGCGAAGCGGCAGTACACTCCAATTAGGAGCCTTTATGTCCTACCAACATCTGCTGCGGTCCATCGACGGCCAACTGGCAATCGTCACTCTCAATCGCCCCGACCGCCGCAACGCGCTCTCGCTCGACCTCATGCGCGAACTGATCGACTGCCTCGACGAAATCGGCGCCGACACAAACCTCCGCGCTGTCGTCCTGGCTGCCGCCGGAAAAGTCTTCAGTGCCGGGCACGACCTCAGCGAGATGGTCGGACGCACCGTCAACGACTACCGGCGCCTCTTCGATGTTTGCACCGAGCTAATGACCAAGATCCAATCCATCCCGCAACCCGTGATCGCGCAAGTGCAGGGCATCGCCACCGCGGCAGGTTGTCAATTGGTAGCTACCTGCGATCTCGCCATTGCGAGCGAGCAAGCTCAATTCGCGACGCCCGGCGTGAAGATCGGCTTGTTCTGCACCACGCCCATGGTCGCCTTGAGCCGCGCCGTTGGCCGCAAACGCGCGATGGAGATGCTGCTCACCGGAAAACTGGTCGATGCCGCGACTGCCGCCGATTGGGGCCTCGTCAATCGCGTTGTCCCCGTCGACCAACTCGAATCCGAAACGCGCCGCCTCGCGTGCCAGATCACCGAGGCAAGCAGTTTTACGGTCGCGCTCGGCAAACAGGCCTACTACACTCAGATCGATCTCGATCAGCCCAAAGCCTACGCCTACGCCAAGGAAGTCATGACTATGAACTCGCTCGCGGACGACGCGCAGGAGGGCATTTCCGCATTTCTGGAAAAACGCGCCGCCTGCTGGACTGGAAAATAAGTTCTTACTTCAGCCTATAGATGATCGTGTACCGCGTCCGCCCCGCTTCCTGATATCCAGCCAGCCAATCCCGCAAGTCCGGATAATTCGTAATCGCGAGCGCCGGATTCAGCGGCCCCAGCCCATCTACAATCCACGTCGGCCTGGTTTGAATCAATTCCCGCCGGTTGCGTGCGGCAAGTTCCGGGACGGCGACATCCGAGCTGGTCAGGTGCCGGTCGGCCAGGACACCCGTCAGCGGCTGAGAATCGAGAAACCTGCTTCCGGCTGGCATCCGTGTATAAGCGAAGATGTCAGGCCGGTATCCCCACACCAGGAGCGTTCCCTCGCGATCGATCCGATCGGCGGCCGCGCGGCTGTCCTGGTTCATAACCAGATCACTCCACTCGGTCGCGCGATCGTGCAGCAGGTCATTGGCGAGCATCACGTAACGCGGTCCGAAACGCACCAAAGGAATCAGCAATAGCAATAGCAGCACCGCCCGCTGCCGCTCCAGGAGAGCATAGCCTCGTGCCGCCATCAGTGCCATCACCGGCAGCAGTTGAAAATAATATCGCGGAAAGAATCGCCCGCCCGCCGCGACGGCCATCAACGATAGCAACAGCCATCCCGCCATGCGCCAGTTTTTCTCCTTCCAAAACGCGTACGCAGCTCCGGCCACCAACGCGCACTGGAACCCGGCCCAATTCAGAGTCCGCGTGAAACCGGTCGCCAGTGGGAAGCTGCGCTCAGAGTAAAGCTCGCCCCACCGCCAAACCTGGTCGAAATAAGGCTGGCCGAACCAAGCGAATGCGGCGACATTCGGGATAGCGAATCCGAGCAACAGCCACGGCCACGCGCGTCCCGCCCACAGCGCGCACGCGGCCAATACGAAAGCAGCCTTCACATTGATCAGCATCGCCAAGCCCGCCATCAGGCCGCTCCAAAACAAGCGCCCACGCCATGCCAGATATACCGCGGCCAAATGGGGCAGGATCATGAGAAGGTCCGGCGCGAGCGCCATCACCGCCGAAGGAATTCCGAACGTGAGGAAGAACCCGGTCGCGAGCGCCGCCGCCAAGCCCTCGCCCGGGCCCCAAATCGCGCGCGCAAATTTCCAGGCCATTAGGCAGCACAGAAAGACGAAAGCCGCGCCCGCGATGCGCAGTGGTACGCCGATCTGTGCACCCCACAGCAGGTATGTATACGCGAGCAGCGGGGGTTTATCGAACCAGATGTCGCGGTACAGGCTCTTGGCTTGAAGAAGCTGGATGGCCGCCGCGCTCGGATACGCCTCTTCCACCCAAATGATGCCGGTGTGACAGAGCCGCGTCGCGACCAGACCGGCAGCGAGCAACGCGAGAATTAATCGTTCTCGGCCGATCGCGACTTCTCCAACAAGTGAGCCAGCTTCGCTCGAAGCTCGGGGCCATAATCGGGATCGGCGAGCGCAAACTCGACGAAAGTTTCGAAGTAGCTCGGAAAATTGCCGATGTCGTACCGTCTTTCGTTCGGGGGCAGCTTGACGGCCAATACGCGACGGCCTTCCTCGCACAAATGCGCCATAGCATCTGTGAGCTGAATCTCGCCGCGCGCATCCGGCTTCACGCGCCGGATCATGTCGAAGATCACCGGCGAGAAGACGTAACGGCCGGCGATCGCCAGATTGCTCGGCGCCTGGCCCGGCTTCGGCTTCTCCACCAGATCCACCACCCGCAGCCACTCGCCTTCGCCTTCTTTGACTTTCAGGATGCCGTAGTTGACCGTCTGGTCCGGAGGCACTTCTTCGACGGCGATCACGCAACTGGCGTGCCGCGCCTCAAACAGCTCCGTCATTCGCAAAAGTGTCTTAGATTGGGCGTGCAGCCCCAGAATGGAATCGCCCAGCGCGACTACGAAGGGCTGCTCGCCTGCGAAATTCTCACCGCACAAAATCGCGTCACCGAGGCCTTTCTGCATGCGCTGGCGCGTGTAGAAGAAATTTGCCTCGTGATCTTCAAAGCTTAACTCCTTGAGCAACTCCTTCTTGTTCGCTGCATTTAAGGTGCGCACCAGTTCCGGATCGGTGTCAAAATGATTCTCGATCGACGTTTTGTTCCGTCCGGTAACGAAAAGAATCTGGTCGATCTTGTTGGCAATCAGCTCTTCCGCCACATATTGAACGATCGGTTTGCGCGCTACAGGCAACATTTCCTTGGGCTGCGATTTTGTCGCCGGCAGCAACCGGGTGCCAACCCCGGCCACTGGAACGATTGCGCTTCGAATCACCTCTTGAATATAACTGGTTGTGCCCTCATGATCCATCTTGAAGCTTCTGCTGACGATTCAGGCAAGCGGCTCGATCTCTATCTGCATCAGCGCTTGCCCGAATATAGCCGCGCGCGCTTGCAGGAGTGGATCAAGTCCGGACGCGTGCAAGTCAATAACGCGCCACAGAAGTCTTCTTATTTATTGCACGGCTCGGAGGCCATTGAGATCGATCCCGCCGCGCCGCCATCACTCCATGCTCAACCGGAAGACCTGCCTGTGGAAATCCTGTATGAGGACGCCGATGTAATCGCCGTCAATAAGCCCGCCGGCATGGTGGTTCATTCCGGCGCCGGCCGGCACTCCGGAACACTCGTGAACGCGCTGCTGCATCGTTTCCAAGCGCTGTCGAGCGTGGGTGGTGTACTACGCCCCGGCATCGTACACCGTTTGGATCGCCTCACGAGCGGAGTGATTCTGGTCGCGCGCACCGACGCCGCCCACCGCCATCTCGCCGAACAGTTCTCCGGCCGCCGAGTCGGAAAGGTTTATCTGGCGCTCGTTCACGGCCGGACGAAAACGGACCGGGGCAAGATCGCCACGCCCATCACACGCGATCCCGTGCGCCGCATCCGCATGACGGCGAAATTGGCCCGCGGCCGCTCGGCGATTACTGAGTACAAGGTGCTACGGCGCTTCGACAAATTCACACTCCTCGAAGTTCGCATCGGAACCGGCCGCACGCACCAGATCCGCGTGCATCTGGCCAGCATCGGTCATCCCGTGGCCGGCGACAAGCTCTACGGAGCCCCGGAGAGCACGCTCGGCCGCTACTTCCTCCACGCCCAGCGCATTACATTCACCAGCCCCGGTTCGGGCCAGCAAATTACCATCGAGGCCCCCGTCCCGGCGGAGCTGCAGAATTATCTCGACAAACTATCTCGACAACCTATAATGAGAACGTGACCCGTCAGGACAAACAAGTCCGCGTCTTCCGTTCATTCCAGGAAGCCGACGATGCGGATCGAGCTTTCTACCGGTCTCTCACCCCCAAGCAGCGTATTGATATCCTGCTCCAACTGATAGCCCAGCATGGACCGGTCCAGAGACTTGAGCGAGTTTATAAAATCGTTAAATCGAAGATAGTTGATGGCGCGTCTTTCCTGCCTGCATTCTGCCTTCTGAATACCGCCTATTGAGTTCTGCCTCCCTGCTCCCGAATTCCCTATAATGGAATCACTTCCCATGAAAATGCTGTACCCCGCTGTCGCTCTCCTGTCGATGTCGCTGGCGCTGAACTCGCAGCCCAAGAACGGCAAGGCCGACAAGAATACGCCACCGGATTCGCAAGACAAGAACCGCATCACCCTGGACGTTTCGCGCGTCAACATGCTGTTCACGGTCTCGGACAAAAAAGGCCGCTTCATCACCGACCTCACGAAAGACGATTTCGATGTGTTCGAAAGCAAGAAGTCGCAAGACATCATCGAATTCTCGGCAGAATCCGATCTGCCGCTGCGCCTTGCGATCCTGATCGACACCAGCAACAGCATCCGCGAACGCTTCCGCTTCCAGCAGGAGGCCGCCATCGCGTTCATCGACGGCACGGTTCGCCCTCGTCAGGATAAAGCCCTGGTCGTGAGTTTCGATACGGCCGCCGAGCTGGTCACCGACCTGACCGATGAGGTCCCGGTCCTCGAAAAAGCCATCCAGGGATTACGTGCCGGCGGTGGAACGTCTATGTACGACGCCATCTTCTTCGCCTGCCGCGACAAACTGATGCAGGATCAGCCGCTCTACAAATTTCGCCGCGCCATGGTGATTCTCAGCGATGGCGAAGACAACCAGAGCCGCTACACCCGCGATCAAGCGCTAGAAATGGCGCAAAAAGCCGACGTCACCATCTACACCATCTCAACCAACATCACGCGTATCGAAACCGATGGCGACAAGGTGCTACGCTATTTCGCGGCCGAGACAGGCGGGCAGGTTTTCTTCCCTTTCAAAGCCACCGATCTGAATCAGTCTTTCGAAAACATCTCTAACGAGCTTCGCCACCAGTACAACATCTTCTATCGCCCGGAGCCTCTCAGGACCGACGGGCTTTATCATCCCGTCGACATCCGCGTGAAAGGTCACAAAGATATGATTGTTCGCGCCCGCAAAGGTTATTACGCTCCGAAATTGTAGCCGGACCCCAGCGCGACTGCTACAATTAGGTTTCCCCCGAGTAGTTTTCACCAAAGGACTATCCGCATGGACGAAAAAGAACGCAGCCGGACGTTAGGACTCACGCTCAGCCAGATCGAAAAACAGTTTGGCAAAGGTTCTATCCTCCGGCTTGGATCCAAGGAAGCGGCTGTTCCGGTGTCCACTATCTCCACCGGCTCCATTTCGCTCGACCATGCGCTCGGCGTCGGTGGATTCCCGCGCGGCCGCATCAACGAAATCTTCGGCCCGGAATCCTCCGGAAAGACAACCGTCGCGCTGCAGGTGATCGCCGAAGCACAACGCGCCGGCGGAATGGCCGCCTTCATAGACGTAGAACACGCGCTTGATCCCATTTACGCCCGCAAGCTCGGTGTGGACGTCGACAATCTGCTGGTCTCGCAGCCAGACTATGCTGAGCAAGCGCTCGAGATTACCAGCGCGCTGATCACTTCCGGCTCCATTGACGTCCTGGTGGTCGACTCAGTGGCCGCGCTGGTCCCCAAGTCAGAGCTCGACGGCGAAATGGGCGATAGCCACATGGGGGTGCAGGCGCGGCTGATGTCGCAGGCCATGCGCAAGCTGACCGGCAATGTTTCTAAATCCAATACCTGCCTGATTTTCATCAACCAAATCCGCGAAAAGATCGGCGTCATGTTCGGCAATCCCGAAACCACCACCGGCGGCCGGGCTCTGAAATTCTATTCCTCGATACGCGCCGACATTCGTCGCATCGCCGCCATTAAAGAGGGCGAGGTGGTGGTAGGCAACCGTACCAAGGTGAAGATCGTAAAAAACAAAGTCGCGGCGCCCTTCCGCGAGGCCGAATTCGACATCATCTACGGCGAAGGAATCTCGAAGGAAGGCGACCTGATCGACCTCGGCGTAGCGCAGAACCTGGTCGAGAAGAGCGGCTCCTGGTACAGCTACAAGGGCGAGCGAATCGGCCAGGGCCGTGAAAACGCGCGGCAGTTCCTCAAGGACAATCCCGACATCCGCCAGCAGGTCGATAGCGAACTGCGCAAAGCGCTCGGACTGACCCGCAAAGAGTCGGAAGCTCCTCCGGCCGAGCTGCCGAAGCCCGTCACAGCCAGCGCCGCCCGGTCGAGGTAGTCAGGGCGGGAAATATCCTGGGCGCGAGCAGCGCCGTATAATTAACTGCTTGCCCATCCGAAAAATCCTCATCCCGAACCGGGGCGAGATCGCCATGCGAATCGCGCGCACTGCGCATGAAATGGGCATCAGTCCCGTGGCCATCTACACGGACGCTGATTGCAATTCTCCCCATGTACGCGCTGGCGACGAATCAGTTGCCATCGGCGCATCTTATCTCGATATCGATCGCATCCTCGACGCTGCACGGAAGACCAAAGCAGACGCAATTCATCCCGGCTATGGATTCCTCGCTGAGAATGCCGACTTCGCCGAAGCCTGTCATCGCGCCGGTATGTTGTTCATCGGCCCACCGGCTCACGCCATTCGAAAGATGGGCTCGAAGATCGCCGCGCGCGACGTGGCCGTTGCTGCCGGTGTTCCCGTAGTCCCAGCCGTCGATCCCAAAGCCGCGATCGAGTTCCCGGTTCTTATCAAAGCTTCCGCGGGCGGGGGCGGACGCGGCATGCGAATCGTGACCTCGGCCACGCAGCTCCAAGAGGCCCTCAAATCGGCAAAAAGCGAAGCCGAGCGAGCCTTTGGCGATGGCTCCCTCCTCATCGAGCGCTACATCGAAAACGCCCGCCACGTCGAGTTCCAGATCTTCGGCGATCATCACGGCAACCTGATCCATCTGTTCGAGCGCGACTGTTCCATCCAGCGCCGCCATCAAAAGATCATCGAAGAGAGCCCTTCGCCCGCGCTCAACCCGGACCTTCGCCGGAGGATGGGCGAAGCCGCAGTGGCCATCGGGCGCGCCATCGGTTACACCAATGCAGGAACAGTCGAGTTCCTGGTCGCGCCTCCAGGTGAGTTCTTCTTCATCGAAGCGAACACGCGCATCCAGGTGGAACATCCCGTCACCGAGCTGGTCACTGGACTCAATCTCGTACGACTTCAGATTGAAGTTGCCGAAGGAAAACCGCTCACCATAAATCCACGAATCGCGGGGCACGCGATTGAAGCACGCCTCTACGCCGAAGATCCCGCCAACAACTTCGTTCCGTCCACTGGCACTGTGCATGTCTGGCGGCCGCCGCAGCATGTTCGCGTCGACACAGCGCTCGAAGAAGGCTGCCAAATCGGGATCCATTACGATCCGTTGCTGGCCAAGATCGTGAGCTACGGTGACGACCGCGAAACTGCAAAGCGCAAACTCCTTTATGCTCTCCGATCTACTTGCATCCTCGGAGTTCAAACGAATCGTGAGTACCTGATTCAGCTTCTCGAGAGCGAAGAGTTCCGCGAAGGCCGTGCCACCACTGCCTTTCTTCCGATGCCGCATCCCTACGTCGTCGATCAAGGCTGTGTCGCGGCTGCCGTCCACTATCTGACAAAAAGCCCGCTCCCAGGCGTCCCGGCGAACTACCGCAACAATCCGCATCGCGGCCATTCCATGAAACTCCGGATACATAACCGCGACCTCACAGTGGATGTGGCACAGACATTCTTGTCTGGGTCGGTCTTGGCCCGGTCCGACAACCAAATCACCCTCACCACCGACGGCCTCACTCGCAATTACGAAATCAAGCAAGCCGGCGACGAAATCTTCGTCCATTCGCCGACCGCTTCGCTTGCGATCACCCGTCTTCCACGCCATCCCCGCCCGGCCAGCGCCACTCAGCGCGAATCCGCGAACTCACCCATGCCTGGACAAGTGCTCCGCGTTCTTGTCCAGGAAGGCCAGCAGGTGAAGACTGGCGATTCGCTGGTCGTCCTGGAAGCCATGAAAATGGAACAGACCATCCGGACTTCCATGGATGGCGTGGTGAAGTCTATCCTGGTAGTTACTGGACAGGTGGTGACGCCGGGTCAGATGTTGGTCCAGATCAGCGCCCAGGAGAATCCGGAATGAGTGACGTTGCCGAAGCGACCGAAGCAAAGCAGGACTACCCTTACTTCACTGAAGAGCACGAGATGATCCGCCAGACCGTCAAAAGGTTTTGCCGTGAAGAGATCGCGCCACATGCCGAACAGTGGGATCACGACGGCATTTTCCCGCGCGATTTGTTCAAAAAGGCGGCGGATCTGGGGCTGTTCGGCATCCGAATTGATCCCGAGTGGGGCGGCCTGGGCCTGGATTGGTGGGCCACCGCCGCGTACCTGGAAGCGTTGGTCCACTCCGACAGCGGCAGCGTCGACATGGGGCTGATGGTGCAATCGGAAATCACGCTCCCGGTTCTGGCCGAGATTGGCACTCGCGCGCAGAAGGAGGAGTTCCTGCGCCCGGGAGTCGCCGGCGACATGATCGCCGCGCTCGGGATCAGCGAGCCTGGGGGTGGCTCCGACGTTGCTGCGCTCAAGACTCGCGCCCGCATCGATGGCGAAGATTTCGTCATTTCTGGTCAAAAACTGTGGATTACCAACGGCACGCGCGCCGACTTCATCATTCTGGCGGTGCGGACCGGCGGCGACGGCCACAAAGGCATCTCACTAGTTTTATTCCCCACCAGGACCAAAGGTTTTTCGGTCGGCAAGAAACTGAAGAAGGTGGGCAACATGGCATCCGACACCGCCGAGCTCTTCTTCGACGAATGCCGGATTCCGCAGCACTACGTGTTGGGCGAGGTGGACAAGGGTTTTTACTACATCATGCATAACTTCCAGGGTGAGCGCCTGGCGGCCGCAATCCTAGCGTTGGCCGGAATGGAGAAGTCGGTGCGCAATGCGCTCGAATACGGCGGCGAGCGGACCGCGTTTGGGAATGCGATCCGGCATTATCAGGTATGGCGCCACCGCTTCGCCGAGCACCTCACCAACATCGAAGCCGGAAGATGGCTCACGTATCGCGCGCTCGACCTGATAAATCGCGGACAGAGATGCGTTCGCGAGATCACCATGGCGAAGCTATACACATCCGAGCTATCGCAGCGCGTGGCCTATGACTGCATGCAAATGTTCGGTGGCTTCGGCTACACTACCGAATATCCGGTCGGGCGCGCCTGGCGCGACGTTCGCCTGAACACGATCGGCGCCGGAACATCCGAAATCATGAAAGAGATCATCGCCAAGGAAGAGAAGATTTGATCCGCATCGCTAACGGCCAAGGCTTCTGGGGCGACTCTCTCGAAGCGCCACTCGATCAGATGCGCCGCGGCCCTCTCGATTACCTGACGCTCGACTATCTGGCCGAAGTCACCATGTCGATTCTTCAGAAGCAGCGCTCGCGCGATCCCAGCACCGGCTACGCCCGGGACTTCGTCGAAATGGTGGGACGCGGGGCGGCCGACATCGTGGATAAGAACATCCGCATCGTCGCCAACGCCGGTGGAGTGAATCCGGAAGCCTGCCGCGACTCCGTGGCCAAAGCTTTGAACCGCCCTGGAATCAAGATAGGCATCGTGGCTGGCGACGATATTCTCGCTCGTCTGGATGACATGATCACGCGGGGCGTCGAACTGAAGAGTATGGATACCGGTGAGCCGCTTGCCTCCATCCGGCCGCGCGTGCAAAGCGCCAATGTCTACTTCGGCGCGGCTCCCATCGCCAGCGCGCTAGCTCTAGGCGCGGAAATCGTCATCACAGGCCGTACCACCGATACCGGACTGGTGCTCGGTCCCATGATGCATGAGTTTCGCTGGGCGCGCGACGATTGGGACAAGCTCGCGGCTGGCACCATCGCCGGTCATACCGTGGAATGTGGCGCGCAATGCACCGGTGGCAACTGCCAAGTGGACTGGCAGAGCATTCCCGACTTCGCCGGCATCGGCTATCCGATCGTAGAAGCCGAATCGGATGGCACTTTCGTGATCACCAAACACAAAGGCACCGGCGGCCGCGTGACAGTCGCCTCCGTTAAGGAACAATTGCTCTACGAAATGGGTGACCCGCATGAGTACATCACGCCTGATTGCATCGCCGACTTTACAACCATTCAACTCGAGCAATGCGGTCCGGATCGCGTGCGATTCTCCGGCATTCACGGCAAGCCTGCCACCAATTTCTACAAGGTTTCGATTAGTTACTCAGCCGGCTATAAAGCGACCGGCATGCTGGCGTATTCCTGGCCCGATGCGTACGCCAAGGCTCAAGCGGCGGATCGCATTTTGCGCGAGCGTCTTGATCGTCTGGGTCTGACGTTCGATGCCATTCGTACCGAATTCGTCGGAGTGAATGCCTGTCACGGCGCGCTTGCCGGTGAGCCCGCGCCTGACATTGGCGAGGTCGCGCTTCGAATTGGTGTCCGTTCAGGGTACCGGACGCCGGTTGAGCGCTTCACCAAGGAAATCGCGCCGCTCGCTTTAAACGGCCCGCCCGTCGTAACTGGCCTCGGCAGCGGCCGGCCGCGGGTGGAAGAAATCGTAGCATACTGGCCCGCGCTGATTCCCAAGAGCGAGGTCTCGCCGCAAATTTCGATCCAGGAGACCTGATGGCCCGCGTACAATTGCTTCGCATCGCCCACGCCCGCTCCGGAGACAAAGGCGACACCGCCAATGTCGGCCTCATCGCGCTTCGCCCGGAGTTCTATCCGATCCTGGTGCAGGAAGTAACCGCCGAGCGGGTGAAGAAGCACTTTGAAGGCATCTGTTTGGGCGATGTCGAGCGCTACGAATTGCCGAACTTGGGCGCGCTAAATTTTCTGCTGCACGAAAGCCTGGATGGCGGCGGCACACTTTCGCTCAAGGCCGACGCGCAAGGAAAAACCTTTAGCGCCGCGCTGCTGCGGATGGAGATTGAAGTTGATTCTCTACCAGGTTGAGCAGGGCATCGCCCGAATTACTCTTAATCGGCCCGAAAAGCGCAATGCTCTTAATCGTGAGTTGATCGCAGAATTGAAAAAAGCGGTGCAGGGTTCGGATCGTCTGATCGTTCTCACGGGCGCGGGCAACGACTTTTGCTCGGGAGCGGACTTGAGCGGCCTCCACAATATGGCAGAAGCCAATGTCCTCGATCATATGGCCAGCGCTCGCGAGATGGCTGATTTATTCAGCGCCATGCGCCGGCATCCACACCCGATTATCGCCGCCGTCCGCGGGCGCGCCCTGGCGGGAGGCTGCGGGTTGGCGACCGCCGCGGACATCATCCTTGCCTCGGAGTCAGCTCAGTTCGGCTACCCCGAGGTCAACATCGGATTCGTGCCCGCTATGGTAATGGCGATCCTGCGGCGCTGCGTTTCTGAAAAGCGCGCTTTCGAGCTCATCACCACCGGCGACGTAATTTCCGCGCAAACCGCGTTCGATTACGGGCTGGTCAATCGGGTTTTTGCCGATGAAACTTTCGATGTCGACGTTCAAGCGTTCACATCGAGGCTAGCCTCAAAATCGCAATCCGCGCTGATGCTTTCAAAGCACCTTCTCTATCACATGGACAACATGAGCTTCGAAGCCGCCATAGAAGCCGGCGTCCAAACCAATGCGATCGCGAGATCCACGGATGACTGCAAGCGCGGCATCGAACGGTTCTTGAAGAAAACGACCTAGTGCCTGAAAACTCCCCACTCCATCGTCCCTTCGACCGGCCGGTTGTACGCCGCCGATAACGAAATCGCCAGCACCGTTCGCGTATCCCTCGGATCGATGATGCCGTCGTCCCAAAGGCGCGCCGTCGCGAAATAACAATCCGATTCCCGCTGGATCTGACTCTCGAGCGCAACCCGCGTCGTCGCCAGCTTCTCTTCATCAACCGGCTGATTGGCCTTGGTCAGCGCCTCGCGCTTGATGATGTCCATCACGCCTGAAAGCTGCTGCGGTCCCATCACCGCGATGCGATGATTCGGCCAGGTGAAGAGAAATCGCGGCTCATAGGCTCGGCCGCACATCGCGTAATTCCCCGCTCCGTACGAACCGCCGATCATGATCGTGATAGCCGGCACGGTGGAGTTCGAAACGGCGTTGATCAACTTCGCGCCGTTGCGGATGATGCCTTGCTCCTCGTAAGTCTTGCCAACCATGAATCCGGTGATGTTCTGCAAAAACACTAAGGGAATGTCTTGCTGATTGCACAGCTCGATAAACTGCGCGCCCTTAGCGGAGGACTCCGACATGAGCACGCCATTGTTTCCCAGAATGCCGACTGGAAAACCAAGGACTCGCGCAAAGCCGGTCACCAGTGTCGATCCGTACTCGGCTTTGAATTCCGAAAACCGCGATCCGTCCACGATGCGCGCAATCACTTCCCGAACTTCGAATGGCGCCCGCACGTCCGCCGAGACGATCCCGAGCAGTTCGTCGGCATCGTAGAGCGGCTCTTCGAAGGTCTCTTGCTGGGGCGTCGGCGGCTTCGGAAGATTGAAGTACGAGACGATCTCGCGCGCCATGCGAATCCCGTCCACCTCGTCCTCGGCCAGGTAATCGGAAAGGCCTGAAACGCGCGAGTGCATTTCCGCTCCGCCCAGTTCCTCCTCATTCGACACTTCGCCAGTCGCCATTTTCACCAGCGGTGGGCCCGCGAGAAACACCCGCGCCTGCTTCTTGACCATGATCACGTAGTCAGACATGCCCGGCAGGTAGGCGCCGCCCGCGGTGGAACTGCCGAACACAACCGCAACGGTCGGAATCCTTCGCTTGGAGCGGCGAGTGATCTCGCGGAAGCCGCGGCCTCCGGGAACAAAGATCTTGCTCTGTACCGGCAGGTCGGCGCCTGCAGATTCAACCAGCAAAATGGTGGTGAGCCGATTCTCCACTGCAATATCCGCCAAACGCGCATTTTTCCATAGGCCCGCCTCTCCCGTCGATCCGCCTTTGGCCGTGGCCTCGTTGGCAACGATCATGCATTCGCGGCCGCTGACCACGCCGATGCCGCCAATCACGCGCGCGCCCGGCGTCTCCTCATCCATTCCGGTGCCTGCCAGGGGAGCGATCTCGAGAAAATAGGAACCTTCGTCCAGCAGCAGCTCTAGACGCTCGCGTGGCAGCAGTTTCCCGCGCTCCAGATGCCGCTGCACATATTTCTCGCCGCCTCCTTCGGTGGAGCGCTTCAGCTCGCCTCGCAGCCGTTCGACCGCAGTCGACATCGCGGCATAATTGAGGCGGAAACGATCGGACTCGCGGTTGACGCCGCTGTGGATCTGGCTCACGGTCACCCATTGTACGATGACGTGAAAAATCCACGCCTAGCACTCCAGGGTCGCTTCACCGGCGTGCAAAAACCAGCGACTGATCACCACGTCGCGGGCGAACCAGGGCATGCCGAGAAGCCCCTTACCGAGCAACTGGATCAGCCGCGAAGGCAGATGCCGGCCGAGCTTGGTGGCCCAGTGCTCCCGCGCTCCGAACCGCTGGGCGAGCAGAGTGCGATAAACTTCGAGACCTTCGCGATTGTATTTTCCCTGGGCGTCAACAATCGCTTTCGCTGCCAGTAATCCGGATTCAATCGCGGGCCGGATGCCTTCCCCGCTCTGCGAATACGCCAAACCCGCGGCATCGCCAATGAGCAGCATTCCGTCGTCAGCGACCTTTCGAGCCGAAGCGTCATAGAGAAGATAGGCGTGTCCGAGCAGAGCGTGCGGAATCTCAAAATTTACCCTCCCGGACGACTTCAGATGGCGCAAGAACGAAGACACGTGCTCGGACAGGCCATGCTGGTCCATCCTGCCCAGTCCTACATTTAGAAAATTGCCCTTGCGAAAACACCAGCCGTATCCTTTGAAGTCGGAACAAAAATAAAGTTCCGGAAGTTCCGGAGAGACCGCGCAGCCGGACCGCTGCTGCGCGTCCATTTCGAATTCGGCTTCCTGGGCAACCACCACCTGTTCACCACCGGACTTAGCACCGGTGAGGCGCGCCACCGGGCAAAAATGGCCGCCCGCGCCTACCACCAACCGGGCCCGAAGCTCGCCGTTCACGATCCACTCGCCGTCGCGACGTGTGAGATTCGCTAAACTGATGCCTTCGAGAAGGCGCGCGCCCGAGCGTCGCAAGAGGTATTCATCGAATTCGCGCCGTCGAATCCCGTAGCTGACCGGCTGGTTGTATTTTGTATCTACCATCTCGCCGCCGATGCAACCGGTGCGAAACCCAGTGATGGGCTGAAAGACGCGCCGCTGAGCGTACTCGCACGAGTCGATTTCGAGTTCCGACAGAATGGCAGGAGTGATCCATCCCCCGCAAACCTTATCGCGTGGAAAGAATTGTTTATCCAGAACGACTACATCCAAGCCCGAGTCCCGCAATTTCCAGGCGCAAGAAGAACCGGCCGGCCCTCCCCCGACAATCAGGACATCGCATGCATCCATTCCGGCTTCTCGCTTTCGGGTTGTGCTTCGGTATAAAGCGGCGCGCGCGTCCACCAGACCGGCGGGCAGCGCGATCCAGTAAAAACAATCTGGAAAAGCTGCAGTGAGCCGCAGCGGAAAGCGGCCATAGATCCGGCCAGATACAGGCGCCAGGCGCGAACAAATTCGGAGTCGTACATGGAAACGACCTGCTGCTGCGATTTCTCGAAACGGTCCAGCCAGTGCTCCAAAGTCTTGGCGTAGTGATGGCGCAGATTCTCGACATCCAGCACCGAATAATTCCAGCGCTCGAAGATTTCTAAAGCCTGCCGGAGCGCCGGGATATAAGCGCCGGGAAAAACGCGCTTTCGCATCCAGCGGCTGTAGGCGCCCGGCTGGTCCTTGCCAATGAAGTGAAACAGGCCCCGTCCCGAGGCGCCAATCGACCGCTGAACAACGTCCGCAAGATCTTTGAAGTTTTCGACGCCCACGTGCTCCAACATTCCCACCGATACGAACACATCGAATTTGCGGGATATATTTCGATAGTCGTCTTCGACAAACTCCACCTGGTGGCTCAATCCTTCTTCGTCGGCACGCTGCCTGGCAAAAATAATCTGCTCATGCGAAACGTTAAACGCTTTCACGGAGACACCATACTGCCGCGCCATATGGAGGGCCAGAGCGCCCCAACCGCATCCGGCTTCGACCACGGTCTCCCCAGGTTGCAGCCTGAGTTTGCGGCAAATGTGGTCCAGCTTAGCCGTCTGGGCCTGTTCGAGCGTCGCCGTGGGAGTCGCGAAGTACGCGCACGTGTAAACCAACTGGCGGTCCAGCCACAGTTTGTAGAAGTCGTTGCCAAGGTCGTAGTGCGCGTGAATATTACGGCGCGAACCGGGCAACGTATTGGCCTGTAACCAGTGCATCCATTTCGATGCCAGGCGCGAATATAAAGTGCCGCGGCGACGCTCGGGCGACCTCGCTTGATAAATAGCCTCCAAGAGTTTGACCAGACTCCCTTGGACTTGAATGCGCCCGTCAGCGTATGCGTCGCCGAAAGCCACTTCGGGATCAAACATCAGTCGCACCAGAGTTTTGCGATCGGGAATAATCACGGTGGCGACCGGATTTTCCACCGTTGTGGTTGCTTCTTCGTTTCCAAGGACGATCCGAATCGGCGCCGGCTCGATGGCCTTTGAAATTCGTCCCAGTAACAACTCGTCCGCAGAGCGAGAAAGAATGGGCATAGTCCCCGCCTTGTGTCTTGGAGCGAAAAACAAGCTCCCTGTAGTGATCTTACTCCTGGTTCTGCTTGGCCGGGTGGGCCGTTGGAATTAATTCCGGACAGATTGCCGCAACAACAAACTGAGCCAATTCGGACCATCGCTTTGATCGGAAGCGGTGGGCGCTCGCTGTAGCAAACAGTAGTACAGTAGCACTCGCGAATCGTGCTCCTGCTCTTCGCGAGAGAGAGCGCCGCTTACTCTCCGAATCACTTCCCCGGGAGCGACGCCGGAGCAGGCTTTGTCGGCTCGGCATTGCTCGGACTGCTGCCACTCCTCGATCAGTTGCGTCCGTGACTTTCGGTGCGCCACGAGATCCTCCACCGCGGCCAGCCAAATGGGGAAGGCCGGATCGAGGGTGTAAAGCGAGCGATAACCGGTTAACACGAACCGCTCGCGGTCTCGAAACTCCGGGGATGTCATAACGGCCTGGACCAATGCATCCGGTCTGGCTTGGCTGTTCAATTCGGACTCCTTCGGAAGCCGGCCTAACAAAGCGAGATAAGTGCGGCGTAGCGTGAATGCATCGCGATTGAGGTCTTCGCGGCGGATCACGTCCGCCGGAGACACGCCGGGAGTTACCCAACACACGTTATTGATCTGTGGATGGCGCAGCACCCAGTTCCGGATGCCTACATAGAGACGGACTCGGTCGAGTCGGTTGGGCTATCCCGACATCGATGAATGGCCAATCGGGGGCCCAGTGACCGCTATATCCGTTGAGCGTTGGGATGCCCGCGGAAAGCCCGGCCCACATGCCGATCAGTTGCATCCATTGCTCACTAGTGCTTCTGGCTGTCCCACTGAATAGATAGGTCGCACAGCCGGGTCGAAGCGAGTGGCTCACGCTATCCGCCCAATCCTGGATTTGTCTCTTGTTGTACACCGGAGCAAGATTGTACGCGCCGGCCTGTTCAACCCAAATCAACAACACACAGGCGAGCGCAAGAGCAGGTGAAAACCTGCGTGTTATCCAATCAACGCTCAAGGCCAACGCCAAGGCCGCCGGCAACAACAGAAAGACACCAAAGCGGCTCACGGCTCGCAACGCTTGCCCGCCGGGAAAACCTGCATAGACAAACTGCCACAAGGCGTGTCCATGCCACGACAAGGTCGTGACCACGACCACGGCGCTGACGAATCCCCAAATTGCGATTACCGGCCTACCCCCGGAATTTCGCGAACGCCACCAGCACCAATGCCATTGTGAGGAAGCCGATACCGTTGTACATCTCACCGCCGCCATAGCTCTGGTCGATCCCGAGCGAAAGGTTCCACGATCCATACAACCAATGCGTGGGTCCTTGCGCAAACCAAGAAAGTGGGGTCGGAAGAAAGTAAGCAATCAGGTCGTAGGGATAAATCCCGACCTGTTTCCTAACCCGGTAATACTTCAACGCTCCCGGCGCGAGCAAGATGGCTGCGAGAACCAGGCAAATAAATACCGGACGCCACCACACACGCATGAAACTAATCAGCCGGTACCTCGAGGAAGGTAACAGCAGTGCGTAGGAAAGCGCCACGGTGCCACAAAAGATCATGAACCAGAAATAGTAAAAAGCGAAATAAAACTGTGCCACTGCGGTGCTGCTGGCAAGCAGTGCTCCCGTCCAGACACGCCGGCGCGAGAGCCGTAAAGATCGATAGCGGAGCTTACGGTGCGAGCCTTGCCCTTTGGCGCTGGACTTTGCTCGCGGCGCGATCCAGGGTGTGTATTCGGGCCAGGATGTGTGTTCTGGGAAGAGAAGCCACAGACCCGTCATCACTGCTACGACATAGAACCCGGTCAATAACCCC
This sequence comes from Bryobacterales bacterium, assembly GCA_963780485.1. Lineage (GTDB taxonomy): Bacteria > Acidobacteriota > Terriglobia > Bryobacterales > Bryobacteraceae > Palsa-89. The sequence continues at coordinate 583,312 of CAWACO010000001.1, forward strand.
GGGTGTCCGACTTGCAACACGCGCGGGCTTGCAAATGCGAAAAACGCCGTGCCTATTCCGCTTGCCCAGGCACTGCACTTGAGAAAGAAGCGAAGCAGCATATACGCTGACGCAAAGTTCAATACTGAAATTGTCAGCGTCCAAAGCTGGAATGAAGTTGCTGGGGAAACACTCAGCAGACGCCAACAGCCATAGAGAGGTAAGGTGCCCAGGTACAAGTCCGTGTACGCCAGCGTGTCCGGTTGTGGAAAGAAGAATGGCGGGCTAAACAAGCTTTTATCGAGTGGCTGTCTGGTCAGCCAGCGCCAATTGTGCTCGAAAAGATAGTTGACAAGCACCGTATCCCCGCCGCCCTGTGTGTCCGCGAAACCTGAGACGAACATAGTATGGTGAGCTGCCAACATGGTGACGGCCAGCAGTAGAAAAATGCAGGTCGCCTCTTTGGCGTTGATATTGGATGCCCAGTATTTTGACCAGGACATGAGCCTCGGCGCCCGAGCGGAACTTTCATTGTAGTCAGACGTACTCGCCAGCTGAATTTCTCCTCAAGCCCTGCTATAGTATAGGTTTAGCGCCCCCCTCGAAGCGAGGTCTGTGTGTTTTTGAGCGTCAAGGAGCTAGAGTTAAAAAAGGTCCGCTTTGAGGTGGCCTTCCCTCCTGGCGAGATCGATTATGGTGAGGGGCTTCGGCAGGCGACGCCACTGGAAGTGCGAGGCTCGGCCGAGCTTCTTGCGCACACTCTTGGGGAAGTCCGGATTCGTGGTCATTTGACGGTTCAGATGCGTTCGGAGTGCGATCGTTGCCTGGAGCCAGCCGAGTTTCCGATCGATTGCGACTTCGATCTGTTCTATCGTCCCGCTGTTCGGGCCGATTACCAGGAAGAAGTGGAAATCGACGAGGGGGAAAGTGAGATCGCGTTCTATGAAGGGGCCGGGATCGAGCTGAAAGATGTCTTGCGTGAGTATGTTCTGCTCTCTTTGCCGATGCAGCGGATCTGCCGCGGAGATTGTCACGGCATCTGCCCGGTTTGCGGTCAAAACCGCAATCTTGTGGATTGTGGATGCGAAGTGAAACCTGTGGATGACCGCTGGTCGGTGCTGAAAAATCTTCAAACTAAAGGAATATAGATGCCCAATCCAAAACGACGACACTCCAAGCAGCGTACCTCAACCCGCCGGGCCCACGATTCGTTGCGCGCCCCCGGGACTTCAGAGTGTCCCAATTGTCACGAACCCAAGCTGCCGCATCGCGTCTGCCCGCACTGTGGGCGTTATAAGGGACGAGAAGTGATCGAAGTCGCCGAAGAGTAACATCGGCACGAGTTGATATAGTCTCTGATTACATGGTGACCATCGCTGTTGACGCAATGGGCGGGGACCACGCTCCCAAGGCGGAGGTCGAGGGTTCGATTCAAGCGGTCCGCGATCTGGGCGTCAAGATCATTCTGGTTGGTAAGCAGGACATCGTGCGCCAGGAACTCGCACAGCACCAGGGTGTCGACCGATTGCCTATCGAGATCCAGCATGCCAGCGAGCACATCACCATGGAGGACAGCGCCGCCAAGGCGGTTCGCACCAAGCGCGACAGTTCCATCCGGGTGGCTGCGCGGCTGGTCCGGGACGGAATCGCTCAGGGGGTGGTGTCGGCCGGCAACACCGGCGCCGTGATGGCCACCGCCAAAATGGTGCAAGGTATGCTTCCCGGCGTGGATCGGCCGGCGCTGGCCTCGGCATTTCCCACACTAAAAGGCTCGCCGGTCGTCGTAGTAGATGTGGGCGCCAATGTCGACTGTTCGCCGCGCATGCTGGGACAGTTCGCGGTCATGGGCGAAATCTACTCGCGTGTGATTTTTCACAAGCCTCGGCCACGCGTGGGCCTGCTGTCGATCGGCGAAGAAGAACACAAAGGCAACGAACTGACTCGCTCCGCCACACCCTTGCTCAAATCGCTGCCGATCCATTTCATCGGAAATGTGGAAGGCGGCGATATCTTCACCGGCGAAACCGACGTGATCGTTTGCGACGGATTCGTCGGCAATGTGGCGCTGAAGGTGGGCGAGGGCCTGGTGGACATGATCTATCAGATGCTTCGCGATTCGCTGGAAGCGACCATCGCGCGGAAAATTGGTTACGTGCTGTCGCGCACCGCTTTTCAGGAATTCAAGAAACGTTTGGACTATTCTGAGCACGGCGGCGCTCCGCTGCTGGGCATCAAGGGCGTCTGTATCATCACTCACGGCCGTTCGAATGCGAACGCGATCCGGAATGCAATCCGGGTCGCTGCGGAATTGGCCGCGGGCAAAATCAACGAGCGAATCGCGGCCGAGTTAGCCGCTGGGCATCAGCCACCGCCTAATGCGGCTGCCGCGGACTAATATGCGACGATTTCTGGCAGGGCTCTTCCTCGCGTCGGTATGGCTGTTTGGCGCCCAGGATCCGGTGCAGTGGACGCTGACCATTGAGCCCGCCTCTGCCCCGCCGGGATCGCACGTGCTCGCCAGATTCGCCGCTAAGATCGAGCCGGGATGGCACCTTTATTCGCTGACCACGCCGAAGGGCGGGCCGATTCCGAGCACCAGCAGCCTCGCGGATAGTCCGATAGTGAGCGGCTTCAAGCTTTATCAGCCAAAGCCGGAGCGTAAGCTCGATCCCAATTTTCAAATCGATACCGAAACATTCGCCGACCAGGTAGTGCTGCTGTACGATGTCGAGCTGAAGAAAGATGCGACCGCGGGTCCGGCGGACATCAGCGCCCAGGTGCGCTATCAATGCTGCAACGATAGGTCCTGCTTGCCTCCCAAGCGCAAGTCCGCTTCGGCGACCATCACCATCGATCCGTCGGCCAAGGTGCAGGCGATCTCTATACCGCCGGGATACACCGACGTTCAGCTAGCCTTGGCCGCGGCTACGTCCACAGCGGCGAGTCCCACTCCGGTCGGCCCGGCGTCGCGATCATCCGGCTTCGGCCTGTTCTTGCTGACTGCCTTCGGCGCCGGACTTGCCGCCATCTTCACCCCCTGCGTCTTCCCCATGATTCCGTTCACCGTATCGTACTTTATCAATCGGCAAACGGGCAGCCGGCGGGACGGCGTGCTGCAGGCGGTCGTCTTCTGCCTCGGTATTGTTGTTTTGTTCACTGGGCTAGGCGTTTTGATGAAAACGATTGTCGGACCGTTCGGCGTGGTGCAGCTCGGCAACAGTCCCTGGGTGAACGGTTTCATCGCGCTGGTGTTCGTGATTTTCGGTTTGAGCCTGCTAGGGGCTTATGAGTTAACGCTGCCTTCCGGGCTGCTCACCAAGCTCAATCAAACTTCCGAGCGCGGAGGTTATTTCGGCGCTTTGTTGATGGGGCTCACGTTCACGCTGACTGCCTTCGCCTGCATCGGACCAATTGTAGGGCCGTTACTGGTAGCGTCCGTGCAAACCGGCGGAGCCGAACCCGTGCTCGGCATGGCGTCATTCGCCACTGGTCTAGCCGCGCCCTTCTTCCTGCTGGCGCTTTTTCCATCCTACCTGCAAAAGCTGCCGAAGAGCGGCGGCTGGCTCATGCGCGTGAAAGTCGTGTTGGGATTCGTTGTGCTGGCGATCTCGATCAAGTACCTCAGCTCGGCCGATCAGGTGTTGCAGACTAACTTGATTTCGCGTGAGATGTTCCTGGCCTCCTGGATCGTGTTGTTCGCTCTTCCCGGGCTCTACCTGCTCGGATTCCTGCGCCTGGAAGGCATTAAGCCTGACGATCACCTGGGTATCGGCCGGATGCTGGTTGCCGCTCTGTTTCTCATCTTCTCCATCAGCCTGCTGCCGGGATTGTTTGGCTCCCCGCTCGGCAACATCGAGGCGTTTATTCCAGTGCAGGGCAAGGCCGTCGCGCTTGGTGGGGGCGCTGAATCCGCCGGTCCGGTCTGGCTGAAGAACCAGTATCGCGAGGCTCTCGCCAAGGCCAAGGCTGAGAACAAGATGGTGTTCGTCAACTTCACGGGCTATGCCTGCACAAATTGCCATTGGATGAAAGCCAACATGTTCCCACGGCCGGAGATCGCAGGCCTACTCAAAGATTTCGTGCTGGTGGATCTCTATACCGACGGCACTGACTCGGTTTCGGAACAGAATCAACAGTTGGAAGAAAAAAGGTTTGGCACCGTCGCCATTCCTTTTTATGCAATTCTGGATCCCGACGAAAAAGTGATTGCGACGTTTCCCACCCTCACGCGAAACGAGCAGGAGTTCGCCAGCTTCTTAAAGTCCGGAAGCGGCGCCAAGCTCGCATCGAAAATCTGATGAAAACATTCTTTGCATTTCTTGTATCCGCGGCTCTACTAGCCGCGCAAGAGCCTATCCGCGGTTTTCCTCAAGACCAATGGGCGGTCGAGCACGATCTCGAACAGAAGGCCATCGCGCTTCCGAAGGCGGACCGCCAGAAGGTCTACCTGGAGCGCATGGCCAAGGTCCCGCATCATGCCGGCTCGCCGGCAGACGCTGCGGTCGCCGACTACGCGCTCGGATTATTCAAGGAATTTGGCTTGGATGCGCACATTGAAAACTTCGAGGCCCTGATTCCTTACCCGACCGCCCGCGGGTTGGAAATGGTCAGCCCCATCAAGTTTCGCGCTGCGCTCAAAGAGCCGGCCATTTCACAGGACTCCTATACCTCCAACGCGACTCAGCTTCCGACCTTCAACGCCTATTCCGGCTCGGGCGATGTCACGGCGCCAGTGGTTTACGTGAATTACGGCGTGCCGGAGGACTACGACTATCTCGCCAAGCAGGGCATCGAAGTGAAGGGCAAGATCGTGATCGCCCGCTATGGCAAGAGCTGGAGAGGCACCAAACCCAAGGTCGCGTTCGAGCATGGGGCTGTTGGTTGTCTGATTTATTCCGATCCGCGCGATGACGGCTATTACCAGGGCGACGTTTATCCCAAGGGTCCGATGCGGCCGCCGGATGGCGTGCAGCGCGGAAGCGTGATGGACATGCCGGTGTACGTCGGCGACCCGCTGTCGCCCGGCTGGGCTTCCGAGCCCGGTTCCAAGCGGCTTTCGATGGCGGAATCCAAGATCCTGATGAAAATTCCCGTGATGCCGATCTCCTATGCCGACGCCACGCCGCTGCTCGAAAATCTGGGTGGACCGGTCGCGCCTGAGGCATGGCGAGGGGCTTTGGGATTTACTTATCACATCGGACCTGGACCGGCCACCGCCCACTTCAAGCTCGAATTCGATAACACTACGCGGCCGCTGCACGATGTAATCGCCACCATCCCCGGCAGCACTTATCCCGATGAATGGGTCATCTACGGGAATCATCACGATGGCTGGGTGAACGGCGCGCACGATCCGATCAGCGGCGCGGCATCGCTGCTCGAAACCGCTAGAGCGCTCGGGGCGCTTCGGAAACAAGGCTGGCAGCCCAAGCGCACCATAGTGCTGGCTCTCTGGGACGGCGAGGAATTCGGACTGCTCGGATCCACCGAGTGGGCCGAAAAGCATCAGGATGAGCTGGCTCGCAAGGGGGTCGTGTATATCAATTCCGATTCCAATGCAAAGGGAACGCTGGGCGCTTCCGGATCGCATACGCTCGAGTTTTTCACCAGTGAGATTCTGCGCGACCTCAAAGACCCACAAAGCGGCAAAAGCCTGCTGGAAGTCGCACGTACGCGCCGCGGCCGGGGCGAAGCTCCCGCCGCCGAGGAACCGCAGCCGGCCGGATTTCATTTGGGCGCTCTGGGCGCTGGCTCCGACTATGTGGCCTTCCTCGATCACCTCGGCGTGGCCAGCCTGAATTTCGGCTTCGGTGCTCCCAACTTGGGCGGCGTCTATCACTCCATTTACGACGATCCGGCGTGGTTCGAGCGTTTCGGCGATCCAGGCTTTGTTTACGGGGCGGCGCTCTCCCAAGTGACCACCACGACGCTTCTGCGGCTGGCCGATGCACCGTTGCTGCCGTTCGAGTTCGGAGAGTTCGCGAACACGGTGCGCCGCTACGTCGATGAGATCAAGAAACAGGCCGGCACTAAGGTTGATCTCCAGCCGGTATTGGACCAATTGGCCAAGACCGACGCGGATGCGAAGGCTTACGAGGCGGCCAGCGGTGGCGCAACTTCGCAGGCGGATGCAGCCAAGCTCGCAAAAGTGAATGAGGCGCTCATCGAGACCGAACGTTCGCTCACGCTGCCCAAAGGTTTGCCTGCCCGGGATTGGTACCGGCATCAGATCTATGCGCCGGGCCTCTATACCGGGTACGGCGTGAAGACGCTGCCCGGCATTCGAGAAGCGGTGGAGGGGGCGCGCTGGGATGAAGCCAACCACGAGACCCAGGATGTCGTGCAAGTTCTCCAGCAAATGAACCAACGGATTGAAGGGGCGACGCGGCTGCTAGCCAGCCCTTAGAAGCCCGATCGAGCGTTCATTTCCGCTTTCGCTCACGAATCGACTTAGCTAGAAACAGTTCGGCTGCCAGGTCTTCCTGTTCCTTATTGCCGGCCGCCCGCCATTCGGTCAACGCTTTTTGCCGCAGCCGCTCGATCAGTTCGAACTGGCGCCGGGCTTCCAGCACCTTATTGCGCTGCTCGACGATCCTGGCTTCGCATTCCTGCTCTTGATTCTCGAGTTTGCGGACTCGGCCGCGAACGTGCAAGCGGAAAGAATCCAGGCTTTCCAGTTCGAGCGATGGTATGGATGGCTGGCCGAGCACTTGCCGCACCGTTTGAGCCATCTCACCCTGGATCTGCCCTTTGGCGGCGGCCAGCTTTTGCTTCTCGGCCAGGATCTGACGAAGCTTCAGTTCCTCGATGCCGGCCCGTTCCAACCGCCAGCGCCGCGCAGTTTCGAGGGGAAAGTGGAACCGTTTCATTGAGCCATCTTGGCCAGCTCACGCAGCCGCGACATGGTCTGCTCGAAAGAACTGTGTGCGCCGGAATCCTGTTTCAAAAATTCCATTAGCTGCGGCTGCAGCCGGATGGCCGCGTCCAGCTTCGGATTTGCGCCGCTGGCATACGCGCCCAGGTTGATCAGGTCTTCCGAGCGCTGGTGCGTCGCCATGGCCTCCCGGATTTTGACTGCCGCATCCCGCTGTTCAGGGGTGGACAGCCTGGGCGCGAGACGGCTCACCGACTGTAGAACGTCGATGGCAGGATAATGCCCGGCGGCGCCCAGCTGCCGCGAAAGCACGATATGGCCATCCAGGATGGCGCGCACGGCGTCGCAGATTGGTTCATTGAAATCGTCGCCTTCCACCAGCACCGTAAAAAAGCCCGTAATGGAGCCTTTTCGAAAGCGCCCAGCCCGTTCGAAGATCTTGGGGAGCAGGTTGAACACCGACGGCGTATAGCCCTTCTGACTGGGAGGCTCTCCGGCCGCAAGGCCAATTTCTCGCTGGGCCATCGCCAGTCGCGTGACCGAGTCCATTACCAGCAGCACGTCTTTGCCTTGATCGCGAAAGTACTCGGCTACGGCCAGAGCCACGAAGGCGGCGCGGATCCGCAGCGGCGCGGGCCGGTCGGAAGTGGACACGACCAGAACGGAGCGCTTCAGGCCATCGGACCCGAGGTCATGCTCGATAAAGTCGCGGACCTCGCGGTTGCGCTCGCCGACCAGGGCGATCACGCTGACATCGGCGGAACTGTAACGCGACATGGCGCCCAGCAAAGTACTCTTGCCCACACCGCTACCCCCGAAGATTCCGATCCTCTGGCCTTTGCCGCAGGTCAACAGGCTATCGATGGCGCGGATGCCGGTTGTGAGCGGCTCACTGATGGGCTCACGGTCGAGCGGGCCAGGCGCGGGAGCATAGAGATCGTAGGGTTCCTTGGCGCCCACCGGCCCGAGTCCATCCAGGGGTTTGCCGAATCCGTCAATCACGCGGCCCAGCAATTCCGGCCCCACTTCCATCCGGGCGTCGTCTTTGCGGCCCGTGATCGCATCGCCCAGGTGCAATCCATCCGTTTCTTCGAGCGGCATCGACAGCACGCGGCCCTCGCGAAATCCGATCACCTGGGTGCGAATCAGGCGACCATCCCGCGTGGTAATCTCGCAGAAGTCGCCGACCCCGACCGCCGGGCCGTTTGATTCCACCAGCAGCCCGACCAAATCCGTGATTGTTCCGGTCCAGCGGCAGGTCTCGATGCGGGCGAGTTTTTGATGGTAGGCCGCCAAGTTCATTTACGCCCTCCGCACCAGGTCTGCGAACCCACGTTCGATTTCTGCCAATTGGGTTTCCACCGAAGCGTCCAGCGCGCCGCGGCTCGAATCGAGAATGATAGCGCCGCGCTCCAATGCAGGATCAGCGATCAATTCGACGCGCTGGGGCAGGCCCATTTGGTCGAGATGTTGTTGCACCAGGGGGACATCTTCCGGACGAACATGCACGCGGTGTACTTCCCTGGCCTCAATTTTCTCCAGCGCCGCCTTCAGCAGGCCGACCAACGCCTCGGGTGCCACCGTCAGTTCGCGATGAAGAATTCGCCGCGCGATGGCCACCGCCAGCGCGATCACCTCTTCTTCCGCTTCGTGACGAAAGCGTTGACGCATTCCAGATACCTCCTCGATGGTCCGCGCCAGGCGCACAGCCATGGCGTCGAGCTCACCTCCCAGTTCCTTCCGGGCCGCGCCCTGGCCGTCTTGAAACCCCCGTTGATATGCTCCCTGCAGGTGCTGCTCCAGCGGGCTACCGGGCTGCGCTGCCGGCCCGCTCGGCGCTGGAGTATAGCCGGCGGCCGGGAAAGCACTGGCTTCGAGCGGCGATCCATCCAGCGAGGGTACACGCCGCCAGGTGACTGGTTCCATGGAGACTTCTCCACCGCGGTGCAACTTAGACGACATACTGCTCTCCCACCGTGCCCTTCAGGCTGATGGTGCCTTCGGCCTCGAGTTGCCGGACCACCGCGATAATTTGCTGCTGGGCCGCTTCCACTTCTTTGATCTTTACCGGCCCCAGAGCATCCATGTCCTCTTTGAGCATCTCGGCGCCGCGCTGCGACATGCCCTGCAAGAAGTGATTTCTCAGCTGCTCGCTGGTACCCTTCAGCGCCACGGTGAGGATCTTGCGGTCTACCTTGCCGAGTACCTCCTTCACGGCTTCCTGCGTTACGAGCAGCAGGTCCTCGAAAACGAACATCAGGTGCCGGATCGTTTCCACCAGGTTGGGGTTGTTTTGCTCGATGGCTTCTAGGATCTCTTTGCTGGTGGCCGAGTCCAGGCGGTTGAACATTTCCGACACCGCTCGTACACCGCCGTAGGATTCGCGGCTCAACTCGCCCAAGGCTTTGAGCTTTTGACCGATGATGGCGGCGATTTTGGAGATGATCTCCGGCGAAATTTGGTCGAGGTTGGCCATTCGTAGCGCTACGTCGGCGCGAAGTTCGGGCGGCAAAGAAATCAACAGGCCGGCGGCTTGCGAGGCGTTCAAATGGGAAAGGATGAGCGCTATGGTCTGGGGATGCTCGTTGTGGATGAATTTGGCGAGCTGTTGGGGATCGGCCTTCTGCAGGGTGTCAAAGCTGGCGGTCTCCGAGCCCAGGGTCTTCACCAGCCGGTCGACCATTCTCTTGGCGTGTTCGGGGCCAAAGGCGTTCACCAACATTTTCTTGGCGTAGTCGATCCCGCCCTTCAGGACGTATTCCCGGGCCACCGACATCTGGTAGAACTCTTCCAGAATTTCCTCGGCCTGATCATTGCTGATAGAGACCACCCGCGCGACCTCGCGGCCGAGCAGCTGCACCTCATCCTCGTCCATTTGTTTGAGGATTTCGCCGCTGATCTGGTCTCCGAGGATGACCAGGAGGATCGCGGCCTTGCGTATCCCCGGAAGAGTGGAGGTCGCGGGCGCGGTTTCCAGGTTTTGAATCATCGCGCCGGTGTCTCTTTACCCGTGCCCATGGCCTAACTATTCGTTTCGCTCATTCGATACCCTAACTCTTCGGTTCGCTCATCCATACCTAGTTCTTCGCTTCGCTCATCGAAACCTAGTTCTTCGCTTCGCTCATCGATACCTAGTTCTTCGCTTCGCTCATCCATGCCCTCAGAACATGGGCCATTGGAGTCGTGTCTTTCTTGGCCTGTTCCCCGATGTGCTTGGTTAATATCTCTGCTTTCTTGGTTACCGGCGGTAACTTCAGAGCGTTCAACGCGTCGTTCTCCTGCTTCTGGCGGAGCGCTGCCTGCTCGGCCAGCGTAGCCTCGATCTGCCTTCCCAGATCCAGCGACCCCGCTGTGCCGCCCGCTGGTAGTTGGCCATCCATGCCCAGACCACGGCGCACCCCGGATCGTCCCAGCTTTATCGCGACGACCACGATTCCAAGCAACACCAGCACTCCGACGCCGGCTCCGATCATTACGTATTTGTTTTTGAGTAGTTGATCGAGCGGCGCTGCCGGGACCATTGGCGCGGCCTTTGGCGCAAGCGAAACCGGCTCGGGATTCAAGGTGGACTCAAAGGGTAGGCTCTCCACCACCAATTGATCGCCGCGCTCGGCCGAGAACCCGATCACACCTGCGACCAGGTCGTGTATGCTCTTCAGCTTCTCCGGCGTGGGTGGCTGGACCACCCGTTTTGCTTTATCACCGGTCCCTTCCCACCGCACGTCGGAATCGACCAGTAGCGCCACCGACATGTGTTTGATGGCGCCTTCCGGCACTCGCACGTGGCGAACTGTGTGACTGGACTGGTAGGTGATGTTCTCGCTGCGCCGGGTGACCCCATTGCTCCCCGTGACGGGCCTTGAAGTCGGGCGCGGGAGACTCGAAGCGGCGCCCGGCACGCCCGCGGCAACTGGGCCGCCGCTGATGTCTTCGGTCTTCTGCGAGGTCAGCATCACGGACTTGCTGGGGTCGAAGTTTTCCTCGCTCTGCTCCGCGCTGCTAAAATCGCACTCCACCGCCGCAGTGGCTCGAAACCTGTCCGCTCCCAGCAGCGGTTCCAGGGCGCTGTTGATTTTCGTCAACAAATCGTGCTCGATCTGCTGCCGGTAGTCGATCTCGGCGCTGGATGGTCCCGGTTCGTCCGCGCTGGAGGCTCTCCGGGCGCGATTCAGCAGATTCCCGCGCATGTCCACCACCGAGACCGCCTCGGGCGCCAATCCATCCACGGCGCTGGCGGTAAGCTGGCAGATGGCCGCCACATTCTGCGCGGTCAGTTGCGAGCCCGGCCGCAGCTTCACCAGGACACTGGCTTTGGCCGGCTGGCGCGATTCCAGAAACACCGACTCCTTGGCCAGCGTAATGTGCACACGCGCCTGTTCCACCGCCGAGAGCGACATTACGGAGCGCTCCAGTTCACCTTCCAGAGCCCGGTGATAGTTGACCTGCTCGGCGAAATCGCTGGCGCCGAAGTTGGTTTTATCGAATAGCTCGAACCCGATCCGCCCGCTCTTCGGAATCCCGGCTGCGGCCAGCTGCAGGCGCAGCTCGGCAACCTTAGCCGATGGAACTAGGACCGACGTGCCATTGTCGGAGATGCGGAATTCCGTGCCGCCTTCCTTCACCTTCGTTAATACCGCCGCGGCGTCTTCCGGCGATAGCGAGCTGTACAGCGGCCGGAAGTCGCGTTCCTGGTTCCAGCGCGACAGAGAGACCAAACCGCCAATCACGCCACCCGCAACCACAACGATGGAAAGGATCTGCTTCCAGGTCAAGCTGTCGAAAAGTCGTTTCATTTTATGGGTTGCTTACATTTGGTGTGGAATGCTTACATTTGCATCTGCATCACTGCCTGATAGGCCGAGATCACCTTGTTGCGGACCTGCAGAAAAAGATCGAAGGAAATTTCCGCCTGCTGGGTCGCCAGCGCAACCTTGTGGACCTCCTCGTCCTCCCCGGAAAGGAATTTGCTGATCGCGGTATTTGAATTCTGCTGGAATTGCTCCACCCGGCCGATTGCCTCCGAGAGCGCGGACTGGAATCCGCCGGACGAGCTCGTGGAGGGGCTCAGAGGCGCAATCTGAGGTATCGCCACGGGCGCACGAATGGGGGTGATTGGTACAGACATCGCCGTCTTAGCTCAGCAGAGCGATGGAGCGCATAAGCATGTCCTTGATTGCCGTCATTGCGGCGATGTTTCCCTCATAGCCACGCTGAGCGCTCAGCAGGTCCACCATTTCCTCGGCGGGGTTGATTCGCGGAAACGCGACATAGCCGTCTTTATCCGCGTCCGGATGACCGGGCAAATAACGCTTATCCGGCTCCCCGGTGTCCTCGATGACATCGGAGACCTCGACCCCGTTGATGCCCTCGCTCATTTCCGTCTGAAAGACAGCCCCAAAGGCCGAGATTTGCGGAGCACTGGTGAAGACTGCATCCTTCCGGCGATATGGACCGCCCTCCGGAGTTCGAGTGGTCTCCGCATTCGCTAGGTTTTCCACCAGCAGTTCGGCGCGTGTGCGCTGCGCCGCCATACCCGAGGCACTCACCGAAAGGACCGATAATAGGCTCATGGTCCTGTCTTGCCCTCCTGGATCGCGTTGTTGATCGTCTTCAATTCGGACTTCATGAGATTCGAGGCCACGTTGAATCGCAGGGCGTTTTCTGAGAGCAATCGGGCCTCACGATCCATGTTCACGTTGTTGCCATCGCTTTTGACCACCAGGCCCTGCGGTTCAACCACGTTGGGTTGGGCATCCTGGGCCAGGCTAATGAACTCGAACTGGAAATCGATATCCTTGGTCTTATACCCTGGGGTATCCGCATTCGCTATATTAGAAGCCACCAGCTTCTGCCGAGAGCTCAGCAGGTCCATGTAGTGCTCAATTTGATTTGTGACGCGGTCGATCACGCGGACGGTAAGAGCAAACGGAACACCAAAGCCAAACCGAACACCAAAAAGGCGTACCATTGGTTCTCATGCGATTAGAGCGATGCGGGAGCCAAGAATCTGGCTCGCGGCGGAGAAGTGCCGTTCCGGACGTTGGTTTGCCGTTCCAAAGTTGGATGGAATGCCGATTTGGAAATGGGTCATGCGCCGTGCTCACATGGGTTTGGCGCAAACCGGGGGGCCGTTTTGGAACTAGCCAGTACGAAGATCTAAGGGATTTCGCTATGCCGGTTTAAGCATTACCTGAAATTGATCCCGTACCAGTACCCCTGTAGAATCGAGAAGCAGGTGGTCGATAAATAACATTATGAGCGAAGGTTTTGCGACAATTGAGAATAACAACGAAGTTCGTCCGAATCTCTTGGAGGCTAGGAAGGGCGTGATCCGAGTCCTTATCGCCGATGACCACCCGATTGTCCGGGATGGTTTGAAGAAGCTTCTCACCCTGGAAGAAGATGTCCAGGTGGTGGGAGAGGCCTGCGACGGCTGCGAGGTGCTGGACAAAGTCCAAGAACTCGATCCGGACGTTCTGCTGCTGGATCTACGAATGCCTAACCTGGACGGGCTTTCGGCGCTGCAAGCGCTCCAGCAAACCAACAAACGCACCCGGGTCATCATCCTCACTGCGTCCGAGGACAAGAACGAATTCGTGCAAGCCATGAAGCTGGGCTGCTCCGGCATCGTGCTGAAACAGACCGCCCCGGAACTGATCATCAAGAGCATCCGCAAGGTTCACGGCGGCGAGATCTGGCTGGACTCCCATACCACGGCCGCGGTAATGCGTCAGTTTGCCGCGCCCGGCGAGATCGGCGCTTCCGGCTCCGGCAAGTCGCGCGAGCGGTCTCCTCTAAGCCAGCGCGAGCGGGAAATCGTTCAGTTGGTCGCTCAGGGCTACAAGAACAAGGAGATGGCCGAAAAGATGTTTATCAGCGAACAGACGGTCAAGAACCATCTGCACAACATCTTCGACAAGCTGGGTGTGTCGGATCGGTTGGAACTGGCCTTGTACGCCATTCACAAAGGTCTCCATTTGAACGCGGAACGTTAGTATTCTCAGCGGGTTGGTACCTCCGACCAACCCGCCCTTTCCCGCCTGCTCTCAGCCTGCCCTAAGTAATTCCCTTACCTCCGCTCCTAAGCATGTTTCTCTAACCGATTTGATACTTTCACTGGATTGCTGCCTATTCGTACTGGGATTAAAGTCCTATATACGGAGCGTACTTCTGATGCGACTAATGCTTTTGACCGCGCTATTCTCTTTCGGGCTCGCCGGATCATTGTCGGCGCAAGCACCGCAAATGAACACTGTGCAGCCGGACGGCGGAAAAATCGGTTCGGTTTTGCGGGTCCATGGTCTTTTCCTGGGAAAAGCCAAGGTGGAAGAGGTCTACCTGACCGATCACACCTTTGATATGAAGGTGAAAGTGCTAGACCAGCAGGAAGACGTGATTGAGTTCCGTATTCCGCCTTCGGTGAAGCCGGGCAGGCTACAACTGCTGGTGAAGACTACCGGCAAACAACCGCTGCTGCTGGAGCAGCCGGTCTACATCACGGTGGAAGAACCCAAGGAGACCACCGAGATCGCTGCGGCGTCCAAGTGACGCTCGGGTGATCTTAACGGCCGGCTAATTCTCCGACGGCCGCTCGATGCGTTCGATTATAAACGTTTCTACAGAGCCTCTTTGCGAATCGAGCCGCAATCCGAGCTGTTCCTCTAACGCGGCGAACAGCGAAGGCCCCGACGGATCCGCTACTGGTGCTCCAAAACCCTCCGGCACGCCCAGCGCTTGGAACATCGCGGCCTGATTTTCGTCCGGTTGCCATTCGAGCTTCAAATCGTACGTCCCCGTCAGCCCCGTCTTATCGACAACCGTACGGCCAAGAAAATTTGAAAGGTCAGAGGCGAGCAGCCTCATATCGCCCCCCTGAACCGTCAACCGGCCGCGACGAATTATCCTAAATCGGGGCCGGCCGCCACGCCCAGCCAGATCGGGACGCTTGCTAAGATCTACGATATTCGGGTCCGATTCTTTGGCGTCCTTGAATTTTGGCCCATTCCTGGCGACCACCAGCGCGTACACCGGCATTTCCTTGGTTTCGCGCCGTATGGCGAGTTGGAATCGTTCGGCAAGCAGGGACTGGAGCATGAGGTTGGCCTTGCCAGCGTTTCCGGAATTCTCCGGCTTGGCGGAAATATCGTAGAGATCTGAGCCCATCCAACCCGGGCCGCCTGAAATTTGGAAGTCCTTGATATCATAGGCCCACTCGATCAACCTTTTAGCCGAAACATTCTTCGCGATGAAGCTCCCGCCGGGCTGGACGTCGAACAACGGGCGCCGATCCTCCGAGTTACTCGGTCTGATGGACGCCACCTCGAACTTTGGCTGGGCCTGCGCGCACGCGATGCCCGCCGCCAGCATGAATCCTGCGACGCGACGCTTCATGATCGCCTCCATTCTCTAAACAGACGCCGGCTTCTCCAAAACAGGACGCCGGACGGGGCATTTTCGTCTACATCGAATTGATGGCGCTATCATGAATGCTATGTCCACCGTTTCAGCGGCCCAGCCCGGCATCCTCGAGCAGATTCAAGCACTGGAGAGCCAGTATCTAGTCCAGAATTACGCCCGCTATCCGCTTATTCTGCATCGCGGCAAGGGTTGCTATGTCTATGACTCGTCCGGCAAGCGTTATCTTGATCTGCTGGCGGGCATCGGCGTCAACGCCCTGGGGCATTCCCATCCAAGGCTGGTAAGGACAATCCGCGAGCAGGCCGCACTGATCCTGCATACCTCTAATCTCTACTATCACGAGTACCAGGGCCCGCTAGCCGAAAGGCTGGCGAAGATCAGCGGCCTCCAGCGCACCTTCTTCTGCAACTCGGGCGCCGAGTCCATGGAAGGCGCCTTGAAGATGATCCGCGCTCATGGCCGCAAGATCCATCCCGACAAATACGAAGTAGTAGCGCTCCACAACTCCTTTCATGGACGAACCTTCGGCGCCCTCTCGATTACCGGACAGGAAAAATACCGCCGGGACTTCGAACCGCTAGTGGCCGGCGCAAAATTTGTTCCCGTCAACGATATGACCGCGCTCGAGCAGGTGGTGAATGAGCGGACTGCGGGCATCGTCATGGAGTGGATTCAGGGCGAAGGCGGTATCTTTCCGATAACCACCGAGTATGCGCGCAAAGCCCGCGAGTTGGCTGAGCGCTACGATGCGCTGCTTGCGTTCGACGAGATTCAGTGCGGCGTCGGCCGTCCTGGGAAATACTTCGCCTATCAACTCGCGGATCCGATCGTTCTGCCGGACATCATGGTGGCCGCCAAGCCGCTGGCATGCGGCATCCCGCTGGGCGTGATCGTCGCCAATGAGAAAGCAGCTCAGGGGCTGGGACAGGGAACGCACGGATCGACCTTCGGCGGGGGACCCTTGGCCTGCCGCGTCGCCATCGAATTCCTGGACATCCTGGAAGGCCTGCTGCCGCACATCGAGCAAGCCGGAAATTATTTCCGCATGAAGCTCGAGGGGTTGCAAAAACATTATTCATTTATACGGGAGGTTCGCGGCAAGGGACTGATGATCGGCGTCGAGCTGACCATTCCCGGCAAACAACTCGTCCTGGATGCGATCGAGCAAGGTTTGCTTATGAACTGCACGCACGAGACAGTGCTGCGGTTTCTGCCGCCCTACATCATCACCGAGAAAGAGATCGATCGCGGAGTCCGAATCCTGAACAGGGTCTTCAAGAAAGCCGCCAAGCAAGCCAAAGCCAATTGAGCATCCAGCAATGGAATGAGCGCTACCGCGCCGGCGAGCAGTTATTTCATGAGCCCTCGCCGCTGGTGACGCGCTTCAGCAGTGAGGTAAAACCAGGACACGCTCTCGACCTGGCCTGCGGCGCTGGTCGTAATTCTTTGTATCTGGCCGAGCAGGGCTGGCGTGTAACGGCCGTGGATGGCTCGCCTCTAGCCATCGACATCTTGCGGGAGCGGGCACGGCAGCGAAAGCTCGTCATCGATGCTCGCGTGGCCGATCTCGAGCGCGGCGAATTTGAAATTGAGCCAGGCGCGTACCAATTGATCTGCGATTGTTATTATCTTCAGCGCAGCTTGATCACGAAGATGAAGTTAGGCCTTCGGCCGGGTGGGATCATCATCGCGATTGTGCATTTGGCGGACGCCGATCAACCGCAAGGAACACCCACGCGGGCGCGGCCCGGAGAGCTGCGTGCATTTTTCGAAGATTGGAAGATCCTGCACGAGTACGAGGGAAAATCACGAGAAGCGTGCCACCAGCGGCCGGTGGCCGAATTGGTCGCGCAAAAATCGGCGGGATAAGACTATCGCCGGTTGTTCGATGCGGCCGGCTGCGGGGAAGATTGCCCATTCGGCGAGGCTTGCCCAGTCGGTGCCGGCGGAGCGGCTGGCGGCGGAGCTACCTTCGTCCCGGCAGCCTCGACCGCATCCAGAATCTGGAGATACAGATCTTGTTGGGTCTGGGTGAACTCATCGCCGTTCCTGGTCAGAACATATGCCGACATCTCCAGGTCCAGCGATTCCTTTCCCACGTTCGCCAAGTGTACTGGAGCGGCCCCGGCTTCAAGTTTTGGATTTTCGGTCAGGATCTTTTTGATGGCGATGAGCAAAATGCGAACCTGGTCCGGCGTCGTGTCACGGTGCAAATTCAACGTAAAGTGAAATAGCATCTTGTCGCGCGCCGATATATTTTCAATCGTCATGGAAGAAAACTGGCCGTTGGGAACAGTCACCAGCGTGCGATCAGGTGCGCGCACTCGGGTGGAACGCAACCCGATGTCCTCCACCGTTCCCTCTTTGTCCCCGAACTTGCAGTAGTCGCCTACCGACACTGGCCGGTCCGAGATTATAGATACGCCGCCGAATAGATTCTCGATGGTCTTCTGCGCCGCCAAAGCGATCGCGATGCCGCCGACTCCCAGTCCCGCCAGTATGGTCGTAGTGTTATATCCCCAGGAACTCAGGACGGCCACGATCATCAGCGCCAGGATTATCAGCTTTGTAATGCGGGATGCCAACGGCAGCACCGAGTAAAAGCCCTGATGCTTCTCCCGTAGAGCGAAACGCAGGCGGCCAGCGGAGAGATCGACAACGGCCACGCTCAGCCAGAACAGCGCTGCGAAGAACATAACGGTCAGGGCTCGCGTGAGGTACAGGTGTAGCTTCGGTGACGGCTCGAGCCACACCATGCCCACTCGAAACAGGACGACGGCCAGCAACATGGCCAACGGTCCCACGAACTCAGCGAGCACGCTACGATTGACCTTCGGCAGGATGCGTTTCAAAAGCGGTTCGCTGCAGAGCAGCACGAATCGGGACAGCAGGCGCGATAATGCCGCCAGAGCAAGCGCCAGCAGGAACAGTCCAATAACGCGCCAAGCCGGCGTATCGGCAATCTTCCAGCTCACCAGAGGATCGGGCAGATGTTTTTCGACCGGCGAATCGCTGGTCAACCGCACAATCTCTGGGATGCGCTCAACGCTGTCCGCAGAAAACAGCCACACGTAAATCCCCGAGCGCAGTTTTGTTCTTTCAAGTTCAAGATCGAGCGTCTGGCCGTTGACGGTGAAGGAGTCAACTCGCTCGCGGCTGCCTTCAAGATCCTGGCTGAGGTTCGCGACATCGAACTGTGCGTCGCGATCGAGAATCTGCTGCAGTTGTTGCGCGAGCGCCGGGCCATCTTTCAATCTCTGATCAGAAGGCAGCTTTCGCAAGTCGAGGTACTTGGCGGCTTTGTCATAATCGTGCCCTTGGCAAGCTTGCAGGAACGCGTAGACTGAACTCTGGGGCGACTCACGTTCCAGCGGGTCTTTGGATTTGGAAGCCGGGGGAGACTGTGCCAGGGTGGCGACACACAGTAAAAACGGTAAGGCGGCGGGAGAAATCTTCCTGGTTATCCGGCAATAACACCGCTCCAACTTCATGAAAATACCTACCTTGACAGGTGGAGTTGCAACTGATTTGCCAAGGCAGCGAGCTTTTGGAAGCCACTTTTGGGTAATAATTGCACGGTTTTCCACAGGGACCGGCGCCTAAACATCAGATTCGAAATGATTTGTTGTTTGGCATCATATCCGCACTTGTTTCCCGGAATGGGTGCGCTCGTGGTCGCTTTTTTCGAGTGGTTTGGCGAGCTTGGTTTGTTCTGCAAGCGCTTGGCCCACGCCCTCTTCGTTCCACCCTACGAAGGCCGGGAGCTGATTCGACAACTCGATTCGATCGGCTCGAAATCGCTTCCCCTGGTAGCAATGGCTGGCGCGGCGACAGGCGTCGTATTGTCCCTGCAAACTCGCGATAGCTTGGCGCGCTTCGGAGCCAAATCGATGCTCCCGGCAGTCATCATTTTCTCGATCATCAAAGAGAGCGGTCCCATCATCACCGCGCTGATCGTGAGCGGGCGGGTGGGCGCGGGCATCGGCGCCGAGTTGGGCTCGATGAAAGTTACCGAACAGATCGATGCCATGGAGGTTTCGGCCGTCGATCCGTATAAGTTCTTGGCGGCCACGCGCGTGATCGCCTGCATGGCGATGCTGCCGCTGCTGACCGTCGCGGCGAATTTCTGCGGGGTCGTCATGGGCTGGCTGTCCACCACGCTCGCTCAACCTGTCTCCTTCCGCTATTTCCTCGATAGCGGCCTGAAGGGAGTGACGTTCGACGACTATCTTCCTCCCTTGCTGAAGACCGCCGTCTTCGGCCTGATCATCGGTGTGGTGGCGTGTTTTCAAGGAATGCGCACGCAAGGGGGAACTGAAGGCGTGGGGCGATCCGCCACCAGCTCCGTGGTTCTTTGTTCATTGTTCGTTATCCTGGCCGACGTGCTGCTGGTCCGCCTGATTTTGGTGTTCTTCCCATGAGAAACAACCAGGAATCGCCCATTGTCATCCAGGACCTTCGCAAGTCGTTCGGCCAACAAGAGGTCTTGAATGGCATCGATCTGGTTGTGAATGGCGGGGAGACCCTCGCGGTCTTGGGGCGCAGCGGTACGGGGAAGAGCGTGCTGTTGAAGTTAGTCGTCGGCTTGCAGAAACCTGACTCGGGCTCAATCCGCGTTCTAGGGCAAGACATCGCCAAATTAGACGGAGATCGCTTGAACGAAATCCGCAAGAAGATCGGTTTCCTGTTTCAGTCGGCCGCACTGTACGATTCGCTGACCGTGGAAGAGAACGTAGCCTTTCCACTGGCCCGGCATACCAGGATGTCCGAGGCGGAGCGCAAGAGTCGCGCCCGCGAGCTGCTGTCCGCGGTGGGGATGGAGAGCGATTTGGAAAAGCTGCCCTCGGAAATCTCCGGCGGCATGCAGAAGCGCGTCGGACTGGCCCGTGCCCTGGCGCTCGACCCCGAAATCCTGTTGTTCGACGAACCCACGGCCGGCCTGGATCCGATCACCGCGGCGGAGATTGGAAAGCTCATCGTAGAACAGCAGAAGGAGCGCAATATCACGTCCGTGGTGGTGACTCACGAAATCCACAGCGCGAAGATCTTCGCCGACCGCTTCGTCCTGATGAACGAAGGAAAAATCCTGGCCGACGGAGCTTTCGACGACCTGCGAAAGAGCCGAAATACGTTTGTAGCCGAGTTTTTGAGGGAGGCCGCCTAGCGCGGGAGCCAATGTCCAGAACATTTCGATTGGGGCTGTTTATTGTAGGTACGCTGGTGATTTTCGCCGCCGGAGTGTTCTTCATCGGCAACACGGAATCCCTCTTCCGGCCGACTTACCATCTGAAAGCGCAGTTCCAAAATGTCTCGGGCCTGATCAACGGCGCCGATGTGCGGGTAGGCGGAATTCACAAGGGCACGGTAAGATCCATCCAGTTGCCCCATCGGCCCGACGAGAAATTGACAGTGCTGATGGACCTGGAGAACGCAACCCGCGACGTGGTGAAGAAGGATTCGGTCGCTTCCATTAAGTCCGAAGGGCTGCTAGGCGATAAGTATGTCGAGATCTCGTTTGGGTCACAGGATGTAGATAAAGTCCGCGACGGTGACACTATCGACACTGCGCCCCCCCTGGATATTTCGGACCTCATCACCAAGACCAATCAGATTCTGGACACTGCCAAGGACACCATGCAAAACGTCGACGCCATCAGCACCAAAGTGAATAATGGCCAGGGCACCATGGGCGCTCTGCTCAATGACAAGAAAATATATCAGCAAGTGAGTGCCGCGACGGCGCAAGCCCAAGCTGGCGCGACCGATTTCCAGGAGAATATGGAAGCCCTCAAGCATAACTTCCTGTTGCGCGGATTTTTCAAGAAGCGCGGCTACGAGGATTCCGACGAACTCACCAAGCATCAGATCCCGCAGCTTCCACCCGAGCAGATTGCCAAAACATTCGAGTACGACGGCAAGCAGATTTTCGACAAGCCCGACACCGCCAAGCTCAAGAACGAGAAGGCGCTGAATGAAGCTGGAACATTCCTGCAGGGAACTACTTTCAATCTTGCCGTCGTGGTAGCGTCTACCGGCATGAAGGGCGATGCGGACAAGGATAAGCAAATCTCGGAGGCTCGAGCGGCTGTGGTTCGCGATTACCTTATCAAAACTTTCAAATTCGATGACACACGCCTGAAAACTTTGGGCGTCGGAAAAAATCCTGAAGCAGGCGACTACGGCAAGATGGAGATTCTTATCTATTCGGGCGCTGCGAAGACGCCGGCGTCGAAGCAATCCACCGCCGCGCGCTGACGATGGCAACCCAAACAACGCCGGCGGCACGCAAGCCAGTCCAAGACAGCGCTTCCTACAAGCCCATCGCCGACTACGGCGTGATCGGCGACATGCATACTGCCGTCCTGATCAGTTCCGACGGCTCGATTGACTGGGGCTGCCTGCCGCATTTCGATAGCCCGGCGATGTTTTTGCGGCTGCTGGACTATCGAAAGGGCGGATATTGCTCCCTGGAAGTGGTTTCTTGTGAGAGCACCTCGCGCCGCTACCTGGGACCGACCAACATACTGGAGACCACCTTCGCCGGGCACGGTGGGCGGCTGGTGTTGACCGATTTCATGCCGGTGCAAAAGCGCGACGGGCCCGATCCGGAGGGCC
The DNA here is from genome assembly GCA_963780485.1 of Bryobacterales bacterium. Taxonomy (GTDB): domain Bacteria; phylum Acidobacteriota; class Terriglobia; order Bryobacterales; family Bryobacteraceae; genus Palsa-89. The sequence continues at coordinate 605,198 of CAWACO010000001.1, forward strand.
GCGATGTTTCGGCCGATCATCGTGTGGTCCGGCTGCTCCGCTGTACCGAAGGCGCGGTAGAAGTTAAGCTCGCGATCAAGCCGACGTTCTTCTTCGCCTCAGAAACATCGAAAGTGCATTCCAGCGGCGACGGAATCGTTGTGTTCGAGGGGCAAAGCGATGTTTTGCAGGTGCAATGCCCTCGTTTGGCCGTGCAAGATGATGGTCGAGCTATCGCCCAAATGCGGATTCGCGCCGGCGAGCAGGTTTGCGTTGTGCTTTCCCACGGAACCCAGGGGACCCCAGTCAGGCCGTGGGCTTTGGACGACGCGCTCAAAGCTTTCCAACAGACCGAGCAGTACTGGACCGAGTGGTCGCAATCCTTCCACTACGACGGAGATTATCGCGATGAGGTGCTTCGCAGCGCGCTCGTGTTGAAGCTGCTCATCTTCGAGCCTACCGGTGCAATCGTGGCGGCACCCACCAGTTCCCTTCCCGAGGCGATCCCCGGAGAACGGAATTGGGATTACCGGTTCTCCTGGCTGCGCGACTCGCAGTTCGTAATCACCGCGCTCATGCATCGCGGCTATTTCGGCGAGGCGCACGATTTCTTTCACTTCTTGAAAGAAGCCTCGAAGGGCCCAGTGGAGGATCTGCAGATTCTGTATGGGATTCGTGGCGAGCGTATACAGACCGAGCAGCTTCTGGACAACCTGGATGGCTATCGCGGCTCGAAACCAGTCCGCGTCGGCAATGCAGCCGGCGCTCAAAAGCAGTTAGATGTCTATGGCGAATTGCTGAACTGCATGTACGCCTATTCCAACATCGCAGCGCAGCCGGATCAGAAGCCGCATGCGGAGGAGCTGTGGTCCATGGTCGGCCCGCTGGCAGAGTATGTAGTGCAACATTGGCAAGAGCCCGATAACGGCATCTGGGAATCGCGGGGCGGGCTCCGGCATTTTGTTCATTCCAAGGCCATGTGCTGGGTTGCGCTGGATCGGGCCATCAAATTGGCGTCCATTGTGGGCGTTCCGGATGACGTCGGCGCGTGGAGTAAAGCACGGGAAGCGATCCGCGAGAGCGTTCTGACCGAAGGATTCAACCGGGAGGCGGGAGCGTTCGTGCAATCCTACGGTTCCCACATGCTAGACGCGTCCGTTCTTCGGCTGCCGATCCACGGGATGATCGACGCCGCCGATCCCCGAATGTTGTCGACCATCCGGCGGATAGAACGACAGCTCATGAAAAACGGCCTGGTCTACCGCTACGTCGACATCGGCGACAACATACCCGGCGATGAAGCGACCTTCACCTCTTGCACGTTCTGGCTGGTCAGCAACTACATTCTGCTGGATCGTTTGGAGGAAGCCAAAGAACTCTTCGAACACGTTCTGTCGTTTCAAAACCCGCTCGGTCTTTTTGCCGAAGAGATCGAGCCGGTGAGCCGGGAACAACTGGGGAACTTTCCGCAGGCGCTTACGCATGTAGCTCTGATAAGCGCGGCTGGCCGTATAGCGCACCGGCAACAGATCGGAAAATAACCGGACGCCACTAAGGCCAATGGTTCTCGGGTTACCGGCTCGGCAACGTGGCGTTCGCTACGAGCAGTTGGCAGGAAGCTGAGCAGAGATTCCGGCACGTTGCGGAATAATATCCAAAATCCGATATTCCGCCGGAAGCGCCGGCGCTTTAGCCACAACAGCGGCAGCGTTCAGTCCCGATACCCGGACAGTATCTGGACGAAGAAAGCGTCGGTTTGGGCCGTGCCAGTCGTGTCGTAATGAATTACCGGCCAGCGGCAAGATTCTTCGCCGGCTGTTTGAGACTGTTGTACACAGCCTCGACGAACATGTCAGTGGTCCATCGACCTGAATTGGCGCCATAGCGGCTATCGTAATCGGCTGTGACCCGAGCCGCTTTAACTTGCGCGAGCGTGGCGCCGCTCTTTATCAGGGCTTGAACCCGGTCGCGTACGATCGCCACCATGTCCCGATATTCCACCACCTCGTGCTCGTCGCACAGATAGCCATGGCCGGGGACAATCCACGTGCCGCCTTCTCCCTCGTGCTGGTAGACCGTTCGGTTAAGAATGTCATTGAGCGCTTTGATTTCACCCGCCACGCTGCCGCCATTCTTGACGTCGATGAACGGATATTGCGTGGTCGTGAAAATATCGCCGGTCACAATGACGTCGGCGCGCCGGATCTGCACGACACTATCGGCATCCGTGACAGCATTGGGCTCGTGAAACATTTCAATTGCGTCGCCGTTGTGGAAGGTCCGCCTGCGCTCTTCGAGGAACGTATCGCTCGGAACGCCTTCGGACGCCATTTTCAGCTCGTCCATGTGATTCTGCACGTTTTGATGGGCCATGATAGTCGCGCCCACGCCGGCGTCGGCAAACTGCCGCGAGAAGAACGAGCCTTGAACACTCGGATCCACGCCAGCCGCCCGCAGTTTCACGTTGCCCCCGGTATGATCGGCGCGGTAGCCGGTGTTGGCGATGAACTGAATCGGTTTGTCGCTGAGCTTGCGGATCGCGGCGATGGTTTTGTCCGCCAACGCGCCCGTGCCCGTATCGACTACGAACGCGCCTTCATCCCCCACCTGCATAACTATATTCGCCCCGTCCCCCGCCAGCATATAAACATTGTTCCGCAGCGGAAGCACGTGGATCTCGCCGTCATGCGGCTCGGGGTCAGCAGCGCGGCTGGTCACGGGCGAACCGGCGGCGGGCCGCATTTCGCCCAATGCTTCGCTGTCCGTTGCGGTCTTGAGCTTCGCCACAAACTCCGGATACATTGTTTCGGCGCCGCCCAGAGATCCGATCAGCGGGACTTTGTACTTGTCGGCATATTCCTTGACGAACGGATTCTGTCCGAACAAATAGTTGGGGACGTCGTCCGGCTTCCGGCCGAAAATCTGCTCGCCATCGTCACAAGCGAACAGCCAATTGCCGTGATCCACCGGTTGACGGGCGAAATCGGTGGTTCTGACCGAAGGCTCCGAAAGATAGACCGGATCGGTGATGATCGACGTATAGGTGAGGTGATCGCCGTGGCGGACGAAAAACTCCACCGTGCTAGCCTGATCGCTTTCCGGCAGGCCGTTGCGCCGCAGCCAGCCCTGCTTGATATGGGTGGTGCGGATCATTAACGCATTGCCGACGAAGGTGCCCGTCGAAAATCCCATCCACGTATGGGGCGCGTAGGCCGGCGGATGGGGCCGGCCATCCATCCAGATGGTTCGATGCCCTTCGAAAGTCTGGTTGTACCAGTGAATGGCAATCAATCTCTGTGTATGGGGATCTCTCTCCTCCCACGCACGGGCATTCCCAGTGGCACGGACCTGATAGGCCGTTACATATCCATCGCACTGATGATGCCGCAGCGTCACGCGGGATACGTTGTAGGACAGCGCAAACAGGCGGGCCTCCGCGGTGATAGGAAATCCTCCATAGTCGGCCGTCTCGGGACCCGGCCCGCGCTCCAGCGCATCCTCGTCCATAGGACTGGTCCAATAGCCGGACATATCAAAGGCTGGGGCCGGAGGCTCTTGCCCTGATCGCGGTGCACGGGGCTGGGCGTAGAGCGCGACCGCCAGCACCGTCAGAAACAACGGAACCGTTGGTGTAATTCTGCTCATCGGATTCTCCTTCAGCGAGCCGAACATGGCGTCGGATTCCAACCGGAAGCATCATTCTGCTTCTTGAAATGCGTGCTCGTCCAGTAAGGTTGTGACAGATTTGCCGGGTCGGTAATTTCGGTCGAAATCACCAGCAGGGAATCGCCGCCGGGGACGTCGAAGCGATCATAGTATTCGGTCATTACGGCGTTGGCGCTGTAAGGAATGCCATTCTTCCGCAAGTATCCGGTTTTCATTTTAGTTGTTACCACCTTCAACGATCCGCGGTTCGGAGGCGGTCCGGGCGGCAATCCCAACGGGCTGGCCGACCGGTCCCAACTGGCCACCGAAACGCCTTGCCAATCCCCACCCTGGCTCTGCGGCGCTGCGAAGTAAAACATCCGCGTCTGTGTGCCGGCGTCGGCCTCCAACTTGAGCGTGTTATCGTCCTGCCAGGTGATGTGCAGCCGGCCGGGGATGCGCATGAGACCCCCCGCGCCGTAGGCTCTGCACTGCTCGCCCGCTGCTTCGTCCTTCGATGGATCCCACTCGCCCGCCGCCTTCCGGCCCGCTGGATTTAGCGGCACGGAAATGAAATCTCCCTTCGGAGGCGTGAGCATCCGATAACGCCAGTCCTCTGTGACCAGCGACACCCAGTAGCCCGTGAGATCGATGGGCGCTGCGGCCTTCGGTGACGCCAGGGGCTGGGGCGGCGGGGCCTGTCCATACACGTTCGCGCCCGTCGCCAGCACTAAAATTGCAAGAAGCCGGGCGGGCGCCACCGGTTCTGGGGCAAGGATCGCCATCACTTCGCCGGCTGATTCACCGTGAAGGAGTACAGGCTGTCACCCGCGGCAACCAACAAATACTGCTTTCCATCCAGCAAGTACGAGATCGGGCCGGCGCTCAGAGCAGCCGGCAATCCTGCATGCCACAGGATTTTTCCATTGGCCGGATCGAAGGCGATCAGGTTGGTCCCATTGGCCGTGACCAACAGCTTCCCGGCCGTGGTCAGAATGTGAGTGACACCGTTGCCGCTCGGCCATTCATGTCTCCAGACGATGTTGCCGGTCTTATAGTCGATGGCCAGCAGCGCGCCCGGATCTCCGCCAACGGTTGTGTCGCGCCCGCCCCACCCTTCGGGATGCTCGTCGGTATCGGTCAAATAATACATGGCGTAGGGCCGGCTGGTGCCGACGTAAAACAGTCCGGTATCTGGATCGAAGCTGGGCGCCGGCCAGTTGGTCGCACCGTTCGATGAGGGCGACACCAGCACTCCATCGGTGGTTGGAAACTTGGCGGGATCAGGAATCGGCCGGCCTTGAGCATCAATCCCCTTGGCCCAGTTCAGCGTCTCGATGAATGGCTTCGTCAAGATATTCTTTCCGGTGGTGCGGTCGAGCACAAAGAAATATCCGTTCCGGCTGGCCTGCGCGATCAGCTTGCGCGGCTTCCCGTCGATCACTCCGTCGAACTGGATGGGCGTCTGCACGGCATCCCAATCGTGCACGTCGTGCGGCGAGGGTTGGAAATACCACACTAGCTTCCCAGTGTCCGGATTAATTGCCACGATCGAGCATGTGTAAAGGTTGTCGCCCTTGCGGCTCTTCTCCGCCATCACCGGATTCGGGTTGCCCGTGCCCAGGATGTATAGGTTCTGCTCCGGATCGTATGTGCCCGGTATCCACGTCTGTCCAGTGCCGTGGGCGGACGCGTATTCATCGGGCCATGTCTCAATTCCCGGCTCGCCCTTGCGCGGCGTGGTCCACCACTTCCATTGCACCGCTCCGGTTTCGGGATCCCGGGATTCTAGAAAGCCGGGGTTGTCTAAATGATCGCCGCCAATGCCAACCAGGATGTGATTGCCGATGACCACGGGGGCCACCGTGGAGGTGTAGTCGAGCTTTGGGTCGGCGATCTGTACTTTCCAGCGCTGCTTGCCAGTCCGGGCGTCCAGGCTGACCAGATGACTATCCGGCGATTCGAAAAACAGCCAGTTGCCATACATGCCGACGCCGCGATTGCCGATGGTGCTGCCCGTGTTCGGCGGGTATTCATAGTGCCATAGCTCGCGCCCCGTGCGAGCGTCGGCGGCCCAAACGTTGTTGGGCGACGTGAAATATAGAATGCCGTTCACCATCAGCGGAGTGGCCTTGATGGGAACTGTGGCGCCGGCGGAGCCAGCGGCCGGAGCGAATCGACTAGCCCAGGCTAGCGACAGCGTGTGGACGTTTGAAGAATTGATCTGCGTCAGCGGGCTGAAGCGGCGGCCGGAATAGTCTCCGTTGTAAGTCGGCCAGTTGTCGGTGGGCTGTTTAAGCAGGGTGGCCGGATTGAGACCTTGTCCGAAAGCTGCTCCAGCCATCGCGGTCAATGCCGCCGATAAGAAAAATAGCCGAATGTTCATTTGAGTGTCACCAAAAAGGCCGTCACATTGTGGATATCTGCGTCGGTGTACTGCGCGAGTAAATCCCGATGCGCTTTCAGAGGATCGTGAACTTCAACTTTGGGTATGGCGCCATCGCGCGCAAAGGAATGGTATTCACCCGCTGAGTCATATAGCGAGACATTAAAGTCGTCAATGCGGTCGAGCGTACCAGAAACCGATTCACCCGAAGGCAGCGTGACCGTCACCTTTATCGCGCTTCGCGGCGAATCGGAAGCCGTCGCGCCACGGCCGCCCCGGGGTTGCAGCCATCGCGACTGTAGCGCGAACGGCTCGTACTTTTTGCCGACACCTGCCAGATCGCCCGTCACCGAGTGACAAGTGCTGCACTTCCCGGTGCTATTGAAATACACCTGGCCCTTTTTGGCATCGCCAGTAACTACGTCGAGGTACGTGTAGGTGGTACGATGATCCGCCGCGTAGGTCTGGACGTGCAGCCACGCCACGATATCGGCGATCTGAGCCTCAGTCAAGTTCGGTTTGGGCATTCCCTGATCAGGCCGGCCCTCACGCAGCACGGGAGCGATCAAGATTCCCTTCTCATCGTCTAACACCAGTACCGATCGGATCAGGTCGGGCGCGCCTGGACCACCTTTCGCATTCGTGCCGTGGCAGCCGCCGCAGTTTGTCGCGAAGAGCTTCGCCCCCCGATTCACGGCCGCCGGATTTTCCTTGGAGCCGGCGATTGCCGCGGCACTAGCCGCAGTTGATTTATCGGCGGCACTTGGAGACTGGCCCAGGGCCATTGAGGACAGAAAGAGTATCTGTAGACTGATTGATTTTCGATAACGCATGTTCTGGCTCGGGCTTTCACGCTAAAGCCTCCTCCATCTTAGCGCGCCATCCGGGTGGCGTCACTCGTAGTAAGCGGGAGCCTTTTTCAGCTTCGAATTGCCGACATAATCGTGCTGGATCCATAGCTGCGCGCCGGTCTTCTTGAGGTACACCTCGATCGCCGCTCTCGATTGCGCCGTCTGCTCTTGATTGAACTCGAAGGTCGGCACCCGGTTCAGCGTGCGCTCCTCTGGATAATGATAAAGGTCGCCGCTGAGCAGCACCGGCCCGGTCTTCGCGAGCTTCAAAAACAATACCTGATGCCCCGCCGTGTGGCCGGGCGCCGACTTGAGTATTACGGTGCCGTCGCCGAACACGTCGTATTCATCCTCCTTCAGGATTATCGTCTTGCTGTCCTTGAGGGCGCTGTAGTTGGCGTAATAGTTAAGCTTGGTGGGCGCCGATTCCGCAAACATAGCGTCGCGCTCTACCTGCCGGGCCAGCCAGGTGGCGCCGGCGAACTGATTGGCGTTGGCGACATGGTCGTAATGATAATGCGAGATGGCCAGATAGGTTATGTCCGAGGGACTATAGCCGGCCTCCGCCATTTGAGCCTTCAATGGCTTCGTCGCAATTGCGTAACCTTGGCCGATCGGTATGCCGGGCGTCTTCAGGGCGCTGTCCGGTATTACGCCCACGTCCCATGCCAGCGTCCCTTTGGGATGCGCTATGAGGAAGCACGGCGCGGACATGATGTTGGTGACGATCTCATCCCGCTGCAGCCGGAAACGCTCCGGATCGACAATGTTCAAGACGCCGCAGTCGAATACATAGAGCCTTACCAACTTCGGCGGCTGCGCATGACGCTGCTGAGCCATGGCAGAGTCGTTGGCGCCGGCCAGCATGGCCAATAAAATCGCGGCTAGTAGAGCACAGCGTCTCAAATACTGAATCGTCATTATCGAGCGCTCCTTCCAACCGAGTTTATACCTGTTTATACTTCTGGAAGGCAAGCAAAAATCTGAACAACTACCTGCGAATCGCCACCGAGGAAGCTTTCGCTCCTCCCGAATTGCTCCAGCGCTACCGTAGGCTGCTCGACGCGGGCGTCCCCGATGATCCGGGCTTCTCCAGCCTGTGGGGATTTTATCTCGGAACCAGCCCGCGCGCGACCCAGCTCGCCTCGCGTATTCAAGATATCGGCGAAGTGCGCCTTCGGGATATGGATGATATCGGCATCGCCAGACAAATATTGTCTCTTACGGCACCTGGCGTCCAGGTTTTTGACGCCGACCTCGCGACCTCCCTGGCCCGGTCTGCGAACGATCAATTGGCGCAGGCTATCCGCGCCCATCCTGACCGATTTTCCGGCTTAGCAGCTATTGCGCCGCAAAATCCCGCCGCAGCATCGAAAGAGCTGGAGCGAGGCGTTCGGAACTTGGGACTGAAAGGCGCCATCGTCAATTCCCACACTCACGGCGAATACCTGGACGATTCAAAGTTTTGGCCCATCTTCGAAGCGGCGGCCGCCTTGCATGTCCCGATCTACCTGCATCCCACCACGCCGCCGGCCAGCATGATCCAGCCGTTTCTTGAACGCGGCCTGGATGGAGCAATCTTCGGCTTTGCCGTCGAGACCGGCTTGCACTTGCTTCGAATTATCGTTGCCGGCGTGTTTGACCGCTTTCCCAATCTGACGATCGTCGTCGGCCACCTGGGGGAAGCCCTGCCCTATTGGCTGTTTCGTATCGACTTCATGCATCGCGCCATGGTGGCCGCCAACCGCTATGCCTCCGTGCAGAAACTCAACCGCAAGCCGAGCGACTACCTGAAGGAAAACGTCTACGTCACCACCAGCGGAATGGCGTGGCAGCCTCCGATCCTGTACGCGCAATCAGTGCTGGGCGTCGATCGCGTGCTCTACGCCATGGACTATCCTTACCAATTCGTCCCCGAAGAAGTGAAGGTCACCGACGATTTGCCCATCAGCGATGCCGACAAGAAGAAGCTGTATCAATCCAACGCCGAAAGAGTTTTTTCGCTATAGAAAACATGCTATTCTGACCGGGACTTATGAGGCACCGGGACTTATGAAACTCAGTACCGAGCGTATTCTTACCACCCACGTAGGCAGCCTGCCCCGCCCGCAGGACGTCGTCGATGTGCTGTTTGCGCAGGATAAAGGCGATGGCTACGACGCCACAAAATTCGAAGACGTCATCGCCCAGGGCGTTCGTGACGCGGTGAGCCACCAAGCCGAATCCCGCGTGGATGTCATGAGCGACGGCGAAATGAGCAAGATCAGCTACGCGACATACATCCGGCACCGGATCACCGGCTTTGAGCCGGGCGAGGTTCCACGCGCCACGCCGCAGGATTTGGACGAATACCCGGAATTCCGCGACCGCCTGGTCAAGATGGGCGCTTCGCCGAAGTACCTCCGTCCGATCTGCAAGGCCCCGATCAAGACCAAGGATCTCGGGCCGGTACAGCGCGACATCGCGCGCATGAAGGACGCTGTCTCGAAGTCGACCGCAGTGGAAGGTTTCTTGAACTCGGCTTCCCCTGGATTGATCGCCGTCTTCCAGCCCAACGAATATTACCCGTCACATGAGGCGTATCTGGAAGCGCTCGCTGAGGCAATGCGGCCCGAGTATGATGCCATCGTAAAATCCGGGCTGCTTCTGCAACTGGATTGTCCGGACCTCGCAATGGGCCGTCACATCAAGTTCCGAGGCGTCGACGATGATGAGTTCCTGCGAAACGCGGCTCTGCAGGTGGAGGCATTGAATCACGCGCTGGTAAATGTACCCGCGGATCGCGTGCGCCTGCATGTGTGCTGGGGCAATTACGAGGGCCCTCACACGCACGATATCCCGCTCGCCAAGATTGTCCCCCTTGTACTCAAAGCGAAACCGCAGGCGCTCGTCCTCGAAGCTGCCAACCCGCGGCACGAGCACGATTGGGAGCTGTGGGAAACTCAGAAACTGCCGCAGGACAAGATTCTGGTGCCGGGTGTCATCAGCTCGACCGTCAACTATATTGAGCACCCCGAAGTGGTTTCGCAGCGCATTCTCCGCTATGCCAAGGTGGTCGGGCGCGACCGCGTGATTGCCGGCAGCGATTGCGGATTTGGCACTTTCGCGGGCTTCGGTCCCATTTATCCGCCGTTCTGCTGGATGAAGCTGCGCTCGTTGGCCGAAGGCGCCGAGATCGCATCCAGGAAACTGTGGGGACGCGCTGGGTCGGCGAACTGATGGCGCTGGAAGTACCAGTCGGCGAATTCAATCTCAGCCGTTTGGAAAAGGTGATCTTCGGCCCTGGGAAGATCGCGGCACTGGGAGGTGAACTCGAACGGCGAGGATTGCAGCGCGCGCTGATAGTGACAGCCGACCTGCTGGCCGGCTCTCCGCTTCTTCGCAAAGTTGTACAGGCTGCCGGATCGCGCTGCGCCGCCGTATTCGCGGGCGTCCGGCAGCATGTTCCGTTCAGCGTCATGCGCGAGCTGAAAGCCGAAATTGAGCGCACCGGCGCCGATTGCTTGGTGAGTTTGGGCGGCGGCAGCCCCATCGACATGTGCAAGGTGGCCGCTTATTCCATTCTCACAGGATCGGATCTCACAACCACGCATCAACTCATCGAAGGCGCCAAACCTGGAGCGCAGGCCGGACGGGAGCTGATACATATCGCGATCCCGACCACGCTTTCGGCCGCCGAATACACCCACGTTGCGGGCGTTACCGACGACAGCACCCGTGTGAAAGAGGGTGTTTCCGATCCACGCCTGCAGCCGCGAACTGTCATCAACGACCCTGCTCTTACGCTCGATACGCCGGACTGGTTGTGGGTGTCCACGGGAATCCGCGCACTGGATCACGCCGTGGAAGTGAGCTACGCCATCCGGCACCAGCCCATCAGCGACGCGCTGGCATCTAAGGCAATCTCGCTTCTGGTGGAACATCTGCCCGCGTCCATTCAAGAAGACGGCGCCGATCAACTCGCGCATCGGGGACATTGCCAGTTCGCGGCTTGGTATTCGATTTACGGTTCCATGAACACCCGCTTCGGTCTCTCGCACTTGCTGGGCCATCAGATCGGTCCCCGCTGGGACGTGCCACATGGGATTACATCGTGTATCACGCTTCCGCACGCCATGCGCTTTATGGCGGAGATCGCTCCTCAGCGCTTTGGACCCATCGCCGAAGGTTTCGGAGTGCTTTTCGATTCAGCGAACCCCAAGAAAGCTGCCCTCGAATGCGCCGACCGTGCCGCCCAGTTCATCGCCAAGTTTGACGTACCGCGCAGCTTGGGGGCCGCAGGCGTGCCGCGCGGGGAAATTGGGCAAGTAGCCGGCACCATCGCGCAAGCCCTAGAGAAATCACAAGTAATGGATCGCCCGATCACACGGGAAGAAGTCGTCGCCCTGCTCGAAGCGGCATATTAAGCCCGAAACCTTTCTAATCCTGCCAGCATCTGAACCCCATGAGCACAGCATCCCAAACTCAACCTAACATCGCCAAGCTGGATCACGAATTGAACCAGGCGATCCTCTCGGGCGACATCCTGAACGCCTTCGACAAATATTACGCCAATGACGTCACCATGCAAGAAAACGACGCTGACCCGTTTGTCGGCAAGGAAGTGAACCGGAAGCGGGAACAGGAGTTCGTAAATTCAGTAGAGCAATTCCATGGAGCCAAGCTCTTAGCCGAAGCGGTGAATGGCGACGCTTCCTTTTCAGAGTGGGAGTACGACGTCACCTTCAAGGGCGGCGGCGGTCGAGTCAAGATGCAGCAGGTCGCGTCCCGCCGATGGAAAAACGGCCAGGTAGCGCACGAGCGCTTCTACTATAAGGGCAGTCACTAGTAGATTGCTTGTGGGGCAGGTCTCCGACCTGCCGCTTCGACGTCAAACTTATCGCGAGCGTCGCAGGCGATATAATTGCCCCATGCGCACGTTCCTCGGTATCTTTGCCGCGGTTTCGCTCGCCTTCGGCATGGGTCCATCCCCCGGGCAAATGCGCGAGGCTGCCATTCGCGCAGTGGCGTTGCTCCAAAATAGTCAAAGGAACTGGTATTCCAGTCAAGGCTGCCGCTCCTGCCACCACCAGTTTCAGCCGGCGCTGGCATTCCGCTCGGCGCGGGAACATGGCATTCCGCTCGACGAAACAATCGCCCGAGCCGACGCGATCCGCAGCTTCAACTATGCCGATCTGGACCGGGCTGTGCAGTACGGTTACGTCATCGAACCCGCAATGAGCGACGCTTACTCCCTCGTTGCGGCAGATGCGTCCGGCGTCCGCCCCAACTTGGTGACGGCTGTGTACGCGCGGCTGATCGCCTTGCGTCAAAGCCCGCTGGGAGATTGGCCTAGTTTTCATCGGCGACCTCCTGCCTCCTACAGCAGCTTCACTCAAACGGCCCTGGGACTACGCGCCATCCAGCTCTACAGCCATCCGAGCCAACAAGCCGACGCCCAGGCGCGGATGGCGCGAGCCCGAAGATGGCTGCTCTCCAAACAGCCTCGCGATACCGAAGAGCGAACCTATCAATTGCTCGGTCTCGGGTGGGCTGGAGCAGATCGAGCGACGCTGCAGCGCCTGGCGCGAGCGCTGGCGGCCACCCAGCAACCCGACGGCGGTTGGAACTCTCTCGATGGCCGTATGAGCGATGCTTATTCTACCGCCCAGGCCCTCGTGGTTCTCCACGATATCGGCGGCCTTTCCCTGTCGAATCCAGCTTGGCGCCGGGGTATCGATTTCCTTCTTAAGACCGAGGCAGCAGATGGCTCCTGGCATGTAGCCTCACGCATCCATCCACCGGCACCAGTGAGCCCGCCCTATTTCGAGACCGGTTATCCTTATGGCCACGATCAATTCATCTCGGCCGCTGCCGCAAGCTGGGCCGTGATGGCTTTTGCGCGCGCGCTCGGTCCTGCGCGCCAAGTTACTGTCCCACCCTTGAAGGAAGCTAAGCCATCCGTCGAGCCCTGGATGGAAACGGTTCTCTTCGGCACTGCTGCCGAGCTGAAGAACCTGCTTGATGGCGGGTTTGATCCTAACTCCGCCACCAAATCGGGCACCACTGCCTTGATGATGGCGGCGCCTGACGTCGAAAAGGTCAAGCTTCTTCTCGATCGTGGAGCCGATATAAACGTTCGCGCCAAAACCGGATATTCGGCGCTGATGGTGGCGGCGCAGGACCCTCAGGCGAACAAGGCTATTCGCCTGCTGCCGGATCGTGGCGCCGAAGTTCGTGTTCCACCAGGCCAAAGCAAGCCGCTCTTTAACGCTTACCCGCTTTTCCTTGCCGCCTATGCAGGCAATGCCGAAATCCTCGCGCGATTGCGCGACGCCGGCGACCGGCTCGATGACTCGATGGTCGTGAACGGCGTTGCGCCCACTACTCCACTAATCGGAGCGGTCGAATTCGCAAATGCGCCGGTAGTTCGGGCGTTGCTAGATCTCGGAGCACCCGTCGATCAAGGCGAGCGGGGCGGCGTCACGCCATTGCACCGGGCCGTTCTCGGAAATCTCGTGGAAATCGCCCGGCTGCTCATTCAAAGGGGCGCCGATGTCAACCGTGTCGACACGTTTGGAATGACCCCGCTGCTCTACGCTGCTTCCATCGATTTCGGCGATTCCGCGATGATTGATCTCTTGCTCAAATCCGGCGCCCGGCCGGACGCGCGAACCAAGGAAGGTCTTACGGCGCTCGATCTGGCCCGGAAGTACAATCACACTCACCTTTTCGCCCGTCTGGAAGCAAATCGAACTGAAGCCTCGCTCGTTGGTAGGTAGCTACTTCCGTCTTCGCCGGCACTACTCAGAGTGATCGCCAGAAAGTACCACACGCCTGGTATGGCCAAATTAGCCGACTCCGAATAATCTAGACACGGAGCGGTGAGTACCATATGCCTCTGAAGGTTTGCTGTTTGGTCACGCTAACGGGTTTGCTCTCCCTTCAAGGGTTGAAGGCGCAGGTGCAACCAGCGCCCTCCGGTGCGCCAACCTTTCGCGTGACGACGCGCCTGGTGTTTCTGGATGTGACCGTGTTGGACCGCAAGGGCCGTCCGGTGGTGAAGGGGTTGACCAAAGATGACTTCACTATTACCGAAAACAAGAAGCAGCAGCGTATCTTTTCCTTCGAGGCGCCCGAATCGCATGTGGATGTGAATCCTGCGGACCAAAACCCATCGGGTAAGGCGCCTGCAACCATGCTCGTGCTAGACCTCTTGAATTCAAAATTCGAGGACTTTGCGTACATACGCTATCAAGTGCGGAAGTATCTGGCTGCGCAGTCCGCCCAATTGAACTCACCGGCCGAGCTCATGGTGTTGGGCAACCGGTCGCTGGAAATGGTGCAGGGTTATACGAGGAACAAGGCGGACCTGCTAGACGCGTTGGAGCATGTGCCCGCTTCGCTGCCTTACAAATTCATGAGCGGCTCCTTCTGGCCGGAGCGGTTTGTGCAATCGATCGACGCGTTGCAGCAGATCGCACTGCAGAACAAGGGCATAACGGGCCGGAAGAACATTGTGTGGGTGGGCCATGGCGGGCCCAGTTTGATTACGGCGCGTCTGACCGGCTCGATAGTGGACGAACTGAACCAGTATGTGCATGACACGACCAACATGCTGGTGGACGCGCGGATGTCCCTGTTTGTTATTTATCCGGGGCTGCGTGTCGAGAACCGTGGCTTTAGCATGAGCGTGAACTCCGCGGACGCCACTATCGGCGACAACGACGACCCCTTTTCGGGGGACATCAACTTTGGAGTGTTCGTGAATGAGACGGGGGGCAATCTCTTCTACAATCGCAACGACATTGCCGCCGAAATCAGGCGGTCGCAGGAATTGGGCTCGGAGTACTATACACTGACCTACGAGCCTGACGCGGGTCGTGCGGACGGCAAATTCCGCCGGGTTCGTGAGACTCTGCGCGATCCGGCTCTGCGAGTTCTAACGAAGGCCGGGTACTTTGCGCCGAGCGAGGGTGCGCCGGCACATCCTCGGAACAAGAAGATGATCGACATCGCCGAGGCGGTACAGTCAACCATTCCGTTTCCGGCACTCCCGCTGACGATAGAAGACCTGGTGCGGCATCCAGACACGGGCAGGGTAGAGTTTACGGTCGTCCTGAAGTCCGGAAACACAGACTGGCAAGCAGCGGACAATGGAAAGAGCACGCTAGATCTGACGCTGGCAGCGGCGAGCCTCACTGAACGCGGAGATGTGCTGGCGTCGAAGGCGCAGACTTTGACAGCGTCGGCGGCCTCCCAGGATTCCACGCGGCTAGCCGAAGTGATAACCAGAATGCCCATGAGACTACGCGTTCCACCCAAGACTCAGACCGTGCGCGTGGTGGTGCAGAGTGCGGAGAATGGACGGATTGGCGCGGTGAACCTGGACCGCAAAGCATTGGACGCGGCGCCACAGGCGCCCACGCCGGAGCCGCAGTTGATTTTGCGCCCGCCGGAACACGAAACACCGACAACTTCGCCGAAACAGTAGGTTAGACGGACGCAGGTGGCGGCTGTCAGTGCCACCGACAGGCCTACCTCGTCACGCTTACGGATTTCCGAATTCAAGGACCAATTCTTGTGCGGAGAGGTCCTGATCACATACCGAAACGGCCTTTCCTCCGCTTCCATTCAACACCTTCCCAACATCCATCCGCTCTTTCGGGCCCACGCGTGCTAAACCGGAGTTGACAGGTATTCGGCATCGAGCGCGGAGTCTCAGGAAAAGAAGCTGTCCTTTACGATCTTGCCCGGCGATGGCTTCGTTTTTTCGAATGATGAAATCGAGAGGATGCTACGGATTGGACCCCGCGGCCCACCGAGTGTCACAATCTACCTATGCGCAAAAGCTCGATCATCCGTTTAAGCGCGGCGGTGCTGCTGGTGGCCGGCTTATGGGTGGCTTACACTCAGGGCCCGCCCCCGGCGAAATTGGATCTCATCAAAGTCAAAGATGATCTTTATGTCATCCACAACGACATCGTTCCCGGCAATTCCACGGCTCTGATTACCAATGAAGGCGTCCTGCTGGTCGACGATAAGTTCGACGTCGATCACAACGGCATCATGGAGCAGTTGAAAAAGGTGACCGACAAGCCGATCAAGTACGTCGTCAACACGCATCATCATGGCGACCACAGCGGCGGGAACGCGAAGATGCAGGACATGAATGCCGTCGTGGTGGCAACCGAAGAAGCCCGCGAGAATATGGTGGATGGCAAGCAGCCTGGCCTGCCGAGCATCGCGATCCAGCATCGCGCGCACATCTACCTGGGCGGCAAGAATGTCGAGCTTTATCACTTCGGGCGCGCCCACACCAATGGCGACATGGTGGTCTTGTTTCCGGCCGATCGGACGCTGGCGGCGGGAGACATGTTCACATTCGGCGACGCCACGCCCCAACTAATCGACTACGCGGGCGGGGGCAGCGGCAAAGAATGGCCCACGACGCTCGACTCCGCGCTTCAGCTCGATTTCGACGCCGTAGTTCCGGGCCACGGAGTAGTCACCACGAAACAGGAAATGGCCAAATTCCGTGACAGCACGATGAAGTTGCGCAATCGCGTTCACGAGATGTTGGTCCAGAAGAAGACGCGCGACGACGTCTCCAAAATGTTGCAAACCGAGTTCCACTGGGCCCAGCTGCATCTCGATCGCGGTCTCGACGGCTTGATGGGCGAAATGAAGTAAGCGGCCGCATGACCACCGCGCTGGCTCTGCTGTCGAAACCGAGACCGTCGGCCCGTCTTTTAAGACGGCACACCTGATTCGTGTTCCCCTCAGTCTGAGAACTCGTTGCTGTAAATTATTGATTTGGTGCTGGAGGTGGGGGTCGAACCCTCATGACCAGTGAAGGCCGCGGGATTTTGAGTCGCAATAAAGGGCTCCCTGAGGATACTGAGAAGGGCTAAATATCTCCACCATCAGCAGCGGTTCAGCGCCGAGTCGCCCCGAAGCGCCTCGTGGCGGGCACAATTTTGGGCACAATTTGTGGGACCGGACTTCGCTGAAAGCCGAACAGTAGGAGCAATTCAGGCAGGCACTTCACTTCGACGTTTGGAATGCTTCTCTTTTCGATAGGCGCGTTTGGAATACTGATCTTTCCGTGATCGGTACATCTGAATTGAGCCGGCCACAGATTGCGCCAGTTCATTGCCATCGTGGCCTGCGCGGACGCTGCAGCCGAGAGTGCCATGTTGGCAAAGCTGGGATCGGCGGCGGAGATCCGCTGATCGAAGCCGTGCGGGAAACCGGAATCGTGGTACGGCTGGAACGTCATCGCTCGTGAATGGACGTACCTGTAGCCATCTTGCCGGGAAGATCCCTTACTACTCTGTACCGCGAATCTTGCACATTGATATTCATTTCTCTGCCCGGTCTATTGATAAGTGACCCCGGTGCTCACAAAATTCACGCTCGCAGTCACAAGGCCGAAATCGAGCCCCGGTGCCATAAATTGCTGCCCAGTGGTGTTGCTAACCGACAGAGTGCCGAACGGCGGCGCGCCGGTTCCTGGCGGCAAAGCCAGCAGCACGGCCGGAGGGACGGTGAACTGATTAGCGGTTACCGGCGCCGCGCAAGTGAAGAACGCGTTGAGTACAACAAGAGGTCCGCTTCTCGCAACCGACATTCCGCTGATTTGTACATAGCTGTTCGCCGCACCGCCGGCCCAGTTGACCGTTACCCCGTTTGACCGATTCACAGTGGTGATGGCGGCCTCGTTCAACCAAACCAGTGGAGCCCCGAGCGTGAGGTTGGCAGTGAAAGCTCCTACATCGGCACCGCCAGTGCCGTTGTCGAAAATTAATGTTCCGTCCGCGGTCGGGATAAAAACCGGAAGGGTTGTGTCGCTGCCTAAGAATTCGTCGTATCTCCCGTCGTTATCGCCGCTCGGATCGAGCGTTGCCTTGCCCATCGGGCTGCTGATATCGATCATCGGACCTGCGTCGAGTGCGTCACTGCTATCGCCGCCAAAAAAACCCGTGTAGTACACCGTGCAACTTCCGATTGAGACGTTGCCGAGGTTGGCCGCACTGAACTGAGGTGTCAGCGACCGGGAGAATTGTGCGCTGGCGCGATCCTGGGGAACCGCCTGCGGAATTCCGTTGACATCTTTTTGAAAGTTGACGGTTCCGAACGTGAGTGATGGCTTGCTGTACACGCTTTGCAACTGATCTGATGTTATGCCGAGCTCCGGCTCGGAACAGGTGCGACCACTCACCGCTACCGGGATCGTGGCAAAGTTACTGTAGACATTACCGGTCCGCACCACCACAGAAACATTGCAGCCTGGCTGAGCGCTCGTTGGTACGATCGCCTGAATTTGATCGAGGCCCGGATAGATCGAGCGGCCGTGGTAGGTCACCGTGGCGGATATTCCGCCAATGTCCACCTCGATCGGAATGTTGGCGAGGTCCACCGGGATCTGTGGGTTAGTCTCGTCGCCCGCCGCTGGGCCTAAGCCGGAGCCCCAAAGGTTTACGTATTCTCCCGGATGGATCGAATTGGTTATGCCGAGGTAGTCATAGTTCACATCCAGCGCCGCGGCGGGGCCTGACCCCGCCTGATTCATCGTCAGGATACCGAATGCGCTTTCTACCACTTGGATCGACGCCGCTGGGCCAGTTTCCCCGTTCTTCGTCACCGTGATTTGCCCGGTCCCCAGGGGAGTGTTAGAAGGCAAAATCGCCCCTAACTGAGTCCGGGAAACGTAGTACAGAATCGGATGCGTGGTCGTGCCATTCACGGTAACGCTAACTGAAACTCCATCCAACAACGTCGGCAGAGGATAGTTACTCTGCGAGAGAGTGCTGCTGCTGCTGGTGAGATTGCTCCCATAGATGTTGAAGATCGCTCCTTGTGCAATGCCGTAATTCGGCAGGCCGGCCATTGTATAGCTATAGTTGTTCTGTAGCCCGCTGATGACCGGCGCGTCAGAGGTGGGTAATGTCAAAATGTTGCTGCCTACGCCTCCGATAGTGAACGAAATAGGCTGATCGCCCGTCGTGGTATCAGCCGGCATAAGGAAGTTGATCTGATAAACGCCGGTCTTTCCAGGCACCAGCCCCGCGAAAAGAACAACGGCCGCCTTGTCCGCTAGGATCATTGTCAGTGCGGTCGTGATCACGGCAGGGGGATTAGATGGCGAGACAGCTCCGGTTGGCACGGTCGGAACGGTGGGTCCCATGCCGATCGCTAAAATAAGAAGCACTTCGCCCGCATTTGCCGGACTGGAAATGGTCACAGCTGCGCCATTCCCGTGATACGCCTGTGCGTCCCCTTGCCCCGTGTCATCGGCACTGTATAGGATCGGCGCGTATTGGGTGAGGGAGATGTTGAATGGTGCGGAGTTCACGACCTGGAGCGTGGTCGGCCCTAGCGGTGCGTCCACCGCGATCTGGATCTGGAGCTGCGTCGGCGCGGCAGATAAAACCGCGCAAGCCTTGCCCCCGACGGTCACTGAGATCGCGGTGCTGCTTCCGAAATTTGTCCCGACAACATTCGCCAGGCTGCCCGGCGCCAGTTGAGTCTTGAATGAAGCGGCGTCGACCACTCGGCTGATCGTGGGCGTTTGAGCAAAGAGTACGCTTCCGAATTGGAAGCAGAGCGCGATAGCAGCTGCAAACAGTCTTTTCACAATTCCTCTTCTTCCTTCAAACGCCGATACAGCCCGGGCCGTGGTCATGTTGCCTCTCGTCGCAAACGTGCCCGAGGATTGTGCCATCGCAGTTGAGGCGAGGCCGTTTCACCCAACAAGAGGAGCGGTAGAACAAACCTACATCCGAGGGCTGTTGTGATCCTCTTGGCGGTCGGCAGCATATCTCGCCCCCTCAGCGCAGCCGTCCTAATCCCCGCAGGAGCTTGATTTGGTGTGGCGAATTGACCTATTGACCTTCGCAGCTCACCCGCGTGTTCCAGTCCACAAAGGCGCCGTTCGGACTGTCCCGCCAAGCCCAGACGTGCAGCTCGAAGAATGCGGGCAATCCGTACCGGTTCGGGCTGGCGACGAGCAGGAACGCCTGGCCATCGAGCATCGGCGGACTGCTGTTGTGCGCTGACCACGTGGCGGCGTCCACGATGTACTCCACGCCCACCAGCTTCATAGCGCCGTTCGAAGGTTCATATATCAAGGCCTCCGGCTGAGTGACATCGAGCTTGCCGTCGCCAAACAGGTCGAGATTGATGTAATGCACTCCCATCGCTCCTTGATCCGGACCGCTGACGCAGCCAAACAGGGGCTGGTAGCCTGCAGCCGTGGCAGCATTGACGTCGGTGAACTGCATGGTGGCGTTGCGAACATCTTCCACGAGCTTGGCCGGAACGGAGTTCCTATGGCCGCCGTGCGCTTGTTGCGGATCGTCTTGCGCAGCGAGCAAGGTCGCAGCCGCGGCCAGAGTGCCCATCAGCAACATTCGCAGGCTGCGCCTCGTTGATTTGTGAATGATAGTCTCGATTCGTTTTCTCATAATCTTGTCCTTTCAAATTTCTCCTTGTTTCACGGCCGGCTTCGGCCGAATCATCTCTGTGGCGGATGACTTGGCAACCAGTATAGGCGCGAACGCCGGCGAAACTCGTGAATTTGCGGTGCCCGTTCCGTAAAGTATTGGTAAGCTGATAGGCACGGCTTGCCGTGACAGAATTTCCGCCATTCCGGCTCGATAGCAAAAATCAATGTCTTTGGCGCGACGGCAAGAGGATCAGCCTCACGCCGAAAGCCTTCTCCATGTTGGAGTACCTCGTTGAGCGGGCAGGGCTGCTCGTCACCCATGGGGACCTTCTGACGGCGCTGTGGCCGGACTCGTTCGTTCAGCCGGACGTATTGAAGAGCCACATCCTCGATATTCGCCACGCGCTCGGCGACGACGCCAAGCAGCCCAGCTTCATCGAGACGCAGCCCCGCCGAGGCTATCGCTTTATTGCACCTGTCGAAACCACCGCGGCCTCGCAGCTTGCGTCCCGGCCCGGTCCGGAGGCTTCTATCGCCGTACTGCCTTTCGTCAATCTCGGCGGAGCCGGTCAGAACGAATACTTCGGGGATGGATTAGCGGAAGACGTAATCAACGAACTCGCAAAGATTCCCGGCCTCAAAGTGATTGCGCGCACGTCCGCATTCGCCTTCAAGGGCCGGACTCAAGATATACGCCAAATCGCGGAAATACTCGGCGTCGCGAATGTTTTGGAAGGTAGTTTCCGGAGTGAGGGTGATCGTCTTAGGATCGTGGCGCAACTCATTAGCGCATCCGACGGGAATCATCTTTGGTCCGGCCGCTTTGACCGCGCTTTGACAGATGTTCTAACTATCCAAGACGAGATCGCACAGTCGATCGCGGATGCAATGCGCACCTCGCTCCGGGGACCCGGCGAACGCCGGCCCTGCAGCTCTGAGGCTTATCGAGCATACCTGGAAGGCCGCTATTTCGTGCAGCAAGTGACACCCCAGGCCATCGATCACGCCCTCGAATGCTATGAGCGGGCTATACAACTGGACCCCGGCTATGCGCTTCCG
The DNA here is from genome assembly GCA_963780485.1 of Bryobacterales bacterium. GTDB lineage: Bacteria > Acidobacteriota > Terriglobia > Bryobacterales > Bryobacteraceae > Palsa-89. The sequence goes on from CAWACO010000001.1 coordinate 626,547, forward strand.
CATTCCGGTTTGGCTCTGCAGGCTTACTATCGCGCACTCTATCTCGCCCAACGTCCCAACGAACTGGCTCCAGCCGCGCTAGCCTCTCTGGGCCGCGCCTTGCAGTTGGATCCCGAATCTGCGCAATCGCACGTAGTCCGCGGTGTTTTTTCCGCGTTCTATGAATACAACTGGAACGATGCGGACGATCACTTCGCGAAAGCTATAAGAATGGACCCCGGCTCCCCGATGGTTCGGGTGGCCCGAGCCCTTTGGTTACTGGTGCCAACTCGGCGCCTCCCGGAAGCGTTGGCTGAAACTAAAATCGGAGTGAACCTGGATCCGCTAAGCCCTGCGGTCCGTATCACCGAGCTTTGGGTCCTCTACACGCTGCGAACGCCGGAAGCGGTTGATAAAGCCCGATCCCTCACCCAGCTCTTCCCGTCCCTTCCAATTTGCAGGTTTATGGCGGGACTCACGTTGCTGCGCCATAACTTAGTTGATGAGGCCGCGACAACGATTAAAGCAGGTCTGCAAATTGCTCCCGGCGACGTCTTCTTACTCGGCGTGATGGCGCTGGTTCTCAGCCGGAAGGGGCGAAACGCAGATGTTAACAACATCCGCAACGATCTCGACCGCCGCGCCAGGGAACAGTACATTCCCTTCCTTCCACGTAGTTTTGTTGCCCTGGCTTCGTGCGACGTCGAACTCGCCCACAAATTGCTCGAGCAAGCGATGCAGGAGCGAGAACCTCTCGCTGTAATCACTCTCGCCGACCAGCGCGCCGATCAAGTTCCCCATCCCGGCAGTGAATCTCTGTTGCGAAAGATGAATCTCGTGTGATCTGAGAACCCTTGGGTATTCCAAGCCGTGGCCTATGAAGGGCTGGCCCAAACGCTGCCGGCGCGAGGCAGGATACTGAGATACGATGGAACTCCTGGCTCCCCAAGTCGGGGTTCGGAATGTGACACGAATCCTCTGCGTGAGGAGCACAGGACTTTCGTCCCTTTCAGTCACGGCAACATGCATTTCTCTGCAGGATTTGCGAGGCACCTACACTGACAAATTGCTTAATGACCTTCGCGGTTTGGGCACAGTCGATGAAATCATCGCATTGTACGCACGATTTCTCTCCTGTAAGTTATTGATTTGGTGCTGGAGGTGGGGGTCGAACCCACATGCCCAATGAAGGGCGCGGGATTTTGAGTCCCAGGACGGCTCTCCCAGGCTGTCGCATCCTCTTGGAAACACTAGGAAACAATCCGGCAGTCGTCACGGCAAGTCGCAGCGAATCGCATTGTGACGGTGACAATATGGTGACAGTGCACGATCGGGCGGGAAGCGAGAACCTGTGAATTCTGACGAGCAGGCGCGGGTGATGCTTAGGCACTCTTCGCAAACCAGGGTGGGCACAAATTGTACAGCAATGTGTGGAGTGAACCCCTTCCCTGAGACGATCAAATTACGTCTCGCCAGAAGCCCGAAGTCGTGCAACGCGGAACAATTTGTTTATACTTGCAGACACCCAGGAGGGTGCATGACCTTGCATCAGACATTCGCGTGCTTGTAGCACCAGTCGCAGGTCAGTCACCTCAGGCCAATATCCTGAGACTCGATTTTTGTCGCGTCAAGCCAGAGCATGTAACCGAGTTCGAGACTGCCGGCAGGGAGCATGCGGCCCTGCTAAGAGAATCCGCCGCACCGCACGGTTTCTCAGTCTGGAGATCGGAGAGCGGGGAACGGGAGTATCTCAGGATCGACGCCTATTCGAATTACATGGAGTTGGGCGCCAACCCGATCGGGGAAGAGATTGCCGCTGACCGGCCACAGCCAGTCGCTGCGATTGATTCCCACATCGAAAATACGCGGCGTTTGATCGTCCGGGTCATTTCCGGGGCCAGCCTGCCATGCGGTACCGAGCTACCCACGATGATCACCATCACATGGATGCGAAGTCGATTGGGAAAGGGAGGCGAGTTCCAGGCACTTGCAAAAAGCGATCTGCTGCCGCTGATGAAAAAAGCGGGGATGAAATTCTTCTTCGTTGCGCAGACTGTGTTCGGCGGCCCCAGCTCCGACTACGCAATTTTCACAACACTGGCAAACTGGGCGGTGCTCGACGGGCCTGGGCCGTTGATGTCCATGGGCGAAGAAGCGTACCAGCGCTATTGCACCAAGAGAAATGCGCTGATGGTGAGCCGCGAGGAGAATGTGTATCGGTTCTGCGAGGATCTGAGTTATCTGGCGGGGGTGTGACGACAAGGAATCAATGGCGATGTCGGCGTGAATATTGGCGTGCCTGCCGTTCAACAGAAGCGCTGAGCGGTTGAACTTCGAAAGGGACGCACCCGCCGATACCAATTCCTTCGATTGTGTCCCGAAATCCCAGCCGTGTTGCAACCGGCATCTAAACAGTTTTCGTTCGCCAACGATAGACGGGAGTCCCCGAGCGTGCGGCAGGGATCACCGCGTATGAGGCAGTGAATAATGATGATGCGTTTGCTGGGGGGAGAGTGTTGCGTTAGCTAGTTGCTAGCCGCCGTCCCGCGCTTGGACTCGTACCAACCATTTCAGCGTCCGAACGCGGCATCCGCTTCCACTTTCCGTGGTCCGTTTATGGCTCGATACAGCCGATTTAGTAGTTGCTTATTTCCCGCGAAGTCCAGCATTGGGATTTTCGGCATCATCGGAACACAGGCTCGCCCGCACTCGTCTGATGGCGGAGGATGTCCCAAAACATCGCCGGTTGGTTTCGGATGCGTACCGCAGATGAACTCCAAACGACCATAGATTTCGAATAGCCAGAACGAGCGGGCCCAGCCGAATTCCGACCAGAGTCGCCAATATCCGAATGCCGTTCCGAATCGTGTCGGCACGGTCCCCAGGAGCATTTCGATCATTTCCATGAACCACTCGTCGCGCCGAGGCCGAAGATCCTTTAGGCGGCATAGCGCGATCGGTTTGACCACGCAGTCGTTGGGCAGGCGTCTGCCCTTCTCGTGGAAAAAGAGTCCCTTGGTGATTCGCCTTATCACTCTGTCCAAAGGTGCTCCTTGAGCTTCGTACACGAAGCCACGCCCGAGATAAAGACCGGCTGGCGAAGTTCTTTCCACCACGCGCGTCTGGCTTCGGGCTCCTTCGAGCGAAACTACTGGCCTCTGGTTTGTTGAACGACCGCAATGTGGCAGCAAAAGCCAAGTCGCGCTCAGCCACACTCGGTGCATCCCGGCGCGTCGAGTAGGCTAGCCGGAACAGTTCGTCGTCCTTCGAGGCTCCATTATTGCAGCGGTCGCAGCTCGGAACGGTGATCAGATTGGGAGGGAATCGCCCGCCGAACAACGCGCGTGGCGGGACATGATCCCTGCCAAGCCGCGCGGTCCCGCCGCAGTACACGCAAATACCCTTCTTGCTGCGCTTGGATCGTGTCATCGCTCTCTCGTATTTGTTCCCAGGTTAACACTCCGTGCGACAGAAAATTGGCTTGTTCTGGCTTAATCCGTGCTTCTTGGCTCGATTTTGGCTTACACCGAAACACGCGGAATTAACGGCTTAGGAGTCCTCGCGTTGGTTCGAAAGGGCCCTTTCTTCCTTGATTCGGTAGAGGTCATAGGCCGCAATCCGAACGATAGCCGGGAGATTCGCGACGACCACTACCGCTTAGTCGGCCCAGCGTCCGGCGGAGCGAGGGCCGCCAAAGGATCATCTCTTGCAATCAAACTTCGCGGGGCCCACCTGAGTCCGCTGCTGCGGGCCAGGGCGTTCCCGCGCCACTTGGCGTGGCCGGGACTCTAAGGGAGTAATATTTCTGAGCGGCTGTCTCCAGGATAATTTCCGGATCGCCCGCGATCCGACTGGAGTCCGCAGCAACAGGCAAGCGCAGCCGGGTTCACGAGTTGCTCACGCGGCCGGCTCGGAAGGGGCTTCCTTCCCTTGCAGAAACTTTGACAGACTTCCTGCCATGTGAACAAACTCGGCGGGCATCATAATTACAGTAGTGCTGTTGTTCTCCGCGCCCACCTCGGCCACCATCTGCATGCGGCGCAATTCGAGCGCGGCGGGGTTCCCGACCATCAACTGCGCTGCTTCCGCCAGTTTCTTGGACGCCTCCAGTTCGGCGTCCGCTTTGATGATGCGGGCGCGCTTCTCCCGCATCGCCTCAGCTTCCATGGCCATGACGCGCTGCATGTCCTGAGGAATCTCCACGTCCTTCATCTCCAGCAATTCGACGGCGACTCCCCAGGGAGTGATGTTCTCGACCACGTTCCTGCTCAATATCCTATTGATCTGGTCGCGCGCCTTCAGAACTTCGTCCAGATCATGCTGGCCGATAACGTTTCGCAGGCTCGTGAGCGCGACCTGCTGGACGGCAACGCGGAAATTCTCCACATTTAGAACGGCCTTCTGCGGGTCGCTGACGCGATACCAGAGTACGGCGTTCACCTTCACCGTTACGCTGTCGCGCGTGATGGTTTCCTGCTGCTCGATAGGAGCGGTGACCACCCGGAGGTCGATGCGGGTTTCGTTTTCGATACCGAGCGGAATCAGCCAGAACAGGCCGGGGCCGCGCAGCCCGGTGTAGCGTCCCAATCGAAACACGACCGCGCGCTGGTATTCTCTCGCGATCCGCAAACCGGACAGCAGGACCAATAGCACGACGAGCGCCGCGACGCCGGTCAAATTCATACCAGCAAGCGTACCACGCAAGTGCGCTGTTGACGCGGCCACATATAAGAAGTTTGGGGAAGAGCAACTGAACCAATTTGGCCGGCTGCTTCCGGGACTAAGCTATCCGGAAAGAATCTCGCGCTTTGGTCCCGAACAACGCCGATCTCGACCGGATTCCCATGGCCCGCGCGCTGGACAGCGAGACTAGATCGATGGGGACTTACCAGGACTTATCCACACGGAAGCAGGCTTGAGCGGATTCGCGGAGCCTAGCGCGTTTATCAGGCAAAAATCCGAGGCCTGAATCATGTCCGCTGTATGTTTCGCAGCACGCCGTTGAAGGCGGCTGACAAAGTCGTCGAGGGCGTCAAATCGGCAGGTCAGGGACCTGCCCCACATCAGCGACCTCCTTAGCGTGCCGAGGGCGGTTTAGCAGTAGCTACCGGTTCAA
>CAWACO010000002.1:0-381093 GCA_963780485.1 Bryobacterales bacterium
TCGACAGCTCCTGCGTATGCGTATACAACGATCAAGCCAAACCTTGCCAGCAAGTTAGCTCCGGGAATTCGGGAATATGTCAAGCTGTCGCGGTATTCCGCTCGGATGTAAGCTCTGATTGCCAAAGGTGCAAGGTCACCCGAACGGGGATTGATCAGATCGACCCCAGCAATTTCGAGAAGTGCATGACCATAGGGACGGTCAAGGTCATTTCATGACTGATACCGTGCTCCCACAGCCCGTCCTCACCCCAACAGTCGCCGTGGTCCGCGCAAATGAGCACGGATGCGCTGGAAAGCGTTCCAAAAGGTCCGCGATGGCTCGATCGACGAACTCCAGCCAAGCTTTTGCCGCGTTGCACTCCCTCGCTCGATTGACGGCTCAAACCGGAACGCATGGGTTATCGATCGGACCCGGGCCCCCTTTAAAGTAGTAGGGGATATGAGTCTCGCCTACATTTAGGAACAGAAAAACTGGCCGCCTGGCGGTGCGTAGGCGCTGTCCGATCCACTCGATCTGGTGATTAAAGAATAAGTATTTCCGGGAAAGAAAAAATGCTGAAACGGTCTTCCTAATACGCGCCCCGTAGGCGTCTTAGGATCGAACCACCCCACCGCACCTGTCCCGATCGTAACGTAGCCGCGATTCGCGAAACCCGCAATAATGTTTTCGCCGAAGAGTCGAATACCATCAGTTCGTTTGCCAGCGAAGCCGGCCGCCTCCAGCCTGAAGATCTTGCCGAATTTTGGATTCAGATACTGTCGTCTGAGCTTTGCGATTCCTGGGGTAAAACCGACGAACATGGCCGCATGGGATGCAAAGGTGAAATAGGAAGGGGCGATGGCCTTATAAAGAGGACCGACGTCCTTCATATGTGGCACTTTCGCCGCCGCGAACGTGTCATAGCGGCATGAATCCAGCGTTATGAACAGTACCGACCGCGGATCGACAGAGGTGGTCGGTCGCCTTCCGGTGTAAGACTGTATAATCTGGGGCGAGATGCCAGGAGCCAATGGTCTACCCTTATGTGTGCCGCCTTCGTGTTACGTCAACCAGTGTTACCGGGTTGCCTCCACCTGTCAAGTGTTAGCCCAGAAGATTCAGGGGTAATCGATGGTTCAGGACCATACCCGAATCAGTTGCAGTTTCTTACCCGTCGGTGCTTAACTGTTGCTAAGCCCTGCTGGGCTGAACCTAAACACAAGGTTCAATGGCGTTCATGAGAATCGTGCAGGTTTCGGCGCTTCGCTCGCCCTTCGATCTAACTGGAACGTGCCGCGCGGGGCTCTATCGCAAATTGGCCGAAATTCGCGGCGTAGAAATGACTCACGTCATTATCGCCTCTGCGCGAACATTCGAGGCGCTCCTCAATCGCAAGAAGTTGGTGGATTTAGGCGGCTGGCTTTTGCAGACCGATGCGATGCTGAATGTTTTGAAAATAGAGGCGGAGCCGCCGCGAGGAGGCGCCACGCGTGAGTCGGCTTTGAATTCACGAAGATTCCTCCTTTCTCTCGAAGCTACTTTGGGACCGTTCCTGGAGCAATGGCAGCCCGATGTCGTGCACATCTGGAGTGCCGGACAAGACTGGCAGTCCTGCGCCTTAAGACTTGGAGAGGAATGTGGGGCTACAACCGTACTAACATACGACGCCCAAACCAAACCAAAAGGAACCCGCTTGGCGGCTATCCGCACCACTGTCGATCTGGCCGACATTGTCTTGGCAACTTCGCAGCGCGCGGCTCGTCAACTACAGTCGCGGCGCCCAGAACAGATCAGTCCGTTCCTGGATACCGAGTTTTGGTCGCTTTCTCGTGTGACCTCAAGCGATCTACGATTTTGGGACAGGCTGTTGAGCGCGCGGCGCGCCGGAGATCCCGTCGTCACGTTGGTCTTGGAGCGCGTGGATCGAACCTTTCTCCGACGATTTTTTAAAGATCTGGCGGTGCTTTCGGAGATGGCAAGCGCACGCGCAGTGCGGGTGGTCGTCATTGCGGATTGCGACTTGGAAAGCGCTCGCGACCGGATCAACCAACTTGCCAGAGAACGGGGAGTGCTTGATCGCGTGGTGCTAATGGGAATTCAACCGAGAGCGCTGGTCCGTGCTCTCTATGAGATGAGCCGGGCAGTGATCTTCGCTCCCTCGTGCACTACGGCCCGGTGGAGTCTTCTTGAGGTCATGAAGATGGGCTGCGTGCCGATAGCGGCATTTGCGACGCCAATCGCCGAGCCTGTTGAGAATGGCACCAATGGTTTCACATATCATATTGGACCTCGGATGGACCTGATTGGCCCCCTTCGCGGCTGTATCGAACGTCCGGATGAGCGCGCGAAGATCTGCCAGATGACAGATCAGACCACGCAAAGCTTCAATATCGAACAACAAGCGCGGGATTGTTTGCGCCTTTATCAAGAAGCTGTAAAGTCGGGGGCCAGACGAAGGAGCGGAAGGCGAGCGCCTCGTCTTAAGTCTGCACCAAGCCGTCGCGATTGGGTCCAAAATACTGTTCTTGCGGTCGACCTCGACCTTACTCTCTTGCGGCCCCGTCCAGCGGATGACAGGCCCACTGCCTTTCCGCTGCAGTCGCTTGGGGTGGTTAATCTCACCTGCGATCTCGGTCCGACTTATTGTGTCCGCCCGGGGCTAGAAGCGCTCGAACAGATTTTCCGGCTTCCGTGGAAGGGCAAAGTGGTCTACTCGATGGCTGACCAGGACAAGGTGGATGAAGTGACTCGTTGCGTCACCATTGGTGGGAAAACGCTGGCCGACTGGATGGATGCGTGCGTTGGGAACGAGATTCTGGAAGCCTTTGCGGAATCTCGAGGAGTCGAGCTTAGGTTTCGCCGCGAAAGATCATTGAATAACCCGCATGGCAGGCTCATCCGATCGAAGCCGAGCCGTTTCCTGCAATTGCAAGAGCTCTCGAGGCTGGGCCGTGCCTTAGCAGATGGTAATCGTAAGGAGGCGCGGCGAATCGCGGTGAGCGGTGCGTTGTCATCTTGCTTCGGCCTGTGCATCGACGACAATCCTTATCTTGAGCCCACGGTCCCGGAGATCGCATGTTATCAGGTGCTCCCGTTCATTGAGATCGAAGATTACGAGCTCGTCTGCCGCAAAAACGACCTTAATTCTCCTTTGATCTTCAACTTCCTCGATCATCTCTGGCGCGCGGCCAGCGCACCATTTCATTTTCTGGTCTACCTTTTGAATCGCCGCCTGGGCTGGAACCAATTCCGCCAGGAGTTGAACACGGAAATCGCCATTACCGACGCAGTTCGTTACGCGGATACGTTCCGGCAGTTTAGCTGGATGCGGATCCGCGCGTTTGGGTGCGCAAGGTACCGTCGATATCTGGAGACTCGGGCAGCCCTTGACCGGAAATTGGATCTGGCACGTTACCGCGAGCATGCCCGCGTATATCGCGCGCTAGCGAGCGATCATGTCGCCCGGGACGTTCACGAGGGCTGGGCTGTGCTGTTTCTCGGGCGCGACATGGAATATGCGCACCAGTTCGTATCGCATCTATATCCCGACTTTGTAGCAGCTGGAAAAGTTGCCCTGCTTCCTCTCAGCCGCGCCGCTCTCGAGCACATTCGGGATGAGGACTTGGTGCACACCCTGTATGACTACTTGCCGGACTTGAAGTCCGCTCGAAATCGTGGTGTTCGAATATATGATGTCGGTTATCATGGGAGAATTCCTTCACACATCGCAAGAGCGATGCGACGGTTCGCATGGACATTCAACAAGTCTGTGGAAGCTGCGCTTTTGACCTGTTGCTCCTGTGTGGGCAAGCCTAACGAGACATGCATGGGCGTTCCTCTCCGCTTCTGTAGCCGACATGGACCTTTTGCGGTATCCCGCAACTTTGGCATCTCGATCGAGCGTTGTCCCCACCGCACCGGTACCGTGGAACAGATAACCCGGTCTTCTAAGGGCCTCATTTTTCGTTTTGCGCAGCAGGCGGCCGCCCATAGACAACGCGCGATTGCGCTGGAATCGTTTATGAAACGCGAGGCCCTCGAGCTGCGCGATCAGCTCCCAGAACATCCCCACCCCGTGGGACAGGTGGCATATGAGGCTTTCCAGTATCTCCTCAATCAGGTCCCACACGAGCTGCGCCGCCTTCGTAGAATCGCCAGTGCCCTGTTTCAGCTTTCGCGTCTGAAGCCGAGTCAAGAGATTCGCCTGGTTGTATTTCCATTTTGCGGTTTTGATTTGTTGACGCCCCTGGTCTGCTTCCCGAACGTTGAACGGGTCACTCTGGTCGACACCATGCCTACCAAGCTGGACTGGGAGCATTGCAATTTCGAAGATACTTCGTCTTATGTCGCCGAACTCGCTGCGCTGCCGGGCGCTGGCGCTGTACATGGAGCCCAATCGCTGGAGCGGCTCAGCAAGGTGTGGAGCCGCCGCTTCGAGTCCATGGAGGAGGCTCATGGCCACGCTTTAATTTCCACCGCGTCTCTTCTCAGCTTGGCCCGGTTGTTGCCGGCTACGGAGAAGCGGCTCGGTGATGTGCACGTCGAGGGCTCCCCCAACGGTCCGCAGCTGGCTTGGTGGATGGATCTTAACGACGGCCGGCGCATCCGGTTTGAGTACATTGTTGGTCCGGCGGATCTGGCCGACCCCTGGCTACGCGCCGCGATTCGCTGCCGCCTTCTGGAAGTGCCTTCCGTTCTCATCCTGAGGCACCTGCGTCAGTTGTCTCCAACTGCGTCTAATGGATTGCTGGAATGGTCGAGAGCGGCAGCACTGACGTTACATGACCAAAGTGCCAAGGTTCTGGATTTTCTTGGGAGGCGGGCGGTCAAGCTCCACGAGCGAGAATCTGGCCTGATTGGCACGGCCGACCTTGCGCATGCTGCTGCGGATCTGCCGAGTGAGATGAATCGGCTATTTCTCCGAGCCTTGGCAAGTGCAGAACGGTGGCGGCCTGAGGGGCATGTCGAAGACAAGCGCGTTTTTTCCAGAGGTACCTTGTAGTAGACTGCAACCATGGTGCATGCTGACGCATTTTTCTAGCGAGCGAAAGAACGGGGCGCTGGATGTGTCCGAATGGCGCACGATCTCTTTTGAAAGGAGGTTGCTAAAGATCGCAAATGCCGATAGCTGTTGCGGCATCAAATCTACTATGCCTTCAAAACCAGTAGCAATAGCGAAAGTTCTTCCAAAGCTCGCCGAGTCGTCGAGCCGACGGTTGCTGGATTTAATTGAGCGTATCGAAATGGAACAGGGCGGTAAATTCCCCCCTCCTGGCCTGCACTTACCTCCACGGAGCGGTGTTCGTCCGCTCATAAGGCGCAAATTGCGCAACCTGCCACCTCGGACGAGGGCTGAAGTTCTCGACTACGCGAGGTATCTCAAGAAGTGCCAAGGCGACGTGGTCGAAAACGGCGCTGGTAAAGCTAAGCCAAAACTTTCCTGGTGGGCCCCCACTCCCCGTTCGATCGTAATCGAAGCCCTTAAGCTAGCAGAGATTGGTCCTTACGACCTGCTGTTCGACTTAGGCTGTGGCGACGGCCGCGTGATTGCGGACGCGGCCGGGCTGTTCGGTGCGCGGGCGATCGGCTTCGATATAGATCCGCGGAAAGTGCGAGAAGCCCGCGTGCGAATCCGGCGAGCCGGCATCAGCCAAAAAGTCCAAGTGAGGCGCCAGAGTATTCTGGCCATTCCCGATCTTTACAGGCCGACTGTCATTTATTTGTATCTGACACAGCGAGCACTTAAACGGGTGCTCCCAATCCTCGCGCGTCGTTGCCGTAAAGGTACTCGCATCATCACAGTCGATACCTGGAATCATCGCTGGCCACCGGAAAAAACCCTATCAGTACAGTACGGCCGGTACCGTTGGCGGATCGGCCTATGGATAGTCTAGGCCTTGCGGGCGATGGCCGCGGCGCGTCTCTTGTAGCCGAAAGCATCGGCGAGTTCGAGGACATCCTTTTGAAGGCGGCCTTTGTCCTGCCTCCACGGCAGTGGATTGGTAAGCCCGTCCACGGAAGGATGGTGACACCGTAATGAGGGATCGCGGAAAAACTTCGGGTCACCGCCAAACATGGCGTTACGCGGCCCAAGGCAAGCGAACGGCGAGTTCTCGGGATGCTTCATTTCCTCGATAGCGCGGTCATCGGAACGCATTCCCAGCCACTCCGTCAACTCCCGTGCCGTGGCGTCCGGATTGGAGACCAAATCCTCCCCCCGTATGGACATCTTCTGCTTGTCCGGCAACGCCTCCAGAAATTCCGCGATGAGACTGTTGACGCGAAACCACAGGATCTGAGGATCGACGGTAGGTGGTTTCGTAGATCGGTCCAACATCATTCGATAACGTTCGGCCATGCGCCAAGGATGGCCGGTCTTGGACATCTTTTCGAGATGCTCAAGGTGAGACTGGCCATAAGTGATCGGATTGCGGGCCACATGGAGAAAGCGAGCTTTGGGAAATGTTCGCAGTCGGCGATGCAATTTTTCGCGGATACGCTCTTTAGAAGCGTGTTCGACGGGAGTCTTCTCCACCAGCGCGAGCGGAAAAAGCTTTTCAGCAAGTAGCCAGGCTATGTCCGCGGAACCCCAACGACGCCGATCCCACAGCCATTGCCGGGCCATCTGAGCGTGCCTCGGGCCTTGATCGCCAAAAAGCACTTCCGCGACCACTCGAGTGAGGCCATCTGAATCGTGCGTCTCCCCGTACTGTTCCCACCACTCTTCAATCGTGTCCACTTCGAAAAGCTGCGTCTCGAGAAGATCATACATTTGGGGGTGCTGTCCGAGCATGGCGCACGTTAAGCTGCTGAAGGAGCGCGGCAGAGCCAGAACAATTACTGGATCGGCGAAGCGCGTCTTGCCGTCGCCTAACATACGGTATTACCGATTAGACGGTCGCTGTGGTACAAACGGCTCAGGACGGTGGTTCCGTCGTCTATCTGATTCAATCGATCGATGTAAGCGAGGTCGTGTTTTTTCAAGTATACGCGTGACGAAGGATCATCGAGCAGCCATTGCAGAATCTGCGATGTGCGTTTGCCGCCAAACAGCTCGGCTTTGATATAAGGGCTGGATAGCATCCGTCCCAGCCGCAGCGTCTCCGGTTCGAAAGCTGTGCGCGTTCCGTTCCCGTTGTTTTTCTCGATCCCCGACTCCGCCGGAAGAGGGAAGATGTGATGAGGGTAAATCGATCCGGGCCGCTTGCGCTCCATTTCGTTCACGAGCCGCCACAATGGCGAACCGTACTCCTCCAGATCGAGCACCTGTTGCGCGTCGTAGCTGTTTACAAAAACCAAGCCCGGCACGTTGCCTATGGTTTTCGCGAGGGTGTAGCCGATCTGGTTATCCGTGAAGACAAGATCAGCTGAAAGGATGAGTCTTTCGTAATCGGCGGGCGGGAGGTTCTTCAGGTTCACTACCTTGAGCTTGTGCGACGGATCGGGCTTAAGCTGCTGCTGGTCGGACACAGTGACGAGCGAGATGGGTTTCTTTATGCGATGCAGATAGATGGCGAGCAGCTCGGTGAAATGATCGTATAAAGGAATACCGTACTCGGAGGCTAGTTTCGCTTGCCAAGTCGATCCGGTTCGCACAATGAGGGCGCCCTCCTCGGGTTTGGAGGAAGCCAGAAAACGTTTGCGAACACGGAGTCTATCTTCTTCATCTATCGGGATGGGGAGGCATCCAATGCGGTAGGGAACACCGCTACGATTTGGAACGTCTGAGGGCTCGTTCAGCGGACATGGGATGACTACCCACAGCCTCTCGAAGAAGGAGCGGAGGTGAAGCCCGCCAAACGGCCTGGCACATGTGGCGCAATCTCCTATTTCCTGCAGTATGGGCGCGTGCGCTATGAAATCCACAAATACCAGCGTTGCATCGCAGTCGCCAATCATCGAGAAGAAGCGGGCGTTGAACAACGGGCAATCCGTCTTGCGCCTCGGCTGCAGAATTTCGTAAAGCTCGGCGAAAACTACAACATTCACTCGGTATTTTTTAACAATGCGCCAAAATGTCCGCTGATTTTCTCCACGTTCTCCGCCCATTTCGAAGACTCGCTCCGGAAATTTCTGCCGGGTCACGCGGGCAGCTAGGGGAGAGGCTAAGAACCAGACCTCGCCGCCCTGATTCACGATGTCTTCTGCCAGAGGCAGAACAACGTTGATCTCCCCATAGGCACGGGAAGGTAAGGAAAGAAAGAGTACCCGTAACGGCGCTGAAGACATTACGATCCTCCGTCTCCGGCGTAAACAACACCGCAGGACCTGTTCGAAGCTTTCACATCGGTCTCAAACGGAGCAGTGCCTCGGATTCGACTAAGGGCGGCGTCTGCGAGCCGCTCTCCGAGCACCCTTCCGAGGCGGCGGGGCGCCGGCGGCGTCTCCTTGTCCTTGGACTCGTGGAGCAAGCGGTGGTGGATTCAGAGGACCTCCGCCCGCCCCGGGCCGCCGTGGAAGAGGCCGCACAGTTCCATTGGCGCCTCCGCCTCGGTTTGCTTTCTGTCTAAGCAGCCCCCGGTGTTCGATAATGAGACTCCGGAAGAGAGCCAATAACCGCCGGTGTAATCGCCGCGCAGTCTGCATCCGGATCTTCAAGAGAACCAGTTTCGCATGTGGTCCCGTTTTCTTTTTGCCAGCTGGGCTCATGTTTTTTCCTCGATGTTGATCTTTGTCGCCGCCGCGACAATCAATTCCTAGCCCTTCTTCATCCTCATCGGCGGATGCATCATGGTGGCCTTGGGCTTGTGCATCATCGCGGCGTTGTGCATCATCTTGGGCGGATGCATCACCGTTGCCTTGTGCATCATCATCGGCGGATGCATCATCATGGCCTTGTGCATCATCATCGGCTTGTGCATCATCATCGGCTTGTGCATCATCATGGGCTTGTGCATCATCATGGGCTTATGCATCATGGGCTTATGCATCATCATGGGCTTATGCATCATGGGCTTGTGCATCATCATGGGCTTGTGCATCATCATGGGCTTATGCATCATGTGGTGATGCTTCATCATTCCGCCACCCATCATCCCACCACCCATCATTCCGCCACCCATCATCCCACCACCCATCATCCCGCCGCCATATCCCGCAAACGTAGTTGCGAGTGGCAATTTCTGTCTGCTGCCGCGTCCTCCACCCAGGCGCTTCACGGCGGCTTTAAGCTCCGCAATTTGGCGAGTCAGATTTCTAACTCGCGCGCGCATCATCATCATTCTCGGCATATTGTTTTTCCTCCTGTCGGTTTGAAAAATGAGTAGCAACTACCCGGAATTTTCACGTGGGTACGCGCTTACGCCGGACCCCGGTATTGCGCTTAGGCCGATCGGTTTGACCTTCTGCTGTCGCTAATCGATGCGCGCGTTTGCTGGCAAGATGGCCAGCCACGAATTCCTCGCTAGACCCAGAGGCGTATTCCTGCGTATGCTCATGCGTGCCGGAAGGCGCTCCCTCTGTGTGCGCGGAAAACCTTCCGGTTGAAACCGAACTCTCTAGGGTCTCGAGGCGGGAGATAAGATTTTGAAGACGCGACGCTATTTTGTGCAACGAATTTTGCAGGGCGAGTCTTTCGCGGCGAATGGCTAGTAAGCGCCGTCTAAACCGTGGCATTGCTGGTGTCACTTCGTTACTCCTAGCCTGCCTATCACCCCAGCTTTTCATGAGCCCAGTACGACTAGCCAGCTCATTCTACGCCGTGCTTTCTTGAATGTCAATTGTCTCGCAGCTTGTTGATCGACTGATCCGCGATTGGGTACTATAACCCTATGCCTTAAGTTGCTTTTATAACATTCCTGTAACGAACAGACGATACAAATAGCTTGAAAACTGAACGGTTCGCCGCTAGCATCTGATAAAGCCTTGAGCTTATCGAATTCAGGCCCAGGAGACATACGAATGTGGGGTATCATACCTGCCGCCGGTCATGGAAGCCGTATTCAGCCGCTGGCTTTCTCTAAAGAACTTCTGCCAGTCGGAAGCCGTTTGGAAGAAGAAGTTGAGAGGCCCCTAGCCGTGAGCGAGTACCTGTTAGCGCGAATGATTCGCGGAGGCGCGTCTAACCTCTGCTTTGTCATTGGGCCGGGTAAATCGGATATCCTCGAGTACTACGGTGGCGCGATTCGCGACACGAATCTCTGTTATACGGTCCAGCCAAAGCCTCTTGGTCTTTGTGACGCCATCTTCCGTGCTTTGCCGTTCATCCCTTACAATCAACCGGTTCTAATTGGGCTGCCGGACACGATCTGGTTCCCCGAAGACGGATTTTGCCTGCTGCCCGATGACGAGCTATCGTTTCTCTTGTTTCAAGTAGAAAAGCCTCAATACTTCGACGCTGTCTGTACTGACGGCCACGGCCGCGTGCTTAATGTTCGAGTCAAGCAATCCGAAATTGTCACGGATTGGGTCTGGGGCGCGTTTAAGATGCCAGCCCGGATTCTTTATGAGCTTTTTGCACTTTGGCAGCGCCGCCGCCCACGCGACGAGTATATCGGTACGCTTGTCAATGAGTACCTAGCGCAAGGAGGAAGAGCGCTTGGAGTGGAGGCAGGCACGGACTACGTCGACGTTGGGACGGTTCATGGGTACCGAGAGGCTCTTCGATTGCTCGAACAACGTGCGCCTAACGAAGTCACTTTCAACTCGCGCTCGGCTGGGACGAGGAGCTAGCCGGAACTGGCGCGATGATGGGTGAGTCCGTCGGCTTTCGATGGCTCCAACGGAGTGTTGCAAGTGGCCGGAGTGGGGGCTGGTAGCCTGAAGGGACCACAAAATGGCAACCCGACCAGCAATCTTCAAATGGCGGCAGACCGAGCCGGTCCTTATTCTTTGCGCCGTTCGCTGGTACTTGCGATACTCGCTATCGCTGCGAGACGTCGAAGAGCTGCTAGACGAGCGCGGGCTGCAAGCCGACCATACGACCGTGTGGCGCTGGGTGCAGCGGTACGGTCCAGAGCTGGAGCAGCGCATCCGGCGGCATCTGAAGCCGACCAACAAATCCTGGCGCGTGGACGAAACCTATGTTCGCGTGCAGGGCCGCTGGTGCTACCTGTATCGGGCCATCGATTCGGCCGGTGCCACCATTGATTTCCTGCTTTCGGCGTTGCGCAACGCCGATGCAGCCAAACGACTGTTTCGCAAAGCGCTGAGTGATCAATCCCATCCGCAGCCTCGCGTCATCAACACGGATCTGGCACCCATCTACGGCGCAGCCATCGCAGATATAAAGAAGGAAGGGATTTTACGCCGCCGTTGTCGGCACCGACCTGTGCAGTACCTTAACAATATCCTCGAACAAGACCATCGAGCGATCAAACGCCGAGTGAACGCCAAGCAAGGATTTCGAGAGTTCCAGGCGGCAAGGCGAACGATTCAAGGATATGAGGCGATGAACATGATTCGGAAAGGGCAAGCCCGGTGGGTTGGCGGGACTAACGTTCGACGTCAGATTCAGTTCATCCAGAAGCTCTTCGAACTGCCCACCTAAGAACGTGACGTGAGAGTCGTCATTGGCCCAATCTCGGGCACGCCATCAAAGTTGCAACACTTTCTTTTCTCCTATAACGCAAAATGGAGCACGGTCCAATTTGCGACCAACCTTACCCTGGCCTGAAAAGCGGTTAATGCCCAGCGCTAGAGAATGGGGATGCCTTACCCTCAAATGCGGGTACCGCAAAGTAACAGTCGGTTAGCCTTTCGGACCCTTTGCATTGAACCTGCGCGAAAGCGCGTGTGCGTTCCGACGACCGTCGTAGCCTCGTTCTCCAACGGCATGCTGTCCGAGAACACAGTGGCCGCCATGTCGCCGAGTTTCCGACAACGTTCCGGCGCCGGCGAGAACAGTTTATCGCATCTCACTCGCCCGACTCGAAAGGCGGCCTGGATACACTCCGATACGCAATTAACGGGCTCGGCACGAGCCGTTGTCGTTTCCGAATACCGAATGCTGAATTTGTAAGTTTCGCGTTAGGCGCGTCGAACCGTTCGAGCGGATAGTGCCGAGGAACTGAAAAAAGATTCCTGAACGAGACGTCGCCGACCTTAAACCGAAGCATCCAGATATATAATGGTGTCCGCTAAGTTGAGGTACGCGCATGACACGATGGCTTGGGCCTCTCGCATTGATTGCTGTGGTCCTAGGCGCGCTGGTTCTGGTGAGTGCGCCTTCTCCTCAACAGGTTCCTGCGATTCCAGCGCCATCCGAGCGCGCATTCTTGCTGATGCTTGGCGAGAAGGCCTCCGCTGAGGAGAATTGGGACGGTTCGGTTCGTATTGGCGGCGGCTCAGTCACGTCGATCACCGGTTGGCATTTTTCGGCGACTGACAAAGTGACCGGTCCCAGTGCCTGGACGTGCAAGACACGGCGCGATGAGGTCCCCCCTTTCGCCGATTTCGACTATACGGAGATGGCGCCTGGGGAAACACCCAAGGTGCTGTATCAGCCGGTCGGCCTCTACATCACGGTTTCCGGCCCGTCGGAATCGAGCGTTCAGGTGCAGACGGCACAGGGCAATTTTGAGTTCAGCCTGGAGAGCCTGCGCCTAGAGCCTGCCGAGTTCTTCAACGGGCGCGCTACAGTGCGCGAAGTGGCGGCAGTTCAGAAGCTAAGCACCGCGCAGTATGAAGACGACGAGCCGGCCGTTACCACACTCTCCGACGGCAGTGTGGTTGCAGCCTGGGTGGCATACCAGAACCAAGCCGACCGCGTGCTGCTCCGGACTCTTCGCAGTGGCGCCTGGACTGCGGCGGAGGAAGTGACGCCCAAGCCTGCGGATATCTTCCGCTGCTCGGTCGTGGCCGGTGCGAGCGGCGGCGTGTGGGCCTTCTGGAGCCAGCGCGAAAACGATCACTGGCAAATCTGGGGGCGTGAAAAGCGCGATGGCAAGTGGCAACAAGCCGAGCCGATAGCCCAAACCGGTTCTAACACCTTCCACCGCTCCGCCGCTTCTCCTTCCGGGCAGATCGCCGTAGTCTGGCAGAGCTATCGAAACGGCCAGAGTGATATCTACCTCAAGGTTCGCAGCAGCGAAGGCTCATGGTCGCAAGAGGTACTCCTCAGCGACTCGCTGGCTAATGAGTGGGAACCTTCAATTGCGGTCGGAGCCGATGGAGCGGTGTATGCGGCCTGGGACACCTACGCGCACGGCAACTACGATGTGCAACTCCGCACCTGGCGCGATGGGAACCTTTCGGCGGTCCAAAACGTGACCAGCAGCCCGAATTTTCAGGCGCAGACATCGGTTGCGGTCGATCGCGAGAATCGTCCGTGGGTCGCCTGGAATGAATCGGGCGTTAATTGGGGCAAGGACCAAGGGTTTTTGATTCCTACTCCCCTCGGGACTCCACTCCACCAGGAAAGATGGATTCGCGTCGCCATGTGGGACGGCAGAGGCTGGCTCGCACCCAAACAAGAGCCCAGTGAAGCTTTCCCGCCAGCGATGCGCCATAACAGCGAACATCCGCAGATCGTGTTTGACGGCAGCGGAACGCTAAATATGGTGTTCCGGCATTGGACGCGCCAGAACAGCCGCACCATAGGGAGCGCGATCGTCTGGGAAAACTATCTAACCCTTTTCGATGGTGAACGCTGGTCCACGCCGGGCCTTATCATGATGAGCGGCGGCTCGATCGAGAAGCATGCCGCTCTCACGCGCGATGCCCAAGGCGTGATCTGGTCGGCCTGGATGACCGACAACCGGCCCTTTAGCAGCATGATTCCCGCCAAAGCCGATGTTTATTTCGGCCGCCTCACGCCGCGCGCGGCCCCGCAGCCCGCCAGGATGGTCGCCAGCCAATTCTCGCCACTCGTTGATCCGACGGTAGAGGCGATCCCGGTTCACAATCGCGAGACCGAAGACATCAAGGCGATGCACACCTACACGGTTTCCTCAGCCGGCAAGCAGTACAAAATCTATCGAGGTGACATGCACCGGCACACGGATGTTTCGCGCGATTTCAAGTATGACGGCTCCCTGATTGAACTCTACCGCTATGCTCTCGACGCTGCCGGCATGGACTATATCGCTGCCACCGATCACAACACCGGCTACGATCAGGAGTTCACCTGGTGGCAGAATCAAAAGCTCGTCGATCTGTTCTTTGTTCAGGGCGCGTTCACGCCCTTGTTTGCCTACGAGCGCAGCATTCCTTATCCCAACGGCCACCGCAACGTGATCTGGTCCAAGCGCGGCTTCCGCACACTTCCCGTCAGCCCTGACGAGCAGCGCGGCGCAGAAGGAGCGGCCAAGCTCTATGCGGAGTTAAGACGGACCAACGGCATCACCATGCCGCACTCCACGGGAACCGATCAGGGAACGGATTTCCGCGACAACGATCCGGATGTCGAGCCGCTAATCGAAATCTATCAGGGCTATCGAACCAGCTACGAGTACGAAGGTGCGCCGCGGTCGGCCACCACTCTGAACAAGCATGCGCAAAAGAGCGGCTTCGAGCCGCAGGGCTTCTGGTGGAACGCGCTCGACAAAGGCTATAAGCTCGGCGTCCAGGCCAGCAGCGACCACTGGTCGACGCACATCTCTTATGCCTGCATTCTGGCCGAGTCTTGGACGCGCGAAGGATTGCTCGATGCCATACGCAAGCGCCACGCGTACGCGGCCACCGACAATATCGTCCTCGATTTTCAAGCGGTCACAGGCAGGACGGCTCATCTGATGGGTGATATCGTCACCGCGCAGGCCAAGGAGGATCCGCAGTTCCTCGTGCGAGTCTCGGGCACGGCGGCCATCAAACAGGTTGATCTGATCAAAAATCATGCGTTCATCTACACGACGCGGCCCGACACGCGGCAAGCCCGATTTGATTTTGTAGACAAGCAGTCGTCGCCTGGTGAGAGCTGGTACTATGTGCGCGTGCTACAGGAGGACGGCCAACTCGCCTGGAGTTCGCCTATCTGGATTCGAAAGTAAAGCCGGCGTGAACGCACACAGCCCTTTTGGGGCCGTATCGCACTGTCTGCGGTCGGTTGCTCCTGGATTACGCATCGGGTATCAAAGGATCAAACGCTGACGGTGTGGTTAAGAAAGCCCAGACCGGGAGCCAAAATGGGAAATCGTGTTCAATGTCACGCTGCTCGGCAGGGTGCTACGCTGACCAAGAGAAAACATAAGCGAGGCGCCGTGCCTGGAGGTAGGTATGAAAAGACTCCCTTCAATTTCGATATGGCTAGCTGCGGGTTTTGTCATTGTTGCCTGGGTGCGACTAACGAGTTCGGAATCGGTTCGAAATGTACAAGCGGCTGATTCATTCGAGGTTGACCGCCAGCAAATACTCGACCTGATCTCACGCTATAGCTACACTTGGGATGGCAAGGCCGCTGAGGCTTTCTCGGCCCTCTTCCAAGACAATGCCATTATGTCCACCTATTCTGCAGGAACGCTTAGTAGCACTACGCGAACAAACAAGGAACGACTGGCCAGAACTCGCGAAAGGTTCCAATTGTTCACCTCGCATGGCATCCAGACTCGTCACTACCAAACGAACACCATTTTGGAGAGGCTGTCAGATGGGTCGGTGCGCGGGGAGACGCTCTTTCAAGTGGTGTGGCAATATGCGGCGGAGCCCGCGCCCAAGTTAGTTCATTCAGGAACTTACCGCGATCTCTTTGCCAAGACCTCCTCGGGTTGGAAGTTCGCAAGCCGCGAGATCCACATCGATCACAAGTGAGATGTGCTCGCTTCAGAGAGGCTGCCGCCTACGCGGCGTTGGCTCGCTAGCGGCGGATTCCATGCCCCTCACCCCACTGTTCTTTCGAAACAGTTGAGTGTCAATCGATCGCCCGAGGCCTTGTACTTCGCGCTGGCCGGTAATATAATTCGTGCTCGAAGAATATGCGGGTTCGCAAATACGTGCAGTCAGGATTCTGCGTACGAGCCAACCAAAGGTCAAAAAACGCTAGAAGATGAGAGGTATTCATCCGATGAAAATCAAGGCAGCGAATACTCTGTTGTGGACTGTTTTCCCGATCTCCGCCGGACTCGTCTGGATAGTTATGGGCGCCTCTGCTCAGTCGCGCGGCGGGTCTAGCGAATGGCAACAAAAGGACACGGAGTGGGCCTCGTATAGCGCCGACATAAAGGGGACCAGATACCGCCCGCTGGACCAAATTAACGCCTCGAATTTCAACACACTTGAGGTCGCGTGGCGATTCAAGACTGACAGCATCGGCAACCGTCCAGAATACAAACTGGAGGGAACGCCGCTGATGGTGAACGGCGTTGTTTATGCGACGGCCGGAACACGACGGGCTGCAATCGCGCTCGATGCGGTCACGGGTGAGTTGCTGTGGGTACACGGGGAGCATGAAGGAGCTCGCGGCGCTGCCGCCCCCAGAGCCCTATCGGGCCGTGGGTTGGCGTACTGGTCCGACGGCAAAGAAGAGCGGATCCTGTACGTGACACCGGGCTTTCGGCTCATTTCTCTAAATGCGAAAACCGGCGCCCTGGTACCTTCCTTTGGAACGGGAGGAGCAATTGATCTGAAGCTCGACGATGATCAAGCCATCTCGGCATGGAATGACAAAGGCGAGTGGGTGCAAGATCTGGTTCATGGAGAAATCGGGATTCAGTCGGCTCCGGTTGTGGCCAAGGACACGGTGATTGTAGGCGCCAGCTTCCGAGAAGGCCTGACACCGAAGAGCAGGCGCAACAACAAGGGCTACGTCCGCGGATTCGATGTGCGGACGGGCAAGCGCCTGTGGATCTTCCATACCATTCCGATGAAGGGCGAGTTCGGCTATGACACATGGCTGAACGGATCGGCCGAGTACACCGGCAACACGGGCGTGTGGGACCAGATCACCGTAGATGAACAACTCGGGTTAGTCTACCTGCCGGTGGAAACGCCGACCTCGGATTTCTACGGAGGACACCGGCCCGGGAACAACCTGTTTGGCGAGAGTCTGGTCTGTGTCGATCTAAAGACCGGGCAGCGGAAATGGCATTACCAGTTGGTGCACCACGCGCTCTGGGACATGGACATCTCCTCGGCGCCTATCCTGGCCGACATCAACGTCAACGGCCGCGCGATCAAGGCAGTGGCCCAACCGACCAAGCAGGGTTTCCTCTACGTTTTTGATCGAGTGAACGGGCAACCGGTCTGGCCGATCGAAGAGCGGCCGGTGGAGAAAGGCAACGTGCCCGGCGAGTGGTACTCGCCAACGCAGCCTTTTCCGGTCAAGCCGCCTGCCTATACACGCAACGGCGTTTCACGTGATGATTTGATCGATTTCACGCCAGCTCTGCACGATCAAGCTCTAACGATTGTCTCGAAGTACAAGTTGGGACCGGTGTTCACGCCGCCTGTTGAGAGCAAGCTCGACGGCCCGGTCGGCACGCTCACGGGGACGGCGCTCGGTGGAACGAATTGGCCAGGCGGCTCTTACGATCCTGAGACCCACACTGTATATGTATTCGGGTGCAACGCCTGCCTCCTACCAGCGGGGCTCGTCCCCCCACCAAAGGAACTCTCGGATATTAGCTACGTCTGGGGAACGGCAGGACAAAAAGTCCAGATCTCGCGGGGCCCTGGTGAGAACGCCGGCGCCGATTCGCCGCTGCCGACCAGGACGCCGGCTGCACCTCCACCGGCCGGTGGCGGCGGTGGCTTCGGCCTGAGTGTCCAGGGCCTGCCGCTGCTAAAGCCGCCCTACGGAACCATCTCGGCGATTAACCTGGACAAGGGTGAAATCGTCTGGCAGGTCCCGCATGGCGATACACCCGATGCAATTCGCAACAACCCGGCGCTAAAAGGCCTGAACATACCAAAAACCGGCCAAGTGGCTTACAACATCGGGACTGTGGTTACGAAGACGCTGGTGATCGCTGGTGACGGTCAAATCACCACCACGCCGGAGCATCCGCGCGGCGCAATGTTAAGGGCTTACGACAAGACCACCGGCAGAGAAGTGGGCGCGGTTTACATGCCGGCGCCTCAGAGCGGATCGCCGATGACTTATATGGTGAACGGCAAGCAGTACATCGTGATCGCCATTAGCGGCGGTCCTTATTCGGGCGAGTACGTTGCGTACACCCTGCCGGACGCTCAATAGTCGGTCAACGTCGGCGGCCGAACGGTTATTTCAGCCCCAGTGCCACCCTCGTTCGTGCCGCCCTCGACGTCGCGGGTTGGGCGTTGGACAGCCGGCTATGCAGGCTCGACTTTGACCGACGCTGCTCTCGACGCGATACTAGACATAGTGCTCGAAGCTGCGCCGAAGGCCGCCCTCAAAACTTCCCAGGAGAACGAGAACGGCCGCCGGTTTCATCGATTTGCTAAGAGAGTAGCGGTCTAATCACCTGACCCGATGTGTCGGTGCGAGCTGCTAACTCCCGAAGAGAAAGAGAACATCGTCGCTTACGTTATGACTTTGTGATTGGTTCTTGGGCCTTCAGTGCCCATTGGAGTTTATCGAGTTGGTCCGACGTGGCCCTCAAAGTTTCCAGTCGAGATTGTCCCGGAACCTGCATTCGGCGTGCGGAGATTGAGCGCATAGAGGATCTGCAGTATCGAAGCTTGTCTTCCGGACCCATTCGGCCGTCGTAGGCTCACTCGGGAGGGCGATGGACTCAACCGGTACCAGAGTGTTTCAACCGAGTTCTTGTAGAGATCGTTCGGCATTCCGGACGCCTGCATATTCGGATCAAGCCACGGCTCAAGCTGGTGACAAACCGATCCAAGTCCATTATTAAATGGTGGGGTCCCCGGCACCGCCCCATGCAGATCAGCCCGCGTCGCGCTGACGGCGTTAAGTTCGGACAACAGTCGTTGAGCTATTACCGGCGTCCTCGCCCGCCGGAGCCCACCTAATCGTCAGTGCCTCTTAGACTCGCTTTCACACTGCCCAGCAACTTCCCACGGGTGTATGATCGCAGAGAAGCCTACCGATCTCCGATCGGAAAGGAGGCGTAACACATGAAGCCTTGTTCCCTGATTCTGCTGGCAGCGTTTTGCTGGAGGCTCACGCGCTGCCGTTGGCGTGCGCGTGATTTTCGGCCTCATCGATCGCGCCGAAACGAAGTGGGACGGCTCAGCGAGCGCGCGGCGGCCATATCGCCGACGATTGAGCCATGGCGCTTCGAAGGAACCGACGCAGTCCAAGGAACATCCTGGACGGCCTCGACGCATGTCGTGCGGCTGTTCGGCGGACGCGGGCTGTTCGGAAACCAGGTGGAGCTCCCCTTCGTCGCCAATGGCGTGGTGTTGTACCTGGACGATGCGAACGAGAACACCGAGATCGACGTCACCACCGCGCAAGGCAACTTCACCGTCCGTCTGCGCGACATCCCTTACGGCAAAGTGGCTAACGCGCTGAACAACCGCGTGATGGTGGATCGCATCCCACCGTTCACCCAGCTCACCAGTTCGCCCGAAGAGCAGGATTATCCCGGCGCCGCCGCGGACAAGAGCGGAAATGTTTGGCTCGCCTACATGGAATTCAAGCACAACAAGGACCACAACCGTTTGCGCGCCAACCGTCCAGCAGCCGGTCACCGATTTCTCTGAATTGAAGGCGCCCGACAGGCGGCGATCAGATTATGGTGATGAAGATCACCGGCGGGCAAGGGCGAGCGAACCGATCGCCGTGAGCGCCGCGCGGCGGCGATCTCTATCGCCCGGCGATCGCGATCGACGGCACGGGACGGCCCTGGGTTTTCTGGTCGCAGAACGACAAGGGCAATTTCGACGTGTGGGGCCGCGCGATCGAGAACGGCAAGCCGGGCACCAGCGTTCGCATCAGCACAGCGGCCGGTTCGGATATCGATGCGGTCGCAGCGACCGACTCGCAGGGCCGCGTGTGGGTGGCATGGCAAGGCTGGAGAAACGGCAAGGCTGCGATTTTCGCGGCCACGCAAAATGGCAACGAGATTTTCAGCGCCGGCCACCGTCAGCGCCTCCTCGGGCAACGAATGGAATCCTGCCATCGCTGCCGATGGGACCGGACGCGTCACCGTCGCCTGGGATTCTTATCGCAACGGAAATTACGACGTCTACATGCGCACCGGCAAATGCCGGCACGTGGGGCGCGGAAACGCCGGTGGCCGCGTCGGCTCGCTATGAAGCATATCCTTCCATCGCCTACGATCCGGCGGGACGCTTGTGGGTCGCCTACGAAGAAGGCGGCGAGCGCTGGGGCAAAGGATTTCGGCGCGTACGATACCACCGGTTTGGCGCTCTATCAGGGCCGCGCGGTGCGGCTGGTTGGGTTCGATCGCGACGGCCGCGTTCTTCGAACCGCCGCCGACCCGGGCACGGTCCTGCCCGGAATTGCCGCCGTGCGCGTCGACCTGCGCCGGTCTCACAGAGCGACGCCGGCGATCAATGGATGAAGCCCGATCCGCAGAATTCCAAGACTCGCGCCGACAACCAGGCAGCCCGCAACGTGCAGGCGCCCAAGAACACCAGCCCGCGGTTGCACATCGACTCTTCCGGGACGGATCTGGCTGGCCGTTCGCAGCAACCATCCCATCTGGTGGAATCCGATCGGCACGGTCTGGAGCGAGTACGTGGTCTCCTATGACGGCTCGCAGTGGACCGGGCCGATCTTTCTCTCGCACACCGATAACATCCTCGACAACCGGCCGGCGTTGGTTTCGCCGCGAGCCCGGTGAATTGCTGGTGCTCGGCTCGGCCGACGGGCGCCGGCACTTCTATAGGATTGAAAAGTACGCTACGCCGACCGGCATGAATCCCAGCGTGCCCGTGGATCCGTTCAACAACGATCTGTTCGCGAATGAGATCGCGCTCGGGCCGGCGTCGGGCTCATTCGGCGTCGACTGCCGGGGAAGCAGTGGCTGCTGCGAGCTCCTGGACCCGAGCGGACAGCCCGAGCGGGCCGCTGTCGTCGGTTATGCGCGGCTACCGCAAAGGCAACCTGCGCATCGTGCGCGGCGAGTTTCACCGCCACAGCGAGATCTCGATGGACGGCGGCAATGACGGCACGCTCCTCGATCAGTGGCGCTACGCGATCGACACGGGCGCTCTGGATTGGATCGGCTGCTGCGATCACGACAATGGCGGCGCGCCGCGAATACACCTGGTGGATCGACGCAGAAGCTGACCGACATCTTCTACAACCCGGGCAAGTTCTCTCCCATGTTCAACTACGAGCGCAGCGTGAACTATCCGGAGGGCCATCGCAACGTGATCTTCGCGCAGCGCGGCATCCGGGTCTTGCCGCGGCTTGCCGATCAGCAGCCGTCGATCCAGACGTGCACGCGCCCGACACGCAGATGCTTTACGCGTATCTGAAGGTCTTCAACGGCGTCACCGCGTCGCACACCAGCGGCACGCTGATGGGCACCGATTGGCGCGACAACGACCCGCTGGTCGAGCCGGCCGTCGAGATCTACCAGGGCGACCGCCAGAACTACGAGATGCCGGATGCGCCGCGCTCGAACAGCGAAAAGGATTCGATCGGCGGCTGGCGGCCCAAGGGATTCATCGATCTGGCGCTGGAAAAAGGATACAAGCTCTCGTTCGAGGCCAGCTCCGACCACGTCTCCACGCACATCAGCTACGCCAACATCTATGTGACTGGCGTGAACCGCGAGGCGGTGCTGGACGGATTCAAGAAGCGCCACCTCTACGCCGCTACCGACAATATCCTGGCGGACGTCAGCAGCGGCAGTCATATGATGGGCGACGAATTTTCGACTGCTTCGCTCCCGTCGCTGCAGGTGAAGCTGGCCGGCACCGCGCCGTTCGCCAAGGTCTACATCGTCAAGGACGGCAAGTACGTCTACACCAGCGAGCCGAAAACGGCGAAAGTGGATTTCTCCTGGCAGGACATGGCAGCCTCAGCAGGCAAGACCAGCTATTACTACGTGCGCGGCGAGCAGGAGAACGGCGAAATCGTCTGGGCGTCGCCGATGTGGATCACGTATACGGGAAAATGATGCGAGGCTTGTTGGTCGCGGCGGCGCTGGCTTGCTCGACTGCGGCAGTGGCTTTGTGCCAGGGTTTCGCCGTGCGGTTTCCCGAGAATCCGCTAATCTCCGTCGGCACTTCAAAATCGCTGGGCGATAACGTCAACGGGCCATCCATCATTCGCGTTCCGCAATGGATTCAGCACCCGTTGGGCCGGTACTACATGTATTTCGCCCATCACAAGGGCGACGTACATTCGGCTGGCCTACGCGAATACCTTGCACGGGCCATGGAAGATCTACGAGCCAGGCGTGCTCAACGTGAGCGATACGATTTTTTACCGGCCGCAGCCGGATCCGCCGGAGAGCCCAGCATCTCTTTATACTCACGTCGCCTCGCCCGAAATCTATCATCGACGAACCGAACAAACGGCTCGTGATGTATGTCCATGGCATGTGGACCGACGGCAAGCAATGGCCTGCCGAGCCGCGGGCCGCGCTAACGTGGATGCGGGACAACGGCTACGCGCAATATACGCAGACGACGGTCTCCGAAGACGGCCTGCATTTTCAAACACGGCCTGGAATCACCGCCAAGACGTCTTATCTGCGAGTCTTTCAGCGGAACGGCGCCTACTACAGCATGAGCCGCCTGGGAGTGCTCGGCAGAGCGAGAGATCCCGCTGAGTTCTTTCGAATTGGGGCCGAACCCGTTCGCCGGAGGACCGTACGCTGGACGCGTCCGCCATGTGGCGCTCCTGGTTCGAGGAAATACGCTGTACGTCTTCTTCTCGGCGATCGGCGATGCGCCTGAAAAGATTTTGATGTCCACTGTCCCACTCACTGGTGAATGGCAGAACTGGAAAGCATCCGCGCCGGTAGAAGTTCTGGCCCCACGCGAACCGTACGAATGCGTCGATCTTCCGGTGACGCCTCCAAGGCAGGCGAGTCCGAGGGGAAGGAGCACGCCCTGCGCGATCCTGCTCTTTTTGATGAGAGCGGAAAGGTCTCGCTGTTCTACTCGGTTTGTGGAGAGCAGGGCATCGGAGGCGCGGATGTCACCGCTCTGATCAAGTAACCGGGCTACTGCACTGGAGTCCCGTACGGCACCAGAGTTTTGACCCGTTCGGCCGATTCAACGCGCGAAATCTTCCAGCCGTCGCGCGATTTTTCCAGATAGAAGAACTGGACTTCGTTCCGATCCTCATAAACGTACTCGACACGCGCCTTGACTTCGCGATCGGACAGCGACTGCGGCTCCATCACCGCGATTCCCTTCAGCGCCGCGTTGGAATCGCGCAAGTACTTCGCGAAATCCGCGGAGTCGGACTTGGCTCGCTGAAGCGATTGCTCCATCTGGCCCGTGTAGTTCGCCATGTACTTCTTCACGTCGCCGGTGCGAGCAGCGTCCAGCATGGCGTAGATCGCATCCTGCGGCGTCGCCTCGGCGCGTTGCGTCAAACCGTCGAGATCGACGCGCGAATGTCGGTTTTCCGGACCAGCGACCACGCCCAGCGCGGCCGACCAAAATCAGGATCGTCAGAATGCGCGCTCTCGCTCTTTGCTCATTGTCCGGTCTACTTGCTGGATTCGCCCTTGCGAATGATGGTCAAATCCAGATTGCCGTTCTTATCGACGATCAGCTTCTTGATCTTCGGCAGAATCTGCTCCATCGTTTCGAGATACAGCCGTCTGGCCGTTCACTTCGGACGCCTTGGCGTACTCGGCGGCCACCTGCGTGAATCGGGCGGCGTCGCCCTGCGCTTCGTTGATCTTCTTTTCCTTGTACGCCTCGCGCCTCTTCGAGCAACTGCTGCGCCTGCCGCGCGCTTTGGGGATCACGTCGTTCGCGTAGCCTTGGGCCTCGCTCACGATGCGCGAGGAATCGGCGCGCGCGCTGGCGACGTCGCGAAATGCGTCGGCGGCTTCGGGCGGCGGCACGGCGCTCTCCATGTTCACCGTGGATAGCAGCACGCCAGCGCGATAGTCGTTGAGGAGCTTCTGCGCGGCGGCGCGTACCTCATCTTGAATGCTCTGCTTTTCCGTGGTGAGCACGGCATCCACGTTGCGCGTCGGCGATGCGCTCGGCCAGCGCGGTCTCGACCGCGGCGCCCACGCTGCGGGCGACGTTCTCGGTGCGGAACAGATAATCGACCGGCACGCCGACCGAATACTGCACCACGACTCGCATGCTGATGATGTTCTGATCGCCGGTCAGAAACTGCGATTGCAAGGTTGCGCGCGGCCCGTAACACGTGTCTGGCAGCTCACCGCCGACCACCAGCCGCTGCAGTTGCTGGACCTTCAACTTCGTGACGCGATCGATCGGCCAGGGCAGCGCAACGTGGATGCCTGGCATGACGCGCGGCTCGACCACGGCGCCGAACCGCGTCACCACCGCCTGCTGATCGGTGCGCACGATGTAGACGCTGGTCAGCAGCCAGAGCAGCAACAAGCCGCCACGCCACCTGGTTGCGACGGTTCGGGCGCGGCGCGTGCCAGCGTCCGCTCCACGATGTCGGTGATAGGCCTTGGCTTGTGCTGACGTGCTCACTGCTACTTCGCGCCTCCTCCGTGCATCATGATCTTCAACAACTCGGAATCCGAACTCAGGATCGCGGTGGTCTTGTCGTCGAAAATCTTCTTGTACGATTCCAGCGTGCGAAGCAGTTTGTAGAACGCGGGATTCCGCGAGTAGGCCTGGCTGTAGGTGCGCGTGGACTCGGCATCGCCTTCGCCCTTCATCTTCTCCGCTTCTTTGTAGGCGACCGACAGGATCTCTTCCTTCTGGCGGTCGGCGTCGGCGCGGATGCTGAGCGCCTGCTCTTCGCCTTCGGCGCGGTACTGCCGGGCGATGCGCTCGCGCTCGGCCCGCATGCGCGCGTAGACGCTCTGCTTGTTCTGCTCGGGCAGGTTGAGCCGCTTGATCCGCACATCCACCACGTCGATGCCGTACTGTTCCAGCGCGGCGCGGTCCGTCAGCGACGACAGGTCGATCGAGCATCGTCGTCGGCCTTGACCGTCTGAAGGTTGGTCGAGACGATCGATTCCAGATCGTGCGTGCCCAGCGCGGCCGAAAGGCCCGACCAGACGATATCGTGCAGGCGCATCTCGGCGCCGATGGGATCGCCCACGGTCTCGACAAAGCGCTTGGGGTCCTGAATCTTCCAGGCGACGTAGCTTTCGATCACCAGGTTCTTCTTGTCGCGCGTCAGAAACTCGGAGGGCCGCGGATTGTAGATCCGCAAGCGCCGGTCGAAGTAGGTGGCGGTCTGGAAAAGCCACTTCACGTGCAGGCCCGCGTCCGTGACGGTGTAGAGGGGCTTGCCGAACTGCGTGACCAGGACGAACTCGGTCTCGCGCACCGAGAAGAAAGTCAGCCAGGCTAGCAGCAGCAACGCGAGGCCGCCGGCGCAGAGGGAAATATTTCTGATAGCGTTCAATCATGTGATTGCTCACTCATTCAATCGGGACCTTTGGGCGCAGTGGGCGTCAGGAGCGCCGCGCCCGGCGGCGCGATCTCCACGCCGTCTTCGAGCAGCAGCAGATGCCGCCGGCCTTTGCTCGAATCGAGATCATTTTCTTCTTTCCGGGCAGCACCTGCTCCATCGTTTCCAGGTACAGCCGCGTTTCCGTGAGGCCTGGGTGCGGCGCGATAGCCTGCTTCGCGCAGCGGTAAAACGGGCTGGCGTCGCCATCGGCGCGATTCTTGCTTGCCGAGCGAATAGCCCTCGGCGTCCTGCGATCAGGGCCTTGGCATTGCCGCGCGCCAGCGCGACCTGCTCGTTGCGGTAGCCTTCGGCCTCGTTGATCAGGCGGTTCTTCTCTTCGTAGGCGCCGGAGACCTCGCGGAATGCGTCCACCACTTCGAGCGACGGATGCACGTCCAGCAACTGCACGTGCAGCACTTCGACGCCGGCGCCGTAGCGGTCGAGCCGCGCTTGCAGCTCGCTCTTGACGCGCGCTTCCATCGCTTGCGGCCGGTGGTGAGCATGTCGTCGAGCGAAGTGGTGGTGGCCACGATGGCCAGCGCGCCTTCGGCCGCCGCGCGCACGGTGGCTTCGCCATCGAGCTGGCGGAAGCAGAAATCGTCCGGCCGGGCCAGAGCGGTAGTGGACGACGGCGTTCACCTCCATCATGTTCTGATCGCCGGCCAGCATCAGCGACTTCTTCGGGCTTGCTCTGGAAGCGGCCGGAGCGGTGCTGGACGTTCCACTCATAGGCGGCGGGCTCCGCGTCGGGCGTGCTGGCGTTGGAGCGGAAGCCGATCTCGACCACCCGCACGCTGCTGGGCCTGAATGCGCGTGAGCCGTTCGATGGGCCAGGGCAGCTTGTAGTGCAGGCCCGGCTCGCTGAAGGGCAGCACCTTCTTGCCGAAGCGCTCGATGACGCCGACTTCATCCGGTCGCGAACGGTGTAGAATCCGCTGAGCACGAGCAGGACCGCGGCGGCGATCAGCCAGGCCGGCTTCGCCAGCTGCTTGCGGCGCGCGACCATCCATCGGAAAGCGATCGCGGGTGTCGAAAACTGCGAAGCCGGTCCCAAAACGCTGGGCAGTGGCGAGGCGGCGACCAGGCGGCGACAGCGCGCGACTGCCCGGCCCGCTCGACTCGCAGCAGGCGCAGCGAGTTCATCATCACCAAGAACGACGAGAGCTGATGCGTGAAGGCGGCGCCGATGGGCCCCAGCTTACCGGTGGCGCAAGCCAGCACTGCCAATAGATTGACGCACGCCGGCGAACAGGAAAATGTTCTGCCAGGCGGTGTGCATGGCGCGTTGGCTGACCTCGAACAGGCGCGGCAGCTTTTCGAGCGAGTGGGGCAGGTAGACTACGTCCGCGGCCTCCGCCGTGATGTCGCTTGCGCCGGCAACCGCGATGCCGACATGCGCGGCCGCGAGCGCGGGAGCGTCGTTGATGCCATCGCCCACCATGGCGACCGTGCGTCCCTGCGAGGCGAGCTGCCGGACGCGGTCCAGCTTCTGCTCCGGCAGCAGCTCGGCCTCGACGTTGGGGATGCCGATCTCGCGGGCGATGGCTTCGGCGGCGCGCCGGCGGTCGCCGGTCAGCATCACCTGGTAGGTGATGCCCATCTGCTGAAGCTGTCCAACGCGCTTCACGAACGCCTTCGCGGATGCGGTCGCGCAGCAGGATGGCGCCGGCCAGTCGGTCGCCGTCGGCAACCAGCACCGCGGTGGCGCCGAGGCGATCGGCTTCTTCCAGCAGAGGCTCGGCGTGGCCGATTCCGTGTTCGGCGAGGTACGCGGCGTTGCCGGCGCGGATGGTGCGTCCACCGACTGTGCATTCCGCGCCGCGGCCCGGTAACACGCGAGCGTCTTCGGGCTGACGGCACGTCAGCTTGCGCCGCGCGCGCCTCCTCGACGATCACGCGCGCCAGCACGTGGTCGGAACCGCGTTCGGCCGCGGCCGCCAACGCCAGCAACTCGTCTTCCTCACGATCGACAGCGCGATGACGCGGACGATTTCGAAATGGCCCTCGGTGACGGTGCCGGTCTTGTCGAACACCACCGTGTCGACTTTGGCGGCATTTTGCAGAACCGCGCCGCCGCGCACCAGGATTCCGCGGCGCGCAAGCCCTCCGATCGCCGCGACCATGGCGGTGGGAGTCGCCAGAATCAGAGCGCAAGGGCAGGCCACGATCAGCACCGCGACGGTTCGCAGCCAATTCCCGGTGAAATAAAATGTAAGCGCGGCGGCGAGCAGCAGGGCCGGCAGGAAATATTTGGCGTAGCGGTCCGCGAGGCGCTCTACCGGCGCGCGCTTTCGCTTGGCCTCCTCCACCAGCTGGACGACGCGGGCCAGCGTGGTCTCCGCACCCGCGCGCGTGACGCGGATGCGGAGCAGGCCGTTGCCATTCAGCGTGCCGGAGAAGACTTCATCACCCGGCTGTTTGTCGTGGGGCAGCGGCTCGCCGGTGATGGAGCTTTCGTCGATGCTGGAAGACGCCCAGCTCGATGACGCCGTCGGCTGCGATGCGCTCGCCTGCGCGTACCACGATCCGGTCGCCGGGCACCAGAGTCGCCGCGTCCACTTCCTGCTTCATCGTCCATCTTTGCAGCAGCCGGCGCGATCCGCGGCAACTGCTCCACAAAACGCCGGATCGCGGCTTCGGTGCGGCCCGCGGCGTAGGACTCCAGACCCTCGCCCACCAGCACGATGAACATGGCTTCGGCCGCGGCCAGGTATTCGCGCACTGCAAGCGCCGCGATCACCGCGACGCAGAGCGCCAGGTCCGCCGAGACGGTTTTTTGAGCAGCGCCGAGATGGAGTTGAAGAAAGTCTTGTATCCGGCCAACAGCGTGATGAGGATGGCCGTATCCAGACCGAAGATGCCTTTGAATGTCCCGGTGAGGTTCAGCAGCAGCAAGAGGCCGACGAAGGCCGCGAATCCATATTCTGACAGGAGCGGCGAGATCTGAGAATCGCCTAAAGTGCTATCGTTGCGATCCTCAAGCATGGCGACACCTGCAGGCCTGTTCATTTCGTATGCACCCGGTGGTCATTCTCTTAGTGCTATTCATCATACGCCTGTGCTACCTGAAACTCAGGGTCACTGTGTTCGCGGCCTGGCCATCCACCGTGAGCAAAACGGCTACGGTGCCGGCGCCGCGAAGAGACTTCGGCAGAGGCACGTTCACCTGGTCTTCGCCCACGAATTGCAACTGCGGGCCGGCATAAGCGACCGGCAGAGTAGTGGATCCGATCTTGCAACTTACTCGCCACGCTATGACCTCGAATTCCGGTGCCGAATAGCTCCAGCACGACTTGGTCGGTATCCAGCCCGAGATCGATCGGGAACGCCGTGCAGTTGCCGCCAGAACATTGAAACGCCGGAACGGAGCTGTTGGTTCCATCCGCATGGGCCGTGAAGACGATGGCTGCGGCGCACGCCCTGTCCTGTCGAATTGGCCGTGTAAATTCCCGGCGCTACGGCGCCAATCTGAATCGTGCCGAAAGCCACAGGATCGCCGTTCATCGACACCATGACTGAAGCCGTGCCTGCCGCAACTCCTGGTGGAACTTCGTAGTTCACCTGCGTGGGAGATACAAAGAACAACTCCGCCAAGCGTGAAATTCCATTAGCATCGGTGATCAGAACGCTGGTGCCACCGAGGTTGGTGGAAAGTGGCAGTGTCGCCTGTTGTGTCACGACTCGCTAGATTTGCTCCGTAACCCGAAGCGATGGCTTCCGGCGCGAGCGCTGTGGATTGGTACGCGGAGTTGGCGCTCGCTACCGTGCCTGGCCCGCCCGCCGCGATCGCGGTATACGCCTGTGCAACTTTCGTGCCTATCGCTGTCAGTTGATAGTTCCCGCCCGACTGCGCGATGAGATTGGTGTTGTCGAAATAGGCGAGCGCCAGAGAGTGAGTCTGAGCGTAGGACGTGATGTTGGTGTGGTACGGCTCGGGGTCGTTGCAGCCGCCCCATTCCATGATGCCGGCGGCGTGGCCGTGTTGCTGTGCGTAGCTCACCAGCGGGATCGAAGTTCTGCGGCCAGTTGGCATAGCGCGGCGACGCCGGCTCGGTGCACGTCCCGGTGGACGCGGTGTAGAGGTGGAAATTCCAGACGATGTTGGACCAGGCCAGGTCCGGCAGCGTGCCCGCGACAATCGATTCGAATGCCGTACCGGTGTCCTCCACGAAGATCAGCGACTGCGGGCTGTAGGTGCGGATGGCGGCGATCAACTGGTTCTGGTCGTCGCTCCAGGTGTTGCTGTCGATGCCGTGCATGTCCTCCCAGGTGTCGTAGAGGACCGCCGGATCGGCGGCGTACTTTTTCGCGAAGGCGGCCCAGAAATTGAATGCCGTGTCGATGGTGTTGCCGGTGGTGTCCTGCGCCGGGCAAAGGGAGGGATTCGCCTGGCAGTTCAGGTCGCCCTGGTTGGGCGCCGGGCAGTTCGTGCCGCTGGCGCCGCAGGGAGGATCGGGGAACTGCCCGGCCTTCAGAATCAGCACATAGTTGCCGTACTTCTTGGCTCGCTGAATCAGCGTGTCGATATAGCTCTGATAGGGCTGGTTGGCGATGGGGACCTGCACGTTGTTGGTCCACCAGGCGGCGTTGACGAAGATCCGCACCAGGTTCATGGAAAGCAACTGGTTCTGCGCGGCGTAGTCCGCATCGGTGGCGGTGGCGTCGGCGTTGCCGGATCCGGTGCCGCTGCGATTGAGTCCGCGCAGCAGGACCGGCTTGCCGGAATCATCCAGGATGATGCCTGCGGGGGAGACGTGCAGAGGACGGAACGCTGGCGTCTGCGCGTGCAGGGCCAGCGACGAGAACAAGCGCGAGCGCGATCTTCATTGCATGGTCACCCACATCGGACTCACCCACACGATCTGTCCCGTGACCTGCCCTGGTTGAGGCTGCTGGACGCCGCGCACATAATAGTAACTGGTCTTGCCCTTCTGCGCCGTCGTGATCCTGCCAGGTGAACGACACCACCCGATCGCCGCTGGTGGAATAGACCACATTGCTGTCCTTGATCACCACGACGCTCTGGAACGGCGCCGTGCCCAACAGGCGCACGGTGAACACCGGCTGGCGTGCTGGTAGTGAAGGATTCTCCCATGAAGTGCGTGCCGCTGCGGAAATCGGCCAGAATGTCATCGGTGGAGCCGTACATGCCGGCGTTTGCTGCATCGCGTCCATGATGCCCGCGCGGGTGGGCGCGGTCACCCAGATGTTGGTGAAGGAAATGTGCGTGGAGACGTGGTCGCTGGATGCCTCAAACCCGAGCTGGTAGCCCTTGCCCAGGGCATTGGAAACGTAGCCGGCGGCTTCGTAACCCTGGGATGGAATCGGTGGGCGTGTTGGCCCGCGGCGCGCCGGACATCTCGTAATCCTGGACGGCGCCCTGATAGATTTCGACAAAAGGCTCCACCACCGGGTCGTTGTTGCGCCAATCCGTTCCCTGATCGGTCGCGCTGGTGTGCGGCGCGGAGATGCCGCCAAAGAAGTGCAGATAGGCGTACAGCATGGTGGTGTCGGGAGCGGGCAGCGGACGGGGTAACGGGCGATAGCGGCAGGCGCGGCAGCGGACGAATGCCGCGCTGCGGGAACAGGACGTTGCGATGCCCCTCCGGATAGTTGACGCTGCGCTCGTAGTAATACATGGGGACGAACTTGGAGCCCAGCGTGTAGGCGTCCGTGAACTTCTGTGTCAGCCACCAGGTGTATTCGCGTGCGCCGCCGTCGTCGTGATCGCAGCAGCCCACCCAGTCGAGCGCGGCAGCGTCGATGAAGTAGCGGTAGCTGTCGATCAGCGGACCATCGCGAGCGCCGTCGAAGGAGATCTCCGTGTGGCGGTGGAAATCGCCGCGCAGCAACTGGTAGCTGCTGCCCGTTCACGGTGGGCCGGTAGCTTCGCTCCAGCGTCGCCGACGCGGCTTCGGCGGCGGCGGCGGGATCGGGAGTGGCCGGCGTGACCGGCCCGATCTTGGTCAACTGGGGGGACTGCTGCGTCCTGGTGACGGGCAGATCCAGCGCGTAAATGTCCGCGTTCGCGCCGTCGTCCTGCGGCGTCCCGTTGGGCAGCGGGGAGAGCCGATGGTCCATGGCCTGGGCGATCAACAGGTGCCCCGGTCCCAGCGGGAAGAATGGACGGACGATTGTCGCCGACGGCGTCCGAATAGGCCAGCACGCCCGGCCCGTGCCACTGGCTGCCATCGAAATAGACCATCGCGCCGATCCAGATCGAGCCGACGGATGAGCCGGTGCCGTTGCTGGTGGAAAGCCCGTCGCCCGCCGGCTCGCGGAAGGCGAGGTACACGGTGCCGTCGGAATCGGTGGCCAGGCGCGGGAAGCTATTCTTGGGGCCGTCCAGTTTTGCGGTGAACCCCACGTCCGCGTCCGGCTGCCGGTTTATCGCGAGGTTCGGGTCGGGCTGAGGGCCGTACGGGGCCGAGGCGTCGATGGCAGGAACAGTTCGGTCGCCGGGCGCGCCGGGCAGTGTCTTGGCGACATCGTCGGTGGTGGTGTAGAGATCGTTTCCGATCAGACAGCGCACCTGAATCGTGTGGTTGTGATAGAGCGAGATGCCGGTGGTGTCGTACAGACCGTAGTCCTTGCCCCACTTCGGGCCGGAAACCTCGTAGGCGATCCATAGGCGGTTCTGCGGATCGTAGGCGAGCGAACTGCGAGCCTCGAAGTTCAGCGTCGCGGCGATGGGGATGGGATCGTCCATGCCGATCTGGTCGGTGAATCTGCACGCGGCGCACGTAGACGTCGTAATCGCCCTTGTCGTAGGTGTCCCAGGAAATGGCCACTTCGCCGTCGGGCGCCGTGGCGATGGCCGGGTCCCAGTCGCTGGCGGGAGAGGTGGAAACGATGGCCTCGGGCGTGAACGTGTCGCCGGTCTGAGCGCTGGCCAGGACCTCGAGATTGTTGTTCCGGAATCCCTGCCACGCGACCCAAACGCGGCCGCTGGAGTCGGTGGCGGCCACCGGAAATAGGTCGGTGCCGGGGTCGGTGGTGAGACGGATCTCGGCGGACATCGTGCCGTCGGCGCGCGAATTGCGGGCGTAGATGTCGAAGTTGCCGTTGCGCTGCGTGGAATAAAAGACCCAGGCGCGCCCCTGGCCATCGATGGCCACCGCGGTGCGCATCACGTCCTCGACGGGGTTCGTCACCGCAAAGGGTCCGGTCCAGACGCGTTGCGATTTGGAGTAGTGCAGCAGTAGGACTTGATCCATGCCGGTCGGCCGCGCCAGGAACGAGAAGTTGGTGATCGGCGTCTTCGTTCCGAGGCTCTGCGCCAGCGAGCGGTCGCCATGGACGAATCGCGTGTAGGCGAGGTAGACGTCGTCGCCCGACTGGGCCATCGACGGGAAATCTTCTTCTTCGTCCGAGGTGGTCAACTGAAACGGAGCGGCGGTCTGGGCAACCCGCGCCGTGCCATTCAGAAACAACTTGGTTACGCCGAACGGGACGTCTTGCGAGGAGAAGCTGAAGTTGCCTTGCGCTGTCTTGACGTCGAAGCTGACTGGGCTGGTGGAGGCCGAGACTGTGACGATCACCCCGTTTTCCTGGAACGGTCCCTGGGTCTGCAGCGGTGGCGGCGGGGCCTCGCGGGTCGACAGCTTCCAGCTAGTTCCTGAAATGGAGTCGCTGCCGCTGAATCGCCAGCCCTGCAGACTGAGGATGGTCGCCCCAGTGGCGGTGATCGAGCCGTCCCAAGGGGTAGGCGTCTTGGAGCCGACGCCCAAGATAACAAGATACGATTGGGCCTGCGGAACCGTTGTCGTTGCGGCGTGAATGGAGGCCGAAGGACGAAGGAGCCGTTGGCCGGCGAAAAAGGCGACAGCGGCAAGCCCAAGCAGAACAGCTATGAGGTATCGTAACCGCATAATCTCGAAACACACACTCCTCGGGTAAGTTACTTAGTTCGGCTGGAGTCTAGTATACGCTCGGCGCCGGTATTGAAACCTGTCTTGGTTCAACACAAAAGGCAGGTGCGAATGGTTGTCAGGTACCACAGTAGGAAACGGTTTACATCACCAAAACGGGGAAACGATACGACCGCGCTAGTTGCCGATACCTGTCGCACAGTTCAATCAAGACGACGGTGAAGGAAGCCGAGGCGAACGGATATACTCCTTGCAAAGTTTGTCATCCGCCGGTGTAGCGAATCTTCAACACGCAACTTCGCCGCTAATCACCCCAAAACCCGGTCAGCAACCTAATGCCCAGCGCTGATTGGCTTTATTCCAGGCGCACGAATTGGCCAACCAGATAGCATCAGGAGATGACTCTAGCCAAGTTCGGACTCGGTGCCCTATGACGAAAATGCGTGTATTCCAGGCGAGTGACGTTCTTTACCCGATGAACCACCGCGACGGTTCGAGTGGCCCTTGGTATCTCTACAACCAGGACGGGTACTATTTCTGGGACGCCTCGCGCACACAGATGAATGCGCAGATAGCCTGCTATCTTCCGCCTGGGTTATGGACATTCAAAGTGCATAACCCTAATTCGGGAACCCCGTCTATGGGTTACTCGGTAAACGTCATCAGCATCAATACGCGGCGGCTAAAATCAATTCTCCGGCTCAGGTCGTCGAGACCAGCGGCGTTAGCGTCGCCATGACGGCGCAGGCCCTGTTGAACCTGGCGAACGAGAACCTCTCAACGATCGCCGAGCCGGCGCTTCTGCCGGCAATCTCCTCGGGTGGCATCGTACCCGGAACGGTTCAGCCCGGCGAATGGGTGTCGATTTACGGAACCAACCTTGCCGGCAGCACTGCAACCTGGACTGGAAACTTTCCGATGTCGTATGGTCAAAATACTAAACTCGCTCGCCGCAGAGTAAGATAGGCAGTCGGCATGAGGAACAAGAAGTGGGTGCGGCTGCTGGCGTACGTGACGGGCTCGGTGAACCAAGAGCTTCTGCTGCAGAATGAATATCTGGCCGCAGAGAACCGTATTCTGAGGGCGAAGCTGCCATCGAGATTGCGGTTGAGCGATCCCGAGCGCGCCACCCTCGCCGAGATCGGTAAGCGCCTGGGACGCAAAGCACTCCGAGCGGTCACCTGCGTCGCCCAACCCGACACCATCTTGGCCTGGTATCGAAGGCTCGTCGCCAAGAAGTTCGATGGCTCCAAACAGCGGCAGTATCCGGGTCGCCCCGCGGTTGCTCCGGAAGTGGAAGCCCTGGTGGTGCGAATGGCGCGAGAGAACACCAGCTGGGGATATGACCGCATCGTCGGAGCCCTGACCAATTTGGGTCACCGCTTGTCCGATCAGACAGTGGGAAACATTCTGCGCCGCCACGGCATTGCTCCGGCTCCCAAGCGTAGCCAGACGACCTCGTGGAAGGATTTTATCACCGCCCATAAGGATGTCCTGGCCGGCGCTGACTTCTTCACCGTGGAAGTACTGAGCTGGCGGGGTTTGGTGACCTACTACGTGTTGTTCTTCCTTCATTTGGAAAGCCGCCGGGTCAGCGTGGCGGGGATCACCAGACATCCGGATCAAGAGTGGATGGAACAAATCGCCCGCAGCGCGACCCAGGAGACCTGGGGATATCTGGATGGATGCCGTTATGTTCTGCACGATCGTGACACGAAGTTCTGCGCATCGTTTCGGTCTGTGCTGGCGGCAGGCGGTGTGAAGAGCCTGGCGCTTCCCGCCAGAAGTCCGAATCTGAACGCCTTTGCGGAACGTTGGGTTCGATCCGCCAAGGAGGAGTGTCTGTCCAAGTTGATTCTGTTCGGCGAAGGCCCGCTGTCCCGGACCCTGGCCGAGTTCAGTGCGCATTATCACGGCGAACGCAATCATCAGGGCAAAGGCAACAAACTTCTTTTCCCGGATGCTGCCGATAAAACCGAACAGCGCGGCCACGCCGTTGAGTGTCGCCAGCGGCTCGG
Organism: Bryobacterales bacterium; assembly: GCA_963780485.1. Classification (GTDB taxonomy): domain Bacteria; phylum Acidobacteriota; class Terriglobia; order Bryobacterales; family Bryobacteraceae; genus Palsa-89. The sequence goes on from CAWACO010000002.1 coordinate 35,247, forward strand.
AGGACTGCTCAAGTTCTATGCCCGCGCCGCATGAATTCTTTTACCATACGGGGTCAGGACGCGACTTGGAAATTTGGCTCCTCAGGTAGGACTCGAACCTACAACCCTTCGTTAACAGCCGGAGTCGTTCTTCAACTGCCCTTTTGTAGAATGCAGCGCCGGGAGTACGGGGATCCTTGCTTTTGACCGTATCAAAACCGTATCAAAACGCGATCCCTTCGAACGATGGGACTTGTCTTTGAGCGAAAAGCAGACTCCCCATATTGTTGAAAAGCGAAAGAACAGAACATTATCCTATGGAACCAAAAGAAGCAAGTCGCGGGCCTTACAAGTAGGAGTCCACTTAGACGCGCCAGGGTTCGCCGATCGACGTGCCCGCACATTCGGCATCCGCCGACGTAGTAGTCCAAGTGGTCAGGCTACGGTTGAAGGAAAGGTCGAGCGCTTTCCGTCAATGTGGGCACTGGCTCACGGCGACGTTAACTCCATTTAGAGGTCAACGACTGGCAGGAACACTCCAACCTTGAAACCAAGCGAGAGCACCGAGGATTTTGTGGGATCATCGCCGTTCAGTCAAACTCCCTTCGACTCCCTTTAAGCGCTATCGACCATTACTTAGGCTTACTTGAGTTGCCACTCGTGCCTGTGGTTTCACTTAGTTGCCAGCACTCGGTGCGTTATGAGCCCATTGATCGTTTAGTCCGGAGAAGTTGGCTCATCCAGTTCTACATGGGAGGAGCGAAGTGATTGCGCTAATTGCCGCCTTCGCGGCCAGTGGGAACATTCCAGACTTTACGCTTCATTCTTCGTTCGTTTGTTGCGCCGGCGTTGCGCGTTTTGCCGGGGTTCTCCTTGATCTGCAGGCTCAAGTCGTTGATCCTCTTTGCCTTCAGCGCCCTGAAGAGGACTCTGGATCTGCGTATCGGGGTTCGAGTCCCTGCCTCCCAGCCAATCTAACCCAGCCCGACGAGCAAAATGAGCGTTTCGGAAATTTCCACGCTCGCCCCCAGCGTATCGCCCGTGATTCCTCCGATACGCCGCCGGCAACACCAGCCCCACAGTCCGGTCGCCGCGAGCACCAGAAGAGCCGCTGCTAATCCGCGCCAGCTTGCCAGAATGAATGCGACGGGGAAAGCAGTTGCCGAAGCGACAACTAACTCGACGCGCCCGACGAAATCCGAAACAGCCCCACCCGGCGGCGCACCTTCCTGATCCGAGCGGCGAGCATAGGGCTGCGTCGCACTCAGCAGGACCACCGACCAACGCCCCAGCATCGGCATGAGCGCCAGCCAGGCAGCCGCGCGGTGACGCACGATCAACGCGGCCAGCGTGCTAGCTTTTATGGCGACTACTAATATGAGCGCTATCGCTCCGTAGGAACCGATCGCGTGATCGCGCATGATGCGCAGCACGTCCTCTCGCGAGTGCGGCCGCCGCCGAAACCGTCCACTGTATCAGCGAGCCCATCCCAGTGAAGCGCGCCCGTCAGCAGTGCGTCGATTGCGGCGATCAGGAATGCCGTTACAAGTGGAGGAAAGACCAGCGTGAAAAGTTGGAGGGCGGCGACAAAAATGCCGCCAATCATCAATCCGATTAACGGAAACCAGCGCTCCGATCGGCCAACATCCTTCGCGTCGAAGACCAGACCGCAAGGCATGGGCACTCGCGTGAGGAAAGCGATGGCCACCGCGAGCTGCCGGATCATGACGCCGGAGCTTCCCGTTCAGAAACCGCGGCCGATTCAAAAGTGGCCATCCTCGTGAACGCTTCCACCGCGGCGCGCACCACTGGAATGGCGAGCGCGGCGCCGGTTCCCTCGCCCAGCCGCATTTCCAAATCGAGCAACGGGCGCTGGCCAATGATCTGGAGCAGCGGCGCGTGGCCGGGTTCCGTGGAGCGATGAGCGGCGAACAGATAATCCTTCACACGTGGATCGAATTGGACGGCCAGAGCCGCGGCGGCTGTCGCGATGAATCCGTCCACCAGCAGCGCACATCGCTGGGCCGCGGCGCCCAGACAGCAGCCGCACATCGCCGCGATTTCGAAACCGCCGAGCCGGGCCAGCATGTCGAGCGGCCCATCGATAAAGGGCACATGCAGCGCCAGCGCACGCTCGATCGCAGAACGTTTTCGCAGCAGGCAAGCATCGTCGGCCCCAGTTCCCACGCCGGTGACCGAGCTCGCCGGAAGCCCTGTGAGCACCGCGGTCAACGCACCGGCAGCCGTCGTATTTCCAATTCCCATTTCGCCGATTCCCAGGAGGCGGCAACCTTCAGCGACCGCCCGTTCAGCCATCTCGGCGCCCATCACAACGGCTGCGATGGCCTGCTCGCGCGACATCGCCGGCTCGGCGCAGAAGTTTTTCGTCCCCCGCGCTATAGGCCTGCGAATGAGGCCTTCCGCGCCGGGAATATCAAAGGCGACACCCGCGTCCACTATCTCCAGTTCCGCGCCAACCACCCGGGCGATGGCGTTGATGGCCGCTCCGCCGCGCAGAAAATTGGCGACCATTTGCGCGGTGACCGCTTGCGGATAAGGATTCACGCCCTCGGCGCAGACTCCATGATCGGCGGCGAACAACAAAATTCTGGAGCGACCAACAGAAGGATACAAGGTGCCTTGAATCGCTGCCATGCGGTTGGCAATCTCTTCGAGCCGGCCCAGGCTGGCCGGCGGTTTGGTGAGCTCGAGTTGCCGCGCGCGTGCTTTCTCGATAAACGCTCCATCCACGGATTGGATGGATGCAAGCAAGCTATTTAGGCGTGGGTCTGCAGGCATGTTTCATGTCCGTCACATGGCCGAATAGCGTTGTTCCCGCCGCATGAGCCAAAGAAAAAATGGCCCGCCGATCAGCCCCGTCACCGCTCCCACCGGAAGCTCGGTCTGCCCTAACACGGTTCGCGCCACGGCATCGGCCAGCATCAGAAAGGCGGCCCCAAGCAGAAGGGAACACGGTAGAACGATGCGAACATCCTGTCCGAAGAGGAGGCGTACCATATGCGGGACAATCAAGCCGACGAACCCGATGCTGCCACTGACGGCAACGGTTACTCCGACTAGCAACGACGATATGGCGTACACCATAAACTCGCAGCGGCGCACGTTGACTCCCAGGCTCGCCGCCGTCTCCTCGTCAACCGCCAGCAGGTGCAAGTCGCGGCTGAATGTGAGCAACGCAAGCCAACCGGGAACGAGAAATATCAGCATTCTGACGATAATCTGGAAGCCGATGGCATCCAGGCTGCCGATCAACCAGCGGAGAATCTGGAGCGCCCGCGCTGGATCGGCCACGTACTGAACGGTGAGCACACCCGCGCTGGCGATGAGATTCGAAACCACGCCCGCCAGCAGCAATGCACCGGGCAAGACAATAGCGCCGCTCCGGGCAATGCGATAAACAACAAAAATTGCCATTGCAGAGCCGGCGAACGCAGTGACGAACACGACCGGCACTCCCGCGAGACGGATTCCCCAACCAAGCGCAATCGCAATGCTCGCTCCCAGTGCGCCGCCACCGGAAACGCCCAATGTAAATGGATCCGCGAGAGGATTCCTGAAGAGGGCCTGCAAAGCTGCGCCGACTAACGCGAGCGTCGATCCGACCAACGCCGCCATGACGACCCGAGGAAGGCGGAGGCGGAAGAAGACGGCGCGCGCTGCCTCATCGTACCGGAGCGCCGCGAGATCCAGACGCTGGTATCCGGCCCACAGCGCTATCAAGGTGGAAAGCGCCAGCACGGCCAGCAAAATCAGGAATGATCGCGCCAAGCGGCCTTCGATCGGATGATGCTTGAGCGCGGGTGGGGACGTTTGCATTCAGGCCTCCGACCAGACGAACGTGCGTCCATCCGCCCGGCGCACGCGCACGTGCTCATCTCCGTACACCTCTGCCAGCACGGACTCTCGCATCGTATCGGTGGGCGGCCCCGCGGCAACCATAAGACCGTCGCGCATGCCAAAGACTACGTCGAAACCCGGGTCAATGAACGAGAGGTCATGCGTGACCATCAGCACCGTGAGCCCATGGGAATCGCGCAGGCGAAGCAGAGTTCGTACCAGCGTGGCGCGATGCTTGAGATCGAGCGATGCGGCCGGCTCGTCGAGCAATAGGCAGTCGGGTTCCTGCGCCAATGCACGAGCGAAGGAAACAATCTGGCGCTCGCCGGCGGAAAGCTCAGTAATGCGGCGGCTCCCCAAATGGGCCACTCCGGCAGTCTCCAATGCCTCGATAGCCTTTTCGACATCGCGCCGTCCTTCAAAGGCGAAGCGGGGAAGATGCGGACTTCGACCGGTGAGCACAACCTCGAGTGCGGTGAAGGGGAACGCTCTCGCAACGGTCTGCGGGACGTAGGCCAGCTTGCGTGTTCGCGCGTAACTGTCCATTTCGGCGATCGGCAATCCATCGAGCAAAACCTCGCCCTCTAGAGGCTTCAGTATCCCGGCCAGCAGGCGAATCATGGTCGATTTTCCGCAGCCGTTGGGACCGATGAGCGCACCCATCGATCCGCGCTCCAACGCCAGCGAAACACCGTCGATCACTGGCACCCCGGGAGAGTAAGCAAACCGAATGTCGCGCGCCTCGAGTTCAATCATCGGGCAGGTTTGCCTTCCGGGAGCGCGGGGTGAATGATGTGAGCGAACAACTCGGCCGTATCAGCGACAAACTGGGACGCGTGCGGCAGGAACTCGTTGTGCACCGGATACACTTGCCGTTCCCGCACTGCGCGCAGCAGCGAAAGATCGCCCCAGACAGCGACGGGATCCTCACCCAGGCGGTTCGTCGAGCCATGCACGAAATCGATGATCAGGTCCGGCGCAAGCGCGACCACCGCCTCTTTGCTGATCTTGGTGTAACCGGCAGGCTCAGGCGTGGCTACACATTCGCCACCGGCAATGTCAATGAGATCGGCCAGGAAGCTGCCTCGCGTGGCAACATAGAGGTCGCGAAGCGTTCCGGGCGTGCGATCCACCACCAGCAGTACTCGGCGGCGTGGAAGACGGCTGGTTCTAAGCCGCACTGCATCCACTTTGGAGTGAACATGAGTGGCCAGCTCTCGCGCTTGCGACTGGTGACCGGTGGCCCGGCCGAGCAGGTTCATCGCTTCAAACACATTATCAAGCGTGCGAGTGGGAACGACCAGCGTCCGCAGGCCCAATTGCTGAAGTTGCGGCTGGATCAAGGGAGCTTGAGCGTCTGACAGAGCGACCAGATCGGGCCGCAGGCGGATAATTTGCTCGAGATTGCTGTTTTCCCACCCGCCCACATGCGGCAAATTCTTGACGGCGGGAGGATAGGTGCAGTAATCCGAAACCGCAACCACTTTATCGAAGGCGCCTATCCCATACAGGATCTCAGTGATGTTCGGAGAAGTCGAAATGATGCGCTGCGGCGAGGGGTCCGCTCCACAAAGGAGAGCCGCCGTCAATCCGGCGATGAGCGTGCAATATGCGCAATTCTCATGGGATTAAAACTCGAACTGCATACCGCCCATGCCCGTTCGTCCGGGCGTTGGAAAGCCATCCTCGAAATAATTCTGGTTGAAAATATTGTCTGCGTGAACAAAGAAACGAATCGCCTTGTGTTCGCTGAGAGGAAGCCGGTAGCTTCCGCCTACGCCCGCCTTGTGAATTCCGCCAAAGCGATAGACCACGGTCGACACGTCGCCGAAGATCGGCTCCAAATAATCGCTCGATGCGAGGAGATCGAAAGTTAGAACCAATCGTGATTTGACGCGTTGAGTGGCCAGGAATGAGAACTTATTCCTTGGGATTGCGAACGAGCGTATTACATCGCCGACAAGCGGGCTGCGCTCGAGAGCGTTGACAAACGTGTAGGCCGCCGAGATATTCAACGACCGGGTGGGCGAGGCCGTTGCGCTTAGCTCTACGCCGCGCGCGATGCCGCCTTGCTCATTGACATACCCAACGAAACGGCCGAAGGGATCGGTAGATGGATTGATCAGTCCTGACGTGTCAAACACGATTACATTTTGAAGCCATGTATAAAAATATGTTGCCGATAACTTCAGTCGGTTACCGTATAATCGTTGATCCACCCCGGCGTCAAGGCCGATGGAATGTTCCGGCGTCAGTTGCGGGTCGCCATACACGGAATATCCAAACGTGGGATCGAAGCCGGCGCCAAAGCGCTCGAACAAAGACGGCTCCCGATAGCCGCGTCCGACATGCGCCCGGAATTTCGTGCCGCTTCCGCGAAATGAATACGCGATCGAACCATCGGCCGTGTACGCGGGTGGAGGCGCGCCAAACGAGACGGCCTGATAGGGTGCCGACGCCGCTGGGCCGAAGATCGGACGGTCCAATACGAAATACTGCGCGCGAACGGCCCCCGATATTTGCAATCGATCTCCCAGGAAGCTGGCCTGATCCTGCAGGTATACAGTATGGCTTAGCTCGGTGACATTCACGGCGGATGCCGCCGTGGGGTCGTTTGCCATTGCGTTATCGTTGGCGTAGGTCTCGCTCTCAAACTCATATCCGGCTGTGATCAGGTTGTGGCGGCCAAAGCGATAATCAACGTGAGCATTCACGGTTTGGATACGCCCATCGTAAAGCGTGCGAGTGCTTCCATCGGGCTGGAATCCGACGCCCGCGGGCCCGTCGCCGAAGCGGCGGCTATTGGCAAGAAGTTGATAGCTGATTGAGTAATCGAGGCGCGGAGAGGGCTGGCCGGTCAGAATCAAAGCGCCTGAAAAGAATCGTCCCGCACGAGTGTAGTCAGGATTGTCGGGCGCGGGAATAAACGTTGCGTTTCCAGTATTTAATTGCGAGATGGGCGTGCCCTGCTCGTAGAGGCGAAGCAGCGCGGGCGCGAGCGGAATCGCATTGATGATGGCGTTCGCCGGCGGTTCGCCAATGATGTCCGGCTCGGAGGTCACTTTGCCAAAGGCGTCGCCGCCGAACATGCGGACCACCAGGCGCGTCGATGGTGACAGATGGAACATGACCCGGCCTTGTACGCTGGTCGAGCGATACGGTTCATCGCCATTCACGCCGTCGCCGACGTAGGTTTGCGTAACACCGAAGCTGTAGGGAATCTGGTCGCCATCAAAACTGCCCGAGATTTGAGCGCGGCCGCGGAACATGCCGAGGGAGCCGCCCTCGGTTAACAAGCTGCCTCGAGTTCGGCCGCCCCCTTCATCGGTGATCACGTTTATGACGCCGCCTATCGCGTTCGTGCCATAAAGCGAGGAACCGGAACCCCGCAAAATCTCCACTCGATTCGTGTCGGTGACGAATAGATCCTCGAGCAGCCCAGAAGCATCGCCCTGGGTTGATGAGCTGTCACGCAGCCGGATTCCGTCGACCAGCACGGCGGTGTCTTCGGTTCGAAGCCCGCGGATTTGAATGGTTGTAAACGCGCCAGGGCCTCCCAATTGTTGCACGCGTAAACTGGGGGCCAAGTTCACCGCATCGGCTAACGTTACCTTGTCGCGATCGTCGATTTCGGTGTGATCGATCACTGTCATGGATTTCGAAACTTCTTCCGGCGCCTGTGGAGTGCTGGACGCCGTCACCACCACTTCTTCATGAATACCCGCGACTTGAAGCGCGATGTCCATCGACTTGGGCGAGTCCGCTGTCAATTGCAGGTTCTCTTCAAAGAAGGTTGCGAACCCGGTAGCGTCGGCACGCAGAATGTAATCGCCAGACGCTAATCCGTCAAAATGATAGCTGCCGGATGAATCGCTGGTCGTGTTTATCCGGGCGCTCGCGTTGCGCGAATACAAAGCGAGACTTGCTCCAAACACCGCGCGGCCTTGTGGATCCCTGACTACTCCCGAAACAGACGCGCCCGCCGCGGCGCTCAGAACTGAGCAAACTGCACTCAGCAGAAACGTGACGAACAAACACGCGGATCTCATCCCTTCGCCTCCTTATGAAGCAGACACGCGTCTATGAACCTCGATGCAAAATCAGACGAGGAACGGAAGTGCAGATGCGAATACCCGCCCAACACGCTACCGATCGCATACCCGTCGTCCCGCGTCTTGTCGCCCGTGCGCAGCCGAAGACAGCGTGAAATTGATGCGGGCATTCCATCGATGGTCGAGTAATGAAACTCGTGGCCGCGCAGTCGTTGTCCGCCTCGAAGCCAAATAGCATCTTCGGGAGCTTCCACTTCGACATACGCGATCGCCGCTCGCTGCTTCTGCATCCTTACACGCGTGGGAAAGAGGCCGGCCATCTGGCATTCGCGACCGTCCGAATCCACGATGGCTTCGCACAAATACATGAAGCCGCCGCATTCGGCGTAAATTGGCCCGCCTGCTTTGGCAAACTGTACGACCGCGTCCCGCATCGACGCGTTCTCCGACAGTTGCACGGCATGGATCTCGGGATAACCGCCGCCCAAATACAGGCCGTCCAGATCGGTCGGGAGAACGCCATCGGAGATCGGGCTGAACTCGACTAAATCGGCGCCGCACTCCTTCAGCAGGTCAAGATTGTCTTCGTAGTAGAAGCAAAAAGCGGCGTCGCGGGCCAGGCCGATGCGCGCGCGACGTCCCACGCTCACATGAGACGGCAACGGCCGCAAGATTTCTAACGGGAGCGACTGCTCGCGCGCAACCATCAACAACTGGTCGATATCGACATGGGTCTCGATCCAGTTCGCCATTTCGTCCAGATGTTCCCGGGACAGGCTTTCGCTCGCCATCACCAGGCCAAGGTGCCGTTCCGGCAGCTCGATCTTCTCGTTAACCGGCAGAAACCCGAGAGGTCTTGAACGACAACGAGCCAACATCGCCTGGCGCAAGATATCGGCGTGACCGCTTCCTCCCACCCGATTGCAGAAGCACGCCCGCGAGGCGGACATCCCGGTCGAAATCTTCGAAGCCGCGGACCAGGGCAGCCGCGCTCGCAGCCATAGCCGAAGCATCGATCACCAATAGAACCGGGCTCCCGAGCCACTTGGACATTTCCGCCGTCGAACCAGTTTGCGTAAGCGCATCGGACCCATCGAAAAGCCCCATCACGCCCTCGATGATGGCGATGTCGGCATCCGTGGACGCTCGCGCGAGAATTTCCAGGTTCGTCTCGCGCGAAAGCATCCAGCCATCCAGGTTGCGGCTTGCACGTCCCGAAGCCAGGCGATGAAAACCCGGATCGATGAAATCCGGTCCGATCTTGAACGGCTGGACGCGCAGACCGCGGCGGGTCAAGGTTGCCATTAGCGCGGTGGCGATCGACGTCTTGCCGACGCCGCTGTGGGTTCCCGCAATCGTCAAGCGAGGAGGTGTCTTCACGGCTTCGCCTCCGGGTGCTTGATCGGAATCGGAATTCCGGCCACCACTTGATAGACCGAATTGGCGGCGCAGGCCAGGTCTTGATTCAACCAGCCTTGCAGGTCACGAAAGACGCGTCCCACGGGCGACTCTGGAACTAGCCCGTACCCGACTTCGTTCGAGACAACAATGACGTTGGAAGCAGACGCCGCCGAGATCAGCCGTGCAACTTCTTGCGAAACCGCGATGCGCAGAACTTCTGGGGAATGATCCCGGTGCTCCCAGCACAAGTTGCTAAGCCAAAGCGTCAGGCAATCGATCAGGACCAAGTCAAAATCGGCGACGCATGTTTCGACGACGCGTGCGATCGCTAAGGGTTCCTCAATGGTGTGCCAGTGCTGGGGACGTGCCTGTTGATGGTGCGCAATGCGCACGCGCATTTCGTCGTCATCCAGACGCGCGGTGGCGACGAAAACAACCCGGTTTGCAGACTCACATAAGGATTGCGCAAAGCGGCTCTTGCCACTTCGGGCGCCGCCGAGGACGAGCGTAAGCATGGGCGAGGTGACGCGCCTCCCATTCTGGGCGTCTCCAAGGCAGGTCTCCTGACTCACAGGTCAACGCGAAACCGGCAACCTTCCCATTCCTGAAAGGAACAGTGGCTATACTGAACCGGCTCGCTCGCTGCTCACAGTGGCGCGACCGTGCGGGATTTCCACCCGCTTCCCTTTTCACCCGCCCGCGGGGGCGAGAACCTCGGAGCAGTTTCTATTATTACCACAACCGCGCATCCGCGTGCGACAGCGCCCAAGCGCGGGTTGAAATGAAGACGCGGTGGGGTGATAAAGTTAAAGGAGAACTATGAAGCTCCTGAGGCTGTGCCCTTTTCTGATCGCATGTGTTTTGGCGTCGGGCCAGGACAATTCCGATCTTTTTGAAAAAGCTCCCCCTCCGATCGACGAGGCCCTGCGCGCCCGGGTGACTCAGTTTTATCACGCCTACACCACCGGCAAGTTTCGCGAAGCCTATCCTTTAGTGGCCGAGGACTCCCAGGATGCCTTTCTGGGCGCGTCTAAAGACGTTATGAAAAGTTGCGAGATCCTCCGAATTAAATACTCGGAGAATTTCACAATCGCGGATGTCGTTGAAGGGTGCAAGGGTGAGTGGGTTTATCACGGGGTCAAAACGCCGACATCGTTTCCGCTGACCAGCCACTGGAAAATCATGGACGGCCAGTGGTATTGGTATTACGTCAAACCGACTATGATGCCCAGCCCGTTCTCGCCGACAGGTTTCATAGCGATACCACCCGAACCTCCGGCTGCGGCGGATCCGGCAGCGAAAAATCGGCCTGCGATCCCGGCTAACCCGATGGAAGCGGCTCGTGGCATTCTTTCGAAAGTACGAGTCGACAAGACCGCCATCAAGCTGCGGGGTTATGAAACCTCGAAAGACGAGTTACATGTGATCAACGAAATGCCCGGACAGGTCTCGCTTAGCCTTGATCCTATCGCTTTTCCGGGGCTAAAGATCACGCCCGGAAAAACTGTACTACAAGCCAATGAGCAGACCACCATCGTCTTTGAGTACCGCCTGGATGATGCATCCATCGAATGCGGAGAGTGTGCCAAGCGGGTCAAGTCGACACTGACCGCGCAATTGCACATACAGCCCACGGGCCAGCTTTTCCCGATTACCGTGACCTTCGGGATTCCTCCCGAGCTGGAAAAACAAATACCCAAACAATAAATTCGCCAATGCCGGTCAGCGCCGCCAAGATTGGTCTTCAGGATGCATCAGTCTCCGCGGAGGCTTAACACGGAATGACCCATCTTTCGGTCAGGCTAGCGGGCGCGATTGATCTCGTTGCCGCCGCACCCACCGCCAAAAAGAGCGTAGCTATTGACGTTCAATCGTTTGCGGACGAACTGTCGCAGACCTTTGCTGGAGCGCGTTCAAAGCTTGGCATCAGCCAAACCGACCTCGCCGCCAGCCAAACCGAGGGCGCCGCCAGCCAAACCATTGTCGCGCGGCAGAATTCTGTCACAGCTGCCGTTAAGCCACCGCCGCCTTCCGCGCCGGCAGCCACCGACACGGTGCAATCCGCGGACGACGCTTACTGGGCTGCCCAACCAGCCGCCGTTCAGCAGTTACAGAATATCGACGACCCATATCAGCGTGCCATGCTGGCCGGCCAGCTCGCGGCGGAAGGTTACTCAATCGACACGCCCATAATGATATGGGGTTGGGACCCGAGCAAGACCACTCAACTGCGGGAAAGCTTCGGCTATACCTGGGTTCCGTCCGCCATGCAGGCACCGATCACCGCTGCACCTGGCATCACTGGCGCAGGAATCACTCCCTACGACCCGAACAAGCCGCCTCCGGGGTCGATTTCGGTTTAAACGCTCCCTAAAGCAAGCGGGTTCTCTGAAGAATTTTTCCACTCCGCTCGAACCTCACTCTTGTATAACCGCTGCTACACTTATTTGCATGCCTTCATCAGCGTACGTGCGAAAGCGCCCGGCGCAGGATAGAAGCATTCGGATCTGTTCTCTTCTGTCGCAGGTGGTTCTAGGCTTAATTCTCACGCTGCCTGCTTTCGCACAGACAATTCCGCAACAGCGATACGTGATCTCGATCGGCCCAAACGCTGAAAAGGTCAAGTCGGGGGCCATTTGGCTGTACAGCTTCTCCTACTCCGGTCTGCAAAAACTCCAGCTCGCGACTATTGAAAACGGTGTCGCATTACTGCCGCTGGACACCGACAAGTTGAAGCGCGAACTGGACCCCCATCCGAACACCAACGGCTATGTTGTCGCGCTACAGATTGGTGAGCATCTGTGGTATCGGACGCCGAATATCTCCCCTGACGTTTTCTGGAGCGATTTACCTGGGGCTGTGAAATCTCTTGGGCAAGCTACCCCGTTAAGTGCAGGAGAAACTCAACTGATTCTGCCTTCTCTAACCAAACGCCACATTACTCTGCTCTATTTAGATGGCCGGCCTGCCGCAAACGCTAACGTGGCCGTCTCAATCTATCTCTGGGAGAACAATCATTGTGCGGCCCCCACGGGTTTGCCCTTAGGAACTTTTCGCACCGACAAACGAGGGACAATCGAAGTCCTGGCGCCAGTCGTGGCGCTCTATCTTGACGACATCTTTTATTACGAAAACGTCGGTACTGGCCCTGCGGGCGTCGCATACTCCAACAACACTGGGCTGAAATTAGGTACCGAACAAGACATCGTTTTGAAACAGGGATGGCAGTTGACCGGGGATGACTCTCTCCTCGAAGAATTTGAACTGCGGGTCCTGACAGCCACCGGTCAGCCTCGATCGGGCGTTAATATCTACGGACAGTGGCGCACCAACACGTGTGGCGGCAGGGACAACATAGGCCAGACGGATTCCAAGGGCATAGCGCGAATTGATTTGGATCCTAGTTTCACAGCCTTGGGGTTAATGATCGGCGGCCCTCATACCGCTGGAGAACCCGAATCTAAGGACATATGGCGCGACTTGACTTACGACGAACTGCACGAACTTTTCTCTAAACACAAGCTGACGATTCGGTGGTGACGCGCCAAGGAGGCCGCGCCTATAAACGGTCGCGGCTCTTAGAAACAATCCGGCTCGGAAAAACGACGCGGCTCGAACCGAGCCGCGCTCGTGAGCAAGCGATTTTGTGGTCTATTGAATCGGGATAACTGACCCTTGTGCGAAATAGGTGTTACCTGCCGCATCGAAGGCCACTACTCCTAACGGCTGAGCCGGTCCGGTTTGGGTGTCAATCGGCACTTGCATAGTCATGATATACACTCCCACCATACCCTGAGCGTATACTGCCGAGATCAGAGGCACGCCGCCGTTGTTCAAACCGACGACCACGGATCCAACTACAGACTGGCCGGGCACTCCCGCGCTGCCAGTAGCCGTGGCCGGCGATACTTGGCCGAGCCCGGTCACAAATACCTGGATCACTTCGCCGGCATGCGCGGGATTGCTCGGACTGACGTAGCTTCCATCCGGACGCACGGCGACGGCTATTAGCTGACCACCGACAGTGGTCTGGAAGATGCCAGGCGCATACGGCATCACCTGTTCGGTGACAGTTGTCGACCCGCCACCGGCCGCATTGATGACCACGCTCGCCGAGCCGGGCTGCGTCTCGAATGGAACTTGGACGGCCACCTGATCGGGTTGCCCCGCAGTTGTCGAAACATAGTAGATGGGAGCGGTCACCCCGTTAAACGTGATGCTGATGCCCGCTAGCGTTGGCTGAGGCTCGCCAATGATGTTATATGCGGTCACCAGGCCTTGCACTCCCGGGGCGATTCCGGTACCGCTAATGATGACAATCGCACCGGGCGAGACGGCATCCTGGATGAAGCTGGCCGCGTTCGCGAACATCACGTTGCTCGGGCCCTTAAGGCGCGCGGTCAAGTTGAAAAAGGCGCTAAAGGTGGACGTCGCCGCGGTAACGACGATGGATCCGGCACTGGCGCCGGCAGTGACGGTGTTGGAAGCCTGCCCGTTCGCGCCGGTCGGAGTGGACGCCGAGCCGAGGGTGGCGCCGCCAGTCACCGTCCAGGTGACCGTAGCGCCTTGCACCGGATTTCCGTTCGCGTCAACAACCGACACGACCAGTGGCGCGGGGAAGGCGGTGCTGACGATGGTGGTTTGCGCGTCGCCTGAAACCTTCTGGATACCCGCAGACGGGATGTTGACCGTCATGGTGAACGTCGCCGAGATACTTCCGGCCGTCACCTTCACCTGCGCGTTTCCGGCAATGTTGCCGAGCGTCGCAAGCGCTGATGCCTCTCCATTGGGGTCCGACGTACTGATAATGCTGCTCAAGGTGATAGTCCCGGGAGTGACTATCGACCAGGTGACCGGAACACCACTCAGGATATTTCCGAACGCATCGGTAACCTGAACCGTCAGCGCCATTGGCAATTTCTGGCCTGGCGTGCCGGATTGGTTATTCCCTTGAATGATCCTCACTACCCCGGGAGGTCCGCTCGTGATCTGGATGTTGAAGTTGGGTGTGTTCTGGAAATATCCGACATTGGCGTGGAAGGTGCCCGTCCCGACGATTCCATTCAGGACCAGGTCGCAGGTTGCTGTACCGTCAGCGCCCGTCAGAAGGCCAGTTCCAGTTGGATTGTTGCAGGTCGCATTGGGGGAATTGGTTCCCGCGGCTCCGCCAATCAAGACACCAACATTTGGGATCGGGAGTCCCGTGATGGAAGCGACGCCAACCTTTACGGCGCCCGTCAACGTAGTACCGGCTGGACCCGAAAGAGTGGCGCCGATAGTCGGCGTTATCAACCGGATCTGTGCCGCGGAGCCCATCGGCGTAGTCGTCATATAAAAATTGACACTCCCGGCCCCTGTGGCGCTGGCGGTAATGGTGGTGGAAGCGAAGCCCTGCCCGTTTTGGCCGATAACGCTACTCAAAAAATCAGCCGAAGCTTGACCATTGTTGTCCGTGTTGACGATGATCGAATTGGGGACGGTACCCGGTTGGCTGCCGAGCGCGGTGACGCTGCCCGGCCCTTGGGTGAGGGCGAATGTCACTGCTGTGCCCACAACAGCTTTGCCGGTTGTATCGTTGACTTGAACGGTAAGGGGAGAGCCGAAGCCCGGGATTCCAGTGTTATTGTTCTCGAAGACCACTTGCCCTTGTCCGGCAATGATCGAGATTCCACCCGTGGTGGGACCGCCCCCGCCCGAACCCACGTTCATCGTATAGGCGGCGATCTGGCTGCCGGCAGTCGCCGTTACTGTCAACGGACCGCTCGCTCCTGGGGCGGTCACATAGGCGACCGCGTAGCCGTCGGTTCCTGTGGTGGCGCTGGTTGGAGAGATCGATGCCGCGCCGTTGGTGGTCGCGAAGGTGACGGTAACCCCGCTCAAAGCGTTCCCGTTGTTATCAAGCACCCTTACAATCACCGGCAGGGACACAGCGTTGGCTGCGATGGTTTGATTGTTGCCGTATTGAAGCAGAGTAGCAGGAGTTCCAGTGAACGCTGCACCGGCGAACGATAGCCCGCCTGGCGTGATCGAAAGGGGAAACTGGCCGGTGATTGTAGTGCTAGGCAAGTCTTCCCGGTAGATGATCCCATTGGCCGCGACATACAAGGATTGCGGAGTCGATCGTGTGGCGGAGGGCACTTCGCTGGAAAGGACAAATGCTTGCACGGTTGACGTGCCGATGCCGGGAAGCGCGAAACCGTTGATACCGAGACTCCCGTTGCTCGTTAGCGTGATCTGATAAAGGCTTTGATTTTGGCTCGAGTAGCCCAGAACGGTGGTCGAGTTTAGGACCAGGAGATGATCGAGCAATACGCCGAAGTTGGGCACGGAATTGACAACCGCGTGGCTGGAGAGCCCAATCTGCAATATCGCCGAGCCGGTGATAGGCGTCTGATTGACGGCCAGAGCATTGAGGCCATCGGGAGTGAAGACCAATTTCCCGGGCTTGGCATTGACCAGGATCGCGCCGCCCGAGGTGGTTGTGAACGTGTTGGGATTGATCTCCAGGATTTGATTCGGCGCGCTGACGTAGATCAAGCCATTGGGGCCTACGGTCACGCCAACCGAGGGACCTGTAATGGGTAAAGTTGATGTAACAACGGTCGAACTGGCGTTTACCGCGGCCAGCAGGCTGCCGCCGGAGGTATTGGAACCGAGCGCATAGAAAGTCGTCCCATCTAAACTCGCCGCGACATCGAACACGGTGACACCCGCCCCGATGCTGATGCCATTGGGAGCAAGGTCGCTATCCGAGCTGGTGTCGAAGATATGCAGTAAGCCGGCCGCCACCGCGAGCCGCTTGCCATCCTGCGACATTACAGCCGCAGTCGCTTGCGTGCCGAGGCTGGCGATCGACCGGGGATTGGTGAAGCTGTTCGGAACCACGGTAACGGTGGAGCTTCCGGAGTTCGCGATCGCATAAAACTTGCTGCCGTCAGGCTTGGCAAGAACCAGGAAAGTCCCGGCGCCGGCCGAGAATCCGGTGATGTTTGAGAACGGATTAGAAGAAAAAACCGCTACGTTGTTCGCGGTGGAGTTTGCTCCGGGCACTGCAAACACGTCCTGCTGCGCCTGCGCGTGAAGACTGGCCGCGAAAAAAACCACGCAGATTACACAACTCGCGAGTGCATTCTTAAGCATTATAGGAAGACCTCTCTCGGGTATTTCTGGACGCGGGGAAAAACCTAAAGTACAGAGTACCACAACCTCTGTACTATAAAACCCAGAAAATTGAAAGCCGGAGTCAGCCGGGACGGCGCTGAGGTCCACTCAAAATAAAAGGGGGGAGCCGAAGCTCCCCCCTTAAGGTTGCTAACACCAGTTCAAGTTTAGTGAGCTTGGTTTTCGCCCAACTGACCGGTTCTGGTGAGAGGCACGAGACCGAGATTGAACGGCTCGTCGAGTTGGATTGCAAGGTAGCCTTCCGCCAGTTTCTGCGCACCGACGTCGCTGATGAAAGCGAATCCGTGACAGTACTGGAATTGGGCCACCGCGATGATGTAGCCTTCGAAGCCCGGCGTAGCCGCGATTCCGAAGTTACCACCACCTGAAAGTGTGAATATCAACTCCTGCCCAGCCGGTACAGTTTGCGACTTGGCGGCCGGAGGAGCGGCGCCACCACCCGTGGTGCTCCCGTAGTAGTTCAAAACAACGGGCCCCTGTTGCGGAGTGGTGCCGAATGGGTCAAGCGAAGTATTCGCCAGCGCTACGCCGGTATCGAAACCTGCCTGGTTCGTAACGAACGGGAATAGCAGGTCGCAAGTGCAAGCGTTGATGCTGAAGAATGTCTTCGGCGACGCTGTGCTGCAGAAACGCGGAACCGGCGCGGTGGTCGAGGTTGTCTGGACCGTGCTGATTGGCGCGAAGCTGATAGCTACCTGGCTGGTGCCGACGGCCGGAAGGTTCTGGCCCGTGTTCGAAATCGCAGCCGCGAAGATACTTAGGCTCATGGATTCGATCACGTTCGGGTTGGAGTACCAGACTTCGTAGGTAACCGAGGCCGTGTTGCCGGTGACGGTTACTTGAACACTGGGAGCGGTACCGCCAGAGAAAGTCGCGCCTTGGAGTACGGCGAGACCGGTCGCGGCGCCACCAGTGTTCGGCACTAACGGGACCCAGGCCGGCGCGAAGATATTGACCCCGGCACCGACGTTGGAGATAGTGAACGCTATTTGCGTCCCCTGATCAGCCAAGCCGATAGCCCCGGTTCCGCTGCCGTTCGGCGAAATGCCGGGCGTGGTCGAAACGTAGCCCGACTCTGTATTATATGGATAACCCAGGACGTTTTGGAGACCTACCGCGCTGGGCGGCAATCCATTCGTGGCATTCGAGACGCCGGCAGTAAATAGCTGGGCGTAGTTGCGTACCTTGAACGAGGAGGCGAAGCCTTCGGTCGCGGTTACCGCAATCGATCCAACCTGGCCTGCCGCGGCTGAACTACTCAACAAAGTTCCGTTGATGTCCACGCACTGGACGTAGCTGGCGGTCTTGTTAGTCGCTACCAGACCGGGCTGAATGAAGGCCACGACCTGTTGCGGCATGTTGATGGTCACCTGCTGAGATCCGTTGACCGCGATAAACATCGAGATCTGGGTCGGAACCAGGGTGGAGGATACGCCGAGCTGGCAAGCATTAGCGCGAACGTTGGTGATACGGATCACGCGCGTGCCCGCCGTTCCGGGAGCATCGATCGGTATGCCCAACCAAACCACCTGGCTGGGGCCGTTCTGACTGCCCTGGAAAACGTTGTAGTGCCCGGCGCTTCCGTTGTAGGAACCCCCGGCGCCAACGCCAGCTCCCAAGCTGATGATTGCGCAGTTCGCGCTATTGATCGCCTGGCAGCCAGTTTGGGTGAGAGCAGCGCCAGTGGAGGGCCCTGCGCTCGCCGGAGTGGGCGTCTCGCCGGCCGACGGGAACGGCTCGTCGATGGTCAAGATCGCTTCCGAAAGATTACCAGCATACGTTCTGCTGGTTATGTTCGTGTTCAAAAAGATCTGAACGTTGGACTGCGGAATATTCTGTCCGGCCGGCGTAAATGTACCTCCGGTGCAGTTCAAAATCAAATCGCCGACCAGTTCCGCTATACCTTCTGCGCGGACGATCGGCGGGACGCCGGCATTCGCGGTACAGGCGAACGCGGCGTTATTTACTTGCGCGGATGCTGAAGTTCCCATGCCGAGCAGAAGGGCCACTACAGCAAACGCCAAAAGCCATTTGCGAAAATCTGCCATTTCCTTCTCCTTGTGAAAAATTGAAATTGAATTGATGGAAGTTCTCTTTTTCAACCTGAGCCTCGAGTAATCGCTCGTCATGAAGATTCTGAAACTCACCCGACCAAACCCGGCTCGAACCGGCTCCTTACGAGCCTTGCTGCCTTGCCTGTTCGAACTCTCTTCATCGTCTCCATCTAGCTCAACTTGTCTTAGACTTCTCGTATGTTTGTGCTCGCGGGATTCATGCGTCAAAGATGAATGCCGCCGAACCGTTCGGACGCAGTCAAATCATTCATAACACTCTACGCGAATCAAGTCAAGCGTAAAGTACTGACGTCACAAGCCGACATAGTCCCAATTACAAAACGGCCTAGCGAACTATTAAATCATGAGACAGGCTTGACAGGTCAATGGTTTACAGCCAACGGTTACAGACCGTCCTTGAATGGGGATCTCAAGGGTTTTATCGGTGAGATACTGCGTTCTAGGGTAAGTGCAGCCTCGGCCTAGGGTAAATCGCGGACAGGAGATGAATGATCGTTTGGCAGCCTTCGATGATTACTCTTTAATGTCTTTGCGCAGCGTCTTCATCCGCCCCTTCAATTCATCGGTGGCATCCACCATTTGGTTTGTGTCGTAGATTACATGCGGTGTGATGAAGATGACGAGTTCGCTCCGTTCCTTGCTGTAGGATCGCGAGCCAAATGCGGCGCCTAGAATCGGAATCCGATTCAATCCCGGGATTCCACTGGTCGTGTAATTGTTTGTCTCAGAGATGATGCCCCCGATGGCGATCGTGTCGCCATCCTGGATCGTGAGTTGCGTTTGAACCTCCTTCTGGTCGAACGAGGGAGATTGAATGGAGCTAGTGTTAGTTTGCGCCGGTGCACTGACCTGCTGATCAATAAGCAGGGTCACGATACCGCTGGGTGTCACCCTGGCAACGATGTTCAATGTTACGCCGGTGTTTTGTTGGGAAATCGAATTTGCAAACAGAGAATTGCCGCCCGACTGGACGCCGGTAACGGCTTGCGCGGTCAGCGTAGGCACCGACGTTCCGACATTGATCGAGGCCGGGATACTGTCGGTCGCGATCACCGACGGCGCCGAGATCTCCTTGGCGCGATTCTCGTCCTCCTGCAGCGAGACGGCGGCCAGAAGCTCGCGACTCTTTCCAACCAAAGTTGCGGCGTTAAGCAGGGTCGTATCACCGACCAAACTTCCCAGGAAGGTGTGCGGCGTTTTGCCCGTTATTTGCTGCAGCGTCGCCGACACGCTGCTGGAGAAAGAATGCGTCAGATCGATGGAGTAGATCTTAGCCTCAATTAATACCTGGCGTGGAGGTACATCCAGATCTTTGAGTAGCTTCAATATGCTCTCGTATTCCTGGGGCGAAGCCTGAATGAGCAGCGTGTTGTTCAAGGGATTCGCAATCACGCGAGGTATGTGGGCAGGAGTGCCCTGCTCGCCTACGGGCGCGTTGCCCAAGTATCTCCCGGTGAGGTCGGTCGTGCCAGCGGCGCCCGGGGCCGCTGATGGCAGCGTGGCTGGCGGAGCGTAGCCGGCAGCAACCGGCAAAGGGGTAGCGCCGCCGAATCCGGCGCCATACGCACCGCCGTACCCGCCGCCATATCCAGCACCGTAGCCGCCGCCATATCCTCCGCCATATCCTCCGCCGTATCCACCACCGTAACCGCCGCCGCCAAATCCACCACCGCCGCCAAATCCGCCACCGCCACCAAACCCTCCACCACCGCCGCCGCCTAGCCCTCCCCTGCCGAAGCCACCGTTGCCGGCGCACATGGCAATATTTGAGGTTTGAAAGCCATTATAAGGATTGGTCAATTGTCCATAAAGGGCCTGGATGGAGCAACTGATCGCCTGCGCATCGCCGTAGCGGACGCGGTACACGTAATTATTGATCGCGCCCACGGCGAGCTGCACGGGCACGTCGAGTTTATCGAGCCATTTCCCGATCTCGGTAAATACGCCGGGGTTGGGGGCCACCGCAATGATCGAATTAATGCGGTCTATGGGCAGGAACTTAATCGGTGTTTTGTCGGAGAGAGCGATCGATTTAACGATGTTCTCTAGTTCTTTGGTGATGTCGGATGGCCGGCCGTTCTTCACTTCGTAGACGTGCACCCGCTGATTGGCCAGGATATCGCTGTCGAACATGCCCACCAGATCCATAGTGCGACGCATATTTCTGCGGCTATCGAGGATCAGCAATAGATTGGCTGGAGCGTATTCATACATGGATGCGTTTTCGCCGATGAAGGGCTGCAGAACCTTCACCAGTTCGCCGGAGGTCACGTATTTGAGAAAGACCAGGTTCAGCATGGTCTGGTCGTCTTCCGGAATGCTGGCGGAAGCGCCCTTCTGTTCGGGCGGTATGGGCAAGTGCGAAATGTCGCCCAAAGGGACGATGCGATAGAGTTCGCCCTGCTTGACCATTCCATAGCCATTGATGCGGAGGATGGTTTCGAGCAGCGACCGCGTGTCGATGTCTTTGGTCTCCCCGTAGGTATTCAGGATCACGCCGCCTTTCACGCGGGGATCGAGAATGTAGTTCAGCTTGAGCTGGCGCGCCAAAACATCGATGACCTCGGTTAAGGAGACGTTATTGAGCGCCAATCCGCCGTAGACGGTAGGCGTACCGGCTGGCGGCGCGGGCGTTGACGGCGTGGCGGCCTGACCGGGTGTAGCTTGGCTGGGCGCGGCCTGACCTGGAGCAGCGGCCGGGGCCGGCTGCTGTTGGGGAGGAGGCTCATTGACCCGCTGGTTGAATCCTGGAGGAAGGTTGGGCGGCGGCCCCGGCGCGGGTTGAGCGGGCGGTTGCTGCGCCAGCGCCATACCAGTGAACGCGCCCACGACGAAAGCTTTGCTAAACCAGCGGACAGCCTTGTCAAACCAGCGAGCTTGGGGCACTATTTCTTCTCCTGCTTGTCCTTGCTCTTGTCGTCGTTCTTGCTCTCGGGCGCCGTCTTGCCGGAATTGGTTGCGGCAGCGCGCTTGGCTTCATAAGTAGCCAGCAACTCTTTCTCGTCGTCGTTCAAGTCGGTTTTCTTACTGACCCATTTCGATATTCCGAACGGCGTCCGGCGCTGAAACTCTACGCTATCGCCCAGATCGCGGATCACGGAGGCGAGGGGTTCCTCTTTCGCAACCTGCTCAGCGGGTTTGTCTTCCCATTTCGAAACTCCGAAGGGAAACCTGCGGTAAAACCAGGTCTTGCCCTGCGCGTCGGTAAACCGGTAGAGGTTGGGCTCTATCTGAGTAGCTCCCTTGGGAATAACTGATGCCACGGGATCGGCGGACGCAGCGCTCTTGGACGCGTCACTCTTGCTGGCGTCCTGGCTCTGCTTTTTATCCGCATCCTTGCTGGACTTGGTATCTTTGTCCTGCGCGAGCAACAACGTCGCGGCCATCCAGGTCAACGTAACCCAGATCAGTGTGACGATCTTTGTGCTTTTCATTTCATTCCTTATTTAGCTTGTTCCCATTGGCATGAGGCTCCGAACGGAGTCTGGCTCACAACTTTCTTATATCCATCCACGACAGCCCCCGAAGGAGTCTTGTCTCCGGGTACGCACCCCTTTAGGCCGGGGCCCGTGTCGATTCCCGGTCCGGCAGTGCCGTTCGCCGAAAGCGATTGCGTGGGCTTGGGCGGCGCGGCCGGGCCGGCCGCTGGTGCGGGGGCTTCCGCCATCGTGAGTGGCGTCCGATCCAATAGCTCATCGATCCGCTTCTTGAACTGCTTCCCGTTCCACTCGAAAACGACATAGCTGTTGTCGATGGAGGCGATTTTCCATTCGCCGATTTTTTCGCCGGGATGATAGCCTCTTTGCAGCCCGCCGGCCTTGTCGGAGAGCACCACGGTGGGCGCGACGCCGCCCCACAACATCACGCCGCGCGCGACCGGAAAAGGCGGTACGGGCTTCTCGGGAGGGGGTATTACGGGATCGAGGATCACGTTGGGATTCCGGTCTTTGGAGAACAGATTCTTAGCCGCGACGTCGGCATAAGAGGTCGCGGTAAGGGGCTCGACCTTCGGCAAGGGGGAAAGAGCTCCCGCGGCATTCGGCTTCGCGCCGGTGTGCAGCAAGGCCTGCTCTCGCGCCTGAGCCCGAATCCGCTCGTGGCGCAGTTGGACGCCCAGCAGCGCCAGCAACGCCACTAGGCCCAGGTCGAGCAATCTCAGTCTCCGATTCAAAACTGGGACGTTCCTTTCTTCGGGGCCAAACGTTGGGCCACGATTCCAGAAACGGTCAGCCGGACCGGCATAGTTTTCTGCTTGGGATTCGCCATGCCGAAACGGATTTCATCGGTGGCGATAGTTTCCGGCTGCGCGCTCAGCGTGGACAATAAATTGATCAGCTCCTCAATGCGGCAATCGACTGTGACCGACACCGTTACTAGCCCATACGCGTTTCCATAGGATCGAGGCTGTCCCAGCTCCACCTGGCGGATTTCGAGCGGTGGAGTTTGCGCCTTGGCCACGCGCCTCAGGACTTGCAGCAGCTGCGCCTGCGCCTGATCGGCCGTGTCGCCGGAAATCAATCCCTTCTCGCGCTCGGCTAGTTCGGCGTTAGCCTGCTTCAGGACAACCTCTTTGGCCGGCAACGCGGCCGCCCGGATTCGCAGATTCGCCAACCCTTTTTCGACGCGATCGATACTTTCGACCGGCGCAGACACCTTCACGCTGCTGGAAGAGGAACCGGCCATCCAATAAATGAATGCGAGCGCCACTACCGCGCCCAACACCACCAACGCTCGCTTGTCGCGCTGCTGGACCGTCACGGCGTGACTCCCTGGCGCGACGATCGGATGCTGAACAATTCTCCGCTGGCGCTCCGCTGCAGAGGCAGCGCGAAGGACGATCCCCGGAACTGATGCGAGCTATCCAGCAGCTTGATCAGCGCCGCCGCCTGCTCGGTCTCGCCCGCGATCGTAACCGAGTCTCGCGTGAGTTGCAGCGAGTTGAGCCAGGTCGGAGCGGCCAGCACCTGGGTCAGCTCGTTCAGCGCGTCCATGTCTTCCCTGGTGTGGTGCCGGAAGTTGTCGAGCGTCTGAGCGCGATTGCGCGTGAGGGCGGTTTGCCGATCCAGTTCGGCCGCCTTCTTCGCTTGAGGGTCCAGCTTTTGGATTTCCTGATGCAGCAAGCCGAGATATTGGCGGTCCGCGTACTTGGGATAGGCGACCACAGATCCCAACATCAGAAGCGCCATAATTGCCAGGGTGAGGGTCGGCACGTAGCGCATCCGGGAGCTGGTTCGACGCTGCTCGGCCGGCAGCAGATTCACCGCCAGCGGGCGCAGGGGACACGCTCCGGCCAGAGCCGTCGCGTAGGCCAGCGAGGCGCGCGAAGCATCGTAGTCGGCAGGAGCCGCGAGCGGCTTCGGAAGGGCGTCGTGCAGGGCGGTGGGCTCAGTCTCGGGCGGCAATCGCAGCTCCGCGACTGCCAGTATCCGGGCTTTTTGCGCGGTTCCATCTACGCGCGCCGAGAACAGGGGCCGGGCTGGGCTTTCGCCGTAAACCTCCAGTTCCCCGTCGGTCTGCTCCACCGCGAGAAATCCGTCAGCGGAAGGAGTAGAGAGAACGCGGAGCGCGCAATAAATCGCGGGCGCCGAGAAGGTGAAGGATGCAACCTTCAGGCCCGCCCCGGCGAATAACGCGGTGTAGTGGCCGAGCACTGAGCGGCGCGTGATCCCAATCAGGATGGACGTGCTCTTTCCAATGCGCGCCCAGTCAAAAACGGCTTCCTCTTCCGAGTACGGATTCAACGAATCGAGCTCGAAGCGAATGGCCGCGGCCAGATCGCGGTCAGCCACGCCCGGTAGCGCCAACTGCCGGACCATCACCTCATCGCGCGGCAAGAGTACGGTGGCAGCCAGATGCGTGAGCCCCAATTTTTTCAGGAAGCTCGCATAGTCAGCGCCCCATTCAGTCGCCGGCTGCTCTCTGAAACGGTGAATAGTGAGTTCGCCCAGAACCTTGACGCCGGAAGGGCGAACGCGAACCGCCGTAACCATGAGATCTTCGCGGCCGATCTCGATGCCGATCCCGGTTCCGACCGCCAGCCATTTCTTGAAGTCGGTTGCGGTCATTGGATGGAAACAGCGTTGTCGTACCAGCGCATGATATGGAACGGTGGATTCCATTCCGGCCCGAGGAACTTCACCATGGCGGACACGGTGCGCCGGAAATCGGAAAATTGCCCGTTAGCCAAGCGCAATCGCGCGGTGGCGCGCAGGGTCACGATGGGGCTGGGCACAATCGACAGGCGCCCCATGCCCGGACCCCCGCTCGAAAATGCCGCGAGCTGTCCCATATTGCTGATGGGCGTGGCCTTTCGTAGATTTACGATAGCCGAAGCAATGCCTGGATCGATTCCGATGGCCTGCATCACCGCCGGCTGAACGGTGTTGGCATCCAACGGGCCCGTGGCTCCGTAGACCGAGAGGCAATCGCGCAGGCCGGCGTGCGGCGCCAAGCGTCCCTGGCCGTCGTTGGTATAACTTCCGTAAAACAAGTCGGGCGTAACTCCTCGAATCAGCAGCAGTTCCTCAATCTCCTGAAAAGACGCATGGCGAGCCCGAAAAGACGGAGCCAGGGATAAGTAGTATTGATCGAACTGCGTAAAGGAGCCACCCGGGGAGGGGGCTCTCCAGTCCAAAATGCCTTGGACCACGGCCGCAGCTTGATCGGGCGGGGCGCCCAAGGCCAGCAGCAGCCCCTGAATGTCTTTCGGGGGCGCGCTGTTTACATTCAGCTTGGATGTTTCGGGGATAATCTCAGTGGTTGCGGCGCCAGTTGAGAAGTTGAATTGCAGTACCGGCATCGGATTTTGGAAATACTTGGGCGTGCCATCCGGGTTTCGATAGGCAGGCCCCCACTGGATGTAAAGAATGGCCCGGTCGATGGCGCCGGCGGCGAGATAGTAGGCGCGCAATGAGTCGACCTCGGTGGAAGTGCGCTCGGTTTCGGCGCGTACGGTATTGGCGACGGTGAAGGCGATGGCGGAGAGTGCGGCAGAGAGCCAGAGGACCGCCAGCAGCGCGCTACCCTTGTGGGGCCGGTCTCCGACCTGCCGGTTAATTGTCATAAGGCTCCAACGGCAGCCGCGTCACGCGTACTGGAATAGTGAGCGTCACCGGTTCGAGGCGCGACGAATCCGGAATGAGGGGCGCCATTTCCACCCGCACGGCGCTCGGAAGCACCGGCTTGATCCAGTGCACTAACCATCTCTCCAACTCGGGCGGAGGAAGAAGATCCCGATAGCTGAAACGGCAATAGGCCAGCTTATCGGCGAGAACAAAGGTGCCCGCGCCCACCTGGATAGGCGGGAATTGCGGCGCCTGTGCGCCGGTAAGCGGATCCGCGCTCATACCCAGGCAAAACAGTCCGGCCCCACGCGGGCCGGTGTACCAAGTTTCGTTGACCACCAGCCGTACGCCTTGGCCATTTTCGCCGGGGATGACTTGATATTCAAGAATCATCGGCATGCCACGCGCGCCCTGCTGCAACGAATACGTGGAAACGAGCCGCATCGATTGCGCCTCGCCCTGGAAAAAGGCGATCCGGGTCGGAGGGGCTTCCGCTAGCCGCTGGCAGTCGGCAGTGACCGGCATCACGGAAGTGATTTCCTCTTCTAAGATGCGCTCGATGCTGGCCACGCGCCGGTTGGCCATGAGCTTGGAATCAGCCTTATTCATCGCGCTTAGCCCGACCCGCAGCGACATGACGATGCCGGTGGAAAGCAGGCTCATCAGCGTCATCGCGATCAGCAGTTCCATGAGCGTCACACCGCGCTCTGCGTTTCTGCCCTCTGCTTGCTGCCTTCTGCCTTCTGCCTTCTGCGTTCTGCCTTCTGCGTTGTCCTTTCGGCTTCACTTGCCCACTCCGGCGGCCACATCGGCCGGTGTCATAACCGCGCGGCGGAAGCCTTCAATCTGGAAGGTTCGCCGCTGCTCTCCGTACATCCACCAGATCTCCAGTTCGATGCGTTCGAGAAAGGGCGCTCCGACGCCCGCTGCGGGCGTCATTTCGAAGGGCGTGATGCGCGCGCGCCAGCCGATTGGCAGCCCTCCGGTGACCTCCGGCCCCCAGGTTCCTGCGAATGGCGCGAGTATCGGCGCTTTGGTTGCAATTATCAGCTCGTCCATCTTCTGGCGCGCCAGCAGCGCGGCACGATCGTAGTCGGTAAGCCGCGAAGCGCTGCGCAATGAAGTGGAGAGCGCCGATAGAAGTCCGGTAACTGCCAGCGCCATAATGAGCGTGGCCACCAGCACCTCGAGCAGAGTGAATCCGCGCCGCGTCATTGTTCGGCTTGCTCCGCTCATTGCTCCGCTGGCTCCGCTCGCTCCACTTGGGGAACGCCCGTGATGGGGTCTACGCGCACGATCTTTTCGACGTTCCTGCGGTTGACCAGCGTCACGCCAAAACGCGGCACCGTGCCTCCGGGGTAAAGCAAGAAGGTGCGCGGCGCGTCGGGATTCTGGGGCAATTCGGGAAGGACATGGGTGATCGAAACGCCTTCCGGCATTTCCAGGCGGCGTGAGAATCCGGGATCCGTGGAGCGCATCGAAAGCGTATTCTCGGCTTCGAAATCGTGATCTCCACCACTTGCTGGCGGCGTTCCGCGCGGCTCAGGCCGGTGTTGAAGAAACTCACCACGCTATTCGTCGCGGCGTTCAGCCGGAGCGAGTCGACGCCCGAACTGATGGCCGGGAAGCTGATGCCGATTATCAACGAAATCAGCGCCACTACCACCACCAGCTCGACCAGCGTTACACCCGACTTCAGTTTTTCCAGCTGACAATATCCGCATTCATCCCGTCTCCGCCGGGCTGGCCGTCGGCGCCGTAACAAGTGATGTCAGGCTCGTCCCCGTGTTCTCCCGGGAAATGATAGACGTAAGGATGGCCCCACGGATCGTTGTCGATTTCCTTGTCCGTGTACGGTCCCTGCCAGTTGTTGACGTTCTCTGGCTTCACGCGCAGCGCCTGCAGGCCTTGCTCGGTGGTCGGGTAGCTGCTCGTATCCAGCTTGTACGAGCCCAAGGCCGTCATAAAGGCGTTGATCTGCGCGCGCGCGGCGGTCTTACGCGCCTTGTCCGCCTGTCCCATCATTCTCGGCAGCACCAGCGCCGCAAACAAGGCGATGATGACCACCACCACCATCATTTCGATCAGCGTCACACCGGCCTGTCGTCTGTTTGTCTTCTTCATCGCATCACCGCCCTTCCCTACTACACTGCAACATCGTTCATGCTGACAATCGCCAGCATGATGCTTAAGATCAGAACGCCCACGATCAGCCCCATCGCCAGGATGATCAACGGCTCAAACAAAGATGTAAAGCGCCGGATGGCGGTACGCGTGTCCGCGTCGTAGATATCGGCCATCCGAACGAACATGGTGTCCAGTCTCCCCGTTTCTTCGCCCACGCTCAACAGATGCGAGGCCAGCAGAGGAAACTGGCCCGCGCGACGCATCGGCGCAGCGATACCTTCGCCGCGCTTCACTCCCAGCGCCACCGCCTCGAGCGAGCCCGAGATTCTCCGGTTGCTCAACGTTGCGCCGGCGATAGCAATCGATTGCACCAGCGGAACGCTATTAGCGACGAGCGTTCCCATCGCTCGCGCGAAACGGGCCGTCTCGGCCTTCCTTAGCGCATCACCGAGCACGGGAATCCGCAGCCGCAATGAATCCCACCACAATCTTCCCGAGGAGGTGCGGACGTAGGCATACAGTCCCACCGTCAACGCGATCAGCGCGATAAGTAGGATCAAGCCGTAGGACTGCAGGAATTTGCTGCCCTCCAGCAGCATTTTAGTCGGCAGCGGCATCTCGATGCGCGATTGTTCGAATACGGAGGCAAATCGCGGAACGACGAAATTCATGAGGATCAGGATCGATCCGGCGCCCACCAGCATCAGCAGGCAGGGATAAGCCATCGACGATACGATGTAGCCGCGCAGGTCGTCGCGGGTGCGCTCGAACTCCGACAGTCGCTCGAACACCGCGGCCAGCGATCCGCTGGCTTCGCCCGCGCGGCACATGTTGATATAGAGATCCGAGAAATAGTCGGGGTGCGTCGCCAGACTGTCGGCCAGCGATCGGCCGCCTTTCAAGACTCGCAAAATATCCTGGACCAGCAGGCGGAAGCTGGATCGCTCGGTCAGCTCGCTGGTGATGGACAGCGCTCGATCGAGCGGCACGCCCGCGTTCAGTAACGTGGAGAGTTCCTGGGTGAAAAACAGAACGTCGCGGCGCTTGGCTCCAGAAAAGCCCGGCAGCTTCAGCTCGAACGATTTTTTCGGTTCAGTGCCGACAAAGACTGGCGTTAGGCCCTGGCGGCGCAATTCCTGCGCCACCCAGCGTTCGGTTTCGGCGTGGATGGTGCCGGAGCGAAGCTGTCCGTCGGAAGCCACGGCTCTAAAATAAAAATTAGTCATCGTGCCGGCGCCTGTATGGCTCCTGACTACTGGCTTCTTCCCTAAAACTCTTGCGTGACACGCATCACCTCATCCGCCGTCGTCACACCCTGCGACACCTTCAGCCAGCCGTCCTCGCGCAAATTACGCATCCCGTTGCGGCGCGCTTCGTTGGTGATCGCCACCGCATCGTCATTGTGCATAATCAATTTCCGGATCTCGTCGTTCAGCTCCATCATCTCGAAGATGCCGACGCGTCCCGTATAACCCGATCCAAAACATTGCTCGCAGCCACGGCCTCGATAACACTTCACCGTCTCGCCGTCCGGCGCGATGCGCGTGCCATCCGCAGCCTTGCAGTTCGGGCAAATCACACGCACCAGCCGCTGCGCCAGCACCGCTACCAGCGACGACGTGATCAGGTAATTCTCGACGCCCATGTCGGTCAAGCGCGTAATGGCGCTGGGCGCGTCGTTGGTATGCAAGGTGGAGTAAACGAAGTGACCGGTCAGCGACGAACGGATCGCGACGTCGGCGGTCTCGCGGTCGCGAATCTCGCCCACCATGATGACGTCCGGGTCCTGTCGCACGATGTGGCGAAGCCCGGAAGCAAACGTCAACCCGATCTGCGTATTCACATGGATCTGGTTGATCCCATCCATCTGGTATTCCACCGGATCTTCGATGGTGATGATCTTCTTGTCGGCCTGATTGATCCTCTTGAGCGCCGAATAAAGCGTGGTCGATTTCCCGCTGCCGGTGGGCCCCGTCACCAGAAAGATCCCGTGCGGCAGCGACGTGTAGTGCTCCATGCGGCTGAGCATATGCTGGTCGAAACCCAGCCGGCCGAGATCGTAGAAATCGCCCGCCGACCGGTCCAGCAAGCGCATCACGACGCTCTCGCCATAGAGCGTTGGCAGGGTCGAGACGCGCAAATCCACTTCGCGGCCCAGCGTCTTGATCTTGATGCGGCCATCCTGCGGCAAGCGGCGCTCGGCGATGTTGAGCTTGGCCATCAGCTTCACGCGCGAGATCATGGCGGCCTTCATTTCGCGCGGCGGAGGCTCCTGGTTGTACAGCACGCCGTCGATGCGGTAGCGGATGCGAAATTCTTTCTCGAACGGCTCCAGGTGAATGTCGCTGGAGCGCTTTTCGACGGCCTGGGCGATGATGGCGTTCACCAGCCGGATCACCGGCGCTTCGCTCGCCATGTCGCGCAGGTGTTCCAGGTCTTCGGCCGCGTCGGCGTTATCGGGATCGATTGCGGTTTCCCCGCGCGCCGAATCGCCGTAATATTTGTCGATCGCGTCCAGGATCTCCTGCTCGGCGGCGAGCACCGTGTTGACTTTCAGCCCGGTGCAACTCCGAACCGCCGCCACCGTCTCGACATCCAGCGGATCGGCCATCGCCAGCATAACCGTGTGATCGTCACGGCCAACTGGAAGGCAGCGGAACTGCCGCAGGAATCGCGGGGACAGCGCTTCGGTTTCCGTCGAAACAGCGGGCGGCCCGTCGATCGACACCAGCGGCACACCCAACTGATCGGAGAGCGCCGCCAGAACATCGCGCATGGCGATGAAGCCCATGTCGACCAGTGTCTTGCCGATCTTGTCGCCGCGCTCCTTCTGCAGCTCGAGCGCGCGCTCGAGGTCTTCCTCGGTGATCAGCTTGCGCTCAATGAGAATCTCGCCGAGCCGCATGCCTTAGAACTCGTCGGATGCGATAGCGCCTTTGTCGGCCGTTCCCGCCTTGGCCTGGAGCAACAGCTTCTTGGGTGCGTGCATCACGATTTGCGCCGGCAGCCCGTCGCGATTCTCCCAATTCCAATAGAAGAGCGAAACGCTCACGCCCACCTGCTCATCGGCCGGAACCGTATCGAGCGACGCAGCCGAGTCGATAAGAATCTCCCGCATCGTATTCCTGAGCGCCGCGATGCGCTGCACCTTCTTGTCGTGAGTGCGCTTGATCTCATCGGGCTTGACGGTGGGATGGAACGGCGAGATTCCGGTTGCGGGAGCTAGATTGACCTCGCTCATGAATACCGCCCCGTATCCATTAATATAGGCGCCTTGTGTTACACCCACGATCTCCTCTGGATCAGGCAGCAAAAAGACTTTGCAATTTGCCGTCGACGCTCTTCTCCATGGCCTCGAGCATGGTGCGGGTAACTTTGGGCTTGTCCGCCATCGATCCGGCCGGGAGCGCGCACAGCATCAGGCTAACGATCAATGCGCTTTTCATTGTCCGGCCCTCTCGTCGTTGAGGGCAATCTCCCAACGGCTCATTTTCTGCTCGTAATATTGGCGGCCTGTTGGACTGTCGCCAGATCCGCTTGCCGCCGGGTTTCGAAGCGCTTCTCGGTGGCGTCCAATACCTTCGCAAACTCAGTCGCCTGTTTCGCTTGAGCAGCATCCAGCCGCGCATTCACTTCCCGTTCGATGCGCTGCTCGATCTGCGCCGTGTCCACTGTCGGCGTGACCGCTGCAGCGGGCCGCGCAAAACTTGCACAGAAACCCATGCACCAGGATCGCCGCCGCCAGAATCACCGCCGATGCAAATCCCATCGCCGGACCCGAGCGCCAGATGGTCTCATACCAGCGCGGCTCGAAAACCTTATCCGACACGAACGAAATCCTGCGCGGAACTTCTTCCTCTTCCAGCGCCAGCAGCGCGGTGTGGGTCAGCTTCAAGCGCTCCAGCTCTTCGCGGCAGCTCTGGCAACCGCGGACATGATCTTCCACCGGAGCTTTGTCGCGCGAGGACAATTCGCCCAGGAAATAAGCTTTCAAATCTTCCGACGAGCAATTCATTCTGCACCTCCCATCTTCACGGGAGCCAAAGTTTGTTTCAGGAGATCGAGCGCTGTATACAGGCGGGATTTCACAGTCGAGACCGGACAAGAAAGAATCTCCGCCATCTCTTCAAACTTGAATCCTTGATAGACCTTCAGCAGCACGGCTTCACGCTGGTCGTCCGACAACCGGCTCAGAGCGCCCTGCACAGCCAGGGTCAGCTCCATCGGGAACATTCGCCCGCTCGATTCGCCGCCGGTCTTCGGTTCCACTGCCAGCTCACCTTCCGGCCGGTTCTTGCGCAACAGGGAATAAGCCTCGTTGTGCGCAATGCGGAACAGCCAGCCCGGAAACCTCGCCGGATCTTCCAGCTTCTTCAAGTTCTGATAGGCCTTCAAGAACACATCCTGACTCAGATCGAGAGCGTCTTCCCGGTGTCCCACCAACCGCAGCAAGATAATTGAAGACACGCTTCTCCCAGCGAGACACCAGAACGTTGTAGGCGTCCACGTTCCCGCGTCGCGCTTTGGCGATCAGGTCGCGGTCCTCAACCTCCCGAAATATCAAATTTCGGCTCCATCCCCAGAGACGCGCTCCGGCGCAAAAAAGACGAAGGGCAAGTCAGGTCCTTTGCCTATATCTTCGCACCACGCCCCGCATCACTCGCTCGCTTAAGCTTCCAAACGGTTGATCGGTAGTCAGATAGGTCCAGGTGGCGCCTCGTTGCGACGGATCGACACCTTGCTCCTGGGCCTCGGCCAAGCGCTTGGGAATCTCCTCGCCGATCCGGGCCTCGAGCTGCTGGAACAGCGAATCCACCGCAGTCAAATATTCGTACAGCGGCTGCCGCCCCCCGTAGGAAAGCCACTGCACGCCCTCGCGCAGGTCGGTTATCGACGCCAGATACTCCGACCATAAATCATCGATGGTCGCAAGCGAAACCAGGCGTTCAAGTTCCGTGGCGCTGGGCGTGACGCCGGTCAGGATGTCTTGACGCTGGCTGCCGATCTTCTGCCGCTGGCCCTCGATCACACTCTCGTACTTGTGTAGAAACTGGCGGATGTCGAGATTTTGCCCTTCTGCCACGCGTTGAACCGCCTCGATATCGTACAGGCTGTGTAGCGGCGACGCGTATTTCTTGAAAAAATCGTCCTGGGCTGAGACAAAAAATCGCGAGCTTCCCGGATCGCCTTGCCGTCCCGCGCGCCCGCGAAGCTGATTGTCGATCCGCCGGCTCTCGTGCCGATTGGTGCCGATCACATGCAAGCCGCCCAATTCCGCGACCCCCTCGCCAAGCTTGATATCGGTGCCGCGCCCGGCCATGTTGGTGGAAATCGTAACGGCTCCCCGCTCGCCGGCTCGCGCGATCATGCCCGCTTCCTGCTCTTCGTGGCGCGCGTTCAACACCTGATGCTCGATCCCGCGCAGCCGCCCGCTCAGCCGCTCGGATTCTTCGACGCTGCGGGTCCCCACCAGGACCGGCTGACCGGTGGCATGCACTCTCCGGATCTCTTCGATCACGGCCGCTTCTTTCTCCCGTTTGGTATTGAACAACTCGTCCGGATAATCGACGCGGATCACCGGCCGGTTGGTCGGAATCACTTCCACCTCCAGGCCATAGATCATGCGGAACTCGTCCATTTGCGTGGCAGCGGTACCGGTCATGCCGCACACCTTGGGATACAACCCGATCAAGTTCTGCAGCGTGACCGACCCAAGAATTCGCCCCTGAGTCTTGAGCGCAAGACCCTCCTTGGCTTCGATCGCGGTGTGCAGACCCGCGGGCCAGCGGCGATTCTGCGCGATGCGGCCCTTGAACTCGTCCACCGATTCGATCGCGCCGTCTTTCACCAGGTAGTCGACGTCGCGATCCAGCAGTGCCCGCGCGTGTAACGAATCCTGAACGGCGGTCAGCAGCGGCAGATTCTCCTCGGCGAACAGGTTCCCGCATCCGAATGCGTTCTCGACTGCGCGGATGCCTGCGTCGGTGAGTGCGATGTTCCGCTCATACTCATCCAGCGTGAAATGTCGATGACGATGGAAGTGACGAGTCACGCGATCCACGCGGTACGCCAGCGGCTCTTGATCTTCCTTGCCGCCCGCGATTACCAGCGGAATGCGCGCCTCGTCGATCAGGATCGAGTCCGCCTCATCGATTACGGCCGCTGCGAACGGCCGGTGGACTTGCTCCTCGGGATACATCGCCAATCCGTCGCGTAAGTGATCGAACCCGATTTCGTTCGGTGTGGCATAGGTGATGTCGCAGGCGTAAGCTTTGCGCCGCTCTTCGGTCGAGCTACCTTGCTGCACATATCCCACCGTAAGCCCGAGAAAATCATAAATGCCGCCCATCCATTTGGCATCCCGGCGCGCCAGGTAATCGTTGACCGTCATGACGTGGACGCCTTGCCCGGCCTTCGCATACCAGACGATGGCGGGCACCGCCGCCAGCGTCTTGCCTTCGCCAGTCTGCATCTCGGCGATCTTGCCCGTTAGCCAGCGCCAGCGCGCCTTGGAGCTGGACATCGAACATATCGAGCTGCAGCACTCGCGCCGCTACAACCGCCGTGACCGCGATAACTTCCAGCAGATCGGTCGCGCTACGGCCGGCAGTCTTTCAATTCGTCGTCGCTCAAGCTTGGCCAGTTCCGCTGCGCCGCTGATTTATAAGTGGAATTCTCGACTCGGCACGCGCCGCGCCAGGAAATAAACATTGCCAAAAATGGGACACCCAAAAAAGACACACAATGTCGCCCTCCTTTCTCTCTTCGGCCTTGAGTTAGCCGAGAGACGGTGGAGGACGTTGATAAAGAGAAGTGGAAAAGAGCCGAGTGCACGACCGCGACTCACGCTGAAACGCGACCGCAATCCGCCTGCGCGGACGCGACCCGCGCCTTTCGATGAACACGCGCTGTTCGGCGCGCGCGCGAGCAACCCAGACAATCGGGCAGTTTTCGGCGATCCGCTGCGTGCGCACGATAGGCATCGCCTGGGCCGCGCACAGCGCCAGAAGCGCCGCCAACAGCCATGAGGTTGCCCGCTTGTTCACTGGTTCCAGTATAAAGAGTTTCTTACCTGCTCAAAAATCGGTCGGTGAGCGACGAATGCGCCGGCGAAAACTGTCCGGCCGCCGCCCGCAAATAGGGACGAAACGCCTCGGCCCAATAGGCCGCGTAACCTCTCTCGCGGATATCGCGCAGCGTGTGGCTATAGTGTTCGAGGACGCTCCCGGCAAATAGCTGCCCGGTGCGCCACACGGCCCGGTTCGCCGCGCGAGCCAGCCGTAACAACGTCTCGGGTGCATGAGCGATCGCCGACACCGCCATGATCGACGAAAGCTGGAATACCGACCGGTTCTGCGCCGCCGCTTCCAGTTTCAGCTCCTCCCAGTGCCGGCGAACAAGCTCGGCCGAAGGCAAGTTGCGCGGCGGGATCTTCGCGATGCTCTGCCGAAACGCATCCCATTCCTTTCGCAAACCCGCGACATCCATGGGCGGCGCGTTGAACAGATCCGCCGCCCGGCCGCTGGTCTGCTCGAGACCATCCAAAAGCTGATCGATGTTCTCGAATTTCGCCTCGCGATCCAGCAGCCCTTCTTCCTTTAGCGCGTCCGAGATTTCCTGCACGATTTGCCTGCCTGCGCCCGAGATATCGGCCAGCGCGGCCATAATCCACACCGGCGAGGCGCGAAACGCCAGCAAACCGGCCAGTTCGATCCCGTGACCGGCCGTCCGCCGCAGCAGAAAATTATTGGCCAGTTGACCCTCCGACGGATACACTCCCTCCACCTGGCCCACTTGCTCGATCATGAACCGCAGCGCGATGTCCACCATCATCTGATAGCTCTTAGTGCGCCGCACCGCGGCCGGCACAGTTACGTCGCCCAGCTCTCTTATGAGCCCTCCAGCGAGCGCCGCCGCGGAACGCACCACTCGCTCCGGCAAAGAGACCAGGTAGCGTGTGACTCTGACGCGGCCCTCGCTTCGTGTGCTTTTCGAGACGACTTTCATTCCGCCTTCCGCCTTCCGCCTTCCGCCTTCTGCCTTCGCGCCTCCTGCCTTCCCGCCTTCTGCCCCAGCCTCCTGGATTCTGCCTCCTGTCCTCCCTATCGCGCTACAATTTACAGCATCCCATGGCCGACATCGTGATTCGCCCCAGCATGAAGTTCATCAGAGCCGGATACATAGTCACGTTTCTGGTGGTCGCGGCCGGCGCATTCCTCACCTATCAGCATCTGCCGGATTCTTATCCAAAGTGGCTGCCCGCCCTCTGGCTTATTCTCTTCCTCTGGCCGATCAAACGTCACATTCAGAGGCAAGCGATCAAAATGACCATAGCCGGCGATAAGCTCCGCTATGAAACGGGCCTGGGGTCGAAATCGACTCGTATCATCCAACTTCCCAAAGTACAAGACGTCCGAGTGGTCCAGTCCGTCATGCAGCGAATGTTAGGCGTCGGCGACATCTCGATCGAAACTGCCGGCGAAAATAGCCGGTTAATGGTTCATAACCTCGATCAGCCGCAGCAACTGGCCGAGCAACTCACGGACTTGGCCGGACACGCCTCCGGCACAGGATTACATTAGAAGCAATCTAGGCTCGCTATTTAGGCCAAATCGAAGCAATCTCAATCGCCGCTCCGGGAAACTGACTCGGACGCAATTGACCTTCTCTCAACAAAGCGGCCGTGCTGAGCCGTCCCTCTTTGAGCAACATTACTTCGACGGTCTGCGCCTCGGGAGAAACCACCCAGACTTCGGGAACGCCCAGACTCTCGTAGTCCTTGAGCTTCTCGTTTCGCTCGACGCGGGTATTCCCAGCCGACAACACTTCCACAACTAATTCCGGCGCGGAGTGGACGTAGCCCTCTTGTTCGACAATCTGCTTTCTGATGAACACAGCCAAATCCGGAACTCGCGTGGTCAGCGGATCGCGCCGAATCACCAGAGCGAAAACGCTCGTCACCACAAAGACCGCTTGCGCGTCTAGTTGCGCTCGGAGTTGCCGCGCCAACTCTTCGACTATGCGCGCATGATTCCATTTATTCGGCGGCGTCTTCCGTATCTCTCCCTGGACGACCTCCTCGACGCCTTCCGCCTCCGGCATTTTGAGCCACTCCGCGTAAGTGATCACTTTGGGAGTTGTAGCCATTCCAGACCTTCTTCATAGTGTACGATGAGCCGTTGCATCACACCGCCGGTCTCGTACCGTCGCACTTCTGAGAATTTTCCGTTAAGAACCTAACATTTCAATAACTTCCCAGCGCTCAACGAATTCGTTTGGTACTCTGTTACTAAGTCTGCGTAGAGCGAAAATGCAATCCTTGCTCAGGTTCGCTTTGATCTTTCTTCCGTTACCGCTTCTTGGTGGCTGGAGGCTCGCCGGTCCCTATGGAGGCAGTGCGCGCTCTCTAGCCATTGATCCCCACAATCGCAGCACACTCCTAGTGGGCGCACGCGATTCGCTCCTGTTGCGCTCCGATAACGCCGGTGAATCCTGGCGACTGCTCCCCTTCCCCCCGGGCGCGCCCGGCGTCTTCAATTCGCTGATCATTGATCCCACCGGACCGGGACACTTCTACGCTGGATTGGACGCCGGTGATTCGGGCGACTCAGGAGTCTACGAAAGCAAAGATGGGGGCGAGACGTGGCGCGCCCTTCCGGGAATTCGCGGACGCCGCATCGAATCGTTGGCCATGTCACCCTCCGACTCGCGTGTGCTTTCGGCGGGCACCTCCCAGGGCGTTTACTTCAGCGCCGACGG
The DNA here is from genome assembly GCA_963780485.1 of Bryobacterales bacterium. Classification (GTDB taxonomy): domain Bacteria; phylum Acidobacteriota; class Terriglobia; order Bryobacterales; family Bryobacteraceae; genus Palsa-89. The sequence continues at coordinate 72,744 of CAWACO010000002.1, forward strand.
AGGAGAGAGCTGGCAAAGGATCTCGCGGGAGAACGATCCGGAAATGCACGACATCACGGCGCTGGCATTCGATCCCGCCGACTCGAAAATCATCTATGCCGGAACGCCGCACTTGCCCTGGAAAACCGTGGATGGCGGCGCGAGTTGGCGTTCGATCCACGACGGGTTGATCGACGACTCTGATATTTTCTCGATCCACGTGAATCCGAACCGGCCGGAATTGGTCTTCGCGAGCGCTTGTAGCGGCATTTACCGCAGCGACAACGCCGGCGATTCGTGGCATAAGCTGATCGGCATCCCCGGGACGCATCGCCGTACACATATCCTCGCCCAGGATCCCCGCGCATCTGAGATCATCTATGCCGGCACCACGCTGGGATTGTTCAAGTCCGCGGACGACGGCCGCGCCTGGAGGCATTTGACCTTCGAACAGGTCAATGGGATGGTCTTCGATCCGGACGACCCGCGCACACTTTATCTGGCCACTGAACACGCCGGGGTTCTGAAAAGCACCGACGCCGGGGAGACCGTCCATCCCGTCAACGTCGGGTTCGCAAATCATAACCTCACGCAGATCACCGGCGACGGCCAGCGTCTTTATGCCAGCAGCGCCTACGAGGGACTGTACGGCGGAGTCTTCGTGAGCAACGACGGCGGGCTCCATTGGACCCTCCAGGCCAATGAACACGGCTTGCTCGGCCGTAACCTGAACAGTCTTGCTGCGGCCCCGTTGCCTGGCGGAGGGTTGTTTGCTGCTGCTGAAGACGCCGTGCTTCGATCGACAGACGACGGAAAAACTTGGATTCCTGTCGCGGCTCAGCCCCGGGTCTCGACCACTCCCATGGCCCGGCAAACCGGGCGCATCCGCATTTATACGTTACAGACTGTGCAGGCTGACAAATTAGTGCTGCTGGCCGGGACGCAGGCGGGCCTTTTTCGCAGCCTGAATGCTGGCGTGAGTTGGACCGCGGTAAAAGACGCCGCCCTAGACGGCCTTCCCGTCTTGTCCATTTATATGCCGCCTCGCGGTACGGCACGCATTGCCGCTCGAACCACAGTGGGCCTCTTCCTTTCCGAAGACGTGGGCCTCACTTGGCGCCCCGTGCCGCTTCCCGATAGCACCTACTATCTTTACGACCTGGCGCTGCCCGCGGATCCGGACGGCCCGATTCTCGCCGCAACTTCACGCGGCATCCTGCAATCGATGGATAATGGCGGCCACTGGAAACTCGTCACCGACGACATCCCAGCCGCCACGGTGGACTCGGTTCGATTCCATCCTGTGCGAACGCTGGAAGCATTCCTGGTTCAGTATGGAAAAATCTATCAATCTTTGGACGGCGGAAGCTCCTGGAAGCTTTTTCCCAGCGATGGACTCGAGCAATCCTCCGTTCGTATGCTGTGGTTCGCGCGCGATCTTCCCGCGCGGATTTTTGCGTTGAGCGCCGCCCGCGGTGCGCTCTTTTTCGACCTGCCTCAGCCGGATACGGCCCAGCAGAGCGATCATGCGGTTTCTTCGAAGACTAACGAATAATAGAAAGGTGATACAGGTGGGAGCAATGAGGTTTCCGATTCTGATGTTGACAACGCTGGGCGCTTTGGCTGTGATGCCCAACTTGGCCCGCGCTCAAAACGCTGCTGGCCCGAAGTCAGACGATTACTTCAACTTCATCGAACTCAATGCCTATGGTGGATACGGGAACTACACGAAGCTCGACTCCAGCCCCACCTCCCAAATCCAAGGCGGGGGCTTGATGGGCGCCCGGATCACTGAAAATGCCTGGAATTATTTCGCGCTTGAACAGGACTTGGGATTTTATTCGTACCACAAGCTGGTTTTTCGCGGCCCCACTCAGGGTGGTTTGCCTCTGTCGCCGTTCCCGCTGCATGTCTACCAGGGATCGTTCAACGGCGTTTTGCACATGACGCCACGAGACAGTAAATTCCGGCCCTTCGTCACAGTCGGGATTGGCGCCGCCGGCTATTCGCCAAACGGTAGCGCGATGGGCTACGCTCAGGGGCTGCCGCCCTCAGCAGGGTTTACCAATTTCGGGTCGCGCTCGGAATTCGAAGGCAACTACGGGGTTGGCCTGAAGGTGCAAGTCGCTCCGCGCTTCGGCGTGCGTTTCGACGTCCGAGGCTACATCGGTTTCTCTCCTGGATTCGGCCTTCCCAGCATGCCGGTCAATGGCAGCGCGGCCATCGTCGCGGGCAAAGTGTTTAACGGCGTCGAAGTCACTGGCGGAATGACTTTCTACCTTGGACACATCGGCGAGAAGCCGGCTCCTCCTGCACCCCCACCGCCACCGCCCCCGCCGCCACCACCACCGCATAACTTGACTGGCGGCGCGATTTCAGCCAGCGCCACCTCGGTCTGTCCGGGCGATTCGGTCCGGCTAAGTTCGAATGCTACTGATCCAAGCGGACACAGCCTGAGCTACCAGTGGTCAGTGAATGGTAGTAATCAGGGTGGAAATAGCCCGAATTACACATTCACGCCAACCTCTTCGGGCGACTTCCAGATCGGCCTCCACATCAGCGACACGACCAGCACCAACGCCGCCAATCCCGTGGATGCGGGCTCGGTTTCGATTCACGTCGGCGCCTACAACCCGCCGAGAGTGAGTGGCCTGACCGCCAATCCGTCGCAGCTTACCCCTGGGCAGACTGCCAGCCTCAGTGTGAACGCCAGCGGATCGGAATGCAGCGGCACGCTGACTTACAACTGGGCCGCCAGCGAAGGCACTATCTCGGGAACCGGCCCGAACGTCCAGTACAATTCGAGCTCGGTGGCCTTCAACCAAGGCGACCGCAGCCGGCCGCAATCCAAGCAAGTGACCGTTACCGCGACAGTAACTGACAGCAAGGGTGGGTCCGGCACCGCGTCCACCAACCTCGCGATCAACTTGCCGGCGGAAGCGAAGCACTTCGGTGATATCGTATTTCCGAAGGACAGCGCGCGGGTTAACAATTGCGGTAAACGCGTTCTGATCGAGCAGCTGTATCCGCAGCTCACCGCCAACAGCAATTACGACGTGGTGCTGGTGGGACACATCGACTCGAGCGAAGTGCCCGGCAATCCACGGTCTCGCAGAAACCGCACTCTCGATCGCGATCGCGTTCTGCAAACCGCTGCTGTTCTGAGCGGCGGAACCGGAACCTGCACGTCGCTCGATACCACTCGCATCAAAGGTAGTTGGGTGGGCGCAACGCAGGAGTCGGAGTTCTTGCCGACATCCTGTACTATCTCGACCACCGCGCCGAAGGAGCGCCGGGGTGCAGCCATTGAGGACACCAACGACGCCAAGAACCGCCGCGTGGAAATTTGGTTGGTTCCGAGGGGCATGGCTTTGCCGCCTGCCGCGCGGGATGCCCGGGATCTTCCCGACGCCGAGCTGAAGAGGATCGGCTGCCCGAAATAGCACTGAACAGGGTTCGTTCTGAGCCGTGACCGGAGGAAGCGGTTGCGGCTCAGCTCGTGTACGATTAGCCTTTGCATGACATCGCCCGGGGTCTTGCCCTCGCATGCCTGAAAGCCGGCCCGAACTGCGGCGAGAGCTTCGGCTCTGGCACCTGGTGCTGTTCAATATTTCGGCGGTGGCCGGCGTCCGATGGCTGGCGGCGGCAGCTCAAGCCGGTCCCGGATCTCTCACCCTCTGGCTGCTTTCCGCTCTGGCCTTCTTTCTGCCGTCCGCACTGGTCGTCTCTTCGCTTTCGGCGCGTTTTCCCGAAGAAGGCGGATTCTATATCTGGACCAAACGCGCTTTTGGGAATTGGCACGGCTTCCTCTGCGCCTGGCTTTACTTCGTCAGCAACATCCTCTACTTTCCAACCTTGCTGCTCTCTGGAGTCGCCATGGCCAGCTACATGTTCGGCGCGAGCGGCATCAAGTATTCCGAGAATCCGTCGTACGCAATCCCAGTCACGTTGACGGCCTTATGGATCGCCTTCGTAGCCAACCTGCTCGGACTGCGCGTGGGCAAGTGGCCTACCATTTTGGGCGGCGGTTCCACTTACATCGTGGCCGCGCTGCTGTGCTTCTTCGCTGTGATAATCGCCTGGCGCTTTGGCTCGGCCACGCACTTCCACTTCCTTCCGGACCACAGCTTGTCCAATTTGAACTTCTGGTCGCAAATCGCCCTGGCGATGACCGGTCTCGAGTTGGCGCCGATTTTGGGCGGAGAAATCTACGACCCATCGAAGTCCGTGCCGCGCGCGGCGTGGATCAGCGGCTTTGGCTGCGCCGGATTTTACATTGCGGGAACCGCGGCCTTATTGGCCCTGTTGCCGCCGGATCGGATTAGCCCGATGACCGGCCTTGCGCAGGCGGGCAATGAGGCCGGAGCTCGGCTGGGCGCGAACTGGTTAACTCCGTGCTTCGCGCTCCTCATCACACTCGGCGTGATCGGACAGCTCAGCACTTACATTGCCGGTAACACGCGGCTGCCCTTCGCGCTGGGGCTGGATCATTATTTGCCGCCGGCTTTCGCCAGGCTCCATCCGCGCTGGCATACGCCGCACGTTTCGATTCTGACCCAAGGCGTGCTCTCGAGCGGGTTGCTGCTGCTGATGGAATTGGGCGAAAACCTCCGCGCCGCGTATCAGATCCTGGTCGACATGGTTGTGATCGCTACGCTGATCCCGTTCGTTTACATCTTCGCCAGTGGTTTCAAGTTCGGGCGGCGCTGGGCTGGGATTGCGGGGGCGACCATCTCGCTGGCAGCGGTGATTTTGTCCGCCGTCCCGCCGCCGGGCGTCGCGTCCGTATGGCTGTTCGAGTTGAAAGTGGTTGGCGGCACCGTGCTGCTGGCCCTGCTGGGCCGCGTAATATTTGTACGTAGTAAAGCCCGCGGTAAGATTTTGGTCGGATGAATTACGCCGAATCCGTTCGCTTTCTTTATTCGCTCGGAAACGAGATCCAGACCGCGAAGTTCGGCCTGGAACGGATTACGCGGCTGCTCGAGGCCCTCGGCAACCCGCATCGCATGGGCCGCTTCGTCCACGTCGCCGGCACCAACGGGAAGGGCTCTACCAGCGCGATGATCGAAGCCGGATTGCGTTCGGCGGGTGTTCGCACCGGGCTCTACACCTCGCCGCATCTGGTCGAACCCACCGAGCGCATTCAGATGGCGGGCCAAGCGATCACGCCCGATCAATTCGCCGCAGACTTTCACCGAAGTCCATGAGGTCGCCGAGCGGATGCTCCAGGCCGGCGAACTTGATCTGCACCCCACTTACTTTGAGAGCGTCACCGCCATGGCTTTTTTGTTGTTCGCCCGCGAGCGCGTGGAAACCGCAGTGCTCGAAGTGGGGCTGGGCGGCCGGCTGGATGCCACTAACGTCGTAAACCCCGCGCTCTCCGTGATCACGCCCATCGACTTCGATCATCAGATCTTTCTGGGCGACACGCTCGGCAAAATCGCCGCGGAAAAAGCCGGCATCTTGAAACCTGGCATACCGGCCATCTTCGCCGAGCAGCCGCCCGAGGCCGAAACGGTATTGCGCGCTCACGCCAAAGGCCCCTACACGCTCTCACGCGACTGGGCCATCACCGATCTCGAGCTGGATGCCCGTGGCAGCCGCTTTCGGATTCGCGGGACTGAAAATCATCTGCCCGTTGGCCGGCGAACACCAGGTGGAGAACGCCCGCACAGCCGCCATCGCGCTGCACGAGCTGGGAGTTTCCCCCGGCGGCATCGCGAATACGTTGTGGCCTGGCCGGCTCGAGCGGGTAAAGAAACAGCCTGAAATCATTCTCGACGGCGCTCACAATCCTGCGGGAACTCATGCTCTGGCCAGTTACATCCGCCGCTTTTACAAGGGCCGCCGCATCTGGATCGTATACGGCGTCATGCGCGACAAAGCTGTCGCTGAGATGGTAGAAATGTTGTTTCCGCTGGCCCATTGTGTGATCGTCACTGCTCCCGCGAACTCCCGCGCCATGCCGCCTGAGAGCATTCCGGCTTTCGGCGCCGTCATCACTCATACGGTCGCTGAAGCGGTCGCGCGGTTGGGCCACGCTCATCCGGCTGACGCCATCTTCATCACCGGATCGCTTTTCGTGGTGGGGGAGGCCCGCGCGCTCCTCGTACAATGAAGCGAGTGTCGTTCCTGCGTTCGCTTCTTATTCACTGACCCGCTCATCATCGTCGCCACCATTGTGTTCGGAGCAATGAGTCTGGTGGTGTCGTTCTTCGATCCGACCCGTCACAAGCAGAACGCGATGGCGCGCGCCTGGGCGCGAGCGCTGCTGGCCGTGAGCCGCGTGAAGGTTAAGGTGGAGGGTCTCGAAAAGATCAAAGAGGACGGCAGCTATGTTTTCGTGTCCAACCATTTGAGCTACATGGACACGCCGGTCGCGTTGGCCAACATTCCCGTGCAGTTCCGGTTTCTCGCCAAGCGCGGACTTTTTCAGATCCCTTTCCTGGGATGGCATCTGGCCCGCTCCGGCCATATACCCGTTCCGCGCGGCGACGCCCGCGCCGCCGTGAAGACCATGACGCTGGCGGCGCAGGTTGTCCGGGAACAAAAAATCTCCCTGCTGATTTTTCCGGAAGGCGGACGATCGAGAAAGGGTGAGATGCGCCCCTTTATGGAAGGCGCCGCCTATATCGCCATCCGCGCCGGAGTCCCGCTAGTTCCGATCGGGCTCCAAGGAACTCGGGAAGTGCTGCCTTATGGTTCGGGGAACATCCGCGGCGGACCGGTGATCCTGCGGATCGGCGATCCAATTCCGACGGACCAGGCGACCCTGCGTGATCGCGTACCTCTCACCGAACTATTGCGCGAGCGAATTACCAAACTAGTCGAGCAGAATTTACCAACCTAGGACTTGTTAAGCCACTGATTTCCAATGAGCTCCGGTTTGGCTAAAATCGTGCTGTTACCTTGAGAAGCCATGAAAGGTGAAAGATGAAAAAAACATTACTTGGTTTCTTTCTTTTGGCCGGACTATCGATCTGCAGCGCTCAAATCGGAATCGGAATCAGGATCGGCCCCCCGCCCCCGCCGCGAGTGGTTGCCGTCCGGCCGCCGCTACCCGGCCCAGGCTATGTTTGGGTCGACGGTTACTGGTATGCCGTCGGGGGTCGTTATCGGTGGCACAACGGATATTGGACTCGTCCTCCCTACGAAGGCGCGCGCTGGATAGGACCTCGTCATGACGGGGAACGCTTTTACGGAGGCTACTGGGACGGCGAACACGGCCGCCGCGAGCACGACCATCGTTGGGACCGCAATCACGATCGTGATTACCACCACTAGCCGCTAGTCGGCACTCCGCGTATTACGATTTAATCCCGAGCAACTGGGCGGCATTCCCGCCCAGAATCGCGCGGCGGTCAGCGTCACTCAACCCCGGCGTATTAAGAACGTGATCCACCGTCGTCGTGCTCCACGGAAAAGGATAATCGGTGCCAATCATGATCTGGCTGGCGCCGCATTCGGCGACCAGATGGCGCAGGCCTTCCGGTGTGAATACCATTGAATCGTAATAGAGCTGCCGCAAATACTCCGTCGGCTTTTTCTTAATAGTTTTGCAGGTATCTGGAAATCTCACACAACCGTAATCGGAGCGCGCGGCGTAGGACGGAAGATAGCCGCCACCGTGAGAGGCACAGATCTTCAGGCCGGGGAAACGATCCAGCGTACCGTCGTAAATCAGATGAGATAGGAAAATCGTGGTTTCCAGCGGATTCCCAATCACGTTGGTCAAACCGCCGTTGCCCTGCAGACGTTTTTGGAGATCCGGGATGCCCTGCGGATGCATAAAGACCACGCAATTCAGTTCCTCGGCCTTCTTCCAGAATGGATCGAACTTGGGCGCTGACAGCTCATCGCCGTTGACGTGTCCGCCAATAGCCGCGCCACGAAGATTGTACTTTTTGACGCCTTCCTCCAACTGTTCGGCGGCTAATTCCGGAAATTGCAGCGCCACCGAAGCGAATGCTACGAAGCGGTCCGGATGCGCGGCGCATACCTCCGCTAATTTTTCGTTCTGGAGCCGGATCATCTTCTGAGCCACGTCGCGATCCACCGAGTACCAGTTCGCATTGATGCTCAGGGCTTGCATATCGGTGCCCCACTCGTCCATCACTTCAAAGCGCTTGGACCCCATGATCGAGGGGTCGTTCGGCGGCGTGTTCACGCCCATCAAGGCCGTGGCCTCGGGGATAATCACGTGGGCATGGATATCAATGGTCCTCACGCGCTGGCCTCCGACCATTACTTGCCGCTTGGCCGGCGCAGTGGCCAATTGCGCGCCCAAGCGATGACTCAGAAGATTACAACCTGTGAAGACGATCCCAGCGCCCGCGGCCGCGTCTTTGATGAACTGCCTGCGATTATGCACGACACTCTCCCGAGGCAGTGTATCATGTGATAGCATTTCTCATTCCCGCAAGGGAAAGAACTCAAACTGGAGGTTGTATGCGCACCATCGGAATTAGTCTTGGTCTCACACTTTTCGCCGCAGCGGCCATGGCCCAGCAAGGGGCACCGCCATCCGCTCAAGCCATCAAAACGTATTCCTCAGCATCGGACGTCATGGCGCTCCAAGCGAAAGCTAAGAGCGACCGCAAAGGGGACGCGCCCCTGGTGGTGGAACGCATTCTTCAGCTCCCTCCTTACAACGCGAATCTCGAGTACCGTGCGTCGATCGGTCCCGCATCGATTCACGAGAAGGAGGCGGAGATCTTCTATGTGATCGATGGAGGAGGCACGATGGTAATCGGGGGCAAGCTTCAAAACGAGAAACGAACCAACGCCGAGAACCTGACTGGCTCTGGCATTGAGGGCGGCACGCCGAGGAAGCTTGCCAAAGGAGATTTCCTCGTCGTTCCTGAAAATACGCCGCACTGGTTCAGCTCACTGGATGGGTCGATCACACTGATGTCGCTGCACGTGCCGCGGTCGAGCGGCGGCACACACTAGCCGACTTGCTGCGATCATGCGCGCTTTCGTCACCGGCGCTACGGGACTCCTGGGAAGCAACCTGGTTCATGCGCTGCTCGAGCACGGGCACGACGTGCGCGGGCTGGTTCGCTCACCGGAGAAAGCGCAGCGAATCTTTCCAGATGGAAAGATCGATCTGGTCACTGGCAACGTGCGTGACGTCGCAACGTTCGCCGAGGCACTGGCAGGCTGCGACGCTCTGTTCCACACTGCCGCGTACTTCCGAGAGTATTACCAGCCGGGCGATCACAAAGCGATGCTCGAAAAGATCAACGTGCACGGTACCATCGACCTGTTAATTGCGGCCGAAAAGCACGGCGTGAAAAAGGCGGTTCATATCAGCTCCTCCGGTGTGATCGGACGGAAGCCGGATGGCAGTCCTGGTGATGAGAGCACGCCGCCGGACGAGCATGCGAGTTCCAATCTATATTTCGCCAGCAAGATCCAAGGCGAGTTGGCGATCAGCCGTTTCCTCAAGGAACGCTCGCTGCCGGTGACGATGGTCCTTCCATCGTGGATGTGGGGACCGGGCGATTGGGCGCCGACCGCGGCCGGCAAGCTGGTGCTCGATTTTATGAAGCAGAAACTGCCGGGCGTCGTGGATGGCGGCTCTTCCATCGTCGATGTACGCGACGTCGCGCAAGCAACCATCCGCGCCGCCCACCTCGGCAAGTCCGGCGAACGCTATATCGCGGGCGGCGCGTACCACGATTTCGCCGATGTTCTGGCGACGCTGGAACGAGTGACCGGTGTGGCCGCGCCCAAGCGCAAGATACCCTACGCGCTATCGCTGGCAGTTGGGGCCGGCGCAGAAACGTGGGCGCGTTTAACCGGCGGCACGGCTCTCGTTACGCTGGCTGGCGTTCGCACTCTGCACGCCAAGAACGCCGTTCGATCCGACAAAGCGATCAGCGAACTGTCGGCGACGTTCCGTCCGTTTGAAGAAACTGTGCGCGATGAAGTGGAGTGGTTTCGCAGTCATCGTTACCTATGAAAAGAGAAGCCGTATTAGCAGCCATCGTCGAGATCGGCATTGTGCCGGTGGTCCGCACCGAGAGCGAGGAAGGGGCGATCCGGTCTATCGAAGCCATATATCGCGGCGGAATTCGCGCGGCCGAGATCACCATGACGGTGCCGGGGGCGCTTCGCGCACTGGAGAAAGTGGCCGACAAATTCGGCGATCAGATCGTCCTGGGCGCCGGCACGGTGCTGGATCCGGAAACTGCGCGCGCCTGTATTCTGGCTGGAGCTGAGTTTCTTGTATCGCCGAGTCTGAACCTCGCGACCATCGAAATGGCAAAGCGCTACTCCAAAGTCATCACACCCGGCGCGCTCACGCCCACTGAGGTGCTGGCAGCCTGGCAAGCGGGCGGCGATATCATCAAGATTTTTCCATGCAGCGCCGTGGGCGGAGCGAAATACATCAAAGCCCTGCGTGCGCCGTTCCCTCAAATCGAAATGATTCCCACCGGCGGCGTGAGTCTCGAAACCGTAGGCGATTTCCTGAAGGCGGGAGCGTGCGCGGTGGCCGTGGGCGCGGAATTGATCGATTCGGCCAACATTCGAGAGGGGCAATTCGGAGTATTCGAGGAACGCGCCAAGCGTTTTCTTGCAGCCATCGCGAAAGCACGCAGCGAAATGAAGTCAGGCTGAGGATCAAGCAGAAAAGAGCCGGTCGAAAATTTCGCGCGTGCGGTTCTGGATTTTGGACAGCTCGGTTTTGAGCGGCTGATGATTCAGATGCTCCGGCGTCCAGCGGTGCACCAGCTCGGTCAGCACCTCGAGCTGGGATTCGGAATTCGGCAAACTTCCCTCGGTGTGGCCGGAATAAACGCGCAGTCCATGATCGACGGCGCGATAAAACGTGGCGGCATCGCGAAGAAACTCGGCATCCGCGCGCTCCAGGTGGCCCATGGCTTCGATGATGTTGATGCGCTCAGGCGTGTTCAGAACTTTGAAGAAAATGCCGGCGCCTTTGAGCCGCAAATAGAGCAGCAGGAAATCGATATCGTAGAAGCCACCCAAGCCGGCTTTGAGAGGGTGACCGGCGCCTTGTTCTTTTTCCAGCCGCATGCGCATCTGGCGAAGGTCGCGCTTGGAGCGGCCGCTCTGTCCGTACCTGCGCCAGTCCACTTGCTGCAGGTCGTTTAGGAACTTGGTGGCATGCTCGGTATCGCCGGTAATCGCGCGCGATTTCATATAGGCGATGCCTTCCCACGCTTCCGCATTTTTCGCGAAGTAATCCTTATACGATGCCTCCGACTGGACCAGCGCGCCCGCGCTCCCGTTGGGACGAAGCCGCGTGTCGACGCTGAACATCAGTCCAGTTCCGGTGTAGGCGGTGATGAGGTCGATCATCCGCCCGGCTACGCGCGTCCAAAAGACTTGTTCATCCAGATCCTCGTCCGGGAGGACGAACACCAGGTCGGCATCGGAAGCCAAGTCGAACTCACGCATTCCGAGCCGGCCCAGCGCGACCACTAGAAGCTGATTGCGGAGCTGGTAGCCGGGAGTTGACGGCGGATGGGAGAGAGCAACCTGCTGGACCGCCATCCTATAAGAGGCGGCTATGGCCGCGTCGGCCAAGTCCGAAGTGCTCTGCAAGGTTTCAAAGACGGGAACCCGCAAGCAGATGCTGGCAGTCTGGATTCGAAACATCTCACGGCGGAAAAAGCGGCGCAGTTCCGAAATATCGTCGTAGTGAGCGGCTTCGGCCATGGAGCTGGCGGTAATTTCCGGCAACCGGCTGAGCTCTTCCATCAGCTCCGGCGTGCGGATCAGCTCCTCGGCGAAGTACGGGCTGCGCTCAAAAATGTCGAGTGTCTGTGCCCCCACCGTGGCGTTCGAATCGAGAAGCGCGATCCATTTCGGATCTTGCGCAATCTTTTCGAGAAAATGCTCGAACGCTCCCACACCGCGCCGTAGCCCGATGCGTGCCAGCGTGTTGGCCAGCTCCGGCGCGCGCTGGTCCAAGAAGCGGACCAAGTTGCTGGACTCGGATTGCTCCGGTTCCGGACCGTCCACTTCCGCCGGAGAAGGCGGAGGCATGGTGTAGTAGCTGGGGCGATGCGCGTGGATCACCCGCTCGTAGATTTCCTGGACCGCCTCCAGATGCGCGTTCAGCTCGTGCAGCAGTTTTTCGCCGGAAGGAGCGCTGCCGAGCTGGGTCGACGGCATTTTCCGAGCCAGCAGATCAAGTTCGCGAGCGGTGGTGGGCAAGGTGTGGGTCTGGCGATCGTCCGCGAATTGGAGCCGATGTTCGAGGTTGCGCAGAAAACGGTAGGCCGAAACGAGCCGCCCATGTTCGGCGGCGGAAAGCAGGTCCTTGTCGGCCAGCCGGCCGAGCGCGAGCATCGTTCCACCATGCCGCACCCAGGGCACGCGTCCTCCGTGCAATCGCTGGAGGCACTGCACTAGAAATTCGATATCGCGAATTCCACCGGGCGCCAGCTTCACATCGAGGGAGGATTTCCCGAGCCGACGGCGATTCAACTTCTCGCTGATGCGCTCGCGCGTGACGGAGACAGCTTCGATGGCGGAGAAGTCGAGTGTGGTCGAGTAAATCAGCGGCTCAACCGATTCTAGCAACTCCCGGCCCGTCTCCACGTCGCCCGCAGCGACGCGCGCCTTGATGAGCATCTGCAATTCCCAATCGCGCGCGCGGCTCTGATAGTAGGTCTTTGCGCCGTCGAGTGAAATGCAAACCTCGCCCAGACTGCCATCCGGACGAAGGCGCAGGTCGACTCTGTAGCACATTCCCTCGGCCGTGTAAGTGGAAAGCAATTCGGTGTACTGGTTCGCGACTTTCTTATAAAACTCTTTGTTGGAAATAGGGTGCTCGCCGTCGGTTTCGCCGTTGGCCGTATAGACGAACATCAGATCGATGTCGGAGCTGTAGTTCAGCTCGCGGCCGCCCAGCTTGCCCAAAGCGATTACCGACATTCCGCACTCGCGCGTCTGGCCGTTGGCATCGACGAAACGCGGCACGCCGTGGCGGGCGACCAGATCGGCGCGGATGCGCTGGTAACTGACGTCCAGGATCGCGTCGGCGAGATTGGATAATTCTTCCGTGATCTCCGGGAGGCTCCCGAACCCGCGCGCGTCGCGAAGAAGAATGCGCAGGAGCTGCTGGCGTCGAAACAGCGCCAACGACAACGCTACGAATGTCCCGGCCGGTTGCGGCCCGAGAAAAGCGGTCAGGCGCCGATTGTACTCCTCGGCCGAGAGTGCGCGATCGATATCGGAAAGCTGCTGGAGCCATTGCGGATTCTGCAGAATCTCGTCGGCAAGGAAGCGGCTGTGGGAAAAGACCGCGATCAGGTCTTGCAGCCCCGACTGTGACCGGGCGAGTGTTTCGAACGCATCCGGCTTCTGCTGCTTCAGGCTGACGAGATAATGGACGGCGGCGTCGGGGTCGGCGGCGGGAGCCAGGAGTGCCTCGATGGTGTTCTGGAATGCGGGAGGGAGGCCGCTTTCCAACGCGGCCATCTCGTCTTGCGCCCGCCTGAGCTGGCGGAACGGGATGGTTTCGAGCAGACTGGACATGAGCTGCTAGACGACTTGGTCTACTAGCTCAATTATATCCCGCGGGCAAAGAGTCCCCGCTTTTAGGACCCGCGCATAAAATCCGCTGAGACCCCAGCGCGGCGTGGACGGATCCCCAGACTTCACTTGTGCATCATAGATAGCCTTCTTGATGGCGGGGCCGTAAACATCGAGAGTGGCGCACGGGGCGCGGATTTTAGTCAATTCCACGAAAATTTCGCCGACTCGATAGCGCTGGCCCACCCGCATCTGACGGCGGTCGAGTCCGGCGGTCGTCAGGTTTTCGCCGAGCGCGCCGGGGAAGAGAGCATAGCCGTGGGCGATCAGCTCTTCGATGCCTTCGGAAGTGATCAAGAGCAAAGCTTGGTTCGGGCCGCCATGAATGTCGGGGTGCGCCCAGCGGTCGCCGAGGATGCCTTCAGCGGTGATGGTGGCTTCGGGAATGGGGCGTTTGGGGAGGCCGCCGGGAGAGATGTTGATTTGGATGATAGTGCCGGTCATGGGATAACCGGATTGCTAAAGCGCGCGGTTTGGAAACAGGGGAGAACCATCCGTATCTCATTGAATGGGCTTGTCTTGTTATTGTGAATGGGGTGATTGTGACGCCAGAATGGGAAGCTGGCGTCATCCGTCTTTTGATGGATGGTCATGCCGATTGGAGTGTAGCAGGGCGGAGTGTGGGGAAACGAGGATTGATTGTGGTAAGCGGTTGGAACCGAGCAAGATTTGGATACGGTGAGTCTGTGACGTCCAGGAGGAAATCCACTGTAGGTTGAAAATACGGACTTTAGCGTCTACGGTGTAAATTAAACGCGATAGAAAACACGCTGTTTTCACTGTGTGTGGTTGGTGGCGGAGAACAAAGGCCTGCTTCAAGGCTTGCTTAAAGGAGCAGGACCGGACCGCGAATTGCCGTCGGCAGCTTGCCGAATGAAGGTAGAGAGTCAATCCCACCAAGAAACGTAGAGGTACATCCAAAGCGCAGAATAATCACTGATTGCTGAAGTAGAGCGCTTCGGATGTACCCAGGACCGGGACAAGAGTCGCGGATCTGAGTATATCATAGATGTAGTAATTCTCATTTAACGGTAGTACCAGCATGTTGGATATACCAAAGAGATTCGAGTTTCCACGGTTTTCGTCGCAAGCCCGCGCACGACTTTCCGCTGTGCTTCAAACCGCTCGAGACCTTGTGACGATCGAGGATGCCATGAAGGCTCTCGCTACTAATCGGTCCACGTCGGCGAAGCTTCTTTCCAGATGGCAGCGCCAGGGTTGGCTCAAGCGTGTTGGCCGTGGCATCTACGCACCCGTTCCACTGGATGCGCTAACGACGGAGCAGGTGCTGAAAGATCCCTGGGTCCTCGTTCCGGCGCTGTTTGAGCCCGCTTACGTCGGCGGATGGACAGCCGCCGAACACTGGGACATGACCGAGCAGCTCTTTCGCAGCATCTTCGTTTTTACTGCGCGATCATTCCGCAAGAAAGAACAGACGGTGCAGGGCGCGTCCTTCACACTCACGCACATCCCCAAGAATGCGCTCTTCGGAACCAAGACACTCTGGCGGGGCCAGGCGCGCGTCGCCATTGCCGACAAACATCGCACCATCGTCGATATGCTGGTGGACCCTGCGACCGGTGGCGGCATTCGCCACGTCGATCAGTGTCTTCAGAATTATCTGCGCGACCCGGAAGCCCGCGCCGATACGCTCATCCGTTATGCCGAGAGGCTCGGTAACGGGGCGGTCTTCAAGAGACTCGGCTTTCTCGTCTCACGGCGAGCGGGAAACGAGTCCCTCACGCAGGCATGCCGCGCACGCCTGACTCAAGGCAATGCGAAGCTTGATCCTGCGCTCCCGTGCAGGCGTCTAGTAAAGGCTTGGAGGCTATGGATTCCAAAAAACTGGGGGACGGAGCAGTCGCGTGATTGATCGCCGGGAGCTTCTCGCCAGCGCAAGCAATCTTGGACTGCTGCCGCATGTCGTCGAGAAAGACTACGTTCTGGGCTGGCTTCTTGCGGGCATCTTCAACCATCCTGCGCTCAAGGATAGCTGGGTATTCAAAGGTGGAACCTGCCTCAAGAAGTGCTATTTCGAGACCTACCGGTTCTCCGAGGATCTCGACTTCACACTGACGGATGAGTCTCATCTCAATCTCGATTTCCTGGTGGCGACGTTTCGGGAAATAGGCGAGTGGCTCTACGAGCATACCGGAATCGAACTGCCGCCTGACAAAGTATCGTTCGAGGTCTTTCAGAACCCGCGATGGCGCCAAGCCGGGCAAGGGCGAATCTCTTATCGCGGTCCGATCGCCCCGGCAGGCGATCTGCCAAGAGTCAAACTCGACCTGACGGTGGACGAGGTATTGGTACTGCCGCCCGTCAGCAGACCGGTCTCGCACCCCTACACCGACAGCCCAGGGAGCGACATGCACGCGCGCTGCTACAGCTATGAAGAAGTCTTCGCGGAGAAGGTGAGGGCGCTCACCGAACGCGCGCGTCCCCGCGACCTGTACGATGTCGTCAATCTCTTCCGACACGACGAGTTTCATCCCGCCGCAGCGGTCATCCATGACTCCTTGTCGAAGAAGTGCGCCTTCAAGGGAATTCCTTTCCCGACACTCGCATCGCTCTCGCCTCTTCGCGAAGAGCTTGAAGCCGACTGGGTCATCATGCTCAGCCACCAGCTGCCCGCCCTGCCTCCGGTGGACGCTTTCTGGAATGAACTTCCGGCGCTGTTTGCATGGCTTGCCGAAGGAACGCCTCCCGCTGTCCTGGCTGCGTATCCACTGGCGGCGGGTGACGTGGTCATTCGGCCTCCCGCAGGCGCTATCTCGATCCCTGGCATGGCGAGCACCGCGCCTATCGAGGTTATTCGCTTCGCAGCTTCCAACCGCTTATGCGTGGAACTCGACTACGTTGATGAACAAGGAAGGCGAGCCGTTCGCCTAATCGAGCCGTACTCCATGCGGCGCACGCAGGCAGGAGATATTTTACTAAAGGCGCTCCGCGCCGATAGCAAAGCCTCTCGAAGCTATCGTGTCGATCGCATTGTAGGAGGTCGGGCGACCCGGCAGAGCTTTACGCCGAGCTACGCGATTGAACTCACGCCAACGGGTCCCATCTCCATACCGCCAGCTTCGTACACGCCGCGCACGGCAACGCCCAGAACGACCACACGCTCAAGGACGACCAGCAGATCAGGGCCCACCTACTTCTATGAGTGCAGCCGGTGCGGCAAGCGCTTTGAGCATTCCAAGCGCGACACGACTCTCCGCGCCCACAAAGACAAGAATGGCTGGCCGTGTTCCGGCCGCCACGGCTTCTGGGTCGATACGAAATGGTAGAAAGGACCGCCGAGGATTTGAAGCGAGCATGTCTTTTACAGCTCACCTCCTGTCGTTACTTCCGCTAGCGCTTCCAGACGCCTGCATTCCAGGCCCAAAGGGTTTATGACCGCAACATCGTCAATAAGGAAGCGCAGCAGCCGGCAATCCATCATCGTGCAGCCCCTACGCAACCGAACATCGCACACCAACTCGATGACACGCTGCACATCTTCCCTCGCAATCCGGTGCCCGTCACGAAAATAGATATACCCACGCGACCGCTCAGTTCGCTCGAATAGGGTCATCGTGATCATGCGATCTATTGTTGATCATCACGGCGTCATGATTACCCGATTCCTCTCTGATTGCCTGCCACACCAGGGCCAGTATTGGTTCCCAGTGATGCGTTAGCAGGGCAATCCATCAGTAGTGTCCAATCCTCCTTTTCCGTTTCCCCCAGGGGTAAACCGGAGCGGGAGGATTCCCCCCACGCCGCCAAACCTGCGGGTCCCCCCACAGAAGGATTTCAAACCGCTCCGCTGAAATCCCCCTTGTGCATCCCCCTAGAGCCCGAGATCCAACCGAGCATCGCGAGCGATTAGGCGCCGGAACACGACATAGTCTATGAGGGAAGCAGTTGTAGAGACATTTGCGCTGAAAGCCGAAAGTTGTTGCGATAGGTGCTTTGCAAGCGGGAGTTGATCAATGCCCAAACTCATGGTCTTCACGATCTTGCATCGAAGGCTTCATTAATATTTCGCGCAAACTTCACTTTGAATGGGTGAGATCGGCGGTGACGTTAAAGGAATTGAATGGCCAAGAACGGCGGGAACCTGATCAGCGTGTGCACACGCGAGTCTTCGCTTAAGAGGCGCTTGCCACGCCACTGAAAGCTTTAGGCTTTCACAAGGGCGACGACGGCAGTCATACCTCCCGGTACTTGGGCACTTGAATGACGCGGCGCTACTAGTCTTTATCCTCGTCGGTCGGGGCAAGCGCCGGAACAGGTGTATCGGGAGTCAGAGCTGGCCTGCGCTTGTGCCACTCGGTGGCGCGTTCGTACGCGGCTGCGAGCGCCAGTACTTTGCCTTCCGAGAAACGCGGGCCGGCGATCATCAGGCCGACCGGAAGTCCACCGGACGTGAAGCCGCAAGGGACCGTGATGGCCGGGATTCCGTAGACATCGAACTGGCCGGTGTTCTCCAGTTCCGGATTCCGGATCTTATCGGATTCTTCGCGCTTGATGGCGGCATCGATTTTGCGCGGCGTGCGGCGGCGCGTCGGCAGGACAACCAGATCGAAATCGGTGAAGGTGTCGTCGATGGTGCGGCGAAGCAATTCGAGCTTCCAGCGGGCGCGGATGTATTCGGCGGCCTTCAGGTTTGCACCGTTCTGCAGCGCTCGCCGGGTCGGGATCTGATAACGGCCGGGGCCGTGCGCAAAAAACTCTTCGTGATAAGCGAAACTCTCGCCATTCAGATTGATGTCGCGCGTAGACGGCAGCGTGACGTCCTTGACACCCTTGGTCATTTTCGCGACCACGCCGATGGCGTCTTCAACGGCCTTTTCGACGTCGGCGTCGAGCAGATCGAAGAACGGCGCGCGCGGGATGCCCAGTCTCAGGCCTGAAATCGGTTGCTTCATGGCGGCGAGATAGTCTTCCTTGGCGTGTTCCACGCTGGCTATGTCGAGCTTGTCGTAGCCGGCTAGCACGTTCAACATCAGTGCGGCGTCTTCGGTGGTGCGGACGATCGGGCCGCAATGATCGAGCGAGAGAGTCAGCGGGATAATCCCGCGAATGGAGACCAGCCCGTAGGTTGGCTTCAATCCGACCACGCCGCAGAATGACGAGGGCGTGCGGATGGAGCCGCCGGTATCGGTACCAAGCGCGCCGAAGCACAAGTCCGCTGCGACGGCCGCCGCCGATCCACCCGAGGAGCCGCCGGGATTGCGATCGAGCGCCCAGGGGTTGCGGACCGGTCCGTAATAGCTGGTGGCGGAGGTGCCGCCCATGGCGAACTCGTGCAGATTGGTCTTGCCGACAAAGACTGCCCCGGCTTCCTTCAAGCGGCGCGTGACCTCGGCGTCGTGTTCGGGCACCCGTTCGTCGAAGACCGCGCTGGCCGCGGTGGTGCGGATTCCGGCAGTGTCGATGTTGTCCTTCAGAGCGATCGGGATCCCGTGCAGGGGGCTGCGAAATCGTCCGGCTCGTTGTTCGGCTTCCATCTCGCGCGCCTGCGCCAGGGCCTGCTCACGCAGCACGGTGATAAAGGCGTTGAGCTTCGGATTATAGGTTTGGATGCGCGCCAGACAAGCTTCGGTCAGTTGCGTGGGAGTCAGAGTGCGGGCCCGGATGCGCGCGGAGGCCTCGGCCAGGGTCAGGCGCGAGAGATCCTCAGAGGAGTCGGCCAAGGCAGCGACGGCGCCAATGACGGACAGAGTGAAGCCGCGGCGAGTGATCATAAGCAGTTCCTCGTTTCTGGTTCAGAGTTTCTGGTTGGACGGGCTGACGCTGGCCGTTCTAGAGAGCAAGCCTGCTCCGACAAGAATCAGGCTTCGGAGTTTTCCAAAGGAGAATAATACCATTGCCGATTGGTGTTTTGCAGCCGCTCCGCTCCCTGACGTCACGGCTCAGAATCAGCATCTTCGGTCACGGCTCAGAACGAGCGTTTGCGTAAGTGCGGTCGAGTTGATCGACGCGGCGGAGTGAGGGGAACAGCCACGACCATAGCAACACGATCGCGATGGTTCCCAGTCCGCCGAGCACCACCGCGGGCACGGTTCCAAACCATTGCGCGGTGACACCGGATTCGAATTGACCTAGTTCGTTGGATGCACCGATGAATATCCAGTTGACCGCGCTGACGCGGCCGCGCATGTTATCAGGAGTGGCAAGTTGCACCAGTGTTTGACGGATAAAGACGCTCACCATATCGAATCCGCCAATCAGGGCCAGCGACAGGAGCGACAGCGCCAGGCTGCGCGAAAGTCCGAAGACCACCGTGCAGGCTCCAAAGCCAAAGACGCAAGAGAGCATGGTTAGACCCACGCGGCGGCGGAGTGGGAGGTGGGCCAAGGCGATGGCCATGAGTACTGCCCCGGCGCCGGGCGCGCTGCGTAGGAGTCCCAGACCGTATGCGCCGGTCTTTAGAATATCGCTGGCATAGACGGGCAGTAATGCAACGGCGCCGCCGAGCAGAACGGCGAAAAGGTCGAGCGAGATGCTGCCGAGGATCAGTTTGTCGTGCCAGATAAAGCGGAGTCCCTCCAGCACGATCGCGAGCGAGGCTGCGGGGCGAGGGCGGGCAGTGCTTCGGAACCGGATCAGCGAGGCAAGTACCAGGGCGGTGAGATAGGCGACCGCGGCGGTGCAATAAACCGGTATCGCGCTGCCAGCAAGACTATACACGATGCCGCCAGCGACCGGTCCGAGAATCGCCGCGGTCTTTGAAATCGAATTGTCCCAGGCTACCGCATTGGGGAAATGTTCGGCGGCGACAAGCAAAGGCAGAAAAGCCTGACTCGCGGGGCCCAGGAAGGCGCGCACCACGCCGTTTCCGAGCAGGACGGCGTAGATCGGCCAGACGGAGGTAAGGCCATGCAGCGTGAGTGCAAGCAGCAGCAAGGAGCAGAGCGAGAAGCCGCCATAGCAGGCCAGCAGGATGCGTTGCCGGGAGACGCGATCGGCCGTATGGCCGGTAATAAGGAACAGAAGAATGCCGGGCGCGAACTGCGCGAGCCCGACCAAGCCGAGATCGAGCGGGCGATGCGTCAGATTAAAGATCTGCCAGCCGACGGCGACGGCTTGCATCTCGGAGGATGCGGCCGAAAGAAAGCGGGCGATGGTCGCGTAGCGGAAATTGGGGTAGCGGAACGCGGCTCGGGAGGACCGCTGATCAGTCGGGGTCAAACATTTAGGTTGGCATATTGAGGCGTTGGCACGAGTGTAGACGACTGGCATCCAGGACGGGCGGCCTTGTCCCGCGATAAGCAGGGCCATAGGGGAAGCCGGGGTCGACGGCACGCAAGAGTGCGTGCGCCACGTCAAATCAGCGCGTGCGCCACGTTAGATGTCGTAGTAGAGCGCGAATTCATAGGGGTGCGGGCGAAGGCGTATAGCGTCCGCTTCACTCTTACGTTTGTAATTGATGAAGGTCTCGATTAGCTCCTCCGTAAAGACGTCGCCCTTCAGCAAAAATCCATGATCGTCTTCCAGGCACGCCAAGGCTTCTTCGAGCGATGCCGGCATGGAAGGAATGTTCTTCATTTCCTCCGGGGAAAGGTCGTAAATGTCTTTGTCGAGCGGATCGCCGGGATCGGTCTTGTTCAAGATGCCGTCGATTCCGGCCATCAGCATTGCGGCGAACGCCATATACGGATTGGACGACGGATCGGGCGGGCGGAATTCGAGGCGCTTGGCTTTGGGGCTGGCCGAGTACATCGGAATACGCACCGCCGCGGACCGGTTTCTGCGTGAGTAAGCAAGGTTCACCGGCGCTTCATAGCCGGGGACCAGGCGCTTGTAGCTGTTCGTGGTGGGCGCGATGATGGCCGACAGGGCACGAGCGTGCTTCAACAAACCGCCGACGTACCAGAGCGCGAGCTGGCTCAGACCCGCGTACATGTCACCCGCAAAAAGCGCCTTGCGCTCCTTCCACAGACTCTGGTGGGTGTGCATCCCGCTGCCGTTGTCGCCGTACAATGGCTTGGGCATGAAAGTCACCGTCTTGCCGTACTGGTTGGCGACGTTGCGGATAATGTACTTGTACACCATCATGTTGTCGGCTGATTTCACCAGCGTGTCGAAGCGTTGATCGATCTCGCACTGGCCGCCGGTGGCGACCTCATGATGGTGGCATTCGATGTTCAAGCCGCAGCGGATCATTGTTTCCACCATCTCCGCGCGGAGGTCCTGATAGTGATCGGTGGGCGGAACGGGGAAGTATCCTTCTTTGTAGCGCGGCCGGTAGCCGAGATTGTTGTTCTCGCGGCCGGAGTTCCAGCGGCCCTCTTCGGCATCGATGAAATAGTAGCCGGAGTGCTGATCCTGATCGAAACGAACGCTGTCGAAGATAAAGAATTCCGCCTCGGCTCCGAAGTAAGCGGTATCGGCGATGCCAGTGTTGTTGAGGTAGAGCTCGGCCTTGCGGGCGATCCAGCGGGGATCGCGCTCGTAGTGCTGGCGTGTGATGGGATCGATTACGTCGCTGGTCATCACCAGCGTGCGAATCTCGCCAAAAGGGTCGATGTAGGCGGTGCTGGAATCGGGGATGAGCAACATGTCGCTCTCGTTAATGGCGGCCCATCCGCGGATGCTCGATCCATCGATCCCGAAGCCTTCTTCAAACGAGTCTTCGGTGAGCTGGGTGATTGGATAGGAAACGTGCTGCGAGAGGCCGGGCAGATCGGTGAAGCGCAAATCAACCTGGTGAACTTCCTTCTTCCGGGCAAACTCCAGAATTTCCTTGGGATTCATGTCACCTCCGTGGGTGCTGCGCTAGGATAGCACAGGCGTTGCACGCTGGATGAGCGATTGAGCTGATAATTGAGGCTAAAGACATGCGCGAGGCATCTGAGTTGCGCCGCAAAGTCCGGGATGCGTATTCGGCCGCCGCGCTCTATCCCGACCAGGCGCATGCGTTTCCCGTGGGTCGGGGGTTCGCCCGAAGCTTGGGATATCCAGACGGCTTGCTGGCGGAGTTGCCACCTGCTTGCGTGGAAGCCTTCGCTGGTGTGTCCGACGTATCTCTAGTCGCGGAAATCTCGAAGGGTAGCGCGATTCTGGACTTAGGGTGCGGCGCGGGATTGGATTCCTTGATCGCCGCAGATCGGACGGGACCCGAAGGCCGCGTGGTGGGGATCGACTTCAGCTTTTCCATGCTCTCTCGCGCTCGCCACAGCGCCGTGGAAGCCGGCATGAGCAATGTCATATTTTGCCAAGCGGATGCCGAGAGCCTGCCGCTACGTGACGAATCCATCGGGATCGTTCTGGTGAACGGCATTTTCAATTTGAATCCAGCGAGGCAATCGATTTTTCGAGAACTCGGGCGAGTGGTGCAGCGCGGTGGCGTGGTCTATGCGGCCGAGTTGATTTTGAAGGAGCCGCTTCTGCCGGAGCAACAGGCTTCGGAATCGAACTGGTTCGCCTGAATCGCCGGAGCACGGGAAGCAGGCGCTTTCCTAGATGAGTTTCGCACCGCAGGATTCGCCGATGGCAAGGTATTGCGCGCGGTGAGGAACGCTCGCACGATCAATCCACTGGTCCTCGCGACGGAAGTTTGCGCCCGAAAAACTTGAATCGGCTTATGGCACATGAGTGGCAATCCTACGACGCGGCCGCGGATACGCATGATCGGTTGGCCGTCCCCGGGATTTTTACGCCGCCGGCGAAAGATTTGGTGGAGAGCCTTGACCTGCCTGTTGCGGGAATCGTGCTGGATGTGGGCGCCGGAAGCGGAGTTGCGGCGCGGGTGGCGAAGGAATCGTCATCAGAACGGACGGTGATCGCGCTTGACCCGTCTCTTAAGATGTTGCGCGCCGCCCGCAGCCACGACCTGTGCGTGGTAGCCGGAGCCGTACCGGGATTGCCTTTTCAGGAAGCCACATTCGATGGCGTCATGGCGAATTTCGTATTGAGCCATTTGACTTCGTACCGTGACGCTTTGGCTGATATGGCACGGGTGCTGCGGCCAGGCGGCAAGCTGGGCGTAACGAGTTGGGGATCGCTCAGAAATGAGTTCCGCGAATGCTGGCAGTCGGTAGCCGATTCGTTCGCGGGCAGGGAAGCCTTGCACGACGCCGCTGCGCAAGGTCTTCCGTTAGAGAAATGGGTCGAAGACCCCGCTCACCTGCAGAAGGCCTTCCAGGAAGCAGGCCTCCAGAACATTACCTTGCGCCATACTCGCTACACCACTCGCATGACCATTGCGGATTTTCTTGCGATCCGGGCCCATGCGCTGCAAGGGCGTTTCATGCGGCAGACGCTGGATCGGGATCGGTGGGAGCAATTCAACAATGCGCTATCGGCCGAATTCCATGGTAAATTCCAAGATCCGATCGAGCATGTGAGAGACGTTCACATCGCGATAGGCACGAAAGTGTGATTCAGGTCAGCTTGGTATTCTTGGTCTCCGGCAGCGTGAACACCAGTACGGACCCGATCAAGAAGAACGCCGAGTTCAGTGCTAGAGCGGCGCCGATGCCTTCGTGGTCGGCCACGGCCCCGACGGCGAATGGCGAGAGCGCGCTGGCGGCGCGTCCGAAATTGTAGACGAAGCCTTGCGCAGTACCGCGGATGGAAGTCGGGTAAAGCTCCGCTAGCATAGCGCCGAAGAGGGCGAAAAATCCGGTTCCGCAGAAGCCGATCAAGGGCCCCAACACCAGAAGCCAAGTCTCCGAAGATGCCCCGGCCCAGCGCGGCGTGAGACCGTAAATCGGGGTGAGAATGGCGGCAGCCAGGACATAGCAGGAAAATACGGGCCGCCGTCCAAAGCGATCGGCCATCCAGCCGAAGCTGACGTAGCCTAGGAACGCGCCGAACTGCATGACGAAGATCCAGCTGCTGGTATCGAGAATATTGAGACCGGCGCCACCCTGCGATTTCGGGGCGGAAAGGAATCCGGGCAGCCAGGTGTTTAGTCCCCAGTAGGCGAATAGAACCGAGGTCGCGAGTGCGGTCGCCAGAAATGTACGGCGCGCGAGCGGAGGTCGAAACAAGTCTGTGAACCGCCCGGTAGCGCTCTGGGCGCTCCAGATCTCGGGTTCTTTCACTTTGCGTTGGATCCAGACTGTGAAGAACGCCGGCAGGATTCCGACCAGGAACAATGCACGCCACCCGAAACGGGGTAAGATCAAAGCCGTCGTCGCGGCAGCTAGCATGTAGCCTATCGCCCATCCGGATTGCATGAGGCCGATGGCTTTGGCGCGATGCTGGGGCGGCCAGCTCTCAGCCACGAGTACCGCGCCCGCCGACCACTCGCCGCCCAGTCCAAGCCCGACGATAGAGCGCCACAAAAGCAGCGACACGATCCCGGTGGCGGTGGCCGATCCAGCCGATCCGAAAGAGTACAGCAGGATAGAGTAGACTAGCGTCCGGCAGCGGCCGATGCGATCCGACAGAATACCCGCAAGAATTCCGCCTACCGACGACATCAGGAGAGTAGCAGAGCTGACCAGCCCGGCGGTCGCGGCCGACCAGTGGAATTGAGTACGCAGGGTCTGGACGGCGAAGACGTATAACAACACGTCCAGCGCATCCAGCATGTAGCCGAACATGGCCGCCCAAAGCGCGAGCCAGCGCTGTTCAGTAAACAAAAATGGGCGTCTCATTCGCGGCGTGAAGTATACAACAGCCTAGCAGAGCGCGCCGAAAGATTCGAGCCGATGGAGGACTCTAGCGGGGATTGGCCGGCGCGGCTTCGAGCTCGACAATATGCTGGCCTCGCGGCAGCATAAGCACAAAATTCGATCCAGAGTCGAGAAGCTTTTCGCTGAACTCTGCGCCGTCGATTTCAATCTTCCGCGGGCGCGGGCTCACAACGGCGATCGCACGCGAATTGCTTTGATAGGAGACCTGGAGTCCCGCGGGCGAGGCGCTGGCGGAATGCAGATTGCCGTTAAAATCGAGAATGCGGAGCGCCGGGTCTTTTGGCGCGGGCTCGATCACGTTCGACCCAGCCGGAAGCCATAAGGACGCTTCGTCCCGAACAGGCCAGAGGCGGCCATTAACAAGAGCCGGGCCTTGCCACGGAATTCCGACGCCGTAGCGGGAATCCACGGTAAGCCGTGAGCCGTCCTGCTCAGCTCTATCGACGTTCGCAGCGGCGGAAGCAAGCAGAGGAAGATCCGGACTCAAGATTGAATTCTCGAAATACAGCGCAACTTGTGGAAATGCCTTGGTAGCAACGTGGACGAGTTGGAACAGTTCCGTCCCGGTTTGCTGCTTGGTCGGATAGACGTCCTGATAGCGCTCGACGATGTTGATGTCGATGGCGAGCTTACCTGTCTGCTCGGTGAGGGGCTGATAGCGGGATGCGATTTGCGGATATCGCTCGGGACCCAGGTTCCAAATGGTCGCCGGGTCTTCGATCAAGAAGGTGAAGTCATGTTTATCGAGCAGTGGGAGCACACGCGCGGCGTCGGCCCCGATCAGATCGCGCATGCGTGTGTCAAAGCGATCGTCGACGTGCGTCAACACGAAGTCGAGATTGGGTTTGGTCTGGCGGATGGCCTCGATCTGATCAATCCATTCTTCCTGCTGACGCCGGGTCAGGTCGGCGCGATAGTCGAGGAAAGCGCGCAGCCGCTGGGGATCGGGGTTTCCCTTTCCAAACAGTTCCAGTGGATCGAAGCCGCGCAGTTGCTTGAACTGGTCCCGGACGTCATCGTTCAGGGGGGTAAAGCGCGCCGGATTCGACGCGCCTTCGAGCGATTCAAAGTACAGCTCGGCCAAGTTTACGCCGTCCCAATCGAAACGGTCGATGAGATCCTTGGCTCCGCGCGAAACCTCGGCGAACGATTCGCGGTTCGTCAAGTTCATGAGCTTACGCCAGTCGAGCTGCGCGTCTTGCTGGAGCGCCGTCTTCTCACGCCACTGAGGATGTTGCGCCCAGAATTTCTCACTGACGTGCGGCAGCTCCAGCCACACATACACCAGGATCGCTTTGCGGTGGCAGGCCTCGATCAATCGGCGCAGGTAATTATCGTTATCGGCGTCGGCTTCCCAATAATGCCAGCCGGCCACGTGCAAGGCGCTGATTCCAGCCTTCCGCCAACGCTCGGCGAAGTAATCCAGATCCACGCGCGAACGGTAAGAGCCGTCGAAGAATGCCCACAGGCGCTCGCTGCGAAACGGTGGCTTGACACCGAGATCGCTGAGGGCTTGCAAGAGATACGGGAAGCGCTCGTAACCCTCTTTGCCGGGCGACGCGGCGATCCACAGCGCCGCGCCTGAGCCGCGACGAATCGCGGCCATAACGGGCGCGCCGTCCCAACGCTCGGAGGCAAAGATGGCGGCCTGTTTTGGCAACTCAAACACGGGAATCTCGAGAGCGTTTTCCCAGACGATCGCGAGCTTGGGCGCGCGCTGATCCACTATACTCCGCACGACCACATGCTTCGCACCGGGCTGAATGCCAAGCGCTTGGGCGAGATCGCTCTGGCCTTCGATTACGATCACAGCGCCTTGTTCGATACGCTGGAGCCACTGCGGAACCGAGCCAGGCGCGAGCGTACGGACTACGAAAAGATTGGCTGGGCCACCGGCGGCGTTCATGAGTCCGATGGAGGAGAGAATTTTTGGCCAGGGGCCGGGATCGTCGCCAGCCACGTGGTAAGTGAAATTCGCTGCCGAGGCCGAAGCGACCGAAGCGATCAGGTAAAACGCGGCAAAAATCAGTCTAGTGAGTGAATGCATACCAGAAACCCGCTCGCAAGTCGAAGAAGTTGGGGCGCCTCGGATTGTCCAGGTTTACCAAATAGACGCCTCTCAGGAAATTCACGGAAATCAGCATCGATTTCGGCAGGCCCTGAAACCGGAATCGCAGGCCGGGGCCGATTTCAGCGTAGTTGGCCCAATACTGATGCAAGCGGTCGACGGTGGCGTTATAGTTCACGTAGAGCTGGGCCTGAAATCCAAGCGACTCGGATTGAGAAAATGTGTATCCGCTCCGATTCTGCGTGTAGAGCAACATATCGTTTTGAAAGCGGCTCACGAAAACCCCGTCTTCGTTATTCTCGAAGAAGAATCCCTTGGGCCCACTCATCAGATGGCCGAAGCTTTTTGCGTACGCGATGCCCCCACGATAGTCCGGAATCATTGCGCCGACATCGTTTCGGCTGGTCAGGTATTTGACCGCCTCGCCGGCTTCAAACCAGCCTGTGATCCCGTGGCGGGTTACGGTAGCGACTCCAAATGCGAAGATGAACGACGTCTCCGAGAGATATTGCGGCGCGGGATTACTGAGTGTCGAGCCGGCCGTGCCACGCACATCCCCGACGAAGCGCACTGAAATGTACGGATGCAAGGGCAGCTTGCCTAGCCTCATCTCAGTCTTCACCTGGCCGTAACCGAACGCATCGTGCCAGCGGCTGGAAAAAAAAGGGAAAGCCCAGGCGGTGGTGCGAAAGAGGGCCAACCCAGGCGCGAGATTCCGAGAGGCTTGGCCGGCTTCGTTAGCAATGGAAGAATCGGGACTTTTACTCGCGAGGTTGAACCATTTGACCGCCTCGCTATCGTCGTGCAAGATGTTGTAGACCCAGCCGAGTTTCAGCATGACCGAAAAATCCACCGGATCGTTTTCATGCGCGATGGTCAGATACTTAAGCGCGTCTTTGAGGTAGCCGGCCTTCAGGCTTTTTTCAGCAAGCGCCTTTGCTTCTTGGGAGGTCTGTTGCGCGGATGTGGTCCGTTTTCGCAGAGTCTGGGGCAGTTTGAGCGCCACGCGAACGCGGTCAGCCAACTCCTCATCGTTTCCCTTCAGCACCTGGTCGAGCAATGGCTGAGCGCCCGTATAATCCTGCCGGTTCAAGCGGAGAAAGCCGAGCTGCGCCGCGCTGAGCAGATCGTCCGGTGCCAATTGATTTAGGATCAAGAAATGATGCTCGGCGTCTTCCTTCTTGCCCATCTCGAGCAGCAGATAGGAGAATTCGCGACGCAACTCGAAGTTGTTGGGGTCGAGTTCCAACGCTTTCTCGAATTCGTAAACATAGGGATAGCGGGCTGGCAGAAGTTCGCGAGCCTTTCCGGCTACTCGCGGTTGTGCGCCGCGTGACGCAGCCAGCAAAATGTAGACGGCTTCCTCATTGCGGCCGAGCATCTTCCATACGCGTCCCAGATCCAGCATCAGAGACCGTTCCTCCGGTTTGAGCTTCCAGGCCTTTTCGTAATGCTGGGCGGCCAAATCGAGTTCGTCGCGCTGCTCAGCCAGCGTGGCAAGCTCCTGGTGGGCGCTGAAATTGTCCGGCGACATCTCAAGCGCCTTGCGCCAGCGCGCGATGCCCGTAGCCAGCGGTTGGTCGATGTTCTGAAAAGCCTGCTCCGCGGTTGTGTCGCCGGTCTGGCGAATCCTGTCGAAGATGCGCCGAGCTTCGGCCTGCTGCTTTGTTTCATGGCAGAGAAAGGCGTATTCGAGGGCCACGTGCTGATCCGCTGGATCGAGCCGAATGGCTTCCGCAAATTGATCGCGGGCAGCTTCGTTTTCGCCGATCTTCAGCAAGGTGTAGGCCAGGTCCTCGCGGATGGAGGCGCGGTTGGGCGCCAACTCGATCGCTTGCCGGAATGCGGCGACGGCTTGGTCATACTCTTTGTCTCGAAGGGCATCGTAGGCATATTGAAGAGGCCGATATACCGGATCGGGATCTTGAGCGGCGGCTGACTGCAGAGTGAGCGCAACCAGTAATGTGATCTGTAACACCGATTTACCCTCGCGGGATAGAGGTATAGTGCCATGCATGAAAAACTTCTCTCACGCGATAGTGGGGCTCTCAATTGCCGAATCCGATGCGTCGCCTGGGAGACACTGGCGGTTGGAGCATTTCGCGGATGGCGTCGAATACCGCGTTGATTTTGACGTCGTGCTGCCGGTACTTTTTTTCAAGCTCTTCGATCTTCTGAGCCAGGTCCCGATGGGTCGTAAGAATTTCGCGCAGCTTGACAAAGGCTCGCATGATCGCGATGTTCACCTGAACAGCGCGCTCGCTGTTTAGAACCGATGAGAGCATCGCCACTCCCTGTTCCGTGAATGCGTAGGGGGAAGTGCGGCGACCGCCCCAACTTGAGGTCACAAATTGTGACTTCAAGATTTCCGTCTCCTTGCTAGTGAGCCGGAACATGAAGTCTTTTGGAAAACGTTTGAGGTTGCGTTTAACGCCTTGGTTGAAAGCCTTGGTGGGTACGCGATAGAGGTCGGCCAGGTCGGAATCGACGATCACTTTCTGGCCGCGAATCAGGAAAATGCGCGTCTCGATCGACGCGGTGAGCGAGGGAGCCGGCCGGCGTGCAAGCGCTTGTTGGGTTTTTCTCATATCCTGGAAGTCGGCAAACGTGCCTGTTTGTCTCACCTGCAATTTGCAGCAGATGCGAAAATAGCCGCATGGCCCGTGAGTTCGACCTCGCTCCCAAAGCGATCCCGCCCGTCCGGACGCGTTTACGCCGCATAGCGACCCAATTGCCGGCTCCCGGATCGCTGCCGATTCTCGAAAGACTGCAGCGCTACGAGCCGCTGGCGATGCGCGGCCAGCCGCCCGTAGTTTGGGACAAAGCGAAAGGTTTTCAGATTTACGACGCGTATGGAAATTGCTGGATCGATTGGTCGTCCGGAGTGCTGATCACCAATGCCGGACATGGGCGGCAGCCCATCATCGACGCCATCATCGGCCAGGCATCGTCCGGATTGCTGACAAGTTACGGCTTCGCTAGCGACATCCGATCGCGTCTGGTGGAACGGCTCGCAGGTCTTCTGCCATCGCCGCTCAAGAAGATTTTTCTGCTAACCACCGGCTCGGAAGCGGTGGAATGCGCGATCAAGCTGGCTCGCTCAGAGGGCCTGCGAACCGGCGGATCAGCGAAGAATATCATCGTCTCCTACACCGACGCCTTTCATGGCCGAACCCTCGGCGCGCAGCAAGCGGGCGGCATTCCCGCCCTTAAAACGTGGATCGGCAACCTGGACCCGGGCTTCGCGCAAGTCCCGTTCCCGGAAGGCTTTCGGACTCCGGACACATCCTTCGATTATTTCGAGCGTTGTCTCGATGATCAACACATCAATCCGGAGAATGTAGCCGCCGTGATGCTCGAAACCTATCAGGGTGCGAGCGCGGCCTTCGCGCCGGCTGGCTACATACAGTCCTTGCGCCAATGGTGCGATCGGCATCACGCATTGCTGATCTTGGACGAGGTACAGGCCGGCTTCGGACGAACCGGCGCGATGTGGGGCTTCGAGCACTACGGCATCGTGCCCGATTTGGCTTTGTTCGGGAAGGGCATTTCAAGCTCGCTGCCGATTGCGGCTGTCGCGGGAAGCCCGGAGATCATGGATTCACAGCCGGTCGGAACAATGACATCTACGCACACTGGAAACCCGGTTTGTTGCGCCGCCGCGCTGGCTTCTATCGAGCTGGTCGTAAACGAAAAGCTGGCAGCAAACGCCTGCCAGGTCGGCAATGTACTGCACCGGCGTCTGCGCGAGCTTCAGGGCCGCTTTCCTCAAATCGGAATCGTCCAAGGTCGCGGGCTGGTGGCGGGGCTTTCGTGCGTGATACCCGGATCTACCGCGCCCGACGGGGATTTGGCGTGGAACGTGGTGCGGCTCTGCTTCGAGAAAGGAGTACTGATGTTCGCGCCGGTTGGGTTCGGAGGCGCTACGGTAAAGATCGCGCCTCCGCTGGTAATAACCGAAGAGGCAATTCTGGAAAGCACGGCTGTTCTCGAAGAGGCATTCGGCGAAGCAATCGGAGGCCAGTAGCAGACCGATGCGAGTGACCATCATCGGTGGCGGTATGATCACGCACGACCAGATCCTGCCGTCGTTCTATCAACTGCTGCGGCTCGGTTTGGTGGAGGAAATCACCGTCTGCGCGCGCCATGACAGAACTTTGAGGGCGCTGGATAGTTCGCAGATGCTTAGAGATGCATTTCCGGGACAAAGGTTTCGCTCTCGGATCGGCCACTATGGCGATCTGCTTAATCAAGCGCAGCCGCGGAACTTAACGGTGATTGCGCTTCCCGACCACTTACACTTCGACGCCGTGTTGACTGCACTCGAGGCCGATCAGCACGTGTTGGTCGTCAAGCCGCTGGTGATGAACCTGGAAGAAGCCGAAGGCATAGAACGCGAGGCTTTACTCAAGGGTCTTTTCGTAGGTGTCGAATATCACAAGCG
Organism: Bryobacterales bacterium; assembly: GCA_963780485.1. Taxonomy (GTDB): domain Bacteria; phylum Acidobacteriota; class Terriglobia; order Bryobacterales; family Bryobacteraceae; genus Palsa-89. The sequence continues at coordinate 104,446 of CAWACO010000002.1, forward strand.
TTTTGACGACCGAAGCCTGATGGCGCGGCGCAAGTACCGAGCCGGTGAGTTCGGCGAGTTTCGGCTCGGGTCCGCTTGCCTGATGGAGAAATGGTACTATCGCCACTCCAATTTTCAGAACTGGTGCACCACCGAAAACTCGGACGCGTTCGCCTACATCGGCTGCCACTACGTCGACCTGGTGCATTTCATCACCGGCCTTTTGCCAGTCTCAGTGAGCGTCTACGGCGTCAAGGACGAGTATCCGAACGGCAACGAGGGTCTCCTGTGGACCGACGCGCGCGTCATCTGGAGCAATGGTGCGTGCCTCAACGTCCAAAACTCGCTCAGTTTTCCGGATGAAGCGCCCGGCACCAACACGCAGGGTTTGACGCTCTATTGCGCCGGCCGGACAAATGGAGCGCTTATCCGTCATTCGGATCAATACCGCGGTGTCGAACATGTCTACACCACCAAGCCCGAGGCGCCGGGCAGCACTATCTACGCTGAACCGAGCCCGGACTACTTCCAATATGTCGACCTGGGAGGCGGCGGCTTGACGCCGGTCGGCTACGGCTATCGGTCCATCGAGTACTTGTTCCGCTGCTGCCTGCGGGTGGAGAGCGCGTCAGATCGCCAGCAAGAGATCCGTGAGATCGACCGCGAGGGAATTGCCGCGACGCCCGCCAACAGCCGCTACAACGAACAGGTCATCGAAGCAGCACGACAGTCGATCTTGAACGGTGGAAGTACCGTATCCATTGGAAATAGCACGGGTGGAAATAGAACGGGGGGAAGTCGAAAATGAAAAACCCGACCCGGGCGTTCCGGATCGGGTGTTTAACTACCCAGGTTTCAGCGCACCAGATGTCAGGCGACGTTCTGCGCCCGATTACGGCTAATAATGGCGTTCATCTGGTCTTTCAGACGAAGTTTCAACTTCTTCAGCCGATGCTCTTCCAGCTCCTCTTCGGGAGTGAGTCGCGGCTTGGCTTCTAAAGCCTCAAGCTGCTTATGATACTGCGCATGCTGCTCGGCCAGACGGCGGAATTCTTCATCCGTTTTCATCAGGTGCGCTTTTAATTCATCCTGCGTGTTCTCCATCAGGTTGTTTTCTCCTTTGTGAGGTTGCCACGCCGAGTCGGTAGGGTTGACTTGCTCGGTGGGGTAAGTGGTAAGTTGCAACATTCTTCAACAGGGAGTCACCGACGGCTCCCGCAATTGAACAGTATCATGAAAAAATCCTCATGACAATCCCCGTCTCGATCGGGTTCTCATAGTACTGCGGCCGGGCGCCTACCACTTGGAAGCCGAGCCGCTCATATAAGTGGCGAGCAGCAGCGTTCGACTCCCGGACCTCCAGAAAATGAACTCCGGTATGGCCCCTGATTTCGGTCTGTAGCAGCTCCGTAGCGATTCCAAGGCGCCGAAAGTCAGGATGGACCGCCACATTGAGAATCTCTCGCTCGCGATCGGCTACCTGGCGTGAAACGACAAATCCTGCGATCCGGCCTTCCAGCATCGCTACGCGGCAATCGAAGGCCAGGTAGTCTTGCGCCTGCCACTGCGACGCTTCGGAGGCAGAAGCCTGGATGACCGAGATCTCGTCGAGATCGCCGGCTGCAGCACGCCGCATCTGAATGCGCGAAGGCAACAATTTGCGGATGAGCGAACGTTGGCGTTCACCGATTTCCTGCCAGCCGAAATTGCGTTCCACGTGCGCGCGAGCGGCCGTGGCGAATTGTTCGCGCAACTCCTGGTTTCGTAACAATGTCTGAATGGCGTTTGCAAAGTCCTGCGGCTTGTCCGCGATCCAGACGTTGACGCAGTGTTCGAGGCCGAGCCCCGCGCACCCTGAATAGGTCGACACCACCGCCCGCTCCATCGCCATCGCCTCCAGGACTTTGAGGTTGGTGCCGGCTGAAACCAGCGTAGGAACCAAGACCAGATTCGCTTCCACGTAGAGCGGCCTGACGTCGCTAACGAATTCGAGCAGTTGGATGCGATCATCCGCTGGAAGCGAAGCCAGCCCGGTGTACTCGCGCCAGTAGATTGACGGATCTTGTCCGCTCACAACCGTCATGGTGATGTCGGATGAATGTGCTCGTAGAATCGGCCACACCTGTTCCATGAAGAACCGGAACGCGACGATATTCGGGAAGTGCCGAAACGAGCCGATGAACAGCAATCGCTGGCCGGGGCGTTCAATTTCAGGCGTGAAGCGCGTCAGGTCGACGCCGTTCGGAACGACGCTCACGTTGGGGCGGTTGAGCGTAGCGCAGTCTTGCTCCGACATAACCACCACCTGCTTGTAACGCTTCAGCCATTTCGTCTCGAACCGCCGCCATCGCCAGTAATCCCATTGCCGCGAAAACTGAGCCGCTCGCGTGAATAAGCGGTCGCGCACCTGGCGATACAAATCAAACGTGATGTCGTGCTCTACCAGAATGTCTCCAGCGTATGGCGCGAGCATCGTATATTCCACCTGCACCGCTTCAATCTTGTACTCTCGCCGGATGCGCGCGAGCGCTTTCTGCATCGCGGCAGAACGAAACTCGTGTACCTCAGGCGGTAGCAACGACGACCAGCGTGGCTCGCGATAACGCGATTTCCCAACCAACATGATGCGCGCGCAGTACTCGAGTACCGGCGCTATATCATCCGCTGTCTCCTGGTCGCGGAAGGCGAACAGGAAAATGTCGAACTCCCCGGCCATCTCGCGCAGCAAGTTGAAGATGCGGACCGCCCCGCCGTGCGACAAGGGATACGGAAAATATGGCGTCAGAACAGCGATCCGGCGGCGGCGCGGCGACATCGGGCGTCCGGCGATCTCGTCTGCGTCGGACGGATACGACGACCGGTCCTTCTTCCACGGAACCAGCCACTTCGGTCGAAGGAAGATTCGATCGAGCGGTACTCCGTTTAGAAACAGCAGCGAAGCGATGACGGTGCGCAAACGCAGATGGTGGCGCTCCAGCCGCTGGTTGTAGGCCAAAATCTTTGTGGGCGCGAGAAGAAACGCGATGCGCCGCAGGTTGCGATAACGGCCATCACCGTCGAACAGCACCGGCACCAGACCGATCCGATATCCGCGCAGGAGACGCCGCACTGATCGGTAACTGCTGGCTTCCTCGGGCCGCACCAGGATATGCCGCCGGCGGGGCTCCAAGGCTTGGATCTCGGCGAACATCCGATCCGCGAGCAACGGATCACCCGTAGCGAAGGAGACGATGATCGCCTCCGGCTCCTTACCGAGAATCCGGAAGATGAATTTCTTGAGCGCGGCCCTCAACGGAATTCGATGGAGACAGCTTCGCCGGCGATCCGCTGCTTCGCATCCGGCTTCGCAATATACTCGACCAGCACTTTCTGCGGGGGTTTCTGCGCACCGCAGCCGAAGGCTTTTTCTCCGCCTCCCACGATCACGATCTGGGAGGGATCGCGCACCAGAATCTGCACCGTCTTTCCGCCGGCGTCCTGGATCACCAGACGAGCCTGGCGTCCGAGACAATCGAACCGCTCGAACAGACCTTCGACGCTAGCGTTGCCGTGTAATTCTTCGTACCAGCCGACGGGTTTAGGAGGCGTGGCGCCATCCGGATTCAGCTTTTTGCCGGCGTCTGCCTCGGCTGCGTGGATGGCGGCATAGCTTTGCGCCTTCACTCGCTGGATGTCCGCCTCGCGTTCCTCGGCGATTCGCTTGCGCTCGGCGGCTTCATAATCGGCGCGTTCCTGTTCCACTTGAAGCCGTACTTGATGAATGCGGGCGCGCTCCTCGTCGTTGGCGGCCGCACGTTCAGCCCCCGCCCAGGCTTTCTGCGCTTCGGGAAAATTCTTCGCGGCAATCTCGGTTCGAGCCAGCGCCTGCCAGTTGTCGATATTACGCGGGTCGACGCCGGCGGCCTTCTTGAGCATCGCCGCTCGCTGCTCCAGATTGTCTTTATCGACCTCGGCCATGCGGATGTAGGGCTCCGACCAATTGGGATTCAGCTCCGCGGCTTTTTTCAGATCCGCGTTTGCCTTGGCCGCACCGGGTTCCAGACGCCCGGCTTCCAGCCACGCCCGCGCGTTCTCGCTTTCCGATTCAATCGCGCTCTGGAACAGCCGGCGTGCTTCGTTGTCCTTGTGATCTTTCAGCGCCAGGAACCCGAACCCTTCGGCAGAGGGAGCGCCATGCAATCCCTCGTAAGCAACGGTGGCCTGCGCCGAACCTGCGGCCAGCAGCAGATCGGCCAGCGCGATCTTACCCGAATCCGCGTCCAACTGCATCAACTTGAAATCCCGCGTGGGGCTAAGCGCTCGCGCCGAAACTGATGTGGTAGCGAAATTTCCGGCTTTGAGATACGCATCAGCCTGTTGGTTCAACTGCGCCAGGCTCTTTTCAAATGCGTTCCGGCAAGCTGCTTCGAAGTCGCCGCTCTGTTCCAGGTTGGAAATCATCACGCGGCTGCGTCCGGCGTAATCCGGATTCACGGTCACCAGTTGCATGAACGCCCAACCGTGCGATCGCTCGGCCTCCGGCACCGGCGTACCGAGCGTTACGTGCGTCCCGTTCACTTCCAGTGTTGAAAGCAGCTCGATAAGTCCGTCTTCGATCGGTTGCGGAAGGCGGTTCGTATTTTCATACAGCAGTATGCGCGCCAGCTCCTTCAATGTCTCGCGCGAGAAGGCAGCGGATTCGCCGACCGCAAGCATCCGCGCATCGCGGCCCAAGGCAAACGGCGCTGACGCCGCCGGCATTTGCTTCGTATTCTTAAAAACCAGCACCCGCACTGGCCAAACCGATCGCAAGTCCTGCTTGCCGGTGATTACCCGCAGCGCTTCGCGAAACTGTTCCAGGTACATCAGCTTTTCCCGCGCGATTTTGTCGCTGCCGGTGGTATATACCTCGAAGGGCCCCGATTTCACTGCTTCCCATTTATCCTCGGCCGCCGCCCCCACCGCCATCATTAAAATAAGGACAGTATACTCAAACCCCAATTTTCTTAGCCGGCGCAGCGCTGAGAGCACGATTTTATGGTAGCGCGGAGGACCAGTTGCCCGTACTTACGACAGCCGCGCCCGGACCTTCTCGCTCAGCGCCTTTCCATCCACACGCTTGCCCGCCAGTTTCGCCTGAGCCGCCTTCATCACCACACCCATCTGCTTCAGCGACGTCACTCCGGTCTCCGCCAGCGCGGCCGTAATCGCGGCGTCAGTTTCGGCATCGCTTGGCGCAGCTGGCATATACGACTCGATCAACTTCAGTTCGGCTTCTTCTTTGTCGGCCAATTCCGCGCGGCCTCCTTTACGAAACATGTCGGCGGCTTCGCGCCGCTGCTTGATGAGCGTGCTGAGAATCTGCAGCTCGCTGTTTTCATCCAGCGGCTGCATCGAATCCACTTCGTGTTTCTTGAGCGCCGCCTTGATCAGGCGGATCGCGTTTAGCCGCGCTTCGTCCCTGGCCTTCATAGAGGCCACCATGTCGCTCTGAATCCGGTCGAGTAAAGGCATCGTTTTGCTATCCTAATATCAATCCCTCTCATGTATATCAAGAAACAACGTCTACTGACACCCGGTCCCACGCCGCTCTACCCCAAGGCGTTGCACGCGATGATGGGATCGGACATCCACCACCGCACCGAAGAATTCCGCACTCTCTACCGCGCCGTTCTCGCGGACCTGAAGGAAGTGATGGGCACCTCCAACGACGTTCTGACGCTGGTGTCCTCCGGCACGGGCGCGATGGAAGCTTCGGTCTCGAATCTGTTCTCGCCAGGCGACCGCGTGATCGTCTGCGTGGCTGGAAAATTCGGTGAGCGCTGGGCCGAGATCGCCAAGGCTTACGGCCTCGACGCCATTGTGCTCCAGGAAGAATATGGCGGCGCGGTCAGCGCGCAGCGCGTAATCGACACCCTGAAGTCGCAACCCAACATTCGTGGAGTTTTCGTGCAGGCTTCCGAGACATCCACCGGCGCTGCTCACGACGTGCGCGCCATGGGCGAGGCTATCCAGAAGACCGACGCGATCTTCGTCGTCGACGCCATCACGGGACTGGGCACCATGCCGCTCGATATCGATCGCTGGGGGCTGGATGTAGTGATCGGCGGTTCGCAAAAGGCCTTCATGATTCCGCCCGGCCTGGCGTTTCTCTCCATCAGTCCCAAGGCCTGGGCCTTCGCCGAAACCGCCAAGCTGCCGCGTTATTACTTCAATCTGAAGCGCGAGAAGAAGAGCGCAGCCGGCGGCGAATCCAGCTGGACCCCCAACACCTCTCTTCTGCTGGCTCTGGCCGAAGCGTTGAAATATGTCAAATCCGTCGGCATGGACAAGCTAGTGGAAAACGCTCAGATGCTCGCCAAGGCGACGCGCGCCGCCGTGACCGCGCTGGGCCTCGAACTCTTCGCCGCTGGCTCGCCTGGCGCTTCCGTTACCTCGGTCAAGGCGCCGAAGGGGATGGATTCGGGCGTGATCGTGAAAGAGTTCCGCAGCCGCTTCGGCTCCATCATTTCGAACGGCCAAGGATCGATGAAGGGGCAGATCTTCCGCATCGCCCACCTGGGATATTTCGATTTCCCGGATCTTTTCGGAGTCATCGCCGAGCTCGAAATCATTCTCGCCGGGCAGGGAGTCCCGGTGAAATTCGGAACCGGCGTCGCCGCCGTCCAGAACGTTTACGCGGACGTCGCGCTGGCAAAGGAGACGGTCAGCGTCTAAGCCGGTCCCGACATGAACATTCTGATTGCCGAGCCGTTGGCTGCCCCGGCATTAAAGCTCCTGAACAACCAGCCCGGTTGGGACGTGGTTGTTTCGAATCCAAAAGACTTCGCGCGGCATCTTTCCGACAGCCGAAGCCCTCATCGTCAGGAGTGCCGTCGCGGTCGACACCTCCGTTCTCTCCGCTGCGCCGAAATTGCGTGTGATTGGGCGCGCGGGCGTGGGGGTCGACAATATCGATCTGCATGCCGCGACCGCCGCCGGCATATTGGTGCTGAACACTCCCGGTGGCAACTCGGTATCGGTCGCCGAGCACACGCTGGCGCTGATGCTTTCCCTGGCGCGGTCGATTCCCACCGCCAGCGCATCCACGAAATCCGGCAAATGGGAGAAGCGTAAGTTCGTGGGAACCGAGTTGCGCGGCAAGACACTCGGCATCGTCGGCCTCGGAAGCATCGGGCGCGAGGTAGTGAAGCGCGCGGCGGCCTTCGAGATGAGCATTATCGCCAACGATCCATATGTCCACTCGCAGACCGCCAAGGACGTGGGCGTTGACTTGGTGGATCTTGCGACGCTTTACGCGGAAAGCGATTACATCACGCTGCACACCGCTTTGACACCGGAATCGCACCACCTGCTCTCTCGCGACGCCTTCGCCAAGATGAAGAAGGGCGTGCGCATTATCAACTGCGCGCGCGGCGAGTTGATTGACCAGGACGCGCTTCGCGACGCATTGGCTTCCGGAAAAGTCGGGGGTGCAGCGCTGGATGTTTTCGAAAACGAACCGCCGGCCGGCGACGATCCCATGCTGAAGATGGACAATTTCGTCGCCACTCCGCACATCGGGGGATCGACCGAAGAGGCTCAGGAGATCGTCGGCGTGCGCATCGCTGAGCAAATTGTCGAATATCTCCAGAACGGCGTTGCTCTGCATGCCGTGAATATGCCCGCGCTCACACCGGAACAATACAAGACGCTGGGGCCTTACAGTAAATTGGCCGAGCGGCTGGGCAATTTCGCCTCATTTATTTCGAGCGGCAATCCGAAAGCGGTTCGCTTGCTCTACTTCGGCAAAATCGCCGAGCTTAACACGCACCTGGTGCGCAACGCGGGCCTGGCCGGCGTGCTCCAGCGCTCGCTGGCGAATAAAGCAAACTCGATTAATGCCATGCAAATCGCCGGCGACCGCGGCCTGACGGTGGCCGAACGCCACGACAAGCGGACCGCCCATACCGACTCGGTTCGTCTGGAGCTCGAGACCGACACTGGGATCACCTCCGTGGAAGGAGCGGTGGTGCTCGATCAACCGCGCCTGCTCCAGGTGGATGGCATCTACTGCGAAGCGCTCCTGGACGGGCATTTGACGTTCTTGAAGAACCAGGACGTCCCCGGCGTGATCGGCTATATCGGGGGCGTACTCGGCAAGAACGGCATCAACATCGCGACCTTTTCCCTGGGTCGCAGGAGCGCGGGCGCCGAAGCAGTCTCGGTGATCGAGACCGATCAGCCTGTGCCAGAGCCGGTGCTCGCCCAATTGCTCCAGAATCCGGCAGTGAAGATAGCGCGCTCCGTCAAATTCACTGGCTAAGTGGCGCAGGGTAAACGCGCTAAAATGGCCGGTATGCGCAAAGAATGGATTTCTCCCCGGCTTAACGATTCGATCCGCACTCAGATGCACTACGCTCGTCAGGGCGTCATCACTCAGGAGATGGAGTATGTCGCTCAACGCGAGCACGTTACCGGCGAGCTGATTCGGTCCGAAGTGGCGCGCGGCCGGATGATTATCCCGGCCAACATCCATCACACCAACCTGGAGCCGATGTGCATCGGCGTCGCCTCCAGCTGCAAGATCAACGCCAATATCGGTAACTCCGCCACTACGTCGAACATCGACGAAGAGGTCGCCAAGCTCCACTACGCCGTCAAATATGGTGCTGACACCCTGATGGATCTCTCCACCGGCGGCGACATTCCGCGCATCCGCCAGGCGATCATCGCCGAATCGCCGATTCCGATTGGAACGGTCCCGATCTACGAAGCTCTCAGCCGCGTCCGCCGTGTCGAAGATCTGAACATCAACGTGATGCTGGAAGTGATTGAAGAGCAAGCCGAGCAGGGCGTCGATTACATGACCATTCACGCCGGCGTGCTGGTGCAGTACGTCCCGCTCACTACGAAGCGCATCACCGGCATCGTGAGCCGCGGCGGGGCCATCCTGGCCGAATGGATGGTCAAGAACCACAAGCAGAATCTTTTGTACGAAAACTTCGACGCGATCTGCAAGATCTTCCAGAAGCATGACGTCAGTTTCTCGCTGGGCGACGGGCTGCGGCCGGGGTGTCTGGCCGACGCGAGCGATCAGGCCCAGTTCGCCGAATTGAAGACCCTCGGAGAATTGACCAGGAAGGCCTGGGAGTACGACGTGCAGGTCATGATCGAAGGCCCGGGTCACATTCCGATGGACCAGATCCAGCTACAGGTGGAAAAGGAACTGGAGCTGTGTCATGAGGCGCCCTTTTACACGCTGGGACCGCTGGTCACGGACTTTGCTCCCGGCTACGACCACATCACTTCGGCTATCGGCGCAGCGATGATCGGCTGGTACGGCGCGTCGATGCTATGCTATGTCACTCCCAAGGAGCACCTGGGACTGCCGAACCGCGAAGATGTAAAGCAGGGCATCATCGCGTATAAGATCGCAGCCCATGCGGCTGACATCGCACGGCATCGGCCCGGCGCACGCGACCGCGATGACCAGCTTTCGCATGCCCGCTATCGCTTCGACTGGCGCAAACAGTTCGAGCTGTCGCTCGATCCCGAGACTGCCGAGGCGATGCACGATGAAACACTTCCGGAAGAAGGCTTCAAGGACGCCGCCTTCTGCTCGATGTGCGGCCCTAAGTTCTGCTCCATGAATCACTCAGCCAAGACGGAGCAATTCACGGCCGAAGATGCCGAGGCGGTGCTGACAGCGTCACAGCAGATGGTGACCATCAAGCAGTAGTCCAGTGCACGACTGGCTATTTGAGCTGCGGACCGGTCAGCGCGTTCTAGATCTTTGTTCGGGAGCCGGCAGCTTCAGCCCGGCAGGACTGCCTTGCGCCGTTGTAGCGCTGGACGAAGATACAGCAGCGTTCGAGAGCGCCCGGCCTTCCGAGCCAGGGCCGCATTACAGGACCTTCGGCAAGAGTGATCAGATCCCATTTTCTGACGCGAGTTTCGATCTAGTGATCTGTCATCACGGCCTGGAGCACATCCCAGAAGTCGAGAAGACACTAGGCGAGATCGGTCGCGTGCTCAAGCCCGATGGCAGATTGGTGGTTTCCATCCCCAACGGTTATGGCCTTTGCGATGGTATTTATCGGTTCGTGTTCGAGGGAGGAGGGCATGTAAATCGTTTCACCTGGCAGCGGGCTGTTCAGTTGGTGGAGCAAAGCGCGGGAGTTCACTTGGAGAGTTGGCACAAGCTCTATTCGTCGTTCGCTTATTTGTATCGCTTGGCCGAAGCGCTCGACACCCGGCCGATGAGTCTTCCACAGCGAGCCCGCGCTTTGGGTAACTTACCTCGATCCGCTGTATATAAGGGGCAAAGAGCTCTTTACCGATTCAGCCGCTATGCAGATAGGTTCCTTCACACCGACTTGGCGGTGTATGGCTGGGCATTCTACTTTACTCATACAAGCCAGCCTGTGCGCGAGCAGCCTGCGTATCTCAATGTCTGTGTCTATTGCGGGAGCGGGCATCCCGCTGCGAGCATGGATCGTGATTCCCGGCGTTTCTGGCGCTGCGGCGCCTGCGAGACGATGAACCCGTTCGTGAAGCCCTTCCGAAACAGTATCTAGGGAATCGTACGTACTATGTTCTAATATCGTACGTACGTGATAGAATGTAGACATGAAGATCACCGCATCCAAGCTCCGCGAGAACGTCTACAACATTCTAGACCACGCATTGGAGACCGGCGTTCCGGTCGAAGTGGAACGGAAGGGTCGAATTCTCAAGATCGTTCCCGAAACGAAACCATCGAAACTAGCCAAATTAAAGAAGCGAGATTGCCTGGTGGGTGACCCGGAAAGCATAGTACACATGGATTGGCTGAAGGAGTGGAGCGAGTTGAAGTGATCTACCTGGACACTCACATTGTCATTTGGATCTATGACGGTGATGTGGACAAACTGAGCAAGACGGCAGCGGAGCAAATTCAAAGCGATGATCTTCGTATTTCGCCCGCTGTGATCCTCGAGCTTGAGTTCCTCCATGAGATTCACAGGCTGAAAAGAACGGCTTCCCACATCGTGACAACTTTGACCAAGGAAATCGGCCTGCAAGTTTGTGAATTATCCTTTGTCACCGTAGCGGAGAGTGCCGTCGAGCAAAAGTGGGTTCGTGATCCATTCGATCGTCTGATCGTCGGTCACGCCAGCGCCAACGAAGCGCCACTGATAACGAAAGACGAGAAGATTCGCCGGCACTACCGCCGCGCAGTTTGGTAGCCGCCCTACTCCGTCAGCGCCCCCGGCACCAGTTCCACCCGGTCCATCGCCAAAAACTCCCGGATGTGAGGATGCGGCGACTTCTCCAGATCCCCGACCGGCCCGAAATAAATCGCTTGCCCCTGGTAGAGCACCACCACCTTGTCCGCCACCCTGCGCATCAGATCCAGATCGTGCGTCACCACCACTCCGGTCAGCCGCAGCTCACGCTTCAGTTTCAGCATCAGATTGATGAGCGTATCCGACATGAGCGGATCCACCATCGTGGTCGGCTCATCGTAAAGGATGCACTCGGGCTGTGCCGCCAGCGCGCGAGCAATGGCGACCGCCCGTTTATAGCCGGTCGACAAATCGGCCGGATAGGCATCGCGAAACTGCAGCATATCCACCAAAGACAGCAGCCCATCCACGACGTCTTCCTTGTTCTTCTCGTCGTAGTCACTGCGCAATTCGAGCGAAAACAGGATGTTCTCCCCCACCGTCAACGAATCGAACAGCGCGCCCGATTGGAACACCATCGTGACTTTCTTGCGGATTTCGCGCATCTGGGCTTCGTCGAAATCGGTGATGTCCTGGTAAGACACAAAGACGCGCCCCTGGTCGGGCTTCAGAAAACCCATGATGTGCCCCAGACTCACGGACTTGCCGACGCCGCTCCGGCCGATGATTGCCAGCGTTTCCCCGATGTCGACGTGGAAGCTGACATCGACTAAAACGGGGTGATCGAACGTCTTATAGACATGCTGGAACTCGATGTAGTGGAGCTTTTCAGTCATCGTGCGTTCTCTTCGAATCCAGCCCACTCGTCGGGAGTGTTGACGTTGGCCAGCGCAGCCGCGTCGAGCGGTCTGAGTTCGGCCTCTAGTTCCCGCACTAAGTCTCTCATTTTAAATCGTTTCTCTCGGATTGCCCGGTCCAGCACCGGCAGGCAGCGGCGATGGTAAAGGGCGCACAGCGGTTCCGGCTCGCCCCCCGATCCCACCGCCATCACGCAGTTTCGCCCAGGTTGGGCTTCCGGATCGATCAGTCCCCCGAGCGCCCGCGCGGAGATTCCGGGCATGTCGCACGCCACAACCAAGTTCCAGTCCGCCGGCGAAACGGTCAAGGCCGTGTAGATTCCACCCAGCGGTCCGCAACCAGGCACCTTGTCGTGGTAAACGGGGTGCCCCAGCTCGCAATATCGATCCGGATCTCCGACGAGAGCTACGGAGCCGATCGCTTCAAGCACGGCCCGCGCCACATACTCTACCAGCGTCATTTCGCGGTATGCCAGCAACGCCTTATCGCGGCCCATCCGGGAACTGGCCCCGCCCGCCAGCACAAATCCGGACCGCCGCATGAGAGAATAATAGCATTGCGGTCCAGTCCGTCCCTCAGAAACAAAGATTTGCGGAGAGGAGAATTCCGGGTATAATCGGATAAAACAAGAGGATGCGCTTTTGTTCGGAAGTTGTTCTGAGGACGATGGTTTTGGGATCGATGACTCTCGCAGGTCTCCGGGCGGAAAACATTCCCCTCTCGCTTAACTCGACCGCGCTAGACGCGACCGCCGCCTTACCGCGCGTGGTTTCCATCGTTCGTTTGGATGCCCGCACTGGCCGCCTGGTGAGGAGCATCGTGGTTAAGCCGCCCATTGGCGCCGAATCGGCGCCGAGCACAAATCCTCAAGTTCGCGCTATGGTTGAGGAGACTGCTAAGAATCTAGACGTGAGCCCCCTGTTGGTGGATTCCGTGATCCAGGTGGAAAGCAACTACAACCCCTACGCCATTTCTCCCAAGGGAGCGCAGGGATTGATGCAATTGATGCCTGCCACTGCGCGCCGCTTTGGCGTTACGAACAGCTTCGACCCTCAGCAGAATGTCGAAGGTGGCGTGCGCTATCTCAAGTTCCTCCAGGAAACGTTCCAAGACGACCGGTTGGCGGTTGCCGCCTACAATGCCGGCGAAAAAGCGGTGGCAAAATATAAGAACGTGCCGCCCTATCGCGAGACCGTCGACTATGTCGCGAAAGTGAGCCAGAAGTACAGCCATGCTCAGCACGCGGCCGCGAAAAGCGCTGCGCCGGCTAAGGTGGTGGAAAAATCGGAACCGGCTGAAGGGGAAACTCGTCACGTGGTCGGATACATCGATCAGGAGGGCCGGCTGCACATCGCTACCCGTTAGGTCAGAAATTATGTCCCACCTCCCCCCCAAACATGCTGCCAAGCACGTCGGGCGCCGCATCGTAGCACTTGCGCTCCTGATCGCGAGCGGGCTGCTGGCAGCGGAGCCGAAGGAAACGCATCATGTGAAGGCTGTTCGTTTCTGGACGCTCGGAGACGTCACTCGCATTGCGGTGGAAACCGACGGAGCGTTTCAAGTCCGGTCCGATCGCTTGGAGAATCCCGATCGACTCTTCTTCGATCTGGTGGGAACCCAGCCTAGCCTTGGAGAGAAAAATTTGACCGTTATTCCGGTCTCCGACCATCTGGTCCGCCAGATCCGAGTCGCCGAGACCCAACGTAACGTGACCAGGATCGTTCTCGATATGGAGGGCCCGGCGGTAGCAACCACGTCGCATCTGGATAATCCGAATCGGCTGATCATCGAGTTGCGGGCCGCCGCCCAGAGCGCTGCCACCGTCAAGCCTGTAGTGGACACGATGGTGGTCGAAATCGTGCCGGCTGTTGAGAAAGAAATCGTTCCGAAAGAACCGGCGCGGAAGGAGCCAATTGAACCTCGCCTGTTCAATCCTCCGCCTCCCGCGCAGTCCGAGCCGCCGAGGCCTGCTCAAGTGGCGATGCTCGAGCCGCCCAAGGTTGCGGGACGCCCATCGACCGTAGCGATGTCGTCTAACATTGCCTCCAAACTTGCCCCGACTTTCTCTAGCAGCTCACTTGCCGCGCCGCCTCCTCTGCCGCCTGCTCCATCGCTCATATCGACTACCGCACCTGCCACGACAACAGCTCCGGCCGTTGCTCCAGTATCCGTCCCGGAAACGGCGCTTCCGGCAAAACACAACGCCGCCGGCGGCCGGTCGATGATCCGTGTGCTCGGCCTGAAGGTCGGCCGGATCGTTCTCGATCCCGGACATGGCGGTCATGACACTGGCACCGTTGGACCCGACGGCTTGCGCGAGAAGGACCTGGTTCTGGACGTGGCGAAACGGCTGGGGGCCCTGATCGAGGAGCGCCTCGGCAGCGAAGTCATCTACACTCGCACTGATGACACCTTTGTCCCGCTGGAGCGCCGGACGGAGATCGCCAACGAAGCCAAGGCCGACCTGTTCTTGTCCATTCACGCCAATTCCTCCACTCTGCACTCGGTGGCGGGCGTTGAAACGTATTACCTGAACTTCACTACCTCCAAAGCTGCGCTCGAAGTCGCGGCGCGGGAGAATGCCGGCTCGCAGAAGACCATCTACGAACTGCAAGACCTGCTGGAGAAGATCGCGCTCAAAGACAAGGTGGAAGAATCGCGCGAATTCGCGACGCGCATCCAGTCAGCGCTTTTCAGCGCATCCGCGAAGGGCGATCCCCGAGCCAGAGACCGAGGCATCCGGAAAGCTCCGTTCGTCGTGCTGATCGGCGCTACCATGCCGTCCGTGCTATCGGAGATCGGCTTCATCAGCAACGCGCACGATGAGAGCATCATGAAGCGCGCCGAATATCGCGATCGGCTCGCCGAAGCGCTGTACAAAGGCCTGGCCGGTTACGCGAACACGTTGAGCCATTTTCAGGTGGCGCAGCGGCATTAGTCGAGCGCTGCCAGTGCGTCTGGAATTGTCAACCATATGGCTTGGCTTATTATTGGGAGCGTCATGGCGATCATCGTCTTTGCGCTTCTGCTTATAAACGCCTTTGTGATGTTGGTGTCCCCTATTCGCTGGTTTTCCCTGCCGCGGTGGTTCGGGCTACATGGTTCGCTCGTATCCGAAAGATACTCGCGAGGCTTCGGCGCTGTTCAAGTTCGTATTTTGGGAGCTCTCATTATCCTCTGGATCTCGAGGGTAGCTTATGGCCTCTTTCTACAACCAGGGCAACACTCGCGCTTGGAATCGTCATTTCCATGGCTTACTATTACACGTATCATCGAGATTATCGTCATAGCGCTCATGCTTGTGAATGGTTCGGTGATGCTGATATCGCCGAGCCGCTGGTTCTCGATGCGGTGGTGGTTTAAGCTAAGTGCCGTCACAGCCGAACGCTACTCGCGAGGCCTCGGCGCTGTCCAAGTTCGGATATTGGGAGGAATTGTTATCCTCTCGACCTTATGGATGGCGTACGAGCTTTTTCTAGCCCAGGCGAGGTTGAGTTGAGTTCCCTGCTTATTGCGCGATCGGTTCCGTCTTGCCACCGTTGAATAACATCACCGGTTCGGAATCGAACGAGAGAAACTCCACGCGGTTGCGGCCCAGCTTCTTGGCCAGATACAAGGCTTCGTCCGCCTTCCGGATCAGCCCTTCCTGAGTCCATGACTGGCCAGGGAGAGCGGAGGTGGCGCCGAAGCTGGCCGTCACGCAAATCGAAGTTTCGTTCAGCGACATGCTGGGTTGTGCGAGATGTTTGCGCAACCGCTCCGCCTGGCTGAAGCTGGTCTGCTGATCGCAGCCTGGTAGCAGGATGAGGAACTCCTCGCCACCATAACGGCCGATGGCGTCGTATGGCCGCATAGCGTTCTGCATCCGGCGAGCAGCCTCAACCAGCACCGCGTCGCCGACCAGATGGCCGTAATTGTCATTGACCGATTTGAAGTGGTCGAGATCCACCATGATCACGCCCACCGGGCCTTTTTCGCGCGCCGAACGCGACAACTCGCGCGCCAATTGCTCCAGAATCGAATTCCGATTCCAGAGGTGAGTCAGCGAATCCTTCGTGGCTTCCTCGCGCAAGGCCTCCCGCGCCGAAAGCAGCTCGGCTTGCAGGTCCACCAGCCGGGTGCCGGCACGCAACCGAACCTGTAGCTCATGCTGATCGAACGGCTTGGTGAGGTAGTCATCGGCGCCCGCTTCCATCCCCTCGATCAGGTCTTCCTTCTGGCTTTTGGACGTGAGCAGCAGGATGTAGATATAAGGTTCACGAGCCCGCTGCCGGATACGACGGCATACTTCCAGGCCCGTCATGCCAGGCATCATCCAGTCTAGAATCGCCAGCGCCGGAGCATGATCCTGCTCAAGAATTTCGAAAGCCTCACCGCCATCGCAGGCCACGGCAACCTCGTAGCCCCACTTCCGGAGTGTCGCCTCCAGGAGATGGCGCGAAACGATGCTGTCGTCTGCTATCAGGATCTTCACGCGGTTCTCGCAAATATATGCAAACTGGTCCTACTGGGTCAATACTAGGCTACATCTCTCTCATCGGCGGGCAATAGTATTAACCTTAGCGCCCCTGACGTTAAGAAGATAACACCTTTTGCTGCATCGTTTCACAGCTCACGTCGCGCGTTACTGGCGAGCCAGGCGGTCCAACCGGTCCAATGTATCCTCTATATCGGCCTCGGTGGTCCTTGGATTGATAGTGCAAGTCCGAAGCACCGTCCTGCCCTGCAAAACCGTGGAAGTGATCAAGGCGAACCCGTCCTTGAGGATGCTCTGCACCAACCGGAGATGAGCGGCGTCATCGGCGCCTTCAAAGCGGAAACAGACTATCCCCATCTGGGCGGGCGTCACGATCTCCCAGCCGGGCATTTTGCGAAGCCGCGCCTCGGTAAACTCCGCCAGTTCGAAACCTCGCTCCACGGCCGCTCGAAAGGACGCCATTCCGAACACCTTGATGGACATCCACAGCTTTAGCGCGCGAAAGCCGCGCGTGAGCTGCAGGCCGTGATCGGTAAAATTAAATTCGCTCGAATACTGGTGCGTGTCCTTCAGATACTCCGGCAAAATGAGAAACGTGTCGCGCAGATGAACCAGTTCGCGCACCAGAACGCAGCCGATCTCGAAGGGCTGGAATAGCCATTTATGCGGATCGAGCGATAGTGAGTCGGCCATTTCGAGCCCCTCCAGCAGTTCGCGGCCTCGATCGCAGATCGCCGCAGCGGCTCCATAAGCGCCGTCCACATGCAGCCAGAGACGCTGGTCCTTGCACAGGCGCGACAGTTCACTCAAAGGATCGATGGCCCCGGTATTAGTGGTTCCCGCGCTGGCGATCACGCAGAACGGCCGCTTCCCCTCTGCACGGTCTTTCTCAATCACTCGCGCCAATTCGCGGACAGGCAGCCGGTAATCCGCATCGCAGGCTATCTTGCGCACGTTCTCCGACGGTAAGCCGATCACGCGCAGAGCTTTTTCGAGCGACGAGTGCGCCTGATCGGAAAAGTAAACCGTCGCATCGTGCAGCCGATCGCCCAGCGCGACATGCCGCGCCACGGCCAGCGCCGTCAGATTGGCCATCGTGCCGCCGCTCACGAACAGGCCGCCGGCGCCGCTCGGAAATCCGCAAGCAGTTCGCAGCCAGTCGATCACCGCGAGTTCAACGGCGGCCGGACCCGAGCCGCTGATCCAGGTGCCGGCAAACACGTTGTAGCCGGAGATCAGTGCATCCGCTATCACGCTCACGAAGTTGCTCGGCCCGGGGACATAGGCGAAGAACCTGGGGTGGTTCACGTGCATCGTGTTCCGGAGAATGTCGCACTCCAGTTGCTCGAGCACGTCTTCAAATTCCATTCCGTGCTCGGGCGCCGGCTCGGTTAGTGCCACCAGCAATGCCGCCGGGTCTCCTTTAACTCCCACCGGCTGAGTGGGAAGCGTCGCGAGATGGTCCACCAGCCGGTCCACCACCCGGTATCCGATCTCGCGCATCCGTTCCGGAGAGAACTCCAATCGCGGATTCATTCCGCCGTCCCCAAAGCCCGCCCGATGGTCTGCTCCAGCTCATCCTTAGAAAGCCCCGTGCTGATGAACAGCTCCTGCCGCGCGCCGGCGCTCAGCGCAATCGCCTTCCAGCCGTTCGTGGTCGGCACAGTCACGTGGATCTTCACGGCTCCTTTCGCATCGCGAACCGGACGAATTACTCCCGGGATAACGGATCGGATGGCGGAATTTTCTTCGAGGAGGCGCTCCAGCACATCGCGCAACCCCCCGATGATACTGTGCTCGACCTTGAGTTTGTTCTGTACCTTTCGTAGTCGCATGGCCGTCTAGTTGAATCGCTTCCGATACTGAAAGTCGACACTGAAGGCTCCGTTCTCATCCCGCAATGCAACCACCGACCATTGTTTACTGAGGTCCCACTGCACGCGGACAATCTGTTGGTTGGTGACGGCCAGATTAGTGATGTAGGTGACCGTGACCACGGTAGAGACCTGTTGCTCCAGCGTAAGCCGCGCCTGCGGCACCGCCGTGATGTCGGTGAGCTGTGGATCGATCTTGATGTGGCTTACGCCAAAGAATCTCTGCAGTCGTCCCGAAGGCGCGATGGCTTGGCTCAGCATAGAGTTACTGCTGGTGGCCATGTAGTTGGTGCTCTGTCCAGTCTGCGTGGAGGCTAGCGGTCCCGTGGTGGACGGCGTGCGTCCCACCGCCAGCAACGCGATGATGTCGTTGGTCTCCAGTGGCGGATCGGAGCGATAAGAAAAATTCAGTTTATTGAGCGGACCGGCAAAACGGATGTCGACCACGATGCCGCGCTCGTGCGTTTCCAGATCCATGTCGATAATGGGCTCGATCTTGGCCGGGTTGTTGAAATTGACTTCGCCGCGATTGATGGTGTACTTGTTTCCGAAAAACTCGATTTCGCCGGAATTGACCGTGATGTTGCCCAGCACCATCGGCAGCTCGGGGGTTCCGCGCAAACGCAGGTTGGCCTCCGCCTGGATATTCCGCGTCAGCGAGGTCTGCACCTCCAGACTGCGCGAACTTATGATATTGATGTCAAACTGGACGCCCCGTAGGTACTCGTTTGGCGCGGCCGCCAGGGAGACCGGTTTATCGGTGTTGGCCAGCAAAGAACCGACGTCGGTGCGGGGGTTGAAACTGGCGCGGTCGACCGTCACCGTCCCCGAGAGCACGCTGCTCTCCGAGGTCCCGATCAGGTTCACGTTTCCGCTCATTGTGACGCTCAAACCATCCGGCGTGCGATAACGCACGTTTTTAGCCGAGGCTCGCAGCGAATAGACCAGCGCGGCGCCGCGAAATCCGACGAAGCTGCCGCTCTCGAACGCGACGTTGCCGCCTCCCGTGACTGCCGTCAGGTTTTGCACGTTGGCGCGATTGCGATCGAACAGAATCAACCCGTTGGCTTGGTCGACGCCATTGGGAAAATCGCGCAAGAACAGAGAAGCGTTCAGAAGTTGCAGACGCCCATCGATTTGCGGCTCGGTCAACGGGCCCCGCACGGTCATGTCCACTACCGATGCCCCGGAAGCAAGCAGGTTCGGGTTGAAAATCTGCAAAATGGAAAGGCTGATGCGGCCCTTCACGCTGAGATCCCATGGATTCTTGGTATCGAAAGCCAGGCGGCCCGCCACGCTCAGAGTGGTGTCAGTGGCGACGAAATCGGCGCTTCGGATATCGATGCCCTTCAAGGTGGCTTCCAGCCGGACTGGCTGAGCATTCTTCAATACCAGATCCTCAGCCTTTAGGCCTCCCAACGGTTGCGCGTTCGGACCGGCATTGAGCTGCACGGCCGAAAGAGTCACATCCCCCTTCAATTCATTCAACCGGTTGAGCGGGCCGCTGACGGTCATTTCGCCTTGCAAAAAGCCGTCGAACGGCAGATCCTTGCGCAGATGCTCACCCGGTGTCAGGTCATGCAACGTAGCAAACGTGACATGCGGAATTTGGAAATGCGCCTGCCCAGGATAATCGCCCTCCATGCGCCACTCGCCGCTGCCGCCGAGCTGAATGCCGCCGAAGTTGACTCGCGCGTCAATGCTTAATACCGGCAGCTTGGTGCTGGCACTCAACTGGATGCTGCCGTAGGGACGGCCGTCCAAAACCGCGTTGCGCAGGTTCAATTGACCATTCAGCGATGTGAGACTGAGCGCATTCTTCACGACTTTCGCCGTGCCGTTGGCTTTCAGATCCACCTCGCCCGCTAGTCCCTTGCGGTACTCTTGCACGTGGTTGATCTGCGCCAAACTGATGCGGCTGCCGGTCATCTCGAAACGCAGCGACCCATCGCTCCAGTCGTTGGCGGGATGATTATAAACGCCATTCCCGGCGATACTGGCGCCACCGCTCTGCAACTCTCCGTTCTGGACCTCGAGCGAGGTGGGAGTGTAAGTGATATCGGCGCGCGCGCGATCGAAATGCTCGCCATAAGCCGCGATGTTCGCCAAATTCACGCTGCCGCTCAGCACGGGCGAATCGAATGTTCCGGTCACCTGTAAGTTTCCTACGAGCGTTCCGGTCACCGCGATCTGGCTGCCGCTTTCCGCTGCCAGTTTTTCGATGTCCGCGCCTTGCAGCGAAATCAAAGCCGAGATGGAGCTCGATTCTTCCAACTTCCAGTCGTGCAGCCCAACGCGGCCTTGTCCTTCCAAGCGCATCTTGCCTTGCTCGATGGTCAGAGCGTTCAGAATGGCTATGGATTTGTTGATGTCGACCGAAGCGGTAAAGTGATCGAATTCACGCCGGTCGAGAGCCAAGTGCGTGATATCGGCTTTCCCCATAATCCGCAGGTTCGAAAGTGGCCCGGACACGTTGCCGTCAAAGCGCAACTGACCGCCGTGAAGAGCGATGGGTAGCTGTTCCAGAGGAGTCTCATCGAACAACCGATAGACCGGTAGAAGATCGTTGAAATCGCGGGTAGTCAAGTGGATTGTCAGATTCTCGCCGAGCGTTCCTGACATGCTGGCGTGAGTGGATCCTAAATTGATCTCCGAGTTTCCTAGCTGAATCTTGCCCGCATTTTGGTCGTAGTTGATTGCGAGGTCGCCTCGCACCGGCACGCCCTCTGCGCCGGGGACAATATTCAGCTTGCTCTCCGCTTTGACGCCCGTCAGACGCCCGCGCGCGAGCACGGCCTGCAGGTGGACTGTTCCGTCCACGGTCCCGTTCAATTCACCCACGTCGCGCTGCCCCAGCATGGCGAGTTCCTGAACCGAGAAACCTTTGGCCGTCCCATTAAGAGTCAATCTCTTGAAATCGGCCAACTGCGCTTCACCATGAAAATGCCTGTTGGCCCCGGAGACATCCAGGTCCCGCAAATTGATTCGCGCCGCAGTCGCATCCACGCGCGAATCGAGGACGATATTCTTCATGCTGGTGTCTTTGTAGGTGTACGCCAGCCCGCGGCCGGTGAGTCTTCCTTCAACCTTATATTGGACCGGATTGATTTCCACCGATCCGGAGCCCACAAACGAAAATCCTCCGGCCGGCTCCAGCGGCAGCCCGAACGCCTGGTTCAACTCCTTGACCGGCAGCGCTAGGGAGATTTCGAGCTCGGCCTTCGGCGCGGACAAATCGTTTACCGCGCCCTTCAATTCGATACTGGCGCCTTCTGACGACAGGCTGGTTTCGAGGACCTGGAGTGAGTTCCGCTCCAGCGCGAGCTTCGTATAGAGGTCGAAGGCCAGCGGGTGTTTGATTTGCGGCGCCGACAATCGCAATTCGTGCGAGGAGATCGTGCCGGTGTAGCGTGGCCCGGTCTGGTCGTAAACCAGCGTGGCCTCAAGTGCGTTGCCCTGAACGTCGAGCGGGACTCGCTGTGAATTATATTCAGCGAATCCGTTGCGAAGCGCGAAGTGTCGAACCTTGAGATCGAGAAGCTGTTCGGCGAAATTTTGTTTCGAGCGCGGGATCTTGGGCGTAGGGACGTTGGTTGAGCCGTCGGTCGCCACCGTTATGTAGATTTGCGGCTTTTCCACTGCCAGCGATGCGATGTCCACCTGCTTCTCCAAAGCAGAGATAATCTTCAGGCCGATTCGAACCTTATCCGCCCGAAAAAAGGGCGGCGAGGAGGCCGGTTCCCGGCCGTGGACAATGAAAGGCCCCACTTCCGCCGTCAGACCACGCCAGTCATAGTTAAACTTGCCGATCTCGACACGGCCGCCAGTGGCGTTCTCAGTCACGGCAACGATCTTTTCGCGGATCTGGTTCTTGAACCAATCGGACTGAACGGTGATGAGGCCGGCAATGACAATCGCCAGCACGATTCCAGCCAGACCCACCAAGCCGAACAAGGCAACTTTGACCGGCTTGGTCATTTGAGCGCCTCGTCCAGATAATTAATCGTCACCTGCTTGCGCGTCTCTGCCATCCAGGTATCTAACGCCTGATCGATGCGCTGCTGGGTGAGGATCTCCTCGATCTTCGCGCGCGAGTCTTCCAGCGTGGGAATTGGTTCAATACCTTGCTGCTTCCACTTCGCGAGCTCCTGTTCGTAATAAGTCTTCACGTCGGCGTCGGGAATCTGGATTGCAGGACGAAACCGGTAATCGATAAAGCGCAGCAGCGTCAACTGCCATAACAGGCGGCGCTGGAGCGCATCTTCGGTTATTCCGTACTCCCGGAGCTTTTGCTGATACAGCGATTCGGGGGCATAGGTAAGCTTTACCTCGCGCAAAGACATCTCGACTTCGCTGGGCGCGGGCAGCGGGTAGCGGCTCAAATCCATGTCGCGCTTGATCAGCGCTTGTTCGATGAGACGGCCCGCCGCCTTTTTCCGTTCCGCAACGCTAAGATCCGGCTTCTCATGATTCAAGAAAGCCGTGAGCCTGATTTCTTCTTCCACCTGGCCTTCGGTGATTACCTGGTTTCCGACAGAAATGGCTATGCGGTCTATTATCTCAGCGAACAGAAGGCAAGAAGCAGAAAGCAGGAAGCAGAAAGCAGAAGGCAGAAAGCCAGTTGCAGAAAGCGGTAGGCCGGCGTCTTGCCTCCTGGCTCCTGTCTTCTGCCTCCTGCCGTTCATCAAAATGCCTGTCCGATCGAGATGTGAAATTGGAAAACATTGATTCGCTGTGTAACGATCGGCGGTACCGTGACGCCGGGAGGCGGGTTCGTCGACCCGCAATACAATATCTGACTGATGTTGCCCTGGCACCCTACGAAGCGCGGCGAGTTGGGGCTTAGCGAAAAGTCCGCGCGCACTGGACCGATCGGCGTACGGTAGCGGATACCGAATCCGAAAGCTTGCACCGCATAATCGAAGTCCTGCAGATTCCGCTGCCGGAAGCGGAAGCTAATGTCCTTAACGTCGGCATACACGTTTCCAAAGTCGTTAAACAGTACACCTCCCAGATTGTCGCCGAGGAGAGGAAACCGAAGCTCGATGGTGTTGTTGAACAGCGCGTTTCCTCCGATCGGAAACCCGGTGCTCAGGTCGCGCGGCCCAGCCTGAAAATCGGGGAAGGCGCGGTTCGACATGGACCCGCCGGCAAAGAAACGCTCCGCCAGCACAATCTCCGACAGCCCTGCGTAGCGCTCGATCACGCCGAAAGTGGTGCTGCGGGCAAATACCAGGTTCTTGGTAAGTGAAGTATAGGTTGAGTTCTGCGCTAATATCCGTCCGTATCCGGTCTGAGAACCGAATTCCTTCGCGGCCAGCGCAAGATCTACTGTGTTGTACATGCCATGATGCGCGTCCACGGGATCGTCGCGGCGGTCCTGTACAAAGGTGGTAGAGACGAAACCAACTAGCACCGGTTGTGCAAGCAGCGGAATCAAATCCATAGAGATCAGCGGAGTCCCGATAATGTTGACCTTCCGGAAGGTGTAGCGGTATTGAATCGTATATTGCCGCGATAGCTTCTGTCCCAATTGCACCGATCCCTCTTCGCGGCGAGCAGAGAAGGTCCGGACATTATGCGAGATATCGAACAGCGCGGAAAATTGCAGGCTTAAATTTGGGTTTCCTTCAAACTGCGGCGCCAGATAAGTGAGCAGCACGCGCTGCTCTAGCGTCGACACCAGACTCTGCAGGCTGACGGTATGGCCAAGACCGAATATATTCAAGCGGCTGATGCCGAAGATAAACCGCGGGCTGAAACCCGTAGTCCCGGCCGGCGAGGTGAGCGTGGTCGTGCCCCCGCCGATGTTCCCGATCTCTGCCCCGACTCCGACGTTCATGGAGTAACGTCTGGCCTCCTCGGTGGAGTAGAGGACGTACTTGGTCGGCTCGTTTCCATCCGGATTCTGAATGGCGGCATTCACTCGCGCGAATATGCCGAGGTCGTAGAGACGTCTCTGGCTGCCCGTGATCCGGTCCTGCGAAAGCGGATCGCCAGGCTTGAGATCGATCCGGTTTCGGACCAGATCCGGCTTGGTTCGAGATAAGCCGCTTATTAGAACGTCGCGCACATAGAGACGCCCGCCGGGCGTGACCACGAATTCCAGATCCACATGGTTGGGCTCCGCCGCCGGCACGACCGTAAACTCGAACTTCGCCGCGGCGTAACCGTTATTGAAGTAGTAATCGAGAGTCGCGTCCCGATCTGAAGCGACAGCCAAATCGCTATACGGTTGGCCTGCGGTAGATTGCAGGATTAATCGCAAGGCATCCTCGTCTTCTGGCGACACGCCTCGAAAGCTGAGCTTTGACACGAACCACTGCTGGCCCTCTTTAATCTCAACGAAGATTGCGGTATGACCCGCCTTTCCCTGATAGTCGTCGACTTTCATCCCGGTCACTTGAACGTCTCGAAAACCGTTGGAGTGGTACAGATCGCGAATGGAATTGAGGTCGCGCTCCAGGAGGTCTTCACGATAGCGCCCATAACGGTAGCGGATGAATGTGGCCGGCATAATAGTCATCCGCTCACGGATTGTGTCTTCATCAAAATAATGATCGCCTTCGATAACCAGTTTGACGACCTTATGCCGCACGCCTTTTTCGATCTGATAGTCGATCAATTGGCTGCCATTGGGCGGCTGAGCCAGACTGTAGCTCACCCGGGCATCAAAATATCCCTGCGATTCGAGATAAGTGGTAAGGTCCCGCGTTCCCTCCACGAGCAGGTCCCGGTCCACTGTCCGTTCTTCGTAGATGGGCAGAATGCTTCGCAGTTTCCCCGCCGAGACGCTCGCGCCGACCACTCGTACATCCACCAACGCTCCGCTGTCGATGTTGAGCGTCGGGGTCACGGTGTTGCTGTCCGGATGATAATCCAGCTTGTCCAGAGTTACTTTGGCGAGCAGGCGATTATGCTTCGGATACCACTTGCGCACGTTATCAACGCCATTTTGGACGCGATTCTCGGTGACATATTGCCAGCCCAGCAAGCCGCGAAATCGTTTCCACCCCGCCGATTTTATGATGCTGTCCGTGGAACGCTCGGAAGTGCCCGTTACGATGACGCCATCAAACTTCGCCCGCGCGCCGGCGGCGATATCGAAGTCGATGTTCACCTGTTGAGTATTCGAGTCAAACGTGGTCTCCGGCATCACCTTCGCATTGTACAAACCGTTTCGCCGGGCGACGTCCACCAGGTACTCGACCGCTCGGTTCAAGTCTCCTTCCGAATACTCAGCGCCAAGCTGCAGCCTGGTCGCCACCACTAATTGACCTTCGTTGGGAGGCTCCGGAACTCCGTTCACTCCCACGTGTCCCACGAAATAGCTGGGCTTGGTCAAAAATTTCAGATTCACGCCCGACGTCCCCAGAGTGGCGTCCACCGCGATGTCGGCGTACTCTCCCGTCGCATAGAGGCGCTGGATTGCATCCCGGACGCTGGCGCTGCTGAATGGCTCGCCGGTTCGCAGCGGAAGCAGTGCGATCAACCGGTCCGTCGCCAAGGGCTGCTTCTCGGGATCGAATTGTATGCTCGCAATCGTCTTCCCTTCATACTCGTCGGGAGCAGCCGTCACCGGGGACCAGCTCAGAACGGCGAGCGTAGACACACTTACCCACCAGCCCAGCCGGGTCGACACAAGCGACCATCTTAGCGCATCGGCTGGTACCATCTGGATGTATGACCCCGCGGCATTTGGAACGTTACTCGCGGCAGATTCGGTTTCCTGGCATCGGTGAAGCGGGGCAACAACGCTTGTTGGACGCGCGCGTGGCGGTGGTGGGTTGCGGCGCACTCGGCAGTTTTCAGGCCGGAGCGCTGGCGCGGGCCGGTATCGGATTTCTTCGGATCATCGACCGCGATTACGTCGAGTTGAGCAACCTGCAAAGGCAATGGCTGTTCGATCAATGCGACGTCGAGCAAGGCCTTCCGAAAGCGATCGCGGCCACACGCAAGATCGCGGCCATTAATTCGGACATTGAAGCCGAGCCGGCCGTTGCCGACCTCACGCCCGAGAATATCGACGACCTGCTAGGCGATATCGGCCTGATTCTCGATGGCACCGACAATTTCGAGACCCGCTACTTGATCAACGATTACGCCGTGAGCCGCGGCCTGCCCTGGATATATGGCGCGGCGGTGGGAAGCTACGGAATCACGATGCCGGTGCTGCCGGGAACGACAGCATGTCTACGCTGCGTCTATCCCGATCCGCCGGCCGGCGCCCAACCAACCTGTGAGACAGCGGGCGTGTTGGGATCCATCACTGCTCTCATCGCCAGCGTGCAGGTAAGCGAGGCGCTCAAGATTCTGTGCGGCGCCGAAGTGTCCCGCAAGATCACGACCGTGGATGTCTGGAGCGGTGAGATCCGGCAGCTTGCGCAGCCTCCGCCCGATGAGCGCTGTCCCGCTTGCGGCCGTCGCGAGTTCCCGTACCTCAACGGCGAGCGTCGATCACCTGTGAGTCTGTGCGGGCGCAATGCCGTGCAGATCCACGAGCGCAGCCGTCCGCTCGATCTCGAGGACCTGGCGGTGCGCCTCGCTCCCCTAGGTGTCGTGCGCTCGAACGAATTCGCTCTCCGGTTCGAGACGCCACCTTACCTGCTCACCGTTTTTCCCGACGGCCGAGCGATCGTGAAGGGAACTACCGATGTTGGTGTGGCGCGGAGTTTGTATGCGCGCTACGTGGGGGCGTAGTTGCCACCCTGCAAATTCGGCGCTAAGCTCGTGGTAGAGAGGCCCAGAATGCGTCGTATCGTGGCGGTCTTGATTGCGGGTTTCGTCTTGACGGTCCCATTGTTTGCTCAGCGCGGCGGAGGAGGACATAGTGGCGGTGGACACGCCGGTGGCGGCATGCGGGGCGGCGGTGGCGCCATGCGCGGGGGCGGAGGCGGATTCCGTGGTGGCGGCGGCTTCCGCGGCGGCGGCTTCCGCGGCGGTGGTTTCCGCGGCACTGGATTTCGAGGCGGCTTTAACCGCGGCTTTGGATTCCGTGGGCGATTCGGGATCGTTCCGTTCTACGGATACTACGGCGGTTATGGATACTACGATCCGTTCTTCTACGATTCCTATCCTGATTATTCTGACTATTCCAATCCTTATCCCTACGGATACGCGGATTCCGGTTACGGTTCGAGCGGACCCAGCGTAGCGATTGTTTCGAATTCCCCTTGGTATCCAGCCGCGCCACAGCCAGACTATGCGCCACCCCCGGCGCCGGTCGTTCGTCAATACCCACCCGCGGCTCAGGAACAGAAATACGAAACGCCGCTGTTCCTACTGGCGTTCAAGGACGGCAGTATCAAAGCCGTGCTCGCCTATTGGGTGGACGGCACGACACTCCACTATGTGTCGATGGACCACGAGCAGAAGCAAGCGCCCCTCACGTCAGTCGACCGCGATTTAAGCGAGCGCTTCAACCGCGAGCGCAACGTCACTTTCCGCCTTCCGCGCTGACCGTTCGATCGTGGGAGTAGTTCCGCGTTCCACCATTCCAATAGTCGTAGAAATAACCGAGCTGCACTTCCCCTCCGTTCCAAGGACAGGTCTGCGCCGTGTACCAGGGGACTCTCAGCGCGCCGTCGCGGACGACCAGACAAACCGTGTCGCCGGGTTGAACCGACTTGTTTACCGCGTAAGAGACCTCAACATTACTGACCCCGCTTATGAAGCCCCATGGCTTTACGCGCAAACAAGGGCCACCTTTGTAGGCCCAATACTTTCCGGCGATTGTTGATTCTTGAATGGTGGCGGGAGAGCGATCCAGCGTAACGTTCAGCCATTCCATCGTCGCGTACCCATAGGGCACCGACCAGAAAAACAGGACCGCGAAGCCTAACCAGTGCCACCATTGGCGTTGCTTGTTCAGGTCGGCCAGGACCATAGTAACGAGCACGACCGCCGCGATAGCGCTCGTCAGCCAGAGCCGTGTCCATCCAACCAGTTGCACATATTGGAAGCCGACTATGAAAGCCAGCGCATTGGTCACCACGTTGATCCAGTAGTTTTGCAGCAGCAGGAGCGGAGCACTGCCCACCGGCCCTGGAGTGGGCGCAAAGAGCTTGGGACGCAATGCGATGCCGTTAATCAGTACCCAGGGCAGCACCAACTGGAGCGCAAGTGTCACGCCATGCAGTCGCCAACCAAACAAGAGGCAGACAATGGCAGCGAAGTTGACGTAAACGTAGAGGCGGACACCAAGGGGCTGGTCCTGCCATCTTTGCTTCCGCCGAGAAGGCGACTCCCGTTGGAGTTCGGCCGTTGTCATCTCGTTCGCTCCCCGATCGATAGATCGGCTTTAGCCGCCCACTCCACTAGGCTCACGACTACCGGCCTTTTGGCTAGTGGTACAGTTTGAACCTACGCGCAGGATAGTGGCGCCCGCTGCGGTGAATCTCTGGAGGCAAGAATGAAAGCATCTAGTTTTATCGAATCGCGTGTTCTTCTGCTGCTTTTCGCGATAGGACATACACTCGGCTTTCGCCAGTCTGTTCCCAAATGGGGAGTTGATGCCCTTCTTGGCTCAATGCGGTCAATTCACTTTGACGTGCAGGCGTTCAACCGCACGTATTGGGACCTCTTTGTGGCGGCCGGATTCTCTGTCGGCGTGTTTTATCTATTCGCGGCGATATTGGCATAACAGCTAGGTGGCCTTCAGGTAGCGACTTTGGCGCTCATGCGCGGCACTGCGTGGGCGTTCGCCCTTTGCTTTGCCGCCATCACGGTTGTGAGCTGGAGATACCTCGTTATCATACCCATCACTTTCTCAATCGTGATTACATTATTATGTTTGACTGCGGCGGCATGGCTTTCAGCGAGGCAGGTTTCCATGCCTCCATTGCGATAGTAAGGCGAGAGGATTCAAACTGCACCACTACGCTAATTCTCAAACTGGGCCACTACCGGCCTTTCTCCCGGACTACACTGAAGAACATGACTAGACGCACGCTCATGGGTGCCCTCGCTGTCGCCGCAGCCGCGCGGGCACAAGGCCAAACCAGGGAATGGAAGCCGAAGCTGGGAGTGCTGGGGCCGTTCACCGAAGCCAACGTCGCATTTGCGCACCAGGAGGGTTTCACCAACATGATCCTGGGCGCCGATCCGCAGTCGCCACTGGACGCCGGCACAATGACAGATGAAAAGCTTCAGCGCGTGAAAGCCACCCTGGCCGCCAATCAAATGCACGTCTCGGCGTTTCAGGTCACCCAGAACCATATCTCCGCCGACCCTTCTCAACGCGCCAGCGAGAATGGCTATTTCGTGAAAGCCATCGAGCTCGCCGGAAAACTGGGCGTTCCGCATATCGGCACGTGTTCCGGCAAAGACCCGACCAAGCCATTTCAGTCACAGGTGGACGAAATCGTCCGCATCTATAACGAAAAATATTTCGCGGCGTGCGAAAAGAATCGCGTGCGGATTCTTTGGGAGCCTTGGCCCGGCGGCCCGAATCTGGCCGTCAGTCCCATCGGTTTCGAGGCGCTTTTCAAAGGATTCGGCGACTCGCCCCACGTCGGGCTGCAGTACGATCCATCGCACCTGGTCTGGCAGATGATGGATCCCATCCAGACCGCGCGCGATTTCGTCGACAAAATCTACGACGTGCATTTGAAGGACACCGAGATTCGCTGGGACGTTCTGCGTCGCTGCGGAATCAATCCGGTGAACGGCGCGAAGTGGTGGAATTACCGGCTGCCCGGCCTCGGTTCCATCCAGTGGGCCGAATTCTTCAGCGTGCTCCAGAGAGCCGGCTACAGCGGCGCGATGAGCATCGAGCACGAAGACAACTTGTACGGCGCGGACCATCCCGGCCCCGAATTCACCGACGATTATAAAACCGGCTTCCGGATGGCGCACCGCTATCTGCGACAATACGTTCCCGATTAGACATGATCGGCGAATCGCTCGGCAACTACCGCATCGTCTCCAAAATCGGACAGGGCGGCATGGGCGTCGTTTATCGGGCGCATGACGAAGTCCTCAATCGCGACGTTGCCTTGAAGGTGCTGTCGGAAGGCGCTGCCGGGAACGAATCTTCGCGGGATCACATCCTGCACGAAGCACGCGCTTCATCCGCGCTAAGCCATCCCAACATTTGCACCATTCATCAGGTTGGCGAATTCTCGGGCGAGCACTACATCGTCATGGAGCTGGTGCGAGGTAAGACGCTCACCGAGCTGATCGGCGCCACGGGACTCGCCACTGAATCGGTGATGAACTACGGCGTGCAGATCGCCGCTGCCCTGGCGCATGCTCACGACCGCGGCATCGTCCATCGCGATCTGAAAAGCTCCAACATCATCGTTACTCCCGACGGTCTGGTGAAGATTCTCGATTTCGGATTGGCCCGGCGGCTGCCCGAGGCAATGCTGAACGAAGCGACGGCCACGCTTGGCTCGCGAGGGGCGGCAGGCGCGCTGTCCGGCACTTTGTCCTACATGGCGCCGGAGGTTCTGCGCGGCCAGGACGCCGATGCGCGCACCGATCTGTGGGCGTTGGGCGTGGTGCTGTACGAAGCAGCGTCGGCGCAATTGCCGTTTCAAGGTCGCACCAGTTTCGAAATCAGCTCCGCCATCCTGCACGACATGCCAGCGCAGCTTCCCGCGCGCGTTCCGCCCAGCTTATGGTCGGTCATTCAACGTTGCCTCGCCAAAGAGCCGGCGCAGCGCTACCAGCGCGCCAGCGAAGTGCGGGCCGCACTCGAAGCGGTTCAGTCCGCCAGGATGGGCGCGCCCGCGCCGCCTTCCGATTTTGCGGGGCCGCGTACAACGGTGCTGCGTGGCATCAAGCACATCCATCCCAAGAACGGCGACGTGTTGCTGCTGGTGGGAACAACCAAGGGCGCCTTCCTGCTGCGGTCTAACACTCGGCGCACACGCTGGGAAGTCGGTGGCCCGTATTTTCATGGACACTCGGTTTACGCGATGGCATACGATGGCCGGGAAGGCCGGCGTCGCCTGTGGGCATCCACGCACAGTCTCCTGTGGGGAACATTTCTGCGGTCGACCGACGATTTTGGTCGAACCTGGACCAATCCGCTCGAAGCCAACGTGCGTTTTCCCGCCGACACCGGCGACTCGCTCAAGAACATCTGGCACATCGCCCTCGGCGGATTGGACCAGCCGGATGTGATGTATTGCGGCGTCGAGCCGGCGGCTCTGTTTGAATCGCGCGACGCCGGGGACACCTGGTCACTCGTCCGAGGACTGTGGAATCATCCGCATCGTCCGCGCTGGATGCCCGGAAATGGCGGCCTCTGCTTGCATACGATCGTGCTCGATCCAACCGCGAAAGGCAGAATGTACGTTGCCATTTCGTCTGGTGGCGTCTACCGCACGGAAGACGGCGGCGCCACCTGGAGCGCGCGGAATCACGGAGTGCGGGTGGTTTTCCTGCCCGAGAAAAATCCGGAATTTGGGCAATGTGTGCACAAGATCGTGATGCATCCCGCTCGACCGGAACGTCTTTTCCTGCAAAATCACTGGGGTTTGTATCGATCGGACAATGGCGGCGAGTCGTGGCACGACATCGCCAATGGCGTCCCTTCTGATTTCGGTTTCGCGATGGTGATGCATCCACGCAACCCCGACTGCGTGTACATTCTGCCGGTCGAATCCGATGAGTTCCGCTGCACGCCCGGTGGCCGATTGCGCGTCTATCGCACCCGCAACGCTGGTGATTCGTGGGAAGCCCTGATGCGCGGCCTGCCGCAGAAGGGAGCGTACGAAACCGTGCTGCGTGACGGCATGGTGGCTGATACGCTAGACCCGCTGGGCATCTACTTCGGCACGCGCAGCGGCGATATCTACGCTTCCGTCGACGAAGGCAAGAACTGGAAAAGGATTCTTGAAGGACTCC
Organism: Bryobacterales bacterium; assembly: GCA_963780485.1. Lineage (GTDB taxonomy): Bacteria > Acidobacteriota > Terriglobia > Bryobacterales > Bryobacteraceae > Palsa-89. The sequence goes on from CAWACO010000002.1 coordinate 136,620, forward strand.
CCGCGGTGGTGTGCGTGCGAAGTGCTCTCGTCGGCGAGCGAAAATCCCGCGCGGAAAGCAAGATAATGCCGGTCATTTTCCACATCCCAGGTCCGCTGCGCTCCTACACCGATGGACAGCCCCGGGTGGAGATCGAAGCGGCTCACGGTACGCTTCGCGATGTTCTGCTGGCGTTGTGGTCGCGTTACCCCGGCTTACGCGATCGTCTCGCCACCGAGCAGGGCGAAGTCCGCGAGCACATCAATATATTTATTGGCAACGAAAATGTCCGCTATCTGGACGGGCTGGCCACGCCGGTCCCGGACGGCGCCGAGGTCACGATTGTCCCTGCAATCAGCGGCGGCTGACGGCCAACTCGCTTTTCAGCGTGTCCTTGAGTATCTCCAGATCCTGATCGTTGTTGTAGAAATGCGCCGACACTCGCAGATGTCCGCGCCGGGCTGCCACCAGCACACGCTTCTCCTTCAGCGCACGCGCCAGGGCCGAGATATCGCGATTCTCGAATCGTGCCGCGACGATCGGCGAATGGAACTCCTCGACGCTGCCGCCCAGCTCGCGCAAAATCTCGCGGGCCTTCGCCGCCAAGCCCAGCACGCGCTGCTCGATCGCCTCCGGGCCGAGCTCCAGCATCAGCTCCGTGGAGGCTTCCATGGCGTACAGCAATGCGGATGAGACAGACCCGCCTTCATATTTTTCGGCGGTTGTCGGCAGTTCAGGAACGCCGTGATGCAAGTTGTCGACATTGCGCCAGTCGCGATGGCTGCGCCAGCCCATGACATTCGGCCGCAGCCGCTCTCGCAAATCGGGGCGCACGTACATGAAGCCGATGCCGTTGGGCGTGAGCATCCATTTGTAAGCGTGCACGGCAAACATGTCCGGTTGAATCCGCGAAGCATTGAAGCGCAGTGCGCCCAGACTTTGCGTGCCGTCAATGAACAGCAGTACTCCTCGCGCACGAAGGAACTCCGCGATCTCTTCCAGCGGCGGCGCGAATCCGGTGTTGTAATTCGCCGAGCTGATGGTCACCAGCCGCGTCCTCGCATCTACGGATCCGTAGAAGCGCTCCCACGAAGACTCGACCATCTCCACGCCGAAACGGTCCAGCAGCACCGGAGCATATAGATTATTCGGAAACTCGTGCTCCAGCGTAAGGATGCGATCACCCGCGCGCCAGTCCAGGCCAGTCAGCAAAATTCCGAGCGCGGCCGAGGCGTTCGGAACGAAGGCGATATCTTCCGGTCCGCAACAGATCAGCCGGCCGATCTTCGCCCGCAATCGGTCGGCGTCATCGTACCAGGTGAGAAAATCCCCACAGGCCACCTCGTCGCGATGCGCAAAATGCCGCGCTACGGCCTCTGTCGCGCGCCGGGGCAACTGGCCGAAGGTGGCCGTGTTGAGATAGGTCCAATGTGCGAGCGCAGGAAACTCCCCGCGAACCGCCTCCCAATCGACCATCATGCTCGCGCCTTCGCCGCGATAAATCCGGCCGCGTATTCCTTGCCGACATCCTCTCGCTTCTTACTGCGACGCTCGACCACTTCCACCATGCCCTCCGTGAGCTTCTTGCCGATCGTGATGCGGTACGGAATGCCGATCAAGTCCGCATCTTTGAACTTCACTCCCGGCCGCTCATCGCGATCGTCGAACAGCGTATCCAAATCCATCTTGCGGCAGCTTTCATAAAGCTCTTCCGAAGCCGAACGCAGCGCCGCGTCCGCAATGGACACGGGCGTGATTACGACATCGAATGGAGCGATGGCCGCGGGAAGGGCCATCCCGTCCTGGTCGTGATGCAGCTCCACGGCCGCGCTCAACACTCGTTCCAAATAGAGGCTGTAAGAACCATTGTTCCCTCCGCAACATCCGGCCTTGTGCACGTGGGCGATCTCGATGCATGGGATGAAATCGAGCGCCCCGCCGCACCGAAAACATGCATCGCCCGGGACCACCTGCCGAAGGTCGAAATATTCGGGCTCGAAATCCTCGCCAGGGGTGACATGCCGCAGATGATAATCGTCTTTGTTAGCCCCGGCGATCATGTTGCGGCGGCCTCGCAGCGCCTCATCCGCTACGATGTGCATATTCACGACGCGCATATTCTTGACGCCCACCGGTCCGAGCGATCCGCCACCGGCGCCGAACCATTCGAGGATCTCCTCGGCGTGCGCGGGCCGGAATTCGGTGGCCTGCATCACCTGGGCGAATTTCGTTTCGTTCAACGAATGATCGCCGCGCACCAGCGCCAGTACCGGCTGGCCATCGGCCACCAGCACCAGGCTCTTCATCTGCGAGGTCTCGGGGAGGCCGGTGAAATCGGCCACATCTGCGATGGTCTTGCGCCCCGGCGTGTGGAACGGCTCGGGAACGAAGTCGCCGTCCGGATCCGCAATGGACGGCGGTGTGGCTCTCGCCGCGGCATTCTCCACACTCGCCGCGTAGCCGCAGCCCGCGCAGTGGACCACCAGATCTTCGCCCGCATCCGAAGCGCCCACGAAAGATGCGCCCGACTGCGTCTCCGCCACAATGTACTTGAGCCCGCAGCGATCCAAGACGTTCGAGTAGGCATCTGCGTGCTTCTGATACGAGACATCCCGCCCCGCCGAATCGAGATCGAACGAGAACGATTCGCTTACGAGAAACTGCCGGGCACGCAGCAGGTCCGGCCGGGAGTGCTTCTGCTCATCGACCTTCGTCTGCATGTGATGCCAGATCTGCGGAAGCTGCCGGTAGCTGCGCAGCTCTCCTTCCGCGATGGCGGCTACCACGCTGGCGGCAGGATGCAAAACCGGCAGCCGCAGTTCCTGCCCGCCGATGGCGTCCATTTCTTCGCGGACGATCTTTGCGATCTTCCCGAGCGAGCGCTCCCCCAGAAACAGATTGGCGTAGACGCCCGGGACCAATTGTCTCAAGTAGCCCGCCCGCAGCAGCAATTGACCGGCCACACCCTCCGCGTCCGCGGGATTCTCTCGCAGCGTGGGGATGAAAAGCTTGCTCCAGCGCATGGAATTTCAGTGTAGTTGAATTTCACTGAGGTCCGGTGATTCTGCGATATGCTAGATCAAAGCTTCAATCGCCATGTCACCTTTAATGTTGGTTGCAACCGTACTTAGCGTGGCGCCGGTTTTCGCCGCACCATGCGAGAGCCTGGCTTCGCTTTCGATCCCGGACACGACCATCACTTCGGCCCAGGTAGTCTCGTCGAACAAAGACCTGCCGCCCTACTGCCGGATCGCGGCCACGCTCAAACCGTCCCCTGACTCCGATATCAAGATCGAAGTCTGGATGCCGGCCTCGGGTTGGAACGGCAAGTTTGAAGCGGTCGGGAATGGCGGCTGGTCGGGCGCGATCAGCGCTTCCGCACTGGCTGCGGCGGTTCAACGCGGCTTCGCCTCCGCCAGCACCGACACCGGACACGAGGGCTCCAGCGCCCGCTTCGCGATCGACCATCCCGAGAAACTGATCGATTATGGATATCGCGCGGTCCATGAGATGACCCTGAAGAGCAAGGCCATCATTGCGGCCTATTACGGGAGGGGCGCGAAGCTCTCTTATTGGAATGGCTGCTCTGCCGGCGGCAAACAGGGGCTGAAAGAAGCGCAGCGTTTTCCGGAAGACTTCGACGCCATCATTGCCGGTGCACCCGCTAATAATTGGACCGGCCGCGCCGCCCATGCATTGTGGATCGCCCAAGCCGTGCATAACGACGAAGCGAGCTACATTCCGCCGAGCAAGTATCCGCTCATCCATAACGCCGTGCTGGAGGCGTGCGACGCGCGCGACGGCGTGAAGGACGGAATACTGGATGATCCAACGCGCTGCCAGTTCGATCCGAAGGTGCTCGAGTGCAAGGGTGCCGACGGTCCCGCTTGTCTCAGCGCGCCTCAGGTGGAAGCGGCTCGTCGAATCTACTCCGGCGTCGCGAATTCGCGCACCAAGGAACAGATCTTTCCCGGACTAGAGCCTGGGAGCGAACTCGGCTGGGCCGTCATGGCGGGCCCGCAGGCTTTCGCGATCGCGCAGGAACATTTCAAGTATGTGGTGTTCAAAGATCCGAGCTGGGATTACCGGAAACTGAACTTCGACAGCGACATCGCGCTGGCCGAGAAGATGGACGACGGCACGATCAATGCGATGGATCCGAATCTGAAGCCGTTCTTCTCGCACGGAGGAAAGCTGCTGCAATACCATGGCTGGAACGACTGGCAGATCGCGCCGCTGAGTAGCGTCAACTACTACAAGACCGTGGCGGACACGTTGGGCGGTGCTTCAAAAGTGAAGGACTCCTACCGCCTGTTCATGGTGCCCGGCATGGGCCATTGCGGCGGCAGCGAAGGGACCGACCACTTCGACATGCTCACCGCCATCGAGCAATGGGTGGAGAACGGCAAGGCGCCCGATCAGATCATCGCCTCGCGCGTGAAGGACGGCGCCATCGATCGCACGCGTCCGCTGTGCCCGTACCCGCAGGTGGCCAGCTATAGAGGATCGGGAAGCGTTGATGAAGCCGCGAACTTCGTTTGTAAGACTCCTTGAATGGGTCTAGGCATCCGCCGGAAGCAGAGTAAACGGTTTTCCATCGGCGGCACGCACGGCGCGAAAGTGACGCTTGTCCACGGTCAGGATGCGGCGTGTTTTGAGCCGTTCGGCAGTGGCAATAACAGCCCCGTCGGCCAATCCCAGATTCAAGTCTCCATAAGCTTCAAGCAACGATTGGCAGCGGTTTAAATCGATGGAAGTCAGAGGCTCGAGCGTGTACCCGCCGATTTTGATACCTTCCAGAAATCTCAAGACCGCGCGGTTTCCTAAACGCACGCGCAACAGATAGGCAATCTCCGCGATGATGGCCATGGGCACGATGATCGTCTCTGATTCCTGATCGATTACTTTCTTCACTGCGGAGTGATGCTCGTCGCGGGAATCGTAAAGCGCGTAAATCGCACCCGAGTCAGCGACTAGCGCCATCGGCCTCGTTTCGCAGCCTGGCTAAGGATCTCGTCGGCGCGCGAAGAGGTGTCGGTGTGGCCGCTATCGAATTCTCCGATGCCCGGAAGCTTAGGAAGTTTTGACTTCCGCGTATAAGTCTCAAGGGCATCGCGGATGAGCTCGGCTTGGCTTCTTCCTTGAGACTCGGCCATTCGTCGAAGGGTGAGCACGACGTTGGTATCCAAATACACTGTGGTCTTCACCATGCCATATATGGTACCATACACGGCACATGGGATCCTGCGGCCATGAAAAAAGCCCCGGTCATCTTGCGATGCCGGGGCCTTCGTTTTAATTGGGCAACGTCCTACTCTCCCACCCACTCGCGCGGGCAGTACCATCGGGGCTGCAGGGCTTAACTTCCGTGTTCGGGATGGGAACGGGTGGGACCCCTGCGCTACAATCACCCAAAAGTGATTTGCTCGGGAAACACGACCGATGAGCCGCGTCTCTCAGCGAGCGAAGAGTTATGAATATTGATGGGCAACAAGTCACTAAGTCGCTGTAAGTGTCTACAGTACATTTTATGGTCAAGCCGAACGGGCTATTAGTAACGGTAAGCTCAACGTATTACTACGCTTACACATCCGTCCTATCAACGTGGTAGTCTTCCACGGCCCTTATTAGGGAGTTACCCCTTGGGAGATCTCATCTCGAGGAAGGTTTCGCGCTTATATGCCTTCAGCGCTTATCCTGACCCAACTTCGCTACCCAGCTATGCCACTGGCGTGACAACTGGATCACAAGAGGTTGGTTCATCCCGGTCCTCTCGTACTAAGGACAAGCCCTCTCAAATCTCCTGCGCCCACATCAGATAGGGACCGAACTGTCTCGCGACGTTCTGAACCCAGTTCACGTACCGCTTTAATAGGCGAACAGCCTAACCCTTGGGAGCTTCTACACCCCCAGGATGCGATGAACCGACATCGAGGTGCCAAACCGGAGCGTCGATGTGAACTCTTGACTCCGATCAGCCTGTTATCCCCGGCGTACCTTTTATCCGTTGAGCGATGGCCCTTCCATACAGAACCACCGGATCACTAAGTCCTGGTTTCCCACCTGCTTGACTTGTTGGTCTCGCAGTTAACCTGGTATATGTCTTTGCACTCGACCGCTGATTTCCAAACAGCGTGAACCAAGCTTCGAGCGCCTCCGTTACAATTTAGGAGGCGACCGCCCCAGTCAAACTACCCGCCTACCAATGTCCTTCTCCCGGATAACGGGAGTAAGTTAGAATCACAGAATGCTCAGGGTGGTATCTCACCGGTGGCTCCCTCAAGCCCAAGAGCCTGAGTTCAAAGCCTCCCACCTATTCTGCGCAGAGCATCCCATAATTCATTGATAGGGTATAGTAAAGGTGCACGGGGTCTTTCCGTCTTGATGCGGGCATCCGGCGTCTTCACCGGAACCACAAGTTCGCCGGGCAAATTGTTAAGACAGTCGTCAGATCGTTACGCGATTCGTGCAGGTCGGAACTTACCCGACAAGGAATTTCGCTACCTTAGGACCGTTATAGTTACGGCCGCCGTTCACTGGGGCTTCAGTTCAAAGCTTCGCCTTGCGGCTAACCTCTCCCTTTAACCTTCCAGCACCGGGCACGCGTCAGCCCCTATACGTCGTTTTCGACTTAGCAGAGACCTGTGTTTTTGTTAAACAGTCGCCTGACGCCATTCACTGCGGCCCCTCTTGCGAGAGGCACTCCTTATCCCGAAGTTACGGAGCTATATTGCCTAGTTCCTGAACAATTCATCACCCGAGCGCCTGAGAATATTCTTCTCGTCCACATGTGTCTGTTTGTGGTACGGGTGCCTCGACTCTCCTTAGAGGATTTTCCTGGCAGACGACCCGGCGGATTTCCCTATCCGGACCTCGCTTCACCCGGGATTGAAACCATTGCGCACCAGGACTTACGCGCTGCGTCCCCCCTTCGGTCTTGATCGAACCAAGGCAGTCACGGAATGTTAACCGTGTGTCCATCAGCTACGCCTTTCGGCCTCGCCTTAGGCCCCGACTAACCCTGAGCGGATTAACCTTTCTCAGGAAACCTTAGACTTGCGGCGACCAGGGTTCTCACCTGGTTTATCGCTACTTATGCTGGCAGAGTCACTTCCTAACGATCCAGCGCTCCTCACGGTACGCCTTCACTTCAATAAGAACGCTCTCCTACCACCCAGATGCTTGCGCATCGGATCCATAACTTCGGTATCATGCTTGAGCCCCGTTGGATTGTCGGCACCGAGTTCCTCGACCAGTGAGCTATTACGCTTTCTTTAAAGGATGGCTGCTTCTAAGCCAACCTCCTGGCTGTCTGAGGCACTCGACTTCCTTTCCCACTTAGCATGAATTTAGGGACCTTAGTTGATGGTCTGGGCTCTTCCCCTTTTGACTATGAAGCTTAGCCCCCACAGTCTGACTCCCGTGTTACTCATTAACGGCATTCGAAGTTTGGTTGAATTCGGTAACCTGGGAAGGCCCCTAGTTCATCCAGATCTCTACCACCGTTACGGACCACACGAGGCTAGCCCTAAAGCTATTTCGGAGAGAACGAGCTATCACGGAATTTGATTAGCCTTTCACCCCTACCCTCAGCTCATCCAAGCTGTTTTCAACCAACACTGGTTCGGACCTCCATCCGCTGTTACACGGATTTCATCCTGGCCAAGGGTAGATCATCCCGCTTCGCGTCTAATCCCAGCGACTGAACGCCCTATTCAGACTCGCTTTCGCTGCGGCTCGCTTTCGCTTAACCTTGCCACTGAGATTAACTAGCCAGCTCATTATTCAATAGGCACGATGTCAGGCATTCCGGTTCTCTTGCGATTCCCGGCATAGCCCTCCAACTGCTTGTAAGCATGCGGTTTCAGGTACTATTTCACTCCCCTAGCAGGGGTTCTTTTCACCTTTCCCTCACGGTACTAGTTCACTATCGGTCGCAAGTGAGTATTTAGCCTTACCGGATGGTCCCGGTAGATTCCCGCAGGGTTTCACGTGTCCCGCGGTACTTAGGAGCCACTCGAAGCTAGGATTGCATTTTCATATACGGGGCTGTCACCCTCTATGGCCGGCCTTTCCAGACCGTTCTATTAACGCTTCCCTATAACCTCTTTACACTAAGTGACACTCTGAACCGCTCCCTCGCGGTCACGGCTCTTGAACGCCTAATTAATGTTTGTGGTCCTGCAACCCCAGGCTCTCCTTTCGAATCACCTGGTTTAGGCTGTTCCGATTTCGCTCGCCACTACTATCGGAATCACGGTTGTTTTCTCTTCCTCTGGGTACTGAGATGGTTCACTTCCCCAGGTTCGCTTCGCACCCCTATGTATTCAGAATGCGATAACTGTTGTTCGCAACAGTTGGGTTTCCCCATTCGGACATCTCCGGATCACAGATTGCTTGCATCTCCCCGAAGCTTATCGCAGCTGGCCACGTCCTTCATCGCCTACTTGCGCCAAGGCATCCACACGCATGCTCTTAGTAGCTTGACCATAAAATTTACTCTAGACACAAATTCTACTTGAAGTCGCTCTGAGATCTGAAATACGCATCAACGCGAAGCACTCACAACTACTACATTACTAGCGCTCCACGCCGTATATTGGCTGCACGGCGTGTTTGCAACTTGTGTTGCCCATCAATATTCAATTGTCAAAGAACTTTCCTGAAGAATTCAGGAGTCAGAATTCAGGAGACAGGACCTTTCGGCATTCTGGCTTCTGACTGCTGGCTTCTGTATTCTTCTTTTGGTTGGTGGGCCTGGGTAGAGTCGAACTACCGACCTCACCCTTATCAGGGGTGCGCTCTAGCCAACTGAGCTACAGGCCCGAGTCAAACCTGGTGGAGCTGGTCGGGATCGAACCGGCGACCTCCTGAATGCAAATCAGGCGCTCTCCCAGCTGAGCTACAGCCCCTTAGGCCACCTGCAATCGGCTTGGCCCGGACATTTCTCGGGCGCAAGGCCGACCATAGTCATGGAAAATTATCGAGGCCGATTGGACGCTGCCGGCCGGCACCAGGCCGAACCGGCAAAGTAAGTCGCAGAACTCTAAGTGGAGATCCGAGGACGGATTTGGACTGGAAAGGCTGTCACTTACTCTCCGCTTCCTTGCGGTCGCGGCTCGGTCCTTATGAACCGATTCGGTGACTCCAGCCACTTTCTCTCTTAGAAAGGAGGTGATCCAGCCGCAGGTTCTCCTACGGCTACCTTGTTACGACTTCACCCCAATCATGAGTCATACCTTGGGCCGCTGCCTCCCTTGCGGGTTAGCATGCAGACTTCTAGTACAACCCACTTTCGTGATGTGACGGGCGGTGTGTACAAGGCCCGGGAACGTATTCACGCTATCGTTCTGATATAGCATTACTAGCGATTCCAGCTTCATGCAGGCGAGTTGCAGCCTGCAATCCGAACTGAGGACGGTTTTTGGCGATTAGCTCCCCCTCGCGGGTTGGCAGCGCTTTGTACCGCCCATTGTAGCACGTGTGTGGCCCTGGACATAAAGGCCATGATGACTTGACGTCATCCCCACCTTCCTCCAGCTTATCGCTGGCGGTCTCCTGAGAGTTGCGCCTTGCGGCATGCCAACACAGGACAAGGGTTGCGCTCGTTGCGGGACTTAACCCAACATCTCACGACACGAGCTGACGACAGCCATGCAGCACCTCGACTCCAGTCCCTTGCGGGAAGTCCCTGTTTCCAAGGATTGTCCGAAGCCGTTCGAGCCCAGGTAAGGTTCTTCGCGTTGCGTCGAATTAAACCACATGCTCCACCGCTTGTGCGGGCCCCCGTCAATTCCTTTGAGTTTCAGCCTTGCGACCGTACTCCCCAGGCGGCATACTTAACGCGTTAGCTCCGGCACGAACCGAATGAACGGCTCACACCAAGTATGCATCGTTTAGGGCGTGGACTACCAGGGTATCTAATCCTGTTTGCTACCCACGCTTTCGTGTCTCAGCGTCAGTGATGGTCCAGAAAGCCGTCTACACCGCAGGTGTTCCTCCTGATATCTACGCATTTCACCGCTACACCAGGAATTCCGCTTTCCTCTCCCATACTCAAGCCCTCCAGTTTTCGGCGCACCCTCCCAGTTAAGCCGGGAGATTTCACACCGAACTTAGAGAACCGCCTACACACTCTTTACGCCCAGTAATTCCGAACAACGCTTGCTGCCTACGTATTACCGCGGCTGCTGGCACGTAGTTAGCCGCAGCTTCTTCTGCAGGTACCGTCATTATCGTTCCTGCCGAAAGAGCTTTACACCCCGAAGGGCTTCATCGCTCACGCGGCGTCGCTGCATCAGGGTTTCCCCCATTGTGCAAGATTCCCCACTGCTGCCTCCCGTAGGAGTCTGGCCCGTGTTTCAGTGCCAGTGTGGCCGTGTGCCCTCTCAGGCCGGCTACCGATCATTGCCTTGGTAGGCCATTACCCTACCAACTAGCTAATCGGCCGCGGACTCCTCTCTCGGCGCATTGCTGCTTTCCCTTTGCAGGCTTATGCGGTATTAGCCCCGGTTTCCCAGGGTTATTCCCCACCAAGAGGTAGATGATCCACGTGTTACTCACCCGTACGCCACTTTACTCATGGATTGCTCCACTTTCTCGTGCGACTTGCATGTGTTAAGCGCGCCGCCAGCGTTGATTCTGAGCCGGGATCAAACTCTCGTTTGATCTTGTTGAGACTATCGACTTGACCCTAAAAATACAGGCCAAACCATCATCGCCTCGGTTTGACTCAAAGTTCTGACGAACATTACTTCTGCGTCCAACCAGATTGTCAAAGATCTGCGCAGCCAATCCAGCGATCCCGTTAAGGAAAGACTGAACCCACTGCCGGCCTCGAAAGCCGTTTTGGCGCAAGCGATACTTACATTCAAAGTTTCCGCTTGAACCAGAATTCTTGGGAACTTAAAGAACTACCTGACAGGAGATGAGGCTTACTGCTTCGTCCTACCTGCCGTAGAAATTCCGCCTCACGTAAGCATAGCAGACTCGATATCCGATGGCAACAGCCACCGCGAACTTTTTTCGAATCCGCAACAGCGCTATGCGGCTCTTCATAGAATAGCAGACCCATCCCCCCTTAGCAACTGGTTGTGAAAGAATTTCCGCTATCCAGCCAAATCATTGAAAATACAGACGCTAATTTTCTGAAAGGCCAAGCTTGCTGGCCCTCCTGCCAATCCCTTAACCCGTCGATAGAGGAAGATAATGTCCCTCCCAACTAAAGTCCTAGTCGCCGACGATCACGGCGTGGTCCGAAAAGGTCTTCGATTTCTGCTGCAAACCGATCCCGACATTGAGGTTGTTGGGGAAGCCGTCCGATGGGCGTGAGGCGGTCCGCATGACCGAACAGCTCGCCCCCGACGTCGTCGTGATGGACATCACCATGCCCCAGCTCAACGGTATCGACGCGGCATCGCAAATTGTAAAGCGCGATCCCAACATCGGTATCGTCATGCTCAGCATGCACTGCGATGAGACCTTTCTGGTGCGCGCGCTCGCGGCCGGAGCGCATGGCTATCTTCTCAAGGATTGCGCCGAGGCCGACCTGTTGCAGGCCGTGCGCGCCGTGGCCGGTAAGAAGCTCTTCTTCAGCCCCACCATCACCCAGACGCTGCTGGAAGATTATATGCGGCAAATGCAGAGCGAGGGTCTGGAAGATTCCTACGACCTGCTGACGGACCGCGAGAAAGAAGTTCTGCAGTTGCTCGCCGAGGGCAAGTCCAATAAAGAAGCGGCCAGCCTGCTCAACGTCAGTCTCTATACGGTGGAAACGCACCGCAGCCGCTTGATGGCCAAGCTCAATCTGCACAGCACGGCCGACATCGTTCTCTACGCTGTCCGCAAACGGATCATCCAGTAGGCTGGGTTTCCCGGCTCACCGGCAACACCACCGCGAGTTTCGTGCCTTTGCCTGGCTGCGACTCGATTACGATGTTGCCCGATAGTTCGCGCACCCGTTCCGTCAGGCCGAGCAGTCCCAGACCGTAAACAACACCCGCGTGCGCATCGAATCCGAGGCCGTCGTCTTCCACCGTCAGCGCGACTTGGCCATTGGCATCCTCGAGCCGGACCCGAATGTTCTTGGCCTGCGCGTGCCGCGCGCAATTGGTAAGCCCTTCCTGCACGATCCGATATAGATAGGTCCGGTGCCGGTCGGACAGGTCTTTCAAGTCCCCGTCCACTTCAAGCTGGATCGGTGTGTTGTAGCGCCTGGAGAACTCGCGCGCCTGCCACTCCAACGCCGGTCCCAGACCCAACAAATCCAACATGGCCGGGCGCAGTCCCATGGCGATGTCGCGAGTCGTCTTGAGGGTGGTCTCAGCGAGTTTTTTTGCCTGGTCGAGATGCGGACCAAGGTCCACGCCCGTGGCCGTGCGGATGCGCTCCAGGTTACCAAGCTCCATGCGCAGGGCCGTTAGTAATTGCCCTATTTCGTCATGCAACTCGCGCGATAGCGCCTTGCGTTCCTGCTCCTGCGAGGAGACCAGTTGCTGGGAAAGAAGCCGCAGCCGCTCTTCGGCTTGCTCAGTCTTCCTCTGATGTTCCGCCGACTCCTTCTCCAGGCTGGTGATGCGGAAAATGCTGGCGCCGGCTATCACCGCGCCCACGACGAGAGCCGTTATGATCGTCTCCCAGATGTCGTATTGCAGATGCTCTACCGACTGATTCAAGGCGCTCCGCCGCGATTCGAAATTCTCTTCGTTCAATTTTCCGAGTTCTTCGGCTACCGAGAATATGGTCAGGCTCTGGGACCGGAACCGATCGTCGAACTCTGCTCTGAGGCCGTTGACGGGAGTGGCCCGGAATTCAGACGCGACAGCGTCCATATAAGCCCGCAAAGCGCTTTCCAGCCGCTCGAAAGCTTTGCTATCCTGCTGAAGCTGAATGGACCGCATTTGCCCCATTGTGGCCTCGGTCTTGTCTCGTAATGCGGCCAGTTGGCGGCCATACTCTTCGACGGAAGCACTCCGGTCCAAGAGCCGGTCCCGCTGTAGTACCGCCACTCGGGAAGTATCAGAACGGATCGCCTCCACCATATTTTCGATGTGCCGATAATTATCTTCTACTGATAAGATCTGCTCATGGATTCGGCGCGTTTCCTGAATGCTGGCCACGCCCGATAAGCCCATGATCAGCAAAAGAAAACCCAGCCCGAAGACCGACACCGGCCAGATGCTCTGCTGTGATGTTTTCACCCTAAATTCTCAACCTCAGCCTTAGTCCTGCCTACTATATCGGCGGGATAGATCCTTTTCCTTAACTCGTTCACAATAAACCAGGTGGCACGCCGGGAACTAAGTTTGACAAGCGCCGGATTGCTTGGGGAATTTCAAACATGGAGGAGTCAGCAATGAACCGTATCTTGAGAGTCATCATTTTGGCCAGAATCTGGCGCGACGAGCAAGGACAGGATTTGATCGAATATGCCCTGATGGCTGGATTTGTGGCAGTGGCCGCGGGCGCGATCATGCCCAATGTCGCTTCTAGCATCAGCACCATCTTCAGCCAGATTGGATCCGTGCTAACCGCCGCGGCCTCGCAAAGCTAGACGAAACCCGATCGCCGCTTTTTCTGAGAACTTTCGAGCAAGCTGCACGTACCGTTAAAGGTATGGGCAACTTACTCGCCGACCTTCGTCACTCTATTCGGGTTCTCCTAAATAGCCCTGGTTTCACCACCATCGCTATCGCCGCATTGGCCCTGGGTATCGGTGCCAATACGGCGATTTTTTCTGTCGCCAATACGGTTCTGCTCCAGCCTCTCCCCTATCCGGAGCCGGATCGCATCATGCGTGTCGAGCGCAGTTACCCTCAGGGGGCGGGACCGTCGTCCTCGATTCCAAAATTCATGGCCTGGAAGAAAAACAATCAGGTCTTTGAGGCGATGACGATCTATGATTTCCAGAGTTTGGGATTGAATTTAGGGTCCGGCGACCGCCCCGAGCAGGTGCATGGAATTCACGTTTCGCAAGACTATTTCCGCGTCTTCGGGGTATCGCCGGCGCTGGGACGCACATTTCTACCACAGGAAGACCTACCCGGTGGCGCCAAGGCTGCCGTCATAAGCAACGACCTCTGGAAAACGCGTCTTGGCGCAAACCCGTCCTTGCTAGGAAAACCCCTCATCCTCGCAGGCGATCCCTACACCGTGGTCGGTATTCTTCCCGCAAGCTTCCGCCCTGATCCACCGGCCGACGTGTTCATCCCACTGCAGGCCGATCCTGACAGCATCAATCAAGCCAATTATTTACAGGTCGCCGGGCGTCTCAAGCCCGGCGTAACAATCGCAGCCGCTAAAGCGAATGTGAAACTGGCCGGTGAGCGATTTCGCGAGGCGAATCCGAAATGGATGGACAAAACCGAGAGCGTAACCATGGTGCCGCTGCGCGATGCCCTGGTCGGCGACGTCAAGCCGGCCCTGATGATTCTGGTGGGAGCGGTGGGCTTTGTGTTGTTAATCGCCTGCGCGAATGTAGCCAATCTTTTGCTCGCACGCGCCTCAGGCCGGCACAAGGAAATCGCGATTCGTACCGCGGTTGGCGCCAGTCGAGGGCGACTGATCAGCCAGCTTCTGACGGAGAGCATCCTGCTGGCCGCCGTGAGCGGCTTGGTCGGCTTCCTCATTGGGGCGTGGGGCGTCCGCGTATTATTGGCTCTCAGCCCAGGCAATCTTCCGCGCGTTAACGCACCGGATCACGCCGCCTCCATCGTGAGTGCGCTCGATTGGCAGGTGTTGGCTTTCACCTTCGCCATAGCTCTGATCACCGGTGTCGTGTTCGGCCTGTTCCCCGCTCTCCACATCTCCAAGCTCGACGTGAACTCGATCTTAAAAGAGACCAGCGGGCGCTCCGGTACCGGACTCAAGCAGAATCGCGCGCGCAGCATTCTGGTTGCGAGCGAAATGGCCCTGGCTGTGATTTTGTTGGTGGGCGCAGTCCTGACGATTCGGACCTTTGTCGGGCTGAGTTCGGTGCAGCCTGGTTTCGATCCACACAACGTCATCACCATGCAGACCTCATTGACGGGCGGAAGATACGACTCGACCGCGAAAGTGGAGAACATGGTCCATCAGGTGGTGCAGCGCATCGAAGCTCTGCCGGGCGCTCAGTCGGCAGCTGCGGCGATCATGCTTCCGGTCGAAGGCGAACTCGATCTTCCCTTCCTCATTGAAGGCCGCCCACCCTCCAACGGCGGCTTCTCCGGCGATGAACAGTGGCGCGCCGTGTCACCGCACTATTTCAGTGCCTTCCGAATTCCAGTGCTCCGTGGCCGCGCGTTCGAAAACCGCGATACCGGCAAATCCGAGCGTGTCCTGATCATCAACCAGGCCCTGGCGAAGAAGTATTGGCCGAAGGGAGACCCCATCGGCCAACGTGTCACCATCGCCAAAGGGCTTGGTCCGCAGTTCGAAGAACCTAGCCGGCAGATTGTCGGCGTCGTAGGCGACGTACGTGAGAGCGGCCTGCAGGACTCCGATCAGCCTGTGATGTACGTTCCTCAGGGGCAGATCATAGATCCGCTCACCCAGTTGGCCAATAGCCAAATCCCGATGAGTTGGGCGATTCGCACCTCGAGCGATCCATCCGCGCTCACCTCCGCCATTCAACGCGAGATTCTCGCGGTCGACGGGCAGTTGCCGGTTTCGAAGATCCGCACCATGGAGCAGGTTGTATCGGAATCCACCGCGCGCCAGAATTTCAATATGTTGCTGCTTAGCATCTTTGCGGGCTTGGCCTTGCTGCTCGCTGCGATCGGCATTTATGGACTGATGTCTTATACGGTGGAGCAGCGCACGCAGGAGATCGGAATTCGCCTGGCATTGGGCGCGGGCCGCGGCGATATGCTGAGGATGATCGTCCGCCAGGGAATGCTGCTGGCCGGAATCGGCGTGGTGATCGGACTAGCTGCCGCCTTCGGTCTGACGCGGTTACTAGCCAGCCTGCTCTTCGGCGTCAAAACCACCGATCCATTGACCTACGTGGCAGTGGCCCTGGTCTTGACCTCCGTCGCCTTGTTCGCATGTTACGTGCCGGCGCGCCGCGCCACCAAGATCGATCCCTTAATTGCTCTAAGATACGAGTAATCCTGTCCCTACAGGCCATCCCTTCGGTTTAAGAGGTCGCGCTTGCTGCCGGGTTAGCGCTTGCGTGCATACAATGAGATGCGCTCCGCGAGGTAACGGATTGGGGCTTCTCATATGATCTCAGGCGTTCCGGGCTCGTCATTTTGGCAATTTCCTTTTTGGCTTTGTTAGCCGGGATCGCGTTTATGATTGGGCGAGCTGAAAACGATTCGCTGGTCTTGAGAGTTGTGGTGCCGTCGTAGTTTTTGGCACTGGAACCGTGCTTTTCTTGGCAGTCCGACGTTGGGCGGGCTATTTCGTCGCCGCCTCCGTCATCACGGCTGTTAAAAGCCTTCGCTCTGATCTTCGGTGTTACGCTTTCTGTTCCGCGTCTTGTGACGGATCGTCCATCGATGTCCGAACTTCTGTGTTTGCTGGTTGCACTCGGCATCTTGACTTTTCCTTTCGTGACGGCGTTGCCGCAGTCGAGTCTACAAGCTCTCTCCCTCGTGTGTGCGGTGATAGGACTAGCTTGGGCCATGTGGACGGAACCGAACATTTGGCCACTGGGTGGTGGCAGTTTCAGCAGAACGCGCGGAAGTGTCGTTAATGGATGGCGGAAGAATCTATCAGATGACGGATATGGAGCAATTCGTCACGACGCTCGATCCATTGCTCAGTCCTGTCCGCGAAAGTGTTGGAGTTCGCCTGCGCCGACTTTATCTTCACGAACCTGGGGCTCAAGTTCGCCGCGCTGGGATTGGCGGGCGTGATCTGGGGAATGTCGTTTCTTGCTTCCGGCACAACCATTTGGACGGTAAGTGTGCCGATCGAATTCAGCAATGTGGTGCCAGGCATGGCGGTCGGCAGCCAATCCGCCGACGCGCTGGAAATCCAGGTCCGGGGAAGTCCTTGGATTATGGATTCGGTGAACTTGGAAAGGCTGGTCGGTAATTTCAACCTGGGAGGAGTTCAGGCCGGCTGGCATACGCTGCGGCTGATACCGGAATCGCTGGACCTGCCGCCGCGGAATCGTGGTGGACCGAGTGACTCCGGAGACCATCCGTGTTCAGGTGGCGCTGGCTCAGACGCAGCGGCCGCTAGGGAAGTAAAGCGGCCGACCTTGACATTCGAAACTGGTTGAAGGTAACCTCAAAATCGGCACAATCAGGCAGTCTGGGGTGTACCTTCAGGCCCGTTGTGTATCATGTTGGGGAGGTATCGATCCGATGCGAATTGCATTTCTAAGCGTGCTGTTGCTGGGCGCCATGTCGGCCGCCGGTCAGACCGGGGCTTATAAGGCGCCGCGCGGGCCGGACGGGCATCCCGACCTCAATGGCATTTGGCAGTCCCTGAATACGGCGGATTGGGATCTCGAAGGTCATGCCGCGCAAGCCAGCCAAGTGGTCGCAATGGGAACGCTCGGCGCCGAACCGGGCGGCATCGGCGTAGTGGAAGGGGGCAAAATCCCATACCTGCCGGCCGCGTTGGCGAAGAAGCAAGAAAACTACAAGAACCGGCTGACCCTCGACCCGGAAGTGAAATGCTATCTGCCGGGTGTGCCGCGCGCCACCTACCTGCCCTACCCATTTCAGATTTTCCAGAGCCAGAACTATATCGCGATCGCCTATGAGTATGACAGCGCGTTTCGCAACATCTATTTAAAGGATCCGGGACCGGCGCCGATCGACACCTGGATGGGACAGTCGTTTGGCCACTGGGAAGGCGACACTCTGGTGGTGGACGTAACCGGCTTGGACGAACGGACCTGGTTTGACCGCGCCGGCGACTACCACGGCGACGATTTGCATGTGGTGGAACGCTACACGCCGATGGCCCCGAACATCCTCAATTATGAAGCCACCATCGAGGATCCCAAGGTGTTCTCACGGCCGTGGAAGATCAGCATGCCGCTCTATAAGCACGTGGAAAAGAACGCGCAGCTGTTGGAATTCAAGTGCGTGGAGTTCGTGGAAGACCTGATGTACGGACAGTTCGAAAAGAAACCCACCAAGTAAAGGGACCGCTCTTGTGAGCCGCAGACTTCTCGAATCCGTGATTGCTCTCGCAGTGGCGAGTATGCTGCCGCTAATCGCCCAGCCGCCGGGAGCAGCTGCCAAGGCGAAGTCCTCGGCTGTGCCGCGTGCCTCAGATGGTCACCCGGATCTGCAGGGAGTCTGGACGAACGCCACCGTTACGCCCATGGAACGGCCCGCTCAGTTCGCAGGGAAGCTGACGGCCACGGATGCAGAAGCGACGAAGTACGAGAAGCAAAACAACGACAATCTCTATGGGGATAAGCGCAGCGAGAACGCCGAGCAGGATCGCGATCACGCCTATAACGCGTTGTTCTTCGACCGCGGAACGGAGCTGGCCAGAGTCGACGGAGTGAAGCGCACGTCTCTGATTATCGATCCGCCCGACGGGAAAATCCCTGGCTTGACACCGGAAGCGAAGAAGCGAAACGCCGCCCGCCTGCAAGCGATCGAGCAGCGTTTCGACCGCCCGCAAGACCGGCCGCTGGGCGAGCGGTGCCTACTGGGGTTCGGTTCAACCTCCGGGCCGCCCATGCTTCCGGTGCTATACAACAACAATTATCAGATTGTCCAGACTCCCGATACCATCATGATCCTGGTGGAGATGGTCCACGACGTCCGCTACATCCATATGGATGGGCGCGCGCATCTGCCCTCCAACGTGCGCCAGTGGATGGGGGACTCCATTGGCCATTGGGAAGGCGATACACTAGTAGTCGACACAACGAATTTCACGGATAAGACCAGGTTCAGAGGATCGGGAGAGAACTTGCATGTGGTTGAGCGCTTCACGCGCGTCGATCCGGGAACGATCCTCTACAGAGTTACGATTGATGATCCGACGACGTTCACCAAGCCTTGGACTCTTGAGTACCCGTTCTTGTCGACTCGTGGTCCGATCTATGAATACGCGTGTCATGAGGGAAATTACGCGATGCCGGACATCCTCGGCGGCGCTCGCCTAGCAGATAAGACCGCGGAAGACGCGAAAGGAAAGAAGTAAGTCAAGGAGAGAATGAAATGAGAACTAAGTTAGCTATCGCAGTTGTCGGCGCAGGCCTCATTCTGGCAGGCGTCCCGGCGTGGGCGCATCACGCATTTGCCGCGGAGTTTGACGCCAAGAAACCGGTCCACTTTGAGGGCGAGGTCACGAAGGTTGAATTGATCAACCCGCACTCATGGATCCATGTCGACGTGAAGAGTGCGGACGGCACGGTGACCAACTGGATGTTCGAGGCAGGCAGCCCCAACGTTCTGTTGCGGCGCGGCTTCACCAAGAACACCATACCAGTGGGGACGAAGGTCATCGTTGACGGATATCAATCCAAAGACGGGTCGAACCGGGCCAACGGCAGAGACATCACGCTTCCGAACGGACAGAAGCTGTTCATCGGCGCCACAGGCACGGGTGCTCCGGACGAAGCCGGCGAAAAGAAGTGAATTGATATCTTCCTAAAGACATGAATCTCTGGTCGAAGCGACTGATCCTCGCGGTCGCTGGAATAGCTGTGTTATGGCTGATCGGCGCTGGTCTCGCAGGCGGCCAGACCACTCCGCCCGCGAAGCCTCAGTTGGCGGAGGAAGCCTTCCATAATGTTCAAGTGCTGCGGGGAATTCCCGTGGACGATTTCATGGGGACTATGGGGGTGATGTCGGCTGCTCTGGGCTTTGACTGCTCGGAGTGTCATACCGGCGCTGGTACCGACCGCGTAGATTGGGCAGCGGATACGCAGAGAAAAGTGATCGCGCGCCGGATGGTGACCATGGTCGCCGCCATCAATAAAGACAACTTCACGGGACGCCAAATGGTGACCTGCTGGAGCTGCCATCGCGGCCGGGATAAACCAGCGGTTACGCCGAGCATGGATATCGTATACGGCACTCCGTCCTTAGAGGCCGATGATGTCTTCCAGCAGGCTCCCGGGCAGCCTACCGCTGACCAGATTCTGGACAAGTATATTCAAGCAGTCGGCGGGGCCCAGAAGCTGGCCGGGCTCACCAGCTATATCGCGCACGGGACCAGCGTCGGCTTCGGAGGATTTGGCGGCGGCGGCCAAGTCCAGATTTTTGCGAAGGCTCCCGACCAGCGGACCACGATCATCGAGTTTAAAGATGCCCCGGACCGGGGAGACAGCATCCGGACTTTCAACGGGCGCGCCGGTTGGATCAAGACGCCGCTCGCGGTGTTAAAGGAATACCAGATCAGCGGAGGCGATCTGGACGGTTTCCGGCTAGACGCGCAGTTGGCTTTTCCAGGGCAGATCAAACAGATTCTCAAGAATTGGCGCGTCAGTTTGCCGACTACCATCGAGGATCTTCCCGGACCATCCAGCCAGACGTCCCAGCAGCCGGAGTTAACGTTGGGAAGTCACGACGTCCAAGTGGTGCAAGGTGACCGTCCGAACGGTGTGGTCGCTACGTTGTACTTCGACAACAAGTCGGGTCTGCTGCTGCGGGAATTGCGCTACAGCAGGTCGCCGATTGGCAGGGTTCCCACGCAGATTGACTACTCCGACTATCGCGACATCAACGGAATCAAGATGCCTTATCGGCTGACCTTCGCCTGGCTGGACGGCCGGGATTCCATCGAGATCAAGGACGTGCAAGTGAACGTCCCGATTGCCGACGCGAAGTTCGGTACGCCGGAGCAGGCCAAAGGACAGTAGGCCGCTCACTTGCAGGTCGGAGACCTGCGCCACTAGGTCGGAGACCTGCGCCACTAAGAAATAAGCACTTTTCGTGGAAACTGCGAGTTATCTTCCAGGAATGTTTTCTTGTTTGCCAGGTCTTCCGCGGTCGGCTGAACTTTTCCGGTTACATCGGTCACGCGCGACACAAGTGTGTGCTCTCCGGGCGTAGCGCCATTCCAGGCGTAATTGAACAGTTTCCAGGAATATTTGCTGCTGGTGGCTGGATTCATCGTCGCCGGCTGCCACGGGCCATCATCCACGCGGACTTCGACCGATTTCAGCGGCGTCCCGTCGTTCAGCACGACACCGAGCACGTTATACCGGCTGCCGTCGTGCGTAACTCGCGCAATGAACGACTTCAATTGCATGTGGGTGACCGCTGTCTCTGTCCACTTCATCTCGCCGTCGATCATCTCGCCTCTCAGAGTGCGGTACCAGCGGGCTTGATACTTTCCTAAATATGGATCTTCCTGAATGTGGATGCTGGAGAGCCATTTGACGTTGGCCACTCCATACCATCCGGGAACCAGCAGCCGAAGCGGGGAGCCCTGGTGGCGCGTGAGAGGTTCGCCATTCATTGCGTAAGCCAGCAGAAGCTCGGGCGATAACGCTTTTTCGCGCGTCAGGCTGCGGCCGAACTGCTGATCCACCTTGGTGATTTGCCCGCGGAAGTCCACCTCTTCCTCGCCGTGATCGGCGCCAAAGAATACAAACTCGCGTGCCTGGGGCTTCACTCCGGCCTTATCGAGCACCGTCTTCAGCGGCACACCGGTCCAGCGTCCGTTGCCCGCGAGACCTTGCAGAGGACGGCGATTGCCCGAGCACTCGAACCCGAACACGAGGTCCGTGCTGCGCATTTTTCGTAGATCATCGAGCGAGAACGACATCGGCCGCTCCACCAGGCCCGAGATTTTCAGAGCAAAAGTTGCAGGGTCTACGACGGGATGGCCGTAGTGCTGGGTCGTGAAGAACTGATCCTTGGGCGTGAACGGACCGTCGATCTTCCGGACATCGAGAGTTCGCCGGTCGGGGGTCGGCGTGGGATTGAAGTTCGCCGGCAGATCCGTGAAGGGCACGAGGGTCTCGCCTTGCGCGAGGGCCGGCATGCCCCACTCCGACGCCAACCCGAGCAGGCTGGTTGCGGCTAATCCTCGTCTCAAAGTCTCTCTACGGGTGATGTGTTCCGACATACGTGGCCTCCTGGTGAATCGATCACGAACCTTAGGGCATTCTACCTCGTGGGAGAGGGGATCGCCAACATTCCAAATCCGTGGAAACCTATTTGCTCTGCGCGGCGCCGCAATTCGTCGAAGAAGTTCAGCAGGAAGGTCAGATGGACATCTCCTTTGTCTTCCGCCGGCGCAGTCGCCGTATGATCCGTCACCATGATGGGGTTGTCGAGTTTCTGAAAAAATAGCTCCCGGCAGTTGCGCGACCAGAACGGCAGCGTTCCTCTGGGTGTTGGAGATTTGACACCTACCTCCCGGCCCTCGAAACGGCCGCACCCATACCTCATACCGCCGCGACTCATCGGACTCGGAAAGGCTCTGACTTCGCGGGTTTGGGATGATCCGGATCGCTCACATCGAGCTACAGGGCCCAAAGGCCCCAAGTGCCTTCGAGGTCAAGCTCGTAGTACGCCAGGCGCGGCCATCGGGAAAGAATGAGCAAGGAGTCAGGTTACTCTTACTGTCCAAAACATGCTCGATTTCCCCGGCTCCGTCAGTGCGCCAAAACCGAAGCGATGCTCGAAGGTTTCTATGCGGAGAGCCTAGTTCTCAGGCCGCGTCTCGACGGTGACCACTTGCCCGTTGTCCAGGCGGATAGTGCCAATCTGCCGGCCATTGACCCAATACTGGCAGGTCTCGCGGAGGTGTCCATCGTCATCGGGAATGCTGACACGGGAGGATGGTTGCCCGAGCGCGGCCACCAAGTCGTCCGCGGTGGTCCCGACCTTGATGCTCGCGATGTCTTCGACGGTTGGCACTTTGACGATGGGTTGGGCGATCGGTGTGACGGCCATGGGGCGGGACAGGGCCGCCGCTGTCGCATCCTGTGGAATGGGCTTGCGTGCTGCGCGGCTGCGGAGCTGAGAAGGAGAGCTGGAACCTGACGGAGGCAAGGGATCGAGCGCGGCATCACCGCCCGCAGTCAAAGACGTCTGCGACTTGGCCGCCAATGGGTCGGGCGCGGGGGGCACTGGTTTTGATTGCTTCTTGGCGTCCGGTTTGGCAGCCTTCGCGGCTTCTTTATCGGTGTCGCCGAAAATCTTCGTCATGGAGTTGCTGAGGCTTTTGCCGGCTCCGCTGCCAACGACCGCGCCAGCTGCTGCGGCGGCATGTTCAGTCAGGGCCTGGCCGTGGACACTGACGACCAATATAAGACTGACAGGTAATACGAGTGCGAGCGAACGCATGGAATTCCCCCTGCTTCCATGCTAAGAGGTAGGATCGTGTGGGACCAGCCTGGAAAGACCTTAGTCCTTCCCGGAAAAAGTACTGCCGGGCGCAGCGGGCTAGCCGGGCTGGCCAGGAAATCGGTATTTGAGTGCACTTTTGCACTTGTCCCTAATTTCTGGCGAGACGCTGCATTTCCAGAACCGTGAAGACAGTGCCGCCGGCGATTGCGGCAGCGGCAAGAGCAACAACCAGACAGGCCTGCCAGCTGAGCGTCGCTATTAGGCCGAAGATGAACGCCGTAGTTACAGCGGCAATGACTATCAAAGTTGCGTAGAGCATGTGAATCGCCTCCGTCTATACAGACGCACGCACGGATGTCAGCGAAGGTTAGAGTGTTGTAAAGATAATGTGCGTCTCTAAAGTTCGAGGAGAATGTCGTCGCCGGAGATTTTGACGGGGAATTTGGCGACCGTGATGTTGGGGTCGTAAGCGCTGGCGCCGGTGCGGCAGTCGAACCTCCATCCGTGCCAGGGGCAAACCAGCAGATCTTCGCGAAGCGCCCCCTGTCCCAAGGGCCCACCGGTGCAAGGACAACTCCCGTCCAGAGCATGGATCTCGCCACTGGAGTTGCAGATCGCATAAGTTTGGCCGTCGAACCGGAACTCTTTCACCCAACCAGGCTGCAACTCGGATACTGACCCGACGCGAACGAACGCCATATGACCATTATCAACCGGATATAATCGTCGAATGGCACGGCAATGGGTAGCAACACTGATCTGGCCGTTGGTATTGCTGGCCGATCCCAACAATCCGACCGGCTCGCACGGACTGGTGCTGATCGACAAACGGGGCGCACATGTCCGTTTCGTCGATCCATCCACTTATAAGGAGCTGTCCAATCTCGAAATAGGCGACGCGCCCCACGATCTGGCCATTTCGCCCGACCATAAGACGGTCTACATCCCGATCTATGGCGACGGCGTCTATGGCAAGAATCCGCATCCGGGACACACCATCGCGGTGATCGATCTGGCGACTCGCCAGGTCACTTCCACTATCGACGTATCGCCCTACATCGCGCCGCACGGGATTCAGGTGGACTCGCGCGGCAAGCTGTATGTAAGCTGCGATCTGAGCCGCAAGCTGCTGGTCATCGATCCTAAGACGCGCGCTATCGAATCCGCGATCGATACCGAAGGGACGGGACACTGGGTCGCGGTGCTGCCCGATGCGAGCAAAGCCTACGTTCCCAACAAGAACGACAAGCTGTTTATCAGTGTGATCGACTTGAAGGCACGCAAGATGATCGCACGTATCCCGGCGCCAAACGGGATTCAGGGCATCGCCGCATCGCCGGACGGCAAGCGCGTGGTCGCGTCCGATTTAGCCGAACCGACGCTGCTGGTGATCGACACTGCATCTGATACTGTGATTGATCGGGTTGCGATACAAGGAATGACTCGAGGCTCGTTCAAGCCGCGCTATACACCGGATGGCTCGAAGATTCTGGTGTGCAGCATTTCACAGGGACAAGGGCAAGTGAACATCATCAACACGTCGGACCTGCATGGGAAGCAGCAAGTGCTAGAGGTGGGGAAGAATCCAATGGGGTTCGCATTCGCCCCGGACGGCCACACGGCGCTGGTGGCGAATGATGGAGACGGGACGGTCACGGTGATCGATCTGGATCAGATGAAGGTGGTGTCCAGCTTCAAAGCTGGGACGGGGATCGAGACGGCGTCGTATTACTGAAGACTCCAGGTGTGCGCATGAGTGCCGGCGCGGCACGTATCTTTGCTCACTGCGGCTGCTTGGAACCGGTTTCGCGCGCCAGCCGCACCTTGGCGTCTTCGAGCTTCTTCTGAATCTTGGCTACGTCGGCATGATCCTGGTCACTAGGCGCGCTGGTCTGATATTCCTTGAGCGAACTCTGCCATTGAGCGATGGCTTCGCGGATCTTGCCTTCGTGGAAATAGACGTCACCCAAGTGATCGTGGACGGTAGGGTCGCGCGACATGGACTCCAGCGCACGGCGCAGCTTTTCCTCGGCCTCGGTGAGTTTATTCTGACGATAAAGGACCCAGCCCAGACTATCGAGATAGGCGCCATTATTGGGCTCCATCTCCAAAGCCTTGCTGATGAATCCCTGCGCTTCTTCGAGACGCATGTTGCGGTCGGCTAGCATGTAGCCCAAGTAGTTCAGCGCTGAGGCGTTGTCGGGATTGATTTCCAGGACCTTGCGAAACTCGGCCTCGGCGGCCGGATAGTTCTTCATGCGCTCGTACATCGCGCCACGGCTGAACAGCACCGACTCCTTTTCCTCGTTGGATTGGGAAAGTTTTTCTGCTGCATCGAGCATCTTTCCCATTTCGGCGAAGTTCTTGGACTTATCATAAATCTGCGCGAGGCTGAGGTACACTTCCCGGTCGTGCTTGCCATCCATCAGCTTGCGTGTCTCCGCCAAGGCCTGATCGGTTTTGCCCATGTCGGCGAGCAGGGAGGCGTGGACGGAACGCACAGTCCGGTCGTCCGGATACTTCTTGAGGGCTGCGTCGGCTTCCGCTTCGGCTTTTGGAAAGTCCTTGGCTAAGAGATAGGTTTCGACGATCGCGGCCGTGGCTTGAGGGGCTCCATCCGGATTGAGATCGATAATCTGGTGGAAGATGTCCACCGCTTGCGGGTATTGTTCGACCTGGCGATAGAGGTATCCGAGTCTTTCGAGCAACAGCGTCCGGTTACTTTTATCGGACGCGCTGTAGCTCTTCTTGGCGGTGGAATCAAGGATGCTCTTCAAGGTCTTGATGGCATCGGGAATCCGGCCTTCCGCCTCCAGGAGATTTACGTCGTTATAGAGTATTTCGAGATTATTCGGATCGATCTCTTTGGCCTTCTCGGCGGCTTCACGGGCTTTTGCGAAATCCTTCTTCTGGCGGTAGATCTGCGATATACGCAACAGCGACTGGGTGTCCTTGGGGTCTTCGGCCACCAAATCCTGGTAGAGCTTCAACGCGTCGTCATACTGATCAGCCAAAAGCAGGTCCTGGGCGAGCGCATGTTTGAGATCCGCGTTGCCAGGTTGTTGTTCGAGCGCCTTGCGCAGCGTCTCAGCGGCCAGGGAATAGTCCTTCAACTGTTCGTAAACTTCTGCCAGACTGGTGAGACTTCGCGGGCTGGGATTCTTCTCGGCGAGTTTGCGGAGCAGGTCGGCCGCGGCCTTGTTGTCGCCTAGATCGGCGTAAACCATCGCGAGGCCGGTGTTGGCGTCTTCGTTGTCCGGATCAATTTCCAAGGCCTTTTTGTAGGCGTTCATCGCGTCGGTGGAGTTTTGCGCGATCTTCTGCAGGCGCCCGAGCATCAGCCAGCTCTCGATATCTTTGGGGTCGCCCTGGGTGATCTTCTGATACTGTTCGATGGCCTTTTTGACCATGTTCTCGTCGATCCGGTTGGCCTGTGAATCGCCGATCATGCGGGTGTAGATGCGGGCCAACAGGCGGCGTGCGTTCAAGTCCGAAGGATTCTCTTTGAGGGCGTCCTCGGCTTCCGTCACCGCTTCACGCAGCCGGCCGGATTGGATGTAGAGGTCGGAAAGCTCTTCCGAGATGAAGGTAGCGTTGGGGTCCGCTTTCAAAGCCGCTTTATAACTCTCGACGGCCTTGTTGAAATAGTCGCCACGATTGCCAGAGGCGGAGGCCAGTTCGGCGTACAGATGTCCCAGTGAATAATTGTAGTAAGAAGCGGCTTTATCGGAGTTGCCTGGCGAGGTGGCGGGAGTTGGGGGAGCGTTCTGGCCGAAGGCGGCCGCCGCGAAGAAAAGAACACAGGGGAGGCTCACAAACCGATGTGTTGGGATCATTAAAACGCTCGCTTTCCTTAAGCCCGGATCAAGTTGCGATCAGCGTAGACGTGGCTACTCTCAGTATAACCCTGAATGGCATTTTAGGTCGCAGAGCGGCCCAACGGTGCATAGGAGAGGATATTTTCGATTTGGTCGTTTGAAAACGAAGCCATCTTCGGCTGGATGGTGGGTCAGGCGGTCATCGACTGACCGAAGCGATCATCCATATTCCCGCGCCGGCGAGCGCGGCGCCGCCGATTTTGCCAAACCATTGCCCGCCCGGGGCGGCCTTCTCGACCAGAATGAAAGCCGTGATGGCGGACATCCACACCAGGTTCATCACGCCCGCGGCGAAGGGAAGGACCATCAGCAGCCAGCAGCATCCCAAGCAGAAAAGGCCGTGATCGATCCCCATGCGGAACGCGCCCAGCGAGCCTTCGCGCCAGTCACTCAGCAGGAAGCTGAGCGGGGATCGGCAATGCCGGAGGCACGCATCTTTGAAGGGAGTCCATTGATAAACGCCGGCAGCGATCAGAATGCCCCCCGCAAAAACAGAGCTGGTCGCGTTTGTCGTTGATGACAGAAGAGCGCCGCGGTGCAAAGCCTGTTGGAGCGCGGCCGCGATGGCGCTGAAGGCGGTCCACATCGCGAAGTATCCCGCGAGAAACACGCCAGCGGGGACGTAGGGGAGATTGCGCGCCCGCCGCTTGCGGTGTTCGGCCCCGAACGCAAAAACGAATGGAAGAGCCGACGGCAGCATCATGGCGATCATCATCACCGTCCACATCAGGAACGTGGCGGCGAAGTCGATAGAGTGATGCAAATGGAGGTTCATCCGGACGAGGGAGAACCACGCCAGGGCAGTGACGGCTACAGCGCCGCCAAGGAACACGGACCGGTCGAGGCGCATCGGCCAGGCGCGGATATCCAGCATGGGATTGAGGTCTAGCTCTGGTAAGAAAACGGCGAGTAGAGGCCGTTGCGGTCCGAAAGGCTCCACTTATAGCCGTGATCCTGATACCGCATCGAAGTGGATTTGGCCACGACAGCAGGAAACCCCGGCGAAATACAGAGTGGGTGATTGCTGACCGTCACTTCACCGTCACCGGCGCCCGCCACCGCTTCGATTTCGGCGCTGGCAACGTCGCCAACTTTAAGGCTGCGATGCTTGCCGTTCGCTTTGTAGTCAATCGGGACGCTGGCCACGCCGAGCACTTCACCGATGAAAGATCCCAGGCGCGCCGGATGCCCCCCTGCCTGTCCAGAGAAGATTTTGATCAGCGCGCTTTTCTGCGATTCGCTGGCTTTCGCGTCCAGGTACAGCGCCGCCCTCCATTTCGTCAGGTGCATCGCACCGGGAGAGTACACTGCCATGGCGACATTGAGACCAGTGAGGTCCACCGCGCCAAGATTTCCTTTATCGATGTGCCAGCCCACCACCGCGGTGCAGTCTCCTTCGGTGGGGGTACTAAGAAAGATGCAAGGACATGCAGCCTTGC
The DNA here is from genome assembly GCA_963780485.1 of Bryobacterales bacterium. Taxonomy (GTDB): domain Bacteria; phylum Acidobacteriota; class Terriglobia; order Bryobacterales; family Bryobacteraceae; genus Palsa-89. The sequence goes on from CAWACO010000002.1 coordinate 165,126, forward strand.
AATTGCAGGCCTCAAGGTATTGACCGTCGAGTTTCCATTGCTCAGCCATAATTCTTGCTCCTTTGATCAGCGTAACTCGGACTAGTATACATGCTGCGGTCATTCGTTGGGTTCGTCGAAAGCGGGTTGAAAGATCGACTTAATTGGCTGTTCGAAGAGCCGGGCGCGATATTGAATGTTTTGAGGCAGGCGTTCATGAGGTGTTCTGCTGGAGCAGATTGGTACCTACGCCCGAAAACCATTTCGGCTGCGATTTTAGGTGTTTTGGTTCCAGATGTCCACGTGCCACTTCCACCGGCCATCTTCCTGCCGCCAGTACACGACGTACTTCACTTCCATTTGCGTGGTGGATTGTCCCTGCGGCTCAACGGTGAGCGTGGCGCGCCCGATTTCGACCAGACCATCACCGGTCAAGATTACGTCTACGGACGCGAGGACCGCAGACTTCGCATTCACGGACTGAATCAGATCAGACCAAAACTTCTTGATCGCTTCGCGGCCAGACACCATCGGCGCGCCGGGTGGAAGGATGCGGGCATCCGAAGTGTAAATCTGATCCAGAGCAGCGAAGTTGCGCTTGCCGAAGACCTCGGTGTTGAAAAGGTTGTTGGTCCTCGCCATGGCGAGCTTGACTTCGTCGAGTGATGATTGTTTAGGAGAACTCATGGATTGGTTCTACCACAACGGCAGGCTTATTTCTTCAATTCCGCGGTCCAGTTGACAACCACGGTCATCGGCGCGGGCGCGGCATTTTCGACGGGTATCGGCATGAGAAACCGGCCGTCCTTGCTGACGTCGAACCAGATCCCACGACCGCCGCCAAGAATGGCTCTGTGCATCGCAAAAAGCGGTCTTGGCCTGCCGACCTCGAACTTATTGCCGGCCATCACTTCCACTGCCATCAGTTTTTGATCGGCGCCGATGTAGAATAGATCCTTTCCGTCCCGGCTCCAGACAGGATAGAGACCGCCATTGGTGGAAATCTGCCACTTGCCTCCGGGAGTTGGAAAAGTCTGGACGTAGATCTCAGCGCGTTTGGTTTCATCCGAGGAGTATAGGCCAGCCAGTGTCCGTTGGGCGAAAGGCGGGCATAGGATCTCATTGAATTCAGTCTGCACGTAGGGAAAGGGCTTGCGGTCACCGAAAAGCGGTAATACCCAGATGTCCATTTTGTCTTGGGGTCCCGTATCGTCCTCGAAGAGATAACGGCCATCCTGGGACCAATCAAGCGCCAGCTTGTTACTCTCCGTTTTGTCGAGAGCCTCGTCCGTGGCCATGCCACTGGTGGCCCTTTGATATAAGTGGGCGGCTGCGCCCAGTGTGGAACGGAAGGCGATGTGGCTACCGTCCGGAGACCAAACTGGACCTTCGTTCGATCTCGAATTGAAAGTGAAGCGCGTAGCCGTGTCACGCCGGAGATCGTATAGCCAAATGTCGGCCAATGAAGTTTGTTGGTCGAGACGGTCGACCGCCACTGTGTTGCCATCCGGCGAGATCGCAGGCCGGCTCAGGAGGCCGGGGGCACCGATTCTGCCGACGGAATTTCCTGATCGATCAAACCATGAAAGCTGGCCATCTTGTCCGCCGACGTCCGAGGCATAAACGAGAACTCCGTTTTGCGAGGCGGAAAACTGCCCCTGAACCTGAACGGGGCGGTAACCGATCTGCTCTGCGACCGCAACGGCTTCCCCGTGGTCTTGCCTCCGCCGGCGTCAAAGGGCTGAGCCATGAGCGTTCGATCGTGCACGAAAAGCAGATATCCAGGTGCCGTATAAACCACGTTGGAGTGCGCCTCCAGCACCGCGCGCCGCTTGTTCGAGTCGAGATCGGCGACATAGATCGTAGCGTTTTCAAAGTTCGTAGTCCCCGCCGTGTACAGGAAATGATGCCCGTCTGGCAAGAACCAAGGAAAGCGATGAGAAATCTCTCCCGATGCTTGATCGGTACGGTCACCGGCGTAACAGCGCCACCTGCTGCCGGGACACGGAGAAGAACTCCCCTGAGATCGGGCGTAAACACAATTATTCCGCTCTGGCTCCAAGATCCACCCCGGCCCTGTCGGCGCACTACATAGTGTCATCACAGCACCGCCCGTGGGGTCGATTCTGTTAAGTTTGCCACGCGCAAAGAACCCAATAAATCGATTATCGGGAGACCAAAAAGGATAGCTTCCGCCCTCTGTTCCAGGTAGCGGTCGGACCGCCAGCGAATCCAAATCGCGTATCCAAAGTTTGCGTTCCTGGCCGGTGACGCGGCGAAAACCAAGCGGCGTCCATCGGGTGATATAGCTGGAAGGTCATTCCCAAAAATCGTGTTCTCCGGCGGCAACACCGAGAGTTTTACCGCGCGCGGTTGCTCGGTTGGGCGCCGGAGGTATGCGGTTCCCAGCACAAGGCGACAATGGCGAAGACGGCCGCCACGATCTTCCATGGCAGGCTGTTCTTAGCCGGCGGCATGGCCTGCGGCAGGCTCTTCGAGCAGCCATTTGAAATCACCGACTGCCTGCAGCCGCTGCGTTGGGTTCCTTCTGCAAACAGAATTGAGCAGACGCCTAACGTTGGCTGGCACGCGTGTCAAATCCGGCTCTTCTTTGACGACTGCCGCCAGAACATCGGTGACGGTCTCGCCTTTAAAAAGCCGCTGGCCAGTCAGCATTTCATACAGCACCACGCCGAACGCCCAAATATCGGCGCGCTTGTCGACCGGTTTGCCACGCGCCTGTTCGGGGCTCATATACGCAACGGTACCAAGGATCATGCCGGCGCCAGTGGCCGACATGGTGAATGTCGGCGAATTCGAAGGATCGGATTCCGCTTCCTTGCGGTCGCGGCTCAGTTGCGCCAATCCGAAATCGAGAACCTTGACAACCCCCTCGGGTGTGACCTTCACGTTGGCCGGTTTCAGGTCGCGATGGACGATGCCCTTGGCGTGCGCGGCTTCCAAGGCCGCGGCGATCTGTTGGGCATAACTCAGCGCAGTTTCGAGAGGCAGAGGGCCTTTGAGCGTCTCGCCTTCCACCAGTTCCATCACCAACGCGCGCTCTTCGACGCCATAGATCTGCGCTATGTTCGGATGGTTCAACGCGGCCAGTACTTCGGCTTCCCGTTGGAAGCGAGCCATACGCTCGGGATCGCTGGCGAACGTCTCCGGCAGAACCTTCAGCGCGATTTCTCGTTTGAGCTTCGTGTCGCGTGCGCGATAAACCTCGCCCATTCCACCCGAGCCGAGCGGCGCGAGGATCTCGAACGAACCGATGCGAGTACCCAGCGCCACGGGCATAGATATTGGTGATTCTATCCCACCGTGCGTGATTCCGTCTCAGCACGATCGCTCGCGTCACGGTAACATCAGCAGAAGTGGCCAAGGTTGCGACGAAAACGAAGAAACCGGCGAAGCGTCGAGTTCCGCGCAAGCGGCAGCCGAAGTCGGCTGGGCTCGAGCCACGCGACTGCGCCACGGGCATCGTCGACGAACTGGGGCCGGTAGTTCAGAGGGTGGAGCAAGAAGGCGGAGCGGTCCTGGCGGGCTATCGGGATCCGCTGGGCGGACATCCGTTGCTGGTTGCGATTCTTCCGATCGATCACGTGCAGCCGACTCCATTTCAGCGCGATCTCTCTGAAGCTCATCACAAGCGATTGGCGGGCGTGATCGAAAAGACAGGGAGGTTTCTCGACCCGGTGATCGTTGTTCCGGCGCCGGAAGAGGGCTTTTGGACACCGAACGGTTTTCATCGGCTGGAGGCGATGCGGCGGCTGGGGGCGCGGTCGATTACGGCGCTGGTTGTGCCCGATCGCGAGATCGCGCGGCAGATCCTGGCGTTGAATACGGAAAAGGCGCACAACCTGAAGGAGAAGTCGCTGGAGGTGATTCGCATCTACAAAGGCCTTCTTACCGAGGAGGGATCGCAGCCGGAATCGAGCTTTGCCTTTTACCTGGAGGATGCGTCGCTGGTGACGCTGGGTCTGGCTTACGAGACTAAGCGCGGCTTTGCCGGAGGGGCGTATCATCCGGTGCTGCGGAGGGTGGAAGAATTTTCCGGCGAGCCGATCCGCACGGCGATTAAGATCCACGAGCATCGCGCGGAGCTATTGCTGGAGCTGGAAGAGAAGGTGGCCGAGGCGATTGCGAAACTGAAGGAGCGCGGGCTGCAGAGCCCTTATTTGCGTTCGTTCGTGGTGGCGCGGATTAATCCTCTGCGCTGGATCAAAGGCGAACCTCCGGAGGCCGAGAAAGTTCTGCAGACGATGCGCGACCGGGCGGCGCGATTCAACACCGAGAAGGTGAAGCAGCAGGACCTCTACGGTGCGTTTGGGGGCGCGGCGGAAGAAGATTGAGCTGATAGTGATTCCGCCGGGGCGCGCTCGACGGTGAGATACATCGGCCCGGCGCCTAAGACTGCGACCATCCACCAGGTGAAGCGGCCGGCGCGGTTGATGACGTTATACTTTACTTCCTCGCCATCGGCGGCTTTAAATTCAACGGTCTTTTTGACCCAGGTATTGTCGAAACGGAGGCGATGCGATCCCGGAGGGATTTCGCGGGTGACCGTTTGGCCGAAGAGCAGGATCGCGAACGGTTCACCGTCCAGCTTAACGATCACCTGCCGCTGCTGCACATCGGCGGGGGAATTACGGCTGACGGTGAGGCGAGACGCCATACTCACCACTGTACCTGTAATATTCCAACGCAGGTCGGAGAACTGCGTCACGTAGGAGCACTGCGCCACGAAAAACGAAACCGGCTCCCGTTGTTGCGAAAGCCGGTTCAAAGCACAATTTACGCCGATTAATGCTTGGCGCAGGTATCTCAGTGCTGAAGCTTACTCGCTGACTTTGGCGACCGTGATAGTGTCGTCTTTCAGCCTGCCGGTAACGGTCACTTTCTTTCCGGCATGATCGAGAACTTTCGCTTGATCGGAGAACTTGTAGATTTTGCCGTCGTCGGTTACGAGCACTGCGGGCGAGCCGCCTTTGATGCACTTGTTGGCGCACTCGACATTGCCCCTCATCGCGGCCTTTGAGGAACAATTCTGATCGATGATATAGCCGTTAAAATCCGCGGCCATAGCGCCGAAGGAGAACGTAGCGGCCAGCGCGAGAAGGTTTAGAGATTTCTTCATGACTTCCTCCCTTAATTGAAAAAGTCGTACCTGTCCGACTATAGTCCATCCGGGGCGCTGGGCGCAACTGGGGTAGTATCCGGGTTTGTGGCCTCCCGGGGTGATGGGGCTGGACCGCCTTCGGGCGTCATGTACACGCGCCGGTATTTCACTTGTGCATCGGGATAACGCTGGAGCGCGGTCGGCGTGAGGGCTACTTCGATGTTTCGTTCCCGGCCGGCCTGGACGCCGTCCGGCAGATTGAAAAACAGCGCGTAGCGCTGCCGGATGCGTGCGAGAGTCTGTTGAAGCGCCGATGCGTCGTTCACGGACATGCTGTCGCCACCAGAATCCTGCGCGATCTCCGCCGTGCCGGCTGAGCTGGTGTGTGGCTGTGCCATCATCTTGAGGACGCGCGGCAATTGGTCGCCGAAGAGACGTTTGACTTCGGGGCCAAAAACGCCGCCGAACGGGTCCCGCAGACTGCCGACGCTCGATATTTGACCGGAATGCAGGGCATCGGGCGCGATCAGGGCGCACAGAACGGCATCGGCCCGCGCCAGTGCGCGCATAACGGCCACATCATCGCGGTCCATCTCGGTTTGATCGTCCGTCAAAATGACGATCGCCCGCCGCGCATCCCGGCGGCCTTCGCGGCCGATGTAGTCCGCAGCATCGAGCATGGCTCGGCTAATGTCCGTGCCGCCGTTGAATTGCTCCTGATGAAGCAACCGGTCGAAGGCCTGATGGACGTCCTCACGATTGGTGGAAAATGGCAGCGGCACGCGAGTGGCGCGATCGAAAACCATGATACCCATGCGGTCGTCCTTGCCCAGCACGGTCAATGCCTGACCGGAAGCCTCGGCGATGCGTTGCACATGCGGTCGCATGCTGGCACTTACGTCCAGCAGAAAGAGGACGTCGACGGGCAGGTCTTCACTGCCAAATCCCCGGATCGGTTGTGGCTGGCCTTCCTCGCGGAGGACGAAATCGTCCGCGTGCAGTCCGGTGATGGCATGGTTGCCGCCATCGACCACGCGGGCGTCGACGCGGACCAGGGAGACATCGCTCCGGAAAACCACCTTATCTTGTGGTGGAACTGAAGTGTCCTGCGGCGAAGCTGAAAGAAGACCGGTACCAAGGAAAACAACAAGAGGAAGGTTAAATGCTCTGATCACCGCTGGGGACCTCAAGTATCTTGTACGTACCGCGGGCAACTGGCGTTTCAGCGGCCATTGATATACTTATCGACATTGCGAGATGCCATGAAAAAAGTATTCTTATTGCTTTCGGTGGGGACTGGCCTAGTGGTGGAAGGGCAGGTCAAAAAGGCAGCGCCGGCGTTCAACGTGGTGGAAGCGACCATTCCAGAAATGCGCGTCGCAATGGAGCAAGGGCGCATAACCGCGCGTGAGCTGGTAGTGTTGCACCTGATCCGGATCGGACTTTACGAAGACAAGCTGCATGCTGCGATAACGGTGAATCACAACGCGCTCCAGGAGGCCGATGAATTGGATCGCGAGCGGGCACGCGGCAACGTGCGCGGTCCGCTGCACGGCATTCCGATCGCGCTGAAGGATAATATTCACACCACGAACATGCCGACGACGGGCGGGGCGTTGGCATTCGCGGGCTTCACGCCACCTTACGAAGCGACGCTGGTGAAGAACTTGCGCGAGGGCGGCGCGATTATCATCGCCAAGACCGGATTGACGGAACTGGCCAACTGGGTGGCCGGAGTGCCCGACCCAATGCCGGGCAACTACAACGCGGTCGGCCGCTACGGATACAACCCCTACGATCCGCGCCCTGATCCGAGGGTAGCGACTTTCGACGGACGGCCAGCGCTGGCGACCGGCGGTTCGAGCAGCGGAATCGGGACGGCTGCCAGTTTCTGGGCGGCCAATGTCGGGTCAGATACCGGCGGGTCGATCATCAGCCCCTCGAACCAAAACATGCTGGTCGGTATCCGCCCCACTATTGGACGTATTAGCCGGTATGGAGTGATTCCGATCACGGCCGATCACGATACCGCCGGTCCGATGGCCCGAACCGTGACCGATGCGGCCATTATGCTGGGCGCGCTGGAGGGGGCAACGCCCGATCCGAACGACGCCGCGACTCGGACCTGTATGCCGCCGCCCGGCCGCGACTACACGAAGTTCCTGAATGCCAACGGACTCAAGGGCGCGCGCATCGGTGTTCCTCGCGCGTTCTACTACGACAAAGTCACGTTGACCGGGGAAGAAAAGCCACGCGGTGGCCTGGATGCGGCGCAGGCGAAGGTGATGGCCGATGCGATCGCGGTTCTGAAGCAGCAGGGCGCGGTGATTGTCGATCCAGCAGACATCCCGAGCTACGTCGACAGAGATCCGAAGAGCAATTTTTTGCAGTGGGATTACTGCTCCGGCGCAGATCAGGCCAAGGGCAAGGACGAGACCTGCTCGGTGGATTTCAAATACGGGATGAAGCGAGACTTTAACAAGTGGCTGGCCAGCCTGGGACCATCGGCGCCGGTGAAGACCCTGACGGAACTGCGTCAGTGGAACTTGGATCACGTCAAGGCAGGCGCGATCAAGTATGGTCAGTCGCGGTTGGATATTTCAGACGAAATGGATCTGAAGGCGGATCGCGCGCGCTACGAGGCCGATCATCGCAAGGATCTGCTGCTGAGCCGCGATAGGGGCATCGACGGCGCGCTGAAGGCTTCTCAGTTGGATGTAATTCTGACGCCGGGAGCAAGCGGGGCGGGGCTGGCAGCGCGCGCGGGCTATCCGATTATCGTGGTTCCGTTCGGGATGGCGCCGAATGCACCGACACCGTCGTTTCCGGATGGCTTCAATGCCAAGCCAGCGCCTTTCGGGGTCGGCTTTACGGGAACGGCGTGCAGCGAGCCGCGGCTGATCGAGTTGGCGTATGCCTTCGAGCAGGCGACCAAGCGGAGGGTGGCGCCGGGGTCGGTGCCGTGAGTGGCATGGGAAGTGAGGATCGCAGCAACAAGGTTTGTGAGCTCCGCGGCACATTCACGCTGAGCGACCTCGTGCGATTCCAATACTTCCATTCTCTTCGGCGGACCTGGTGGGTCACGATCGTGGTTACGCTGCTCGTTTTCGCAGAGGTCATCCTGGCGGCGGTGCTCGCCGTGGAGTTCCACAATTATGAAATAGTTCGCTATGGAACCCCGATCGTGCTGCTCTTCCTCTTGTGGCTAGGGGTCATTGCGGTGTTACCGTACAGCGCGGCAAGAAAACAGCTTAAGACCGGCGTGTCGATTCGCGAACCGATCATCTACGCTTTCTCCCCGCAAGGAATTCGTTACAAGAGCGCCTTTTCCTCGGGCGAGACATCCTGGAAGGCCTTCTGGAGAATCTGTGAAACCAGGCGGCTCTTCTGTCTCTACTTCAGCACGAATTCTGCCTGGGTCTTGCCGAAGCGCTTTTTCAAGGACGAGGCTGAGCAGAGCGGTTGGCGCAGGCTGGTTGAAGAACAGATTGCGCCCAAGAAGATCACGGAACCAGGTTTCGTTGGGCGCAGGACTTGAATCGATTTGTGTTCTGCTTAAAAACGCTCGCGGCCGCCAGTAGGGAAACTGAGGGCCATCCTGAAGAGTGCTGGATTGGAATCCATGGAAGAGAAGCGATGACCTATACAGTGATTTATGAAAAAGGTGCGACTTCCTGGGGGGCGTACGTCCCGGACCTTCCTGGCGTCATCACCGTGGGTAACTCGCGCGAAGAAGTCGAACGACTGATTCGGCAAGCAGTGGAATTTCATCTTGAAGGCATGCGGGACGAGGGCATCGAGATCCCTGCGCCTTCGAGCTTCGCCGGCGAAGTGGATGTTCATCCCGCCGCTTGATTTTGCGCGCTACTTCGCCTGGCGCTCTGCCAGCGGTGCTAGAGGCCGCAGCGCTTTCCATTTATCGATGAACGCGACTGCCGCGTTCACAAATGACTCGGTCCCTTGGCGCCCAAGCTGAGCTGACGCCTCGCGCGTGTCGCGCTGGCTCCAGACGCCGGTGGCGCTCATCTCGCGAGTGGACGTCTGCTTGCCGGTGGGCTTCGGCTTGAGTGCTTCCGCCATGAACACCTGTGTCGCCACCCGGTCGCCAGAGATCACTTGCGGGAGCGCTTTGTTGAGATGGTCGGGCAGAGTCAGGTCGTTCTTGCCCGCCTTGGAAAGATCCACTAGGTTGGGGAAGAGATACAGCGCGCCTGAGGTTTCGCCCACGCCCGCGTGCTGGTCGAATTGTGTGGACCTGGTAGTCTCGCTCGGCAGCGGCGGCACGACAGCGGTGGTGAGCTCCACTGCGATGGCCGGGGTTTCCTGATTGATCCGATCAACGACATAGGCCGTCATATATTGATTGCCTGCGTGGCTATTGAGAAAGAGAATGCGCCGGAATCCGTGGTGGATGAGGCTTTCAGCGGCCTCGAAATATACACGCTGCACCGTGTCATGAGAAAGCGTAATCGTGCCCGGAAACTCCATGTGATAGGGTGAAATCCCGGCTAGGAGAATAGGTGCAACGAGCACATCGGTCTTTTGCGCGATCAGCTTGGCGCGCTCCACGCCGCTGAAGTAATCGGTGCCGATTGGGGTTTGCGGACCGTGCTGTTCAAGCGATGGAACCGGGATGATGACCATGTCGGTGCGGATCAAGAGGTCCTGCACTTCGGGCCAGGTCATGTGCGGAAGATAGTTCTTCAACTTCTCCTCATGCCACAGTGGATTCGTTTGAGCGTGCAAGGCCACGCACAACAAAAAAGCAAGCAAGGTCGCTGATCGGATGGGCATAATAGCTAACATTCTAGGCCCGCGCAGTGGCAGAACGCCGCCGGGGTCAATGCGGGCCGAACGCGTCATCCACGAACACGGTCTTTCCGCCGACGACCGTCATGAGCACCTTCATTTTTTCGATCCGCTTATCCGGGACCGTGAGGATGTCCTCGGCAAGCACCACGAAGTCGGCCCACTTGCCGGGTTCGATGGAGCCTTTGGTCTTCTCTTCAAACGTCAGGTAGGCGTTGTCGATGGTGCTGAGGCGCAGCGCTTCCTGGCGCGTGATCTTTTGATCGGCGCCGAGCACACCGCCGGTAATCGTGTCGCGCGTCACGAAATGATAGATGGTCCAAAGCGGCGGGTATGGCACGACGGAAGCATCGGTGCCCGCGGCCACCGGGATGCCGTGATCGAGATAGGCCCGCACCGGCGTTACCCAGGCCGCGCGTTGGGGCCCCCAGTAGCGAACCAGGCTGGGGCCGGCGAGATACAGATGATTCTGCACCGTCACCACCAGGCCGAGCGCCTGCATGCGCGCGAACTGTTCTTCTCGCGGGATGAAGCCGTGCTCGATGGCCCAACGCTTTCCGACGATGGAGTGCTCGGCATTGGCAGCCTCGTATCCGGCCAGCACTTCGTCGATCGCCGCATCGCCGACGGCATGTGTGCCAACGCGCCAGCCGAGACGATTGAGCTGCTTCACGATCGCGATGTAACGATCTGTTGGAATTAACTGGAGACCGTGGTAGGCGCCGTGATTGCCGTACGGTTCCTCGTAAGGATCTCGCATCCAGCCGCCTTCGAAGCCGCCGTCGGCAACCAGCTTCACGCCGCCTATGCGGAGCCACTCGTCGCCTTCGTCGGGCTTGACACCGGATCCTTCGATGAACGCGCGCACGTTGGCGGCATCCGGATTTGGCGGCGCCGAGAGCAATACGTTCAGGCGGATGCTCAGCAGGCCGCGCCGGTGCATTTCTTGTAGCAACCGATATTGATCGAGGCTGATACCGGGATGGCGGATGCTGGTGAGGCCAGCGGCATTGAGCTTGTGGTATTGCGCGGCCCAGTTGTCGATTTGCTGCTCGCGCGTCAATTTTCTGGCCGGAAGGGAGACGATCGTGCGCGCCCTGTCGATCAGCTCGCCGTTCGGTTCACCGTCGGGATAGCGGCTGATCTGGCCGCCCTCAGGCGCCGTGCTGGTTTTATCGATGTGCCACCGAGCCAGCGCGGCGGAATTGAGAATGTACTCGTGGCCGCCACGTACGAGGACGACTGGATTGTTTGGGGAAACGCTGTCGAGATCGCGGCGTAAGGGCAGACGCTGCTCGGTGAGCTGCGCTTCGTGCCAGTCGCCGTTAGAGACGATGACTTCACCAGACGGCGCGGCCTTGGCGCGCCGGCCGACTGCAGCCAGGACGTCAGCGAGCGTTCGAGCACTCGATAGGTCGACACCGGGTCCACCGCCGGCATTGTGCAGGTGACTGTCTTCGAGACCGGGGATCACAGTGCGACCGTGCAGGTCGATGACACGGGTGGCCGATCCCGCGAGCTTTTGGATGTCCGTGTTTTTGCCGACAGCTTCGAACTTGCCGCCTGTGACTGCGATCGCTTCGGCGATGGTGAAGCGCGGATCGACGGTGATGATCTTGCCGTGGATATAGATGGCGTCCGGCGCAGCCCAGGCGGCGGTGGTCAAGAGCACCAAGGTGAAGAGCACCGGCAGAGTTAATCGACGCATTTCCAACTCAGGATATCTCATCCATTTCATAAGGCGGCCGGCGAATCGAGCGAGTGGGGTAAAATAGGAGCAACACACCTGGAGTGGGCGGCTAGCTCAGCTGGGAGAGCACGGCGTTCGCAACGCCGGGGTCGTGGGTTCGAATCCCATGCCGTCCACCAAATCTATCCACCAGTATTCGAGGAATGGCGCGCCTCTCGGCACAGTACGTCTCACGGGGACGGAACTGTCTCCAGCGTACAAATACCCTGATCGCACAGAAAACGATAGAGCCGTTTGAGGATGGTCTGCCGGTCGGACCTAATTGCGTCAATACTATCGCCGTCGAGGCTCGGGGGCCAAGAATTGTTTCGGGCGCACAATTACATGCACACGGATCGGTTCGCTCCCTGGCCGCTCAAATACAAGATCGTAGTCGCCCAGAAATCCCGGACCAAGCTGCCAATAGAAATGGCCGCCTTTGAGCGTCGATCCAACCGGCAAAGGCTGGCGCTCGTCGTTCATCAGCAGATGCCCGTTCGTTGCGCCCACCGGCAGGTCGATCAGGCCGAGTTCCTCCATGGAAACCGAGTAAACGCCCGTAGCGTCGGCCGTGATCCGGCCAGCCTCGATCGGCTCGTCGGCCGCCGGAACATTTCCGCCTCCCGTGTTTGCCACTGTGAAGTAGCGGCTCCCGACACCAGCGCCCCGGCTTGCGTTATCGAATACGTTCCAGCTAATGGTGTGAACTCCATTGGCCAGCATCGTAGTATCGAGATAGTAAAACCCCACCGGGCCGTTGCTGTTGGCTAAACCGGGAAACAGATTTGCAATGTCGCTGCGGTAATTGTTGTACACAGGGTGCCCCACTGTCACTCCATCGACGATTACGTTGATGGTTGAACCATTCGTTGGGATGAGGTAAGGATTCTGGGTCAATCCCCAACCGAAGTTGACATACGCGTTCCCGGATATCGTGCCGCCTTGCGCCGGGGTGTCGATCGTCCCAAATGGTAGCGTAGCGTGCACGTTATCCGCCGTGAACGCGTGAGTGCCCAGATCCAAAGTGACCCCCGCAACATTCGTGACGATCGCGTGCAGCCGAAACGTTCCGTTGCCCGAGTTGGGCAAGAAGTTAGTCAGAAGCATATAGCCCCAACCGGCGCTACCGTTGAAAGGAGCATTCGGGTATTGCGCCTGCACATCGGGACGTGCGCCTGCGACGAAATTTGCGGTGCCGATGAACATCAGGCCGTTGGATTGGGGTGTCTCACCCGCTAATGGCTCTCGCCAGATGCCCACGTTGTTCACTCCAACGGCGTCCAGCGCCCAGCCAGTCACCGCGATCGCTCCTTGCACACCAGTAGTGTTGTTCGCCGGCGTATCGAAGTTGCCGTAGGGCCGGGTGCCCGACGCGACACTTGTGACATTCACATGGATTTGCTGCGGCGAGTTCGTCGCGCCCGGAGCCGTCACTGTGATGACACCGCTGGTTGCGCCCGCCGCAACCGTTACCTGGAACGATCCGGACCCGTTACCCGAGGCAGGGCTCACGGAAATGTGCGGCTGATTCGATGAAGCCGTCCAGCCGACGCCTGCGCCGTTCGCGAATGTGAGCGAGACTGTCTGCGGACCGCTAATCAGTGTTCCATTGATGCCGTACGTTAAAGTAGCGGGGCTCAGGTTCAAGGTTGCCGACGGCGGCGGCGTAAACCCGTACTCCGTGTCCAGAGCCAGCACCTTTCCGATACCCCAATTCCCGTACGTGTAACTGAAGGTCCCGTTCCCGTTGCTGATACCGGTGTATTCCGTGCCAGTTGAATTATTGTAGAGGATCACATCCACCCTACCGTCGCCGTTCACGTCTTCCGGAATCACGAAATCGTATCCCGGGCTCCAGAACAGCGACTGGAAATTGAATGTACCCGTTCCTGTGCCGGTCCCAAAGTAGCCGGCGGCGTCGGTCTGGTTGTAGACAGTCACATCCGCCTTACCGTCACCCGTATAGTCCGCTAAGCGGACCGATGTGAAGCCAGGGCTGAAGATCAGCGGAGTGAATGCGAACCCACCAGTGCCGTTGCTGATGCCCGTCGCAGCGTTCCCGTTGGTACTGTTGTACAGAATCACGTCTTGATTCCCATCTCCATTCAGATCACCAATATCTATAACGTTGTACCCGCCACTGATAACCAATGGATTGAACGTGAATCCCCCCGTACCATCGCCGATGCCGAGAAATGCTAGGCCATCCGTTGCCCTATACAGGAACAGATCGGCCTTGCCGTCGCCCGTGAAGTCAGCCAACCGCACGAAAGTGAGTCCTATGCTGATGAGCGTGTACTGGTAAGTAAAGCCTCCGCTGCCATTGCTGATGGCGGCATACATGGTTCCAGTAGAGCTGTTGTACAGGACGAAGTCGGTTTTGCCGTCGCCATCGACATCGCCCGCTTCGACGTGGTCGTAACCAGGACTCCAGAACAGAGACTGGAACGAGAACGTTCCGTCGCCGTTCCCCATGCCGATGTAAGCCAGCGCGTTGTGGGAATTGTACACGACAACGTCGGCCTTTCCATCCCCGTTGAAGTCCCCGGTGCGCAGCGTGTCGAATCCCGGAGTTAAGAGGTTGCCGACAGCCTGGTAGGTGCCGTTACCGTTGCTCAACAGGGTGTAGGACTGGCCGTTGGAAGGATCGTACAAGAGGGCGCCCGAGCGGCCGTTACGGACAAAGTCGTTGAAGACGGCAGGCGGCGGCGAGTTGCCCAACAGGAACACGATTACATCCTGGGCGCCACCCGCGTTCGATTGTTGAATTGCGTTCACAACAGGAAAATTGGTCGACGGGGTCCCTCCGGCGACGTGTATGTTCCCCCGGCTATCTACCGCAATGCCAAGGCCCGACTCGCTACCGTTGCCGCCCACGTATGTCGAAAATAACCTGGCTGTCCCGGCGGCGTTCAATTCAGTCACAAACATGTCAAATGCAAACAAGGTGGTCTGAATTGGATTGGTCAAAGGAAAGTCGCTCGAATTGGTCCGCCCGGTGACGTATGCGTTGCCGGCTTGATCAATCGCCAAGGCATAGGCGTCGTCCACCGACCCGCCTCCCAAATACGTGGAATAGACAAGCGCCGAGCCCGCGGGATTGAATTTAGTCACGAAGACATCATCCGCTCCGGCCAGGTGCAACTGCATTGGGCTTACGACGGGGAAGTCGGTCGAACCCACAATACCCGTGACATAGGCGCTGCCAGAAGAGTCCACCGCAATGGCCGTTCCATAATCCGTAGCTGAGCCCCCCAAGTAAGTGGAATACACCAGCGCGGAGCCGGCCGGATTGAGTTTCGTGACGAACGCGTCGACACTCGCGGCGTTCGAGCTCCGGTAGGGAGATTGCAGCGGGAAGTTGGTCGAACCCGTGTAGCCGGTCACATAGGCGTTCCCGGACGCATCCGTCGCGATGGCATAACCCTCATCGACCGCGTTACCGCCCAGGTAAGTGGCGTACACCCACGCCGTTCCGCCCGGATTGATCTTCGCGACAAAGGCGTCCTGCTGCGCTCCTTTCGCGGCTTGGAATGGGTTGACCGTCGGAAAATTGGGGGAAAAGGTGATCCCCACCACGTAGGCATTGCCGGCAGGATCCACGGCGATGCCTCTCCCGTCGTCTATGGCATTGCCACCCAGATAAGTGGAGTACACTAACGCGGAACCAGTCGCGTTCAGCTTTGTCACGAACACGTCGCCGGATCCGCCCCAAGTGCCCTGAATCGCGCCCACCATTGGAAAGTCGAACGAGCCGGCGCTGCCCGTCACATAGGCGTTCCCGCTACCGTCGACCGCGATCCCTTTGCCCTCGTCCGGTCCTCCTCCACCCAAAAATGTCGAGTAGACTATACCTGACCCATTGGCATTGATCTTGGTCACAAAAACATCTTCGACTCCTTTTAGGGCGGGTTGCAACGGGCTCGCCGTCCGGAAATCCGTCGAACCCGTGCCCCCGGTGATATAGGTGTTGCCGAGTTTATCAACCGCGATTGCGTTGGCGAAATCGCTGAGGCTTCCGCCCAGGTACGTGGAATAGATCAGCACCGGATCGATCACAAGCGGTTGCCCCCGGTCATAAGTGCCGATGCGAAAGCCGGCTTCTTTGCCGTGCAAAAACCAGGCGCCGGCGACCTCGATGCGTTTGCCTGCGACGTCCTGATATACGACCGGTTTCTTGTGCCGATATTCATTTTGGCCCAGCATGACGACGAGGTCGCCCTGTTTGTCGATTCGCACTCGATCGGCGCGGTCGAAAGTGAGCCGGATTCTTTTTGGATCAGCGCCAGCCGATACAACCCAGTCGTATTCCAGGCTTCCGTGGTGACCGTAGTAGACAAGATCGATTCCCGGATAGAGGCTACGGTAGCGGGCTTTTCCGTAGTTCGGAATGGAACTGCGCCACTTGCTCGGGTCGTTGCCAACGAAATAGTTGGTTAACGAGGACTGCTGGTCTTCGCCCACAATGCGAGCGGAGGGGTTGGCGCCTAACAATTTGGTCCGCAACGGCAATTGATTCTTTGCCGCCAGCACTGTCTCTCCATTGTTCAGGTACAAGGTATATGCAGCACCCCTGGCGAGGTAACCAACCTCGGCGTTCGCTTGCCCCGCATTGGGTTCGAAACTCAATGGAATATTGCCCCACTTGACCACCGGCGCCGCCATGGCTGTGCAGGCCACGAAAAGAAAGAGCATTCGCATGTTAGCCCCCTGGACCAAACCCGTTATCCAAAAATCTCGCTTCAGTTGGAAATACGAGCGGTAGATAACAAATGGAATAAAACAGGGTGGAGAGATTGCGAATTTTGTGCGAACAGTACTAGGAGCGGCCTAAGGTTCGCCCATTAGAACAAAACCCGCCCAAAGGATCGGGTCTTCAGGCAGGGCCAGTTTTCCGAAAGGTGTGTCCACGCGAAGTTGCCCTTTGCGCAAAGAGGCCAACAGACGGAGTTGGGCGCTTCGAAGGGCCGAGCTCTTACTGGAGCCGGACCCGGGTCCAAGCAAACGATAGAAATCGGTGACCAGCTCCGCGGCCGGATGGTCGGCGACATCCCACAAAGTGGAAACGAGGGAGGCTGTGCCGGCGTAGAAGAACGCTCGCGACAGGCCGGCGACGCCATCGCTCGAAATCCGTCCCGCGCCGCTGCGGCAGGCGCTCAATACAACCAGATCCGCGTGCAAATCCAATCCATAGACTTCTCCCACCGTTAAGCGGCCATCGCTGCCCGGCTGATCGCCGGTTCGTCCGAGAGCGAGGAAAGAGTTGAGCGGGTCATCGCCGTCAACGATGCCATGCGTCGCCAGATGAATCACCTTCGCGGCGGGCATGGCAGAGCGGATACTCCGTTCGTCGGCGCGTGTGCCTGACAAAGTTGACACCACGTCTGGCGGCAGCAATCGCGAAATGCTGTTTATCTCTCGCTCCGATCCGGGCAGCGGCGGCAGTGGCTTACCGTCGGACGCCGCGGGCATGGAGGACGGATTGGCCACCAGGAGATAACGCGGCGGCAGGCCTGAGATCTCTTGTTTGGTTTGACTCGTGTACCGAAAGACTTCAACTGCGGGCGAATAATGGAGAGCGTAGTCTTCAATGAGATAGCGGCCTTTATCGTCCAGCAAGGCAGCGAAGGACAGCCCGAACAGCGGGCCGCTGGGGATAATCGTCAGCAGACTCCCTGGCTTGGCCGGCAGGTCTTTTCGCACGGGGCCCACGAGGACGTCATAGAGACGTCGCCATGCCAACCGAGTATCGCGGTTTGCCAGGATCGTAGCATTGGCTCGAGACGCAAGCTGGACATCGCCGCGCACTCTGGGCCGGCCGGAAGCGCCGGTCGCTTCCTCGATCCAGTGGGCTAGAGTCTCCCGGCCAACGTCGCTCTTCGAGCTGGTAATACGTCCTTGCGGCGATATCGTCCAAATGACCGTGAATGTTTCGTCAACCCAATAGCTCAGGATGGTCGAATCCAGGCGTGCGGCCAGCACCTGCATGTCATCAAAGGATGCTGCATGGGCCAGGCTGCGGCTCGAGAGTGGGCCGGTTTCTGCCGTGCCTAGACCGCGCTTCGGAAGGTAGGCTAACAGGTCGTTCGGCAGGGCCGCTTTTTTCGTCGCGATCAGGTCCAGGAACGCGCGGCTGCGCGCCTGCTCGGCAGTGGTAAGCGCCTCCCGCTGTTCTCCGCTCGCCAGCAGGACCTGGATAGCAAGGCTAGTTTGTTGCCGATCCGAGTCTGAATATCGCTGTTTCATGTAGTCGGCGGGCACGAGTTTGGACCAAGCCTGCTCCGCGGATTGCAAGAATTGGCGAACATCCTGGAGCGCTTCCGGAAGTCTTCCCAGTTTGAATAACGCCTGCGCTCGGAGCCGGAGGGCACTGCGGGACTGCTCGCCAAATCCGAGTCCCAGGTCGAAGCATTCCTGAGCAGCCCGCAGTGCCGCCTCATACTGACCTAAATGGAAACGAACATCGGATAGGAGCGCCAAAGTTTCTTGGGAAGGTGTCGGCATAGTCCGCGCCTCCTCCAACAGTTCCACGGCCTTGGCATATTGCTGCAGCCGCACGTAACAATTAGCGACAGAGACCAACATGACCTTAATGATGTAGTTCGAACCGGTCTCGCGCGCCAGTTGCAGCCCCTCTTGGTCGTAGCGCAGTGCTTCCGAAAACTGCCTCTGTGCGAGCAGGGCAACACCCATGGCCTGCAGGCTCTGAATCATCCCTTGCCGGTCGCCGGCCTCTTTTTGAATGTCGCGCGCGCGTTGATAGTAGAGAAAGGCTTGGTCGGCATGGCCATGTACGCGGTACAAACGCCCAATACTGGTCAACACGCGAGCCAGATCCGCGCGCTGGCCGAGTTCTTCCAAAATCGACCGCGCTTGATCGAGGCGCTGGAAGGCCGAATCAAAATCGTCGCTGCCGTATTCGCCATCCGCCCAAGAATGCAAGAGGTGAGCTTCGGTCAGTCGGGCACCGGTTTTGCGCGCCAACTCCAGCCCCCGCTGGATGTGCATCATTCGTTCCTCGCCGGAGGTGAAAAAAGTCAAATCGGAATGGCGCTGTGCAACAATTTTGAGATCCCCCAGCGCTTCAAAGGCGGCTAGAGACTGTTCGTAGTAAGCGCGTCCTTCACTTGACCGGCCGTTGGCCCAGGCATTCTTACCCAGAGTGGCCTGCACCCCCGCAGCGCCGCGCGTGTCTCCCAACTGTTGGAATAACTTCAGCGCTGTCACCAACTGCGCATCGGAATCCTGGTACCGCCCATGGAGGGTGAGAATGATCGCGAGGCGGCTGCGCGTCTCCGCTTCGACGGGTCTGTTATTTTCCGCGATGGCCAGTTCGAGGGCGCGCTCCAGAAGTGGTTGTGCGCCGGATGTATCCTGGCGGTCGATGCGTTGGACAGCAGCCGCCAACGCATCGGCTGCGCTCGATTGCGCACCCACCGGCCAGCAGCAAATGAACAACGCGAGAGCGATCAAATGGCAGCGCATATCAAGGACGCTTCATCTTATCCGCGGCGGCGCAGGCCTTTTGCTTATATTCGCCTGCCTGAGCGCAGAGAGTTGAAGCCGCTACCAGAGCCTGTTGATCGCGTCCCTCGCGATTCAGGGCCACGATCAAATACCACGAGATGGAATCGCGCAACGACTCGTCGGCGAGACGCCGCGCGGCTTGCAGAGAATCAATCGCGCGCGCGTTCTGGTTCATAAACAATTGGGATACGCCCAGATAGAAAGGCACCTCGGGCGACTTCGGATATTTGCGCGACAGGTTCTCCAACCGCCGGTTCGCTTCGGCATAATCGTCGGCACGATAAGGTTTGAGGGCCGCCGCCAGATCTCTTAGAAATGCCTGGCCCGAACTGGCATCGCTCCGGTAGACAAGAACCGAAGCCGCCGGAATCGTGATGACCGCCTTTTCGAGGGGCAAAATGACGCCACTCGTGTTTGAAGAACCGGAGCGTAACTGTACCGGTGGCGGCACGGCTTCTGCCGACGATCGCGGCGCTGACCTGCGTGCCAACCACACGCCCAGGCCCCCCGCCGCGATCAGCGCAACAGCGGCGACTGCCGCCAACGGGGGCCAGATTGACCGCCGTCCAGGTTGATCGAGTCCTCGCCATCTCGCTCGAATGCGAAGATCCTCGGCATCGGAAGCGCCGGGGTACTCATGTTCCGACAGATCTTTACTCAACTGAGAACAAATCGGGCAAATCTGAATGTGGCGTTGGACGGCTTCAGCACTCTGTGTGAGAACCCCGGAGCCCGCGGCCATGAGCAGATCCGGATCGGGGCAATGCCCGGCAGTGGCGCGAACCCCGCGCAGCGTGGGCTCGAACTGGGTCCGGAACCCTTCCTCTTCGGCGTTGAAATCGGACGTGCTCATCGAGGCGCTTTCGCGAAAAGCCTTATTCGAACAAGGGCAGCGGTTAAGGGTTTATTTGCGTGTGCCCAGCATATCACGCCAACGCGCCCCTTATTGCTGTGCAACCGGTTTCCATGCCGGTCATGATGATATACGCGCGAGAGCCGTGGAACGGAATAAAACATTGGAAGAAAAGCCATTCTATGGGAGCCATCCGAATCCCGCTCTCGATTTAAAGTGACGTTTCGGCAGAAAACTGCTTTCGCAGGATGACGCGGGCATATTGTAAATGACCTTTTACCTGAACTTCAGTCAAGCCTAGACGATGCGCGATTTCCTTCACGCTCATGCCGTGGACATATCGGAGCGTCAGGCAGATCCGGTGGACTGCCTTCAACGCCGCATTGTCAAACAGTCCACCGCCCTCCAGGTGCCTGGGCCGCTCGCTTACTTGAGTCTCTGCAGCTAAGTAGCGTTTTTCCAATTCCCTTCGCCGCCAATAGTCCGCTGCTCTGTTCTTAACCACTGTAAAGAGCCAAGAAGGTAGCTTATCCGTCTCTATGGAGGCCCAGTGCTGATGCAGTTCCAGGAACGCCTCGGCCGTTATTTCTTCGGCAAGCTCGCGGCGGCCCACGCACTGGATCGCGAATCGCAGCACGACGTCCCGGTAGTTGCTATAGGCCCATTCAAACGTCCGCATGCGAATACGCTCGAAAACCGGGCCGAACAAACTACCTGAGGCCGCCCGCCGGAGTTCATCTTATTCCAGGAGCGGGACCTAGCGCAATCCAGGCCAGGCCGTCTGTCTATCTGCTCCGTGTACCCCGCCGCCCTGCGGGTTAGTCTTGAGCGAGAGTCTCGGACAATTGCTCCAACCTGCGTTGGAGCGAAGAGGGATCAGCTTGGTTTTTACAATCGATGACGCCTGCATTGGCTTCCAAGGCGACCGTTTGGAAAGCGCCATCCTGCACGACATAGCTTCCAGAGAGTTGCTTGGCCAGCTCGCGTGACATCGCCATGGCGGCTGTGGGGTCCATGGTTACAACCGCCGCGAACTGTGAATCAATCCAGCGGCTGGATGCGGAACCTCCGGGAAGCGCGTTTTTGAGACGGGCGTGAAAGGAAGTGAGGGTACTCTCGATAGCAACCTTCGAATAACAGCTCTGGAGCCCGCGCAGGTTTTTCACCGCGACCAGGATCACAGAAAAGGGAGTATTTCTCTTCCGGAAGGCGTCGATTTGCAAGAAGATCTCTTTTTGGGCGGGTGTCGGGGAGGGCCGGCCAGCGGAACGCGACTTGCGCGCGATTTCGATTTCTTTGTGGAGCACGCGAATCTCATCTTTTAGCTGGGCGATGGCCAACTGGTTGCTGGACTTTACCCGCTCAAAGCTGGAAGCGATACTGGCGGAGACGCCGCCGATGACACCCCGCAGTTCGTCGAGCGACGCCGTGCGCGACGCTTTATCGAGGCGCTGCAGGTCGCGCTTCACCTCAACATCGAGGTCGGTTCCACTGGCGGAGAGGTTTCCGGCGAAAACTTCCACGGCCTGCGAGGCCGCCCGGACATCGTCGCGCAACCGCTGGAGGCGCTGGTAGACCTGGTCACTATAGGCTTCGAGTTCAGCGCTCAAGGAGGTTTGCACGTGACGCAGTTGTTCGGCGGTGATGTCGGGTTTCACCTGCTCGCGGAGCGATTGCAGGGTCGATCGGAACTGAGCGACCTGGGCGGCGTCGACCTCTACGGCATGTTCCGCCACGGCGCCGATCGCGAGACCGTAACAGTCAACTGCCGAGCGTTTGCACTCATTCAATTTGTCCAGCTCGTTGATAGACTTCCGGAGTGAGATCAAGAGAGGCTCTCAACGTGTTATCGACAGGTGGCGCGGGAACTTTAGTTTCAATGAATTGCGGCTGCCAGCCGCATGCTGCGATGGAGCGGCGACGCGCCTGTGCTACTGTGAATTTCTATGGTGCTGTCCGATGTGGACATCAAGCGCTACATCGCGCAGGGAAAGATAAAGATCGCGCCGGAATTGCCGCCCGAGCAGTTCGGCAGTTGCTCGGTCGATTTCCGGCTCGGCAACGAGTTCAACATCTTCGAGCACAGCCGCCATCCCTATATCGATCTCAAGGAAAAGAAGGGGATTGATGGCTTGATGAAGAGCGTTGAGGTGGCGGCTGGCGATTCGTTCATCCTGCAGCCGCGCGAGTTCGTGCTGGCCATCACCGAGGAGAGCCTGGAACTCGACGATGATGTGCTGGGAAGGCTGGAGGGCCGCTCGAGCTTGGGACGGATCGGGATCATCGTGCACGGCACGGCTGGACTGTTCGACCCCGGCTGGTCCGGTAAAGCGACGCTCGAGCTTAGCAATTTGAGCCGCATGCCGGTGGCGTTGTACCCGGGCATGCGAATCTGTTCGTTTACTTTCGAGCAACTCTCCTCGCCATCGTCGATGCCGTACCGCAACAAGGCCGGAAACAAGTATTCCGGCCAGACGCGCCCCCTGGCTAGCCGGTTGGCGGGAGAGTTCAAGGGGTAGTGGGATGTCCAGCGGAGATGATGGGAAGCCGGGCGTCGGCATGAGTGCCGACGCGGCGCGCATGAGTGCGTGCGCCACGGAGCCTGCGCGCGCTACGGCCACAAAGCGGGTGTTCACTGTTGCGCCGATGCCGCCGGAGAAGTGCGCGTATGCGCTGGCGAGATACAGCCGGTCGCCTGATTCCATTCGCGACTCGATGGAGTGGGTGCGGACGCATGACTCGGCCAAGTTTCTCGAAAGCTTCTATTTTCAATATGGGCACGCGTCCATCGCGGACCTGGGGCACGTGGTCCTGTGTTTTGAAGGTATCTCGGAACTAGCGGCAACCGAGATTGAAGACGAGCAGCTGTGGGACGGGCAGGCGCGATCGTCGCGTTATCAGGATTTCTCGAAATCGGGTTTCGTGACGCCGCCGGAATTTGATTCCAAACAAGCCGCGGTTTATCAGGCAGCGGCTCGAAAGCTGCTCGATGGATACAACGAAATTCACACGAAAGTGTTCGATTACCTGGCCGAGCGGCTTCCGCGTCCTGAATCGATGAAGCCGGATGCGTATCAGCGTAACCTGAAGGCGCGCGCCTTCGACGTGGCGCGTTACCTGCTGTGTTTCGGAATCCCGACCGGCGTTGGACAGGTGACCAGCATCCGCACACTGGAGCGCCAGGTGCGGCGCTTGAAAGCTTCCGAGTACGGCGAAATTCGAGAATTGGCGGGCGAGATCGCGGAGGCTTGCGCGGCGCCGCCGGAGTGCCTGTGGGATTCAAGTGGCTCATCAGAGGCGGTGGCTCCGACGCTGGCGCGGCACGTGGAGGTGAACCAGCACCTGTTGCGCAGCCGGGAAGATCTGCGGCAGTGGGCGCGGGAGAATCTATCGGAGGGCGAAGAAGGGGTTTCGGAGACTGTCGATTTGCTGAAGCCAGATGACACGCTCGCCGATATTGTCGCGACGTTACTGTATCCGGTGACGCATCGCTCCTATCGCGCGCTGTATGAACTCGCTTGCGGATGGAGTTCCGCGCAGAAGAACGAGGTCATCGATGTCGCGTTGCGATCCAGGACGCACCGGGACGAACTGCTGCGAAACTTCCGCGGCGCGCCCTATGCGTACGATATCGTGATGGACATTGGGGCCTATCGGGACTTGCATCGGCATCGCAGGTGCCAACAGTTCCGGCAAACTTATTCCAGCAAACTGGGCTTTGCGGCTCCGGATGCGATCGCGGATGCTGGATTATCGACGCTTTACACATCGCTCCTGTCACATATTAGTAACGTGGCGAGTGATTTGCCGGAGCCAGGATCGCATTATTTGCTGCCATTTGCCACCAAATCGAGATTTCTTTTCAAGATGGATTTTCCGGAAGCGGAATATATGTCGAGGCTTCGTTCGGGGGTGAAGGGCCACTTTAGCTATCGCCGCATCGCTTGGGAAATGAAGGAAAAAATGGTAAAACTCGAACCGGAACTCGGGCGGCTGATGGAAGCCACGCCACCCTGGGTTGAAGATCCGCTGACGCGTTAATGACCGGAGGTCGACAGTTCGACTCGGAACCTGTAAAACTTGCCTGGTTTTGCTCCCCCTCTTTGAACGGAAGTCTCTGAAAAACAAACGTTTGCTGTTTTGGCAGCGTAGCTGCGATGAGCACTATCGGTTGCAACCATGAGGTACATGCAACATGGCGGTTGCTTTCAGCGATCGCGCATCGCACATTTCCATCAGGGAAGGAGTTCATATATGAACCGTTTAGTTCTCGCACTCGCGTCTGCCGGAGTGCTCGCAATCGCGCTCGCTCCGACTGCACGCGCGGATGAA
Organism: Bryobacterales bacterium; assembly: GCA_963780485.1. GTDB lineage: Bacteria > Acidobacteriota > Terriglobia > Bryobacterales > Bryobacteraceae > Palsa-89. The sequence goes on from CAWACO010000002.1 coordinate 189,477, forward strand.
TGGAACAAGAAGACGATTATGACCGTAAACGAATCGATTCAAGTTCCGAACAAGGTGTTGCCTGCCGGTAAGTACGTAATCAAACTTCTGGATTCACCATCTGATCGCCACATCGTCCAGATCTTCAACGCCGATGAAACACACTTGGAAACCACAATTCTGGCTATTCCGAATTATCGGCTGCAGCCGACCGGAAAGACCGTATTCACCTTCTGGGAAACGCCTCCCGGACAACCCAAGGCCTTGAGAGCCTGGTTCTATCCTGGCGACAATTTCGGACAAGAGTTTGCCTATCCCAAGTCGGCAGCCGTTCAGATAGCGGCTGTTTCTCATCAGCCGGTGCCGACCACGGAAGCCACGCAACCGGCCGAGATGCCCTCGGCTGCAGTAACAACGACACCGCCTCCGGCCGAAGAGCCGCGGCAGGAAGTCGCGCAGGCAGCGCCGCCCACTCAGCCTGAGGTTCAGCCCGAGCCCGCACCGGCTCCCGCTCCCGAACCGGCCTCGGCTCCTCAGGAGCTTCCGAAAACTGCCAGCCCGTATCCTCTGGTAGGACTGATCGGATTGTTTTCGGTGGGCCTGTATTTCGTGCTGCACGTGGTTCGAACGTCGTAACATAGGTTAGAGACCTATGAGCAAGGGGCGCGGCGTGATCCGGTGGATGTTGGCTGCCCCGGTGATGGTGTTGGTTGCCGCTGGTTTTTACCAGAAGAGTGCGCCAAGCGCCGGCAGCGGGCAGGAACCGCCAAATTACACTATCCGGACCACATCGCGCCTTGTTTTATTGGATGTAAGCGTGAAGAGCCGGGACGGGGGTTTCGTCTCGGGCCTGACGCAAGACAGTTTCAAGGTATACGAGAACGGAAAGCCGCAACAGATCACGCAGTTTGCGAACGCCGATATTCCTGTCACGGTCGGGATTTTGGTGGATGAGAGCGGCAGCATGCGGCCGAAGCGCGCGGAGGTGATTGCCGCCGCGCTGGAATTCATCAAGGCCAGCAATCCGCAGGATGAAGTCTTCGTAATAAACTTCAACGAAAAGGCCCGCCACGGGCTCCCGGATACCGTTTTATTTTCCGATAACATCGATCAACTGCGTGCGGCTTTATGGCAAGGAGTGCCCGAAGGACGAACCGCGCTTTATGACGCGATGGAAATGGCGCTGCATCAAACAGACATGGGAAGGCGCGACAAAAAGACGTTGCTGGTGATCAGCGATGGCGGGGACAACATCAGCGTGCACAAGCTGCCGGATGTAATGCACGATGTTCTGGAATCGATCGTGACCATTTACACAATCGGTATTTTCGATGAGTACGACCCGGAAAGTAATCCCGGTGTGCTGAGGCAATTGGCGCAAGTGAGCGGCGGAGGATCGTACTTCCCGAAGACTCTGGAAGAGGTGGTGCCGATTTGCCGCCAAATCGCGAAAGACGTTCGCACGCGGTACACGATCGGATACATTCCGGAGCTGAACAACGGCAAGCCGGAGCGGCAGATTAAAGTGATAGCCACTTCGCCGGCGGGCCAAAAACTGAATGTTCGCACGCGGACGCGCTATTTGTTCACCCCGGACAGCGTGGGAGCCGAGCAGAAATGAGGGCCGTCCTGAAATTGGACTCGCCGCCCGAGAATCGAACTCCGCCGGCGCGCCGTTGGCTAGCCGGTTTCGAGTGGTTCTTTCTGCTGGTGGGTTTGGTGGCGCTCGATACTTACGTTTGGGTAAACACCAGCGCGATTCTATCCCAGGCATATCAGGACTGGGCTTTTGATCAAACGTTACGTGAGCTGACGCCCTCGGTCCGGGGGTTCGTGGGAGATGAGATGTCCTGGTTGTTGGGGGCGCAGCGCGAAAAAGTGGAAGCTCCCGCCGCTGCCCAAAAGCTTCAGCCGATGCCGCAGGGAAAGCCGCCGTTGCCTTCGTCGGTAATCGGCCGGCTGGAGATTCCTCGTCTGAACCTGACTGTCATGGTACGCGAGGGCGCTGACGGTAAGACCCTGCACCGAGCGGTTGGACACATTCCCGGCACGGCGTTGCCCGGCTACGTAGGGAACGTGGCGCTGGCGGGGCATCGCGATACTTTTTTCCGGGCGTTGCGGAACATCAAGAAGGATGACACTATCGAGCTGGAGACGGAAAATGGGACTTATCGCTACCTGGTGGAGTCCACCGATATCGTGGGTCCGAGAGATGTCGGCGTGCTGGCTGCCTCACACGGGCAGACTTTGACTTTGGTGACCTGCTATCCGTTTTACTACATAGGATCAGCGCCCAAACGGTTCATTGTGCGCGCGGCGCAGATATCGCCTATCCCGCCGCGCCTACGGCCACAAGGCTCTTGAGCTTAGCGGAAAGGGTGGTTCGTTTGAGGCCCAGCATTTCGGCTGCGAGCTTTTTGTTGCCACGCGTTTTTTTCAGGGCCTGTTCGAGAATATTCAGCTCGATGTTTCCCACAGTGCGCTCGAAATCGAGGCCTTGATCAGGAAGGGCAATGAATGTTTGCGTGCCCGGTTGGAACGCGACCGGATGGGTCCGCGGCGGAAGCGGGAAATCGCCGGGAAAGAGGGCCGGCCGATCCCCGCTAAGCACGACTGCTTTTTCAACGGCGTTTTCCAGTTGGCGGATGTTGCCGGGCCAGTCATGAGTCGCCAAGCGGTCTAGCGTCTCACGGGAAATATTCTTAGCCGGAATGTCTTCTTCGCGGCAGATCCTCTCGATGAAGTGCCGAACTAAAAGTGGAACGTCGGAGGGGCGTTCCCGTAGCGGCGCAATCGGGATAGGCACCACGTTCAACCGGTAATAGAGATCTTCGCGGAACCTGTCTTGCTTGGTCAGTTGCGCTAAATCGGCATGGGTGGCCGCGATGACGCGGACATCGACTCGAACGTTCTCCGAGCTGCCCAGACGCTGGAACTCGCGCTCCTGTAAGACGCGCAGGAGCTTGGCTTGCAGACTTAACGGCATGTCCCCGATCTCGTCCAAAAAGATGGTGCTGTGGTTGGCCTGCTCGAAGCGTCCGATGCGATGATTCGTTGCTCCCGTGAAGGCCCCCCTCACATGACCGAACAGTTCGGCCTCGAGCAGAGCCTCCGGCAGGGCGCTGCAGTTGACTGAGACCATCGGAAGGTGACGGCGGTTGCTGGCGGCGTGAATGGATCGCGCAACGATCTCCTTGCCGGTTCCGGTTTCTCCGAGAATCAGTACTGTGGAGCGGCGTGGGGCAACCAGCCGAATGCACTGTGCGATCCGCTCGAGGGGCCGGCTTTCTCCGATCAGCAGACGGCGCCAGGGTTCCGCTTGGCGATCAGTCGGCTCAGAGGCGTATTCGGCGGCTAGCTTGGTATTCGCCGCCATGTAGAGAAGGCTGGTGGCGTCTCCATGCTCGAAAACGTGGAACGCACCGAGCCGCAGAAGGCCGACAATTTCAGTGGATCTGGATTGCGGCGCGTGAATCACCACGGGCGTGCCGGGCTGGGCCTGTTGCAATTCTTCGAGGAGACCAGCCGCGGAAGCCCGGTCGGGAACAGGGAGGCTCACCAATATGACGTCGAAATCCTGGTATCGCAACATGTTCAATCCATCCAGGGCACTGTTCACTAACACCAGCGACAAGCGAATGTTGTCGACAATTTCATCGGCCTGATCGGAGATCCACAAAACTCTCGGTGTAGGAATTGGCGTCAACCTCTGTCGTTCTTCCATCGGCTATCGGGGGGCAGGCTTTAGCTGAATTGTTTCTTACTCCGGTGTGCGAATTGGTTGTATTCCCGGGGGATAGCGCAGACCGAAGAGCAGGTTCCCGAGGGCTTCAGGGGAAACAGGGGCTCGCATTCGCCCTTCCTGCTTTAGAGCTTTGGGTTGTGGCAGGCTCACCGGCCCGGGCGGGACGCCTTCATCAGTTAGACGGTTATCGAAATGAGCGGGCGGATCGCGATTCGATCCGGAGAAGAGGATATGAACAAGCTCACGAATAAAGTGCCCCTTGTTGTCCTCGCGAAGGAACCGGGGCCGAGGACGATCCGCATCAACTCGATCAATCCCGGAATGGTGGAGACCGAAGGCGTCCATGCCATTGGATTCATCGGTAGCGACTTCCAAAAGCAGTCCGAAGCCCAGACCCCGCTCGGCCGCATTGCGCAGCCGGATGACATCGCGCCGATTGCCGTTTTCCTGGCGTCCACGGATTCAGGATGGTTGACCGGCGAAACTTTGCTGGCGTCGGGACTGCGGTAAGAGCTCAATAAGTGTCTGCGCGAACGCCCCGGTCAGCCGGGCGTCGCGCCGTGACTCAAGATTGGCGCTTCGCTCTTCGCTTACGGAATAGATCCCGAGTAACGGCACGTTTCGAAACTACCTTGGCCAAGCCGCGATCCTTTCGCCCACGACGCGATTCGCCATCTACAAGCCGCCTCAGCGATTCCCGACGGGCCAGCGCCAATCACAACCGGGTAATAATCTTCTGTCCAGCAAGATCACCTCGCAGGCGATTATCGGGCAGCTGAACGCACGTCGCGAAAAACGACTCCGACCGGTACGGCGTCGAGGTATACGCGATCCGGCAACGTCGACGAAGAGGACGTCCGATAACTGACTCAGCCAATGCCAGTGAGTCTGCCGTGTTTGCTACGACCGTCGCCCCATTGCTGCGCCAACGGAGCAGCAGTTGACGCCCTACCGGATCGATCTCCGTGACGAAAGAGAGGTCGACAACAAGCTCTTTCTTTCCAATAACCGCAGAGGCGCTCAGCCAATCCCGTTCGAGTTTCTCCGCGCCCGTTGCGGCCAGGGCGCCGGACACTTCGATGCTAAAAGCGGTAGGCCCGTCATGCATGTCGTAACTGAATGCTGGAACTTTCATTTCGTTTCCCGCCGATGTGATTTGCATGTGTATAGCCACGATTGGCATTTCTGGACAGACAGGTTGTCTCTGGTGGGAGGATTGGTGATCGAGAAGCGCGGGCGGTCGGCTTAGTCTATAGTGCGGGAAACTCGAATCCCGAGCCTCTGCATATGCGCCTGAAGGGTCGAGCGTTTCATGCCCAACAGAGCAGCGGCTCCGTTGCGGCCGGCAACGACCCAGTGGGCTTGCTTAAGAGCGGCCAATATCTGCTTTCGCTCGGCATCCTCCAGCACGCCGCGCATTTTCGTTAGATCCTCGGACGCGCCGCTGCCGTTCGCCGACTCCGGGGCATGAACGCGCGTTCTCAAGTCGTCCAGCGACACCTTCAGCACCGGTCCACTGGAAACGATCACGGCCCGCTCGATCACGTTTTGCAATTCCCGGATATTGCCGGGCCAGTCATAGCGGACCAGCGTATTCATTGTTTCCGAGGGGATCGTTTCGATGCTCCGGTTCATGCGGCGGCTAAACTGCTGGGCGAAGTGGCGGACGAGCAAAGGAATGTCTTCCCGCCGCTCACGCAATGAAGGCACTCGTACGGGGAAGACGTTTAACCGGTAGTACAGGTCGGTGCGAAAGGTCTGGTCCTTTACCATCGCCTCCAGATCGCGATTCGTCGCCGCGATCAGACGGGCGTCGGTGTGGAGCGTTCGTGTGCTACCCAGGCGCTCGTATTCGCGTTCTTGCAACACACGCAGCAGTTTCGGTTGCAGTTCCAGAGGGATTTCGCCGATTTCGTCGAGAAACACGGTCCCACGATTGGCCAACTCGAACCTGCCAACGCGTTGGGCGATCGCGCCGGTAAAGGCGCCTTTCTCGTGGCCGAACAATTCGCTTTCCAGCAGGCCGGTCGGAATCGCCGCGCAGTTCAGTTTGACAAAAGCATTCGATTTGCGCGAGCTCAGGTTGTGGAGGGCCCGCGCGATGAGTTCTTTCCCTGTGCCTGTCTCGCCGTAGATGAGCACAGTGGAATCAGTGGGCGCGACGGTTTCCAGTTCCGCAAGCACGCGCCTCAAAGCATCACTGTTGCCAACGATTTCTTCGAACTTCAGCTCGGTTCGAATTTCATCCTGCAGATAAACTACTTCCTGAGCAAGCTTATCTTTAAGGCTGGCAATTTCTCCGTAAGCGATGGCGTTCTCAACGGCTAGCGCGATCTGATTCGCGACCTGACCGAGAAAGCCGGCGTCCCCTTCACCAAAAGCGCTCTCCCGATCCCTGGCGAGGCTCAGAACTCCAAGGACGCGCTCCCGGCCAATGAGAGGCAAGTGACACATCGATTTAACGCCCTCAGCAGCGGCTAGAGGATCCGCCGTAGTATCCACTTCTGCGATGCAGATGGGCTGGCTGGTTTGGAATGCCCTGACCAAGGTCGCCGATCCCTCCGTCGAGATACTCATTCCTTCGTGGACAATGCCTTTCCGTTCCGATTTATCAAACGCGTAAATGCGCAACTGGTTGGTATCCGGGTCTGAAAGTGTAACGCCGACGCCATCGCACTGCATTAGGCGACGCACGCTGGCAGAAACCTCCCGGAGCAATTCCCGCAAGTCCAGCTTCGAGACAACGCCGTTTGTCATATCAAGAAGGAGTTTCAATCGCTGCTGCGCGAGAGCGTCGTCCATGGCCAGAGCAATCTGAGCCGCGACGAGCGATAGAAACCTTACTACTTCCGATGAGTAGGCGTCATCGAACTGACTGCCGAATACAAGACTGCCCAATTGCGAATGAGCAGTGCTCAACGGAACCGCACATAACGAACGAAGCCCCAACTTGTGAAGCGCTTCGATGGTCGTACGAAAGCGCGTCTCCTCGTGCCCGACGCGGAGCACGATCGGTTGCTGATTCCGATCCACCCACCATCCTACGGTTTCTTCCTTCGGAATATCTGAGATCCCGCTGATCGTCGAATCGCAAGCTTCGGAGAAATGCCAGTTAATCTTATTTCCGGCATGGTCGACTTGACAGATCGCATCGAAAGGAACTACCTGGCGTAGTTCATCCGCGAGCAGCTGGAATAAGTCGTTCTGGTCCCGGTGAGATCGAATCGCTTCGGCCAGACGGATGAGTGATTCGTACCGAGGCGCAACAGCCTGCGTCGAACGTGCTACTTCCAGCCTCTCTGCAGTTCCAACCATAGTCGTGCTATGGGCAATTATCTCACCCACTTGCAAAATTGGATGAAGGCGACGCCGCTCCGGATTCGCTTGATTTTAGAGGCATCGCCATAAACAGAGCCAGCCCCATGCTGCCCGATTACTGGCACTGTGCTCAGAACCGGGTACTTGGTGGGCGAAACTACGAAGGCCACTCTGAGCATTAAGCTCGTTGGCGCTCAGTTAATTACAGGGATTGTGAGAGTTGGCGTCGCACATGCGCTTTCGCTAGAGCGAATATTGGGAGACCGAATGTTGAGAATCACAGTTCAGGAGGACGGCGGCCAATGGCGCTTGCATCTTGCAGGCAGACTCGCGGGCGCCTGGGTTGCCGAAACCGAAAACACCTGGCGTTCCGCACCGCTCTCCGGCAAAGCAGTCGAACTCGACATGAGGGAGGTTACGGGGATCGACGAAGCAGGGCGGTGCCTGCTCCAGGCGATGAATGAGGCAGGAGCGCGCTTTATCGCAAAGGGAGTCGCCATGGAGGCTCTCGTCGAGGAAATTACGGGGAAGCCGGTTCGCCGGAGGCAGCCGGCATGAAGGGTTCCACCACAATCAGCGCTCTGAATCTTTCTTATATCCGCACTGCACAGGAGACGAAGGTGACAACTGCACTCACTAACAGAATCGAGATTTGGGCAGCTGTTGTTTTGATTCCCGCAGCCTTGGTCGCAGCGGGTTGCACAAGAGCAACTTCCGCCGCAGGACCGCCACGACCGCCCGAGGTCGAAGTAATTCAGGTAGAGCAGCGCGACGTTCCCATTTATCACGAATGGATCGGCACGCTGGACGGACTCGTCAACGCGGCCATCAGGGCGGAAGTGACTGGCTATCTGCTCACGCAGAACTACTCGGAAGGCTCGTTTGTGAGAAAAGGGCAACTGCTGTTCGAGATCGATCCGCGACCGTTTGACGCCGCGCTCGCTCAGGCACAGGGCCAGCTCGCACAGGCCAAAGGGCAGCTCGCACAGGCCAAGGCGCAGTTGGCGCAGTCCCAAGCCCAGCTCGACCAATCGATGGCAAGTCAAAAAAGAACACAACTGGACGTAGACAAATACACGCCGCTCGCGGAACAGAAGGCAGTCACGCGGCAGGACCTGGACAATGCAGTTCAGAACAATGTAGCCGCCAAGGCTCAGATCGAAGCGTCGAAGGCTGGTGTCGAAACGGCTAAGGCACAGATTGAGGCGAGCACCGCGGCGGTGGAATCCGCTCAGGCCGCGGTGGAAGCGGCAAAGGTGAACACCGGTTTCACGCACCTGACTTCTCCCATCGACGGAATCGCCGGACAAGCTCAGGTGCAGGTGGGCAATCTGGTCAATCCCAGTAGTGGCGTGATTACCACCGTTTCGACGCTCGATCCTATCAGAGGTAACTTTACCGTCGGAGAACAGGAGTATCTGAGCTTGACGCGCGGCGGCGGAAGCGATCTGGCGAAGCTGCAACTGGAGCTGATCCTGGCCGACGGAATCACCTATCCGCATAGGGGGAAGTTCTTTTTCGCGGATCGCCAGGTGAATCAGAATACCGGCGCGATTCAGTTGACGGGGCTTTTCCCGAATCCGGGGAACAGGCTGCGGCCCGGCCAATACGGCAAAGTTCGCGCAGCGATCGGTACCAGCGCAGGCGCGCTACTCATTCCGCAGCGCGCTGTGACGGAACTGCAAGGCGGCTATCAGGTTGCCGTCGTGGACAGCGCAAACAAGGTCGGCATTCGGACGGTGAAACTCGGCGACCGGATCGGCTCGATGTGGATCGTGGCTGAAGGACTAAAGCCGGGTGAGCGCGTGGTGGCCGAGGGCATCCAGCAGGCTCGTCCTGGCACGCAAGTCAGCCCGAAGCCGTTTGTGGAGGGCAACTGAGATGTCTAAGTTCTTCATCAACCGGCCGATCGTGGCTATGGTCATCGCGATTCTGACGGTGATCGTAGGCGCCGTCACCATCGGAGTCCTGCCGGTCGCCCAATTCCCGAATATCGTACCGCCGGAGATTCAGCTTCAAGCCACGTTTGTCGGTGCTGATGCGCAGACACTGGAGCAGTCCGTCGCCACCCCCATCGAACAGCAAATCAACGGCGTGGACAACATGAACTACATGTATTCCTTAAACGCCACGGGCAACTCGCAGACCACGCTGGTGGTAGACTTCGATGTCAAAACGGACCCGAATACGGATCTGATTCTGACCCAGTCGCGCGAGCAACTGGCCACCGGTCAGCTTCCGCCTGACGTTAACACTTTCGGGGTCACCATCAAAAAGTCAGCCACCGCTCCGCTCATGCTGGTTTCCTTGTTCTCGCCACACGGAACTCGCAATGCGCAATTCATGGCCAACTACGCCTATATCAGCCTTAACGATCCCATCGCACGCTTATACGGTGTCGGCCAGACGACGGTTTTCGGCTCGGGCCAGTATGCCATGAGGCTGTGGGTGAAACCTGACCAGTTGGCGAAGCTGGGCATTACTGTGACGGATATCGTCAACGCCGTCCAGGCGCAGAGCACGGTGAATCCTGCCGGTCAGGTTGGCGGCGAGCCCGCTTCCAACGACCAGCAATTTACCTATTCCGTTCTCGCTCAAGGCCGTCTGACTTCGCCGGAGCAATTCGGAGACGTCATAGTCCGCGAGAACCCGAATGGCGGAATCGTCCGTGTGAAAGACGTCGCGCGGATCGAGTTGGGTACCAACGATTACAGCATTGTCAGCCGCTTGAATGGCAAAAACGCTGCGATCGTTGCCGTCTACCAGTTGCCCGGCTCTAACGCGGTCCAAACGGCCGCAGGCGTCCGGAAACTGATGTCTCAGATGAAGCAGCGCTTCCCCGACGACATGGATTACGCCATATCGCTTGACCAGACAAGCGCCGTTACAGAAGGGATGAGGGAAATCATCCAAACCCTGCTGATCGCTATCGTGTTGGTGATCCTGGTGGTCTACCTCTTCCTGCAGGACTGGCGCGCTACGCTGATTCCATTGCTGGCTGTGCCAGTCTCTCTGGTGGGCACGTTTGTCTTTTTTCCGCTGTTCGGATTCTCCATCAATACGCTTTCCATGTTCGGACTGGTGCTGGCCATCGGCCTGGTGGTGGATGATGCCATTGTCGTCGTCGAAGGCGTGCAACGGCACATCGAGGAGGGTCTGGCCCCGAAAGATGCCGCTCGAAAAGCAATGGAAGAGCTCTCAGGACCGGTGATCGGCATCGCCTTAGTTCTCTCGTCGGTGTTCGTGCCAACTGCCTTCATCCCTGGGATCACCGGGCGACTTTATCAGCAATTTGCCGTGACGATCGCGATCTCGGTGGTCCTCTCGGCATTTAACGCCCTCACGCTAAGCCCCGCCCTTGCCGGGCTGCTGCTGCGGCCAAAGAAGGATAGCCGCGGACTGCTCCGAAGGTTCTTTGACTGGTTCAATCGCATCTTCGAACGCACGACGCACGGCTATGTCCGCCTGTCCGGGGTGCTGATTCGAAAAAGCGCCCTGGCGCTGGTGGCACTGTTGGGCTTCGGCGTTGCCGGTCTGTTCTTCGGCAGCCGTGTGCCATCCAGCTTCCTGCCCGACGAGGACCAGGGCTATCTCTTCGTCAACATGCAACTCCCGAATGCGGCTTCCCTCGAACGAACGGCAGCGGCATCGAGACAGGTTGAGAAGATCCTCGCAGCCACGCCCGGCGTCGAGTACACCACCAGCGTCGCCGGCTTCAGCTTGCTCAGCTTTGTCCGGACCACTTACAACGCCTTCTACTTCGTCACTCTGAAGCCCTGGAGCGAGCGTAAGAGCAGTGCGGACCAGTATCAGGAAATCAGGGCACGACTGAACCAGCAACTCAGCAGGTTACCCCAAGGAACTGTCTTCAGTTTCTCTCCTCCGGCGATCCCTGGAGTGGGCACTTCCGGCGGATTTACGTTCGTGCTCGAAGACCGCGCCGGGCGGGATGTCAAGTTCCTGGCAGACAACCTGGACAAGTTCCTGGCGGCCGCTCGCAAACGTCCCGAAATTGGCGCGATCAGCACAACGTTTCTGCCGAGCGTGCCCCAGAAGTTCGTGGATGTCGACCGGGAAAAAGTGCTGAAGCAAGGTGTGGCAGTCAGCGATGTTTACAAGACCATTCAGGCTTTCATGGGAGGGCTGTTCATCAACTACTTCAACGATTTCGGCCGTACTTGGCAGGTATACGTGGAAGCGGAAGAGCCCTACCGGTCGAATCTGGAGAATGTGGGTCAATTCTATGTGCGCAACAGCAGTGGGGATATGGCGCCGCTGGCCGCGCTGACAAAGTTCGAGTCGCGTCAGGGTCCAGAATTCACCATGCGCTACAACGAGTACCGCTCGACACAAATCAACGGCAGCGCCGCACCGGGCTATAGCTCAAACCAGGCCACGGCAGCACTGGAAGACGTCTTCAAACAAACCATGCCAGGCGAAATGGGTTTTGATTACATGGGCATGTCGTATCAAGAGCAGAAGGCACGGGAGGGAATCTCGCCTTCGGTCATCTTCGGGTTCTCGCTGCTTTTCGTGTTCCTGATTCTGGCGGCGCTCTACGAGAGTTGGTCGCTGCCGTTCAGCGTACTCTTGAGCACGCCGGTCGCGGTGTTCGGCGCCTTTGGAGTGTTGTGGCTGCGCCGCGTATTGTTAGCAGCATTTCTGCCGGCTTACATGGTGCAAATCGAAAACGATGTTTACTCGCAAATCGGTTTAGTGATGCTGATCGGTCTGGCCGCCAAGAACGCGATTCTGATCGTCGAGTTCGCCAAGGAGCAGTTCGAGAACGGCAAGTCCTTGGCCGATGCCGCTCTCGAAGGGGCGAGGCTCCGCCTTCGCCCTATTTTGATGACGTCGTTCGCATTCATACTTGGGTGCGTGCCGCTGTGGACTGCGTCCGGCGCAGGCTCGGTGGCGCGCCAGATCATGGGTACCGCGGTCATCGGAGGCATGCTGGCCGCAACTGCCATCGGCATCTTCTTCATTCCGGCAATCTTCTATCTGGTGGAGAGGGTCTCCGGCGCTGCACGCGCGCCAGGAGGTGCGCCTGAGATGCTTCCCTCACCTGGGCAGGGGGACTGAAATGAATTATCGAGCGATGGCTGTTTTGATTGCCGCGGGTTTGGTGACTAGTTGCACGCTCGGGCCGAATTATCACCGGCCGACTGTGCAGATCCCACAAAATTTCCGCGCTCCGGACCCCTTGCCGGCCCCGCAGCCGGAGTCTCTCGCCGACCTGAAGTGGTGGGAGGTTTTTAAAGACGCGGATTTACAAGAATTGGTCAGGACAGCTCTCCAGCAGAATTACGACTTGCGGGATGCGGTGGCCCGCGTGGAAGCGGCGCGGGCAAATCTGGGGATCACACGATCCAACCAATTCCCACAAGTGGGGGCCAGTGGAGACGTACAGTTCACGCGGCTTTCCAGAGATGGTCAATTCCCACTGCCCGCCTCTTTTGTGCCGTCTCAGAATCGCAATTGGGGTGAGGCATCACTGAACCTGCTGTCATTCGAAATAGACCTTTGGGGACGCTTACGCCGGGCGACCGAAGCGGCACGCGCAAATCTTTTGAGTGCGGACGAAAATCGAAAAGCTGTGATTACTACGCTGGTGAGCGATGTAGCAACTGCGTACTTCACGGTACGCGAGCTGGACTACGAATTGGAGATTGCGAAGACCACGCTCGCCACTCGGCAGGACTCGCTGAATCTCACGATCTACCGGCAAACTGGAGGTGTCGCTACGCAGCTCGATCTGCGACAAGCCGAGCAACTGGTGGATACCGCCGCCGAGACCATTCCCACACTGCAACAGCAGATCGAGCAGACCGAGAATCAAATCAGCCTGCTGCTTGGAAAGAATCCAGGCGATGTGATCCACCACCAGGGTGCGTTCAACGAGGATCTGTTCCCTCCCGAAGTTCCAGCCGGCTTGCCATCTGCGTTGCTAGAGCGGCGGCCCTGATATACGCGCCGCAGAGCAGAACCTCATTGCGGCCAATGCGCAGATTGGGATTGCTAGAGCCGCATACTTCCCACAGTTAAGCCTGAGCGGACTCATAGGTGGTCAGAGCACGCAATTATCGAGCCTGTTCAGCGGTCCACACAGCACCTGGAGCTTTGTGCCGCAGGTCACGCAGCCGATATTCACAGCCGGCCGTCTCCGTTCCAACGTGAGGTTGGCGGAGGCCCAAAAAGATAGCGCCGTCGTACAATATCAGAAGACTATCCAGACTGCCTTTACCGAAGTATCAAACGCCTTAATTGCTCACCAAAGGGTGAGAGAGAGCCGAGTGCAGCAGCAAGCGCTGGTCACAGCTCTTGAGGATCGGAAACGCTTGGCGTACGCACGATATACCGGCGGGGTGGATACCCAGCTCAATGCGCTAGACGCCGATCGCGATCTGCTCCAGGCGCAATTGGATCTGAGGCAAATCAGGTTGAACGAGCTGCTGAGCGTGGTTCAGTTGTATAAGGCTTTGGGCGGGGGCTGGAGTTAATGCTGACAGGAGCGGGACTGGCATACTGCCTCGATTCTAGGAACCCGTGAGCGCGGCCCCCACTCCACCATCAGCATGGAAGCCAAAGGCAAACCCTTGGTTGATTGCATTTGTTGTATCGCTGGCGGCATTTATGGAAGTGCTCGATACCAGCATCGCCAACGTTGCGCTTCCACATATTGCCGGAAACCTGGGAGCAAGCAGTGAGGAAAGTACCTGGGTTCTAACCTCCTACCTAGTTTCAAATGCTATCGTTCTGCCAATCACAGGCTGGCTTGTGTCACTGATAGGACGGAGGCGGTTCTTTCTCATCTGCATCTCTCTCTTCACCGTGAGTTCGTTATTGTGCGGCATCGCGCCAACACTGGCCGTTTTATTGATAGCCCGTGTGATTCAGGGCGCTGGAGGCGGTGGTCTGCAACCGATGGCTCAGGCTATTCTTGCTGACACATTTCCGCCAGAAAAGAGAGGGCTGGCTTTCTCCATTTACGGCGTGACGGCGATATGCGCTCCCGCTATCGGACCAACTCTGGGCGGCTGGGTCACGGATAACTACAGCTGGCGCTGGATCTTTCTCATGAATCTGCCGGTCGGCATCCTGGCCCTATTCCTCGTACTTACATTTGTCGAAGACCCTCCGTTCCTCAAGCGAACGACTCTCCAGGAAAGCAGGATCGATTATGTCGGCTTCGGATTCCTGGCTATCGGAATTGCCTTCCTGCAGATCGTCCTCGATAAAGGGCAGGAAGACGATTGGTTCGGATCAAACTTCATTCTCACGCTTTCGATCATTTCAGCCATCTGCCTGGTCTGCCTGGTCATTCGGGAACTGTCCGTCAAAGAACCTATTGTCGACGTGCGACTGTTTAAGAACCTCAACTTCGCAACTGCGAGTTTGATGATGTTCATGGTGGGAGCAGGGTCCTTTTCGGCCACAGTCTTGATGCCCCAGTTTCTACAGACCCTTCTTGGATACACGGCGCGAACCGCCGGTATGGTCCTATCCGCAGCCGCGGTTATTTTGCTCATTGAACTTCCGTTGGTCGGGCAATTGACGAGTAGAATCCAAGCCCGCTACTTAATCGCCTTCGGTTGGGCCGCGCTGACCACTGCGATGTTCTTCTCCACGCATCGCATAGATCTCCAAATCAGCTTCGCGTCGGCCACCTGGCTGCGTATTGCGCAGTACGTCCCGATGGGATTTATCTTCATTCCGACGACCATGGTGGCCTACCTCGGATTGCCGCAGGAGAAGAGTAACGCGGTGGCCGGCTTGGTCAATTTTGTGCGCAACATAGGCAGTAGTGTCGGCACCTCCGCTGTTACGACGATACTGGCTCGGCGTGCGCAGGTTCACCAAGTGATGTTGTCGAGCAGCACGAGCCTCGGCAATCCAGCCTTTCGGGATACGGTTTCGTCTCTCGCGAATCAACTCAAACGCGCTGGAGTCGGCGATCCTCAGACGCAGGCATATAGCAGGATCTATAAGTCTATGCAGGATCAAGCGTTGACCCTATCTTACATCGACGCGTTTTGGATGTTAGGAATTGCCGCAGGAATCATGTTCTTGTTGTCGTTTTTGCTCAAGAAAAATAATACACGCGGACCACGAGCGCAGGCGCCTGCGCATTAGTGTTCTTCGGAAGTGGACATCTTCTGCTCCATGTATCGTGAGCGTGGTTCCGATGAACATTACGCGGCGCCACACACGGGCTGACTGTCTGACATTTGCCCTCAACAAGTGCCCAGAGCGTGGCATCTCACGGACCTTCTTCCACTGATAAGCAGAAGCTAATTGACTAGAGCAGGAACTCGAACACGCTTGGACTGGAATCACGAATGCAGGCCACTCCCGGAAAGCAGTACGAAAAAGTCAAATTGCAGGCATCGGGAACGTTTGCCTGGTGCGGCACAAGGAGCTTCCAGATGGTTTTCGCGGTGTCGGTAATTGGTGGCCTTTTGCTTTTGGCCTATTGTGTCTCACGTGTCAAAGCAAAGCGAGAGGCGAAGAAAAGCATCGAAACGCTGTTCTATACGAAGTAGGATGCTCGATCAGCCTCTTTAAAGGGTTGCGGCGCCTCGTACCTCTCTGTCCTTCAGCCGTATACAAACGTGGTAAAAACACATGAAACAAGATCTTGCGATGAAACTCTGCGACGATGGAGCCGACACCGCCGCCGGCGCAGAAGCTAAGCGTCTGGCTGGGCCAAACCGGCGTGCGCAGGTGCTCCGGACGGCGTCGGCTCAGTTCGCATTGACCGGACTGCGCGGGACTTCGACGCTCACGCTCACCCAAGCTGCGGGGATTTCGGAGGCAATTCCATACGCCCACTTCAGAGATAAAACCCACCTCTTCAGAGCGGCCGTCGACATCATATCGAGACGCGCCTTGGCTCACTTGACCGGCATCTCTCCTCGATTGCCGCGAAGAATCAGATTGACTGGATTGAGAGCATGGAAGCGACCATGATGATCTGCCTGGACGGTGCAGCTAATGCGATATTGATGAGCTGGGCGCTTTTGGAAGCTCCTGAATTCGCGACAGACCTCTACCGTAATGAGATCGGTTCCATCAGAATATTGTGGGATCGGGAAGTTGCTAGGTGTTTCCCTGCTTCCCGGACGCGAGAAGATGTCTCGCTCCACATCGTTCCGTACGCGGTCGACACTTGCGTGGCCCACGGTCTCTGGCTTGCCACTCTAAGACATACGCCGGAGAGTGCCGAGCCTCTCGCACGACAGTTTGCGACCAGCATTGCAAAATGGGCATCGACGGTTCTCGGACACTCCTAGAAGAGCTTACATCAACAGTCTATGGATGTCGCATACCTGTCGGCATCATCGGCGATTGCCGGATCGGTGGTCGGCGGGCTAACCTCGGGTATCACGACTTGGCTAAGCCAACGTGCCCAGGCGAGGGCCGGGCAGCTCGCCCACGAAACGTCGCGGCGAGACGGCCTTTACAAGGATTTCATCGTCGCGGCATCGAAAGCTTATGGCGATGCCCTCCTGAGCAACGAGCCACAGGTTCCGGAACTCGTCGCTCTCTCCGCCCTGATCAGCACGATGCGCGTCCTGTCCTCGCCGCGAACTGTCGCGTCCGCTGAGACGATCATGAAAGCGACGATCAGCGCCTACTTCGCAAAAAGACCTTGCCGCCATATACTGCCAGCTTGTTGGCAGTCTGCCGAAATGCTGGCAGCATGAAAAGGGCACGGAGCGGGAAAACCAAGATTTTCTCGGCTTTACAGGCACATCCGCCGGGCCGTTCACGTGCGCTGTATCTTATCGGACTGTTATGAAAACTCAGGCGCTGCAATATTACCTGCACGATGGGCCAACCGCCTTCCGCTTTGAATTGATAGGAGATCTGAACCACGAAGGTGCGCGCAGACTCGAACAGGACTGGCGCACTGCTTCGTCGGCTTTTGGTCACCGAAGACTAATTGTCGACATGACGTCCGTCACTGGTGTCGACGAACAGACACAGGTGCTGATCGCCCGTTGGCATCGGGAAGGAGCTTGGCTCACCGCCAACTCGAAAGCTTCCCGCGCACTGGCCGAAGCGATCCTTGGCGAGGCTCTTCCCGAAGCTCAGCCGAACGCCCAAGATGCGACAGTCCCGGATCGTACCTGGCTCCCGTTCCGTGCTTCATTTCTCGCGCGCGCATTAACTCTCGTTTTGCTGGCCACGATGGTGTTTCCCGTCGAGATGAATGCCGCCACACTAAGACCCGAAACTCTCGCCGCCTGGGAAGAATACCTGCAGACGGAGAATGTGAATCTTCAGGACCGAATCCGCCCGGGAGGTAGCTTCCTGTGGGCGCTTGAAGACGCCGGGCGAGCCGCTAGGGTCCGCGGTGGAGAGATCGTCGTGGTTCCGGCGCCTGGACAAAATCCGAAGAAAGTGCCCGGCGGATTGATCCATCACTGGATGGGCGCGATCTTCTTGTCAAACGTCAAGCTCGATGGAATCCTCGAAGTCACTCGCGACTACGATCATTACAAGGAGTTCTATCGTCCGTCGGTGATCGAGTCAAAAGTGATCGCCCGCAGCAACGCGAACGATGAGTTTTCGATGCTGCTAATGAACAAAGCGCTCTTCTTGAAAACTGTGCTTGGCGCGGATTACGAGGTGACCAACGTGCGCCTCGATGATTGCCACTTCTATAGCATTTCAAGGGCGACGCGCATGCAGGAGATCGAGGAGTACGGCCAGCCGGGTGAGCATCAGATCGCTGAAGGCGAAGGTCGCGGCTATATATGGAAGCTATACGGCATTGCTCGCCTCGAACAGCGGGATGATGGAGTCTATATTGAGCTCGAAGCCATCGCGCTGAGCCGCGACATACCTGCCGCCGTGCACTTCGTGGTGGATCCTATTGTGCGCCATGTGTCGCGCAACTCGCTTCTCATCTCGCTGCAGCAGACCGAGCAAGCCGTGAACGGCCGGTTCGCCGATGTCGCCCGGTCTGCCGGCGTGACGGCAAGTGCCGGGCAAGCGCACAGCGTTCCAGCATCACTTTCGAACAGCGGCTCATCATTTACTAAGGTTCATTGATTTGGAAGATTTGGAATTTCGCATGCATTGAATGAAGCGAACGATGGTGGAAGTAAGAAATTCAGCGTCCAGCAGAACAAAAGGGTAATGAGATTGTCTGGAAAGAAAAAGGAATGAAGTCACGGTGCAGGCGTTGGGTAGCTTCGTGAAAAGCACCACCGACAATGGCGTCGAGAATAAGGCCGCCAATAGCGGGGGTGTGCTCGGCAGTTACTCGCTATTGCGGCTTCGTGTAGAACTCGCCGACTTATGAATGGCCCGGCTCGCCCGGCGCGGATCGCATTACGCATCGCGCCGATCCCTCGCTGGGCTTTGGATACCCGTTTTAACGGGCCGTCTCGCTGGATCCCCCGGCTCCGAGCGGTGGCACGTGCCACCGCTCTTCTTTCTCGGGCTCGCGTGGTTTGTCAGGTCTGGGACATCGATGCGCTTATGGAATCGGACGTGCATGTTATTCCATCGTAATGGTTCCACCACTCGCAATCTTCGAAGACAGCGCGCTCATCAAGCTGGCACTGGCAGGCCAAACCGAGTATTTCATGGTCTTGACGAACCGTCACTTGCCCAGTGTGAGAAGGCGGATCGCCTCAATGGTTCCGAACAGAGCCGACGTGGACGATCTCCTCCAAGAGGTCTTATTGAAGGTCTGGCGTCATCTGTCGACTTTCCGGTCACAATCCAGCTTTCGCACGTGGATGACTCGCGTCGCAATTAATGAAGCATTGCAATCCTACCGCCGGGCGGGGTGCAGGCCAATCTGTCAGGCGCTCGCCGATTTCAACACTTTCGCTTCTCCCAACGAATCGGCGCTCCAATCTATCACTCGCGCTGAAACAATAGAGATCGTTCGTAAAGCAGTTGTTCAACTCCCCGAAAAATACAGGCACGTCCTGATCCTTCGGGAGTTCGAGCAACTCAGTCTGGCAGAAATAGCACAATCGCTCCAATCGAGCGTTCCGGCGGTGAAGACACGGCTGTTCCGGGCCCGATATATGCTTCTGGCCGCGCTCCAGCGATCAAAAATCCAGGGTTGGGCCCTGGCCGCGCGCAATCGCCCGGAGGTCTCTTCGAGGAAAACCGGAACACGGTTTAGCAGGGCAGCTAGCGATCAGGAAGGAAGAATAGACGTCTCTACCAACCGCCAAGGAGCTCCAACTCCGTCCAAGAAAAGAAGAAAGGATCTGGATTCTCGATTTGCCGGGACCAATCACAATAGGCGATTCGGAAGCGACCCTGCGTACTGCGATAATCGCGCTGGCGCAAGCTAGGGCTGTGAACATCATCATCAACCTCGTGGGCGTGACGGAGGTTGACGATAAAGGACTGGGCACCCTGGTGTTCTGTACGCGCGGATTGCGAGGTCCGGCGGGGCGCTGAAACTGCTTAATCTCCCGCCTCATCTGAGCCTGATGGCCCTCACAAAGCTGGATACGTTATTCGAGCTTTTCACAGAGGAGCAGAATGCGTTAAACAGCTTCTTTCCGGACCGCGCGGTTCACCACTACCGACATTCTCGAGTGGGTTGGAGGAGCAAGAAACACGTCCGGCACCAACTCGCCGCCACCGCGCTCGTTCTCTGATGAATGCCAACAGGCCGTAGAATGCTGGCCCACAGCAGCGCCCTGCCGGTCTTTGAGCCGGCCCCTTCCAGCGGGCCAAGACGAGGATCACGCCGAAGAACGACACGGTGTTGAATCAAAATGCGGCGGCAACGCCGGAAAAATGCGATGACCAGGCCGGCCGAGCTGGCCCGACTGCCCGGGCGAAATTGAATTCGATGCCGGTGAGCGCTAATGCCGCCGAATTCGCGCCGGCGTCCTCCGCGACCGCTCCCAGTTCTTCAAGGATTTGAGCACGCCGTTTCACGACCGGGCGCCAGGTTTTGCAAGGCATTCTCAGAGAGGACTTCACCGAGGACCTCAAAAGATCGATGTCCCAACGTTATCGATGTCCCAACGTTAATGTTGCAAGGTGACGCGGACCACATCAATGCCGACCTCCTCGCGTTCCTGAAGGCCTAGCGCTAAGCTGGCGCTGGCGTGCTCAGGCGAGATCAAACAGCAGAATCTCGCTCGGTTCTGAATCAACCCCGGTCAACGCCAACTTCTCTTCGCCGCTCACGGCCGCGGCATCGCCTGAGTGCAATTCGACACCGTTCACGGCAACTCCTCCCCGAACCACGTGAACCCACGCGGCGCGTTTCGAGCCCAGCGGATAAGGGACTTCCACCCCTTTCGCCAACTCAGCCACGAACATGTGCGCGTCCTGATTGATCCGAGCCGCGCCGTTCCCGCCCTCTGGTCCAGCCAGGTGCTTTAGCTTGTTCTTCTTCTCCTCCGGATCAAAGCGAATCTGCTCATAACTCGGCTGTGTTCCCAGGGTCGCCGGTTCAATCCAGATCTGGAATAAGTGCAGCGGCGCGGCGCTGGAGGGATTGAACTCGCTGTGCCTCACGCCCGTGCCAGCCGACATTCGCTGGATTTCGTTTGGACCGAGGACTTCCTGGTGCCCCATGCTGTCTTTGTGAGCGAGTGAGCCCTGGACAACATACGTCAGAATTTCCATATCGCGATGGCCATGCATCCCGAATCCCTGGCCCTGGGCTACGCCGTCTTCGTTGATAACACGAAGCGTCCGAAAGCCCATAAATTTCGGATCGTAGTAATCAGCAAATGAGAACGTGTGGTAGGTGTTGAGCCATCCATGGTTTGCGTGGCCCCTCTCCTCACTTTTGCGGACTTTTATCATTTCTAAATCTCCCTTTACGAATGGTTGTCTTTGAATCCTTGCCTTCTTCCGCGCGCGCTTCGGCCGCGAAAAGGCCCAGCTTCTTGAGAAGGCCATGAAGCTGGGCCTTTTCCGTGCGGTTCAAGATAGCCATGGCTGCCTCAAGTTCCACAGCGTGGCGCCGGAAGGCCGCTTCCACGACGCGCTTTCCTTCCAACGTGAGTTCCAGTACCTTCGCGCGCCGGTCGCTCGGGGTAGCCCTTCGGGTTACAAGCCCTTTCCTCTCCAGCCGGTCGACCGCCGCAGTCATCGAGCCACTGGCCAGCAACACCTTGGCCTGGATCTCGGTAATAGTCAGCGGGCCTTTGTGCAATAAAGCTTCGAGCGCGGCGAAATCGCTCAGGCACAATCCCGCTTCCGCAATACTCGTCTCGGCAATTTGGCTTACAGCGCGATAGCACCTTGTCAGGACGATCCACAGACGAGGCGCCTCCACTTGAGCGCTCGTGCTCATGAATGCGCGAGACTTTGCTGTACGGTGCCGGACGGCTCAGCGACCGTGAGGGAGCGATCTATCGAAAACGCGCCCGCACCACGGATCATCAAGAACGCTGTCATTGCCAGCACGAGCAGGTGATACTCAAAGCCTTCGCCTTTCTGCGTGCCGCTCCAATTCATGAAGAATCCGAAGGCGCCATGCACCGTTGCAATCGCGACCAGCATGTTCACTGCGATTCCGAACGCTGCTATTCGGGTGAGGAATCCCAGGATCAGCCCCAGCCCACCAAAGAACTCCGCCGCGATCGCTAAGAAGGCGAGCGGGGCCGGGATGTGCATAGTACCGGTGAAGAAGCCCATGGTGCCGGAGAAGCCGTAGCCTCCGAACCAGCCCAACATTTTCTGTGCTCCGTGCGCGAAGAAGACAAGTCCCAGCACCAGTCTCAGAATCGCCGTCGCGGTGCTATTATCCGTGGCAAAAAGTCTGCGAATCATCCTTGTAGCTCCTTTTGTATTGGCTGCCCCTGGCGGTGCCTTCTGCCGGGTCCAATAATGAGATGCATTATCCTCATGTAAGGATTCTTTTAGTCGAGGCATCGGGGATCGCCTGGTACTCCAGATTTAAGGCCGATCGTTTCGAGGCCCCGCGCCAAGTGGAACCGCGTCGCCACCTCTTTTGACCAAGCCTCGTTCTGCAACGAAGCCGTGCCCCCGGGGCCGACTGAATGGCCTGCTCGTACAGACGCATTGCGTCCGATTCTCGCCCCTCGAGGCGGGCGATCTCGGCGGCGACCAACGCCGCACGGTTGGTGAAATTCTCGGGCTTTCTCGGCCCACGTCACGCCTCGATCGGTTTGTGGTGGGCGGCCAGCGCCCCGATACTAAGGCTGCTCTTCGGTGGATGCCCTGTCATACTGTGCTGCTCGCGCGAGTGCGTCATGCAAATCGTATTCGGCCGCCTCAAAGAATGACGGCGACGTCCAGAGCACCTGTTGCGCTTTGGAGGCTGCCTCGGTAACGGATCCAATACCAACGTTCGGGAAGCGCCAAACGTGGATCACTCTGCAAATGCTACTGGAACCGGCTCTCGTCGAGCCGCGACGCCGGATCTAACCGGATGCGAGCACCAGATCTGGCGCACCTTGTCTAACGACCGGTCAAAGGCTGCGAGCAGGGCGTCTATCTCGCGCTCTCGAGACTTCTGGATACGTGTTGGGCCCTCTCCGGGAAGGCGACTTCACCCTTTACCGGCGGCCGGTATACCGTACGGCCTTGAGGGGATACTGGCCGCACAACGCCAGAGGAGATAGAAGGATCAAAACCCGGCACGGCGAGCAAGGCGTGCTGCATCTGGAGCCTCTATCAAACTCTATTCGTCGGAGGTACGCCAAGTGGCTTCTTTATTCACCAGCGACGCGCCAGGTCGCGTCTTTGTGAAACGTGGCCATTGCGCTTGCCAGCGCCGAAGTGTTTGCGCCGAGATCCTTTTCATAGACAACATCATTGTCCATGACGATGAAGGTCATCACACCGGAGGACCGATACTGCCCTGGATAAGCGATCAAAGCGAATCGGCTCGTCCTTTGGCCGCCGGTCCCCCGCATCGACAATACACGAAAATAGTAACCATACGATAGTACGGCGTCTGCGCCAGTAGATCCGCTAGCCGCTTTCGCAACCAAGCTCGCAACAGAGATGTCCGCCGGATCCTCAGTTTTCGGATCTGTACGATAGCGTCTCTCGGCGGCGACGAATTCGTGGCAAGTCGCAATCGCCGTGAGCTCATTGTCACCTATTCGACGGAAGGTGACTTCCTGCGCGCCGGCATCCGGGTCGAATCGCCAAGCACCGTTGGTCGCAACAAGTGGGATTGGGAACGGCCAGTTCTCAGCCCCGATATAGAGGGTCACCGTTCCGTCGGCGTCTCGACCCAAGCGGTGCATCTCCTGGTATTTTTGGACGAACAACTCGCGGTCGACCTTATCCTGCGCGTCGTCATGGGAGGAGGCGAGTTCTGTCGGTCCTCCCAGGATGTTTGCGATGGCCTCCTCATTGTTGCTCTGAACGGCTCGGAAAAGGGCTTGACTTGCATCGGCGACCCCCGGGAACGTCTGCTGAGCCGACTTTTGAGCCAGGCCAACGCCGATAGTTGCCCACATCGTAAGGACCGCGAACGGAAACAGAGCGGACCGGGCGCGCCCTGAAAGCTTTTGAACCCGCAGGTTGATCCTATTTGTCATCTTTGTCATTTCTCGTTTCATGGTTTAATCACCTCGTTCGAACTATCTACGGCCTCCGCCTCCACCATGGAAGCCACCACCACCGCCGTGGAAACCTCCACCGCCGAAGCCCCCTCCATGGAAGCCCCCAAAACTGGACTGTCCTCGGAAGGAATTGGATCTCGCAACCCCGCCATGATTGAACCCGCTAAAGGCGCCGGAATGCGTGCCTGCCTGTGTGTGCGAGCTAAATCCCTCATGCCCTCCAAAGCTGCGGCCACGGGAATCGGCGGAATGGTTGAAGCTCCCTCGCGTCGAATTGAAACTATTGCGATTGACGATGGTCCTGCTATGCGAAATGTACGTGTTGTGGTTGTATTCGACTCTCCCGCCATGGTGCCAATCGTATCCCCAGCCGTGCCAACCCCAGCCGAAGCCGGCGAATAGTCCAACCCCGAAGCCCAGTCCAAAAGCGATTCCTGGACCGTCCAGGAAAAGTCCCGGGTATGGATACCAACCGGGGAAGACGCCCAGCGGCGCGCCATACACCAGCCAAGGATCGTATTCAGGTACGTAAACCACGTCAGGAGCTGAAGGTTCAATGACGATCGTCTGTCCCTTCGTTTTTACTTTCTCCTGAGATGTGGTCTGCAAGTTCCCGGCCTGCTTAGCTCGCTGTCGCATGGTTTGGATCGCCTGGGATAGTTCCTGCTGCTGGTTGAGATGCGCGTCGCCAAGTTCGGACGTCCAGGCAAGATTTTGGCCCATGTTGGCGAGGACCGCGGGGAACTGCGTTAGAGCTTTGACGCTGGGATCCCAAGATTGTTTGTCTACTTCTTGCGCCAGTTGCTGGCCTTGAACAGTTTTATTTTGTTGCATCCACTTCTCCGCCTCTACCACTTGGTCCGGATAAGTTGCGGCTGCCAATATCTGCGCAATCAATGCGTCTGGGTACAGTGCGATTGGCGCCACCAACTCCTGCAGTTGTTCGGAGCTCTGTTGGGCGGCCTGAGGTGGCGGCTGCGAAATGGACGCCTGATAGGCGAACCCGTCTCGTCCGCCCACCAGTACTAAGGACCACGAAAGGAATAGGGCCATACTTTGTTGAAGCAGTTTCATACTGAATTTCTCCTTCATGCACCGCCACTCACTTCTTTACATCTGGAGGAAAGTGGTCGAACATCTTTTGCACTCCCTTGTCAAGGTTCTTGATGTTCTTGTCGGACTTGTCTGAGAGAGTGTCACTGGACGATCCCCGCCAAAGCAACGTTTTGGTGTGCGCGTCGAACAGATCGACAACCAGGGTTCCGACCTTGTAGTTGTCAACCGTTGTAGTTGTCTCACCGAACCCACCTCCCCAACGCCAGCCGCCTCCGAAACCGTCGTAGAAGGTGTTCAGATTTTGCTGGTTCTTGGTCATCTCGATCGCTACGATCGCGACATCACCGCCCGATTCCACCGGCGTCAAGCCTTTGGCTGTCAGGGCTGTGTTCACAGCTTCTTTGATCCGTTCGACCCACAACTGGTCCTGGGTTTGGACCTTCGCCCAAGAGTAGGTCTTGTACTGGCTAAAATTTGCGCTGCGATCATAGTCGGTCTTCACTTGCTGTGCGAATGATGCAGTCGCGAACAGAACCGCAATCCCAACGGATGCGAATATAGTACGGTGCACGTTCATGAATTTCTCCTTTAATCGTCGTTGAGGTTTGTTCTTTCGCTCAACATCCGCCTGTGTAAGGTGCAATCGACCGGCCAAGGCTCGACATTGGATTACCTACCTCGTTCCAACACTTTGTCAATGTGGATTCCGCGAGAGGCTGGTCCTGCTTCGACTGCGGAGCGACACAGGTGTCGAAGAGAGGCCTGTCATGGGGGTCGCAGCGATATGCGAATCACGAGCCCACAAAACTGCATCAATACGAGATAATTGTGCGTACGTGGAGAGGCGAAGAAGGGCGGTTATCGGGCTAGGCATCCTCCTGGTAGCTGCCCTTGTGCTTCCGCGTTAGACCCATCTCTTGCAATCGACCAGTACGCGCACACGGCGTGGACGGTTCGCGACGGCTTTACCAACGGTACGATCGTCGCAATTACTCAGACGCAGGATGGGTATCTCTGGCTGGGCACGGAATTCGGCTTGCTTCGCTTCGATGGTGTGAGGGGCGTCCCATGGCAGCCGCCAACTGGTCAGCATCTCCCCAGCAGCTACATTCGAAGCCTCCTTGCCGCGCGCGATGGCACTCTTTGGATTGGCACCTCAGAAGGGCTTGCAAGTTGGAAGGGCGGTAAGCTGACCCTCTACGCAGAGCTTGCTGGGCAGAGTGTTTGGACGCTCCTTCAGGATCATGAGGGAACGGTATGGGCCGGTGGGCATGCGGCGCCAACTGGGAAACGTTGCGAGATCAGGCAGGGTAAGGAATAGGCCGAGGGCACAGTGGACAAGAGGAAGGAGTAAAGAAATGGCCCTAGACACAAGCTGGGTAACTAAAGAGCCCGCAATCAAGCATCACCCATTCTTTGAAATAGAAGACACGAAGCCGGCGAAAAACGTGCTAGACAACGGAGAACTCGACAGCAGTGGGTTATCGAGGATTATCGGCACCAGCGCCGCCCTTTAGCGAGCACTTCGCTTGGTTGCATGGTGGCCCCGACCGATGCCACCAGTGTTGATAGAGGGAGAAACAGGAACTGGCAAGGAGCTGATTGCGGAAGCCCTTCACAAGCTCAGCGATCGATCGAGCGGGCCATTTGTGAAGTTGAATTGCGCCGCCATTCCGGCAAGCTTGCTCGAGAGTGAGCTGTTCGGTCACGAACGTGGCGCCTACACTGGGGCGATCGCGCGCAGTATTGGACGGTTTGAGCGGGCCAATCGGGGCACCTTATTTTTGGACGAGATCGGTGACCTTCCGCTGGAGTTACAGCCCAAGCTTCTGCGGGTCATGCAAGAAAGACAGTTCGAGCGTTTAGGCGGTACGGCAACGATTCACACCGATGTGCGCGTTATCACCGCCATACATCGGAATCTAGTGGAGATGGTCGGCGGACGTAAATTTCGCGCGACCTCTTCTATCGTCTGAGCGTGTTCCCCATTGAACTTCCACCGTTGCGTGAGCGTCCCGAAGATATCCGTCTGTTAGTCCATCATTTTGCAATGGATTACGCCGATCGCATGCAGAAGCCAATGACCGCCATTTCCGAGGAGTTCATGGCGGCACTGGCACGTCATTCTTGGCCGGGCAACATCCGGGAGTTGCAAAACCTCATTGAGCGGTCGGTAATTCTCTCGGATGGCGCTGTGCTGAATGGTTCGCTGCCGGAACGCTCCCACACAAGACGGGATGGCTCGACGTCCCCCCAGACTTATCAAGCGAGTATCGGCCAGCGGTAAATCGACAGTGAGCGGATTATGATCCGAGATCCGTTCTGGAATACTATGGTTCAGCTCCTTGAGCGTTCGTCCATAGCAGGGAACGAAGCGCGATTCTTCCGAAGTTCTGTTCGGTCGCGTCAGCTCATGGCCGTATGAATATCCAGTCCAGCTGGTAGCGGCCGATTGGGCCGTACGTCTTTCCCAGTTCGTTAGTCGGCACAAACCCCTTCTCGCCTCGTTCGTTGGAGTCGGCAAGCTTTCCGGTCCGACCGTTGGAGGAATGCGCTGCGAGGGCAGTCCCAAGACCTCCGCGGCATCGCTTTTTCCTGCGATCATTCCGTCAGTCATCTCGGGAATGTGCTCAGCGTGAACACCCGTCCCACGTCAGAGTGCCGCTTGCAGTGGGTCTTCTGAGATTCGAACCGGCGCTACTTCTCGCTCTGGCAACGCAGATTGCAAAACGAACCCAAGCCCTGGCAATCGCCAACCGCCAAAACGACATCGACGAAGAATACTGGTCCGGAGCCGACGCTGAAGTGGGCGCATTGCGCTCCGCTCTCGAGAACTACGAACGGCCACAAACAATGAATGCCGGAAGCTGATCTATCCATACTTGTGTTACGATGCCCATCAATATGACCCGAAAATCCCGCCTCGGCCGTTTCGTTGGCCTGCTCTATGTAGGTCTATTCCTGGTGGCTTCCAGCCTCTGGCTCATACACGCCCAGCAGAAACAGGAGAGCAACTTTACCGGTACCATCAAGCGGATCGAAGACGACTCGAAACCCGGCATTGCCCATATCCATTTCGATCCGGGCGCCAGGACCAAGTGGCACATCCATGAAGGCGGCCAGATCATTTTGGTTGAGGAAGGTGTCGGGCGCACTCAGGTGAAAGGCGGCCCCGTGATGGAATTGCACGCCGGTGAGACCACCTATGCCGGTCCAGGCGTAGCGCACTGGCATGGTGCTGCACCCGATCAGGGAGCAACTCAGTTCAACGTGCAGCGCGGCGCAACCACCTGGCTGGACGCGGTCACCGAAAAAGATTATCGAACGCCTCCAAAGCGATAAGCGGCGTCGATTCGTAGCATTACTGTGTCGGATGGGCGACGCTGGGAATGATAAGATAGTCGCTCAGACTGCAAGTTCAGCGAATGATCGGCCAGACTCTCCAGCATTACCGGATTGAGACCAAGCTTGGCGCGGGAGGGATGGGCGTGGTCTATCGCGCGCTCGACACCCACCTCGACCGGGCCGTAGCCATCAAAGTTCTCCCTGTAGCTGCAGTCGGCAATGCGGCCCGCAGAGCTCGCTTCGCCCAGGAGGCCCGCTCGGCGTCTGCCCTGAGTCATCGCAACATAATAACTATTTACGACGTCGACACCGGCGAAATCGACGGCCAGCCGGTCGAGTTCATCGCCATGGAATACGTTTCCGGCAAGACGCTCGATAAGCTGATCGGCCGCAAAGGCATTCGGTTGAACGAGGCACTCCGCTATGCGATACAAATCGCGGACGGCCTAGCGGCAGCCCATGGAGCGGGCATTATCCACAGGGATTTGAAGCCCGCCAACATCATCGTTAACGAGCAAGGCGACGTCAAGATTCTGGATTTTGGACTTGCCAAACTGAGTGATCCAGAAGAGGCGGATGTCTTCGCGCCCACCGAAAGCGTTCACCTGGAGGCCATGCTGAAAACCGAGGCCGGCACGATCATTGGGACCGTGGCCTACATGTCGCCGGAGCAGGCGGATGGTCACAAAGTGGACGAGCGGTCAGATATTTTCTCGCTCGGTGCGGTTCTATACGAAATGATCGCCGGTCGCCGCGCCTTCGCGGGCGATTCCAAGCTGTCGACATTGGCTGCCGTCCTCCACAATGAGCCGAAACCGGTGGGTCAGTCTGCCGAGGGCGTGCCGCGCGAGGTGGAACGGATCATCATGCGCTGCCTGCGCAAAGATCCCGAGCGGCGCTGGCAAAGCATGGCCGATCTCAAGGTTGCTCTCGAGGATGCGCTGGAAGAATTGGAATCCGGAAAGCAAACTCCGGCCGACGGCGTCGCCGCTGTACCGGCCACGCAGCGAAGTCTTCCGCTCCTGATCTTGGCGGCGGTTGTCATCATAGCGCTGGCGGGAGGCGCTTACGTAGGATCGCAAGCTCTAGCCCCGCCGCAGCCGACTTTCGAGCGGCTTACTTATCGTCGCGGCGACGTGCAGAGCGCCCGATTCTCGCCCGACGGGCAGACCGTCCTATTCAGCGCTCAGTGGGGTGGCGAGCCTCTGACTATTTTCTCCATGCGCCCCGGCAGCCGCGAGTCGCGATCCCTGGATCTTCCTCAGGCCCGGATCCTTTCCATCAGTTCTTCGGGCGAAATGGCCATCCTGCTCGGCACCACCACTCCCGGCACACTGGCGCGCGTGCCCCTTTCCGGCGGAGCACCTCGCGAGATCTTGGAAAACGTGAACGATGCCGACTGGTCGCCGGATGGAACCAACCTGGCCATATCTCACACCGTCGGAAGCCGGAATCGCATCGAGTACCCAATCGGAAACATGCTGTACGAGAGCGAGGGCATACGCGTCGGACCGGGCGCAAACTTGCGCGTCTCACCGAAGGGAGATTTCGTTGCGTTTTTTGAATTCGACAATGCAGTCGCTGATTATGCAGTAACCGTATTGGATTTGCACGGGAAGAGACGAGTTCTTTCGCGGGGCTGGAGAGTTGTGGGGCAATTGGCCTGGTCACCTAAAGGAGACGAGATCTGGTTTGGCGGCGCCAGCAGGTCGGGGGTCAATGCTGCACTGCGCGCCGTGAGCTTGGATGGCAGAGAGCGAACTGTGGTCGAAACTGCGGAGCCGATGGCACTGGACGACATCCGCGACGGCCGAGTTTTGGGAGTCGCCGTCGACTCCCGATTAGGCATCTCGTTCCTCGCTCCCGGCGCCAAAGAAGAACGCGATCTCTCCTGGTTCGACGCATCATACATCTACGACATGTCTGCGGATGGCAAGACCATCCTGTTCGTCGAATTGTCTTATGGACAGCCACGGAACGTCGCAATCTACCTTAGGAAGACGGATGGTTCTCCCGCGATTCGATTGGGTGACGGCAACCGGCCAGCGCTGTCGCCGGACGGCAAGTGGGTGATGTGCATCCTGAGCGATGGGCCGAAAACAAACCTGAGCCTTTTGCCCACTGGCGCCGGCGAGGCCCGTTCTATTGGCACGGAAGGAATGCACTACGAGCGCGTCGAATGGTTTCCAGATGGGCAACGGATTCTATTCACCGGCAATGAACCGAACCGTCCGCTGAGGACATTTATCCAGAGCCTGAATGGAGGAAAACTCACGCCTGTTACCCCCGAAGGGACCGTCGCTGCTCGCGTCTCGCCCGATCAAAAATTCGTAACAGCAATAAGCGGTGGCAAACTGAGTCTTTTTCCGATCGAGGTTGGAGATCCCAAGCCGATTTCAAATAGCGAGCCCGGTGAATCTGTTATTGGCTGGGGCGCGGACGGGCGCCATCTATTCCTTAGCAAGCTGAAGGAGCCGTCCCTATTAAGAGTCAGCCGTTTGGACGTATCGACGGGACGCAAGGAGCTTTGGCGCGAGTTGAAAACACCGGATCCGGTCGGAGTGGCAATTTCCAAGGTCGTAATGACGCCTGACGGTCAATCTTTTGCGTACTCCTTCCAGCGCGACATCACGACGCTCTTTCTGATCGGCGGCCTCAGATGAAATTCAGCGGTGTGCGATCACCAGCAGCGATTTGGCCCGTTTGAGCACGCATTCCACCGCCCGCTGTAGGTTTTCTGGATCGAGCGCCGCGAAGCTTTCATCCAGCACCACTACTTCGGCATCCTGCAGCAGCGCGCGTGCGATATAAAGCCGGCTCCGCTCTCCATGCGAGAGTTGCCAACCCGTCTCGCCGACCATCTGCAACATTCCGGCCGGCATTCGACCGAGCAAATCGGTCAGGCCCAACTCCTGGCAGATGACCTCGGCCTCCTCCAGGTCCTTCTGCCGGAGGGTTCCCCGGCGCCCCATAAACAAATTGAAGGCAAATGTTTCGGAAAGAACGTAGTTCTCGTGGAACTGCGGCGCGGCGGCGATGCGTTGGCGCCAGCGCTCCGAGCCAAGCGTGTGCAGGTCGAATCCATCGATGCGCAGCTCGCCGGAGTTTTGCTCGCGCAGCCCAGCCAGGATGGAAACGAGTGTAGACTTTCCGCCGCCGGACGGACCTTCCAGTACCAGGCGATCGCCGGTGTGGATTCGAAGGCTGCAGCCGCGCAGCACTGGCTCATGACGGTCGTTATAGCGATAGACAAGATCGCGCGCGTCGACCACGGCCGGCGAATCCGCCGGGGGCAAGACGCCCATCGAGCCCAGCATTTCGGGACGCGTAGCGGAATGGTAGAGAGTGGAGACGCGCTCCCAGGCGACTGCTGCGCCGGCCACTTGCCATGCGCCCGTACACAGCCGCTTCAGGGCGCGATAGGCGAGCAACATGCCGCCGACGGCGATGGCCATTTTCGCGGTGGAATGGGCGCCGCCGATGAGCGCCGGCGCGAGACCGAGCAGAGCAATGACCAGCCAGCCGCGCGGGACGATCGCTATCAGAGCCGTAGTCGCTCGGTCCACGGCGCGAGATACTTTGCGATACTGCTCCAGCGCTTCGTCTTCTCCTGCGTGCCATCGGTCGGGCGAAAGCTGCGCGAGGCGCGTGCGATGTCCCACCATGCTCTCCACCAGGTCGTGGGTCATCGCCAGGCGTACATCGGTCCAGGCGCGATTACGTACGAAATATCGCCATGCGAGCATTCCCGTGATTACCAGCCAGGCCAGCAGCAAGACTGAATGAAGTACGCCGCCCGCGCCGGCGCCCAGCACAAAAATCGCGATCGCGAGTTCGATAATCGCGACTAAGCCGAGAAACCCGCCGCTCAGCGCCAGCGCCTCCACAGCCTCGGATTCGATGACTCGTCCCAACAGTTGGCCCGCGCCCTGATGGCGAATGCTGTCCGGCTCCAATCGCAGAGCGCCGTAAAATAATCGCTGTTTCAGTTTGGCGCCCGCGCCGATCGCGATTTTTCCTTGCAGCCAGGTGATCAGCACGCGAATCGGCACCAGGCTGAGTAGCAACAAGGCCCAAAGCACGAGCCAATTCTGGCTGCCGCGACCACTGAAGACGTTTTGTCCGACCATCCACCAAGCGAGAATCCACAACACATACTGAATCGCGTGCGCGCCGGCGAGAGTAAGAAGGCGCTGTGGCACGCGTGCCTGCCGGAGTTGCAGCCAGAAATTCGCGCTGGGCGGCAAGCGCAGAAGCCAGATGCCGCGGATGGGAGCGGCACTGAATCGTTCGCGCAAGATCGCCTCGCGCGCGCGAGCTTGCCTGGAGAGGGGAACCTCGGCTAGCTCAAGTGTTTCCTGAATCTGCTTTGAGACCGGCGCCTCCATTTCGGAACATAGCGCCGAGCGGACAGCCGCGAGATCTATCTTGACTTTCGTTTGGTCGGGCGATAGTAGGGTCGAATTCGCAAGTATCGCGAGAAAGCCATCTTCACCGGGTACCTGCAGGAGCACGGGACCCAGAGTCGGGAGCCGGCGTTCAAAATCGGCATATGACATTTCGGTTGCCAGTGCTTCCAGCCCTATCTGCCGGGCGCTGGATTCTTGCGCCAGTGCTTTCCGCGCATCGTCGAAGCGCGGCGAGGGCCAGAGCAACGCTGTAAGGTCGGGATTCATTGCTCGATCAACGCGCCGTTTTGAAGCTTCAATCTACGCCACTCGCCGGCAGCCCACAATTCTTCTCGAACGGCACGCTCGGCTTCGAGCATGGCTTGAAGGCGCGAGCCCGGTATCGAGGCCAGCTCGCTCGGGTTCCCGTCTTCGACGATGCGGCCTTCTTCAACGACGAGCACCCGATCGAAGGTCATGCTCTCAGCGATATCGTGGGAAATGACCAGCAGGGTGCAGTTGCTCCAGAGCCCGCGCGCTCGCTGGAGCAGGACGCGACGCTGGTCGATGTCGAGCCCGCGAAAGGGCTCGTCAAGAATGACCAGCCGCACGTTGGGCCGAAGCAGAGCGCGTGCCAGCCGGACTCGCTGTCCTTCTCCACCGGAGACCAGTCCGCCGCCTTCGCCGAGCGGCGTCTGGAGCGCATCGGGCAGTCTATCGAGCACGCGTCGCAAGTCGGCGGCATCGATCGCGTCCTCTATCGGCATGCGCGGGCCGTTGGCGAGACCATACCTGAGATTGTCGAGCATCGGCCGATTCCACAGCTGCACCGCCGGATCGACCCACGCGATGTTGGGCCGCAGTCGCTCGACCAGCGGCTCGTCGAGTTCAACGCCATCGATCACCACGCGGCCGGTCGCGGGCCGATACCATCCGAGCAGAAGACCCACCAGGCTCGATTTCCCGGCGCCCGAACGACCGACTATAGCGATGTGCTCACCCGCATTTATTGTGAGATCGATATCGCGGAGCACGGTGTGTCCGGCGGCCGTCACGCTCACGTTCTCAAAATTGATGGCAACCGCAGCGGTGCGCGGTTCGATTGCCGAAGCTGGCTGAACGCTTCGCTGTTCGATGGCGCCCAGCGGCTCGAGCAACCGCAGCGTAACATTCCGGTAAGAAGGATACTGCCAGGCGATTAATGCAATCTCCTGGCCGAGGGCCGGTAGATTGAGGGCCCAGTAGACCAGCAGCAGAGCTGCGCCGGTTTCGCCAGTCCTGCTGAGATGCGATGCCAGCAGCCAGATCGCGAGCCCGAAGCCGGCGAGAAACTGGATGGTTTCAAGCGAGATAACGGCTCGCTGCAAGTTCAATCCGGCCTTGGTCCATTCGGTGAGCAGGCTGCCATGCGCGCGCCGTACCGCCGGTTGCCCGCCGTGCGTGTGAATGGCAGTCAGACCGAGCAGCGCGTCCAGATAGAAATGGCTTAAAGCGCCGGCATGAGTGCGCAGACGTAGATCGCGCTCGATCAAGAGAGGTTGCGAAAGGATGGGGATCGCAACCGCGGCCAAAGCGGATAGCACCGCGATCGGTGCGCTCAATGGATCGAGCCAGATGATGCCGGCGGTGGTGAAAACAATTTCGAAGACGTAGCGCAGCAGTTGGCCGCCGAGATCCGGAAGGCGGCGGATGAGATGAATGCTATGGCTGCGCTCCGCCATGTCCGATTTCAAGCGGCTCTGGAAGTAGCGATCGCCCAGGTGTGGAATCTTGCGTAGAAAAGCCTGACGCAGCCGGATCTCTAAATGCCGGCCCATGCGGAGCAGACCACCGGTCAGCGGGATTTCGAGCAGCAGCAAACCTATCGAAAAAGCGATAAGGGTCAGCATCACTCCCAGCCGCGGGGTTTGAATCAGCGTGCGAAACAAAATCGCCTCGACGACTACGGCGGCGCTCCCGACCGCCAGTGCGGCGATGATGGAAGCTGGAGTGAAAACGCCGTCGGCTCCGAGGAGCCGCAGGAGTTCCATGCCGGGCCGTGCGGGCGGTTGTTGTAACGACGCGATGAGTTCAGGTGACGAGAGCGCGGGGCGTTTTTTCCGCTCGATTTCCGGCCATCGCCCAAGCGCTCGAACCAAAACTGCGCCCCGCAACAAGAGCTGTCCTTGGTCCTTGGCGGGCCGGACCGACCAATAGTGATCCGGGATCGTTTCGCTCTCTTTCAAGAAACTTTCCAGCACACGAGCGGTTTGGCGGCCACGCGTTAAAGCGCCTGAACTCGCGATGGATTCGACCATCCGAACAGCGGCGTCGAGCGCGGCGATAGGCTGCCAGTCCGGATAGTTAATTACACGCCGAAGCATGCGCTCCACTTGATCCGATGACCCCAGGCGATCGATGCGGCGGCGCAGCGGACTCAGAAAACTTTCGGAGAGCGCGTACTCGCACCAATCTTCGGCGGGAACCGGCATTTTGTGGATATAAAGGTCGTTCAAGAATTCTTTCGCGTGTGTGAACCGGCGGCCGGTGGCCGGATCCATTAGTTGTAACCACTGGCCATGACGGCGCCAGACTACGACGAAGTGAGTAAGGCCGTTCGGCAGCACCACGACCGCGATAGCCGGCAGCGCGCGGGCTTCATCTAGCAGGACATGATCAGCCGGCAGCATGATTTGCTCGGCCTGGAGCCCGAGTTGGTTGGCTACGTCCTCGATGGTATCGATGGAGGTGCCGTCGACGTCGGTCTGGCAGGCCTCGCGCAGGCGGCCATAGTGCACGTTGATACCGAAGCCGCCCAGCAAACATTTCAGAGCAGCCGGGCCGCAATCCATGTTGGAGGTCTGCACAACCTCCGGGACAATGAGCCGCGCGCTCGATTTCATCGATTCAGTTTAGCGCGAGGACTTCTCAATCCCGCATGTTCAGGTATCTAATCCGAGGGGCTTCTTGGGGACTTGATCGCGCCGGCTGCGCCACTTATGCTGGATTCCGGACACTTCAAAAATAACCACCAGCAGGAGGATCAGCGAGAGCGTGAGGCTTCCTGCCACCCACAAAGGTGAGCGGAATTGCCATTCTCGTCCCACTCGCATCCACAGCAGGGCTAGAATCCCGAGGCTCAGAGCGATACGCAGGAGCCGTCTGAAGGACATCCTGTGGCCATTATCCTACGGTGTTGAGCCCGAAAAATGTGTGAGCGTCCAAAAAACTAGCGGCGACCAGATCGGTCGCCGCACTCCCACCCCCCGGTCTTCACGAGGAAGCCGGGTAATTATGATTTTGTCGGTCTTTTGCCGTGACTTGTCGTTAGCTCTGTGAAGCAGCCGCGGTCATAACACTGGAAATCTTGCTGAAGATGGTGCTAATGCTGGATGCAACACCCGGCATAATTGCGCCCGCGGCTACTGCCACGAAGCCGGCCATCAATGCATACTCGATGAGGTCCTGGCCTCGAGTATCCTTCCAAATTCTCAGCTTCCATGCCAGATTCTTAATTCGTGTCATTTTTTCCTCGCCTCCATTGTGAACGGAACGTTTGTCCCTGGTGCTAAATTATCACCCAAAGACGGTACGAGGAATGGGCGAAACGCCTTAGATGACCCTTAAAAGCCACTAGTGAACAGACGGGGTTTCGTTTTAGACATGGCTAGTTCAAAGGTTTCGGAAACCCGCAGCGCCGCACCCACGGGACTACTGCGTTTCCCGAATATGCGTGGCGATATACCACTGATTCCCGAAGGGATCTTTCACTCCAGCGCTTCGGTCGCCGTAGGACTGGTCAGCAGGCTCGCTGGTGGAAGTTGCGCCAGCATTCAAGGCGCGCGAATACGTGGCGTCGACATTTGGAACGTACATGTAGAACGTCGCCGACATCGGCTGGTACGGACCGTGGGCTTCTCCCATCTCCAGCACTGAGTCGCCAATTTTGATCTTGGCGTGATGAATGACACCGTCCGGCGAAGCATACTTTTCGAGCTCTTCGGCGCCGAAAGCGCGCTTCAGGAAGCTGATCACGGGTTCGGCTCGCATCGGATGCAGATAGGCCGTGACGGCGTGGAGGCCTTCGGGGATATACCGGTCTCCTTTAAGCGTGGCGATGTACCAGTTATTACCAGCGAGGTCCTTCACGCTTCCGCTGCGTTCGCCATAGACCTGATCGGCTGGCGGCTGAATGGAAACTGCGCCGGCGGCGAGGGCGCGCTGATAGACGGCATCCGTATCTTCCACGTAGACGTGAAACGCCATCGGTTGCGATTCGCCGCGAAACGAGAGTCCCGGTCCGCCGCCGCCCATCATGAGCATGGAATCGCCTAAGCGAACTTCCGCGTGGATCCCGCCCGCTGAGCCAACCGCCCGGAATCTCTCTTCAGCGCCAAAGGTTTGCTTGACGAAATCGATCAGGCCCGCGGCGTCTTGAGCGATGGGATACGGCGTGAGGGTATGAAAGCCTCTAGGGATCGGGCTGGTCGCGGTTTTCTTGGCGGCCTGTTCCTTCTCCATGGCCTCGAAGCGGCGATGCATCTCATCGAGGGAAAGCTCTTCTTTGCGCATCGAGATGTCCCAGGTGTATCCGAACGGATCTGCGACTAAGCCCGAGCGGTCGCCATAGAACTGATCGCTGACCGGCCGGATTAGCCGCGCACCGGCGGCGACGGCCCCGGCAGCCACTGCGTCCGCGTCGTCGACTGACAGACGGATACTGACTGGCGAACCGCCGAGGGCGGCAGGTCCGGGGAAACCGTATTCCGGAGCCTCCTCGCCTAGCATGATGGTGGCGTTTCCGATTGTGAGCTCGGCATGTGCGATCTGGCCATGTACGTCAAAACGCCCAATTTCTCTGGCTCCAAAGGCTTGCTTGTAAAACTCGATGGCGGCCGCGGCATTCTTGACGCGCAAGCGCGGCGCCGCCGTTTGACGAATAGTGACAGCTGTTTGAGTTTGACTTGACATATATGCATTCCTTTCTAATTCAGACTTGAGACGTGCTTTGAAATTCTCGCGCGGAAGATCGACCAGCTCGCGCGCGATTGCCATGAGGGGCGCGAGATCATCTGGGTCAACGGTGGAAGCCGGACGCCCACCCAGCAGGCCTTCGATCACGTCATCCACCTGGTGGATGAGAGAGCGCTTAGGCATGGCCACCCTCCATTTGCGTCCGCAAGCTCTGCAACGCGCGGAGCTGAAGTTGCTTTACGGCGCCTTCGCTACGGGCCAGCTCCTGCGCAATTTCACGAATGCTTCTTTGCTCCACAAAACGCTGCAGGATCACCCGGCGCTGGTCTTCGGGAAGGTCTTCGACCAGCCGAAACAGGCGAGCCCGATGTTCGATTGCCTCGAGATCCGGTTGGACGCTCGGCTCGGGCAGTTCTCCAGTGCCGGCTGCGACTTCTCGGGCAGCGCGCTTAGATTGATCCGCTACGGCATTGGCGGCAATCCGGAACAACCACGCGGCGAAGGGCGCGCCTCGATCTTCGTAGCTCCGCAAGTTGGCAAGCGCTTTGTGAAAAACATCCGACGTCAAATCTTCCACCGTTTGCCGATCGCTTACGCGACGGGAGATAAACGCATAGATCCGTTCGAAATGAAGCTCATACAGATCTCCAAACTTCCGGGGGTCCCGTTGCGCAGCTTCAACCAGCAGACGCTCGTCTGGCTCTTCCGCGACTACTTTT
Organism: Bryobacterales bacterium; assembly: GCA_963780485.1. Lineage (GTDB taxonomy): Bacteria > Acidobacteriota > Terriglobia > Bryobacterales > Bryobacteraceae > Palsa-89. The sequence continues at coordinate 227,530 of CAWACO010000002.1, forward strand.
GCTGCCGGTCTTCGGACGGCCACCGTTCCTCTGACTATATAAACTTGCGAGGGGTCAAAAAGTCACGCACATAGTAAGATTGCTGAAAAACCTTGCTGACCACTCCCTTACAGTCGTGGCTTCCATGAGAAGGCCGCCCGAGTCAAGTACTAATTTTGGTCGTGCCACCGAAAAAGGTGACCGCCGACCAACGGGAGGCGCCACGTCCTTCAATCTTTGGCCTCCAGGAAAGATTTTGACTTTTTGGTCGTGCCACCGAAAAAGGTGACCGCCGACCAACGGGAGGCGCCGCAGCGTCCTTCCGCCTTCCGTATTTCTTAGGAAGATTTTTCTTTCCCTCGCCGAATCGCCCTGCTTCCATTCGCACTCTCGATGGAGCTGCTTGCTCCGGTGCCAGTTGGGGTCCTCAATTCTAAACGGGTGCTGCCATCTCAGAACCGAAGTGACGTCCCTGTTTCCAGAAACGCTCTCCCGCCACGACCTCGCAGTCACCCGAACTCGGCGATGGGTTACCAACTTCAATCCTTATGCCGCTACTGTCCGAGCGTGAGCCTGGCTGTTTCGCAACGGTTCGTAGACCTCACCCGTTACCCACAACCGGTGCAGCAAAATCCCCAGCTTTCTGGCCACCGCCACGATGGCCCGCTTCTTCGCATTCTTGCCTCCGCGCGAGGCCAGCCCCAAACCCCAGCGCCTCAGATCCGTGTCCGGTCCCCGGTAACCGAGAATGTACTGCGCTCCTTGCACCAGCATCTTCCTCAAATACACGTCGCCTTCCTTGGTGATGCGCAGTTGAGGCTGACTCTCGCCCGACTCGCTGCGCTTGGGCCTTAAGCCCACATAGCAACCCACGTCCCGGCTCTTCTGGAATCGGTCTCGATCGTCGATGGTCAACACAAACGTCAGAGCGATCAAGGTTCCCACTCCCTTCACCTGCTTCAGGAGTGCGGTCTCCGGATACTCCGTCCGGGCGATCTGCTCGATTCTCCCATCGCTTTCTTTGATCTTTTCAGTCACCGATTCGATCTGTTCCAACAACGGCCGCAGTGCCTGCTGCAACTCCGCCGGCTGCCCCTCCAGCCGTTCCACTCCCATCTGGTCGGCGTCGCATTTGGGCAACCGCTCTCCTACCGACTTGGCCAACCCCCGTGCTGTGTTCACCAGGCTGGTGCGCGTTTCCACCAGTGCCGCCCGCACCCGTATCACCATCAGATGCGCTTGCGCTTCTGCGCTGCGGTGCTGGATCGGCCGCAGCAACTGCGCATCCGCTCTCGCCAGCCGCGCCAGCGTTTGCGCGTCCAATCGATCATCCTTGCGGCTGCTTTGGCTGATCAACTTCACCTGTCGGGCATTGGCCACGATTACCTCGTGCCCGAAGCTCTTCAATAGTCGGCTCACCCACGGCGAGTGCGTTCCCACTTCCACTGCTATTCGGCTGCGGCGCATCGCGCCATACTTCTGCGCCAGCGCCTTTTTCGTCGTCCCCACGCTGCCTTCCTGCACTATCTCGCCCTGGTCGTCCAGCACGCAATAACGGCTGGTCTTGTCACCCAGATCCATCCCGATCGTTAGCGATCCTGGCCGTACTCTGGTGCGTTGCCTCGGATTCTGCTGACAAGTGTTATTCTTCTTCATGGCCGGTCCTCCTTTGCACTTCGAGTGCGTTTTCCATTGGGAGCATTATTGCATCCCGCCGGGGGCCGGCCTTCTCATTCCATCTCGGTAGCGAATTTCTGTTCCGCGAGGAGGCTTTCGCGGTCGCGGCCGATCGTCGCGACTGCCAGGGTCCGGCCTTTGCGGCGGTAAACTGCGGTGGCGTTCCGGCCTTCCAGATCGCCTTGCAATTCGACAGTGTCCCAGGACGGCGCATGCCCGACGTAGTTGATCGCAACCTCGTAATGCTGGCTCCAGAAGAACGGGACATCGCGAAAAGGACCACCGATGCCTAACATGGCCCGTGCGACAGCTTGGCCTTGACGTTCGGCCACTACCCAATGTTCGATCCGCACGCGCTCGCCCGAAATCGGGTCGGGATATCGGGCCACATCGCCCGCGGCATAGACGTCGGATGCACCGGCGCGCAGATTCTCGTCGACAACGACGCCGTTGTCAACAGTGAGTCCCGCGCTCTCAGCCAATGCAGTGCGGGGCGTGACGCCGACGCCTAAGACCACCAATCCGGCTTCAATCGAGCGCCCGCTGCTGAGTTCCACACTAGTCTGTCGAATGACCCGCGGCGAATCGGCCAAACAAAAACGAACGCCGTTCTGTTCATGGAGACGGCGGACGAATTCTCCGAGTTCGTTTCCTAGGACGCGTTCGAGAGGAATCTTCTCCTGGCCGACCACGGTCACTTCCAGCCCGCGATGGCGCAGCGAAGCAGCCGCCTCCAGGCCAATAAAGCTGGCTCCGATCACCACCGCCTGTTTCACCTGGGCGGCACGAGCGATGATGGCTTTGCTGTCGGCCAACGTTCTGAGCTTGAAGACGTGTGACAATTCAGCGCCTTCTATCGGGAGCGCACGGGGCTCCGCGCCGGTGGCCAGCAAGAGCGCGCCGTAGTTCAGCACGCGGCCGCTGTGCAAGGTAGTCGTCCGCTTGGCGGTGTCAATATGGCCGGCAGGATCGTTGGTGAGTAATTCAACGTGAATAGACTCGTAATACTCACGAGTGCGCAACGGAATCCATTCTTCGGGTGCGTTGCCGGCCAGATAATCCTTGGAAAGATTGGGACGGTCGACAGGGCCAGGTTCTTCGTTACCCACCAGCGTGACCGGTCCTTCGTAGCCTTTCGCGCGCAGCATGTCGACGCAGGCGGCGCCCGCCGCTCCGGCTCCAATGATCACGACTGAGGCCGGCGTCCGACCCAGCGGTACGCGCGCATTCGTCTCGCACTTCTTGCCGGCCTTGACCTTGCCGCCGTCTCGTTGAACGGTGAAACAGGAAACCGGCGACAGTGCTGGTGCACCCTCGGCCTCACCAGTTCGCAGATTGAAACGGGCGTGGTGCCAGGGACAGTGAATGGTCTCGCCGACCACCAGTCCTTCGGCCAAGGGGCCGCTATAATGCGTGCAGGTCGCGCCTATTGCGAATACTTGTTGCCCCTGGCGAACCAGGACGACTGCCTCGCCGTCGACATGGCCCAACAGCGGCGAATTCTCCGCTAGGCTATCGAAATCCACGCCGGCCTTCAGATCCGGGCCCGCCTTCGGATCGGGACTGGGAAGTTGCGTGTTGTCCTCATTAGCCGCCATGGTGCGCGCCCTCGGTCAGCGTAGCACGTAGCTGCACCTAGCCTTCGGGTTTCGATCTCCGTTTAAGTCGCATATGCAGCCTCCCCCTTCTCCACTGAGGTCAACCCAGGTACGGCCACCCCAGGCGCTACCTTTGAGACTTCCGACAGAAATTGCCGCGCCACCCGGTGCATGTCGAATTCCTGGACGTCTCGCAGCCCGGCGGCGCCGAGTAAGCACCGCAGATCCGGATCGCAATCGAGCAGGATCAACGCATTTGCAAGACACTCGGGATGGTCCGGTTCGAACAGGACGCCATGGCGAACAACTTCCGGCACGGCTGCGGCGTTCGCGGCTATGATCGCTTTTCCTGCGGCCATGGCCTCCAGGAATACGATGCCAAAGCCCTCCTGGACGCTGGGCAGACAGAAGACGCTGGCTCGGTTGTACTCCTGGGCGAGCTGATCAACGCTCACGTCGCCGACCCAGGTGATGAAACGCTCTATGCCGAGCTCGCGCGTCATATGGTGCAATCGTCCGCGCTCCGGCCCATTACCGACAATTCTCACTTCCAACTCCGGAATACGGCCACGGAGTATAGCGACGGCCCGCAACAACACGTCCAATCGCTTGCGCGGGTAGAATCTGCAGACCGATAACACGGTGAATTTTCTCGGGTCGGGTGGAGCGGGATTCAACTGGAAACGATGGCGCCAGGCATCCAGATCGATCAACTCGGGCACTACCACTGCGTTCCGGACGCCATATAATTCTTCGAGACGCTGAGCGCAATAGTGGCTGATAGTGATCACCAGATCGGCTCGCCGGGCGTGCAAGGCCTCCAGGCGTGCTTGAACCGACATGCTGGCGCGAGTTGCACCGTGCTCGAAACGGATCGCATCGCCGAGCACGCCTTTGATGCAGGCGACGTGCGGCAGCCGATTCCACCGCTGGCCATTTCCAACGATTGAATAACCGTCCGCGTCGATGCCGATGGTCGCCTCGCCGTCAAACCGGCGCCAGCGCAAGGTCTCATTAAAAAGGATACGTGCGGCCAGATACGCAGGCATCGAAACGCGCGGAGCGATTATGTCGATGTCAACACCCAGAGCGCGCAAGGCGCGGGCGAGTGTCCAGGTTCCGACGTAGCATCCGCTGCCGCGCTCGACATTTTGAGGAATCGCTGTGATGAAGTGAAGCCGGCTCATGAATTGTTGCCCGCCCCGGCGGAAAGTTGTCCGGTTATCCAATGCGTTGGTTCCCCGGGCTGTTCTCGCTGAACGATTTTACCGTTCCCGGAGGCGCCACGAAGCAGGGGAGACGGCAAAAACCCTGCAACCGCACCGAACACTTTCCGCCAAGACTACCTTAAGGAGCGACCTTCGCTTTCCTGTCGCCGTCCTCCTTCGGTCCGCGATTTCCGAAGAGGCAAACAGCAAAAACCTCCTCTAGGCCGGGTGGACGTTCCCGTCGACCACTCATCTATTAGAGGCCGGCGCGCGGATCTAGTTTCGTTCGGGGTGGCTCTCACCGACCTCGGATTTTTCCTCGGTTTTGCGCCCGGCAAAATGCTAGAATAAAGCTTGCAAATCGGATACTGTCTCGGGCCTTTCAGCCCAGTATTTTCAAGGAGTTAACTCTTGGCAAGTCCTGAAGATCCGAATATCCCGCCGACGCCGCCCGGCCGCTGGCTCGCAAATGCCGTTGGGCGGCGATGGCGGCAAGCAGAATATAATCCCGATCAACATCGAAGACGAGATGCGGCGGTCGTATCTCGACTACGCGATGAGCGTGATCATCGGGCGCGCGCTGCCCGACATTCGCGACGGCTTGAAGCCGGTGCATCGCCGGATTTTGTACGCGATGTCGGAGATGGGCTTGGCGTTCAACCGCGCTTATCGCAAGTGCGCCGGCATCGTCGGCGAAGTGCTGGGCAACTATCATCCGCACGGCGACAATCCGGTCTACGACGCCTTGGTCCGCATGGCGCAGGATTTTTCGCTGCGCTATCCGCTGATCGATGGGCAGGGCAACTTCGGATCGGTGGATGGCGATCCGCCGGCGGCCTACCGGTACACGGAAGCACGGCTCTCGCGCATCGACACCGCGCTGCTGGAGGATCTCGATAAAGAGACGGTCGATTTCCGCCCCAACTTCGACGAGCGCCGCGTGGAGCCCGAAGTGCTGCCGACGCGCGTTCCGAATCTGCTGATCAACGGATCGTCGGGCATCGCGGTCGGCATGGCCACCAATATCCCGCCGCACAATCTCACCGAAATCATCAACGCGACCATTGCAGCTGGTGCAGAAGCCCGACACGCACGCTGAGCGAGATCGTGAGCCATGGTGCAGGGTCCCGATTTCCCGACCGGCGGATTCATTCTCGGCCGGCAGGGGATCCTCGATTACTTCACCAAGGGCCGCGGCACGTCTTAAGCTGCGCGCCAAGGCCGCCACTGAGAACGATCGGCAAGGACCGCGAAGCGATCGTGGTCACCGAGATTCCTTACCAGGTGAACAAAGCGCGGCTGATCGAAGCCGCCGCCGGATTGGTGAACGAGAAGAAGATCGAAGGGATTTCGGAAATTCGCGACGAAAGCGATCGCGACGGCATGCGCATCGTCTTCGAGCTGAAGCGCGGCGAGCAGGCCGAAGTGATTCTGAACAATCTCTACAAGCACACCCAGCTCCAGGTGAATTTCGGCGTCATCATGCTGTCCATCGTGGACGGACAGCCGCGCGAACTGGGCCTGGTGGACGTGCTGAGGCGCTTCATCGATCACCGCATCGATGTGGTTCGGCGCCGCACTGACTTATTTGCTGCGCAAGGCACGCGAGCGCGAGCACATCTTGCTTGGTTTCAAGAAAGCGCTCGAGAACCTGGATGCGGTGATCAAGCTGATCCGCGCGTTCCAAGACTCCTAAAGAAGCGCGCGACGGCCTGATCGGCGCGCTTCGAGTTCACCGAGAAACAGGCGCAAGCCATCATCGAGCTGCAACTCCAGCGCCTGACCGGCATGGAGATCCAGAAGATTGTCGACGAGCTGGCCGTCGATCCAGAAGGAGATCGCCGAGTATCTGGAGATTCTCGGCTTCCGACAAGAAGCTGCGCGGCATCATCGTCCAGGAGCTTGAAGGACGTACAGAAGGAGTTCGGCGACGAGCGCCGCACGCAGATCATCGAAGATACCGGCGAGATTTTCTGGAAGATCTGATCCAGGTGGAAGACGTCGCGGTGACGGTGACGCGCGGCGGGTATCTGAAGCGGACGGCCGTAGATACCTACCGGCGGCAATCGCGCGGCGGCAAGGGCCGCATCGGAATGGGAACGCGCACCGAGGATGTGGTGGAGAATCTGGTGGTCGCGTCGACGCACGCCTATCTGTTGGTCTTCACTACCAAGGGCCGCGTTTACTGGCTGAAGATCTACGAAATTCCCGATGCGGGGACGACAGGCAAGGGTAAGCATGTTTCAGGCTTGATCAATCTGCAACCCGACGAAGCGGTGAAGACGTTCCTGCCGGTGAAGGATTTCGTCGCGGGCCAGTTTATCGTCATGGTGACCCAGCAGGGCGTGATCAAGAAGTGCGAGCTGACTGAGTTCGACAATCCGATGTCGCGCGGCATTATCGCGCTTTCACTGGATGAAGGCGACGAGCTGCTGGCGGCGCGGCTGACCAACGGCGAAAACTACATCTTCCTGGGCACTCACGAGGGCAAAGCGATTCGCTTTCATGAAAAAGACGTGCGAGCGATGGGCCGGCCGGCGCGGGGAGTGCGCGCCATGGATCTGGCCGAGGGCGATTTGATCATCGGCGCCGAGGTGGTGGAGAAGGAGGGGCTGATTCTGTCGATTTCCGAGAACGGGTTCGGCAAGCGCACGCCGCTGGAAGATTACCGGCTGACAGCCCGCGGCGGGAAGGGCGTGATCAATATGAAGGTGACGCCCAGGATCGGCAAGGTGGTCGCGATTCTTGTCGGTGAAGGAAGATACCGACCTGATGATCATCACCAAGGACGGCAAGATCATCCGCATCGAATCAGGTGAGATCCGGCAAGCGGGCAGGTCCACGCAAGGGGTCCGGTTGGTCCGCATGGAAGACGGCGACCTGGTGGCGGCGGCGTCGGTGATCCCGGCGGAAGAAGACGGCGGGGATGGATCGAATGGGAGCGGGAGTCTGCCGCTGCAGTAGAAATTGATCATGATGGTCTTCAGCGGGATTCTTTAACAGACGCGGTGGGCTTCACGTAATTCGCCACCTGCTGCATGGTTGCGAACCAGACGCCGGGTTTGGACTTGATGTAGGTGATTAATCGATCGAGCTGCACGATTCGCGACCGGCGTCCACCGACGTGCGGATGCTGCGTGAGAATAAACAGCGTGTGCTCCTCGAAAGCAAGATCGAATTCGGCTTTGTAGATTTGGAAGACGGCGTCGGGAGAAGGCAGCGACCCGTTCGCAGTCTCTCCGTAATAAACGTAGTCGTTATCGATCTCGCTGATGGGGAGTTCGATCACACCGCTCGGTTGACCTCGCGAAACGATCTCGTACGGCTCGTCGGCGGCCAGCAAGCTGCTGTCGTACAAAAAGCCGGCCTTGCGAATCAAATCGAATGTATTGGGACTGAATCCGGAGCCCGGCGCGCGCACTCCGACTGGACGGGTACCAGCGGCCTTGGTCAGATAATCGATGGATTGCGTGAGCAGACGCTCTTCTTTGGCGGCGTCGCCGATGCCGGGCCAGAACTCGTGGATCCAGCCGTGGACGCCGATTTCATGACGGTGCCGCGACAGGATGGACGGCACGATCTCCGGGTGAAGCATGGCGCCCATGGCGGGAATGAAGAATGTCGCCGGGACTTGATGGCGGTCGAGGAGGGCCAAAATGCGCGGGATGGAGGTAGTAGCGCCGTATTCTCCCACTGACAACGGCACTGGTAGCGGGTTCGCGCGTTGCAACAATTCATTGTCGACGTCGAACGAGAGGCAGACGGCCACGCGCGCGCCGCTGGGCCAAACTTTGGGCGTCAGCTTCTGGCCCATTCTTGCGGTGCCGACGGCCTGCCGGATCTGGTCTTCGGTGGAATCGACGGTGATGGGTGTCGCCGTGACCGCAGCGTGCTGGGGCGAGCCACAACCGGCCAGGAATCCGAGGAGCAGGAGCGCGGCTGATAGCTTAAGCGCCATCTTTCACGAAGACCTCCATCACCATGGCAGGTGAAGATCCGACATTCCTGAATCCATGGGGAGTGCCTTTATCCATGAAATACGCTTGGCCGGGAACGGCGTCCACGGGCTTGGCCGAGCCGATGGTCAACTCGAGTTGGCCGCTCACGGGAATAAACAAGTGGAAGCGAACGTCGTTGTGAACGTGCACGCTGCGGACGGCGCCAGGCTGGAGCTCGACGCGCGTGACCCGGACTTCGGCGCGATCCATTAGCCGGGTTGGAGTGACTCCGGCGTTGGGACCGCCGGCGGCTCCGGGTGTCTGAGAGTTTGACCCCAAGCTGAAGAGCAGGGCTGCCAGTGCTGTCAAAATGCAAGTTCGTTTGTTCATCGTGCCGGCTCCTTCTACGGCCGGTGATGAAAGTATATACCGGCCTGCTCAATGGCACTAACCAGTGCGTCCCGGCTCTGCAAGCCCATGAGGGTTTGATCACCGATCACGAATAGAGGAACGCCGGTGATGCCCATCTCAGCTTGCGCATGGCGCAGCAATTTCTCGACACGGCGGGCGTACCCGTGCGAGTCGAGCGCTCGCCTGAATTCATCCGCTGGCAGACCAACTTCGGCCGCCAATCGCGTTAGCACCGCGGGATCACCGATGTCCTGGCTTTCCTGAAAGAAGGCACGCATCACGCGGTCGTTATATTCCTCGCCGCGGTCGCGATCTTTGGCGAATTCGAGGCCTTCGAATGCAAGGCGTGTATGTGGTTGCGGGGAGACCTTCGGCAATTCGATGTTGACGCCCATGCGGCGGGCGATCGGATAGACGGACTGTCTCCACGCGTTCTGTAGGTAAGCGCCTTCCGGGCGCAAAGTGGGAGTTGGATAAGGACGCAATTCGAAGGGCATCCATTCGATCTTGACGTCTTTGCCGGCGATTGCTTCTTTCAGCGGAAACTCCGCTAGAAAACAGAATGGTCACACGAAATCGGAATAGACTTTGATCGGAACAGGCACTGCTTTTATTCGATCACAGTCGCTGGAGGGCGCGTCGCGCAGCTTCCACGCCGCGATACTGGGCTTCTTCGAAGATCGAAAAACCACTGAGGTCCGAATTCGCGAAGAAGATATTCCCGAGCGGCTTCAGCCAGCGCTCGCGATCGGTGGAGAACATGAAGCCCGGCGACGGCCGGATCATGGCGTGGCCCATGCGCATGATGTCGATGTGGGTGACACATTGCCGGATGTCGGGATGGGCACGCGCGAGATCGTTCAGGATTGCTTCTTTCCAGTACCACCAGTCTTGGGCGAGCAGCAATCGGCGTGCGTCGACAGGGGTGTGCTCGGCCAGCGACCAATAGAAAGTCCAAACCGTGCGGTCGATGTGACTCGCCAGGCTCATGTGAGTTGCGTTCACGTAGCCGAGGGTTGGCGAGTCGTAGATAACGTTGTCCCAGGCTGGCTCGACGCCCTTTTGGCTAGGGATGCGGTCGAGAGTCAGATTGGCGGTGAGCCAGGGCGAATACTGGAAGCCGTCGGCGCGCGGTGCGCCTTCGATTAGGTACTGAGCAAGGAACGTCGGAGCGGCGAAGACGATCGCGTCGGCGATGTACTCGGTTGTTTCCGTGAGAACGCGCAGGCGATTGCCGTCGCGCGATACGCGATAGACCACCGATCCGGCGCGGATGTAGCGCTCCAGTTTCTTGATAAGGCGCTGGGCGATCCAGCCATTGCCCTCCGGCCAGGTCAGCGGACCTTTCTCCTCCGGCTCACGGGAGGCGAAATAGTGGATGCCCGCCCACGCGGATGTATCTTTGGCGAGGGCGCCGTAGTCATCACGGCAGGCGTAGTTGATGTACCAGCGCAAGGTGGGCGAGTCGAAGCGTTGGTTGGCGAGCCAGTCGGCCATGGAGAGGCGATCGAGCGGCGATGGTTTTGCCCCGCGCTCCATCGGAATGGTGAACTGACCCGACGCGCGAAACTCGGTGATCATTTCTGAGAATCGGCGGTATTGTTCGGTGTCTTGTGGCGTGGCGTTCTCGGGCTCGATGCCCTCCTGCCAGCGGCCGTAAATGAACAGCCGTTCCTGGGGATCGAAGCAGAGCGCGCGATCGTCCCATTTGCCGTCGCGCAGCACGCCGAGTTCCTCGAATAGCTCGCGCGCCAGCGATTCGCCTTTAGCAGGGACGGGAACGTAGTGGGCGGCCCAAGGAAAGCGCGAGATTTCGTTCTGGCCCCAGCGCGAATTGCCGCCGGCCTGCGATTCCATTTCGAGCAGCACGAAATCGTGGAAGCCGCGCTTGTCGAGATGCCAGGCGGCGCTGAGTCCGGCCATGCCTCCGCCGATGATGACGATAGGCACGCGCAACTGGCGGGTGGGCGGGGCGAATGGCGCGCGGTCGCGCAGGCGGTGGCCGGTGGGGAAGGAATCGTTGACGAAGGTGCCGGTGATGGGGCGGTCGGTTTTAGGGCCGAGACCGAGCAGCGCGGGCGCGGTGGCGAGGAAGCGGCGGCGGGTCAGTGGGCGATGTCTTTCCATTCCCGTTCGTAGTAGCGGACCAGGATCTGGTTGTTCAATTGGTTCGGTTCGGCGTCGACTGGCTGCATGTCCACTGGGAAATCGAACAGCTCGCGGACATTGCTGAGGTAACGGAGTCCCGGCGGCAACTGGGTGGGCGGCTCAAACGGAACCAGGCTGCCGATGACGTAACCCCACTCGCCGAACGACGGCACGTAGACGTGATAAGGATACGTATGCAAGCCCGGCCTGCTTCACCGTCTCGACGATGCACCAGTAGGATTGGCGCGCGAACAGCGGCGACGTGCTTTGCACCACCATCAATCCGCCGGCGGAGAGATGTTTCGCGGCCAGGCGATAGAACGTGGTGGTGAAAAGCTTGCCGAGCGAGTAGCTGGTAGGGTCGGGAAAATCGGCCACGATGAAATCGAAGCGATCGGAATTGGCGTCGAGCCAACGGAAAGCGTCGTCATTGATGACGTGGACGCGCGGCGCGGTAAGCGAATGCTGATTCAATGCCGAGAGCACCGGGTGCGTGGAGAAAAGCTGCGTCATCTCGGGATCGAGATCCACGAGAGTCACGTTTTCGAACGGACGGATACTTCAGGATTTCGCGAACGGCCAGGCCGTCGCCGCCGCCCAGCACCAGCACGCGGCGCGCGCCCGGGAGCGCGGCGAGGCCGGGATGCACCAGCGCTTCGTGATAGCGATACTCGTCGCGCGAGCTGAACTGAAGATGCGAGTTCAGGAACAGGCGCAGGTCGTCTTTCCACTTGGTGAGGACGATGCGCTGGTAGCGCGTGTTGCGGCTGAAGATCACTTCGTCGGCATAGAGGCTGTTGTCGGCGGCGGAGGAGATCCGATCGGCGAAAATCGTTCCAGCGCCGAGCAGGGCCAGCACCACGATGCAACCGGCGCGCAGACCGTAGGCCGCGGCCGAGCTGCTCGCGGAATAGATAGGTCGACCAGAGCGCGACGCCGGCATTGAGAATTCCGAACACCAGCGCCGAGCGGACCAGGCCGAGTTTCGGAACCAGCAAGAATCGGAAACAGCAGCGACGCGCCCAGCGCGCCCAGATAATCGAACGTGAGCACGTGCGAAACCAGCTCGCGAAACTGGAAGCGTTCCTTCAGGATTCGCATCAGCAGCGGGATTTCCAGGCCTACCAGCGTGCCCACCAGGATCACGACGACGTAGAGAATCAGGCGGAAGGCTTCGGTGTAGGCGAAGGCGAGAAACAGCAGCGACGACGAGAATCCGCCGACCAGGCCGACCATCAGCTCGATGGAGACGAACCGGGCCACCAGGCCGCGCCGCAGGAATCGCGAAAGGTAGCTGCCGATGCCCATCGCGAACAGGTAGCAGCCGATGATGGTGGAAAACTGGAAGACGGTGTCGCCGAGCAGATAGCTGGCGAGGGTGCCGGCGATCAGTTCATAGATCAGGCCGCAGGCGGCGATCAGGAAGACGGAAAGAAAAAGCGCGATAGACACTTAATGGACGGCGGCGGCGATGATGATGCACATGCCGATCGACATCGCGCCGATCAAGACCGCCAGCGCGACGTTTTTGTCCTCCACGATCTCTTTCCAGAGATGATACGGCGTCATCTTATCGATGACGACGAATGCGATCACAAAAATCAGGATGCCGAGAAAGGCGTAAACGATGGCATTGAGCAGATAGCCGGGATGGAAATCTTCCATGAATTATTTACCTCCGATGTATCGGGAATAACCGCCATAAGTGGAACGATACGCGCCGGGATTGTCGCGGATCGATTTGGGCAGGACCTTCTGCTGAGTGACGCTGGAGAAGCTCCAGCCGCGATACTCGGCGACGCCGGTGAGGCCGAGCAAGAAAACACCATAGAGCAGAAACAGGGGATTATTTAGCATTGTTAGTCATCTGCGAGAGCCGCAAGGCCGGTTCCAACCTTCGATACCATGGGCGCGTAGTCGCTTTCGCGCCAGCGTTGGGCTTCGAAACTGGAGCGGCGCACGGTTTTTACTATGGGCGGGATCAGCAGCAAGCCGGCCGCGATCAAAAAGAACGTGTTGTTCGGAACGTCCCGCTTTATGGAAAGTTCATAGTTCACCGGAGCAGCCCCGCGGTCCATCTCGGGTTCGACGCGCAGATAATATTTCCCCGACGGCACGCCTGGAACAATGACGCTGTTGTTGGGGCTACCCTCGTCACCATCCGAATCGCGATAATAGCTCACCTCGCGCGCGAAGTCGAATGCCTGGCCGGTTTCTTCGTTGATAAGCGCGAAATTGAAATAGGCCCAGTTATTGATCGAGATCGGTTTTGATGGAGACTTCGACGTTGGAGTCGCGGCCGCCCAGGTTGAAATCCGGAGTGACGAAGGCGGCCTCGTTCGCTCTTCCAGCCGAGAAGCCGTACTTTTGGCTAAACACTTCATGGCCCACGGACGCGACGCTGAAAAAGAGCAAGAGCGCCAGCAGCGCGACGTTCAGCCATAGCCAGGTGCGCCACGCTGAGCCGACTGAGCCCTCGTAGGGCGACGGCTGATTAGCGAAAACACCCGATGGCGGCGGCGGCGCACCCGGCTAGTTTGAAGGCTTGCCAGAGCTGTCTTCCGTCCATGTATTCGGCCAGGGACCAGGTAACTTCGCCGTCGGTGGATTCAGAGGACAGCATGTACGGAGGAGATATAAAGTCTGCGCAAGCGGCCGTGTCTCCCACTCGCACCTGCCAGGGAAACTCGCCCAAAACGAACCCGGTTCTCGCGTTCATGCTGTCGAAGCCCAGATACGTGACGCCTTGAGAGCGCATCGCAAATTTTCGACCGGAGCGTGCGCCCTCCGGCAGCGCGCTGAGCACGCGGACGAAGTTCCAGTGGCCCTGATACTCGGTGAGATAGCGAAAGCCTTTATAAGGATTGAATAGCAGGTATTCGTCCCAAGAGAAGAAATCGTCTCCTGACTGAACCTCGCGCACCTGGAATCCGATGACTTCGTACAGGGTGTCGCGGATTTTGCCGCGCGAACCGAGTGGGATCTTGGGTTGCACGCGCTGCTTGGCTTGGAACGTTTGCAAGATCTGGACTTCGGGCGTGGAGGCATCGAGCACGGTCAAGCATTGCGGACAGACGACGTTCAGCGTATGGGCGAAGCCGCGCAGCTCTACCGGTCCGCCGCAATTGGGACAGGAGAGCGACTTGGTTTTGAACGCCGTCATCAGACCAGCCCTCAAATTCGCGCAGGTTTTTGAAATGCAGATCGTCGAACTCGACGGCGCGGCCGAGTGAACAACAGAGGGGGATTTCGCTGTAGTCGATGGTTGCGAAGTCGCCGCCGGTGGTACGAAGGTCGGCAAAGACCAGATCGGACTTGTCCCAGTACTCGAACGGCAGCTCGCCCTGCACGCCCTTGTAGTGTGCCTTCGTCAGCGACGTGACTTCATAGTCCTTGCCGTCCCACTGGAACTTCTGGCCCTGCTGATTTGTCGACGGACGGCAGCGGCTGGGCTGGCCTTGTCAACCAGGACAGATCGTATTCCAGTTGCGCGTCCGAGAGCCAGCCGTTCGTGCCGTCGTTATAAACCACGTGCCACTCGTTCCAGCCGCCCTGCTCGTATTCATATATGATACGGCCGATGACCACGAAGCTCTTATTCTGATAAGCGCCTTCGGTGCCGATTTGGATAGGGGAGGCGTCGGCGGGCAGGTCGGCGACTTGCCCCACTTTTTTCAGGTCGACGTCGGTACGGACCAGAATGGAGTGGCAGAATTCGCAGGTGGTCTGCACCGCGCTCGACCATCGAAACGTGACCGGCGCACCACAATTGGGGCAGTTCGCAGCCGGAGCGCTCATGGTTGATAGGGCCGCTCGACTTCGCGGACGAAGACTTTGGCCGCGCCCAATTCCTTTTTGATCAAGCGCTTCGAAATCGGCGCCGGGGCGCGGGCGGCAGCAGAAAATGTTCAGACACAGCGATCCGAACTCGGGGAAAGTGTGGCAGGCGAGGTGCGATTCGGCGAGCAGGCTGACGCCGGTGATGCCGCCGGTAAGCGGGAACTGGTGCCAACTGGTTTTGCCGAGCGGATGCAGATTCAGTTCGCCGACCAGGGTGGTGAACAAGTTCTCGCAGCCGGCGCTGGTCGGCCAGTGCGGCGGGATTGCAGCCGTGTGCCTCAACGATCCACTCGAGACCGCACATGTTATGGATTACGACTGCGCGCCGCCACACTCCGGACAGAATTTCGCACCCTTGGGAATCGACTTTCCGCAGTTCATGCAGAACTTCGTTCCAGTGGCTGGGGCGGCTGGTGCAGCGGGGGCCGTGGGTCCAGAGGCTGGAGCCGTTGCCGATCCGCCTCCAGGAGGAGTCGGGGGTTCACCGGGCTTCATGGCGTTCATCATGCTTTGCGCCATGGCCAGGCCGGCGCCTAATCCAACGCCGATTCCGGCCGCTCCGCCACCTTCGTTGCCAGCCGCGATGGGCAAGGACTGCGCTACCTGGAATTGCGTGTACTTGTTCATGTCGCCGAGCATGTTCATGCTGATGCGCTGATCCAGCATCTTTTGCAGCTCGTCCGGGCAGCGAGATATTTTCCACGACGAAGCTTTCGAGCGAAATGCCCAGATCGGCGAACGAGGGCTTCAGGTTCTCGGCGATCTTCTGTCCGAGCTCCTGCTGGTTGGCGGCCATGTCGAGGAAGGGAACCGAGCTTTGCGCGAAGGTGTCGGTCATGCGCGCGACGATGGTGTTGCGCAGTTGTCCTTCCAGATCGGCTACGCGGTATATATCGCGCGTGCCGCTGAGTTTCTGGTAGAACACTTTCGGGTCGGCGATCTTGTAAGTGTAGATGCCGTAGCCGCGCATGCGGATGGCGCCGAATTCCTTGTCGCGAATCGTGATGGGCGTCGCGGTGCCCCAGCGCTGGTTGGTCTGCAGGCGCGTGGAGAAGTAATACACGTCCGACTTGAACGGGGACTTGAAGGCTTTGTCCCAATTCATGAGGTAGGTCAGGATCGGCAGCGTCTGCGTGCTGAGGGTGTAGAGCCCGGGGCCGAAGACGTCGGCGATGCGGCCTTCGTTGACGAAAACTGCCATCTGGGAATCACGAACCGTAAGCTTGCCGCCGTTCTGGATCTCCATGTCCTCCATGGGATAACGGTAGGCCAGAATGCCATCTTCGGGTTCGGTCCATTGGATGACATCAATGAATTGCTTCGAAAGGAAACTCATAGGTGTTTGTCCGGCTCCTCCGAGTATACGTCAGGTAACGGGGTTTTGTTCCAAGGGCACCCGTATCTTAGAGCAATTAAGCGATCTATCGTAGTGGCGCGTCACTTGGTGGACTATAGGAGTCTCAACAAATCGTCGACCGAAAGGCCTGCCGCTTTGAGGATCTGATGCAGTGTTCCGGGTCGAATGGCTTTGTGGTCGGGAACCACGACTCTCGCGCGTGGGTTATCGCGTAAAGGATCATGTGGCTTCCACGCTGACGGGTATTAACAAAACCGACACGCTGTAGAGCCCTTCGAAGGTCCTGGCCGGATACGTCGGCCGGGAGCTTGGCCATTGCTTCGGAACCTGTAGTTCTACGAATTCTTTTCCGGCTTCGTTGGGCACAGGATCCCCAGCTGCGATGCAATCCTCGACGTACAGTTCGACGGCCTCGCGAATGTTGGCCATCACTTCGGCGCGCGTCTTTCCTTAGAATACGCAACCAGGTAGGGCCGGGACGATTGCAACGTAGCCTCCGTCAGGATCTTGCTCGAGAATTACCGGCATAGCTCATCTATCTCAATAATAGAACGGCGGCTAGGTATGGATTCGCTCCTCGCGATGACGTATTGTTACTCAATTTGTCTACCGCAACTGAAAGGAGCTACAGATTACCCTCGACGAGTGCGGCAGTGAACATGACAAAATACAAGATCACAACCGTGGTATTCGCCTTCGCCGGAATCCTCAATTAACGATCCATCACGGTCCCGCTGGTTTCTTAAGGAATCGCTCCATGACCCGGGAGATGGCAAGGACCCCAACTGACATACAGCGCGTCACACCGCTCCGCAAGACCGACGGGCGCCCTGTGACGTGTTCCCTAGGAGACCGGCAGGTCCTGCCGCCGTGTCAGAGGCAGCACGACGCTGGCTTTCACCAGTTCATCGCCTTCGAAGATCGTCGCGCCGTCGTGCAGCGGCGAGAGTTTCTGAAATATCGCTTCCAGCAGCTCAGAGGATACGGCCGCGCGAATGGCCATGCCTCCCTCCAGCAGTTCGTTGATCGAATCTTGCCGTGTAATTACCAGCAGAGCGCCAAGATGCAATCGAGCGAGTCCGAAGGAGCTTCGGCGATGGCTACGTTGGTCTGATTACGAACCACCGTGGGTCGCGGCCATCGTTTTTATGCGCTGTCAAGCCGCATGAAGGCGCGGCGAAGTTCAGGCTGAAAGACCAATAGTAAAACCAGGATCGCCAGGATGGCGGCCGCAACCAGCACCCAACTTGTAACCACCAGATCCAAGTGCCGCGCCAGAAGTGCCAAAGCATGCAGCTCAACTACGCCCAACGCAATACGCATGGCACGACAATTTGCCAACGAAGCGCCATCATCTATTGGACGGATTCGACGTCGGTTGAGTTAACGCCGGACTAATTAAACTGAGCCGAGGATCTTCAGCGAATCCTTGGTAAAGCCGCGCCTGAACAACGTATTCGGCGTGCCCGCTTCGATCGTCCAACTGTAGCACCTTGACGTCCCCGTCCTTCACGTCGATATGCATCCAGACGTGTTGGATTGATCCATTCCATCTTTGTTACCACACCACGTAACTTCACCGGCTTCTTGGCGTCAAATTCCGCCCCGAAAGCATGCTGCGGCCACGCCGGCAATGCGGTCACCAACTGCACTGCGAAAACGGCAACCGCGGCTAGTCCTGTTCTCATTTCAGTTTTCCTTATTCGCCGCGCCTTCCGGCCTTTCTTTCGCGCGAGTGCCCTTCAGCGTACTAGCGTATCCCTACCGCAACAATGTTAGACTCCGATAATACGTCGTCAGCTAAGGAGGCGCGATGCGGGCACTCGGATTTCTTCTTCTTTTTGTTGTGGGGGCGGCTACCGCGCAGGCTCCCTCATTCCAACCCGTGGGGACCGTCAGCCAACTGATGATCTATGTCCTTTACCCCGCCTCGGACGCTTTGTTTTATATTGAGCGGAATCCGCCCAAGTCCGACGTGGAATGGAACGCCATTCGAAACCAGGCGCTCACGCTGGCCGAATCCGGGAACTTGCTGATGCTGCCCAACCGCGTCCGCGAAGGCGATTGGAACAAAGATGCCAAGATGCTGGTGGACGTTGGCACCACTGCATTCAAGGCGGCGATGGCGAAGGACATGGCTGGCATCGTGGCGCTTAACGATCAGCTCAACGATGCCTGCGTGGTTTGCCATGTGCAGTACCGGCCCGGGTACGGCAAGAGGCGCTCGGCCCAGTAAACAGCCGCCTACTTCGACGCGAATCCCTCGGTCAGTTCGATGCGCGTCCCCATCGGATCCAGAATGTACGCGATCTTCAGCCCGTCCAGTTGCGGTACCACGCGATAGGCCGTGTCGAAGGTCACGCCCTCGGCTTCGAGCTTCTTGCAGAACGCTTCCAGGTTCGTCACCTCGAACCCGATGTGATCGAGCGAACGACCCTTAGTTGGCGCACCAGCCGTGTCGACCTTGCGGAAGTCGACTTCGCCGCCGGGAACCATGGCCGCCATGAAATCGCCACGCTTGCCGGCCTTAGCACCGAAGGTCTTCACGTACCACGCGCGCACGCTTTCCGGATCGGTGGCCACCTCATGGATATGATGGAAAGCGATCGGAACTTTTAGGTTCGGATCTTCGGTGAACTCCACTCTCACGCCATCCGGAAACTGCGCGATCATCTGTTTGTTCTCAGGACGATCCATAGTGAAGGTGACATTTGCGGCGGCGAGCTTGGCCTTGGTATCCGCATAGCTCTTCACCAGAAACCCGAAGTGATTCACGGTTGATCCATCGGAGCCCCCGGTAGTGGGGTTCCGCGCTTTCGCCACCACGACCAGGATGCCGGGAAATTTCAAAAGCTCGAGTGTTCCCGAGTGGGTCACTTGTGCGCCCAGGAGATCGACCCAGAGTTTCTTGTGCGCGTCCGGATCTGAAACGTACAGGTGGACATGTCCCATGGAGACCCCGCGATCATTCGGCGGGGCCAGTTGTGCGGACAGATATGCGGTCGATGCCGCGAGCAGTATTAGCCAGCGCATAGGTGAAACTTTATCACGGATTCCGGTTAGTAGGGCAGGGCTCGCCTGGCCTCTCGTGCTGATAGCCCGTCATCCTCGACTATGAAGTCTGTTGCGGGCAGGCAGTGAGTATAGTACAGATAATCTCTACTTATGGCGAGCTCCTGGACAGGAAACTATCGTTGGACGCATCGTCAGCTAGCCGTGGCGGACTTGTCAGGGCCATAGCATTTCCGAAGATCGGCAATCGCGCGCATGATGATTTCAGCGCGCTGGCAGGCGTCGCGGTATCCCTCTTCCTGGTTGGTAATAAGCGCGGCCCGATTGTCAAGGCTAGGATTGTTGAAAGTCTTCTCAAATTGGGACTGCGTGTAAAGTACAAGCTGGTTGTAGAGATCTAGGTGGTAACGAATATGGAGCACCGCGCGCTGGAACTCAAGGCTACAAATGGCAAGGTCAGCTATCTGGGTTGCGAATAGAGGAATGGAATATTGCCGCAATCCGATACTCACGTTTGGTTTACGCATGGCCTGATGCACGACAGCGCGGCAAAATCTCGATTTTCTTTATTCCCGACGAAAATCAGTATCGGATACTTCGGCGCGCCTTGAGCGTATCCGATAGGCGACCACGGCCATTGTGAACTGCAGGCCCAGCATTTCATCAAGGACAGCCCGAATCAAATCCCGCCGGCGATAAGGGCGTCGTATTCTTTCGGCAATGCCCGGAGTCACCAAGAAGCCAGCCTAAGAGGATCGTGAGGATCGTGTTGAATTCCATCGCCTGTGATCTTAGCGCTTGCTACGAGCAGCCGTGGGTAGATCAAAGCCGCTGCTGCTGGTGCTGTCGAGAATAAGCTACGCACCGGTAGGCGGCGCTATATTCACGAAATCCTCGGCAATCGCTGTTGATACAGGTCGGGGTCACCATCCTCGCGTATCGCGAACATGAAACTCGATGGCACTCTTATGGTTGACAATTAGATAAAGTACGAGACCCGGGCATCATGGTACGCCAATGGCGTATAGTAGAAATGCAGAGACTGTTCCGATGACTCTGGTCCAGATGCCGGAGTTCATCGCGCGATCGAAGGATCTCTTTTCGTTTGAGGAACTCAACGCATTGCAGGTTCACATCGATATTCATCCAGAATCCGGCGGCCTCATGCCGGGCACGGGTGGCATACGTAAGTTGCGCTGGGCGCTGGAGGGCAAAGGAAAACGTGGAGGCTCGCGCATCGTCTACTACTGCGAACACGGTCAGCAAGGTCTTTCTAAGTCGGAAAAGAACGAGCTGAGGAAATTAATTCCCGTCCTTGTTCAGAGTTATCAGAATCAAAGGAGGGCGCCGTGGCCACGAAAATCAAAAGAAAAGTGAACACCGATAACACCGTGGCCGGACAGAGCATAATCACCGGCGTTAAACAGGCCATTGCTTGGGCCAGCGGTCGAGCTGTCGGCGCCCGTGAGACCGTGGTTCATGTTCCCAAGGTCAATGTCCGGCGCCTCCGGAAGAAACTTCAACTCAGTCAAAGTTCATTCGCGGCGAAATTCGGAATTCCAGAGGCGACCATTCGCAATTGGGAGCAAGGAAGGCGTGAGCCTGAATTGGCTGCCCGAATACTCCTCGCTGTCATCGATCTGCGTCCGGACGTCGTAGAAGAGATTTTGCATCGAAAAATCTCGCGGCACCGTGCGTAATTGAGTTCGCCGTATTACTGGCCCTGCCGTGACTCCCCGGACTGCCGCTGGCGTTCAATATACCCGTCCAGAAAATCGAGGGCGGCCTTGTTGGGCACCGGCTTCACCTCGATCGAGTCACCGAAGCCCATCAGCATGTCGTCCTTCGCCCGATAAGCCGGCCACTTCAGCAGTCCCTTGCCATTCGGATCGCCAGTGGTCGCGAAGTTCACCCAATAAGACGACATGGTGTCGGCAAGTTTCCGGTCGACGTCCTGCCATGGTCGAGGGGCGTTGCCGCTGACCGCGAACGGCGCGACCTCTAAATTCCCGAACACATACGCGATTTCGGAGCCGTGATAGGCTCCCTTGGCCCGGTTCTGCCCTGGGGGCACACGGCTGAAGAAGTAAAGATACACTTTGGACTTGCCCGTCTTAGTTTGCATCCGCGCCCAGGTGCGCATCTCCCACCCGAACACCTGATCGCGCATGCTGGCGGCCTGCGCCGCCCAGGCTTCCTCGTCGGTGTTGAAAGGATACAGCTTTAGGAACGCATCGGCATCAGCGCCATAACGCTTCACAGCGGTTTCGCGAAACGTTGCGGCCTTCACCGTCGGCGGCGTGAACATGGTCCCTTCATCGGCGTTCGATCCGATGAGCAGCGGCACGTCGTTCTGTTTGCCTTGCGAGAAGATCGTGTAAACATCTTGCGGCAGCAGCCAGCCGTCGACATTCGCTGAGGTTGCGAATCCATTGGCTTTGAGGAGTTCATCCGCGGGCTTGGCGCGGAGAGCGGCCAGGGAATCTGCACCGATCGTGTGACCGAATTTCACGCCGGCCTGTTCCATGTCCGTCAGCTTGGCCGCAGGCGCGAACTCGCCGCCGCTTTCTCCGACGGCCCTTTGGAAAAGCCCGTGCGCCAATGGCGACGCCACCAAGTAATTAACGCTCCACGACCCTGCCGATTCGCCGAAAATAGTCACGCGCTTCGGGTCGCCGCCAAACGCCGCGATGTTCTTCTGCAACCATTCGAGTGCCGCGATCTGGTCCAGCAGGCCGTAGTTACCGGAAGAATTGCGGTCGGATTCTTTGGTCAGCTCTGGATTCGCGAAAAAGCCAAACACGCCCAGGCGATAGTTCACGGTCACCACTACGACGCCCTTCTTGGCTAATGCTTCGCCGTCGTAGAGCGAGCCAGCGCCGCCGGTCAGCGCGCCGCCGTGAATCCACACCATCACCGGGCGGTGATCCTTGGCAGATTTCGCGGCCGTGTAAACGTTCAGGTACAGGCAGTCTTCGCTCATCGGCCGCTCGGCTGCGTTGGCCGGACGCCTCTGCATGCAGGTGTCGGAGAATTTGTCGGCCGTGCGTACGCCTTCCCAATGCAACGGAGCCTTGGGTGCGCGCCAGCGAAGTTCACCCACTGGTGGCGCAGCAAAAGGAATGCCTCTGAAGACGCGGACATCCGCGTCCGAGCCCGCTACTCCCGAGACCAGACCGTCGGAAACATGGACCGGTTCAGTAATCGCCGCGGACAACGGCAACAGGGCCGCAATTAACGTAATCGCACGGAAAGTACGCATAGAAAAATGATAGCTGATCAGTCGCAGCGCAACGCGACTGCGGGATCGAGCCGGCTGCCGCGCCGCACGGGCAGGTAGGAAGCCAGCAGCGTCATCGTGAAAAAGAAGAGCACCACTGCGACGTACATCCAGGGCGAGCCCTGCACTGCTGCGCTCGAGAGAGTTCGTACGGTGCTTCGGGTTGCGAGTCCGAGGCCCAGACCCCCGCCCTCTTTTATGTATTAGTATACTAATACACTAGCCCAAATCACAACCACAATAATGGTGCAAGACCCAAAATCGCCAAAGCTACTAATAGGCTCAAGCTCTGAATGCCAGTCTTTCGATCCGACAAAGCGAAAGCGTAGATCCCCTTCACCAGGTTGTTGCTGGATGCGGCGATCAAGATCCCACCGGCAGCCAGGGGCAAGGATGCATTGGACTGCGTCATGCCCAAGATGAATGGATCGACATCCACCACACCCATTATCGCGGCCAATGAATAAACCCCGGTCTTTCCCAGGTGCGCGATAGCCCAGTGCGTGGCCACCAGCATCGCCAGAAACAAAGCCGCGAAGGTGAAAGCGACGCGCAGATCGAGAGGATTCTTCGGCTCATATTCGCGGCGGACTTCGTGATCCCCCGGGTCAGGCCGGAGCGACCACAGCCAACCGATCCCGACGGCTACCAGTGCCAGCACGGCGAAGGCTGGCCCGAGCGCGACCAGGAGACCGCGGTTGAACAGCGCTAGCAGCACGGCCAGGCGCAGGTACATCACACCCGAGGCAATCAAAGTTCCGCCTGAAAACAGATGCGGCTGATGCTCTCGCGCGGCTCTTCTTGCCAGAACTAACGTTGTGACTGTAGATGAATAGGCCCCGCCCAGGATGGCCGCCAGAACAACACCGCCCCCTTTGGTGAGGCGGCCGATGACGTAGCTCCCATAAGAAACAGCGCTCACAGCGACCACGACCAGCCAGGTCTTGAAGGGGTTGATCTGGAATGGATCGAAATCCTGGTTGGGCAACACGGGCAGAATCACCGCCGTGAGGAGCAGGAATTTCGTGAAGGTGAGGATCTCCTGGGCCGGAACCCGTTTGGTCAGATTCTCCAGCGCCGTCTTCAACTCCAGCAAGAACACGCCGGCGACGCTGAGCGTGGTCGCGATCCAATATTGTTCGTGATACACGAGCGCGCCCACCAAATATGTCGCCAGTGCGGACATCTCGGTGGTCACTCCGGCCGGGGCGGCGCCTTCCAACTTATGCCAATAGGACAGCATCAGGAATCCGCCAACTACGGCGAAGCCCAGAGTGACCGGCAACAATTGATCGCCAGAGAGGAGCGCCATGGCGTAACCGATCAACCCGATGAGCGGGAAGGTACGCACGCCGCCGAAAGTGTACTGCTCGCTGCCGGCCTTGTGCTCCTCGCGCTCCAGCCCGATCAGGAAGGACAGAAACAGGACCAACAGGATTTTTACGCCTTCCGGGGGCAGCCAGCGATAGAGATCCATTAGGGGTTCATCCGCTTCTCATTCTAGACGGCAGGCTTGGTACACTCAGCCCATGCTGAACTGGAAACGGCCGCTGGTGGTATCCGCACTGCTGATAATTGCGCAGACGGAACAGATCGCCCAGCGAGTGAGCCACGCTCGCATTCAACCGCTGGACGTAAAGGAGTGGACCGACGCGCAACGTGAAATTCTCGGCCCCATGGCCCGCGGCGACCAGACGACCAACGTGTTCAAGACCTGCCTTCGCAACCCGGACTTATGCCACGCCTGGATGCCGTTCGCTTTGTACCTTCTCAGCGACAAGAATACCGTTCCTGGGCGCGACAAGGAGCTCCTCATACTGAGGACGTCGTGGCTGTGCCGCGCGGATTACGATTGGGCTCATCACATCGCCAGGGCCAAACAAGCGGGACTCACCGATGAAGAGATCCAAAGGATTCCCAAGGGACCGGCCGCACGGGGATGGAGCCGCTTCGATGCCTTGCTGCTGCGCGCGGCCGACGAGCTTCACGCCGATCAGTTCATTAAGGACGCGACGTGGAAAGGCCTAGGGTCCAGACTCAATTGATTAAAGCCAGAATGCCACGGCGGCAACGAGGCACAGGGCTGAGAAGTAGTTCCGAGCGAGTTTGTCGTAGCGCGTTGCGATGCGCCTGAAACCCAACCGCTTCGCCATTGGGGAGATGTTCTTTTCCGAGGGCCGTTAGCGTGCCTGCTCGCGGCGCCGGTGAAGCGTCCGAGACCGGTCGCGAGCAGCGGCTCGCACAACCGCGGGCCACCGATCATTTCGACCGCCATGGGGTCATCCGCGGTATCCAGCGCGGGACGGCGGCGCGGAACGCCTCGTACTCTCTCCCAAACGTCCGCTCGAGCGTGGGTTCTTCGTACGCCACGACGGCGACGTGGAAGAAGAGCCAGAGCAGCGCGCCGTAGACGATGAGGCGCCAATCGCCCATCAGCACCCCTTGACCCAGGATGATGGCAACGAGCGCGACGTATATTGGATTACGCACATAACGGTAGAGACCGGTCACCACGAGATTCCGGGGCGGCGCGATGGGCGCGGGGGTGCCGAGACCCTGCAGCGCGAAACGCGCAAATGAGTCAACGATCCCAGGCACGCCTGCGAGAATCATTATCGCGCCGATGCCGCGCGTCAGCTCCAGACCAAGGAACGGCGGCCGGAGTTGCCAACCCGTGATCCACCATGGAACGAGCCCCGCCAGCGTAAATGGGGCGACCACGAAGAAAACCGCCGAGCCCAGGACGGCAATGGTTCGTTGCACGGCGGTTCCCGACACTCGCTGCGAGCTCATTCCAACCTCCCCTTCATGGCTTCCCGTCGTCATCCGGGTGCCGACACGCTCGCCATGTTATACCAAAAGCGGAAAACCGCGCACGACTAAAGCCAGAATGCCACGGCGGCAACGAGGCACAGGGCTGAGAAGTAGTTCCGAGCGAGTTTGTCGTAGCGCGTTGCGATGCGCCTGAAGTCCTTGAGCCTGCAGTAGCAGCGCTCGATGACGTTGCGATCCTTATAGGCTTGCTTGTCGTGACGTATGCGTTTCTTCCGATTTGACCGGCCTGGGATCACCGGTTTGATGCCGTCCTTGCGCAGAGACTTGCGGAACGAGTTGCTGTCATAAGCCTTGTCACCGAGCAACTCGGCGATGCCGTCGAGCAGACTGACACATGCCGGCCCGACTGTGCAGTCGGCGGTGTTGCCAGGCGTGAGGATCAAGACCCACGGGCGGCACAGCTTATCGACAAGGCCGTGAATCTTGCTGTTGCGCCCGCCCTTGGTGATGCCAATCGCCTGTTCCGACGCCCCCCCTTTTCCGCCGCCAGCGCAGCGATGCGCTTTGACATGCGTGCTGTCGAGAGCCATTCGTTCCGGCGGTTCAGCAGGTTCGGCCGCCGCCTCGAAGATGCTCTGCCAAATTCCCTGCGCACTCCAGCGGTTGAAGCGATTGTAGACCGTTTTGGCCGGCCCATATTCCGGCGGACAATCGACCCATCGACATCCGCTCTTGAGCACATGCATGATCCCGCTCAAAATGCGCCGATTGTTCTTCGGCTTCACGCCACGGCGATTGCTTGGAATAAACGGCTCAATCCTCGCCCATTGCCCGTCGCTAAACCAAAACAAGTTCGCCCGCATCTGTTGGCCCCCCGATTCGGTTGACCAAACCGTTGAATCTCAACATGGTTAATTGGGTCTTAACCCTAGCCAATCGCTACGATGAACGCCAGCTCATGGATACGGTGTTTACAGTGGGCCAATACACGATGGTGTCGATGTTCCTCAACAGCGCCGGCGTTCAACTGGAGCTAAGCTTTTCGGGGCTCCCGAAGTAATCTTCCTACGTTAAACTGGTGTTTCGATCAGGATCTAAAAGACAATGAAGTTTACAAATCTTGGTAAGACTGGAATCACCGTATCCCGCCTTTGCTTGGGATGCATGAGCTATGGCGGCGGCGAGATGCCGGCCTGGGCACTGGGAACTCGCGGATGGCACGTCAACAAAGAGGATGCGCGCGAGCATTTCGCGATGGCTCTGGACGCCGGAATCAACTTCTTTGACACGGCCGATGTTTACTCCGCCGGTCTGAGCGAAGAGATCACCGGATTCTATCTCAATGAGATGGCCAGTCGCGACGACATCATCCTGGCGACCAAGGTCCACGGGGTCATGGGCGCGGGCCCGAACCGGCGCGGGCTGAGCCGCAAGCACATCCTGGAGGCTTGCGATAACTCTCTCCGTCGTCTGCGGATGGATTACATCGACCTGTATCAGATCCATCGCTGGGACCCGAAGACTCCGATCGAGGAGACGCTGGACGCACTCGATTCGCTGGTTCGCGCGGGCAAGGTGCGTTATCTGGGCGCCAGCAGCATGGCGGCGTGGCAACTGTCGAAGGCGTTATACACGGCCAAAGAAAACCGCTGGCACAGGTTTGTCGCGATGCAAAACCATTACAACCTGGTTTATCGCGAAGACGAGCGCGAGATGATTCCGCTGTGCATGGATCAAGGATTGGCCGTGATTCCGTGGAGTCCGCTGGCGCGCGGGTTTTTGACGGGAACTCGCAAGCGCGAGGGAGGGTCCACCGCACGCTCCCAAACGGACGGCTTTGCCAAGGAGATGTACTACAGCGAAGATGATTTCGCGGTGGTCGACGCGGTTGCCGATGTCGCCAACCGGCGGGGCGTCTCGCCGGCGCAGGTGGCCTGCGCGTGGGTCCTGCAGGCTCCCGGAGTAACGGCGCCGATCATCGGAGCCACCAAGCCGCAGCATCTCAAAGAGCTGATCGCCGCGGTGGATCTCAAGCTGGCTGATGAAGAGGTAGCGGCGCTCGAAAAGCCGTATCGGCCGCATGGGATTTTGGGCCACATGCAGCCGAAGCCGAAGGCGATGCACGCCTGAGGGCGGGCGGAACCTACTAAGAACTGATTTTATGTTTCTTCAGCCACTTGAAAATCTGTGGCCAAAGATTGCTCATCTCTTCCGGCGGGAACCCGTGCTGGCCTCTCGGGACCGTTATCAACTCCGCCTGATCGCCGGCCGCCTTCAATTCCTTGGTCAGCCGCACACTCTGGTCGAACGGCACCACTGGATCGGCATCGCCATGGATGCTCAGCACCGGCGGCAGTCCCTTGCGGACGTAAGTGATGGGCGACAGCTTCTTCGCCAGCTCCATGCGGCCCGGCTGTTCGGGAATCCAAGTCACAGCGTAGCTCTGCAGGTGCGGACCTTGCAGTTGATCCGACACATCTGAGATCCCATAGAAATTGACGATGGCCGCAACTTTGATAGATGGCCCGAGTCCCGCCGATTCGGGCGCCATTCCCACCACCATCGCCAGGTGTCCGCCCGCCGAGATTCCGGTCACGATGATCTGGTTCGGATCCACTTTGTAGTCGGCGGCGCGGTCGCGGAACCATTTGGCTGCTTCCAGAACATCGTTCACCGCAGCGGGTGCGCTGGCCGCATGGGCAAGCCGGTATTCCACGTTCGCTACCACGAAGCCGTGTTCGACAAAAGGTAGACAAAAGGGCTCAAGCATGCTCTCTTTGTCGCCCCCGATCCAACCGCCGCCATGAATCACAATCACGCCCGGCCGGTTCTTCAAAGCTGGCGCGCGCGCCTGCACGATATCGAGCACGGTCTCCGGGTGGAGGCTGTACCGGATGTTGGCTTCGATCTGGTAGTTCGCGCCGCGAGCGAGTGGGGCGAGCCCGAGCAGCGATAAAATGACGAGTACTGTGCAGGAATCGCGCAACTACTTTGCAGGAACCGCGCAGCCGCCCTTGCCCTTGCAGGAGTTCTTGCCCGCGCAGCCATTGTCGCCCGACTTGCAACCGCCCTGGCCCTTGCAGTCGTTCAAGCCCTTACAATCATGCTTGGCAGCTTTGTCTTTCTTCTTTTGATCATCTGCCCCATAGAGCGCCGAGCCAGCCGTCAGGCCCGCGGTCGCGGCTCCGAGGGCGATCGTGAACTTTCTGCGATTCATTAACTGCCTCCCTGAATGTCTGAATTCTCGCCTTTACCCCCACAGCTTAGCGGTATCGCGACCCCGCGTGCAAGCCAACCACTTATGCTAGTCTTCAAAAGGGATCGAGCGCACAATTAAATGCAGCCTGATGACGCGGCCGAATGCCCTTTCTGCTTCGGCCGAATGCAGCTCGAGGATCGTGACGGAGAAAGCTGGATGGTGTGTCCCAACGGCTGTCCTACCGAGCTCCAAATTCCAGTCCCCAAGCCTGCGGTTTCCGACCCAGCGGCGCCCCACGTCCGCGCAGCCAGCTCTTCCAAGTGAGGTTTATGCAAGTGAGGTTAAGCATGCGTCGTATCCTTTTTTCCCTGCTTCTGGTAATTCCGATTTCGGCCGAGCTCGCGTATCAGAAACCGTCGAAAGAGATCCTCGACATATTGAATACGCCCGCAACGCCGGCGCTCAGTGTGAACCCGACCCGGACCTATGCAACGCTGTCGCAATCGGAACGATATCCCTCCATCGCGGAAGTGTCGCAGCCCATGCTGCGGCTGGCGGGATTGCGAATTAACCCGCGCACCAACGGTCTGCACCTGGCGCCTTCGAGCTTCTCGATCACTCTGGTGCGACTCGCCGATGGTACGAAGATTCCCGTGTCACTGCCGCCGAACGCGCGGGCCGGCTCGCTGCGCTGGTCCGAGGATGGAAAGCAGTTCGCCTTCGCCAACTCTACTCCCACCAGCATTGAGTTATGGATCGGCGATCCTATCACAGGAAAGACCAGGCATATCGACGGTCTGAAACTCAACGCCGTGCTCGGTGATCCCATCGATTGGCTGCCCGACAATCGCGCGCTGCTGGTCAAAGCCATTCCATCCGGCCGAGAATCCGCGCCGGCAGAGGCGACGGTACCCGTGGGGCCGAGCGTTCAGGAGAGCTTGGGCAAGGCAGGCCCGGTGCCGACTTACGAAGACATGTTGAAAAGCCCGCACGACGAAGACCTGTTCGAATATTATGCGACCTCGCAGCTCGCTAAGGTGGATGCGGCTACTGGGGCGATCACCCCGCTCGGCAAGCCTGGCTTGCTCGAAACCGTTACGCCGTCGCCGGATGGCATGGATATTCTGGTCACGCGTGAGCATCGGCCGTTTTCCTATCTACATCCGGCGCGCGAGTTTCCCAAGGAAGTGGAGATATGGAATCCATCCGGCGCGATGGTTTATAAAGTCGCCAGTTTGCCGTTGCCGGAGCGCGTGCCGCTGGGTGGCGTGGAATCGGGTCCACGGCAGTTTCGATGGATCGCGAGTCAGCCGGCGTCGCTGATGTGGGTGGAAGCGCTCGATGGCGGCAATCCGAAGGAGAAGGTCCCGCATCGCGATCGCCTGCTTTCGATCAAGGCTCCCTTCAAGGGCGAGCCTTCCGAGATCTTCAAGACCGAGCAGCGCTTCACCGGAATCCAGTTCGGCAAGAATTTCGCGCTGGTGGAGGACTACGATCGCAATACGCGCATCCTGCGTACGCTCGAAATCGATCCTTCGAAGCCCAGCGCCGATGCCAAGCTGGTCTGGAGCCGCAACCAGCAGGATCGCTACAAAGATCCAGGTCGGCCGGTGGAGCGACGGTCGTTAGGCGGGCGCGGCGGCTTAGGTTTTCCCGGCGCCGGTGGAGGCGGGGAATCGATGCTGATACAGTCCGGCGACACTATTCTATTGATCGGCCAGGGCGCGAGTCCGCAGGGCGATCGCCCATTTCTGGATCGCTACAATCTGGCTACCGGACAGTCGGAGCGGCTATTTCACTCCGCCGAGACGAACTACGAGACCGTGGATGCGGTGCTAGATGATCAGGGCACGCGCTTCATCACGCGACGCGAGAGCCCTACGGAGCCGCCGAACTTTTATCTGCACGATGGCGCTGCGGGAAAAGCGCTGACGGATTTCAAGGACCCGACGCCGCAACTCCGCCGCATCAAGAAACAATTGGTGACCTATCAGCGCCCCGACGGCGTGCCGCTGTCCTTCAATCTCTATTTGCCGCCAGACTACAAGCCGGGCACGCGCCTGCCGGCGGTATTGTGGGCTTATCCGCGCGAATACAACGACGCCGACACGGCCGGCCAAGTCAGTGGGTCGTTGCAGCGTTTCACAACGATCACGGGCTACTCCGAGCTATTTTTCCTGCTGGAAGGCTATGCCGTCCTGGACGACGCGGCGATGCCGGTCGTCGGCACGCCTGAAACCGTGAACAACACGTATGTCGAGCAGATTGTCGCGGACGCCAAAGCCGCGATCGACAAGGCCGCGGAGATGGGCGTGGTGGATCCCGATCGCGTGGGCGTGGGCGGCCATAGTTATGGCGCGTTCATGACCGCCAATCTGCTGACGCATTCGAATCTGTTTCGCGCCGGCATCGCGGAGAGCGGCGCTTATAACCGGACGCTGACGCCGTTCGGTTTTCAGACTGAACGGCGATCGTTCTGGGAAGCGCAGGACATCTATTTGAAAATGTCGCCGTTCCTGCTGGCCGACAAGATCAAGGTTCCAGTCCTGCTGATCCACGGCGAGGCCGACGACAACACCGGAACATTTCCAATCCAGAGCGAGCGCATGTACGAAGCGATTCGCGGCAACGGCGGCACGGTGCGCCTGGTGTTTTTGCCCGACGAAGCGCACGGCTATCGTGCCAAGGAAACCATCGAGCACGTGCTGTGGGAGAAGTCGCGCTGGTTCGACAAATACGTGAAGAACGCAGGACCCTCGACTACGCGAACGGAGTGAGCGCGCACATCGCAACAAGCCAAGTGGAGAAGCTGCAATCGAACCCTACCTGGGAACAGCTCCAAGAAGCGTTTCTTCGGACCGCTGATGCTTCCCCGGTGCTGAGCGGGCTAACAGAATTAATCGATGCCATGGCGCTTCAGGCCTACGAAGCGTCGCTCGCGCAGGCATTTCCGAACGGCTTGGCCATGCTGGCCGTGGGCGGTTTTGGACGGCGAGAACTGTTCCCGTTCTCCGATGTGGACATCCTGATCCTGGTACAGCGTGAATCCCAAACAGCATCGCTGAAGGACGCGCTTTCCGAATTTGTCCGGCTGCTATGGGATGCGGGGCTGCGGCTGAGCCACTCGGTCCGAACGCTCGCTGAGTGCTCGGAGATCCACGAGCAGAACGTTGAACTGAACATCAGCTTGCTGGACCGGCGGTTTCTGGGCGGCGACCACGAGTTGTTTGCCAGGCTCGAAAACAAATTGCCGGACATCGAAGAGCGGCAGTCGCGCGTGCTGGCTCGTCATCTGCGGCAACTCGCGCGGACGCGCCACGTCAAATATCAGGACACCTTCTACCATCTGGAGCCGGACGTGAAAGAAACGCCCGGCGGACTTCGCGATCTGCACTTGATTCACTGGCTCGGAAAGCTGCGAAAGGCCAGCGCTGACGCCGCGGAACGGCTGGCTGGGCCGACCCGGTTTCTGCATTCCGTCCGCTGTTTTCTGCACTATCGCGCCGGGCGGGATCAGAATCTGTTGAGCTTCGACGAGCAAGAAGAAACCACCGAGCAGCTCTTCGCCTCTGCTGGCGGGCCGCCCGAATTCATGCGTGAATACTTCCAGAACGCGCGAGTGATCTATAACGAGGCGCGCCGCGCGTTGGATTGGATCGACAAAAGCGAAACCTCGCTACTGACTCAATTTCGCGACTGGCGCTCGAGGCTGTCGAACGGCGAATTCACTGTTTCGAACGAACGCGTGTTTCTGCGAACACCGGCGCAACTGGAGATCGATCCGGCAATCGTCTTGAGGCTATTCGAGTTCGTTGCGCGTCATGGTATCCCGCTGGCGGCGGAAACGGAGCGCCGTCTGGAGGAAAATCGGGAAGCGTTCGCGGCCTTTTGCGCCGGACCGAAGTTTCAGTGGCCCTCCCTGCGGAACATTCTGTGCCTTCAGCGTGCTCCCGCGGCGCTGCGTGCGATGCATAATGCGGGCCTCATCCAGGCCTTGTTTCCCGAGTGGCAGGGCATTCTATGCCTGGTTGTCCCGGACTATTATCACCGCTACACCGTCGATGAACACACGCTAGTCACGATCGAGAAGCTCGACGAGTTGGCCGCGACCGAGGACCCGGCGGCGCGACGGTTCGCCGAAATACTTTCCGAAATCGAAGATCTGGCGCTTTTGCGATTCGCGCTGCTGTTCCACGACTCAGGAAAAGGGTCCAACAGCGGCGATCATTCGCATCGCTCCGTGGAACTGGCGCGTCAGGCGATGCAACGCATGCAAATGCCCGCCGAGGACCAGAGCGCGGTCGAGTTCCTGATCGAGCATCATCTCGATTTATCGGCGGTGATGAATTCACGCGATCTCAATGATCCCGCAACTGCGCGGGCCCTAGCCGGGGGTATCGGAACAATCGAGAGGCTGAAACTGCTTTCGGTTCTCACATACGCGGACATCTCAGCTGTAAATCCGGGCGCGATGACGCCGTGGCGGCTTGATCGGCTGTGGCAGGCCTATCGCGCAACTCATCAGGAGTTGGTGCGCGAACTCGAGACAGACCGCATTCTCGACGTTCCGGCTGATCTTTCTGACCCTGCGGCGTTCATCAAAGGGTTTCCAGTGCGGTACCTGCGCACGCACACACCCGCTGAGATCGAGACTCATATTCGCCTCCGGCAACTCAGCCGTCCCACCGGCGTCGCTGTGCAAATCGATCGTCAGAACGGCGTGTATCGCGTCAGCATCGTCGCTCGGGACATGCCATTTCTTTT
Source organism: Bryobacterales bacterium (assembly GCA_963780485.1). Classification (GTDB taxonomy): domain Bacteria; phylum Acidobacteriota; class Terriglobia; order Bryobacterales; family Bryobacteraceae; genus Palsa-89. The sequence goes on from CAWACO010000002.1 coordinate 260,716, forward strand.
CGCTTCCCTGGCCGGGGGAATATCGAGTTTCGGAATGGACATTCTGAAGGCGGAAGCCTTTTCGAACTCCAAAGGAGTGATCCTGGACACCTTCGTATTCGCGGACCCAAAGCGCACGCTGGAGCTGAATCCACCCGAGATAGAGCGGCTGCAAGAGACGCTGGAGCGAGTGGCGCTGGGCAAGGTCGATATCGATGCGCTCTTGCGAAGCCGTCCGCTGCCAGCGAGACTCAAGCGCCGAACCGTCCGAGCAAGCGTGCATTTCGATTCCGACGCCTGCGAGACCGCTACCCTGGTCGAGATCGTTGCCGAGGACCGGCCCCGGCTGCTGTACGATCTGGCCGCAGCCATCTCGTCTTCCGGCTGCAACATCGACGTGGTGCTGATCGACACCGAAGGGCACAAAGCGATCGATGTATTCTACGTGGCGTCAGACGGGAAAAAACTGACGCCCGATATCCAGACAGTGCTGGAAAAAAAACTTCTGGAACGGTTGTAGGTTTTGCCCAGCTAAATGTCGTAGTACAGAGCGAACTCGTACGGATGCGGCCGCAACCGGATCGCATCGGCTTCGTTCTTGCGCTTGTAGTCGATGAAGGTGTCGATCAGGTCTTCGCTGAAGACGTCGCCCTTGAGCAGGAAGTCATGATCGTCCTCCAGACAGCTCAAGGCTTCTTCGAGCGACGCCGGCATCGAGGGCACGCTCTTCATCTCTTCGGGCGAGAGATCATAGATGTCCTTATCGAGCGGCTCGCCGGGCTCGAGTTTATTTAGAACGCCATCGAGACCCGCCATCAGCATCGCCGAAAATGCCAAATACGGATTCGCTGCCGGATCGGGCGGACGGAACTCGACGCGCTTGGCTTTAGGGCTGGCGGAGTACATCGGAATGCGGCAAGCCGCCGAACGGTTGCGGCGCGAGTAAGCCAGATTCACTGGCGCTTCGTAGCCTGGGACCAGCCGCTTATAGCTATTGGTGGTGGGAGCGATGATGGCCGACAAAGCGCGGGCATGTTTGAGCAGCCCGCCGATGTAATTCAGCGCCATCGGACTCAAACCGGCGTAGCAATCGCCCGCGAACAGCGGTTTCCCGCCTTTCCAGATGCTCTGATGCGTGTGCATGCCGCTTCCGTTATCGGCGAACAGCGGCTTGGGCATGAAGGTCACGGTCTTGCCATGCAAGTTCGCCACATTGCGGATGACGTACTTGTACAGCATCATGTTGTCCGCCGATTTCACCAGGGTGTCGAAGCGTTGATCGATCTCGCACTGGCCGCCGGTGGCGACCTCGTGGTGGTGGCACTCGATATTCAGGCCGCACTGGATCATGGTCTCGACCATCTGACCGCGGAGGTTTTGATAATGATCGGTAGGTGGAACCGGGAAATAGCCTTCCTTGTAGCGGGGACGGTAGCCCAGGTTGTCGCCTTCGCGTCCGCTATTCCAACGGCCTTCTTCGGCGTCGATGAAATAGAAACCGGAGTGCTGATTCTGATCGAAGCGCACGTTGTCGAAAATGAAGAACTCCGCTTCGGCGCCGAAATAAGCGATATCACCGACGCCGCTGTTCTTCAGGTAAAGCTCGGCTTTCCTGGAGATCCAGCGTGGATCGCGATTGTAGTTCTGGCGCGTGATCGGGTCGATCACATCGCACACCATGACCAGGGTCTTGATCTCGTAGAAAGGATCGATGAATGCGGTCGACGGATCGGGAATCAAGAGCATGTCGCTCTCGTTGATCGCGGCCCAACCCCGGATACTGGAACCGTCCATGCCGAAACCATCCTGGAACGACTCCTCGGAAAGTTCCGTGATGGGATAGGAGACGTGGTGCTGTAAGGCCGGAATATCGGAGAATCGCAGATCTAGCTGCTTGACTTCTTTTTTCTTGGCAAACTCCAAGACTTCTTTCGGATTCATTCAACCTCCCTGGGATGAAAAGCGATGCTTTGGGGAACCTTACAGGTTACCGCATTCGGAGACGCTCGAAGCATCCAAATTTTTAATCAAAGCTATAAACCGGCAGGTCGGAGACCTGCCCCACTCGGCACTATTCCCGGTGGGTCGGATCGATCCAGCGCGTCTTCGACGGCGTCTCGGGGCTCGGAATATCCAAGTTGACGACGATCGGCTCCTGACCGCTGCGCACCACCACCGCTTCCACCGGGATATCCGGGTTGGCGTTGATTTCCTGGTGAGGCACGTAGGGCGGAACGAAGATGAAGTCGCCGGGCCCGGCCTCATCGACGAATTCCAACTGCTCACCCCAGCGGAATCGGGCGCGGCCTTTGACGATATACAAAACTGTCTCGAGATCGCCGTGGTGATGTGCTCCGGTCTTGGCGTTGGGTTGAACGACAACCGTTCCCGCCCACAGCTTGCTGGCGCCAGTGCGCGCATGATCGATCGCGGCGGCGCGCGTCATCCCTTCGGTTTGGGGCGTGTTGCAGTCCAGCTCATCGGCATGCACAACGCGGATGCCGTGGCGCTGCCAATCGGGTTTCGGCTGAGCGCTCATCGTGCGACTGAAGTCAGGGAGGGAGCGACTCGCGCTGCGGCCGCCACTCTTCGGCTTCGCAGAAGCTGCGCGATGGCACGGCACTCTTCGGCCAGTTCCTGGAACTGACCTGGGAACAGCGACTGGAATCCATCGGAAAGAGCGCGATCGGGATTGGGATGCACCTCGACGATCAAGCCAGACGCGCCTGCGGCGACGGCAGCCAGCGCCATGGGATGGACCTTGTCGCGCTTGCCGGTGCCGTGGCTCGGATCCACGATGATCGGTAAGTGGCTGAGTTTTTGCACGGCCGGCACGACGCTCAGATCGAGCGTATTGCGCGTGTGATCGGCGAAGGTGCGGACGCCACGCTCGCACAGGATCACCTGATAATTGCCTTCCGACAGGATGTACTCAGCCGCCATGAGAAACTCTTCGAGCGTTGACGACATGCCGCGCTTCAACAGGACCGGCTTACGCGAACGTCCGGCGCGGCGCAGCAGCGAAAAATTCTGCATATTGCGGGCGCCGATCTGGATGCAGTCCGCGAATTCTTCCACCAGATCGAATGTTTCGACGTCGATGGCTTCAGTGACAATGCCCAGCCCAGTTTCGTCGCGGGCCTCGGCGAGGTATCGGAGGCCCTCTTCACCCAAACCTTGAAATGCATATGGCGACGTACGGGGTTTGTAAGCACCCCCGCGCAGTAACTGGCCGCCCGCGGATTTGACGGCCCGGGCCGCAGCCAGAATTTGTTCGCGGCTTTCGACCGAACATGGGCCCGCACAGAGTGCGAGCTCGTTTCCGCCGACGGGTGTCCCTCGAACCTCAACAACGGTATTGTCCGGTTTCACTTCGCGGCTAACCAGCTTGTAAGGCTTCGAAACCGGAATTGCTTCCGCGACGCCCGCCAGACTTTCGAACTCGGCAGACGGCACCGGACCATGGTTGCCGGTGATCCCAATGGCCGTGCGCTCGGCCCCCGGCATAACGTGGGGGCGGAAGCCTAGGCTTTGAATTTTTTCGCAAACGCCCGCGATTTCGGCGTCGTTCGCGTGCGCGCGCATTACCACTAACACAATATGATCCTCTTCAAAACCAGTGTATCGCGTTGCGCTGCTAGAATTGAACAAACTCCGTGAGGGCCCGCCTCGAGCAATACTTTCAACTTCGCGAACTCGGCACTAACTGGCGCACCGAAATCTTGGCCGGATGCACGACCTTCGTCACGATGGCGTACATCATCTTCGTGAATCCCGCGATTCTGCACGAGACCGGGATGCCGTTGGCCGCGGTGGTGGCTGCGACGTGTCTTTGCGCGGCGTTCGGCAGTCTGTTGATGGGCATTCTGGCGCGCTATCCAATCGCGCTCGCACCCGGCATGGGCCTCAACGCCTATTTCACTTACTCTGTGGTGAAAGGCTTGGGCGTGCCGTGGGAGACGGCGCTGGGGGCGGTGTTTCTTTCGGGAGTGGCGTTTCTGATTCTGACGGCCGTGGGCGTGCGGCAGATGATCGTGTCCGCGATTCCATTTGAGCTGTACGCAGCGGTGGCGGTCGGCATCGGCCTTTTCATCGCATTCATCGGGTTGCACAATTCGGGAATCATTGTGGCCAACAAGGAGACGTTGGTCAGCCTGGGCAATCTGCGAAATCCTGACACACTGCTCGCGATTTTCGGATTGCTGCTGATCGCGTCTTTGATGGCTTGGAAGGTTCGAGGCGCTATTCTGATTGGCATTCTCGGGACCACAGCTTTAGGCGTTGTGTTTGGGCTGGTGCGGTGGCAGCCGCAGACTTATTCGTTCCACGACATCACGGCCACCGCATTTCACTTGAATATCCGGGGCGCGCTCAGTTATGGGTTAGTGGAGATCGTATTTGTTTTTCTATTTGTAGATCTTTTCGACAATGTGGGCACGTTAGTTGCCGTCGGGAAACAGGCGCGGCTGTTCGACCGGACGAACCAGATTCCGCGCATCAATCGGATTCTGTTTTCCGATGCCGCGGCGACGATTGTCGGCTCACTGGCAGGAACGTCTACAGTGACGAGCTACATAGAGAGCGCCGCTGGGGTAGCGGCGGGCGGGCGATCGGGAGTAACGGCGATCACGACCGGTATTCTCTTCTTAATCGCCATGTTCATCGCGCCGGCGGTGGGAGCGATTCCTCCCGCGGCGACGGCCCCCGCGCTGATTGTGGTGGGCTCGCTGATGATTGCGCACGCTGCGGAGATTCCGTGGTCGAATCCGGTGATCTCAGTTCCGGCCTTTCTAACGATTGTCACCATTCCACTCACTTTCAGCATCGCCAATGGCCTGGCCTTCGGGTTCGTCGCTTACACCGTATTGAAGATCGCGCGCGGTGAATTTCGCAGCGTGAACTGGTTGGTATATGTGCTAACGATCCTGTTCATCGCGAGGTTCTTGTATCTTGGATCGGGCTGAATTTGCCGCGTTAGAAGGATATTCCGATCAGGAATTCGGCTTGGTTGAGCTGCGACGGCGGCACTGTGAATGTGGTGGCTGCGTCGCCTCCCCAACGCGAATAACGAAGTTCGGGGCTCAGCCTGACTAGCCAAAGTTTCAAGTCTACGCCGCCGCCCAGAGCGAAACCGGAGTTTGAGAAGTACGGTCCTTGAGAGCCGACATGGCGGAATATGGGGCCAGCTTCGACATATGGCTTGACAACCGGAGTGTGCAAGAAGTGATATTTCCCGAGAATCGGAAACTCCCACGAAGCGATGTTCGTGGAATAGTGCGCCAGTGGCTGCGGAACCACTGTGATATCGGTTGTAAGATTCAGCGGCCGATATAAGGCATCTGCCTCAACAGCGAATCCGAACGGCAGAGACAGTTCGACGGTAGGGCCAATGACGTAGTTCTTGGAGTTCGAGAACGTATGAGTAAACACATCCACGCCCAAAGTGGTGCTGTCGGAGAAGGCGTCGGTTAGCGGGACGCCGCCTTTGATCCCGAATGAAAATAGGTGCTCCGCGGCGAAGGCGGTTGTGAGAGAACAGGCAAGCAGAATCAGGCGATGCATACCTTTGTTGGACGGACGAACCAGCCGCTGGTTTCGTCGCTATGTTTCCAGAATCACAATGGCCAAACCCTGTTCAGCCGTATGAGTTAGGGAAAGTGCGATATTGCGGACACAGAGGCTGTCGGCGATTTGGGCGGCGACACCGTGGAACTGTAGCGTAGGTCGTCCGGACGGCAAATTCGAGACCTCGAAGTCCTGCCAGCGAACTCCACCTTTCCACCCGGTGCCGATGGCCTTCATGCCGGCCTCCTTGGCGGCGAAGCGGGCGGCATAGCGTTCGTAACGATTCGCTTTCCGCTCGACGTAGGCAATCTCCGCAGCGGTATAAATACGGCCGGTAAACCGGCTGCCGTGGCGTTCGATGGCCGCGCGAATGCGGTCGACTTCGGCCAGGTCGATTCCGATGCCGACGATCACAACTCAGCGCCCGTGGACGTAATCGTAAGACGCCCGTGCTTGACGCCCTTGGTGCTGATCAAGGCATCCGCAATTTTCTTGACCACACTCACGCGCCCCTTGACCACCAGCACCTCCAGGCAATTGTCGTGATCCAGGTGAACGTGGAGAGTGGAAAGGATGTGATGGAAGTGCGAGTGCTGCAGGTCGGTTAGTTTTTCGTTAAGAAGCCGGACGTGATGGTCGTACACCAGGGTGACGGTTCCGACCACGTTGCTGTCGGGCCGCTCCCAGGTTTGTTGTACGAGCACATCGCGGATCAGATCGCGGAATGCTTCGGAGCGGTTGGTATATCCGCGGGTTCCGATCAGGTGATCGAACTTCTTCAGCAATTTGGAATCGATGGCCACGCCAATACGGCTGAGTTCGCTCATTTGTATAGACAGAGTAACAGGAGGGTGAGCGGGTTGGCGGCGTCACACGCTTTTAAGAATCGTGCTACTTTGAAGCGTCAGTCGCATGCATATCCCGGACAATTTTCTGTCCACACCGGTGTGGGCCACGCTGGACGCAGTGGCCATCCCCGCGGTGGGGTTCATGGTGAAGCGAGCTGGCCGTGAATTGGAAGACACCAGCATTCCTCTATTAGGCGTAATGGGCGCCTTTGTATTCGCGGCCCAGATGATCAACTTCCCGGTCGGTATCGGAACCAGCGGCCATCTGGTTGGCGGCGCGTTATTGGCTTTCACGCTGGGCGCAGCACCGGCCACGATCGTGATGACGGCCATCATCGCCATTCAGGCTTTCGTTTTTCAGGACGGCGGAGTGTTAGCGCTGGGAGCGAACGTCTTTAATATGGCGGTGGCCGGAGTTCTGGCCGGATATTTGCCCTTTTGGATGTGGGGAGAGCGGCGGCGCCGGCCTGCGATCTTCATAGGCGCGTTTCTGTCCGTGATGGTGAGCGCGTCATTGGCGCTGGGCGAACTGTTGATTTCAGGCGTCGCAATGCCGCGGCCTTTGGTGCTGGTGTCGATGGCCCTGTTTGCGATGAGCGCGCTGATCGAAGGCGCGATAACCATCTCGGTGTTCCAAGCCATCGAAAAACTCAACCCCGGTTTGGTTCGAAAGCCGGACGCATCGAACTGGCGCTCTCTCTCGGTGTTGAGCGGAGCTGCGCTGGCGCTTGGGCTAGTGGGATTTCTACTCGCCTCGTCGGCGCCGGACGGTATCCAGCGGCTGGGCATCGAGCTCGGCTTGGCGGCGAAGACTGGTTTTCACGCGCCTTTCGCCGACTATGCCGCCGGCCACTTCGACTCGGCATGGCTGCGCAGAGCCACAGCCGGGCTCACCGGACTGCTGGTGGTTTATGCGGTGTGCGTGGCGTTCGCCAAAATGCTCGGCCGGCGCAGGAGCGCTTGATGCATCACGTCCTGATGGATCAGTGGAGTCAGCGCTCGAGCCCGCTGCACACTCGAGATCCGCGCGCGAAGATACTCGCGCTGCTGGCATTCTTGATTGTCCTAGCGACAACAGCTCCGGGCGCGTTCCCCACGTTGGCGATCGACGCCGCGGTGCTAGCGGCGGGAATCTTGATCGCCGGACTGCCGCCTGGAGGTCTCTTGCTGCGCGCCATGGCGGTCTTGCCGTTCTCGCTGACCTTCGGACTAATCAGTTGGCTGGCGGGCGATCGGCTGCGAGCGTTGGGCCTGGTGGAAAAGAGCTATCTTTCGACCGTCGCGGTTTTGTTGATTGTCGGCACGACCCCTCTACCGTTACTGCTTAGTGGGCTCGAAGCGCTGGGAATACCGCGCCTACTGGTGCTGGTGGCGCAGTTTCTCTATCGCTACCTTTTTGTGGTTTCAGAACAGGCGCAGCATCTGCGATTGGCCGCAGCGTGCCGCCAAGGAACAGAGCGCCGGCGGCGATTGGGCTTTCGCGCGGCGGCCGGTGCGCTGACAGTTTTGTTCGCACGCTCCTACTACCGTGCCGAGGGGATTCACCGCGCGATGATGGCGCGTGCGTTCTCCGGGAAATTCGCGCTGCTCAGACACCTTCAGTTCGGCCTGTCGGACGGTTTGTTTACATTGGCGATCGCCGCCTTTCTGATCTTGGTGCGCATTCAATGACGCCGTTGATCGAAGTCCGTGACCTTTGTTTTCAGTACGAGGATGGAACCACGGCCTTGGATGGCGTGAATTTTACGCTGAACGCCGGAGAAACAGTGGCGGTTTTCGGCGCCAACGGCTCTGGAAAAACAACCTTCGTCCTGCATTTGAACGGTATCTTACGGGGGCAAGGCAGCGTCACGGTTTGCGGGATGGAAGTCAATAAAGACACGCTCGCGCGCATCCGCTGCAAAGTGGGCGTGGTGTTTCAAGATTCCGATGAGCAGCTGTTCATGCCGACGGTGCTGGAGGATGTAGCATTCGGTCCGCTCAATCAGGGCCTGCCACCCGGCCAGGCCATCGCGACAGCTAAGACGGCTCTGGAGCAAGCGGGCATGGAGCATGTTCTCGCCAAAGCACCCTATCATCTGAGTGCGGGGGAGAAACGCAGAGTGGCACTGGCAGGCGTGCTGGCGATGCAACCGGAGATCCTGGTGTTGGACGAACCGACGACGTTTCTAGATCCGCCGGCGCAACGCAACTTACTTCACTTACTCGCCAGTCTTCCGCAGGCTAAGCTGATCGTTACTCATCATACGCGCTTCGCCGCCGCTCTGGCGACACGAGCCGTCTTTTTCGAGAAAGGTAAGTTAGTGGCGAGACGGGCCGGTGGATGAAATCGTTCAACGCTTCGACTGGATCTATCCGGCTTTAGACGCGGCCGACTTACGATACTCGGCCCAACGCCGTTTTTGAGCAGCCGCGATCCGGCGTCGCGCGGCGGTACTCAGCCGGCCCGCGCCACGCTGATGGTTGGAGCCGGGCGGACGGCCTCGCCGCCCCTTCCCCAATAGAGAACGCACCTCTTGTATTTGCTCATCAATGCGCTTCTTTTGCAGTTCCAGACCTTCCAGCGCCGCGGTCAGAAGGGCGTGATTTCGAATTGAATTTGTGCTAGGCATTCCAGCTCCTGTTTCGATGATACGTAAGTAGTGGTCATCCAGGTGGCATTTGCCCGTCCGGTGAATCGAGAACAAAGGTCACCGGCCCATCATTTACCAGGTGGACTTGCATCTCGGCTTGAAAGACGCCGGTTTGGACAATAACGTTTCTTGAACTTAATCTTTCGACAAAATATTCATAGAGTTGGCGCGCCTGCTCGGGCGGCGCTGCCTGGTCAAAGCTCGGCCGCCGACCCTTGCGGCAGTCTCCATACAAGGTAAATTGAGAGACGACTAACAGGCTGCCTCCCACTTCCAGGATACTCCTATTCATACGATGCTCGTCGTCGGGGAAAATGCGTAGGTAAATGACCTTGTCCGCAAGATACTCGGCGTGCTTTCTTGTGTCGGTGGAAGCGACACCGATTAGGATCAGCAAACCGGTTGAGATAGAGCCCACGGTTGCGCCGGCCACGTCGACATGAGCTTCCTTCACGCGCTGCAATACAACTCTCATGAGATGGTCATAGCAGGCCGAAGCCCGTGCCACGATGGCAAACCTTCAGTATTACACTGAACCGGTATTACACTGAACAATGTGACGATCGAGACTTATGCCTACGCCCGCGCGGGTCTGCTGGGAAATCCCTCCGACGGCTACTACGGCAAGACGATTTCGTTCTTAGTCAGGAATTTCCGCGCGCGCGTACTGCTGTATCCGAGCGCGCGATTGGAGATTCGTGCTTCTAAAGCGGATATGCCGGTCTTTGAAAGCCTGGACGACCTTTACGAAGCGACGCGCTGGCGCGGCTACTACGGCGGAATCCGCATCATCCAAGCGTTAATCGTACGCTTCATGGATTATTGCCGCGAGCAGGGTCTGGAGTTAGAGAACCGCAACTTTACCATCGAATACGAATCCACCATTCCGCTGCGTTTGGGGATGGGCGGATCCAGCTCGATCATCACGGCGGCGCTCCGTGCGCTCTGTCAATACTTCCACGTTGAGATCCCGTTACCGGTGCAGGCCAATCTGGTTTTGGAGACGGAAACCAAGGAACTGGGAGTCCCGGCGGGCCTGCAAGACCGCGTGATTCAGGTTTATGAAGGCCTGGTCTACATGGATTTCTCGAAGGAGCTGATCGACAGCCAGGGATACGGAAATTACGAGCGCTTGGATCCGAGTTTGTTGCCGAATGTTTATATGGCTTATCGCACCAGCCTCAGTGAGGGAACCGAGGTGTTCCACAATAACGTTCGAGAACGGTGGCGCCAGGGTGATCCTGAGGTTTTAGGGGCAATGAAGACTTGGGCGGGTTATGCCGAACAGGGCCGCGCAGCTCTGCTGGAACGCGACTATGAGACCTTGAATCGGTTGATTGACGCCAACTTCGATTTGCGGGCGAAGTTGTACAAGATCAGCCGCGGAAATGTGGAGATGATCGAAGCGGCGCGCAGCGCGGGAGTTACGGCGAATTTCGCGGGGTCGGGCGGAGCCATTACCGGTTGCTATCCGAATGAAGCGATTTATCAAGCGTTGACGGAAAAGATGCGGGGGTTGGGCGTGGCGGTGGTTAGGCCGATCGTAGCGTGATGACGTGAGAGTTCGTAGGTAACTCCCAGTTAGAGTACTAAGTAAATCAATCTATCCCCAAATGCCACCGAAGCCCTGATAATGGAGTTAATGATCCACAAGGGCATCTTCAAGCGCAAGCGGGTTCACACCAAGATGCCGGGAGGCTTCTTCAATTTTGAAGAAGAGTCCAACTCGACGCGCCTTTATGGATTCGGGCACGGCGATCATCTTCGTTTGCGCGACGAATTCGGCAACGTCTGGCATGGCACCGCGGAAAAGATCTCTGACGAACAAGTGCGGTATACTTTCCGCGATCCCAACGGCCGCACGATCACTGGTGTTTCCGACAGCTTCGGGATAGTGCTGCGCGATGGCCGGGGCAAGACCTGGCGCGGATTCATCGATTAAGCCGGGCCTTACGGCCGATTCAAATATTTTTCGTATAGCCGCTTTTGCTTGTTGTCTAAGTCGACCGTCTTACCTTTGATGAAAAGCTGCTTGACTTGGGTCTTGGCTTCAAGCGGATCGCCATCAGTGACTATCAGGTCGGCGGACTTCCCTTCCTCGATGGAACCCAGCTTGTCGGCGACGCCCCAGATCTGCGCAGGATTTATGGTGATAGCTTTCAGCGCCTCGTCATACGGCAATCCGAAAGCAACCGCAGTCGCGGCCTGATACGGCAAATTGCGCACGAATTCGTTATCGAAACTACCGAATGCGAACTTCACACCGGCTTTGAAGAACTCGTCGGGCAGCGTAAAGGCGGCATCGTAGGGATCGTCTTCGTGCAACGGCAGCGCGAGCGTCGGGCCGAGGATGGCGGGGATGTTGCGCGCTTTCAGCTCTGGTCCCATCTTGCCGATCTCGCGGGGATCGGCTATAACGACATGCACTTTCTGCTGATCGGCGAACTGCACGGCATCATGGATGGCGCGCTCGCGGTTGGCCATGATTACCAAAGGTTCCGTGCCGTCGAGCACCGGAAGCATGGCTTCGAACTTCAGGTCGGGTTGGAAACCCTTTGGCGTTTGCGGCTTTCGCTTTTTGATAGCGGCGAGCCTCTTCGAAAAACTCCCGGAGCTCGCGCAGTTCGGTGTCATAATTCTTCTTGGCTTCAGTATAAGAGAAGCGCTGGGCGATCTCAGGCGGAAGGTCGCCGCCGAATCGTCCACCCAGGGACAGAATTGTTGGAATGCGCATGGCCATGCCGGCCGATTTCTTCACGTCCATCTCTTCCCACGTCCAGCCGTCCAAGTGAACCAGTGCGGCTTGACCGGCGATGATGTTACCGGCACCCGCGCCGCGCCGTCCACCGCCTTCGCCACCGCTCATCGGAAGACTGATCACGGTAGTGATGCCATTGGCGCGCGTGACCGGGATGTGCTCGCTCGCGGGATTGATCGCGACTTCGGCCCGGAGCTGTGGATCGAATTTGCCCAATTCGCCGGTATCGACGCTCTCTCGCGTCGAGCCGATTTCCGAGAGACCCAGTTGCGTGGCGGAATCGATCATGCCGGGGTAGACGTGCAGGCCTTTGCCTTCGATGACGCGAACGCCTTTGGGAGCGGCGAGATTGCGGCCCACACCGACGATCTTTCCATCCTTCACCAGAACCGAGCCATTCTGAATCTCGGCGCCGGCCACCGGATGCACGGTCGCGCCGCGGATCAGGAAACTGTCATCGGTGGCGGCCAGCAGAGGAAAAGCGAACAGAGCGGCGAACACGATGGATTTCATGCAGCGGGCCTCCTTGCTGCGCCGGGCGCTGGTCTTCGTTGTTGTTCTTTCTCCTTGTCGAGAAGCTTCTTCTTCTCGACGTCGTGCACGGGCCGTTCGGCTAAGTCATGGTCGCGATCGAAGTAGAGCTGGCCGTCGATATAAACTTTCTCCACTTTCGAGAAGTTGGAGAGCGGGTGCTTGTCGAAGATGGTGAGATCCGCGTCTTTACCGGCTTCGATGGAGCCGACCCGGTTGTCGATCATGAGTTGCTTGGCTGGGTTGATGGTGATGAGCGAAAGCGCTTCGGTTTCGCTAAGACCGCCGTACTTCATCGTCTTGGCGGCTTCGTCGTTGAGGTGCCGCATCAGCTCGGCCGAATCGCTGTTGAGCGACACGAGGACGCCCTTGCGCACCATGATGGCGGCATTGTAGGGGATGGCGTCGTAGGCCTCGAGTCTTAAATGCCCACCAGTCGCTGAAGGTGGACGCGCCGGCGCCATGCTCGGCGATCTCCTTGGCCACCTTATAGCCCTCCAGCACATGCTGCAGGGTGCGGATCTTGAAGCCGAACTCGTCGGCGACGCGCAGCAGCATCAGGATCTCGTCGGCGCGATAACAGTGCGCGTGCACCAGCCGCTTGCCTTCCAGCACTTCGACCAGGGGCTCGAGTTTGAGATCGCGGCGCGGCGCAAGAGCTTGCTCGCCGCGCGCGACTTTCTCGTTATAGTCGTTCCAGGATTGCTGGTAGGCCTTGGCCTCGGTGAAAGCTTCGCGAATCACGTCCTCGACGCCCATGCGCGTAGCCGGATAGCGCGCGGGAATATTCGCCGCGCCAATACGCTGGCCGGTGGGATTGCCCGCCCGCTTGGGATTTTCACCGAGCGCGAACTTGATGCCCGGCATGGCGCCCTCGAAGATCATGTCGTGCGCATCCTTGCCCCAGCGCATTTTGAGCACGGTGCACTTGCCGCCGATGGCGTTGGCGCTGCCGTGCAGGATATTGGCAGTGGTCACGCCGCCGGCCAGCGCTCGATAAATGGCGATGTCGTCGGGATTCAGAACGTCCTCGATGCCCACCATCGCCGACACCGAGACGCTGCCTTCGTTGATACTGTCGGCGGCGATATGCGAATGGCAGTCGATGATGCCGGGCATCACGAACTTGCCTGACGCATCGACGACCTTGGCGTCCGCCGGGACGTTCACTTTCTCGCCCACTTCCGCGATCTTCCCGTCGCGGATCGAGAATCGATCCGCTGTTGAGCGTGCCTTTGGTGACGGTGAGGACGGTGGCGTTTTGGATGACGATGGGCGGCGCGGCCAGCATGGATGCCGCGAACGCGCCAGCAAGAAGTATGGGCTTCATCGATTACCTCCCCGTGGAACATCTGCCGCTAGGAACCGGTGTACCGTCAGGTCGAACGCCAGGCGGAGGCGGCTCCTCCACCGGCTCGAACTTGACGCCATCCACAAAAACGTATTTCACTTCCGTCCTGTCCTGGAACAGGTCGCCTTTCGTGACGACCAGATTTGCGATCTTGCCCTTTTCGATGCTGCCGAGGCGATCGGATACGCCGTAGATTTCCGCGACCGAGAGAGTCATGGCGCGCAAAGCGTCATCGGCGGAGAGTCCGGCGTCGAGCGCGCGCTTGACGGCGCGAATCAGGTCGGCGCGGCGATCGATGCCCCCGGAATAGAGAGCGAACTTGACTCCGTTCTTCGCCAGCATGGCGGGCGTCGAGGGAGCCTGGTCGCGAAGTTCGAGCACATTTAGCGTGTCGATCTCATCGGGATCGCTGTCCCTGGCTTTCTCAGGCCAGCGCAGGCTGACCAGCGCCGAGGCGTTGGCCTTTTTCAACAGGTCGGCCGATCGATAGCCCTCCGGAAGGCCGTACAGCAAGGCTTTCAACTGCATTTCGCCGGCGAAGCGCAACAAGCGATCCACATCGATGCGGCGCGTCGCGGGAAGCAAAACGCGCGGAGAATCCAGCACGCCTTCGAGCGCGCGGTCATATTCGGGACGCTGCGTTCCACGCGCGTGGGCATTGTAGAATTGCTTCGCCAGCCGATAGTGCTCGGCATCCAGATAAACCTGGCGGACGTAAGCGATCACGCCCATGAGCGAATTCGGAAAGCCGCCACCGAATCCCGGCGAAGTGATGAAGGTGACGTATTGACCGGCATCGTCTACCACCACCATGTCGCCGGGCTTTTCACCAGCTAGATTCACAATGGCACCCTGACCGGCGAAGATTCCGCGCGGCGGGAAAGTGACGGCGGTAGTGAAGCCTACCGCGCGAGCCGATTCGATGCGGCGGTCGGTGGGCCGCACCAGGTCGGCGGCACGAACCCAACTGCTGGTGTATGGCCGGTCCTGGGGTCCGCGGGCGGGAGGGTTCGCGGGCGCTTGCGTCGCCGGAGCGGGCGTGTTGCTGCGCTGGGGCACCTCCGCGTCCGCCACCTGTGGCCACGGCTGGTGCGGCATCCGGAATTCCGAAGGTGCTCAGCGCGTCGATGAGCCCGGGATACACGGTCAGGCCGTCGCCTTCAATCACCCAGGCATCCGCGGGAACGGCGACATCCGCGCCCACCGCTTCAATCAATCCGTTGCGCAGAATGACGTTCCCGCGCGGGATGGCCGGCCCACTCACCGGAATCACTCGCGCATTGTGAATCGCGATGGTACCGGGAGCATCGGCGAACAACAAGCCCACCACCAGCAGCAGTATCGAAAGTAGCTTCATATGCAATGGCTTATTATAGAATTTCCGTTCGAATCGTGGAGTGAAATGGCGTCAAAAAGAAGAATTGGTTACAAGGATGCCGGCGTAAACATCGATGAGGCCGATCGCGCCGTTGGGATGATCCGGCAGCACGCGAGGGGGACGTTCACGCGCGACGTTCTCACCGATATCGGCAGCTTTGGCGCCGGGTATTTGCTGGCCGGTTGGAAACATCCGGTACTGGTCAGCTCCGCCGACGGAGTCGGCACCAAGCTGAAGATCGCGTTCCAGACCGGGCGCCATAATACCGTAGGCGAAGATTTGGTGAATCATTGTGTGAACGACATTGCGGTGCAGGGGGCGGTCCCGCTATTTTTTCTCGATTACTTCGCGGTGGGTAAGCTGGATGCCGAGGTTGCCGGCCAGGTGATCGAAGGCGTGGCTCGCGGCTGCCGGAACAACAGTTGCGCGCTGATCGGCGGTGAGACGGCCGAAATGCCCGGCTTCTACCAGCCCGGCGAATACGACCTGGCCGGATTCATCGTCGGCGCCGTGGAGCGGAACGAGATGTTGACCGGTAAAACGATTCGCGCGGGTGACGTTCTGCTCGGCCTCGCTTCGAACGGCCTGCATACCAACGGCTATTCGCTCGCTCGTAAGCTGCTGTTCGAAGTTGCCGGCTATCGGATGGATACTTCGCTCGCCGAAGAGCTGCTGAAGGTGCATCGCAGCTACCTGAAGCCGATTCGCGCGTTGATCGACGCCAAAATGCTCAAGGGTGCGGCGCACATCACCGGCGGCGGGATCACCGATAACCTGCCGCGGATTCTTCCCGAGGGATTGGCTGCACGAGTGGATGTTTCGGCCTGGACCATCCCTCAGATCTTCGAGCGGCTGCGGGAGATCGGCAACATCGATCTGGCGGACTACCGTCGAACATTCAACCTGGGGATCGGAATGATCCTGGTGGTGGCCAAACGGAATGTCGCCAAGGCGCGCGCAACTCTGGCGTTGTTAGGCGAACCATGTTCGGAAATCGGCGAAGTGGTGGAATCGCGCGGCGAGCGGGTGGTTTACGTGGGTGATGCCGGAGCGCGCAGTTGAAGCGGCTGGGCATCCTGCTTTCCGGACGCGGGTCGAATTTCGAAGCGATTGCGAATAACGTCGCGGCGGGGCGATTGCAGGCCGAGATTGCGGCGGTGATCTCCAACCGTGAAGAAGCGCGCGGTCTCGAGATCGCGCGCGAGCGAGGGTTGCCGGCGCTGTGCATTCCATCCAAGGGCGCTCCGCGGGAAGACTACGACCGTCGCGTGGTCGAAGAACTCCGGGCCCGGAACATAGAGTTGGTTTGCCTGGCGGGGTTCATGCGCCTGCTCAGCGCCGAGTTCTGCCGGGCTTTCCCCATGCGGATTGTGAACATTCATCCCTCGCTGCTGCCGGCCTTTCCCGGACTCGACGCGCAGAAGCAGGCGCTCGAGCACGGCGTCAAGATCAGCGGCTGCACGGTGCATTTCGTGGATGAGCAGCTCGACGCCGGCCCGATTATTCTGCAAGCCGCCGTGCCGGTGCTCGACGACGACACCGAGGCGAGTCTGGCGGCGCGCATTCTCAAGGAAGAGCACCGCATCTACAGCGAAGCCATACGGATCATCCTCTCGGAACGATGGCGCGTCGAAGGACGCCGGGTGAGAGCGTATTAGCGGGCAAACATAGTAATGTATATTACATCTAGCAGTACTCGATAGTACTCCTCCGACCAAAACTGGAATCTTTGATAGGTACTTGCGCGGCACCGATGGGTGTATACTGCATTCTGTACTGGAACTAGGGTTCTAGAGTGGCAGGTCAGAAACTGCAGAACTTTAGAGCCGTGAATTGACACTGCAAAGAATCAACGGAGGGATTTCAAAATATGAATCGAAGAGTTTTCGCAAGCTGTCTGCTTTGCGCAGCGGCATTTATGGTCCCATCGAGTATCCTGGCGCAGAACGCTCCCGCAGGATCTATTTTCAACTTGGACACGGTTCAAACGACACCGCTGACAAGTTATCAACCGTTTTCGACGAGTTTTGTGGCGGACAATGCTACCGAGTTTGTCTCGTTCGCATTTAGAGAGTCGCCTGCCTATTTCGCCTTCGATGACGCGTCGGTGATTATCCAGGGAGGATCGACAAACCTGCTGGCTGACCCCGGTTTCGAGAGCGCCACGTTCGGACAGAATTGCAATCACAATAACGCTCTGGGCTGCCCGTCCGGCTGGGGCGCCTGGATTCAGGCAGTCGACGTTTCAGCGATCGGGCAAGTCGCCACGAACACAAACTCTTATGGGTGTCCTCCGAACGCCGCGCACAGCGGCACGAATTTCTGGTGCGACGGATCGGTTCAAGGGTATGACGCGGTATATCAGCAACTGATGGGCCTGACGGTGGGCTCGACATACAACATCCATTTTTTCTTAGGGGACAACTCGGGCGTCGCGCCGAACCAAGATGTCGGTAGCCAAGTCGATATGCTAGTGTATGCGGGCGACAGCCTGCCCGTCGGCACCATACCGCTAGGCACTCCCGAGCCGGGGACGCTGTCGCTGATCGGAGCCGGGATTTTGGCCATCGGAGTTGCGCTCAGGCGACGCCGTACGGCCTAAGATCGACGTAGGAAAGCAATTCAAGTTTCACTCTGCACGCCCGCTGGCGCATACCAGCGGGCGTGTCAGTTTAGGGCGCCAGTAGAATAGATACGCTGGTTGTTGGAGTTCATGCCTCTGCGTTCTCCTTCTTGGCGCGGATTCTGCTGTCGTTCTTTCCTTTCCTGATCGTGACGTCGCGGTGCCGCTACGTCTTCAAGTGGAGGGCGGGAGTAAGCGCCGTTTATTTTGCACTGGACGATTATTTCCCGGATGTCTTTGGCCAGTTCCTGCGGCGGAACTTCGAGGCAACCATCGAATCGCATGCCCAAGTGCAACGGTTTTCACTCCTTGCTGTTGGAAGTGTTCCGGTAACCGCAGCTACATCAAGAACCAGTTAGTGGGCCTGGGGTTGATCTTCGCTTGCGGCGGCCTGATGCTCATCTCGAGCATATTCACAGCTCTGAACAACAGCTTTTCGAGAAGCCGCGGGCCGGGCGCCGCCTCGCTGGCCGGTGTTCTTGGACTGATTGCGTTCAAGGTCGCCGCCATTCCGATGCTGATGCTTCTGTTGTTTCTGGTCTACTGGCTGCTGCCGACCTGCAAGATCAGGCCGTCCCAGATCGTGCCCGCCGCGATGGGCGTCGGCTTCGGACCGCGCGGCGCGCCCAAGCCG
Source organism: Bryobacterales bacterium (assembly GCA_963780485.1). Classification (GTDB taxonomy): domain Bacteria; phylum Acidobacteriota; class Terriglobia; order Bryobacterales; family Bryobacteraceae; genus Palsa-89. The sequence continues at coordinate 279,016 of CAWACO010000002.1, forward strand.
AGAGCGCAGTGATATCTCGCTGACAGTTAGTAGGCCTAGTGGCTGTCACTTGGGATTTCAACCTAGGGAAATGAGGACCAACGTCCTATTGCAGGAAGGCGCGCTGGAATGCAAAATCAACTTTCAACCCATGGCAACCGCACCGATCCTGGAAATGGAAATCCAGGCTGAAAACCAGAACCTGACACCGCCGCTACCGGAAACTTTAGAGGATACCGGACTAGCACGATCCGTGGTCGAGCAACTCGTGATGAAGCTGCTGTACGCCCGCGGAGACATGCTGGGCCGTGATCTATCCGAGGCGCTGGGTCTGAAATTCAGTCTGATTGAAGACTTGATCGAGTTCCTGAAACGACAGCATTTCATACAAACGAAAACATCCCTCGGCATGGGCTCCAGCACTTCGTTGTTCGCCCTGACTGAAACCGGACGCACGTATGCGCGGGAGTGCATGGAATCGAACCAATATAGCGGCCCGGCGCCGGTTCCGCTTTATCAATACACCTACATTGTTCGCAGACAGCGGCGCGCCGACGGCTGGCTTACCAAAGAGGCGCTGGCAGCGGCTTATCGAAAGATGGTGGTCACGCCGCGCATCCTGGCGCAGATCGGACCGGCGGTGAGCTCCGGCAATTCGTTCCTCATCTATGGCCAACCGGGCAACGGTAAAACGTTCCTGGCCGAGGCGCTGGGAAATGTGGACGACTCTTGTATCTACATCCCGCATGCCATCGAATCACAGGGCTCCGTCATCCAAGTATTCGACCCGGTTTATCATCAGCCCGTGCAGGACCAACAGGAGCAATCGGTCTTGGCAATGCACCCGCAATATGATCGCCGCTGGATCAAGTGCCGGCGGCCGTTCATCGTCACCGGCGGCGAATTGACTCTGCAGATGCTGGATCTGAACTACAATGCTACCTCGAAGGTCTACGATGCACCCTACCAGTTGAAGGCCAACAACGGTATTTATCTGATTGACGACTTCGGACGCCAGCAGTGCAGTCCCGCCGAGGTGCTCAATCGGTGGATCGTTCCCATGGAACGGCGGGTGGACTACTTGAAGTTTTTCAGCGGCGGCAAGATGACGGTTCCGTTTGAAGCATTTCTGATCTTCTCCACCAACCTCAAGCCCGATCAATTGGGGGACGAGGCCTTCCTCCGCCGGATTCAATACAAAATGCTTATGCGCAGCCCGGATCTGGAGGAGTTCGTCAGCATTTTCCGCGGTTTCTGCCAGTCCAGAGACCTACCCTTTGAGGACAGCAGCATCAGCCGCTTCATTGAAAAGCATTACCGCTGCACGGGCAAGCCCTTGAGGCGCTGCCAGCCGCGCGACGTGCTGTCACACGCCATAGACCTGATCCAGTTCGAGAAACTGCCCTACCAGCTAACGGACGAATTGCTCGACCGCGCTTTCGAAAGCTGTTTTCTTGAGGAGAGCGGCGAGTAGCGCTTAATTCTCCTGGAGCGTCCTGATGTACTCGGTCAGATTATTGATCCGGACATCAACTTCAAGCCGGCTTCCGCTGCCTACGTAGAGAAATGCGACGCCCCAAACCGGCATGTCTTTGGGGCCATGCGCGTCGACACGGGCCTCGCCGCGAATCGTCTCTTTCACCAGCAGCGTTGGGAATTTGCCATTGTTTCGCTTCGCGAGGGTCGTCAGGTCCGGCCCGGAGACACCTCTCGCGTCCCGCCCATGGCAGGAAACGCAATAGACGCTATACATCTCTTCGCCAGACGAAGCCGAGGTCATCGGAAGCGGGCTAATCGGGAATATTGAGAACGCCATCAATTGGGCAAGCGCAAAAAACAGGATGGCGCCACACACGAAGAACAACAGAGTCGTACGTTTCATGTCATTCTCCTTCGCTAATTTGGCCGCAATAGAACCGCCAGTTCGCAGTATCCTGTAACCGCTTGAATACAAAAGCACACCCAAGCGCCTGACGGCCTGTTTGCGCGAAAAGCCGCACGCCCCGGCGACGCTATAGCGCTAATTGAGCCAATTTCCGAAGCGGTTTTGCTAGACTTTAGTTCTCAGGGAGAAGTCATGAGGGAGAATTCCGATCTCACACGTCGCGACGTCATGAAGGCGGCCGGTGTCGTGACTGCGGTGGCGGCTGTTGGCGATCTAGAAGGGGCGCCGGCCATCCTCAAAGTCCACGCCGCCTCCGAGCAGATGAAGTACGGCATGATCGGCGCCGGGGGACGCGGCTCTTATTTGCTCAAGCATCTCACCAAGGTCGACAACGGACATTGCTCCGCCGTCTGCGATCTCAACGACGACCAGCTCAACAAGGCTTCCGAAACCGCCGGGACCAATCCCACGAAATATAAGGACTACCGCGAACTGCTCTCCGACAAGAATGTCGAAGCGGTACTGATCGCGGTGCCGCTCTTCGAGCATTTCGAGGTTACCAAAGACGCGCTGCAGGCCGGCAAGCACGTCTTCTGCGAGAAAAGCCTGGTTTTCAAACCGGAGGAATTACACGCACTGCGCGCATTAGTCCCTCAGTTTCCCAAGCAGGTGCTGCAAGTCGGACTGCAACGCCGCTACAGCAAGTTTTATCAGCTCGCCAAGGAACTGGTGGACAAAGGCGTGCTCGGCGATGTGACGCATATCGAGGCCATGTGGCACCGTAATCCGGGCTGGATGATGAACGGCTTCAACTGGCGGCTCTATCGCGAATATTCGGGCGGCTTGGCGGCGGAGTTGGCCTCGCACCAGATCGATATCGCGGATTGGATCTTCGGCGGCTCGCCCGAATTCGTCGTCGGCGTCGGCGGTTTGGACACCTGGAAAGACGGGCGCGACGTCTTCGATAACATCCAGCTCATTTACAAATACCCGAACGGCCGCAAGGTGATTTACAGCGCGATTTCGACCAATGTGCACCTTCCGTTCCTCGAAAGCACGCGGCCGGAGTTCGGCGAGTTGATCATGGGTACCGGTGGCGCTATAGAGATCACGGTGGGCGATGGCGAATCGACTATGCCGACCGCGATGTGGTTCCGCGATCCATCCAAAGTTACGGTACAGAAAGCCGAAGGCCAAGCGCCGTCCACCGCCGCCGGCGCCAGCTACGCGCTGGGGGCCAGTCAGAGAGGGCTGCCGATCATTATGGCGACCGATCAGCTCAAGATCGACGGCAACGATTCGTTCCTCAAGCGCGAAATGAAGTTCGCGCAGCGCTGGCTCTACACCAAAGGCGTGATGGTGGACGATGAGGACACCAATCCGGTGGAGACTGAGCTCGAAAGCTTCTTCAACGATTGCCACACCGGCGGTCATCCCAAGGCGGACCTCGAAGTCGGGTTGCGCGATTCCACCGCCGTTATGCTGTCCAACGTTTGTATGAACGAAGAACGGCGGGTCTTCTTCAAGGAAATCGAGACCATGGGGCGGGACGTGACGCCGCAGCAGATGGCCGCAAACATTGCCGCTGCGCAATCCAGCTACAGCAAATCGATCGCTGCCAAGAAGAAGGTGTCGGCCTAGGTGGGCTGGGTTTCGTTCCACAATCGCCGCGCCGCTCAGATTGAAAACGATGGAGTGCGGTTAACGGTGACGGCCGAAGGCGGCCATATCGCCGAGATTCTGCACAAGCCCAGCGGGGTGAATCCGCTGTGGATTCCACCGTGGCCGTCGATCGAACCGTCAACGTGGAGCAGTGAAAAGCATCCCGAGTATGGCGCTGACGCTGAGAGCAAGCTGCTGTCCGGGATCATGGGCCATAACCTATGCCTGGATCTGTTCGGCGCGCCGTCTCCTGAGGAAGCTTCCGCCGGAATGACAGTGCACGGCGAGGCGTCGATTCTGCCGTATCAAATCTCATTCAACGATTGCGAACTCACGGCCGCGTGTTTCCTGCCAGCTGCCCAGCTTCAATTCGAACGCTGTATTCGCGTCGATGGGGCTCGTGTTTTCATTACCGAAACAGTGGAAAATCTAGCGATGCTCGATCGACCGATCGCCTGGACTCAGCATGTGACGCTCGGCCCGCCATTCCTTGAAAAAGGCGTGACGCAGTTTCGAGCGCCGGGCACAAAAGCGCGCTCGCTCGGCGCCGATCATGATTTCGATTGGCCGTTGAAACCGAGCGCCGGCGGCGGACCGGAAGATATGCGTGTGTTTACGAACGCGCCCAATTCCGCAGGCTTCGACAGCGTGCTCTTGGAGCCGCAGCGCCACCAGGCCTTCTTCTTCGCCTTCTCGCCCAGAACCAAAGTGCTTTTCGGCTACGTCTGGAAGCGCGCCGATTTTCCCTGGCTCGGCGTCTGGGAGGAGAACCATAGCCGCGAACATCCGCCCTGGAATCGGCGCACGCTTACGCGAGGCATGGAGTTCAGCGCGTCTCCGGTTCCCGAAAGCCGCCGCAAGATGATCGACCGTAATTCCATGTTCGGCCTGCCGGGCTATCGTTGGCTTCCTGCCAAGACCAAAGCGCAGGTGGACTACTGGGCATTCATAACGAGCGCGGACTCAATCCCCGAGAGTCTGGAGCAACTCCAGGTCCACGTTTCCGCCTGAGACGATCGCGCCTATCTTCCGTGGACCTTTCGGGAGTTTATGGTGGAAGAGCGCGGCCGCTGGCACCGCGCCGCTAGGTTCGACCACCATTTTCATTCTGGTCAGCAGAAACTTCATCGTGTCGCGAATTTCGCCATCAGTCACCAGCAGGATGTCTTCCACGTTCTTCTGGATAATCGGGAACGTGATCGCGCCGGGCTTCTGTGCGCGCAGGCCGTCGGCAATGGTCCGAGGGGTTGGAATCTCGACCCGCGATCCGGAGCGGAACGAAAGGTAAGTGTCGTTGCCGTCTTCTGGTTCGACTCCGAAGATACGAATCTTCGGCTTAAGCGCTTTGGCTGCGATGGAGCATCCGGACGTCAGGCCTCCGCCGCCGATACAGACCACTAAAGCATCGAGATCCGGTATCTCTTCGAGTAACTCCAATGCCGCCGTGCCCTGACCCGCGATGATCCAGGGATGATCATAGGGAGGGACGATCGTCGCGCCAGTCTCTTCCGAGATTCGCTTGCCGATGGCCTCCCGGTTTCCAGTTCGGCGATCGTAGGTAACCACTTCCGCGCCATACCCTCGCGTGGCTGCGAGCTTCGACTTCGGTGCGTCGTCCGGCATCACGATGGTCGCCTTGATTCCCACCGATGCCGCGGCGATGGCCACGGCCTGCGCGTGATTGCCCGACGAATAAGTGACCACACCGCGGCCTAACTGATCCTTGGGAATCGAGTAAATGAAATTCGATGCGCCCCGGATCTTGAAAGCGCCCCCACGCTGGAAATTTTCGCACTTGAAGTAAACCTGTGCGCCGGCGAGAGCGTCGAACGTCCGCGAAGTAAAGACTGGTGTGCGGTGGGCGATTACCCGGATGCGCTCGGCCGCCGCTTGGATATCTGAAAGCGTGACGTCCGCGTTCATCGGCCGTCATCCGTGGCCAAGACGATAATTGTATCGATCGGATCGCGCCCCTCGGGAAGGCGCAGAATCGTTCCATCATCCACCTGCCGCACTGGCACTGATTCTCCATTCATTAACAGGCTCGCTTTCGTGACATTGGCGAGCTTGGGCAAAGCCAGTAACTGGTCCGGCCAATCCAATAAGTGGACATAGATCTTGCCGGCCTTTTGGGTCGTTACTCCCCACGGCCTCGGCTTCACCGGCCCGCCCCGCGTGCCGTAGATCGATTCGCCATTCTTGTGCAACCACTCTCCCACCGCATGCAGGCGTTCAACGAACTCCGTCTGGATCTTGCCGTTGGGCATCGGCCCGACGTTTAACAGAAAGTTTCCGTTATTCCCCGCCGCCTTCACCAGGTACTGAATCAACTGCGCCGGCGTCTTGAACCGTTTGTCGCTGCTGTTGTAACCCCACGCCCCGTTGATCGTGTCACAGGTCTCGAGCGGCAAGGTTCCGATCTCGGACTTGGTGTTGAACTCCGCCGTCCGAGCGCCCGGCAAGTCCCGCTCGAACATTTGGAAATCTTCGCCATCGAACGGCTTCAAGTGATGATTGCTGCCGATGAGCGCCGCCGGTTGCAGGCTATGAATCAGCCCGTAAGTCTTCGCAAGACGCCAATCCGCATCGGGCTTGTCCCACATCCCGTCGAACCAGATGCCCCCGATCTCGCCATAGCCAGTGAGCAATTCACGCAGTTGGCCATCCATGTAATCGAGATACTTGTACCAATCGCCGCCTGTCGGCCGTCCGGCGGTCAAACCAGTCCTGCCGAGCGGAAAGTAATTTGGATTATGCCAGTCGAGCTGCGAGTGATAGAAGAATAGCTTGATTCCTTGCCGGTGACATTCGTCCGCGAGCATCTTCAGCACGTCTTTGTGATAAGGTGTGCGATCGACGATGTTCCAGTCGCTCTGCTTCGAGCCCCACATTCCAAAGCCATCGTGGTGTTTGCTGGTGATGGTAATGTACTTCATCCCCGCGTCCTTGGCCATGCTGACCCACTCAGCCGCGTTGAATTCGGTGGGGTTGAAGCGCGCCGGCAGTTTCTCGTATTCGGCTACTGTGATCTGGTCGTTGTTCATGACCCATTCGCCTTTGCCGAGCACACTGTACACGCCCCAATGGATGAACAGTCCGAATTTGCTGTCCTGAAACCATTCGCGCGCCGCGAGGTTTTCCGGCGCGGGGTGGTAAGTCTGCGCCACAGCGCCCGAAGCCGCCAACATCAGCGACAGAAAATATTTCATATCAGTAACCCGCTTTCTTGTCGACCACATTCTCCAGTGGCTGGCCATTACGGAAACGCTCGAAATTTTCGATGAACTGGTTCATCGCCGAATCGGCCCAACCCGCAACGTGATCGGCTGAGTGCGGCGAGAGCAGGACATTGTCCAATTTATAGAACGGATGTCCTTCGGGCAGCGGCTCGACATCGAACACATCCAGCGCCGCGCCCCGGATGCGCTTTTCAGTGAGCGCGTCGATCAATGCCTGCTCAACAATCACCGGTCCGCGGCCGATATTAATGATCACCGCCGAGCTTTTCATCGCGCGTAACTCTGGATCTCCGATCAGTCCGCGTGTTTCCGGAGTTAGCGGAGTCGACACCACCACATAATCCGACACGCCCAGCATCTCGCGCAGCTTTTCCGGCGGAAAAGCACGTTCCAGATCCCGATCGCTAGCCGAAAGCGCCGCCCGCCTTCGCACAGCAACCACTTTCATCCCCATGGCGCGCGCCAGCCGCGCGGTCTCGCGTCCAATTTCTCCATAACCCACTACGCCCAGCGTCTGGCCGCGGATCTGGACAACGTCGAACTGCTCCCATCTTCCGGCTTCCTGACTCTGCACCAGCCGCCGCAGATCCTTGGCGAAGAAAAGAATCGACGCGATACTGAACTCAGCCAGGGAATCCTTGAAAACACCACGCCCGTTCGTGACGGGCACAGGGCTCTCGATCAATTCCGGAAACAGAATCTTATCCACGCCGGCGGAAAGAACGTGAATCCATTTCACCTGCCGTGCACAGGGAAGAACCTGGTGCAGCAATTCGCCATGGTGACTGCCATTGAGTAACACGTCGGCCTCGGGCGCGTGAGTCTTCAGGAATTCAACATCCTCGCCGACACGAATTTCCACTGGCGCCGGCAACTTGTCAAGAAGACGCAGATTGCTCGCAGTCGGGTTCGAGATTACCAAAAGGCGGATAGGGTCCATGAAAGAAGGAAGATAGCACGCCCTAGAGGCCGCGCGCGCACCACCGGGCATCTAAGATAACATCGTGACTTGACCGCCCAGGAACAATTGCGCGATCTACCCGCCGTGGACTACGTTCTCGCGAACCTCGCACGGCTGGAAGGACGTTTTCCGCGGCGGCTGATCGTGGACGAAGTACGGCGCGTTCTGGAGACGATCCGTGAGGAGATCCGGGCCGGAAAGTATTCCAACTCCACCTCTATCGAAACCCGCGTTGAAGCAAATCTCGCCAGACTGGAAGCGCCGTCCCTGCGGCACGTGATTAACGCCACCGGCGTGGTCCTGCACACCAATCTCGGCCGGGCGCCTCTGGTCGAATTTCAACCGCTGTTAGCCTATTCGAATCTCGAATACGACCTCGCCCGAGGTGCGCGGGGCAAACGCGACGTCCACACCGCCGAGTTATTGGAGCGGCTGGTAGGAGCGCCGGGCATCGCGGTGAACAACAACGCCGCTGCGATTTACCTCGCCCTGAACGAACTGGCGGCCGGGTTCGAGGTGATCGTCTCGCGGGGCGAGCTGATCGAGATCGGCGATGGCTTTCGCATTCCGGATATCATGCAACGCTCGGGCGCGGTGCTGCGGGAAATCGGCACCACTAATCGCACCCGCATCGAAGATTATCGGGACGCCATAACGGATCGAACGCGCCTGTTGTTGCGCGTGCATCCCAGCAACTTCCGCATCGAAGGATTCACCGCGCGGCCTGAGCTGCGCGAGCTGGTAGCGCTCGGCGCTGAACGTGGCATTCCGGTCTATGAAGATCTCGGCAGTGGCTGCGTGGCCGATCTGCGCGCTTTCGGGATCACAGAACCGCTGGTGGCGGACAGCCTGCGCGCGGGCGTGAGCCTGGTCTCTTTCAGCGGCGACAAACTGCTGGGCGGCCCACAAGCAGGGATCCTCGCGGGCGACCGCCGGCTGATCGCGCGCTTGCGGCGCAATCCGATGTTTCGCGCTCTTCGGCTCGACAAGTTGATCTATCAGGCGCTCGAAACGACGCTTCGAAATCTGTTACTGGAACGCTGGGATCAAATCCCTGCGCTGCGGATGATTTCGCAATCGAGCGAGACATTGCGTACCCGCGCCGAAGCCTTCGCTCACCGGCTCTCCAGCATTCGCACCGGGATCCTGGAAGGCAGTTCGCTGATCGGAGGTGGCGCTACGCCCGAGCAGCCGCTGGCGAGCTGGCTGATCGCCGTCCAATGCGCCGACGTTGTGGAAGCCGAGCGGCGATGCCGTTTGAGCGACCCGCCCGTAATCGCGCGAATCGAGGATGACCGGCTGCTGCTCGATCTCAGAACCGTGTTTCCATCCGAAGAGGAAGAGCTTGCCGGAGTGATTCTCCAAGCCTGCTCATAGCCGCGCCAACAGCATCGCCAGCAGCGCCGTCCGGTCCGCAATCCGATCGATCAAAATGCTCTCATTCACGGCATGCGCGCCCTCGCCGACGCCGCCCAAGCCGTCGAGCGTGGGAATGCCCAGGGCCGCGGTAAAGTTGCCGTCCGAGCCTCCGCCGGTGGACGACTCTTCGAGCTCAACGCCTAATTCCTTGGCCCAGCCGCGCGCCGATTCGAACAGCTTTCGAATGCCAGGCGCTCCGCTCCATCGGCGGACGATTCAAGCCGCCTTCCACCTGAATCGTGCAGCGCTTGTCGAACGGTCGCAAGCCGTGGAATTTCTTATCCAGCGCCGGTGCGTCTTTGAGCCGAGCGATGCGAATATCGACCTCGGCCCGCGCTTCCGCCGCGACGACATTGGTGCGCGTGCCGCCCGAAATCACGCCCGGATTGACTGTAATCCCACGATCAAGCCGCGTAAAGCCAGCGATGCGCTCGATCTGCCGCGCCAGCTCGACAATCGCGCTAGCGCCATTCTGAAAGTCCACGCCGGCGTGAGAAGCGCGACCCTTCACAGTCACGCTGTAGTCGCCAACACCTTTTCGCGCAGTCTTGATTTTTCCTTCAAGGCCGGTGCCCGGCTCCAACACCAACACCGCCGCGCTCGACCGCGCTGCCTCCTCGGTCAAGGGCCGCGAGGACTCGCTCCCGACCTCTTCGTCCGAATTCACCTGCAGCACCACGCGCCGTCCGACCGCCATGTCCAGCTCACGCAGCATGCGCACGGCGTAAAGAAAGAACGCGATGCCCGATTTCATGTCGAGCACACCCGGCCCCCACAACCGGCCCTGCTTATTCCGAAAGGGCATTTGCGCCAGAGTGCCGAGCGGCCAAACCGTATCGGAGTGCGCCAGCGCCAGAATGCCTCCATCGCGCGGCTTGTTCTTGCCCGGCAACTGGAACTCGCAGCGAAGATGACGCCCGAAGCGGCCTCCCGGAAACGTTCGCACCCGCCCCAGGCCATCGAGCTTCGCGGCCAACAAATCGACGAAACGATTCACCGACGGAGGATGGTCGCTGGGCGATTCGCACTCCACCAATTCGCGAATCAACGCAATGATGGCCGATTGTTTCGCCCGCGCAAACGCAAGGAATGGATGCATCGCCTGTTATAATAGCCAGTTCGCATGCCTCTCCTCGACATTCAGGCGATTCGCGATATTCTGCCGCATCGCTATCCCATGCTGCTGGTGGATGCCATCCTCGAGCTGGAAGAGGAACGCATCGTCGGCATCAAGAACGTCACCGTAAATGAGCCGTTTTTCGTGGGCCATTTTCCGGATTTTCCGGTGATGCCGGGCGTGCTCATCGTCGAAGCGATGGCGCAGGTGGCGGGCGTGCTGGTTCTCAAATCGATTCCCGACCGCAAGAACAAGCTGGTGCTGCTGGCTTCCATCGAACGAGGCCAAGTTCCGCCGGCCGGTGCTTGCCCGGCGATCAGCTCCGCATCGAAATGAAGGTCACCAAGCGCAAGGCCAGCATCGCGAAGATGCACGGCCAGGCGACCGTGGACGGCGTGGTGGTGGCCGAGGCCGAATTGATGTGCAAGCTGGCCGATCGCCAGCCGCTCATCGCAGCGCCCGCCGACGAAGAGACGGTTCCGGTCCCATAAGGCCGGCCATGGCGATTCATCCGACCGCAATCGTCGACGCTCAGGCCCGCATCGCGGACAGCGCTGAAATCGGACCCTACTGCATCATCGGCGCCGGCGTCGATATCGGAGCACGCACGCGGCTGATGGCGCACGTCTACATGGAAGGCGTGACCAAAATCGGCGAGGACAATCTTTTCTATCCTTACTCCACCGTCGGCGTGGCGTCCCAGGATCTTGAAATACCAGGGCGAGCGCTCCGAGACGCGCATCGGAAACCGAAACAAAATCCGCGAGTTCGTCACCATTCATCGCGGCACCGAAGGCGGCGGACTGATCACCGAGATCGGCGACGACAATCTGCTGATGGCGTACGCCCACATCGCGCACGATGTCCGCATCGGCAATCACACGGTTCTTGGCAACGGCGTCACCTTCGCCGGCCACGTCGCCGTCGGAGATTGGGCCGTGATCGAAGCGTTCAGCGGCGTGCATCAGTTTTGCCGCGTCGGCCGGCACGCCATGATCGGCGGCTACAGCGTGATCACCCAGGACGTCCTGCCGTTCTCGATGACGGTGAGCCCGCGTGAGGTCGAAGGTCTTCGGGCGCAAACAAGACGGGCCTTGAACGGCGCGGCTTCAGCCCGGAAGCGATCGAGCAACTGCACAAGGCCTTCCGGCTCTTGACGAAGGCGGGACTGAACACGACCCAGGCGGTGGAACGAATCCGCAACGAAGTGGAAATCGGCCCGGAGATCGAAGAACTGCTGGCCTTCATCGCTTCGTCCGAGCGCGGATTCGTGAAATGAGCAAATACGGCATGATCGCCGGCAATGGCCGTTTCCCGCTGCTGGCGCTCGAAACGGCGCGACAGCTCGGCGACGAGGTGGTCGCCATCGGAATCAAGGAAGAGGCTTCGCCCGAAATCGAACGGCTTGCCGCGCGCTGCCACTGGATCTCGCTCGGCCAGCTTAGCCGGCTGATCGAAATCCTCAAAGCAGGAAGGCATCACCGAAGTCATCATGGCGGGACAGGTGAAGCACGCCAGCATCTTTTCGTCCATCCGGCCCGACATGGCGATTGTTCAAATTGCTCGGGTCATTGAAGGAAAAAAACACCGACGGGCTTGATCGGCGGCGTGGCGAAGATCCTGGCGGACGAAGGCATCCGCCTGGCCGATTCCACGCTGCTGCTGAAGCCGCTGCTGGCCGGGAGCGGCGTGCTGACCAAGCGCAAACCGATCAACGGACGAAGAGCAGGACATCGCCTATGGCCGACGGATCGCCAATGTGCTGGCCGGCCCAGGATGTCGGCCAGAGCGTCGCCATTTGCGATCGCGCCTGCGTGGCAGTCGAGGCGATGGAAGGCACGGATGCGATGCTGCGCCGCGCGGCTTCGCTGGTGAATGGCAAGCCGCTGCGTCTGGTGAAGGTTTCGCGCCGGCGCGGGCATTTGTTGTTCGATGTTCCGGTGGCTGGTCCCGGCACTATCGAAGTGATGCAGGAGACCGGCGCCACTGCCCTGGCCGTGGACGCTGGCCGCACCCTGTTGCTCGATCGCGATGAAATGCTGGAGCAGGCGAACCGGGCGGCGATCGCCTTGATCGGCTACGAACCGGAGGTTGAGTCTTGAGCAAAATCCGAGCTGCGGTGGTGGGCGCGGGATCTTTCGGGCGGCATCATCTCCGCATTCTAAGCCAGTCGCCTGGGGCGGAACTGGCGGGCGTCATCGACAGCGATGCACAGCGAGCCTCAGGCGCTGCGGCTCAGTACGGCTGTCCGGTCTACCCGTCGCTGGCCGAGCTCGCGGGCAAGGTCGACGCTGCCGTCGTCGCCGTCCCCACCGCCGCCCATGCCGATGTCGGCTGTGCGCTCCTGGAATCCGGCATCGATGTGCTGGTCGAAAAGCCCATCGCGCGCCGACCTTGCTTCCGCGCGTCGACTGGTCGATACCGCCGCGCGCACGGGCCGCATTCTTCAGGTCGGCCACCTGGAGCGTTTCAACCCCGCCATCACGGCGCTGAAGAAGCTCATGACCGTTCCCGCTCTTCTTCGAAATTCACCGCCTGAGCCTGTTCAGCCCCGCAGCCTGGATGTCGACGTGGTCCTCGATCTCATGATCCACGATCTGGATATCGTGCTCGATCTGGTTGGCGCGATGCCTGAAGAGATCCGCGCTGCCGGAATCTCGATCCTGTCGGATAAGGTCGACATCGCCAACGTGCGTCTCGCCTTTCCGGGCGGATGCATCGCCAACCTCACTGCCAGCCGCGTCTCCACCGAGCGCGTCCGCAAATTGCGGCTCTTTCAGCCGCATCAGTACATCTCGCTCGATTATCAAAAACAGGAGGCCGTGGCGTTCACCGTTTCCGGCAGCCAGCAGATCGGATTTCAGCCGCTAAGCGTGTCAAAGGATGAGCCTTTGCGCCTGGAAATCGAATCGTTCCTGGAGGCTGTCAGGAATCGCAGCCGGCCGCCGGTTTCGGGCGAAGAAGGCCTACGCGCGCTGGAAATAGGGCTGGCCATTCTTGGTAAAATCAAGGAGCACGGGAAGTTAGTCGAGCAGCAGATTAAGTCGCTTTCCTAGCAACTTCGAGCCCTTTTTGGGCGTCTTTACATTGCTTTTAGCATGAGCTCCGCCGTGGATTCAGGTCCGAATCTTCTGATGGACTGGCACGAGTCTACCGGTTCGCGGGACTGGCTGCGCTCGGCCGTCGGGTCCATCATCGTTCATATTTTCCTCGTAATTGGAGCGATTCTGCTGGCCCAGCTAGATACGCCGGACCTCCGGACCGGCGCCCAGATCGTTTCCAACTTCCAGCGCGTGACCCCACTGATCGCCCCACCTACCCGCCTGACTCAGAAGGAGCCCAACCAGGGCAAGGTCAGCAAAGAAGTCAGCGTGGAGAGCCTGCTCTCGCATTCACAGAAGGCCGCTCCTCAGCGTCCGGCGTTGCGGGCCTTCCAGCCCCCGCGGGGGCGTCCCGTCCCCAGCGAGCCCTCGTCACCCCGTATGGCCGAACCGCCCAAAGTGGACACCCGGACGACGGCTGCAAACGCGCCGCCGCTGGTTGGCCCTCCCGTTACGGCGCCGGCCCCACCGCCTCCGCCGCAGATCCAGCCCGAGGAGAAGCCCAAGCTCGCTTTGGAAACGCCGGGCCAGCATGCGCCCGTCACCAGTCCGAACCTGGCGAAGCTCCCGCCGCCTAAAACAACTGTAGATGACGCGATCCGCGGTCTTGCGCATAGTGATCTGGAACAGCCACCCGATCTTGGCAATATGCAATTGGCCCCGCCGGCCGTGAATCTCCTCAGCGATCCCATGAACGTCGATTTCCGGCCGTATCTGGCCCGCATCCTGGCTTTGGTTCGTAGAAACTGGCTCACCGTGATCCCCTCCAGCGCCCGCCTGGGCAACCGGGGTATGGTCACAGTCCAGTTCATTGTGGATCGTACCGGTCAAGTACCGAAACTTGTGATCGAGACGCCCTCCGGCAGCGAGGCGCTGGATCGCGCTGCGGTCGCCGGCATTAGCGCTTCAGTGCCGTTCCCGCCGCTTCCGGCCGAGTTCAAGGGCAGCGAGATTCGGCTGCAGTTCGCGTTCAAGTACAACATCAAGTAGAAGAGATTTTAGCCGGGGGCGACGTCAAGAGGCTCGTAATAACACGACCGTAATATTATCCGGCCCTCCGGCCTTCTTGGCAGCCTCGATCAACCGCCGGCACTTGGATTCCAGACTGCCGTTGCCCGCCAGCGCTCCTGCGATCACGCTCGCATCCACGACGCCGTGGAGTCCATCGCTCGAAAGCAGAATCTGATCGCCCGGCTGGGGCTTCAGCGCGTAAGAATGCACTCGCAATTCGGGGCTGACCCCGATGGCCATCGTAAGGACGTGGCGCATCGGATGCGTCCGAAGACTAATCTCGTCGATGCCCAGCCGCCGGCCCACCTCATGCACCCAGGTCTGATCTTCCGTGACGACGATGAGCTCACTGCCTTGGTAGGCGTAGGCGCGGCTGTCGCCAACGCTCGCAATCAAAACCTCAGGCCCGGACTCTAGAGCCGCCACCAGGGTCGTCCCCATCCCTTCCAGGCTGGCATCGCTGGATGCGGCGCTCATCACACGATTGTTGGCCTCCTGGAACGCCCGCGCCAGCATTTCCGGGCCGCTCTGTTCCGCCTGCCCGATCACGTCGGCCAACGTGTCGACAGCTAGCTTAGAGGCATGTTCGCCGGCCTGTGCGCCGCCCATTCCGTCGGCGACGACATACAATCCGGTCTGCGGCGACAGGAGATAACAATCTTCGTTATTGTTGCGTACGCAGCCGGGATCGGATAGTCCGAACGCTTCCAGCATGGGCTTTTTGGATTATACAGTCTTCCTGGCTGTGCTTTGGCAGGGCATGGGCATCGCGCGCCGTCTCACGGCTTTTGGGGCTGCAGCACGGCCTTCAATTGGCGGTAAGCGCTTTCTTCATAATTGGTCTTCAAACGTTCCAAGCCCTCCGTCCGCGGATCTCCCGGACGCGGTCCGGTTTCCTTATTGCAGCGCTCCAGCAGCAGGCTGGCCTGCGCATCGGTCGGATCGCGGTCCAGCACTGTACGGAAACTCTGTGCGGCCGCCTGGAAGTTACTGCGTCGCCAGAGAACGTAGCCGACGTTGAACTGATAGCCCAGATCACTCTCGTCCCCTTCCAGCGCTCTCTGGAAGTTGACCAGTGCATCGGGCGCATTCCGGCGGGATTGGGCGGCGCCCAGGTTGTTATACACCTCATTCAGCGGCGCCACCTTGGCCACTACCTGGAAGGCCGCTTGGGCCTCCGCGTAATCACCCGTGTAATAGCGCGAGAGTCCTAAGAAAAAATTCGACTCGTTGTAATGGGCGTCGCCCGCAGCCACTTTCTGGAACCACTCGGCAGCCGACTTATATTCCTTCTTTTTCCAAAACAGCCGTCCCAGTTGAAAGCATGGCTGGGAATAACGAGAATCCAGCCGTACGGCTTGGGTGTACAGACGATGTTTTTCGTCGGCGCTAGCGGCCAGCAAGCCGCGAATGTAGCTTTCAATGGCATCTACGCGTACCGTCGAATGCCGGTTTCGAAACTCAGCCTCGGTGGGCGCTGCGTCCGATTTCACGAACTGCAGCACCTGCCACGCCAGATGTTCTTGCAGTGCCGCCAGGTCCTCCAGCGCGCCCACCTCGCGAAACTCGGGGCCGTTCTTGTAATGCTTGAGGTCCAATAATCTCGCTGTGATTTGCAGCGAGCCTCGGCTCTTCACGGCCGAGTCGGGAACAGGAGTCAAGTCGAATTGCCCGAAAAGCACCTGCTCGGCATCCAGTTCCTCACCGATCTTCAACACCGAGGCCTTCGTAAGCAGCACGTAGGGGCGTAACGAGAAACGGTGATAAGCGTTCACGCGATCGTCGCGGTCCAGCGCGGTCAATCCCTCCGACGACAGCGCCTCCCGCACCGATTCGGCGAAGCTTTCGCCGATCCAATTCAAATTGGAGTTATTCGAAAGGTTAAAAAACGGCAGAACCAGATAGTTGTCGGCTCTTGCTGAAGACAGCAAACTGAACGCGCAAATCAGCCAGGCGAGGTAAGGCCGCACATATTCAGTGTGCCACAGAAGGCGCGGCTCAGACATGCTTGTCTGAGCTCTGGTCCTGAGTTCAAAAAAACCGGCGGCAGGTTCGCTGCCGCCTTTATTGCCGGTCTGCGGTGAGATCGGCGCGCCATGGAATACCGGGCGCGCTCGTATGGATGAAAACTACTTCGTAGCGATTCCGTTCTGTTCAAAAACCAGCTTAGTGTGCGTGCCGCCGACGTGGATTTCCTCCACCTGCGCTCCAGCCAAGTGAACGGTTGTCCTGGAATACTTCGCGTCGTTGTTCTCTACTTTGACGGGCGTTTCCGCGACAGACTTTCCCTTTTTAAGAATCGCCTTGTTGTCGTTCACCTCTACGGTGTATTCGCCGGGCTTCAAAGTTGTTCCGTTGACTACCACGGGCTGGTAGAAGGTCACATTGTAATTGGACGCCGCACTCGCCACGGCAAGCGCCACAATCCCGAACCCGAATGTTAATCGTTTAACCACTTTAGTATCTCCTGAGGGTAGACTTACTAACTTCACTTAGTAATACGTGTTGGATGGAAATGAGTTCCTAAAGGTTCGAAAAAAGAATTTATCGGATCAGAATTCGGCAGCTAAAAGCGCGAGCGCCTTTTGTTGCACTGCCGGCTCCTGTCCGAATCCGGACAGCCAGTGCACGCCATGTTCTTTTCGAAACCAAGTTAGCTGGCGTTTAGCATAGCGGCGTGTTTGGAGTTGCGTCGCGGCCAGCGCCTGCTCCCGCGTCGACCGCCCATCTATCACTTCAAGCGCCTGTTTATAGCCCAGCGATTCGAACGGCTTTGAATCGCGTGGAACTCCGGCCGCGAGTAACCCTCGCACTTCATCGACCAGGCCTTGTTCGAAAATGCGAACGGCGCGAGCGTCCATGCGTTGGTAGAGCAATGGGCGCGGCGGATTCAGGCCGATCTTGATCGGGCGGAAACCTTCCAGCCTTTCGCGGCCCCGATCGAATAATTCCGATATCGGCTTTCCTACCACCAACCGAACTTCAAGCGCACGAATGATTTTGTTTTTGTCGTTGGAATGTATGCGGGCCGCGGCCAGCGGATCGAGACGCGACAAAATCCGGTGCAGGCTGCCCCGCCGCTTCTCCTCGTGGCGCTCGAGCCTCGCTCGAATTGCCGGGTCGCGGGCGGGACCCGGAAACAGTCCTTCCAGCAGCGCCCGCAAATAAAAGCCCGTTCCGCCGACCACCACCGCCATCCGCCCGCGCGTTGCGATTTGACGCAACACGCCCCTTGCTACGCGCGCATATTCTCCGGCGGTGAAGACCTGATCGGGATCAACCACATCGATCAGATGATGCGGCACGCCATGCCGCGCAGCTTGCAGAACTTTCGCGGTCCCGATGTCGAAGCCCCTGTAAATCTGCATCGAGTCGCAATTCACGATCTCGCCACCCATCGCCAACGCAATGTGAATGGCCAGATCACTCTTGCCCGACGCGGTAGGCCCCAACACAATCGGCAGCGCAATCATTCCTGCTGATGTTACCGCGGCCCTAAAGCCGGACTTTAGTGAACCATCTTTTCGACGTGCCACCCGTCGTCGCGCAAGCGAAACTGAAAGATAGCGGGAGTGTCCGCCTGGAAATTCCCTTTCTTTACTCCCATGATGGGTAAGGGATTCGAAAAGCAGGTGTGTTGAATCTTCACGCCGCCTTTGACGTCGGCCAACTTGGTGCCGTTCTCAGGTCCGTCCCGGAGGTTGGACACGTCATCAACCTGCAGCGAGAGCGCGCCTCGAACCTGGACATAGGGCTGGCGATTGGGCTCCATCACCACGTCATCGTTGAATTTCAGGTCTCGGCCTTTTGGATCCAGCCGGGCGGTGCTTCGATCCGGCGAAAATTGGGTGGAATGCTCCCACAAATCCTCTTGCACGCCGCAATCGAACTGCATCGAGGTGAGCGTCACCTGCTCTCCTTCCAGGTTGATCGGCGCTGATTCGAGGAGATCCTTGGCCTTGCCTCCATCGAAGTCTTCCTTGCTGCCACAGCCGCAGAAGGCGAAGGCAAAACCCACTGCCACGGCGAGCAGGCTGCGAGAGTTTATCATTTGGGTGCGCTGTCTTTTCGATATTAGCACCGGTGACCGGACGTTTTTCGGAGCGGTCGGGCCGGGTCAACGTACAATGAAAAGATAAATGAGGTTTACTGCGCAGGGGTTCAGTGCGCGCTTCTGGTCTCTCATTGGAGCAACCTTCCTCGGATTCCTCGGAATCGGGACGGTCTTACCGGGACTGGCGCCGCACATCCGCCACGATCTGGGTGGTTCCGACCAGACCGTGGGTTTCGTGATCGGCATCTTCTCGTTTGTAGCGCTCGGCTGCCGCTTTTTCTCCGGACCTTTGGCCGACCGCCGCGGCCGTAAGATCGCATTTCTGGCCGGCCTCGCGAGTTGTGCGCTGGCTGGAGCAGCCTACCTTGCGCCGCTCGGCATCGCCGGTATGTATCTTGGACGAACCCTGCAGGGCTTCGGCGAGGCCTGTCTTTACACCGGAGCAGCCGCTTGGGCCGTGGAAATTTCGGGTATCCATCGCAGCGCGCAAGCGCTGGGTTATCTGAGTAGCGGAATCTGGGGAGGTGTTTCCGCCGGACCCCTGGTGGGACAGTGGCTGGGCTCGTTCGAGCGCGCGGCGGCGATGCAGATGGTCACCGCGGTAATTGCATTTGCGGTTCTGATGCGCGTGCGCGAGGATTATCAGCCCGAGGCGCATTCCGGCCGGCGCCGCTGGGTGCCTAAATCTTTGATCGCTCCCGGCATCGCCATCGGATTTGTCAACGTGCATTACCCGGTGGTCGTCGGATTCTTGATCCTGCACTTAGCGCGGCACGGCAATTCGGGACCGGCCGCCTTCTCCGCGTATGCCGGCGTAATTCTGCTCTCGCGATTCTTTCTGGGCGGATTGCCTGACCGCATGCCAGCGCACATCACCTACAATTTCGGGCTGGCGGCGATGGCCTTGGCCTTGGTCGTCATCGCGTTCGGACCTGGACCGTTGATCGCGGTCAGCGCGGGCGCGCTGCTCGGATTTGGCTTCTCATTTCCCTGGTCGTCGGTCGCGGCCACGGTTCTGAAGCGTACTCCGGAGCGCGAGCGGGGCTCCACGGTAGGCGTTCTAAGCGCGTTTTACGATCTGTTTGTTGGACTGAGTTCATTTGCGGCGGGCGCGGTGTCGAATCGCTTCGGTTACCCGGCGGCGTTCGCTATGGCTGCTGCCTCCGTCGGCGCGGCTGCGATCGCGGGACTGTTTGTGTTTGGATTCAAGAGCGCGGACCCGGCGTTTTCCGATACACCCGAACCTGCCCTGGACGCCGCCCCGTCCTGTGAAAGCGGCGATTAAGCCAAAGTGCGCGCGCCACTCATTGCCCGGCGGCGGTAAGCTGGAGTCATGACCAGGCGCGAATTGATGGCTCTGCTCGCAGCGGCTCCGCTGGCGAGGGCGAAGGAAGCTCCCACGGCCCCGGTATCGATTGCTCGGGCGCGATCCTATGACGGCGATCTCGCCGGCACGCTATCGACCATGTTCGATCAGATCGGCGGACTGGGACGCATCGTCAACAACAAGACCGTCACCATCAAAGTCAACCTTACTGGAAGCCCGAGCCAGCGATTCCAAGGCAAGCCGCTGGGGCTGACGCACTACACGCACCCGAACATGGCGGGCGCGCTGGCATATCTTCTGGAGCGTTCGGGCGCCCGGCGCGTGCGCTTTGTAGAAAGCTGCTGGGCCACCAGCGGGTCGATGGAGAACTATCTGCTCCAGTCGGATTGGAATGTCAAGATGCTGTTTGGCGCGGCAAAGAACGTCGAGTTCGTCAACACCAACGGCTTGGGCGGCGCGAAACGCTACACCCGATTCAAAGTTCCAGGCGGCGGCTCGATCTTTCCGGCCTTCGATCTGCACCCTGCCTATGAAGAGACCGACGTTTTCGTATCGTTGGCCAAGCTGAAGAATCACGCAACTTGCGGAGTCACGCTCGCGATGAAGAACTGCTTCGGCATTACACCGGCTTCGATCTATGGCGATGACGCGGGCGAGCAGGAACCGAACGAGCATCCGACTTCGAGTCGAGGCGCGGTTTGCCATTCCGGAAGCCGCGGGCCATCGAAAAGCTCGCCGCAGGAGAACGATCCACATTCGAGCCGCGATCCAGGCTATCGGATGCCGCGCATTGTGGCTGACCTGGCGTCGACCCGGCCGATCGACCTGGCGATCATTGACGGCATCGAGACGGTGTCGGGCGGGGAAGGTCCATGGATTCGGGGTTTGCGGCTGGTGCAGCCCGGCGTGATCCTGGCGGGGACCAATGCGACGACGACCGACACAGTTGCGACGGCGGTGATGGGCTACGA
Source organism: Bryobacterales bacterium (assembly GCA_963780485.1). Lineage (GTDB taxonomy): Bacteria > Acidobacteriota > Terriglobia > Bryobacterales > Bryobacteraceae > Palsa-89. The sequence goes on from CAWACO010000002.1 coordinate 299,742, forward strand.
TCCGCGGGCCAGGAAAGGAACGGCGCCGTTCGTCAATTGCGACAACTCGCTGCTCCTGGCCGAAGCGCGTGGAGTTGGGACCACGGACCTGAAGAACATCGAAGTGCGCGGGCTGTCGATTCCGGAAGCGCGGTTTCCGTTTGGGCTCCGTGGATAGAGCACTGGCCAGCGCACTCTGCCCAACGCCACCCACTCCAGCCCTCATTTGTGATAAATTTCAGCGTTGGGAGAATTTTATGAAACGTTACCTGGTAACTTTGGCTTTACTGGTTCTGCCCGTCGTCGCGCAGCAGCGGCAAAACTTCACGATTAATGTGGGTTCGCCGGAAGGCCAGCTGCTCCAAAATATCGGCCAGGAGGCGGACGAGGCCAAGAAGGTAGCCATGATGCAGGAGTTCTTGGATAAGTATCCAATGCACGAAGGCGCCGGATGGGTGTGCGTACAGTTGCAAGCTGTGTATCTGAATCAAAAACAGTACGATAAGGCGCTGGATGCGGGCATGAAGGTGCTCGACAGCAGCCCGGATGCGATCGATGTCGGACTCAACACCATCATGGCGGCCGAGGGCAAAGACGATCCGGAGGCGGTGAAAAAAGCGGCGGTGAAGACCGCTCAAATTGCGCGCAAGCTTGAGGCCGTCAAGCCGGCCGATGACGATGCAAAGGCGATGATCGAACACGACAAGGAAGTGGGCAACCGCGCTGAATACGCTCTTTATGCCGCGGTGCTCAAAGCGAAAGATCCCAAAGAGGTAGCTGAAATCGGTGCGTCCTTGGAAGAGGCCAATCCCAAGAGCCAGTATCTTTGGCTGGCGACTCCGAATTATCTTCGAGCGTTGGGAGCCAAGGCGTGTGCGACGGCCAGCAAGCTGGCTGCGGCGGATTCCAAGAACGGTGAGGCTCTGCTCTATGCGGCCGATTGCAGCTGGCGCGGATCGCGGGCCGATGCAGTGGTCAGCAGTGGAACGAGAGCATTAGAGGCGTTCAACTCCAGACCGAAAGTCGAGGGCGCTAATGAGGGCTATAAAATTGGCATGGCGAACTTTTACATCGGCGTCGGCAACAGCATGCAAATGAAGTACGGGCCGGCCAATAAAGCGTTGCGCGCCGCGCTCCCCGCCATCAAGGGCGACTCGGCAATCTATGCCAACGCTCTTTTCAATCTTGGCTTGGCCAATTACACTCTGGGCAAGGCGATTGGCGACCGGGGGCAGATGCGCGAAGGCTTGAAGTTCTTTGAGGAATCGGCGGGGATCACGAGCAATGTGCAGCAGCAGGCGTCACGGAATGCGACGTTGATCAAACAAGAAATAGGCGGGAAATAGCGCTCACGCCTATTGAGTGGGCTGAAGCTTCGATTTCGTCTTGGCGATAGTGGCCTGATATTCGGCGCCGCCGGCGTCGAGCAACCAAAGCTTTTTCTTTTCAACGGCGAATTTCACCGGCATATTCGCGGATAACGGGTACGGCTTGTTGGACTTGAGCCGCATGATCTGTACCAGGTAAACGTAGGTTCCCGATTCGACTACGTACTGATCGAGAACGAAGTTGTCGGCTGTCGAGCGGCTTCCGACGTGGAATTCAGATCCGGTCCTCGGATCGCCAAAGGACATGGTCGTATCAACCGGGCGGCTGTAAGCGCGTCCGAAGTATATATTATCCGCGGTGTCGAGCAAGGTTCCAGTTTGCCAATCCCGATTTTTCGGGGCGGCGGGAGCGAGTGCGGCGGCTAGGGCGATGAGACAAGTGATTCTCAGCAGCATCCGAATTACCTCCCGGCAGAATCATCGAAAAACTGCCGCTGGATCGAAAAGTAGCAGACGCGCAGGAGGAAGAGAATCAGGTCAATGCCTATAAGGAATAACGCAGAAACCTTAGAATCGTCATCAGGTGATAGACTGAGAAAGCCTCAAGCGTCACTTATTCAGAGCTTGTTTGAGGCCCAGGTTGCGAATAAGGCGGTGCACATTGTTGGGATGCAGGCCGAGCAGCCTGGCGGCTTCCTGATAATTGCCGGCCGCCTGATCGAGGGTCTTCACAATCAACTGCTTCTTGGCTTCGCGCATAGCTTCGTGATAGCGAGTGATGGAGGAAACGGCCGGGCTGCCGGCATCGACCACTTCGTCGGGCAGATCCTCAGGAAGAATATAGTCCGTGGAACCCAGCACGACCGCGCGCTCGATGGCGTTCTCCAGCTCCCGTACGTTGCCGGGCCAGGAGTAAGCCAGCAATGCCACGCGCACGCCGGCGGAAACCTGCATGGCGGGCCGGTTGGATAGTTTGCAGTGCTTCGCTGCAAAATGCTGCGCCAGCATCGGAATATCCTCGCGGCGATCCCGCAGCGTAGGCAAGGTAAGGGACACCACGTTCAAGCGGTAATACAAATCCTGGCGGAAGGCGCCCTGCTTCACGGCCTCCGGCAGGTCGCGATTGGTGGCGGCGATGACGCGAATGTCCGTCTTGATCGGCCGCGTACCGCCGACGCGCTCGAATTCGCGTTCCTGCAGCACGCGCAGTAGCTTGGCCTGCAGCTCGGGAGCCAACTCGCCAATCTCATCCAGGAAAATGGTGCCGCCGTTGGCTTCCTCGAGTTTCCCTTTCTTCAACGCGATGGCGCCGGTGAAAGCGCCTCTTTCGTGGCCGAACAGTTCGCTCTCCAGCAGATTTTCGGCAATGGCCGCGCAGTTGATGGCCACAAATCTTTTTTCGGCGCGCGGGCTATTGCGATGAATGGCGTGGGCGACCAGCTCCTTGCCGGTGCCACTTTCGCCGCAGATGAGCACGGTGGCGGCGGTGGGCGCGACCTTGCCGATAAATTGATATACCTCGCGCATACACGCGCTGGTGCCGACCATGTTGTGCTCGATGTTGGCTTCGGCCACAAGTTGGCGGTTCTCGGTTTCGAGCGTTTCGACGCGGCAAATAGTATCCAGGGCCGGGGCCGCGATGCCCGCGATTCCGCTTAAGAGCTGAAGGTGGTCTTCGTCGAAGTTAGCGCGCGGGTTACTGGTGTTGAGATATATCAGGCCCAGAACGTTGTTCCTCAGCTCCAGAGGCACGGCCAGCAGGCTGCTCACCGCGGTTGCGGTCAAGCTGTGCGCCTGGCTGTACACGGCGCTGGTCTGCACGTCGTTGCTCAGGACACCGACCTTTTCTTGAAGCACCTGCCGGACGATGGTGCGTGAAACGGGCACGGGCCGGCTGAGCTTGCCGTCGCGTTCGCGAGTAAACACGGAAGCAAATTCCTCAGTTCCGTTTTCCACCAGGAGAATGGCGCCGCATTGAGCGGGGATGACTTTAAAAATGGAGTCCATCAGTTCTTGCTGCAGTTCTTCCCGGTCTCGCAGGGAGTTGATGCGGGCGCTGATTCTGAGCAATGTCGTGAGGTCGCGGCAAACGCGGGTCGGACGGGGCGGAACATCGTGCACCGTGTCGGTCGCCAAATAGAACGCTTCCTCTTTGTGCAGCACAACCGTTTTTCGGTCCGTGACAAGATCTTCAGCGAGCCGGCCGCTCGATCCCGTTTCGTTCTGGGCCACGAACAGCATCGCGCAATAGCCGACTTGAATCTGGTCGCCATTATGAAGAGCGCGCTCTTTGACCGGCATACCGTTCACATAGGTGCCGTTGCGGCTGGCCAGATCGCGGATGCGGTATCCGTCCTCACCGGCACGCACCAGACAGTGCTGGCGCGAGACGGCCGGCTCGTCGATTACCAATACGTTTCCTTTGTCTCGGCCGATGGACAGCTCCGTGGAATCGAGTGTAAGGATGGCACCTTTGAGGGGGCCGGCAATGCCGACGAGCGTGGCGCTCCCAGCGGCTTCCGCCGGCGGAGGATTGTAGCGCGTTGAAAGCATTTCAGCCAGTAATAGAGCATTTGGCTCGCCATCACGCGACTGTTGAGCCAATGAGGGTTGGCCCTGGTCTAGGGGCGTAGCGGACTATCAAAGTTGATTGCGGGAGCAGTAGGAACTGTCAAGAATGATTGCGCTGGGAGAACCGGCTGCGCCTTCGAAGGCAAACCTGGCCGGACAGCTTAGTCCAAGCCATCCAATAAGTTGCCTGATGTGGCTAGAGCCAGGCGAGGCGGGCGAGGGGCCGTGGCAGCGATTTTGCAATCCCGAATGCGTGCCCTTGAGAATCGTTGAGTTCGGAGCGGCGGTAGGACGGGGGCGCGGAAAATCGTGCCACCCGGCAGCAATGCCTGGAGCTTATGGGAGGAACAGGCATATGAAGTTAACATTTCGATTCTCTGGAATCACCAAAGTGCTAGGCGGCCTTGCAGCCGGCAGCCTGGCCGTGGCCACGTTTGGGACAGCCGGCATTCGGCAATGTCATTTATGACTTAGCGGCGAATCCGCCGGCAGTCACGGTGATGCAAGGGCAGAATGGCACCGATACGATCACCGTGACATTGAGCATGCAGTAACGAGGCGGCGAGAGTCCAAATCCCCACGAACACCACGATCATGTGGCAGTACCTGTCGGGAGACAGGATGGATGCGGTCACGAGGGCCGATGTCACTGGCGGCTCATGTTATGTCTTCAACAACGCCGGAGCGGTAATTGGTTCGAATACGATAAGTCCCGGCGGCAACTGCTCAATTGTAGAGAAGTTTACGACTGGCGATCCGCGGAACCCGGACCCGGATACTGATAGCGGGACTTGGGCGGTGCAGAGCGCCCTGGTGGTGAAAGGGAACGTCACGGGAATGAGCGTCGCGCAAAACGTGTCGTTTCAGGCTATCGTGACCGATCCTACCAGGGCGCCGGAGCCAGGGACAATGGCGATGTTCGGCATCGGGCTGATCGGAATTGGGACGATAGGGCGCAATGTGAAGCGTGGGAAGCGAAGCGAGATAAATCTGTAGCGCAACTCCTCCGAAACGGCGATCTGGCGGCGGTTTCTTCTTACGCGGAAGGGGCTGCCGCGAGCGCCGGGCACCCTGTCGATCTAAGGGAACTCCAACCCCAGAATGTTAGTCTAAACCTCAGGGATGTTCCTTACACCATGAGTAACGATTGCCGCCCACCAGTGTTGCAGGGGCAGGCGCTTACGAAACGATACGGGGCCTTCACCGCCGTGCGCGACGTGAATTTCGTAATTTGCCCTGGGCAAATCCTGGGCGTGCTGGGGCCCAATGGCGCGGGGAAAAGTACGATCGTGAAAATGATCACGGGTCTACTGGAGCCGAGCGAGGGCGCTATTTTGTTCAAGGGGCGGCGCGTGCGTGATGACCTGAGCGAATACAAGCGCGCTCTCGGTTATGTTCCCGAGCAGCCCGAGCTGTACGGTTTCCTGACCGGCTTGGAGTACCTCGAAATGGTAGCCACGCTCCGTTGTTTGGATCGGCGCCTGTTTCGAGAGAAGGCGTCGGCGATGTTGGAAGCGTTTACGCTTTATCCGAGTCGAGACCTGCCCATCAGTTCGTATTCCAAGGGCATGCGCCAGCGGATCGTTGTGATCTCCGCTCTTTTGCATGATCCGGAGCTACTGATTCTGGATGAGCCATTTTCGGGCCTGGATATAACCAGCGCCCTGGTTCTCCGCTGCGCTATCGGGCTGCTGGCGGAACGGAACAAGGCAGTTTTCTTTTCGTCGCCAGTTTTAGAACAGGCGGACAGGCTGTGCACGCACCTGCTGGTGCTCAAACGTGGGTCGGTGGTGGCTTCCGGGTCGATGGACGAGATGCATGCAGGCTTCGCCGGTTTGGATCTGGAAGCTGGGTTCCTGCAACTCACCGAACAAGTGGATGTCGAACACGCTGCAAAAAATATTGTGGACGCCACCGCTGCGACGAATCGCTAGACGCCTCCGCCGCCTTGCTTCGATCCAGGCTGAGAGGATCGCGAGAAAGCCGTTCCCGCGGCTGGTTCAACATTTTCTTGCACGAATAGTGCGGGGGAGCGATTCCGCCACCGAGTTCGATTTGGGCATCGGCCCACTGCTAGGCCTGCTCGCGGCGCCGGGCGCTTTCCAATGCTTCGTCATGCTCGACAAGTACTCCTCGCTACTGAACTTTCTTCGTGGACGCCTGCGCGAGGATCTTTTCAGTAGCTCGGCGCCGGACAAATACATGTTTCTCTCGATCGCCATGGCAATCACCGGCATCGTGACCGTTATCAAATGGGACCAGATCCTTCCGGACACGCAGGACTATCTTAATCTGGCGCCGCTGCCGATCCGGCCCCGGAACATTCTGCTTGCTAATGCCACCGCCATTGCGATAGCGGTGCTGGTTTTGGCTGTGGCGGTGAATTGCGTGTCGGTGCTGCTGTTCCCGATGTTTGTCAGCGGCGCGGCGCAACCGGCGTCAATCGGAGTTCTAGACTTCGTGGCGGCCCACGCGCTGTGCGTAATTCTGGCGAGCCTGTTCGCTTTCTGCGCGGTGTTCGCTATCCTCGGCACGCTGGCCGCGCTGCTTCCACGGGAGACTTTCCGGGCGTGCTCCGCTTGGTTGCGAGGGGTGATCCTGGTCGCATTTATTGGACTGCTGCTGACTGGGTTTGCCGGACCCGCTCTGATCCGTCGTTTGGAGCTAACGCGCAATTCCGCGGTGCGCCTGCTCCCGCCAATGTGGTATCTGGGCCTGTACCAAAGCATCCAACATCGCGCAACACCGGCATTGGCGAACCTGGCCCCGCTGGCCGGCATTGGTCTCACCGTGGCATTTGGTCTAATGCTTCTCTCGTATGGATTCAGTTACCGGCGCAGGTTTGCCGGTGTGCTGGAGGGGGGACATCGCCCTGGCGGCCCATCCGGACTGGGCTTCGCGTTGGCGTTCCTGGACTGTTTTTCGTCTCGCGAGTCGGGATTCCAGCGAGCCAGCTACCGCTTCGTGATTCGCGTGCTGTTGCGGAATGAGGCGCAGCGATTTTGCATTTCGGTATCGGTCGCGCTTGGATGGCTGCTCGCGTTTCAGTCCGCGTCTTCAGGTCTAACTCCGAGGCCACATCCGCCCGGTTGGCCGCCAGAAGTAGCGCTGCTTGCCGCGCCGCTGATGACCGCTTATCTGCTGATGCTGGGCTTGCGGCTGGCATTTGAGCTTCCGGCCGCACTGCCGGCCAACTGGATTTTTCGAAGCACGCTCCCCTGCCTGGAGCATGAAACGGTCGGAATCGGCCGGCGTGTGATGCTGGCCTTCCTCACGCCGCTGGTATTGCTGCCCAATCTGGTTCTTTTTTCGTGGCGGGCAGGCTTTCAAGTCGCCACGCTACACACCCTTTATGTGCTGGCGCTTTCTCTTTGCCTGATCGAAATCCTGCTATCCGAATACCGCAAGATCCCCTTCACCTGTCTTATGCCCGGTTTCCGGGAAAACCTGCTGCTCCGATGTCTCCTTCAGTTGCTCGGCTTTATTGCATTCACCCGCGGTGGCGCAGGCCTGGAGCGCTGGATGCTGCTTGAACCGGTGCGCTTCCTGCTTGTACCCGTCGCGATAACGGCTGCTTACTTCTGGAACCAGAAACGGCTCAGGGACGCGCGGGACGCGGGAGAGCTTGAGATCGGACTATCCTTCGACAGCCGGCTGAGTCCGGCAATTCAGCGGCTGAGGCTTTTTGATGGCGACTGACTGAGACACGCCTCAGGCTCGGGCTGCAAGTGCGGCCTTGACGCGCTCGGGCGTGAATGGGACTTGACGAATGCGCGCGCCGGTGGCGTCAAAGATCGCATTTCCGATGGCGGCAGCGACCAAAGTGATCGAAAGCTCACCCGCGCCGGTGGCCTCTTCATCGGGACGGTTGAGCAGCACACTCTCGATCTTCGGGAGCTCGAAGCCTAGCGGTAAGCTGCGATAGGTCGCCCAATCGAAGGACGTCACCTTCTGATCGTCCCAGGTGACCTCTTCCATCAGCGCGCGACTGGCGCCTTGCAGCGCGCCACCTTCGATCTGATTGCGAAGTCCATCTGGGTTTGAGATCGGTCCGCAGTCGGTGGCGGCGAAAATGTGTTTGACCGCGACCTTTCCGGTGTCCTGATTGACTTCAACTTCGAGCGCCATCGCGGAATATCCGTTGTCACCTTCGTATAGCACGCAGGCCATGCCGCGGCCGGTGGCGATGCCGGTTTTTCGAATGTCGGATTTAGGCGATGGACGGGCGTCCCAATTCGCGGCTTTGGCGGCTGCCTTCACGACGTCGGTCAAGCGCGGATCGCTCAAGTGGCGGAGGCGATATTCTAGTGGGTCGGCTTTCACGCGGCAGGCCAGCTCATCCATGAAACATTCGTTCGCGAAGGTGTTTTGGAGGCGCGCCGGCGACCGCAGCGGACCGGTCCAGAAAGGCGATTGAACGCTGTGCAGAAGAACGCGCTCGCTCTTAACAGTCCCCGTCCCGCGATTAGCGCCGTCGATGCGACCGGCAACATAAGACGGCACGCCGTTGCTGCCGTTGTTGTAGGTTCTCGGATCGGGCGCGGGAGAACGCGGAGCGAGCGGCTCCGGCTGGAAGCCGACCAGCAAGCCGGTGATGACATTGCCGGGAGTGCGCGGCCCCGGCCGATTACCCAGCGTCGGAGACCAGGATTCGTGATGCCACGCGATGATGTTGCCCTGAGCATCCAGGCCGGCCCGCTCATCGATGACGTACGCATTACCGTAGTTCTCCCATGCCATTTCATCCTTGCGAGAAAGCTGCACGCGTACGGGCTTGCCCACGGCCTGCGAAAGCAGCGCCGCGTCGTACGTGACGGTGTCGGCGCCGTTCAGTCCATAGCATCCGGAACCGGGGCGGTAAATCACGTGCAGGTCCTCTGGCTTCAGGCCGAGCACAATTGCCGCGGTGTTGCGCTGGTACCAGACCGCTTGCGTGGACGAATAGATCGTGGCCTTGTCGCTCTGAACATCGGCGACGGCGCAGGAGCTGCCGACCGACCCGTGCATTTGGTAGGGGTGATGATAAGTGGCGTTCATCACGGTGGCGGATTCGGCGAGCTTTTGTTCGACATCTTTGGAATCCACCAGCAGCGTATCGCGCGTGGGCTTCTGATTGCGAAGGTGCTCGTAGAAATCGGCGTGACTCGGGAGTCCCGAGCCAGGCGTCCAATCGACCTTGAGTTTCTCCGCGGCTTGAATCGCCTGCCAGGGCTTCTCGGCGACAACGCCGACGAAGTTCTTCTTTACGACGACCTTTACGAGGCCCGGCATGTCTTTTACGGAATCTTCGTCAACGCGGATGACGGTGGCGCCAACGGCCGGAGGCCGGACAACTTTGCCGTGCAGCATGCCGGGAAGACGAACATTGTGGACGAACTCGAATTGTCCGCTGACCAGGGCGGGAAGATCGGGACGCATTACGGGCTGGCCGAGCACGGTCCACTGGTTAGGAGGTTTGCGCTTGGCGTTCTTGTCGAGCGCGAGGTTAAATTTTTTTCCCGCGAGTAGCTCGCCGTAGGTTACTTTTTTCGAAGGATTGTTCTTGACGCTGATGATACCATCGGCGGCGACCAGTTGATCCACAGGCACTGAGAGATGTTCGGAGGCGAGCTTGAGTAGCGCTTCGCGAGCGGTCGCGGCCGCTTGGGCCAGATTGCTTTGATTGAAATTGGCCGGGATGCGACTGGCTACCGGAAGTGTGCGCTTGATCGGGCGTCATGGCCGTATCGCAATAGATGAGCTTGACGCGCTGGATCGGAACGCAAAGCTCTTCGGCGACCAACTGGGTTTGCGCGGTCGAGATTCCCTGGCCAAGTTCTTCCTTGCCGCTATAGGCGGTGACGCTGCCGTCTGCGGCGATCGCGATCCAGGAGTCGACTTGATTGAGAGAGGGCGAACCGGGCGACGGTCCTCCGCCTTGAGCGTGGAGCAAAGTGCCGGATGCGCTGAAGCCCACGATGAGCGCGCCCGAGGTCTTCAGGAAATCCCGGCGTGAGAAGCCGGCTTGTTTTAAAGCTGCGCGTGCGTCGCGTGTCATCGGGCCGTCTCCTGCTCGTAGCGGCGGATGGCCGCGAGCATCCGGACGTTGGTGAAGCAGCGGCACAGAACGTTCGACATGGCCTGCTGGATTTCCTGCTCGGACGCCTTCGGGTTTTTGTCCAGGAAAGCCTTCGCGGTCAGGATGATTCCGTTGAGACAGAAGCCGCATTGCGCTGCGCGTTCGTCAAGAAACGCTTTCTGAATTGGATGCAGCTTGTCGACCGTGCCGAGGCCTTCCAAAGTGGTGATCTCCGATCCAGCGACCGCCTTCACCGGCGTGACACAGGAACGGACCGCTTGGCCTCTGACGATGACGGTGCAGGCTCCGCATTGGCCGAGTCCGCAGCCGAACTTGGGGCCGCGGAGAGCGAGGTCGTCGCTCAAGGCGTAGAGGAGCGGAGTAGCGGGGTCGAGGTCCAAGGTGTGAGATTGGCCGTTGACCTTCAGGGTGATTGCGCTCATACCGCAAGGGTACGGGGAGGAAACGGGTTGGGTCAAGTTGGGAGAGGCTGGCCGATGCTTATCTTTCCACGAAGTCTTCGTTCTTGTAGTGAGAGAGATCGTTATTCTCTAACCGCTCAATGATTGCGCCGGTGGATTCGATCTCAATGCCAGTCCAGTGGCGTCCAGTCTTCTCACATACTGCGAACGTCGTCCCGCTTCCTCCGAAGGGATCCAGAACCATGTCCCCCGCATCTGTGCTCATTTCCACAACCCGCTCTAATAATTTTGTGGATAGGGCGTTGGCCCTGCGCTTCTTCGATTTGAACTTCCAGTGGCGGACCGGCGGGATGTCACCCCATACGTCAGACAGGTTCACGCCCTTCGGGTTCAAAGCACCCCGATGACCACCGTAATCCTTCACGTCGCGGTCGCAGTGGCGGCACTTCTTGATAGGCGTCCGGATGTTATGAAACGTGTTTGGTTTTCCGTTCGTGAAGTAGAGCAAACTGTAGTGGCTGGGATAGAGGCGACCTGGGATTGGCAAGCCGAGCTTAATGTCAATGACGATCCAATCGCGAAAATGCATTCCTCGATCCAGCATGAGGTTCGCAAGCCGGATGTTCCACTTCGGGATGTTGTAGAGGAAAAACGAGCCGCCAGGCTTGAGCACACGGATACACTCATCGATCCAGTGCTGGCACCATGCGAGATATTCGTGGTCCGCCATTCGATCGTTGACTTTCGCCCCATACTGTTTCCCGATATTGAACGGGGGATCTGCAAAAACTGTGTCGACGGAAGCCGATGCGAAGTTCGGGAGGACCTTGAGGCAGTCGCCTTTGTACAAGGCGCCGAGGCTGCTCTCAAAGATCGGCCGCACGGCATTCCGACCGGAAACGGGAGCCAGGAAACTTACATCTCGACGCGCAGATGTGGCTAGCATGCCACCACTGTTTTCGGCAAGGAGTTTTCAATCGCCACAGCTCAATTGTGGATCAAAACATGCAAGATGTAAAATGTTTTTTATCGAGTGGGCTGGAGACCAAGATACTAACGACACCCGTTCAATCCGATCCAGAGGTCGTAGTCAAGAGAGCTATACTTTGAAATTCACAGGAGGGCGGTAAAGAGGCGGGCCCCGCAACCATAGGCTGCGCCAATCCGATATTTATGGCTACTGTACCAGCTTTTCCGAGAAAAGAGTTTTTCCGGCAGATGTTCACGCGCGACATTTCGTTGGAGGATTGCATTCTCGATCTCGTTGACAATTCAATCGACTCCCTCATTCGCAAGCAAGGCGTTGAAATTTCAGCATCAGTGGAAGCCTTAGGCCCAGCTCAGTTTCCACCACGTGAAAGCCTACCCGACGTAAAGATCACATTATCGACGGAACGAGTCGTTATAACAGACACATGTGGTGGAATTTCAAGAGCCGAGGCAGAAGACCATGTGTTCAACTTCGGCAGTGCCCCGGGCCAAACCGACACAACACTAGGCGTATACGGGATCGGGATGAAACGCGCCATGTTCAAGATTGGTAATACTATCTCAATCGAGTCCAGATGTCAGCCTCGCGGCTTCCGTGTTGTACTTGACGACGTTGAGTCGTGGTCAAGGAAGGATGACGACTTAAAAGACTGGCGGATTCCGATAGAAGACCTCGACAACGCTGCAAATGGCAGTCCGGGCGTGACCATCGCAATTACAAATCTTCATGAGGAGGTGAAGACACGCTTGCAAGATGGAGGTCTTGAGGGGAATCTGAGGGTAGCCGTCTCGCAGACCTATTGCATGTTTCTCGATCGATTCATCGCGGTTTCGCTGAATGAAAAGCCTGTGCTGCCCAACCGCATTCCTATTGCCGAGTCCGAGGACATTCCGCTAACCATTGACAAGTTTGAATCACACGGCGTTAAAGTCACGCTTATCGCAGGCCTTTATCCCAAACCACTCTGGGCGTATGAGAGAGCTGGTTGGTACGTTCTGTGCAACGGGCGAGTAGTTGTAAGTGCCGACAAGACGGACCTCACGACGTGGGGTTCCCCGCGCCAGATATTCCAGAACAAATTCAACGGGTTTGTGGGTGTTGCCTTTTTCCAATCCAAAGACCCGTTGTTGCTTCCGTGGACGACGACGAAGCGCGGTCTCAACCGCGAGTCCGCCGTATATCAACTCGCGCGGAACAAAATGGCGGGCGCTGCGGGACCATTCCTCAAGTTCCTTAGTGGTATGTATCCTTCGGACCTACAGGAACGACCTCAGCAGCGAGTTCTGTCCGAACAATTGAAGCCTGCTGATCTTACATCCCTTGTCATTAGGGAGCCATCGGTATTCTCTGGCCTAAAACCCGCGAAACGACCGAAGAAGACCACGGTCAGGATCGCCTATGATGCGGACATTCAACTCGTTGAACGTATTAAGAAACATCTTAGGCGTCCTTCGATGTTGAACTCTGACGTTGGCAGACACACGTTCGACCATTACGTCCGTAGGGAGTGTCCTGAGTGACGGTCACTGAAAGTTACAAGAAAGTTGCGTACGACGTTCGGACTGCCAAGCAGATCGAGCGACGGATGATCCTGGAGTCCCTTCTGCTCCTCGCCGAAGCCGGCTTTCAAATCAGCGAATACCAATACACCGGTTTTGGCGCGTTGCATTTTGTAGACTTTATTCTGCTGCACAGATTTGCTGGCATCACTCGCATGCTATCAGCGGAGCACTCTCGAAAGATTGAGAAAAGAGTCAAATTTAATCAGCCGTTCAAGCTCATCGACGTAGTTATCAACACTGCCACCGAAGTGATCCCGACGCTGCAGCCTCAGACCAACCATATCCTTTGGCTCGATTATGATGGTCCCCTCGAGCAAGGTCATCTAAATGACCTCGCACTCGCTGGGACATACCTTTCCCACGGGTCAATCCTCTTAGTTACCATCGACGCAGAGCCCCCCGGCGGCGATAGTGCAGCAGACTGGCGCGACTATTTTGTTAGGCAAGCGGGGGCACTGGTGGGAGATGCAACCGAGCCAGACGACTACACCGAGAGCAAGTTGATGCAGAGAAACATCGAGATAATTGAGCGAGCGATTGCATCTGGATTAGCCGGGCGAACTAGGACGAGGCTCTTACCGCTTTATTGTTTCTCGTATGCGGATGGGCACGAGATGCTCACGATGGGGGGCATGATAGCTGACGAGGGTGATGCTAGTAAGGTCATCAAGTCAAAGCTTCCTCCGCTCTTTTATATTCGGCGCGACTTCGCCGAAGCGCCATATCGGATCAGCCCACCAATTCTGACACGGAAAGAGCGACTATTCTTGGACAGCTCGATGCCTTGTGCGATTGGGTGGCAACCAAAAGAGTTCGAGCTCACGCCAGAGGAAATTGACGCGTACCGGGAATTGTACCGGTATTTCCCTTTATACGGGGAGCTCTTGCTCTGAGCTGTTTATCGAACAATGTCTTTGATAATAACTGTCTTTGTGCGCGACTAGCTCATCGGGTTCCAAATATACTTGCCGTGCTTGTCGATATACCCCTCGCGATTGCCGATCCACACGGGCGCAATCCCGGCCTCGAAATTCCCACCTTCATCGAACTGCGGATTAATCGCGAAATTGCCCGATCGATTGATGTAGCCGTAGCGGCGCCCTAGCGCCACCAGCGCCAACCCATCGGAGAAATCACCGGCCGAATCGAACTGCGGATTGATTTTCACCTTGCCCGATTTATCGATGTAGCCGAACTTATTGCCCAGTTTCACCACCGCAAGACCGTCATGGAAATCGCCCGCGGAAGCAAACTGCGGACTGATTACCACCTTGCCCGATTTGTCGATATATCCGAACTTATCGACGATGCGCACCACCGCCAAGCCGTCTGAAAAATTCCCGCCTTCGTCGAACTGCGGATTGATCGCCATCTTGCCGTCCTTGTCGATATAACCCCAGCGTCCATTTTCCATCACGGGAGCGCGCCCATTACCGAACTGCCCGGCGCCTGCGAACTGCGGATTGATGGCGAACTTGCCGGTCTTGTCGATATAGCCAAGACGCGGGCCGACGCCGACCAAAGCCAGACCCTCGGAATACGGATCCGCCAGGTCGTACTGAGGCGCAATAGTCAGCTTGCCGGTCTTGTCGATGAAACCCCAGCGGCCCGCGGTCTGGACCGCGGCGTAGCCCTCGGTGAATGGCTCAGCGCGATCGAACTGCGGCTGGATGACCAGTTTGCCGGACTTGTTGATGTACGCATACTTGCCGTTCATCCGGACGGGATATAGAGCGGTGGGCCGTGCCATCAGCCAGACGGCGGCAACAATCACAATCAGTAGCGCGGCCGCAACTGCCACTAATAAAAGGTGGTTTTTGCCCATTTGAACAGGCGTGCGTGTAGTTCTTACAGTCTCGACATCCGGAGTCATATGTTTTCCTCCAACAAAATCGACCTAACTGTCTCAAAGCACATTTCCTGCCATTTGGCATCAAAATGGCAACTTCACCAAGGAGCGCCCAAGGGGGAGGACAGAGTTATGAACTTGAAAACCGGTTTGCTAGCGGGAGCATGCGTGATCCTGGCCGTTGCGGCCGCGATTGGCTGGACGCACGGGCGCACGGCGAGCGGAGCGACTCAGTCTGTGAATTACGTGCAGCCCAATTATTCACAGCCGCCCGACTACAATGCCAATCCTACTCCTTACGTGACCTCGCAAGCACCCGGCCCTTACGACGCACCTTACGACAATGGCTCGGCCTATCAGGGTGAACATCACGACACGCAGTACGAACCGTACATTCATCGACCTGTTGTGGTGAGGCCCGCGGAGGAGCCACCGCCTCCTACATATGCGCCTGGATACAACGAGCCCCGTGGGCGCGAATATAGAGAAATTCATCACGGACGATCGACCCGGAAGTCGGTCGCGATCGTGGCGGGCAGCGCGGGCGTCGGTGCAGCGGTCGGAGCGTTGGCTGGTGGCGGCAAGGGCGCTGGAATCGGAGCGCTGGCCGGCGGCGCGGGTGGATTCGTTTACGATCGGCTAACGCATAATCATTAAACCGTCAGATGTAAAAGCAAGTTGACGGCGATCATCAACACTGCCATGCCTGGCAGCACCAATAGCGCCTTCTTCAACCGTTTGGGATCGCCGCCGGCGATTGAGCCGATAATGTGGGAGCTGACCGCCAGTCCGATCCAACCGGATGTAATAACGATTCCCAACGCCGTGCCGGTCATCCGAGGAAAGGCGTCGCCCACAATCGCGAGCGTGGTTGGAAAAACTGGCGCCATCGAAACGCCCGCAAGAAACACGAGTATCCAGGCCACTTTCGGGTCTCTGGTCCGCAGCATCAGGTAGGTGGTGATGGCCATCAGGATGGAGGCGGCCAGCGTCACGGTGAGCGCCGAGACAGAGAGCAATACCTGTGATGCTCCCACTCTTCCGATTAGCAGTCCCAAAGCGAATCCGAGAGAAAGAACATTGAGCGCGCTCGATTCCTTGATGCCTTGCGACATGAGATGTTGCACCAGCCAGTTCCAGACGCCGACTTCAGAAGCGACGTAGAGAAACAAGAATAAAGCGCACAGCCATAGAGTCGGGCGGCCCACTACATCGCCAATCTGTGAGAAAACAAAACTTTGGGCGCCAGTGGGCGGCGGCATCGGAGTCGCGATGTTTACCAGCAGCGTCGCACCGGCGAACCCGGCCACGAGGTAACACAGCCGCACTGCGTTTCTCGAAAGCAGATTGGCGGAGATGAAGGGCGTTGCCAGACCGCCCAGCCCGAAAAACAGGTTGAGCAGGTTCAGGGTTGTGCCACGGCGGTCAGGAGTTACATCGCTCGCCAGGGCGTTCGCCGCAGTGACGATAATTCCACCGCCGATTCCCAAAAGGAAAAGATAGGCGGCGATGCTCCCAAAACCGATGGACCGGGGAAGCAGGACCAGCGCCAGCGTAATCAGAGCCAGGCCAAGAACCATCCCGACTTTCTTGCCTTCGTTGTCGATCAGGGGTCCGACGGAAACCGAAGCGATGATCAGCCCGAGTGCCTGATAAAAGGCAATGGTGCCGTTCTGCTTGGGCGTGAGCTTGAAGCGCGCCGCAAGGTCGGGCAAAATGGTCCCCAACATGGCGGCGATCATGCCGTAGACGAAGATAGCCAGGATGGCGGCGAGGATCAGCATAAGCAATCAGCTTATAGCAGTTTGACGGTGCACGCGGCGGCACGCGCTCCGGAGCTATGTGAAATAATACTTGCGAGCTTGGTTGTCCCAAACAATTTTCTTGTTGTTGCGTAGTGAGAGCGTGGCCATATGCCCGGATATCGCAGCCTCTTGGCCCACGCGCGTGGGAGCGATCACCTGGGCCTTGCCCTCAATGGCTTCGAGCCAGTTGCGAATGTGCGCTTCCACGGCCTTGTTGTCGTTGCCTGGTAATTCGACATGGATTTCCTTGCGCGCCGAAACGCTGGCCGGCGGTTTTCCACCGAATGTCTCGGGATAATAATGCAGGGTCTGGCGATTCAGCACTTCAATGGTTCCTTCGTTGCCCATGAAATTCTCGCCATATCCGTAATGGTCATTGCCGAAATAGCAGCTATAGTTGATATGGAATTTGTCAGGATATTCGTAGATGGCGCTGAGCGTGTCCGCTACATCGCGATCATCATTGGCTGCAGTCCAGCGGTAGATGCCGCCTGAGGCCATGCACGACACTGGCACCACCCGGTTGCAAACGAAGTTGGTAATGTCGGTCTGGTGAACCAGAAGGTCGGTCGGAATCCCGCCCGAGTAGTCGGAATAGAGTCGCCATTGAAAATAGCGGCGCGCGTCCCAATCGCGCTGGGGCGCCGGCCCCAGGAACTTATTCCAATCGCTATTCTGTGGGCTGGCGTCGTCGGGGACCTTGTAGCGCCACGCCGGATTGTCTTCGAGCGAATTGCGATACCAGTAGGCGCGCACATAATGGATCTCGCCGATCAGGCCCTGTTCTACCATCTGCCTGGCTTGCTGGTAGAGCGAGTTGCTGCGATTCTGCGTCCCCACCTGGATCACTTTGCCGGACTTCTCGGCCGCCTGCACCATCTCCTCGCCTTGCGCAATGTCGTGGGCGAGGGGTTTTTCGATGTATATGTTCTTGCCGGCTTTAAGAGCGGCCATAAACATCGGATAGTGCAAATGTTCCGGTGTGGCAATGACGACCGCGTCGATCGCGGGGTCTGCGAGCAGCTGCAGGTAGTCGTCATAGGTCTTCGGAGTGTTGCCGCCCAGGGTCTGGACGCGATCCTTGCCGCGGGCGAGATTGCCGGTATAAGTATCGCAGACCGCGGTCACATGAGCGAGCGAAGGGCTGCCGTTGTAGAGCCGCTCCAGAAGATAGTAGCCGCGAGAACCGACGCCGATCCATCCGACATGGACCGCGCTGTTGGAATTCTGCGCGCGGAGTATCCCGGGTGCGGCGATGGCAGCGGCGCCGGCGGAAGTCTGGATAAAGCCTCGGCGAGAGAGAGGATCGGGCATGACTAAAATATAGCGCGGGCCGCGGTTTCGAGCGGTGCGGTGCGCTAGAATGGATGGGTTCGGGCCGTGGCGCAGCCTGGCTAGCGCGCTTGCTTGGGGTGCAAGAGGTCCCGAGTTCAAATCTCGGCGGCCCGACCAACTAAACCCTGTCCGAAAAGCATTTCGGCGATAGCCGAGAGTTCTACGCCAACAACGGGGGCAAACCCCGATCCCCAAGAAGCTAAGCACATAATACCTTGACACAAGGTCTATAGTTTTGGAAGTTACGGAAGCCGTAGGCTTGTCGATTGATGAGCTCCATTTTGTTGTGAAAGCCTTCGGTGATTCCGTTATTGCGGGTGAAGCGCCCCATCGCGACGATTTCTTCCGACCAAGCCGCGAGAGGGCTGGCGGCCGATACCGGCGCAGGCATCAAGTGGACCGCACCGTCAAACTGGAAAGCGGAAGCTGAGCGGCCGATGCGGCTCGCCACTTAACGCGATTCCGCCCGCTGCCGCGATTCCGAGCCTGCAGAATGCGGTGCGTACTACTTCGGGCAAGGCCAAGGCGGAAGTGTCGAAGCCAACATGAACCGCTGGATCGGCCAGTTCCAATCCAAAGGAGCGGCCAACCGAGATCAGCGCACCGTCCATGGCCTGAAGGTCACAACCGTCGACGTTTCGGGCGCCTACACCGGCATGGGCGGTCCCAGGGCGAAGTCCGATGCGCCGCCGAAGCCCAATTACAGCTTGTTGGGCGCAATCGTCGAAGGCCCACAAGGCTCGGTGTTCTTTAAACTTACGGGTCCGGCGAAAACGGTGGCGCAAGATCAAGCCGCGTTCGAAAAACTTATCGCTTCGCTCCAGCCTGTTTCCTGAATCTTTCGGGCCGGTGAGATAATCGTCTAAGCACCATGTTCCGAGCGATCCGGGAGCAGATTGATACCGTTTTCCGCGGTGATCCGGCGGCCAAGAGCGCAGTCGAAATCTTCTTCTGTTACCCCGGCTTCCACGCCATCCTGCTGCATCGCACCGCCCACCGGATGCATCAGGCGGGCTTCATGCTGCTGGCGCGGATTCTGTCGCAAGTCAACCGGGCTTTGACCGGCATTGAAATCCATCCGGGCGCGACCATCGGCAGGCGATGCTTTATTGATCATGGCATGGGCGTGGTGATCGGCGAGACCACCGAAATTGGCGACGACGTGCTCATGTATCAAGGCGTGACGCTGGGCGGAACGGGCAAGGAAAAAGGCAAGCGCCACCCCACCATCGGCAACAATGTCGTGATCGGCACGGGGGCGAAGATTCTCGGCAACATCACAGTTGGACATGACACCAAGGTCGGCGCGGGATCGGTGGTCATTCGTTCTGTTCCGGATCACTCGACCGTGGTGGGCGTGCCGGCTCGCGTGGTGCGCGCGCGTGTGGACTCGGGCGACAATCTCGAGCACGGAAATCTGCCCGATCCGGAAGGCCAACTGATCGACGATCTGACACGCCGCATCGAACAACTCGAGGCGCAAGTGCGGATGCTCGCCGAAGAGAGACTGGCCGAACGGCGGTGACGCCTCGCTGCTTTTGGGTTGTTGGCCTGCTCCTCGGCTATATGGTCTATGCGCAGGCCGCCGCGCCGCAGAAATACTCGTATTGGGTTGAGCCATGCTCGCAGCCCGAATCAGGCTGCCAGACCAACGATCCCGAGCTAGCGGCGTGGGCGATGGAGGCTTGGCAAAAGGCTTCGGCGGGCGCGATCGAGGTCAGCCGCACCAGCGATCCCAGGCACGCGCGCATTCGCATATTCTGGGCGACCGCCGAGCAGGGTCTCTATGGCGAGGCTCGGCCGGTGCTCGTCGATGGCCAACGCGGCGCCGAGGTTTATGTGCGGCCCGCCCCGTTTCGGACGGGCGACGACAAGCTGCTGCGCGACGCGATCGTGTATTTGACCTGCCTGCACGAAACCGGTCACGCGCTCGGCCTACCGCATACCGCCGCCTTCGACGACATCATGTACAGCTTCCAATACGGCGGCGACATCCCGGAATATTTCGGCCGCTACCGGCGCAGGCTGCAGGCCCGCGATGACATTCACAAGAATTCCGGAATGTCTGAAGCGGATCGAAAGCATCTGACAGACGCTATCGATATCCACCAATAGACACGGATATACTAATCCGATGGGCCTTGGGAAGAAGACTCTCGCGGTGATGTTGTTCGCTCTCTGCGCAGCAGCACAAAGCAACATGACGTTCAAGACACGGCTGTCGCCCGTGGCACTCGATGCGGCCATGAAAGCTAACGTGACGGGCGCGGGATCAGTGTCGGCTACTCTAGCTGGAACGAAACTCGTGATCAGTCGGAACATTCGACGGGATGCGCAGTCCGGCGACTGAAGGGCAGATTCGTCAGGGAAGCGCCGCCGGCGTGTGGGGCGCTGCGATTTTGGACCTGACCGTCTCGAAGGCGATAAGCGGGAATGTCTCAGGCTCATTCGACTTGACGGCTGAGCAGATCGATAGCTTGAAAAAAGGCAAATGGTACATCCAGATCGACAGCGAGAAGGCTCCGCAAGGAAATCTGTGGGGCTGGCTGCTGAAGTAAGGAGGCGCCTCTTATGCAAAACGATTTTGGCATTGGCGATCGCCGGCGCCGGGGCGCTGTCTGGCCAGACCTTGCAGCAGGCCGAGGCAGGACGCACCGTCTATCAAGCCCGGTGCTCCAGTTGCCATGCGCCGGACTTGGGCGGCAACGAAGCGCCTCCGCTCTCCGGTTCGAATTTCATGTCTTCCTGGGCGGCGCGCACCGCGCGCGAGTTGGTCACCTATATCCAGGCCAGCATGCCTCCTGGAAACGCCGGCGGGCTCGGCGAAGAAAACTCCGTGAACGTGGCCGCCTTTATTCTGGCCGCGAACGGCGCGGCTCCCGGCAATCAAGCCTTAGCGGCCGCAGCGACGTTTCCGATTCGTTCGGTCGCGACTGGAAGCCCAGCGATCACGCTGCAGCCCGGGGGGCTCGCACCGGCAGGACCGGCCGCCGGTAGGCCGAGAGGCCTCACCGTCACGGGCGAAGTGAAGAACTACGTCCCGGTCACCGATGCGATGTTGCGCGATCCCGATCCCGGGGATTGGCTCATGATCCGACGCAATTACAAAGCCTGGAGCTACAGTCCGCTGACTGAAATTAATGCGTCCAACGTGAAGGAGCTGCAGCTCGCCTGGTCGTGGGCGATGAACGACGGCGCCGGATCGAACGAACCCACGCCCATCGTCCACAACGGCATCATGTATCTGGCCAACGTTGGCAACATCGTGCAGGCGCTGGATGCGCGGACGGGCGAACTGATTTGGGAGAATCGCCTGGGGCCGGCGCTTTCAAACGGACAGGGCGCGATCCGAAGCCTGGCGATCTATCAGGACAAGATCTACCTGGCCGCGACCGATGCCCGTTTAGTCGCCCTCGACGCGCGGACCGGAAAAGTGGTGTGGGAGACACGTGTAGCTGATCCAGCGAAAGGATACGGCAACACCAGCGGGCCGCTGGTCATCCAGGGCAAGGTGGTTCAAGGCATGGGCGGCTGCGATCGCTACAAAGAGACCGGCTGCTACATCAGCGCCTACGATGCGCAGAGCGGCAAGCAGCTCTGGAAATTCGAGACCGTGGCGCGCGAGGGTATGCCGGGCGGCGACACCTGGGGCAAGCTTCCGAACCTGCTGCGCGCGGGCGGCGATACGTGGATTACAGGCAGCTACGACCCCGATCTCAACCTGACGTACTGGGGCGTAGCGCAGGCTAAGCCATGGATGCGCGCGATCCGTGGCACCAACGACAAGGCGCTGTATACAACCTCAACGGTGGCGCTGCGGCCGGACGACGGGTCGTTGGCGTGGTATTTCCAGCATGTGCCCGGCGAGTCGCTCGATTTGGATGAAGTGTTCGAGCGCGTGCTGGTGGACTCCGGCGGGCAGAATCTGGTGTTCAGCATCGGGAAGGCCGGCATCCTTTGGAAGCTCGATCGCAAGACGAGCAAGTTTCTGGATTACAAGGAAACTGTTTTCCAGAACGTGTTCGACAACATTGACAAGAAAACGGGCGAGGTGCATTACCGCAACGAGATCGTCGAGCAGCGCCCCGAGGAGTGGGTGCAGGCGTGTCCATCCACTGAGGGCGGCCACAATTGGCAGGCCATGAGCTATCATCCTCCGACCGGCCAGCTCATTATCCCGCTGAGCCAAAGCTGCATGGAGATGTATGGCCGCAAGACGGAACCCAAGGAGGGTTCGGGTGGGACGTCGGCCAACCGGCGCTTTTTCGAGATGCCGGGGACGGACGTTAAGGTCGGGAAGCTGGTCGCGTACGATGTCAAGACCATGAAGGAAATGTGGAAGATCGAACAGCGCGCGCCATTTCTGACGGCCGTGCTTTCGACCGCCGGCGGCGTCGCATTCGTGGGTGATTTGGACCGCATGTTTCGCGCGGTAGATGTGAAGACCGGCGCGGTGTCGTGGCAAACGCGGCTGCCGACTTCGGTGCAGGGCTTCCCAGTCGCGTTCAGCGTGGGCGGGAGAGAGTACATCGCGATTTCGACCGGTTTAGGCGGCGGGAGTCCGCGCGTGGTGCCGGGGACGATCATTTCGGATATTCATAATCCGGGGAATGGGAATGCGCTGTATGTGTTTGCGTTGCCGGAGCGGAAGTAGCGCTTCATGAGGGCCAAGCAGCCTGTACTGTGACGGGAAAGTACGTGAACTATCCTGACGGAAAAAAGATTATGCTCGGCGACCGGTTAAAGCTCTGGGACGGTTGCTTCGGCACCGTCGTATGTTCCATCGATGATGGCGAATATACGCCTGAACATTCACGGGACCATTGGGCGTACTTGAAGAGCGGAGTCCTAATCAATTCGAGCAAAACGGGACTCATCCACTTCATTGCCCCTGAAGACTCTTTTGAACTGATCGAACGCAAGCGAGAAGGTTAAGAAATTCGGAGCAGCCACACCTGCACTTATACGTATAGATTTGCTGATATAATACGTACAGATGGCCAAGCTTACCTTGAGTGTCGACGAGCGCGTCGTTTCGCGCGCGAAACGCTTTGCCAGGCAGCAGGGTGTATCGGTGTCTCAAATGGTAGAAGCGTATCTGGAGGCGGTTGCTGAGCCGACGCCCGCGGCCTCGCAGGATGCTCCGATCCTACGTTCGCTAAAGGGATCTCTCAAGAGGGCGAATGTCAAAGCTTACAAGCGGCACCTAGCGGCCAAATATCGATGAAAAAGACGCTGGTCGACGCCAATGTAGTGCTCGACGTGTTGCTCGACCGGCAACCCCATACCAAGGCCAGCAGCGCCGTTTGGACAGCGATTGAGACCGGGCCGTCTCAAGGTTTTCTCGCGGCTCACGCGGTCATGACAATCCATTATCTGATACGAAGGGAGCTCGGCGCGGTCAAGGCAACGAACGCAATCTCCAGGATCCTGAAAGTTTTCGGTGTCGCAATGGTCGACGGCGCAGTGCTTCAGGAAGCCTTACAGTTGCCATTGCCAGACTTCGAAGATTCAGTAACCGCCGCGGCGGCACAACTTTCCGGATGTGAGTTAATCGTTACCAGAGATCCGAAAGGATTTCGCGGATCTCCGATCCGATCCCTTGCGCCCGAGGCGGCTCTGCCACTTCTTAGCTAATGTCCCGCCGGCGCTTCTTCGGTGTCGGCCTTCAGCGGGAAATGCGCGCCCTCGGGAATCGGCGCCAGCATCTGCTCCTTGCGGATAGATCAGCGTCGAGGTGTTGTAGCTCGCGATTTCGAAGCCGTGGCCGTGCGTGATGGCGTCGGTCGGGCAAGCTTCCACGCAATAGCCGCAGAAGATGCAGCGCGTATAGTCGATGTTATAAACCTTGGCGTAGCGCTCGCCGCCACTGATGCGCAGAGTGTCGGTATTCTCGGCCGCTTCGATATAGATGCAGTCGGCCGGGCAGGCCGCCGCGCACAGGAAGCAGGCCACGCATTTCTCCAGCCCGTTCTCGTCGCGCTGCAGGACGTGCGCTCCGCGATAGCGCTCCTGGAATTTCGGCGGTGAGTCCGGATAGTCTTCGGTGATGGTGGGATTCAGCATCTCCCCGAAGGTGATGCTCATGCCCTTGGCGATGGCTGCCGCGGACTCGAACGCTTCAGTTATTTTGGAAGCCATGCTCGATTCTTATTATCGCAGGTCCGCCCCGGACCCTAATTTTTCGAGCCTCAACCGGCCTTCCATTCGGGCACGTTATCCTCGGGCCGGAACGGCTTGACGCCCGCTCGCTCGCCGACGGCTTCTAGATCGCGTTTCGAAAATCCGCTGAAAGCCTGCGCGATCCCGCCGTCCTTCTCCACCAGGAAGAGCGATGGAACGGACGTGATGCCGTACGCATTGCTGGCCGGATAGTTTTCCTTGGATTGATCGAGCAAGGTGGGGAACGTTACGCCGAAGCGCTGGTTGAAGCCTTTGCGTGGAGCTGTCGTCATCCTGCGAGATGCCGATCGACCTGGAGTGCTGAGCCGGCCGCCAGCCGCTCGAGATACGGGGCAGTGAGCTGGCAAACCGGACAACTAATCTTATAAAACGCCAGCAGCGCCGGGCCTTTGCCCAGGATGTCTTCCAGCGATTGCTTCGTCGCCATGGAGGCTCTTCAACTCGAAACGACGGCGCTCGCCCGCCCGCTTCGAGCATAGCCGCTTTCTTTTTCCCCCACATGTCAGTTGGTTTGCTCGCTCTCTTTTTGCTGCTGGATAAAGTTGAGGATGTCGAAATGCTTGATCTCGCGCTCGGGAAAAAAGCTGTTCACGGATTCCTGCTCGTCGCCGAAGATCTGCAACACGGTGGAGAGCTTGGTGAGCAGCAACAGCTCGATGTTCCGGCGGTTGAGGTTCACCAGCTTCAAGCGCTCCGCCAGCTTTTTGCAGCCTGGTAAAGCAGATCACCATGGTGCCCAGGCCGGTGCTATCGATGTAGTCGACGTGTTTCAAATTGAGGATCACCTTGTGCCGGCCATCGGTGAGCTCTTGATCAACTTTCTCGCGCAACAGAGTGCACCCTTCGCCTACCGCCAGTCTGCCCTTCAGATCGAGAATCGTGATGCCTTCTTTTTCCCGGTTCTGAATTTCGAGGTTTGCCATCGCAGTTTCAGTGTACCTGCTCGGGCATGGGGAGCGCCGGTGACTCCTGCAGCCGCAGCCACGAACTGTTCGGCGGGTAAAGTCACAGCAAAGCGAGTTCCCTTATCCAGCTCGCTTTCGACCTCCACCGTTCCTCCATGCGCCTTGACGATCCAAGCCACGAAACTCAATCCCAGGCCGAGGCCCTTTTCCGGATCGGCCGACGGTACGCGATAGAAGCGATCGAAGATGTGCGGCAGATGATCGGGCGCGATGCCGACGCCGGTATCTTCGACGGCCAGTTTCACGTGGTCGTCCTGGCAGTGGAGCCTCACTTTCACCGCGCCACCGGAGGGCGTGTACTTGATGGCGTTTCCCAACAGATTGGACAGCAGCCGCTCAATCTGAATCCGGTCGGCGATAAATCATGCAGGGCTCCGAAAGTTCGGCCGAAAGCCGGACGCCTTGGGCTTCGGCCGGAATCTGGTGTTGATCCACCAGATCGCGCACCAGTTCGGCGAAATCGATCTGCGTCTTTTGCAGCACCAACTGGCCGGATCTCGGCCTGCGAGAGCATCAGCAGCGCGCGAACGATATTCGAGAGCCGGTCCACGCCTTCCAGCGCTTCGGCCATGGCTTCGCGGTATTGATCGACAGTCTGGGCGGTGAACAGCGCCACTTCAAGCTGGCCGCGAACCACCGTCAGCGGCGTGCGCAGCTCATGCGAGACGTCGGTGGAAAACTGGCGGATCTGCTCGAACGAACGATTCAGGCGCGTCATCATGTGATTGAAGGCTTCGATCAGCCGGTCCAGCTCGTCGCCCGCCTGGCGCACGGGAATCTGCATGTCCAGATTGGAGTGCGTGATTCGCTGCGCTGCTTCGGCGACGGAGTTGACCGGGTCGAGCGCCTTGCCGGCCAGGAACCATCCCAGCACGCCGCTCAAGAACGATGACGATCGGCACCAGAATCGAAGTAGTTCAAAGTAAAATCACGGATCACATTATTGTTCTGATCGATGGCGCGGCCGATGGCCAGGTAATATTTGTTGCCGTCGCTCATCGATCATCAGGCCCGAGCGGATCATGTAGGGAATGCCCATGGCTGTCTTTGCGGATACGCGATGGCCGGTTGTCCGGAGCGGAGAATGGCCTGAATTTCGCTGGGAGAATCGACGCCCAGTGATTTGTAAATCGACGGACCATTGCAAGGGGTGGCCCTGCGTGTCGGCCAGCATGTAGACCCGCGCAGCCGCTCCACGGTGAAGCGATTCGTCCGGATCCTTGGGGTCGTAAAACCAATCCGGGCCGTGCGGGCCGGTGCGAAGATAACCCTTCGCCGCGCCCCATTCCTCGTCCAGCACGCTGGCCATCTGCGCTTGAAAGGTCGCGCTCAAGGTCTGCCGGAACACAATACCCAGCAGCACCAGCAGGATGGTGAAGAAAAATACGTAGCTGAAGGCCAGGCGAAAGCGCAGCCCGCGCGTGAATCGCAGAGCCTTGCCGAAAGCGCTCATGACGACTGCTCGACCTGCTTTTCGACAGGTTTTTCGGACCTTTCCGGCGCATCCAGCATGTACCCGATGCCGCGCACGGTGTGGATCATCTTGACCGGAAACTTGTCGTCGATCTTGCTGCGCAGGTGGCGGATGTAGACGTCGACGATGTTGGTGAGCCCGTCGTAGTCCATGTCCCAGACATGCTCGACGATCATGGTGCGGCTCAGCGGCCGGCCGCGATTGCGCATCAGATATTCGAGGATGCTGAATTCCTTGGGCGCCAGCTCGATGTTCTCGTTGGCGCGCGTTACTTTGCGGCGGATGCAATCCAGCACCAGATCGCCTACCTGCAATCGCTCCGGCGTGGGCTGGCCTCGCCGCAGAAGCGCGCGGACACGCGCCAGCAGCTCGACAAAGGCGAAGGGTTTGGTGAGGTAGTCGTCAGCGCCCAGTTCCAGGCCTTTCACGCGATCGTCCACGGCGTCGCGCGCGCTTAAGATCAGAACCGGCGGGCTCGACTTTGCGATTGCGGATCTTCTGCAGGACGCTGAGACCGTCGATGTCAGGGAGCATCAGGTCCAGAATGATGAGGTCATACTCGGTGGCGTGAACCAGCTCGATGGCGGTGTTGCCGTCGCCGGCAACGTCCACGGCGTACCCGGCGCTCTCCAAGCCGCGCGAGAGGAAATCCTGAATGCGCTTTTCGTCCTCAACGATGAGTATTCTCATAGACTTAAGCCTGGAGCCAGTGTAGCACCCGCTTATACTCCCGTAACTACAATTAAAGCACCGCGATGCAAGCACCGCCAGCCCGCGGAATCATGTATCAACCGGATTGTCCGGCGGCGCTAACGCAAGCTCCGGTCTGGCCGATAAGTGTGTTGTTGAAATGGACACGTTAACAACCACTAACGGCCGCTTACTCACAGAGATACTGCATTCTCACAGGCAGTGGATCGACGGCGGATCGGAGCACCTCCGCTGTGTGCTGGACGGACAGACATTGAACGAGGCGCAACTTCAGGGAGTTCGTTTGCGCGGCGCTATCCTGAGTGGCACCACTTTTTTGGACGCTGATCTCACGGACGCGGATCTGAGTGAGGCGGTCCTGGAGACCGCCGACTTTGAACGGGCGATCCTCTCAGGTTCCGACCTGAACCATGCTCAGGTTTCTGAGACACAGTTCTCGGGGGCTTGGCTGACAGCGGCCATCCTGTCGGACGCCACCTTCCGCGGCGCAATTTTTCGAAAAGCGCAACTGCGTAACAGCCGCTGTCAGGGGGTCGTGATGGAGGGCTGCAAGCTGCGTGGGGCCATTCTGGATGCGGCCTCGTTTCATCACGCCCGGCTAACGAGTTGCGACTTTTCAGAGAGTGAGTTCAACCACGCGGAGTTCCACGGCGCTCACATGCGCGGCTGCCGTTTTATTTCGGCCCATGGAGTGCACGCCAATTTCAGCAATGCTCGCATGCAGGCCTGCGATTTCGCCAAAGCGGACCTTTCCAGTGCGAAGTTCTCGCGGGCTGATTTTGGAGCGTCTCAATTCGATCGCGCGGTGTTAGCGGACGCCAACTTCCGGCACGCTGACCTGAGCGGGGTAAACATCAGCCGCACAGACCTGTCGAATGCGCATTTCGGAGGCGCCAAGCTGTTGGCCGCCGATCTTCGCGCCGCCAACCTGACGGGCGCTCATGAACTGACCTCGGGGCAACTGATCCAAGCCCGCACGGACGAAGCAACCATCCTGCCCAACGGATCCCGAGGTCCCTACCGGCGCTACTCCGGCGCCGAAAAACCGGTGCTGGTCTAGTGGGGGGCGTTCGTTGGAACGATCGGCCGCCGGCTGCTGATTATGATCCAGAGGGACGTGGTCTTTAGCTTTAAACGTGATCTCGCGAGACTTGCGCAGTGGTGAAAGCCTCCAGCTTTTTGAGCAACTCTTCCATGGGGGGAGCCACGGGGAATATGGACCAACTGGCGGAAATAGGCAGCATAACCGTGCGGTTACCCACTTCGATGGTCTTTTCCAGCTTGGCCTCGATGAAGCGCCGAATTTCCGTACGCACTTTTTCCAGACGTTCCTCTCGTTCGAGCAGGGCGATCACAGCGGGCCCATGCCACCGGAATAGCCGATCGTTGGCCGCCAGATTCCTTCGAAAATGTTCCGCGAAGGCCGTTAGTACGCGGTCTCCGATGGAAGGTCCGAACCGCGCGTTCACTGCGGGCACCCTACTGACCAGGGCGATCGTCAGAAATTTATTCTGTGGGGAGGCCACCGCGGCCTGTATCGCCTTCATCGCTTCCTGCATGCTCGGAAGCCCGGTGGCTGCATCCAGATCCAAGGGGGCCGCAACGCATCCCACCCGCTGCCGGGAAGTTTCCAGCTCTTTTTTCAGGCTTTCGAGCGTGCTTTGGCCATCGGTTTTCTGGCGCTGCGCCTCCGCCCGGACGGCTTCCAAGCAATCTCCCAGGCGCAACTTGAGGAGCTGCATGTCGTCCAGCTTGCAAGCGTGCTCGATGGATTTTTCGACTTCCTGCAGCTTATTCACCGAGGCTTCTCCACTGGACCCAATGGTGATTACCGTCTGGGTGAGCATCGAGACCATATTCTGCAGTTCGTGGTTCTGCTTGTGGATCACCTTGCTGGTTCGCCGGTTATATTCCTCCATGGCGCGCAGGGCTCCTCCGACCACCACCAACAGTTGGGACATCGGCGTATCGGGGGTTATCTGCTTTGCAAGTGCATCGATGTCCGCTCGAAAGGGACCATAATCACTCTGGTCTCCTTCGACGGCATGTAAAGCGATCCCTTGCAGGAACAGACCGATAATTCGCCGGTACTCTACATCGACATTCTTGTTCTTGTCGCCAAAGAGGTAAGGTTTAAGAGAAATCATCTGTTCGGTGGTGTGGATTCAGCTCGTACGTGTCTCAGCAAACTGTTCCGTGTTCGTCCCCAGTTTCTTATCGGACGGCTGGAGGGTTTCTTGGGCGAGTTTGTGAGGTTGCCGGTGTTCCCGCTACGGCCGGGCCAATTCGTCCTGGCGCGCTCGCATTTCGGCTCGCGCCTCGCGATGGATCTGGCCCATCTTGGCGCCGGTGGCGACCAGAGCGAAGAAACCGACGATCAGCAGCGGGAGCGTGACCATGCCCCAGAGGATCAGCGTGAACCTTCGCGCCATAGCCTGTTGAACGCCGAACAGTGTCAGACCCAGGGTGGACAGGACCTGGAAGAGGCCCACATTGCCGGGAGCCTGCGGCGCCACCGAGCCTAGCCGCAAGAGAATCATCAAAGTGGCAGCGCCTTTCCAGGAGGACTCGTCCAGGCCGTAAGCCTGCATGACCGCGTAGATAGGCACCACCTGCATCAGCAGATGGGGGATGCTCACCAGCGCGGATAGGTAGAGATAGCGCGAGTGGCCGATGCGATGCAGATCCTCGATGAAAACATGCGCCCAACCGAACATGCGTGAATCCAGGATGACTTCGAGCGCCTGTTCGCGCCAGTACATCGCGACCGCCAGCACCGCGCCACAGACCAGAATAAATATTCCGAGGAAAATAGCGCCATCGGTCAACAGGCCGAGCGCGCGCGCCTGGCCATGGTTCAGGGGAAAGTGCTGTAGATAGCGGAACGAGAAGAACAGCCCGGCGATCAGCAACAGGCCATCGAAGATGCGCTCGATCACGGCCGAAGCCAGCGTCACCGAAATCGGAATTTCGCTCCAACGGGTGACCAGGAAGCACCGAATCAGCTCACCGCCGCGGAGCGGCAGCACTTCGTTAGCGAACAGTCCGACAAAGATCGCCCGCGTAGCGCTCCAGACCGATACTGGTCCCAGCGGCCGTAGCATCAGGCTCCAGCGCCAGCCCTGAATCACATAAGCCAACAGGTCGGCCAGTGCACCGACGGCGATCCAGCGCCAGTCCAGCTCGCGGATCTCTTCCCCTAGCTCACTCCAAACAACACCGTGCAGCGCCCACCCCAGGCCCGCCAGCGAGACCAGGATTGTGACTAGAGCAAAGACACGCGTGCGAAGACGAGTTTCCGGGGAGGCTGCGGCCATTTCACCCAAGAACCATGATAGCCGTTTAGTTTCTAGTTGCTGGTTTCTGGTCTTCTGGTTCTTAGGGCGCGCGGCGAAAGGCGAGCACCGCGTTCAATCCACCGAAAGCGAACGAGTTCGAAAGGGCGCACTCCACCTGCATTTGGCGCGCTTGATTCGGGATCACATCCAGATCGCAGGCCGGATCCGGCTCGGTGAAGTTGGCGGTCGGCGGAAGGACCCCGTTGCACAGAGAAAGCAACGTGGCCACCGCTTCGATCGCTCCCGCCGCGCCCAACGTATGACCGTGCATCGATTTGGTAGAGCTGACCGCGAGTCGATCGGCATGCGCGCCGAACACCTTGCGGATCGCAGCCGTCTCGGTGGCGTCGTTGGCCTGAGTCGCGGTGCCGTGCGCGTTGATGTAGCCGATGTCTTCCGGCTGAAGGGCAGCGTCCGAGAGGGCGGCTCGCATGGCTCGGGCCGCGCCATCGGAGGAAGGCTGGGTGATGTGGTAAGCATCCGATGACATCCCGAAGCCGGCGATCTCGCCATAGATTTTCGCGCCGCGAGCTCGTGCCACTTCGAGCGGCTCCAGCACCAGCATGGCGCCTCCTTCGCCCAAAATCAGGCCACGCCGGTCTTTGGAGAATGGCCGGCAGGTATCGGGCGAGATCACGCGCATCGCCTCCCAGGCTTTCAAAAAGCCGAGACTGAACACCGCCTCGCTTCCACCGGTGATGGCCATGCGGGCGAGACCACTGCGCACCATCCAGAACGCCTGGCCGATGGCGTGATTGGCCGACGAGCAAGCGGTCGATACGGTGTAAGTGGGGCCAACCACGCCCGTTTCGAGCGAGATCCGGCTCGCGGCCGCGTTCTCCATGGTGCGAGGGATGGTCAACGGGTTTACGCGCGGAATATTATTGCGATAAAGATTGACGAACCCTTCGTCCTCGGTACTTTGGCCGCCCACGCAGCTGCCAGTGATGATCGCGGTGTTTTCGCGCAGCTCTTCGGTCCATTCGATGCCGGCCTGGGCGATCGCCTCGCGCGCCGCGACTACGCCGAATTGCGCAAACCGATCGAGCAGCCCGATTTCTTTTTCTTCGAAATGCCTGGATGCATCGAAACCCCGAACTTCCGCGCCGTTCTGAAATCGAAGCAGCCCGCGATCGACCGCCTGAAGGGGCCGGATGCCCGGCTGCCCGGCGATGAGCGCCCGCCAAAACTCACCACAGTTATGCCCCAGCGCGGAGACGACGCCGGCGCCCGTCACCACCACGCGGCGCTGCATGTCAGGCCCTGACGGCCGCTTGGCCTCCGTGGCCACTTTCGAGTAACTTGGCGATTCCATCCACGACGTCGCGCACCGAGCGGATATTCTGCGCGTCGTCGTCGGGAATATTTATGTTGAACTCGTTTTCCACCGCGAAAAGAATGTTGATCCCGTCCAGCGAATCGATGCCGAGCTCTTCGAAGGTGCTGTCGGCCGTGACCTTTTCCTGTGGAAGATGCTGGGCCGTGGCAATGATGCCTCTGACTCGCTCGGTCAGTTCCTCGTGGGACATAAGATGTCGGTCACCTTTTCGAAATGAAAACCTTGCTCCATCAATTCTGGCAGAACTGCGCGCAAAGCTCCCAGGGTAGCGCGGATATCGGGTCTGGATTCAAGCCTCCGGCCGTCGTGCAGGCAAAAAATCGCGCCACTTTTCGATCCGTTTAGAAGGCGTTGAATTACGCGTGGCTCGGGCACCTTCCAATCGAGCGCGAGCGTAGTCCACGTCACTCCCAGAAGTCCCAGTCGCTGCTGGGCCTGGCGCAATCCGAACCAGCGCGCGCCGTAGGGTGCGCGGAACAGCCGCGGCCGGAGTCCGGTGGTTTGCTCGATGGTCTCTTGCGCGCGAGCCAGTTCACCGTAGATGAAGTGGGCCGATTGAAAATACAGTTTCGGATGCGTATCGGTGTGATTGCCGATCTCGTGCCCTCGGGCGGCCACCTCGCGCGAAACCTGCGGCAGACGGCGGACATTGACGCCGCACTGAAAGAAAGTGGCCGGCGCTCCGTGCCGGGCCAGGATCTCCAGCAATTCGGGAGTGGACTCGCTCGGTCCATCGTCGAAGGTGAGCGCGATCGCGGGCCGGGCACCGGCGCCTTTATACACCGAGGGGGCCAGCAGGGAGGACGATGGAACACGGACTGCATAGGCTAAGACCCCCGCCGATGCGCAGACCGCAGTCGCTCCGGCGCTTGCGAGCAATCCGGTTAGATCCATCACGATGCCTGGCGATTGGCGCCTCGCGAACCGACTCCGCCAGGAGGCTTCGAACCGGTGCGAACCAAAGACCACGGTCCGGGGATCCACGGGTAACGCTCCACAACACCTTCATCCACCTCGACGCCCAGTCCCGGACCCTTCGGCAGAATCAGATCGCCGTGATCGAGTTGCAGGGGCGCCTTCAACACTTCCGCCGCCAGCGGAAAAGGATACATACCGGCCCGAGACTGCGTCGAATAGCAAGGATACTCCAGCCATTCGACAACCTGGTCCGGCCAACAAACTCCCAAGTGAGCAGCCGCGATCACCTCCAGCGCCGTTCCCCAACTGTGGAATGCAAACTTCAATCCGGCGCGCGAGACTTCCCCCAGCACGCGGCGAGCCGTGGGATAGCCGCCCTGCGACATCAGGTCTAACTGCAAATAATCGACGCCGGCGAAGATGAGATTCAAAAAGCTCGGCTCGTCGGTCTGGTGGACGCCACTCGCCAGCGGGACTAGGTCCAGTTCCTTGAGACGGCGGTAGCCTTCGTGATCGTCGGGCGGAAGAGGTTCCTCCAGCCACGCGACATTGTACTCGCCCAGTTCCTTGGCCAGTTTGTCGATGCTGGCTTGGAGGTAATTCCGATCACCCATCTGCCACCAGGCATGGGCGTCGACGATGAGATCGAAGTCTGGTCCCACCGCGTCACGCATCAGCCGGATGGTCTCGATATCATCGTCCGGCCCGATTCCAGAGTGCATTTTGTAGGCGCGAAATCCGAGTTGAGAAATAGCCAACGCCTCTTCGGCATGCTTTTCCGGTGTCATGTGCATGCCGGCGCTGCCGTACAGCCGAATGCGGTCGCGCAGCCGGCCTCCCAGCAATTCCGAGACGGGAAGATCTTGCTCTTTACCGATCAGATCGTAGAGCGCAATTTCGACGGCGCAGTAGAGCTTTTGAAGTTCAGGGTCGCGGCCGGCCTCTTCGAGGAATTGCACGCGCAGCGCGTCGGGGTCCGCCAAGGTTCGTCCGCTGAGAAAGGGGGCGATCACTCTATCGATAGCGTCCTTGGCTTGCTCGGTTGCCGGCGCGGGACCATAACCGACTAGTCCATCGTCGGCCTCGGCGCGGATGAGCATGGCGTCACGTTTGACAATAGTCCTCTCGCCGCCATGATAGGTGACCTTCAACGGGTCGGGCAAGGGATAGGAGAGTAAGTGGGCTTGGACGGAACGGATTCGCATTCCTGCTAGTTTTCAGAGTATCAGGTGGCGGCGGCATGGGGCGCGAATATGGTGAGGTAGTGGGCGCTTAGCGGGGAGATGGCAAGGACCATCGAAGCGACCACAGGAAGATCACGAAGCTCAGTGTCACCGCTGCCTGCCAGTAGCAAACCTTCTTTCGTAAATTACTTTGCGGGTACAGGGCGCGATGCTACCTCATGATTCGCGAAACGTTGTGCCTACCTAAACCAAAGAGGGAAGAAAACGGGCCTTTTCCAGGGGGAGATTTTCGATCAACTTCATCAGCGAGTCTGATGTAGAGCATCAGATGAATGCCTCCAAGCGCCAGAAAGACAAGAAAAAGCCCTAATCGAAGGATCATCAAACTTGCTATCAGCATAAATTGTAGTACGGACGTGAAGCGGCAGCGTCGCTCTCTCTGAAAATATTCGCCTCGCGCAACAGCGGAATTACTGCAGCTTGGCGTATTCCGCCTTGGCTTGCTTGAGGATCGGGATGTCGGGGTCGGCGTCTTTCCAGAGAGTGAGGAAATCCTGGTAGGCAGTCTTTGCCTTGGTCTTATCTCCCGACATAAGCGAACGCTCTGCCGAGTTGCAAGTGCGCCAGTGCGCCTATGGGATCGCTGACAACGATCCCGCGGTGATCGAGAATTTTCTGGAATTCCGCGGCGGCTTCGGCGCCTTGGTGTGCGGCCAGATAGGCCTCGCCACGCACATAGACCGGATAGAGGGCCCCGAAGAACCCATGAATGCTGCTGCGCGGCGTGCCCAGCTCATAGGGAACGGCGATTTGCAGCAGTTCGATAGCCTTGGAAGGCTCGCCATGGTTCAGTGCGAGAAGTGCGCGAAGCGCCGGCAGGTAATTGAATCTGACGGACGTATCCTCCGGGAAGCGCCTTTCCAGATCATTCGCGAGTGTTTGAGACCCGGAAGAATCCCCCGAGAGGGCCAGTGCAAAGGCAGCGCCATACTCCACCTCCCGGTCCTTGGAAAGCTCGAGTGCCGCCATCGCGCTCCGCCTTGCCTCAGACGCATTCCCGAAAAAAGCTTCCCGCAGTGCTGCTCCGGTTTCGTACAGAGCCGCCCTTTCCCGCTGGCCCGCCTGCTGAGCCAGGTCCACCGCACGCCGCGACATCCTCCTGGCCTGTTGCAAGTGACCGGAATATGCCAGGACAAAAGCTTCTTGGTCGGAGATCCAGTCTTCCGCTCCGGATTTTCCCTGGCCCAGAGCCACTTCCCGTTCCATTCCCGCCTGGTCACCTTTCAGAAAGGCGATGTCGTATCGCATGGACCAAAAGTCGGGGATTTCCAGTTTGCGCTCGGAGGCTCGCTGCAGGGTGTTCTCGGCTTCCCCCAGGCGGTCAAGGTATTGATAGCTGAAGGCAAGATTGGCATACCCGAAGGCAAAGTCCGGATCGAGCTCGATCGCTTTCTTGGCTTCTTCGACCGCCTTTTCGTATTTGCCGAAGACAGGGTAAATCAGCCGACAAGAATCCGTGGGGCATCACCTCACGAGGATAAGTTTGCGCCCACACCTCACAGGTCTGTTGCGCCTTTTCCAGGTTTCCCGTCACCTGTAGATCGTAGGAAGCAGTGATAAAGAACTTCTCCCGGTCACTGGCGCGATCCCGCAACTGATAGGCTTTGCTGGTGCTCTCCGCCGAGAGGTCAGACTCTCCAATATCGCCGTACATGCGCCCCAGTACGCATATGCCATCGCGAATTTGGGGTCGATCTCGATGGCGCGCTTGAAAAGGGGCAGAGCGGCGGCATGGCACCACTTGAGGAGTGAACCTTCCAGGCCGCGCTATAGGCTTTCAAGGCTTCGAGCGACGGCGTCGTAGCCTCGGCGAGCGGAGTGTCGTGCTTTTCGACCGTGGCGAGCGATTCGCCGACTCGGGTTCTGAATTTGCTGGCAATTTGACTCAGGGCATTCAGGACGTCTTCTTTTCTTGCTGCTTGCACCTGCTCCTCATCGAGGACGTCTCCGGTGCGGCAGTTCTTTGCGCGTAACCCCAAGACGTACTGGCTTCCGAGGCTTGCAATCGAGCCATCCAGGACGGCGGCGCTTGCGGTTCGCTCGCAGATTTCCCGAGCGAGCTCCGGAGTCAGCCGCGCATCCGCCGGCTGGCCCATCAGACGCAGCGTCTGCTGGATACGCTCGTCGGAGACCAGGCTGAGGAAAGGCGACTGTTCCAGCTGCACCGCCAACCCTTGGCGAAGCGTCCCGTCAAACACCGGGTCGCCCGTCGTGTTCATGAAATCGGCGAGGACAATCGTGTCCTTGTCCGTGAGTTTTGGTGTGCGGTGAAAATAGAAGTAACCTGCGGCGAGAGACGCCAGCACAGCCACCGCCGCGGCAGGAACAATCACTTTCCAGCGTTGTAGCGCATGCACTGTTGCGGGCTGCGTGGCTTCTGGTGCTGGTTGTCACCCGGCCCGAATCCGTGTCCCGCTTCAGGCGCTGCAGGTCGGTGCGAATTTCCGAGGCGTGCTGGTAGCGCAGGTTGCGATCTTTTTCGAGGCACTTGTCGATGATGCGCTCTAATTCCGCCGGCAAGTCGGGATTCAGGCGCACGGCAGGCACAGGAGCGCGGTTGAGAATGGAATCGAAAATGATCCCCGAGCTTTCCCCGCGAAATGGCAGCTTGCCGGTAGCCATTTCGTACAGCACCACCCCGAACGAGAATAAATCCGTGCGCGCGTCCAACGGTTGTGCGCGGACTTGCTCCGGCGACATGTACGACACCGTCCCCAGCGCGCCTCCCGGACTGGTCAGTTCGTCTTCGATGGTGAGGGTCGGTCCCGCCGTCCCAGCCTCGGCGCGATGGTCGAGGACGGGATCGACTTTCGCCAATCCAAAGTCGAGAATCTTCGCGTGACCGCGCTTGGTGACGAAGATGTTCGCGGGTTTGATGTCCCGGTGGATGATTCCCTTGGCGTGGGCCGCTTCCAAAGCATCGGATGTCTGGATGCACGAAATCCAAGAGTTCGTCTGTGGGAATGGGCCCCCGGCGGATTCTCTGCTTCAGGGTCTCCCCTTCCAGCAACTCCATGACGATCACCGGCCGGTCGATCGTGTTCTTCCACTTCATGAATCGTGCAGATATTGGCGTGGTTCAAAGCGGAAGCGGCCCGCGCCTCGCGCTGGAAACGGCTGAGCGCCTGCGGGTCTCGGGCGACTTCATCCGGCAGAAACTTGAGAGCCACGAACCGGTGCAGGCGGATGTCCTCGGCCTTGTAGACCACGCCCATTCCGCCAGCGCCCAGCTTCTCGACGATGCGGTAATGGGAGATGGTCTGGCCGATAAGGAGACCTGCCGTCGCGGGTCGGTCCTTCTGAAGAGCGATGGCCTGCGCGGCCACTGTCAATCGCCGGGCTCTCCAGGAAGCTTCCGGCCTGCTGCTGCGAGGCCAGCAGCGACCGGACTTCCCGCTCCAGCGCCTCGTCGCCCGCGCATGCGTGCCGCAGAAACGCGTCGCGCTCTTCGGGCGGACGCTCCAGCACCGCCTGCAGCAGGCTATCGACTTGTTTCCATCGTTCAGAGTCCATAGCGGTCCTCGTGGCCAACGCAGGCAAGGGTTATCATTCGTCGCTCACTGCAACTTGGCGTATTCCGCCTTGGCTTGCTTGAAGGATCGGGATGTCGGGGTCGGCGTCTTTCCAGAGGGTGAGGAAGTCCTGGTAAGCTTTTCTGGCTTTCGCCGGGTCGCCAGCGAGCGCGGAGCCGCGCGCCAGCCCCAGGTAGGAAAGCGAGTAGAACTGTCCCCAATAGGGGTGTTGCCAAGCACTGCCCCAATTGGCGCCTTTGTGATTCAGGATCTTTTCGAACTCAGCCGCTGCCTCAGCGCCTTCACGCAGACCCAGGTAAGCCAAGCCCCGCAGGTACACCGCATCGGGGTAAGCACGCTCATACGGCGAGGCGGATGCCAGCAGTTCCACGGCTTTGGCGGGCTGATCGCGCTGGAGCGCAATGGCCGCGCGAATCTCGGGTAATTGCACTGCATTCCAGAGGGTTCCGTTCGGAAACAGCTTCGAAGTCTCCCCGGCGAGCTTCTCCGCTTGGGCCGCATCGCCGCACATCGCCAGTGCCAGCGCAGGACGCCCCAGTCGCCGTACGGTCTGGCAATTACCCGACAGCGCGTCGGCACGCGCATCGGCCTCTTCAAATTCGGCGGCGGCGTTCCGGAGCCCCTGGCGCAGCGCTGTTTCCGCGGCTCGCTGGTACAATTTGCTTGACTCACGACGCTGGCCAAGGACATTCCGATTGGCCGCCTGCAAGCCAAAGCTGAGGTACTCCGCCGGCTTGCCTGCGAACCATTGAATCTCCCGCGCAGCGGCCGCATCATCGCCCTCGACGTAAGCGATTTCGAGGAAGCGCTGGTGGATCCTCGCTCCGCCGAGTCCCTGCGCCCGCAGTTTCTCCGCTAATTGCTTCGCCTCGGCGAGCCGATCCAGGCATATGTAGGCGTCCAGTTGGCGCCGGTACGGAGGTTCAACGTTCGCCTGTAGCCCAGTCGCTTCCTGGCCCTCCTTGAGCCCCTCTTCGAATTGCCCCCGGTCTATGTACTCGACACTCAAGTCGTTATGGAATCCCCAAAAGCGGGGATAGTTCTGGATACCCAACCGATTGGCGTCAATCGCTTTGTCAGACTGGCCATCATACGAGTAGTAGCTAGCCGCAATGAGGTCCCGCTCATACTCGGAAACCCGGTCGATCAAACCGAAAGCTTTTTGTGCGTATTCCCGGCTGCGCTCTATGTCCCCGGCATTGTTGAACGCGACGCCGAGGATGAAGTAAGCCATCGCGAAATTTGGATCGAGTGCAATGGCGCGCTCAAACAACGGGACAGCGGCCAGAAATTGGCCCTCGCCCATCTCGGAATAACCCGCGGTGTAGCTCTGGAGAGCTTCCAGCGATGGAGTGGTGGCTTGTTCGAGCGGACGATTCAACTTCTGGATCGAGTTGAGCGACTCTCCCAGCTTGGCCCGCATGGCAGTAGCGGCGGTTCCCAATGCGTTCAACACATGCTCTTTGTCGCCCGCTTGAATCTGTTCCCGAGCCAGCGTCGCGCCACCCCGGCAAGTGGTTGCCTGTAGCGTGATGACGTAGTTCTTACCCAGGCTCTCGATGGAGCCGTCGATCGTGGCCGCGGCTCCGTCCCGCACGCAGATGTCATGCGCGATCTGGTTTGTGATATGGCTCGCGGGAGCAACGCTCATCAACCGCAGGTCTTGTTGTACCTGCTCGTCGTCCATGATTTTCAGAAAGGGCGATTGCTCGAGTTGGATGGCGAGCCCCTGGCGCAGCGTGCCGTCAAACACGGGGTCGCCCGTCGTGTTTGTGAAATCAGCGAGGACAATGGTGTCCTTGTCCGTGAGTTTGGGCGTGCGGTGCAAATAGAAGTAGCCTGCGGCGAAGAACGCCAGCAACAACCGCCGCAGCGGGAACAATCACTTTCCAGCGTTGTGGCGCACGCACTCTTGCGTGCTGCGTCGACACTCGTGTCGACGTGTCCCGCTTCAGGCGCTGCAGGTCGGCGCGAATTTCCGAAGCGTGCTGGTAACGCAGGTCGCGATCTTTTTCAAGGCACTTGTCGATGATGCGCTCTAGTTCCGCCGGCAAGTCGGGATTCAGGCGTACTGCAGGCACCGGCGCGCGGTTGAGAATGGAATCGAAAATGATCGGTCGAGCTTTCCCCGCGAAATGGCAGCTTGCCCGTAGCCATTTCATAGAGCACCACGCCGAACGAGAATAAATCCGTGCGCGGGTCCAAAGGTTTTGCGCGAACTTGCTCCGGCGACATATACGACACCGTCCCCACCACGCCTCCTGGATTGGTCAGTTGTTCTTCGATGGTGAGGGTCGGACCTGCGGTTTCGCCAGCGCCTGCGTCGATGGTCGAGGACGGAGCGCGATTTTCGCCAATCCAAAATCGAGAACCTTCGCGTGACCGCGTTTGGTGACGAAGATGTTCGCCGGTTTGATATCGCGATGGATGATCCCGGCCGAGTGAGCCGCCTCCAATGCGTCGGCGATTTCGATGGCAAGCGAAACCAGGGTTTCGATTTCCAGGGAGCGGCCCTCGGCCGAAGAATGATGCGATGCTTCAGGGTAGTTCCATCCAGGAACTCCATGACAATGAAGGACCGTTCGTCGGTTCTTCCGATCTCGTGGATGGTGCAGATGTTGGGGTGATTGAGAGACGAGGCCGCCCGGGCCTCGCGGCGAAAGCGTTCCAGTGCCTGCGCGTCTCGAGCCAATTCTTCGGGCAGGAATTTCAGGGCCACAAAGCGGCCCAGCTCGAGGTCCTCGGCCTTGTAGACCACGCCCATCCCGCCGCCGCCCAGCTTTCCGGCCAGGCGGTAATGGGAGATCGTCCGGCCGAGCGGAAGATCGCTCCCTGGTTGCGTTTGCAGCTCTGGGCTCTCCTGGCAGCCGAGCGCCCACGCGGCCACTTCCATGGCCGGGCTCTCCAGGAAGCTGCCGGCCTCCTGCTGCGAGGCCAGCAGCGACCGGACTTCCCGCTCCAGTGCCTCGTCGCCAGCGGATGCGTCCCGCAGAAACTCATCGCGCTCTTCGGGCGGACGCTCCAGCACCGCCTGCAGCAAGCTATCGACTTGTTTCCACCGATCAGAATCCATCTGCCTGTCTCGCCGGTCAGCTCGCGCCCCCGGTTATTTCGCGATAAAGCCAGGCTTTAGCCGTGCTCCAATCGCGCATCACGGTGACGGGCGAGACTTTGAGCACTTCGGCTGTCTCTTCCACGCTGAGTCCGCCAAAGAAGCGCATTTCGACCACCTGCACTTTGCGTGGATCGAGCCGCGCCAGCGCGTTCATCGCCTCATCGAGCATCACCAGGTCCCGGGCCCGGCCGCCGCCCACCATGGACGCCTCTTCCAGGGAAACGTGCGGCACGCCATCCCCGCGTTTCACGTTATGCCGCCGGGCGTGTTCGACCAGAATGCGCCGCATCAACTGGCCCGAAACGGCGAAAAAATGGGCGCGATTCTGCCACTGCATGCGCTTATAATCCACCAGGCGCATGTAGGCCTCATTCACCAAAGCCGTGGTCTGCAGGCTATGACCCGGACGCTCGCGTTTCATGTAGTGGCGTGCCAGGCGGTGCAGCTCGTCATAGACGATGGGGGTCAAGCTTTTCGAGCGCGTTCCGGTCTCCGTCGCTCCAGGCGCGCAGCAGCGCGCTTACATCATCGACCTTGTTGTTCCGCCTTCTGCATTGCCTATCGGGTGAATTATAGCTCCCCGTGAATGATAGTTTCCGCGTCCCATTCTGCGCCTACCTGAATGGAGGGACATATGAAATCAATCGTGACTTCGATTGCCGCGAGCAGCTTGCTCGCCGCGCTTGCAATAGCACAGCCAGCCCCACGCTATACCATCCGGGACCTCGGCGCCGTAGGCGGAGCGGCTGGCCAGCCGTTCGTGATAACCAATAATGGCTTGGTAAGCGGCGACGCACTTTTTCCTGACGGCACCGAGCATGCTGTCCTCTGGTACGACGTATGGAGGGGGGATTTCGGGCCTCCGGCATTCGGAGGACAGAACAGCATAGCGTTTGGCATTAACGAACGCGGCCAGGCCGTGGGCCAAGCAGAAACGTCCACTTCAGATCCGAATGGCGAGGACTTTTGCGGCTTCAAGGCGCTGGGGCTTCCCGCCAAAGGTACCACCTGTCTACCATTCCTGTGGCAAGCCGGCGTGATGACTGCGCTCCCGACGCTGGGGGGCAACAACGGCAGCGCCAACAGCATCAACAATGCAGGCCAAATAGCTGGGATGGCCGAGAATGCCACAACGGACTCGACCTGCCCCGCCACGCGGCGCCCAAAAACTGCAGTTTGAGCCTGTCGTCTGGGAAAATGGCCAGATCCAGCAACTCCCTACCGTCGCCGGCGACCCGGACGGAGCCGCCTTCGCGATCAACGACAGCGGCCAGGTGGTTGGCGCGTCGGGCAATTGCACAACCTTCGGCACGATTAGCCTGGTCAATCTCTCGCCGCTTCACGCCTTGCTCTGGCAAGCAGGTACGGTGACCGACCTCGGCACCCTCGGCGGGACGGGACACGGCAACGGAATTGAAGCGGTAGACCTCAATAACAAAGGTCAGGTGGTTGGTAATTCGGACCTGGCCGGAGACACAAACTTTCATGGCTTCCTGTGGACCCAGGGTACGGGTATGCAGGACCTCGGCACGCTTTCCGGGGACGTCAATAGCCTTGCCATCGGCATTAACGACGCAGGCGATCTGGTTGGCGTGTCACTGGACGCAAAGTTTAACCCACGCGCATTTTTCTGGCGGAACGGTGTGATGACCGACCTCAACAGCTTGGCTCCTGCCGATTCGCCCTTGTTCCTAATCACAGGATGTTCCATTAATTCCCAGGGGCAGATCATCGGCATAGCCGTTGATAGCACCGGCGCGTTTCACGGCTATCTGGCTACCCCCGTCAATGGCGAAGCCGCCGGCGAGAGCATCTCGGCTGCCTCACAAAGCACGTCCAGTCCGATAGTTTTATCCGAAGATGTTCGCAAGCGCCTTCAGCGGCTGCGCTACGGGCGATTCGGAGGCGGGTTCGTCGCGCCACGGTGATTTAGCCCAGGAGGTCGGTGTATGCAGTTACCGGCGACCAACAATTTGGCACGGTAGATCTTACTATAGGAGCGTTTCATCAAATCGGCCCTGGCACGACGAAGTTTCTGGTTGCATTAGTGCCGGGGTCGAATGGATCGCTCCTCAGCCTTTCTGTCTCCGGCAATCTGGATACTTCTGCTGCTGGCCCTACTGTCCTTTAAGGGCCATTGGTCAGGTAGTGACCTTGACCTCGCGAACAGCAACACGATCTTCGTCAGCAATCATGACTGATGATCGGCGGGATATTGGAGCGGCCAAAGTTCCTGAGCCAGTCTCGGGCGTCCTCGTCAGTATCGGAATAGCGCATCGTTGTTTCGAGGCCGCGAAGACGCCCGCTCTGTCTCACAAGTTACCGCCCCCTTTAGCGTGATAGACTAGCATGCCAGGTACCGCGCATCCCGGCACCTGAGTCCATCCAAATGTTGATACGGATAAGCGACCGCAGAAGTCATGCGGATTTAGAGCCCGAGGCTTCGCTTTGACCGGCCCGCTGCGAGGCCAGTATCGTGGCCCTTCGCACCGCCGATATAAGTATTGGGCGACCATCCCGAGAGCGCAGATGAACACGGATCGCAGGAAGGGTTATAGAACATGACGCCGGCGCTGCTGAGCCTCCTGTTCTCGATTAGCACCCTCACCAATCGCGTCGCGCCGCCCGGCACCCAACTTCACATCCGTCTCTTGTCCACGGTCGGCTCTTATGCGAGCCGTGCTGGATCGCCCCTCAGCGCCGTTCTGATTGCGCCTGTCACCCTGGACGGCGAAACGGCATTGCCGGCCGGAACCATCCTCTCCGGAAATGTGAAAGCTGTAACCCGCGTCGGCTTCGGATTGCGCCACGAAACGGCCGGGCTCGATTTGGAATTCAACCAGTTGATTTCGCCTGGCGGCGAGAAGATTCCAATTTCCGCGCGGGTAGCGGAGGTAGACAACGGGCGCGAGCGCGTTAACCGCAATGGCCGCATCCAGGGCGTCCGATCGACGGGAAGCCTTTGTTACAGAGTTAGCGGCTACATAAGGACAGCGCTGCAGTGGGAGTTTCATGCGGCCCTGGCCGTTTGGGCAATCAGGTCGATCCTCGTGCAACTTCCGGAGCCCGAGATTTATTATCCTGCTGGCGTTGAACTGACCTTGAACTTGAGCCGCCCCCTGTTTTTGGATGCGACGCTCAACTCGGGGCAGGAGGTTGCCGTCACAGACGACCAGCGCGATGAGTTAGCGCATGTCGTTGCGGCCTTGCCGTATCGGACTCACGCCCCTGGCTCCGGCCGGTCATCGGACCTGACAAACGTGCTGTTTATTGGCTCTCATGATCAACTCGTTACTGCCTTCGATGCCGCCGGCTGGACCCAAGCAAATCCGGCGTCCCTTCGCGACCGCGTAACTTGGATTCGCGCAGTTGCCGAGCGCCGGGGCGATGAAGCCGCGCCCATGTCCCCCTTGTTGTTGAATGGCGCCGAGCCGGATATGTCCTGGGAAAAGAGCCTGAACGACGTTTCCAAGCGTCATCATATTCGGA
This sequence comes from Bryobacterales bacterium, assembly GCA_963780485.1. GTDB lineage: Bacteria > Acidobacteriota > Terriglobia > Bryobacterales > Bryobacteraceae > Palsa-89. The sequence goes on from CAWACO010000002.1 coordinate 343,951, forward strand.
TGTGGAGAGAAGCTGATACGCGGGGCGGACAGGAGATGTGGGTTGGAGCCGCTACCCGGGATATCGATTTCGCGTATTTGCGGCCAGGCGGAAAGCTCACGCATAAAATCGAGCAGAATGTCGATCAGGAACGCGACAAAGTGGCTTATGATTTGGCTTTCACATCCTGTGGGAACATCCTGGACTGGGCCACTCGGGAAGACCTTCCACGATTCGCCCGCAATGCTACAGGCGACCCCATAACCACCGATGGACGTATGGTAGTGATTGAGATGAATGAGTGTCGTGAGCCGCGGATCTCTACCGAGACCGTCGATTCAACGCTGCTCCCGGAGCACGGCGATAGACTGCAGCGCTTTGCGCGGCGCGAAATCTTGAGTGCCCGCAACGAGTTGCTCCGCACCAACCCCTTTTGGCGTACCTATGAGGGCAGCCGCTGGATAGTTGATTACTTTCGCTGGCGTAAGCGGCAAGCTGCTGAGCAGGAGCTATTGAGCAACTCGCGCCCCTCCGCTCTCCCTCAATTTGCGGTCAAATAGTTAGCGGGTTGGAGGTTCTAACCATGCTGAAGTTGAATGGGCTGCTGTTTCGCCTGTCTTTATTTTGTGGACTGGCGCAAGGTCAGACGCTTAATTGCGATCTACAAGGCTATAAATCTAACGATGGTCTGAAGGCCGAGATGCGCGGAGGCGCGCTGGAGTTCGCCTGGCGCGGGGAAGGCGACCAGCAATTGCGCGCGCAATTCACCATCCGGGACGGCCAGCCGGTAGTACAGGAATTAGCCGTGCGAAAAGGAGGCGGCCAGTGGATTGTGCTGGGGAATGCCCTTCAGCCGGAGTTCCACGTCACCAGCGGCAAGCGGCGTATGGCGATAGCCATGGCAAATCAATTCAAGCTCCTCAACATCCCGGTGACGCCGGAGTTGTACGACAAAGAAAAGTGGAACACCTTCTGGGATGCGCCTTTGGTCGTCCCCGGAGTTCCGGGCAAAGGCGATTCGTATCCCCTGCCGCGGGACCCCAGTGAAGTGCGTCGCTCGGATGCCAGCTTTCATTCCGACAGTTGCAAGGTGGCGACTGAAGGGGCCCGACTAGCCGTCACGTTTTCCGGCCTGGAAATGGGCATTTTTTCCGGCGATCTGCAATTCACCGTTTATCGCGGCACCAACCTCTTGCGACAGGAGGCTATCGCTAAAACGAATGAGCCCAGCGTCGCGTACATCTACCGCGCCGGTTTGAAAGGTTTCGACATCGCCAAGCACCCGGCTGTGGTGTGGCGCGATTCGGCACGGGCATGGCAGAAGTACGAGTTCGGCGGCGCAACTAACACCGAGCCCGTCGGCTTGCGCGCGCGTAATCGGCTGGCCATCGTGGATGCCGGCAGTGGATCGTTGGCCGTGTTTCCGCCTCCTCACAAGTTTTTCTTCGCGCGTGAAGACGAAATAAACCTGGGCTACGTTTACTACCGCAAAGATAGCGACGGCGCTTTCGCAGTGGGAGCGCTGCAGCCCGAAAAAGGCGAGGGCTATCATCCCTGGGGCGTCACGGACAGCGAATGGAAACGGCGCAGCGGAACTTCGGAGGGGCACTGGGACAACTTCGCTTTGTATAACGCGCCGGCTGGGACGCTGCAGCACATGGCTGTCTATTTTTATCTCAGCCCTGAAAATGATCGCGCCGCTCAGCAAGCGGTCATGACTTACACCCACGACGACGTCTTCAAACCGGTGCCCGGCTATAAGGTGATGGCCAGCCACTTCCACTTGGATTTCAATGAAATGCTCAGAGACCGGAACACTCTGGACTACCGGCCGCCATTTGTGGATGTATTTCACGCATTGGGGATTAATATCGTGAACCTGGGAGACTTCCATGATGATTCCGATCCGCGGGATCCGGGCCCCAAAAGGTTCATGGAACAAAAAGTATATTTTGAAGGCAGTGCTCGCATTTCCGACCGCGATTTGCTGTTCATTCCGGGCGAAGAGCCGAATGCGTACCTCGGTGGCCATTGGTGGCTGCTGACTCCTCATCCGGTTTATTATTCCCACGCGGAGCCCCGGCCGGCCAACCAGCAGTTCATGGAGAACGATCCGACTTACGGCAAGGTATATCACCTCGGTTCGGCGAATGACATCCTCACTCTCGTGAATCAGGAAAATGGAATTTGGTACTCGACGCACCCCCGCACCAAGAATACAGCGGGTTATCCGGATGGGTATCGCAATCAGGACTTCTTTCTTAGCGACCGGAATATCGGCGCCTCGTGGGAATCCCTGCCGGCGGATCTGTCGCAAAAAAGACTGTGCGAAGTTCGTTGTTTCGGCGTGATGGATGATTCGAGCAACTGGGCTCCGAAACCAAAGTACATGCTGGCTGAGGGAGACACTTATACGAAGTGGCCGGATGACGAGACTTATCCACTGCTGGCAGTCAACTACATCAAGCTCGATCGCGTGCCATCGTTCAATGAGGGTTGGGGTACGATTCTGGACGCCATGCGCACGGGTAACTTTTACGGAACCACCGGCGAGGTGCTTTTCCATAGCTATGGAGTTTCAGGCTCCGGTGCGCGCCGCGTCTACACCGCGAATATCGAATGGACCTTTCCGCTGGAGTTCGCGGAGCTGGTCTGGAGCGATGGCAAGAAAGTCGATCGCCAGATCATTCCAGCCACCGAGATGCCACCTTTCGGATCGCATGAGTTCAAGATTCCCTTCGATGCAACCGGGAAGAAGTGGGTTCGTTTTGCAGTATGGGACTCGGCCGGCGACGGCGCCTATACGCAGCCTGTATTGCTAAATCAGCCAGCCGGGTCGACACAGACCCGATAACCGGGGCCGAAGGAGAATCATTGAAACTATCCAGGAGAGACACATTGAGAACCCTCGCGGCGGCCGGCACTCTCCAGTCCACTGCTGCTAAAGCGGCGACTTCTCCCAAGCGTGCCCAGAATTTGCCCGCCATACGGTTAGTCGTTCTGGACGTCGGGGGAACCATCATCGAGGATCGCGGCGACGTCCCCGAAACGCTGCGAAGCGCCATGGCCAATCAGGGGATCACCGCCGCTCAGGCCGAGATCAGCGAATGGAGGGGCGCTTCCAAACGCGAGATCATCCGGCATTTCGTCGAACGGCAAACCACGCCGCCTGGCGCCGATCGCGACAAGTTGGCCGCGGCTATTTACCAGGATTTCAGCGCGCGTTTGAGCGAAATCTATCGGACCGTGCCGCCCATCGCCGGCGCCGAAGACGCTATTCGTAACCTCCGGCAAAGCGGTTATCTTCTGGCCACAACCACCGGTTTCGATCGCGAGATCACCATCCCCATCTTTCACCGCCTGGGATGGGAGAAATACTTCGTGGCCACCATCTGCAGCGATGATGTTGCGCAGGGTAGGCCGGCTCCGTTCATGCTCTTTCACGCCATGGAATCCGCGCGCGTTAATAACGTAGCGGAAGTCATGGCCGTCGGTGACACGCCCCTCGACCTTCAAGCCGGTACTAATGCGGGTCTGCGTGCAGTGGTCGGGGTGCTCTCGGGCGCTTCCCGCGCCGAGCTGTTGCAGCGCGAGCCCCACACTCATATCTTGCCGAGCGTGGCCAATCTCCCGGCGCTTCTTCGCTCGAAAGTCTGATCATACAGGGAACCCCAAGCCGCACGCGTGGCGATAGAATCAAAGGAACAATCACCATGATTGATTCCATCCTGACTTTCGTGCACGACCTGAAATTCGCGGCCCGGTCGCTCTCGCGCACCAAAGGGCTTGCGATTACCGTGGTTCTCACCCTGGCGCTCGGCATCGGAGCCAACGCCGCCATCTTCAGCTTGGTGCGCGGCGTGCTGCTGCGGCCGCTGGTCAATCGCGACGAGGACCGGCTGATCTACATCCGCCAGAGCGCGCGCGGCATCGGCGTCGACAACGCCACGTTCTCCGTGCCGGAGATTCACGATCTGCGCGACCGCGTCAAGACGCTGAGCGCGTTCGGCGACTTCTCCACCATCGGCTTCACCATGGTCGGGCTCGGCGAGCCGCGCGAGGTCCGCGCCGGAGTGGTCGGGCGGATCGTATTTCGAGGTGATGGGGCTGCATCCGGTGCTCGGCCGGCTGCTCGACGCGCGTGACGACGGTCCGAACGCCGCCGGCGCAGCGGTGCTGACTTATCGCTTCTGGACCACGGGGCTCAAGAGCGATCCCTCGGTGCTCGGCAAAGCCATCCGGCTCGGCACGCGCTCGGCCACCATCGTCGGCGTGCTGGAACCGTCGGTTCCGTATCCGGCGGAAACCGAGATCATCGCCAACGTCGTCACCAGCCCGCATCATCTATCGGCGACGATGGTGACCGGACGCGTCCATCGAATGACGGAGCTGTTCGGACGGCTCGCGCCGGGCGCGGATCTCGATGCGGCGCGCGCCGAGCTGCGCGTGGTCCACGGGGCGATGGTCAAAGCACATCCCGAAGCGTATTCGCCGAAGGCCGACTTCCGGATCGAGGCTGTGCGGCTGCGCGACCAGATCACGTCGCGCGCCAGGACCGTGCTGCTGGTGCTGCTAGCGGCCTCCGGGCTGGTCTTCGTCATCGCGTGCTCGAACGTCGCCAACCTGATTCTCGCGCGGACGGTTCGGCGCGAAGGCGAGCTGGCCATCCGTGCGGCGCTGGGCGCAAGCACCAGCGCGCTGCGCCGTACGCTGCTGGCCGAAAGCCTGCTGCTCTGCGGCGTCGGCGCGACACTCGGCGTACTGAGCGCGCGGCCGATGGTGGCCATCCTGGCGCGATATGCCTCCCGATTCTCGGTTCGGGCGCTCGATCTGACGGTCGACTCCAGCATGCTCTGGGTCGGGGCGGTGCTGGCGGTCATCGCGGCCGTGCTTTTGGCGTTTGTTCCGCGCCTGCCGTCGGCGGACACTTCGCATGGATTCGGTCTGTCGAGCGGCAGCGTGCGGATCACCGGCAGCACCAACCGCCGGCTGCGGGTCTTCGCCGTGACACAGATCGCCGCGTCCTTTGTGCTGCTGGCCGGCGCCAGCATGCTGATCGAGACGCTGCTCTCACTGCAATCGGTGCAAACCGGCTTCGACACTCGCATCGTGTCCTCGCGTTAAACGTGCCGGTGATAGACGTACGGACGGACACCACGATCAGATCGTGGCATTTTACAAGGAAACGATACGGCGCATTACCGAGCTGCCGGGCGTGGATCGCGTCGCCGTCGGCACCATGGTTCCGTGGCGCGACGCCGGCGCATTCGGTCCCGGCTTCCAGTTCTCGGCCGACGGCCACGTCCGCGCCCCGGCGAAGAAGATCCGCGCGCGCGGTTCCGCACCGTCTCGCCCGGATTTTTCGCGGCGCTCGGCGTCCCGATCATCGCCGGACGCGATTTCAACGATGCGGATCGCCGAAGCGAGCGAGCCGGTCGTCATCGTGAGCCAGAGCCTGGCGCAGCGGATGTTTCCGAATCAGGATGCGGTCAACCATCATGTGATGTGGACCGATCCGGTGATGAAGTTCATCGATGTCAGCCCAGCGCCACGGCGCATCGTCGGCGTCGCGGCCGATATCGACGACGAGAATGTGGTGCCGGGCCCGGCGCTTAGCGTCTATCACCCCTTCGAGCAGGAGATCGGTGGCGGCCGTCTGTTCGTTCATGCACACACGAATCCCGTACGCGCTGGTGACGCCGATCACGCGCATTATCCGGGACATGTCCGCGGACCAGCCGGTGGAGCGCGCGGCGACGCTGCGAAGACATCCGCGCCGAAGTGCTGACGCCGGATCGGCTGAACGCGCTGGTGTTCGGCGGCTTCGCGGCGGTGGCGCTGGCGATTGCGGTGGTCGGCGTGGCGGGCGTGCTGGCGTTCTCGGTCAGCGGACGGACGCGCGAGTTCGGCATACGGCTGGCGATTGGATCGCAGCCTCGGCATCTGGTGACGGGAGTCCTCGCCCAAGGCGCCGTGATGGCTGTGGCGGGCGTCCTTGCGGGTGCGGCCTGCGGATTCGCGCTGGCGCGTCTGGCGGGCAGCTATTTCACTGATGTACGAATGCCGGGCGCCGCTCCGGTGGTCGGCTCGGCGATTGTCCTGCTGGCCGCCGCGGTTATTGCGTCGCTGTTGCCGGCGGTCCGCGCTGCACGCGTCGATGTCATGCAAGCGCTCCGGTCCGATTAATTCGCGCCACCGTACATCTTGCTATACCCAAGCTGTTGCTTCACATAATCTCGCGGATACGAGATCTCTACTTTCGACAGTTTCTTCTTTGAGTCGAAAGTGGCGCTCAGCTCCGGATTGATGCCTGTCCAATAAGTTGGGATGTCGAGCTTTTTGTAGCGCTCCACCACCTCATCGCGCAGCGCCGGATCGAAGTGAACGGCATACTTATCCACTAGCGCCTTGATCGCGGCGTAATCTCCTTCAGCCTTGATGCGCATCAACTCGGCCAGCAATTGGCCAACTCCTTGCCGCATCTTTTGAAAATCGCGGATTACCAGGTAGGTCTTGCCATTGCGCTTCTCTTCGGCGATGGCGCCGGTCTTGTCCCGAATGTAATTCACGATGAGCTGGCGGTCGCGCTCATGATCCTCTTCGATGGTGTCGCCCTTGGGAATCCGTCGAAGCTGCGTGAGAACCACGCGCACCGACGAATAATACATCGCTTTGGCCACGTCGGGATTCGAAATCAGTCCCAGCTCGCGCAGCTTTGGATCCCAGATATTCCAGAGCGCCATCAAGTCGGCGCGCGCCTCTTCCAGAGTCGAAAAGTATTCTTTCAGATAAAAAGTCGGCTCGTGCGTGAGTTTTGGACTCAACTTCCCGGAGCCGTGACCGATGATCTCGTGCAGCCCGGTCATGAGATCTTCTGCTTCATCGCCATACTTCTTGCATATCTCGACCTCGTCCTTCGAGGCAGCAAACTCATCCAGCATGCCATTCCCGCTGGCATGCGAAATGGCCCGCGAACTTCCCGTAAACAAGAAGCTCTTGCTGCCGTACTTCTCATGGACCTCGTCTTCGTTCGGAAGGTTGTCCCCTACCGTGGTGACATGAAAGTCGCCGGTCTCGATCACCGCCTCCACCGCCTTCGCCAGCGGCGGCTTCACGCCCTGCTTCTTATACTCCGCCTTCCACGGTGCGCGATCTTCGAAGTACTGCGCGTTGTCCGCGATCTTCAGCATGAGCGAGTTGACGCGTTGATCGGTCACCGAAACGAAGCTCTGCGAGGTGCCCTTGGCGCCGCGCGGATCGCGATAAACCTCGATGAAACCATTGGCGAAATCGACCGGCGCCTTGTTCTGCACCCAGTCGATGTCGAAATGAATCCAGTCCTTCGGATCGCCGGTCTGGTAATAGCGGATCAGGTCCCGGATCACCTGTGCTTGCGCGGGCTCGGCCACCCCCGCCGCCTTCTCGAAATAAGAATTCGCCTTCGACAGATACTCGGCGTAGAGCCCCGGCGGTATGCGATGATCCGGCGTTCCCGCGCGATACACCTGCTCCACTAAGTGGCCATTGACCTTGGCCAATCGCGAATTCAGCGGGTAGTGCTCGGTAAAGCCTTTTAGATCAGCCAAGGTAACGCCGAAATAAAAATTGTTCGCGCTGGCTTGCAGAATGTCCAGACCGCCGCGCGGGCTTTTGGCGGTGATCAGCGGTTCAAAGTTGGGATCAAACAACGAAGGTTTCAGCTCGTCGATTTCTTTCAAGAACGCGGCCTCGGTGAATCCGTGTGCTCCATGATGAATGGCGGCCAGTCCCGCGTCTCTCAGCTCCTCGAACGTGAATTCCGGCAGGAACTTCTGTGCGGTCGTTTCATTGTGATTGCCGTGGTTCCCCCAGAACAATTTCGTGAACGCCAGGATCTTGTCGAAACTCGCGCGATTCACTCCATCCGGATGAGCCACGATCATTTCGAGGATCGCTTTTTGCCGCAAACCGAAGCGCGACATCTGGTCGTAGATAATCGGATTGATCGCGATGGACGCCTCGGTGAGCCAATAGGCCAGAGCCTGCTGTTGCGGCGTCAAGCTGCGGAAGCTGTCCGCCTCGAGTTGCAAAAAGCCCGTCGCTCCAACACGATCCACTCTTGCGGCATTCGGTTGTTGGCTCCATGCGAGGCAGGCGAAAATGCAGATCCAGGCGGCCAGTTTCATCTTAATTCCATTTTACTTTGCCCTGGCGCACACGCTCAGCGTGTCATGTTGACACTCATGTCAAACACCGTTCTTGCGAGGGCTTTTTGGGTGGCGGTACAGTTCGATTCCAGCGCCCTACTGGTGTCGACAGCCTTGCCTCCGGTTGCAGTACTCCGCGCGTCGACTGGTGGAACCGGTCCATCTACCTTTAGACTCGTCATCTCTTCCCCCAAGGAGAGCGCCGCGGCAATGAATTCAAGCGAAACGCTTTTGAGATGGTGTACCAATTGCACGCGAAGGAGAGCAGGGAGGTAACTGTATCATGCGAAAATATATGTGTATATTCGTGCCGCTCGTATTTGCGGGCGCGCTTCTTGCAGAGGATCCGTTTACGGGTACTTGGAAACTGGATAAGGCTCAATCCACCGGTGATGCGATTCCACAGGACGAGACTGTCGTGATTCTGGACACCGGCAACACCGTTCATGTCACGGTTAAGGGCACTGATGCTGATGGCATGCCGATCGCAGTCACGTACGTCGTGCCGATGGCGGGCGGCGATGGCCAGATCAGTCAAGGGCCCTACGATGCTGTCTCCGAGACACAGGTTAACGACAACACGCGTGACGTCACTTACGGCCAGAAGGGCAAACGTTCGAAGCATCACCAGGTAGTCTCGAAAGACGGAAAGACCATGACGGTAACCAACAGCGGCCAGGATGCTCATGGAAACAGTGTCGACAGCACGGAGGTTTACCACAAAGCTGACAACACACATTGATCCATAAGTAACGCCGGAGTAGATCGGCGGCGACTTCCATAGTACAGACTGGTTGCCGCTGGCTTCGTTTTCCAAATCAGGCATTCGGTCCCCCCTCGCTGCGATGCGTCTTAGGCACTGCATCCGTTGGTACCAGTAATATCTCGGGTTGCGGATAACCTCCTAGTGCGCTATCGTGATCGAAGGTATTCAGGCTGCTGTAATACTCGTCCTTGGGTCCCTCCACCGGGGGGATCTCCTTTAATCTCAGGAGGATTGGATCGAATGCCGATCGTTCGCGTGCCCTCGTGCCGGCGCGCCGCATGTTTGATTTTGCCGCTTCTCGTTGCGGCTGTGATGCTCATGAGCGTGCCTTCGCTCGCCTTTGCGCAGGCGTCCAGCACCGTGGGCGGCGAAGCTCAATTGGTGATTCCCGATCTCTCCCAGGCAACCTTTCTCGGCGGCACAAACGGCCGGTCGCTGCTGATGTGGGGCTTGGCGGTCTGCGCGCTCGGTCTGCTGTTTGGACTCGTCACCTACACGCAGCTCCGCAACCTGTCGGTGCACCGCTCGATGCTCGAGATCTCGGAACTGATCTATGAGACCTGCAAGACCTACCTGATTACGCAAGGCAAGTTTCTTCTGCTTCTCTGGGTGTTCATCGCGGTGATCATCGCCGCGTATTTCGGCTGGCTGGCGCCGGTGCCTGGCAAATCGGTGGGCGTGACGCTGCCCATCATCCTCGGGTTTAGCCTGGTCGGCATCGCCGGAAGCTACGGCGTCGCATGGTTTGGCATCCGCGTTAACACCTTCGCCAACTCGCGGACCGCGTTCGCGAGCCTGACAGGCAAGGCATATCCCTGCAACGAGATTCCGCTGAAGGCCGGCATGAGCATCGGCATGATGCTCATCAGCATTGAGCTGGTGATCATGCTGTTCATCCTGCTGTTCATTCCGGGCGATTACGCGGGGCCGTGCTTCATCGGCTTTGCGATCGGCGAGTCGCTGGGCGCTGCCGCGCTGCGCGTCGCGGGCGGTATCTTCACAAAGATCGCCGACATCGGCGCCGACCTGATGAAGATCGTTTTCAAGATCAAGGAAGACGACGCGCGCAACCCCGGCGTGATCGCCGATTGCACCGGCGACAACGCAGGCGATTCGGTGGGACCCAGCGCCGACGGATTCGAGACCTACGGCGTCACCGGCGTCGCGCTGATTACTTTCATCCTGCTCGCTGTGAACAGCCAGATCGTCCAGGTCCAGCTTCTGGTCTGGATCTTCGTCATGCGCGTGGTGATGATTATCTCCTCTGCTTTGTCTTATTTCATCAACAGCGCGATCGCCAAGAGCCGCTACGCTAACGTCGCCAAGATGAATTTCGAGGCACCGCTGACTTCGTTGGTGTGGCTGACTTCGATTGTTTCGATTATCTTCACTTACATCGTATCCAGCCAGATCATTCCCGATCTTAACGGCGATACCACGCTATGGTGGAAGCTATCGTCGGTGATCACGTGCGGCACGCTGGCCGGCGCGATTATTCCGGAACTAGTGAAAGTCTTCACCTCCATGAATTCGGGACACGTCCGCGAAGTGGTGAAGTCCTCGGCCGAAGGCGGCGCGTCGCTGAATATCCTTTCTGGTTTCGTGGCCGGCAACTTCAGCGCGTACTGGCTGGGATTGACCATGATGGCCCTCATGGCGATCGCTTATTTGATCAGCAACCAAGGCTTTGGAAGTTTGATGATCGCCCCGGCCGTATTCGCGTTCGGCCTGGTGGCATTCGGCTTCCTCGGTATGGGACCGGTGACCATCGCGGTCGATTCCTACGGCCCTGTGACGGACAATGCCCAGTCCGTCTTCGAGCTTTCCACCATCGAGCAGATTCCCGGGATCTCGGGCGAGGTTCAGAAAGATTTCGGATTCACGCCTGATTTCGAGAAGGGCAAGGAGAATCTCGAAGAGAACGATGGCGCGGGCAATACCTTCAAAGCCACTGCCAAGCCGGTGCTGATCGGGACCGCGGTGGTCGGCGCGACGACGATGATCTTTTCCATCATCGTGGCGCTCACCAATGGTTTGAAGACCGAGTTGTTGTCGAATCTTTCCATCCTGCATCCGCCATTCCTGCTGGGCCTGATCACCGGCGGCGCGATCATCTATTGGTTCACCGGCGCTTCGACGCAGGCGGTGACCACCGGCGCTTATCGCGCAGTGGAGTTCATCAAGGCCAACATCAAACTGGAAGGCATCACCAAGGCCTCCGTCACCGACAGCAAGAAGGTTGTCGAGATCTGCACGCAATACGCGCAGAAAGGGATGTTCAACATCTTCCTGACGGTGTTCTTCGCTACCCTAGGATTCGCGTTCGTCGAACCCTATTACTTCATCGGCTATCTGATATCGATCGCGCTGTTCGGGCTCTACCAGGCCATCTTCATGGCCAATGCGGGCGGCGCGTGGGACAATGCCAAGAAAATCGTGGAGACGGAACTAAAGCAGAAGGGCACTCCGCTGCACGACGCCACAGTGGTCGGCGACACGGTGGGCGATCCGTTCAAGGACACGTCCTCGGTCGCGTTAAACCCGATCATCAAGTTCACCACTTTGTTCGGCCTGCTCGCTGTAGAACTGGCTGTGTCGCTTACGCATGACCAGGGGCCTACTTTCACGAATATCCTAGCGGCGGTTTTCCTGCTGATCTCGATCTTCTTCGTGTGGCGATCCTTCTACGGGATGAGAATCGAGAAGCAGTAATCGTTCGCGCACCGGATTAAGCGCAAATAATCATCGCTCTGAATCCTCGCCGGTCGTTCGATACGTCGAACAGGCCGAGGAGCATTTTCGATGAGACATCTTCTCCCAATTGTGGCAATTGCGTGTCTGCTCGCGGCCGGCGCCAGCGCGCAACCGCAGTATTATCCAGGCCCTCCGCCCGCCGGTAACCGCTACAGCGACCGCGGTCCTTACTACGGCCGGGACCAGCGTACTCCCGGAGACTTGTTCAATCGCCTGCGTTCCGATATCGAACGCGCCGAGGCGAATTCCAATTGGAATGGCGGCGACCGACGACGATTTAACAAGGTGCGCGAGGAGCTTGGCGAGTTTCAGCGCTCGGGCAATAAGCATGAGCTCAATGACACGATTTCGGCATTGCAGCATGTGGTCAACAGTAATCGGCTGGCCTATCGTGATCGTGATGTCCTAGCGCAAGACCTGTACCAACTCCGTGATTTCCGGGCGCGTAACGGCTGGCGTTAACGCCCGGCTAACATTTTTGTCACGGTTCTTAACGCGAAATAATAAATTCCGCGCGAAGCAAGGGTTCTTTCCAGGGCGTCATACAGGGCGAGGAGGCACATACGATGAGGCATTTACTACTAAGAACTATTGCAGGCGCGAGTTTGATGTTGTTTGGTCTAGGCGTCAGCATGCAGGCCCAGCCGCCCCGCGACGACGACCGCTATCACCGGGATCGGGACGATTACTATCGCGGCGATCAATGGCGCGCGCGTATGTTCGACAAGGTACGGGACGATCTGAACCATATTCAGATCACATCGTTCTCGGGGATACGAGATCAATATCGTCTAGAGCGAGTTAAGCAGCAACTGGGCGACCTGCAGAGCCAAGTGGCGGACCATCGTTATAACGAGCGAGAACTGGATGACGTGATCACCGCCTTGCAGCGGGTGGCGACCGATGATCACGTCTCAGGCCGGGATCGTGACATTCTAACCGATGATATAAGCCGGCTACGTCAATTCCGCGAGCATCACGATGACTGGGGTGCCCGCTAACCGTTCATTGTTGCGGTCTCTTTAACAACACCGCTACAAATTCCGGATCTGAGGCGGCAAGGACATTCTTAGGCACATACGCATATCCCTTGTCGCCCCAGTCCGTTCCCCACGAATTTTTGAGAATAAAGAAGTTTCCGGTATAACCTACTATCAACATTGCATGCCGGCCGTGCCGGCCCCAGGGCGCTTCGGCAGCGTTGAAAACTCCATCCCGGCCGACATCTGAGAACGCCGAACCGGTGTTCATCGACACGTGAACGGGGCAACCTGCGCTAAGCACTTTACGCACGTCGTCCAGAGCGATTGGCAACGGCACTCCCTCCAGTCGATAGCGCTCCGCATCGGCCGCGAGTTGCTGCTCGCGTGTCATCGGCTGGGGACGATCATCCGGCCACAATTCCTGCCGGCAAGTGCCGTGTTCCACCAGCACTCCGCCCGGATCGGGTCCGCTGATGGTGCCATCACCGCCCGAGTACGCATATTGATAATCCTGCGCATCGCCTTGCATGCGCTGGAACTCGAGCATGGTGAAGTTCGGGCTCAGGCGCGGAGATTCTTCCTGCAGAATATTGCGCGACATCTCGGTCGCATGGGTCCAAGCGAATGCTGAACAGCGGCCGGTCTGGCCTTGATCGCCGATGGGGGTGCAGTATTTCCTCAAGTCCACTGCATCTTGTTCGGCGACGTTGGCGAAGGCGGGCGGCAGCGGCTGCGGTGGCGCCGGTTCGCCCTTGGGCGGAACACCCACTTCCAGTCCGCTAAGATCGATGCCGCTATAGCGCGCCATTAGCATTTCGAGTACGGCCTGCGAGACCAGACCGAAGGCGAACAGTTTGCCATCACGCTCGAACAAATGCACGGTGTCTGAGGTGCCTGGGGCGATCTGTTCGAAGGCGCTGTTGAAGCGCTCGTCCTGATAGGGCTGAAATCCCTCGTCAGTCTTCTGCTGGATTAGCGTGTCGCCGAAGAATTCGTGGTCACCGAAGAGGTTTTGCGCGGATTCTTGGTAATCGGCGGGCGTCCAGTCACCCTGGTCGTCTTCGAAATCGCTGGCGTCGGCATTGGGGAAATCGGACGCATCGCTGAAGACGTCGTCATCCACCGGGGGCAGGTCTTCATCGGAGGCGAAATAATCATCCAGATTTTGGTCGTCGTCTCCATTGCCGCCATCGCCAGAGCCGCCACCATCGTCATCGGGCTGATCGTCATCCTGATCATTCTGGTCATCGCCGTCCTGATCGTCCTGATCGTCGCCATACCCGTCGTCTCCATCGTCACCATTGCCTCCATCGTCGCCAAAATCACCCCCATCTCCGCCGTCGCCAAAATCATCGCCCATCCAGTAGAACCGGTCTTCCCCCATTCGGGACCTCCTTAGGTAGACAAACCTTTCAGTGTAATGTGAAACCAGGTGAGGGAGGTATGGTGAGCGACCAACAGCGAAAAATAATTGCCATCATCGGTTCTGTGATCTTTTTGCTGATCGCGCCCGTGACTGTGATGGGTTGGATCCCTTGGTGGATCACTCGCTGGCAAATGGAATCCTCTTTGGGGAGCTTTGCTCTGCTGCGCGTTGTTGGCGGTTTCCTCATTCTCGTGGGTGTTCCGGTGCTCTTAGATTCGTTCGCCCGCTTCGCGATCCAGGGCCTGGGAACGCCAGCGCCTGTTTTTCCCACGCGCCACCTGGTCATCCAAGGGCTATATCGTTACGTTCGAAACCCGATGTACGTTGCACTGCTGTTGGTAGTCACGGGCCAGGCATTATTATTTGGCAGCGTTCATCTTCTTGAATACGGCGCGATCGTATGGCTGTGCACTCACGTGTTTGTCATCGGATACGAGGAGCCAACCCTGCGAGCCAAATTTGGCAAGGAGTACAAAACCTTCTGTGCCCACGTGCCCCGATGGATTCCGCGCTTCCGCCCGTGGGACGATGGTGCTTGAATGTCGCTGAAGGAATACGAGCGCAAAAGGTCCTTCGACAAGACACCAGAACCTAAGCCCGCGACACCGGCCGAGTCACGCGGCAACTATTTCTGCGTCCAGCGGCACGACGCTACGCGGCTGCACTATGACTTCCGATTGGAAGTAGACGGCACGCTCAAATCCTGGGCGGTGCCGAAAGGTCCGAGCCTGGAGCCGCTGTCGAAAGCCCTAGCCGTCCATGTGGAAGATCATCCGATTGACTACGGTGGTTTCGAGGGCAATATTCCGAAAGGCGAGTACGGCGGCGGCAGCGTCATGCTGTGGGATCGCGGCACCTATGAGCTGCTGGGCGACGGCGTACCGGCAAGTGCGCAGATCGAGCGCGGCGATCTGAAGTTCCGTCTGCATGGCGAAAAGCTGCGCGGCGAGTTCGCCCTGGTTCTGATGCGCGGCCGCGGCAAGGGCAATGAGTGGCTGCTGATCAAGAAAAAAGACACCGAAGCCAGGCCGGGCTGGAACATTGAAGACTACGCTCACAGCGTGCTCACCGGCCGCAGCCAGCAGGAGATCGCCGAAAATCTTCCTGCCGTCACGAGCCAAGCCGCGGGCCTGGAACGCATCGCGGAGCTGAAAGGCGCTGTGAAATCACCGATGCCGCGCTCGGTCTCGCCGATGCTCGCCACTATAGCGAACAAACCGCCGGCCGGCGACCAATGGCTGTATGAAGTGAAGTGGGATGGCGTTCGCGCGCTCTGCTTCGTCGAGAACAGCCAGCTCTGCATCTACACGCGCAACCAGAAGCGCTGCGAGCAGCAATATCCCGAGCTCAGCGTTCTGCCGCGCTTCCTCAAGGCTTCGACGGCGGTGCTGGACGGCGAAATCGCAGTGGTGGACGATAAGGGAAAGTCGAGCTTCAGCCTGATCCAGCCGCGCATCTCCGTCGGGGATCCGAACACCATCGCGCACCTGGCGCGCTCTACTCCGGTCACGCTGTTCCTGTTCGACCTGCTCTATCTGGATGGGTATGATCTGCGCGGCGTGGCGCTCGAAGAGCGCAAGCGCTTGCTCGCGGAAATAGCCACGCCCACCGAACGCATCCGGCTCTCGGACCACTTCACGATTTCGGGCGACGCGATGCTCGAAGCCGCGCGCCAGCTGGGCCTGGAAGGCATCCTGGCCAAGCGCATGGGCAGTAAGTATGAAGGCCGGCGCAGCCCACAGTGGCTCAAAATCAAAGTGGTATCCACGGAGGATTTCGTGATCGGCGGCTTCACTCATGGCGAACGCGACTATTTCAGCTCGCTGGTCTTGGGATGCTACGAGCAGGGGAAGCTGATACACGTCGGCCAAGTCGGAACCGGATTCAACGACAAGTCGCTCCGGGAGATTTACTCGCGGATCGAACCGCTCATCACCAAGAAGAGCCCGTTCGCGGGGCCGGTGAAGGCGCTTCGCGATGTCACCTGGGTGAAGCCCGAACTGGTTGCCGAGATCAAATTTCTAGAAGTCAACTCCGGACGGATTGCTTCGAGCGCCAGTCTTCCTAGGGCTTCGGCCCGACAAAGACCCGAAGGAGTGCGCGCGCGAGAGTCCCGGCGACTACGGCGAGCATGGGGAAGACGGCGAAGGCGGGGATTCGTCCGACCCAGAAACCGCTCCGTCACTCATCAAACGCGACCCGCTGATTCCGCCGAAATCGCCCGCGGAAATGACTGGTGGACATCGAAGGCAAACGACTAAAATTCACGAACCTCAACAAGATCTTCTATCCCGGCGAAGGCATTGCCAAGCGCGACCTCATCAACTACTACGACGCCGTCGCGAACCTGATCATTCCTCATCTGCGCGATCGCCCGCTGTCGCTCAAGCGCTATCCCAATGGAATCGACCACGATTTCTTTTTCCAGAAGGACGCCGAGGACAAAGTTCCCGACTGGGTCCGGCTGGAGCCGATCTTTTCCGAACACAATCAGGACAAGATCCACTACATCATTTGCAACGATCGCGCGACTCTGCTTTACCTCGCCAACCTGGCCTGCATCGATCAGAATCCCTGGATGAGCCGCCTGGGCTCGCTCGACAATCCCGACTTCGCTTTGATCGATCTCGATCCCACCGAGGGCTGTCCTTACGATCAGATCGTGGAGGCCGCGCAATTGGTGAAGAAGACGCTCGATTCCATCGGGATGGCGGGCTATCCCAAGACCACCGGCGGCGACGGAATGCACATCTACATCCCGCTAGAGCCGGTCTACAGCTACGAGCAGGTGCGGTCATTCGCCGAGATCCTGTCGATCCTGGTCATTCGTCAGAATCCTGACCTGTTCACCACGCCGCGTGCCGTGTCGCGCCGAAAGAAGGCCAAGGTTTATTTCGATTATCTACAGATCTCGAGCGCGAAGACCATCGCCGCTCCGTACGTGCCGCGCGCGTATCCTGGCGCTGCCGTTTCCACGCCGCTCGATTGGTCCGAAGTGAAGAAGGGCCTCGAGCCACACCAGTTCAACATCCATAATGTGCTGGATCGTTTCGAGCGAGTCGGCGATTTATTCGCTCCGGTTCTGACCAACCGGCAGAGATTTGAGGCGAGTCTGGAACGGATGGGTCAGCTGGTCAACCCGTGACAGCTTTCTGAACAGCGGCCTTCCGGACGACTCCGGCCGAGCGCTTTACCAGCGTCACACCCAGGAAAATAACCAGCATGGCCGCGACTTCGCGAATCCCCACCGGCTCCCGGTAAATAAGCCATCCCAGGAAGAGCGCAACGATCGGGTTGATGTAGTTATAGATGCTGATGATCGACACTGGAAGCTGGTCGAGAGCGTAGAGGTATGCGCTGTAGCCGATCACGGAGCCAAAGGTGATCAGGTAAATCACAGCTCCGAAGCTGCGGCCGGTCCATGGGATCGGATGCGTTCGCGTGAGGAGCGCCGGGCCCAGTAACGTCAAACCGGTCGCCAATTGTTGCACCGCGCCACTCACCACCGGGTGCGCCGTCGTCGTGTGGCGACGCTGCAGGATCGAGCCAAAGGCCCAGCCACAACAACCGAACTGCAGCAACAAAAACCCCTGCACTATCGGGCCGCTGAGGCCTTGTTGAATCGCAGTGGGGGCCACCAGAAGCAGCGTGCCGCCGAATCCCACCAGCATTCCAAACAGAGTTGGTCCATGCAAGCGTGCGCCGCCGGGAATCAACGCCTCAATGCCGATCATCCAAAAAGGCGTCGTGGTGATGAAGAGCGCAGCCAGGCCGCTCGGAATCCAAAGTTCGGCAAAAGCCACGCAGCCGTTCCCGAGTCCGATGATGATCACTCCGAACAGCGCTGTGTAGAAAAGCTCTTTGCCCGACGGGAAGTGCGCCTTGACGAAAAATGCGGCGATGAGCAGGACCGTTCCCGAAGCCGTGAATCGCAGGCTGACCAGCATCAGCGGCGGAACCGATTCCAGCGCCATCCGGATGCCCAGATAAGTGGTTCCCCAGAAAAAACACACGGCGCCCAGCGCCAGATACGCCAGGAACTGGGAATGCCGCCGCAATAGTTCAGGTTAACATTGGGAGTTGATTATCACCCTCACCATCAATCCTTCCATCGACCGCAATGTCTTCGTGGACCGGCTGGTATTCGAGGATCGCGCGTACATTCTCTCGCGCAGCGATTCGGCAGGCGGCCGCGGCATCAATGCTTCTCGCGTCCTGCAGTGCTATGGCGCCAAAACGCTCGCGATAGCCACCTCCGGCGGCGCCAACGGCGAAAAGTTCGAAAAGCTGCTGGCCAAGTTGGGCTTCCCGACAAAGCTGGTGCGCATCAATCGCGAGATTCGAACCAACTTCACGGTGACTGACCGGCAGGGATTGGCGGTGAAGATGAACGAGCCCGGACCGCTGATCACTCCGGAGGAGTTGAAGAGCATCGAAAAGACCGTCGACAGCCGGCTCGACGGCGCCTCCTGGCTGATGCTGTGCGGCAGTATTCCGCCCGGTGTTGCTTCCGATTTTTACACCAAGCTGATCCGGCGGGCGCGCGAACACAAGGTGAAGACGCTGCTCGACACCGATGGCGATGCGCTCCTGCACGGAGTGGAAGCGGGGCCAACGGTGGTGACACCGAACCAGCCGGAAGCGGAGCGTCTATTGAACCGCGCTCTGATTACGCGCGCGCACTTCGTCGAAGCTGTGACTCGAATCAAGGCCATGGGCGCGGAGTCCGTACTGCTATCGCTGGGCAGCCGCGGCGTAGTCGCGACCAACGAAAATCAATTGATGGAAGTGCTGCCGCCGCGAATCGATGCCGTATCCCCGCTGGGCGCCGGAGACGCGCTGGCAGCGGCCTATGTCTGGGCACGCACGAAAAAGAAAGAATTTCGCCGATTGCGTCCGCTGGGGCGTCGCGGCCGGCACTGCGTCTGCCAGGCTCCCTGGTCTCGAATTCGCCGATCTGCAGCAGACCAAAGAAATATACAAGTCGGTGGAAGTGCGGATTACACGCTAACCGAGCCGTGACCATCAGGAGCGAGTTATTCCGAAACCGAGCCGTGACCATCAGGGAGCGGTAGTCATTCCGAGTCGGGCTTGCGCCTCTGCGGCAGCTTGATCAAAACCACGAACAATGCCAGCAGGCACAGCAACGTCGCCACCGCGCCGATCACCAGGTAGTCCATCGGCTTGTGCGGCCCGGGCATAACGTTCACCAGCACCGCGACCGTGCCCGCGAACAACAGGATCATCAACGCCGCCAGTGCCAGGGTTCGGTTCATCAATCGTACTTTTCGAAAATAATCTGCTTGCGGTCGAAGCCCATCCCTTTGAGGATCGCTCGGACGTCATCCACCATCGCCTTCAGGCCGCAGATATATACATCCAGGTCGCGCCGGTCGCCAATCGCTTCCAGCAGATGGATCTGAACGTGCCCCGTCCGGCCGCTCCAGGATGGTTCCGGGCGGCTCAGCGTCGGCAAGAACTGAAAGTTGGGATGCTGTTTGGCGAGCGCCTCGAAATCGTCGCGATAGTAGATGGTTCGCTCGTGCCGCACACCGAAAATCAGCGTCAGCTCCTTGGCCTGCGGATGGCTCAAATAATCGGGCGCCATAGAGCGGAACGGTGCAATCCCGGTGCCGGTGGCCACAAACACGGCGTCTTTGGCGGGATTACGGACCACGAAGAAACCAAGCGGGTCGGTCATTTCCACCGAATCGCCCGGCTTCATCGCAAAAAGGTGCGGCGAAAAAATGCCTTCATGCACTAGATTCAGACAGAGCTCGAAGTGGTTGCCTGCCGGAAGTGACGCGATGGAATAAGCCCGCGTGATCTTCTTACCGCCGAGCATTTCGTTGAAGGAAACGAATTGACCCGGCTTGAAGTGAAGCTGCTTCACTCCCGGCGCTTCGAACACGAAGTGCCGCACTTCCGGAGCAATCTCGCGCGACTCGACCAGCGTGGCCTTCATGGGCGATCCTGGCCTGGCGCCAGCGCTTCGCTCGCGCGATCAAGCAAAGCTTCCAGCAGGCCGGGATGTCCATCGAGCGGTGAAGTAACCTCAATCTCGACGCCGCCATTTTGGCGAGCAGCTTCTTCGGCCAGCCGCGGCAGATCGCGCTTCATATGCGTACCCAGTGTCAAAAAATAAGGGATCACAATGATGCGCGAAGCGCCACCAGCCACCAGGCGCGCTGTTGCTCCGGACAGATCCGGCTCGCCCAATTCCAGGAAGGCCGCCTCCACCACGTCACTGCGCGAAGCTGCCATTCGGGCTGCGATATCCCGGACGGCCTGATTGGCGCTTTCAATCCGGGAGCCGTGAGCAAATACGATGAAACCGGTCATACCTGGATCAGAGAGGACGCATCCGCCGGGCCGGACTGCTTCTGCGGGAAATAGCCGCGCAAATAGTCGACAAACGCCCGGCCGCGCGGCCGTCCATTTCTCTCATGCAGCCCGACGCGCTCCAGAAACACGAGAATGCCCAGGATTTCGTTGTCGCGGATGGGCGTGGATCCTTTTTCGCCCAGATCTTTGCGCAGTTCCTGGACCGCATCCTGGATTTTCTGATGAATGCTTGCGGCCAACAGGTTATTCGGACGAGTCTCGTAATAGAGACCGCTCTCGAGCGTACGATAGGTGCGTATCAGCGACTCTAGGGCGTCCTGGACGTCGGAATCTACTGCGCCGGCGGTTTCGAGAGACGCTTCGAGCAGCTTCGCCCCCAAGAAAATCAGCAGCGGCTCGTGGTCCCGCAGGAATTCCTCGGTGATGCGGACATCCTGGTTGGGAAGTTGTTGTCCCTCAACTGCAACCGGAGGCTTCTCATGCTGCCGCGCTTCCACCAGGTACACACAATCCAACGGGCAATTCACGGTCACTTCCCGCTCCGACCCGCAGCAAATCGAGCATATGTCAGCACCCACGCCAGGACAGTAACGGCGCGGCTTACGCGCATTGCAGATCTTGCATTTCATGATGGAAGGACCGGTCACTTCCATCCTAGCATCGGCGTGGAACGGTCTATTTCGAGTCCAGCTGGGAGTTTTGAGCGGTCTTCGAATCTGGACCGGCGCCACGCTTGCGGTCGAGCCCGAACTTCGGCTGCTTCGCGGTCCCGTCCACTTTGATCTTCAGGTAAGTTCCCGCTCCGTGCTTGGCAAAGAAGGGATCGGCGGGCCGGAGGACCCATCGCTTCCAGCCGGTCATGGTTTGCGATACCTTCGCGTCCAGTTTCAGCGCTCCATGGAAATCGATAATATCCTTGGCCAAATCGTAATCTCCGGCGATTTCGACATTCGCGCCGGGCACGTCGAATGACATGGACCGGAAGGTCATGAGCTGATCTTCCAAGCGGAATGAACCCTTCATGTTCGAAACCACTTCTTCAATCTCCTGATTTTTCGGCTGCCCCTGGCCGCGGCGGCTCAGTTGATCGATCTGTTCCTGGATAGTGGAGCGAAGAAACTTGGCGGCAGTGATATCGAAATCCCCGTCCAGCCGCAGCTTCTCTTTGACCGGGCCGGTCAGGGGTGGAATGTCGATTCGCGAGCGCAAATTGATCTCGCCTTCCATGGAGGGCGGCCCTTTGGTTGCCAGCCGAAGCAGATCGCGTATGTCTCCATGCGGCATCCATACCTTGAGACTGATGGTGCGGAGAGCCTGATTCTCATGTTTGATTACGGTGCCGGTAGTGGTGAAGTTCGTTCTTCCCAGCCTTGCCCTCACCGGCTGCAGGATTGTATTACCGTTGGTTCCGTCTACGAGAACTTCAAACCGCGTTGAAAGCGGGACGGTATTGCCGACTGCTTTCAGGTGAAAATTCGGCACGTTGGCTTCGCCTCGCGCGCGAACGGTATTGAGGGTCCCTTCGAACTTGCCGGTTGAATTCAGCATGCCCGCGATGGCGTTAAAGACTCCCAAGTTGGCTTTATCGAAATTGTAATCGCCAACGAGCGGCGTGTCTCCGGGCTCGGATGCCATCCACGGACCAAAACTTCCTTCACTATGAAGCGTCCCCGGTGGTTTCGGAATGGTCATGGCAGCGGTATATTTCATGGCCGAATCGATTCCGGCCGACTTTAGACGAAGATGTTCAATAGCGAATCGCAGCGGCCGCTTGCTTTTGTCGCGGGGATGAATGACCAGTAGCGCATCATTGAACTGGGCGTCCTTGATGAGCACGTTCAGTTTTCCCGATTTGTCCTTGCCCCAGCCATCGGTTACTTCCACGTCCGGGAATTGTCCCTTGGGTGGAATATTGATTTCCACCCCGTCCAGGGAAACGAATTCGACGGTTTTGCGAGACTCCTTTAACACCCCTAGATCCACGATGAAGAAGAGCTTCTTGATCTGGAAGAGCGGCGGAAACTCGCGCTTCCCCCCGAAGCGCATCGAAACTCCTTCGCCGCCCACCCCGACCATTGCTCCCCGGCCGTGCCGCAATAGAATTTGAAAGATCGACATTTTGGGAGGGTTGACGTGCAGCGACGCGATCTCAACTTCGCTATGGAACCGCTCGCTCAGATAACGGATGGCCTGTTCGCGGATCATGGGCTCGAAGCGCTTCGCCATTATCGATGCCGCGACGAAAGCGCCGACGATCGCCAAGCCGATTAAGACGCCAATTCCGGCCAACCAGTATTTTTTGCGGGTTGTCACCCGAGGCTACCCCATCTATGGATGGCGCGTGGAGACGGATTGTTTCCTAAACTTACACGCCCAACGTCTCCTGGTAGGTTCGCAGGAAAAAGCCGTCTGTCATTCCCGCGATGTAATCGCAGACCACGCGGTGAACGGGCCAATGCTCGAGCGGCTCGATATAATTTTCCGGCAATTTGTCCGGATGCGCGGCGTAGAATTCGAACAGCTCGTCAATCATGGCGGCTGAGCGGCGGCGTTCTTGCACCATCGGCTCGGAAAAATAGACGGCGTGATGAAGAAACTGCTTGAGCTGCCGGTTGGTGGCCTGAGCAGCCGGCGTGAACGAGGCCAGGCGCCTGGAATGCTCCCGAACCTGGTCTGAATTGGCGACATCGGCTTCTAGGGCCGCGTCCATAGTTCCTTGAATGAGCCCCGACACGAGCCAATCGACGAGGCCTCGCACCACCTCCTGAAACAGCTCCCGTTCAGACGCCGCTGGAAAATGGCCTTCCGCTTCCTGGTATCGCCGCTCGAACTCGGGTATGGCAGTACGAATGTCGCAGATTGTGAACAGACGCGCCGAAAACGCGTCATCCAGGTCGGCCGTGTTATAGGCGATCTCATCGGCCAAGTCGATAAGCTGGGCTTCGAGAGGTGGGCGCAATCCGGGAAGGTATTCATTCAGCGCCGGATTCTCGCCTTTTTCAAAATCACGCGAATGCTTGACGATCCCTTCCCGCACCTCGAAGGTCAGGTTCAATCCCGCAAAGCGTGCATAACGGTGCTCGAATGTTTCCACCACTCGGAGCGCGTGCAGATTGTGATCGAAGCGCTCACCGAACCGCCGCATCTGCCGGTCCAGCTCCTCCTCACCGGCGTGCGCGAAGGGCGGATGGCCGATGTCGTGGCCGAGCGAGAGCGCCTCCGTCAGATCTTCCTCCAGGGCCAGCACGGAAGCCACCGTACGCGCGATCTGCGAAACTTCGATGGTATGCGTCAGCCGGTTGCGGAAATGGTCGGAAATGCCGGCAGGAAAGACCTGCATTTTGTTCTCCAGCCGCCGGAACGCGCGCGAATGTATGATGCGATCGCGATCGCGTTGGAATTCGTTACGGTAAGGGTGGGGAAGCTCGGGATAACGCCGGCCGCGGCTTCGGTTCACCGGGAAGCGCAGGCGAGCGAGCGAGTTCACTTCTGGGACATGTCGGAAAGTGCGCTGATCGCTACCCGGCTGACACTGCTTCGCGGGTTGCTTCGCAAAGGCTCCAGCAACTTGCGGGCGCGCTGTGGATCTTTGGATTGGATCAACTCGGCCAGTACGATGGTGGCGGCTTCCTTGGAAACGAGCGGGGTAGGATGGTCGATTATGGACTGCAGGAGTTTCTCCCCGTCGGCTAGTTTGCCTTCCGCCGCATATACTTGCGCGAGCGAGACTTTGGCCAGCGCGGAGTAAGGAGTGCTCGAATCCGCCACTTCTTTCAGGCGTTTATCCGCCTCGGCCAATTTGCCCTGATCGGCGGCGTTCGTTCCCAGAAAGAATTCCGCGATCAGCCCTTCGTCGGTTCCCGGGTATTTCGCGGCCAGTTCGGTGAAAGCCTTATTGACCGCTTTGTCGCGCTCCGCTTGCGTCGGAAAGCTGACGCTGAATTCATTCATCTGCGGGCCAATGGTGGCGTTCTGAAGCTGCTGGGCGTTGTGCAGCGCCTCTTGCCGAACAGCATGCTCGTGATTGCGATACAGAACCACGGCAATCACTAGGATGGCCACCACGCCGACCACGGTTCCCCAGCGGGTAAGCTGCTGGCGATGCTCGGAAACAACTTGGATGCTGTGCTGGACTTCCAGCGCGAAACGGTCGCTTTTCAGTTCTTTGCGGGTAAAACGATCCACTAGAAACCTCGTTGGAGGGAAAATTAATATTACCACAAAGTGACAGCAGGCGGTTACCAGCTGGTACTGCGCTAAAAGTTGGTTGATACAACCTGAAGACAGCGACTCCCAGCGCATTGGCCGACGCAATTGTGGAAGGCATCCGGCACGCGACCACCACAAGTGCCAAGTTTAAGAGCCTAGCAGCTCCTACTCTCCTGAGTGGCGATCAATCCAACGAGCCCCCTTTTCGATCCAGGAAAATGGGGTTATCGACAACAGCAACAGCACGACACCTAACGCAACCTCTGCACCCGAAAACACTGGCAAGTGATGCCAGTCAATCCACATGATGCGCCCCCGCGAAAGCTGGAGCATGCCAAGGAACACAAAACCCGCTCCGAATCCCGCAGCTTGAAACCTCACCTTGATGCGAGAAGCTGATCGTGTCATTCTCGGTTTGTGATGTCTAAATGGAAAGGCACCAACCCCAATCATGCCATCAAACTTGTTAGCGCACTCCCTACCGGCTAGCTTCACCGGCATGCACGCGCCGCCATTCAAACAGCACAATACCGGCGGCGACAGAGACGTTGAGCGACGAGATGGCCCCGGCCATGGGGATGCGCACCAGCACATCGCAGTGTTGCTTGACCAGTTGGTGCAGGCCCTGGCCCTCGCCGCCTAAAACGAGCACAGTGGGCTGGGCGTAATCGGTTTCGCTATACAGTTGGGAACCGCGCTGGTCCAGCCCGTAAATCCAGAAACCGCGCTTCTTCAGCATTTCGAGCGTCCGGCTGACATTGCCTATGCGAACCACCGGTAGATGCTCTAGCGCCCCAGCGGCAGCTTTGGCGACGACCTCGGTGAGTCCCGCGGCTCGTCGCTCGGGAATCAGAATCGCGGCCGCTCCCGCGGCATGGGCAGTGCGGACAATGGCGCCCAGGTTGTGCGGATCCTCGACGCCGTCGAGCAGCACCAGCAATTGGGCTCCGGCTCCGGAGAGCACGTCGTCCAACTCGGCATAGCGCTCGGCGGCTCCGAAGGCCACGACGCCCTGGTGCGCGGCGCCGTTAGAGGCGCGATCGAGCGCCTCGCGCGGCTCGAAGCGCACGGATACCGAACGTTCGCGGGCCAGATCGATGATCTCTTGAAGACGCGGTCCGCCGGCTCCCCGAGCGATCAGCAGGCGGTCGAGCGGGCGTCTGGCGCGCAGGGCCTCGCGCACTGGATGGATACCGGCCAGAAGGCCGTGCGGCTGGCGTGACTCGTGGCTGTTTGGTTCGCGTTTCGTAAGCTACCAGTCTAGGGCACGGCAGCGCTTTTCAAAAATCGGATACTGTAGGATCAGAATGCCGGACTGGCTGAGCGTTCACAAACCGGTTATCGTCAATACGATCGGGCATAGCGCCGGGGTCGTGATCTTCGGCATTCTGCTTTATCTCTTCCTGGTGAACTGGAGGCGGGCTCGGGAGGAGCGCAGCAGTCTACCGACGGTTGCCGCGGCGCTTGCGATGTTGTGGAATCTCGGCTCGCTGATCGCGCTAGCGAGCGGCCCCTCCAGCGGTCCGGTGGCGGACGTGATTGTCGCCGCCAGCTTTTCGGTACTGAGCGTCTTGCCGGCCGTGCTTCTTCACATTTCACTCGGATCGGATTATCGGGTGCTGTGGATCAGCGGCTATGTTCTAAGTACGATTGCTGTCGTACTTCATGCCGGCGATCTGCTTACGGGAGCGCCGCGCTTCCACTACGCCGCGTTGATTCTAGTGACGGCGGGCTTTGCGTGCCTCACCATTATTTCCGTGCTGCTGGAGCTTCGGCAAGAGAAACGCGCGGCAGGGTCGCGTCTGGCGGGCGCCATGGGGCTGTTTCTGCTGGCAATATCTTTTGCTCACTTCGGTGCGGATCATCCACGGCAAGCCTGGTCTGGAGAGATCGCCTTTCACCATGCCGGTATTCCGCTGGCGCTCCTGGTGCTGCTGCAGGATTATCGTTTTCTTTTGTTGGATGCGTTCCTTCGGTTTATCGTGAATGCCTCGCTGGCGGCAGCAGCGGTGCTCATTTCCATTCCAGTGATCCGATCGCCGGATCTCACCGAGCACCTGCAGCATCCGTTCGACGCAGGCTTGTTGTTCGTATCGGCCTGCCTGCTGCTTACTATCTTTGTATACGCGCGCAACCGCATGCAGGGCTTATTGACGCGGGTAATTTTCTTGCGTTCCAACGTGGACGATGCATTGCGCGAACTTCAGCAGCTGGGGCGGGCGGCCGGGAGCGAGGTTCAATATCTTAATCATTCCGCCGAGACAGTCGCGCACTTCTTGCACGCGGCACGCTTTGCCCTGACGGAGCAATGTGCTTCGATGATCGGCCATTCGATTCCTATGGCTGTCCTAGACCCGCCGAATTGGGGCTTGCCGGCCTGGGTTCAGGCCGTGGTTCCATTGCGCTTCTCGCGTGGAGACGCCCGCTATCTTCTGCTCGGCCCACGCGAGGGTGGCCGGCGCTATCTGAGCGAGGACTTCGCGGTGCTGGCGCGCCTGGGGGGTGCGGTGGTCGAACAAGTCGAACAACTGCGTGGAGTACAAATGCAGAACCTGGTCTCTGAAGCGGAACTGAAGGCGCTTCAGGCTCAGATCAATCCTCACTTTTTATTCAATTCACTTAACACGCTCTACGGGACGATCGATCGAAGCAACGCCGAAGCGCGACGATTGGTATTGAACCTGGCCGACGTGTTTCGTTATCTTCTTCGCTCCGATCGAACGTTCATCGAGATCGAAGAAGAGCTGAAGATCGTCCGCGCTTACCTGGAGATTGAGGAGCTGCGGCTGGGCTCGAAACTGCGGACGGAGCTGGACGTCGACGAATCCGTTTTGCGAGCCATGATACCGCTGCTGTCCATTCAACCGCTGGTGGAAAACGCCGTGAAGCATGGCGTAGCCTCCAGAGCCGGGCATGGGTTCGTGCGACTGAGCATCCGGCAAGAGCCCGAAGGCGTCGCAATCAGCATTTCCAACTCGGGAGAATGCGACCCAAGAACCTTAGCGAGTCCCGATGGCGGCGTTGGGCTGGCAAACGTCAGGCGGCGCCTGGCGCTGTGCTACGGCACGCACACGCGCATCGAGGCGAAAGCAGTGGACGGCGTTACTACCGTTGGTTTTCTGCTTCCCTGGAAGCCCGCCCCCAGCTTAGTTGTTGCGGCCGCGAGAGTTTAACCGTGTCCATTCACCAGGAATCTCAGGTCGCTGATCGATGGTTACCGCCCACTCATCTGAATTTCGTGCACCGATCCGATTCGAGCGTGCTAAAAGAGTCTGAGCCTGCGGGCGCACGCATGCAATTGAGGACGCTTATCGTGGATGACGAGCCGGTTGCCAGAAAGATCTTGCGCGAGGAGCTGGAGTCAATTGAAGACGTAGAGATTGTCGGCGAAGCAGACAACGGAGCCGAAGCTCTGGATAAGATTGCAGCGTGCCGGCCCGACCTTGTACTTCTGGATTTGCAGATGCCGGGGATGGGCGGGCTGGACGTCGTACGGGAGTTGAAGCACGGGCCGAGCATGCCAGTGATTGTGATCGTCACAGCCTATGACAAATACGCTCTACAAGCGTTTGACGCTGGCGCCATCGACTATTTGCTCAAACCGGTCGGCCAGGACAGGTTGGCCGAGGCGGTGGAGCGGGCCAAGCGGGTCACTGGACGCGAAGCGGCCGAGAAGGTGGCGCAGCTCCAAGAGATAGGGGAGCCGGCCGGGTCCTCGCGTACCAGGCGAATCGTGGGCCGCGTGGGGGAGGAATATTTCCTGCTGAGCGCCGATGAGATTTATGCGTTCCAAGCCGAAGGCGACCTGGTCTGGATAATCACCGCGAAACGGAAGTACCTGGCTACCCAGACCCTCAAGGTTCTCCAGGAGCGTCTGAAAAGTACCAGCTTTCGCCGAATTCACCGGAATGCGCTGGTTAATGTCGATCATGTGAGAAAGATGAGCGCTCTCAGCAGCCAAAGATGGCTGATTACACTTTCCAACGATCAGGAGTTCATTGCGAGCAAAAGGCAGGCACGGAGCGTCCGGCAGTTACTAAGCTGGTGAGCGGAGAGCCCTCGACGGTCACGCTCACCTGAAGTACGTGGAGATCTCGGATTTGTCCGCGCGTTTCGCCCGCGCCTCATCGAGATGATAAAGGGGCTCAATGCCGGCTGGATCGCTAGGCGACGCCTGGAACGTTCCCCAAACCCATACCAGACTTCTGAGCGAGAATTGAATCTGCTCGCCTTCACGAAGATGAACCGCGATCATTTGATCGGGAATCCGGTGTGCCCGGTGCAATATATTTCCGGCTTCGGGTAGCAGGACAAAATCCCGAACCCGGTCGCCTGTGTGGAGCGATCGGTCGCTTTCCGCCATGTATCCGAGCGCCTGAACGGATGCGGCGAGGGAAAACTGGCCATGCCGCAAAGCGAGCCAATCGAGCAGCACGTACTGACCCCGAGGGTGCCGGATGGGCGTAAGATCGGAGAGATCCGGCTCGGTGGTGGAGACGATGGCCAGCAAGGTGCCCAAGACAGGGACGCAGGCGAAGGCAACGACCAGAACAAAGGCCCGAACTCCCTCACTACGGGAGACGCGCTGCCCTTTCGCAGTGCTGCCTCGACCGGCCATTCAGGGCAACATTATGCGGTAGAGCGTTCCACGCCCAAGAAAATTCCGACGGACGGGCTGGTTTCCTAGACTAACGACCTAACTGGCGTTCTCGGCGGGCAGGCCTAAAGTCTGCCAACGGCTGCCCCGCTGATGGTCAATGAGGCCACCCGCTAATTTTGTTCTAGGTGGATGCCATTAATGGATGTTAAACTTATTGTGAGGATTTGCCCTTACCTGGGAATGTCTGTTGTGAGGTTTCTATGAAATACTTGCGGTTTGAACTCAGTCTCCTGATTATCCTCGCGATCGCGGTCCCCAATGCGATCTGCGGTGATGACCCCAAAAAAGATCCCGATGAGATTGGGAATCGGAATGTCAGCGGGAAAGTCAACTTCTACTCGCTCGAAAAAGAGATCGCGCTGGGCAAGGGCTTGGCGCAGCAAGTGGAACGGCAAGCCAAGATCATCAACGATCCGGTGATCGCTGAGTACGTGAACCGTATTGGCCAGAACCTGGTGCGGAATTCGGACGCCAAGGTCCCATTCACCATCAAGGTGATCGACAGCGAAGATGTGAATGCCTTCGCTTTGCCGGGCGGGTTCTTCTTCGTGAATTCTGGTCTGATCCTGAAGGCGGACAATGAGGCGGAATTAGCCGGTGTGATGGCGCACGAGATTGCTCACGTCGCCGCGCGGCACGGCACACGGCAGGCGACCAGGGGTGAGATCGCACAATTGAGCATGATCCCGCTAATGATCATGACCGGAGGCACCTGGACCGGATACGGTATATATGAGGCGGCTAGCATTCTGATTCCGGTCGGGTTTCTGAAGTTTTCGCGCGGCTTCGAATCGGAAGCCGACATGCTCGGCCTGGAATACATGTACAAGGCCGGTTATGATCCCACGGCGTTCGTGGATTTCTTTGAGAAGATCGAGACGCTGGAGAAGCGCAAGCCGGGAACCATGGCCAAAGTTTTTTCCACGCATCCGATGACGGACGATCGCATTCAGGCGGCTCAGAAGAATATCCAGAATTACCTGAAGGCCAAGCCGGAGTACGTGCTCACCACTTCTGAATTCAACGACGTGAAAGGCCGCTTATCCGCGATGCACAACCGCCGCAAGCTCGACGACAAAGATGTCAACAAGCCGCAGTTACGCCGGACTCCAGGATCGGGCACCGGTCCCGTGGACGCGGATGAAAACGGCAAGACTCCGAAGAGCGATGAAGACGAGCGGCCGACCCTGAAGCGCCGGCCGGATTCGAACTAGTCACTGCGACTGGGAAGAGGTCTTTCGCGACAGCGGACCGGCGAGATCCGCGACCCGAACCAGTCTGGCCGAATTTAGAATAAAAGCCATTTCCGAGGTCAAATGAATAAGTGCGGCCAGGATTGGGTTCAGCATCCCGAATGCAGCGAGTGCGACTCCGACCGTATCCACCGATAGCGTCCCGAAGAAATTCGTCATGATGATGCGGTGGCATTGCCGCGCAATTTTCACCAGGTCCGTCAGACGCGTAAGGTCGTCACCTAGCAATAGAACCGAAGCACTCTCAGACGCCACGTCGGTGGCCGAGCCCACCGCGATGCCGACGTTCGCCGCCACCAAAGCGGGAGCGTCGTTCACGCCGTCGCCAACCATGGCGACCACTCTTCCGGCGGAACGAAGGCTTTGCACTTCGCGCAGCTTGTCCTCCGGAAGCAGGCCGCCTTTAGCCTCGTCCACGCCCAATTCGCGGCCGATCACTTCCGCGATAGCTGGAGCATCGCCGGTTAACAAAACGGTTCGAATGCCGAGCTTCTTCAGAGACTCCATCGCGGCCTTTGCGGTCGGGCGCAGAACGTCGGCTACCTGGATTCTGCCGATGTATTCGCCCGCTTCGGCAATCAGGACATCCGACGCGGTCCCCGGTGGTTTGTAGAACTCCGGGACGGATACTCCAGCTCCGCGAAGATACGCCCTCGATCCAACCAGGATCAACTTGCCATCTACTTTGCACCGGATTCCCCGGCCCGGTTCCGCGGAGAAATCCGTCGAGTCCGCAGTCGCCACTCCCAGTTCGGAAGCCTTGCGCACGATGGCTCGGGCGAAGGGATGTTCCGAATAACGCTCCGCGCTGGCTGCCAGACCGAGAAGATCTAATGATCCCACTCGGGCCGGCTTGAGGCCGACCACCGCAGGGTGACCGAGCGTCAGCGTACCCGTTTTGTCGAGCACGATTGTGTCCACAGAGCCCAAAGACTCGATGTGACGGCCGCCCTTCACGATAGCTCCTGCCTTGGCCGCTCGCCCGATGGCGCCCAGGATCGCGAGTGGCGTTCCCGCAGCGATGCCGCACGCACCAGCTACGATGATTACGGAAATTGTGCTGCGGCTGTTGTGGGTCACCAAGAATGTCACAGCGGCACAGGCCAAGGCGAAATACACGAGGTACCCCGCCAGCCGGTCGGCGGTCCTTTGTACGGGCGCCTGCGATTCCTCAGCGCGCTCCACCGCTTCAATGATCTTGCCGAAGGCGGTATCGCGCCCGACCATACGTGTCCGAACTTCCAAAGCGCCGGCCTGACTCATCGTGCCCGCGAAAACCTTAGCTCCCACCGTTTTCTCCACCGGCACAGACTCACCAGTAATGGTGCTCTGGTCCACGAACGAGCGACCTTGAACCACTTCGCCGTCCACGGGGATGCGGCTTCCGGGCCGAATGATCACCACATCATCGGGCACAAGCGACGAAACGGATACTGTCTCAGTTGTGGACCCGTTTCGCCGCTCAGCGGTCGGAGGCAGAAATTCAAGCAGATCTCGGATCGCCCGTCGACCCTGTTCCACCGTCAGTTCCTCCAGGACTTCGGCGATGAGGACGAAAAAGACAATCACCAGGGCCGTGAAGACTTCACGGATGACGAGCGCGGCGGCCAGCGCGATCGTCATGGACAACTCCATGGTCATGCGCCTGGAGAAAACATCAGCCAGCGCTTCGCGGTAGATCGGATAACCGCCCAGCAGAACGGCAACCAGACCTACCAGGTCCAACGGTGGATAGGGCTGCCAGACGCGAAACCAAGAGAAAACCACAGCCACGCCGACCAGTCCGATACGGATCAGATCGATCTTTGGGACTCCATGGTGCTCGTGAGATTGTTGGCTATTCACAATCTCTGCTTGCGCAGCGATATTTGACTCGGAAGATGTAAATGGTGCGTTACTAGTTGATGCGCTCATCTGTCGCCGCCCCCGACGATAGTATACCCCCCCAGGTATGCGATTCAAGCTAAATTTCACGAAATTTTTCCTCGCGTTACCGGGCGGCCCGCTCACCTCCAGGAATCGCCCACATAGGAATGTTCTTGCACCGCCTGCCCATGTTCAGGGGCTCGGATGCGTGCCCCAGTCCCATTCGAAGCGGCTCTTTAGAACGACTCCTGGTCCGTTGCTTCCGAGATCAAACCCGACACCCAAGTTCACACTGAATCCCGGCGTCAGCTCCCAGTCGCCTCCCACGAACAATTGATGCACTTCCGGCTGTGCGTATGGAGCGACATTGATGCTCTCGATTTCTCCGTAGTACTCCAGCGAAGGCGAGAAAGGTTTGCGCTTCCATCGCAACAGCGCAGCGGGCTCGAAGTTCCACCCGTGCCGGGTGCCTGGACCGTGCATCGCGCGTTCGAACACTGGATTGAAAACAACTTGCCACCGGGTGAACTCACGGTCCATGATGGGACGCAGCTCGATTCTGCGCGAGTTCTCTTCGTACCGCGTCTTTTGAAAAGAGAATTCAGCCACAAAACCGAGCCGCACCGGCAAACTCCAGGACTCGGGGGCGTAGAAGTGAGGCAGCACCCGCCATCCCGCGAACTGCGGTGAATAGCCCGGTTGCCAGGCATTGAGAAACATGAACCCAATCGCGAAGCTGGGCGAAATGCCAAACGTTGGCTCAAGCGTGAGATGCGTCTGGTTCAGAGTGGGAAGTAAAGATCCCTCCCTCGCCGACGCGCCTTGGAGTCATGAAATTCAGGTGAGCTTCGAGGCTGTACTGATTCCACGAAAGTGGCTCGTATTCGTAAATGTGAATTTCAAACGGATCTTGCGCCCATGCACTGAATGGGCAAAACAGCCAAACCAGAAGTAAGCAAGAATAGCGCATGTGTTCGCGGGGACATCCACTACAGCGTAACGCTTCGACCAAACGAAGACCACTCTTTCTTTGGAGCTGGGACAGGCATTCTGGCGGAAAACACAATCGTAAAATAGACCGAGTCCGCTCACCGACCAAAGTGATCCGCTTACCGACTCATCCAGATCGTCCGTGGAATTGTTCTAGTTCACCCAGCACTCTCCAATCAATACTAGGAGGTCATGAGGATACCTCTCGCTCTAATAGCCATGGCTCTGTTTGCTTCCAGTGCCGTCACGTACGCTCAATCCAGCGGAACCATTCGCGGTTCGGTTCTCGACCCCTCTGGAGCGGTGATCGCTGGAGCCAACGTCACGATTCAGAATCCGGTGTCGCACTACAGTCAAAGCACGAAAAGCGATTCCCAAGGAAACTTCGATTTTCCTAACGTTCCGTTTAACCCCTATCATCTGACCGCTACGGCGTCGGGATTCCAGGCAGCTTCGCAAGACGTCGACGTGAGATCCGCAATCCCCACCGATGTGAAACTCAACCTAAAGCTAGGCGAAGCGACGACAACCGTGACGGTCGAAAGCTCGGCGGACTTAGTCGAGAACGATCCGACGACGCACACCGACGTGGATCGCAACCTGTTCGACAAGTTGCCGCTCGAAAGTGCGTCTTCTTCCCTGAGTTCACTGGTTACCCTGGCCTCGCCTGGCGTTAGCGCCGATTCCAACGGCCTCTTCCATGGACTGGGCGATCACGCCGAGAATTCGTTCTCCATCGACGGCCAGCCGATTACCGACCAGCAAAGCAAAGTCTTCTCGAATCAGCTCCCCTCCGACGCTGTGCAGTCGATGGAGGTGATCGAAGGCGCGCCTCCGGCCGAATATGGCGACAAAACAAGTTTGGTCATTGTGGTGACCACTCGTTCCGGCCTGGGCGTCAAGCAGCCGCATGGCGAGATCACCACCTCCTATGGCACCTTTGGCACCGCAACCGGTGGCGCGAATGTTGGATACGGAGGAGACAAGTGGGGCAACTTCATTTCGGTAAGCGGTTTGAACACTGGCCGCTTTTTGGATGGCCCGGAGTACCAGACCTTTCACGACCACGGAAACGAGCAGAATCTATTCGACCGCTTTGACCTGAAACCCACGCAGTCTGACACTATCAGCCTCAATTTTCAGTTCACGAGATCCTGGTTCCAGACGCCCAACTCATACGACGCGCAAACCGCGGACGCTTGGTCGGGACTCGTGGCCGACAATGGTGGACTCGGCCCGAATGGCGAAGTGGTCGGCCCCGCTGATCAGCGATCGAAGATCCGGACCTTCAACATTTCTCCAACCTATACCCGCCTGATCAATCCCAACACCGTATTTACACTGGGAGCATTCGTCCGTCAGGATCAATATAATTACTACCCCAGTCGCGATCCGTTTTCCGACCTCGTCCCGGGTCTTCAATTAACGACCGTTGGTCAGGACCGCAGGCTAACGAATATTGGCGGCCGTGCGGAAATATCGTATTTGAAAGGCATCCACAATCTGAAAGCGGGACTCCTTTTCACGGACACGCTGCTCACGGAGAACACCAGCTTTGGCATCGTCGATCCGACCTTCAATGCGGTATGTCTGAATCCGGATGGGAGCCCGTATACGGGCGCCACCCCGAATGATCCTAACAATTGTAGCGGGGATGCTTCAGGCGAATCCAGGCTACGATCCTCTCTTGGCCTGCCTCGATTTGACCAGACCGGGACCGTTACCGGTCTCGAACGGCTGCCCCACTACAAAAGCCAGCCCCTATACATTCTTGGGTCGCGCCAATGTCAGGGAATTAGCAATGTATGTCCAAGATACCATCACCAAGAACAACTGGACGTTCAACCTCGGCTTGCGATTCGATTACTACGATGCCATCACTCATATGCGGCAGGTCGAGCCTCGCCTCGGGGTCGCATACAACGTCAAGCGCACTGGAACGGTGATCCGCGCCTCTTACGCCCGCGAGTTGGAGACGCCCTTCAACGAAAACCTGGTCCTCTCGAGTCTGGGATGTAATGACGCTGTCGTCAACGATCTGATGGCGGCGACGCAAGGTTATCCTTGCCTGAACTCGCCGCTACGGCCGGGCTTTCGCAATGAATATCACGTCGGATTGGAGCAAGCTTTCGGGCGGTTCTTGGTGATCGATGGCGAGTATATCTGGAAGTACACGCACCGCGCGTACGACTTCAGCGTCTTCGCCAACACGCCCATCACGTTTCCTATCGAGTGGGCCAGGTCAAAAATCCCAGGGTTCGCCATTCGTGCCAGCGTGCCGAACTACCGCGGCTTCTCTGCGTTTGTGGTGATGTCCAGTGTGGCGGCGCGCTTCTTCCAGCCGCAGGTCAGCGGAATCGGAACCACCCCCACAAGCGTGGGTGGGACCGGCGTCTTTCGTATCGACCACGACGAGCATTTCAATCAGACCACTCACGTGCAATATCAGTTCCCGAGGCGAGGACCCTGGATTGGTTTCAACTGGCGCTATGACAGCGGTCTGGTCGCCGGTCCTTCGCCCTGCGCCGGTGGCAATTGCAACAACGGGCCGAACGGCACTGACACCGTCGTGGACGTTTCCGGATTAACGCCGGATCAGCAATTTCAGGCCGGACTCTTTTGCGGGAGTACGTTTGCGACCCCCACGATGCCGATCAGCCCGACCGGACTCTGTCCGGCATCGCAGTACGGATCCAAGTTTTTGAAAATTCCGGCGCCTGGAACCGAGGACGACGACCACAACCCGCCCCGCATCGCGTCACGGAACCTATTCGACGTGGCAGTAGGGCATGACAATATCTTTCATGGCGACCGGTACAAGTGGAGCGCCCGGCTATCGATCGTCAATCTGACGAACAAGGAAGCACTGTATAACTTCATTTCGACTTTCAGTGGAACCCACTATGTTACACCGCGGACAGTAACCGCAACGATAGGTTTCCACTTTTGATTAGTGAACTTTTTGACTAGTGAACCATGGATATAAGAGCGGAAGAATGTAGAGTGTCAGCAGGGTGGAAGTGATCAGGCCTCCGATGACCACCGTCGCGAGAGGTCTTTGAATCTCGGCTCCCGTCTCGGTTGAGATCGCCATGGGAAGAAATCCGATGCTCGCCACCAGCGCGGTGATCAGGACCGGTCTTAGCCGATCGGCGGCGCCCTCGCGGATGGCTGCGGGCATCACCATTCCGCGCATTCTTAACGAATTGATATAGCTCACCAGCACGATTCCGTTCAGCACGGCAACACCGAATAAAGCGATGAACCCCACCGAAGCGGACAGATTGAGGTTCAGTCCTCGGAGCCACAAAGCCCCGATGCCCCCCACCAATGCGAACGGGACGTTCAGAAGAATGAGGCTGGCTTGCTTTAGGGAATGAAATGTCGCGAACAGCAACGCGAAGATGATTGCGACCGATACAGGAAGAACGAAGGCCAGCCTGCGACTAGCGCGCGATTGATTCTCGAACTGGCCGCCCCATTGGATCTCGTACCCGGGCGGCAGCTTGATAGAGCGGTTGACCTTCTCCTGAGCCAGCCTGACGAAACTTCCTAGATCCGTTCCTCGCACATTGATCTGAACGGCCACCCGCCGGCGCGCGTTCTCGCGCGAAATTACTTCGGGACCAAGAACGGTTCTTATTTGAGCCACTTGGTTCAACTTGACGAGTTCGCTCGCTGGGGCGCGCAGTACCACTTCCTTCAAAGCTTCCGGATCGTTCCTTA
>CAWACO010000003.1:0-390805 GCA_963780485.1 Bryobacterales bacterium
GCGTTGAGTGATGCTCTGGTGGGCAGCCATTCCTGGCTGCCGCCACGTTTCAGCGCGGCGTTGAGTCCTGCCGGGCATTCTCCAGGCAGCCTAAACCGTTTGGACCTTCTCCGAAGCCGCAGAGTATGCTGGCACGCACTTCGGATCTAACTTTTCGGCCTACATGGGCCGATTACATGGGCGATGGCCATTGCTTCGAACTTCGCGGAGTGTCGACTTCATCGTTGGAGTGCGATGAAATGACATCCCTTCGGAGAACTGCAATAGCTGCAACATGTGTGGCCGTGATAGGCGGGGCAGCAATCGTATGGTGGGTATACAAAGAGAACGCGATTGAACGGAAGCTCGCCGAAGACGCGAGAGTATCCCGCGTCCGCGCCGAGCAGGGAGACGCGAAAGCTCAGTCTAAGCTCGCCTCCACCTATTACTACGGCAAAGGAGTTCCGCAGGACTATACCGAAGCCCTCCGCTGGTACCGCAAGGCGGCCGACCAGGGTCTCGCGACGGCTCAATACGGCCTCGGCTTCATGTATCGCAGGGGCAAAGGAGCCCCGCGGGACTACGCCGAAGCCATCCGCTGGTGTCGCAAAGCCGCCGACCAGGGTTACGTGGATGCTCAATACGCCCTCGGCGTCAGCTATTTCAACGGCCAAGGAGTGCCGCAGGACTACACCGAGGCTGCCCGCTGGTACCGCAAAGCCGCCGACCAGGGTGAAGTTACGGCTCAGAGCTACCTCGGGATCATGTATCGCAACGGCCAAGGAGTGCCGCGGGACTACGCCGAGGCTCTCCGCTGGTTCGGCAAAGCCGCCGTCCATGGTGACGAGGGAGCTCAAATGGCGCTAGCCATTATGTATTACCAGGGCCAAGGGGTTCCGCAGAACTACGCCGAGGCTATCCGCTGGGGCGGCAAAGTCCTATGCCAAGCCGCGGCTCATTGTTTCGTCAGGATAAATGTGGTGCATGGACGCTGGACATCTCTTCTGTCCATCCTATTGCTGCTGCCCATACTATTCACGCGTCAAAGTCGCTGGGGACGTTTCACATGGGTGTCGTTGGCGCTGTGCTCAGCTGGCTCCGCAGCAGCGCTAGCCCACGAACTGCTGCTCCCCGACTCGTTCGGAGCAATGCTAGCTCAAGCGCTGCTAGGAACACGATATAGGGGCGTCGGGGGCGTTCTCTGGCTCGCCCTTCTCGCTACATTGTCGGCGTTGTATGCGATCGGAGCAATCGTGGAAGCGGTGCGTGGATCGAAGCGCGGCGGAGACCACGGCCAACCACCGGCGGAGACCTTGGAAAGCCCTACGTAAGCCATGCTCAATCAGGTGGAAGCAAAGCGACGTTCGGGTTAGATGGCTGGTTTGTCGCCATCCCTGACTTGTGCCGCCCGTGGGCCGGCCCCACCTGACCCGTTGACCATTCACTCGCCACAATGCTCTCCTCGCCTTCAACAACATCCGCACCGCCATCGCCACCACCTTCCGATACGCATGTTAGAAATAGGCAGCAGGCATTCTTGCGCCGACGCGGTTCTTTGACAACGAAATATCCATGCACACACCACTCCACCCTCGAAATCAGCGTCACCCGCGTCACCCTCCACCCGGCCCTGATAGACTGCACACCCATTGTTGCAACCAATCGGCGCCGTCGGTTATCAAAGTCTTATGGAGTTTCGACAGCTTGGCAAGAGCGGCCTGCAGGTTCCAGTTCTATGCTTTGGCACCGGCACGTTCGGTGGCGGAAGCGAGTTTTTTCGGGCCTGGGGCGAGACCGATGTCGCCGAGGCAACGCATCTCATCGACATCTGCCTGGAAGCCGGAGTCAATTTCTTCGATACCGCCGATGTGTATTCGCAAGGGCTTTCGGAGGAGATCCTTGGCCAGGCGATCCAACACGTGCCCAGAGAGACGGTACTCATTTCCACCAAAGCCACGTTTCCCTTCGGGGAAGGTCCCAACAACGTCGGCTCATCCCGCGGTCACCTGAGTCGTCAGATCGACGGAAGCTTGAAGCGCCTGAAGACCGACTATATCGACGTCTATCATATGCACGGCTTCGATGCACTTACTCCGGCTGAAGAGACGCTTTCTACCTTGGACAACGCGGTACGCGAAGGCAAGCTGCGTTATATCGCGGCCTCGAATTTCTCGGGCTGGCATCTTCAGAAGTCCCTTGCGGTCAGTGAGCGCTATGGCTGGGCGCGCTATGTGGGTCACCAGGTTTATTATTCTCTCGTGGGCCGCGACTACGAGTGGGAGCTGATGCCGCAAGCTTTTGCCGAGGGTCTAGGCGCCTTGGTGTGGAGTCCGCTGGGTTGGGGCCGCCTCACGGGCAAGATTCGCCGCGGCCAACCTCTGCCTGAGGTGAGCCGCCTGCACAAGACTGCTGAACTCGGCCCCAGCGTGCCGGATGAGTACCTTTATCGGGTCGTGGACGCGCTCGAGACACTTTCTGCCGAAACGGGTAAGAGTGTGCCACAGCTGGCTTTGAACTGGCTGCTTCGGAAACCGACCGTCTCCACCGTGATCATCGGCGCGCGCAACGAACAGCAACTGCGCGACAACCTGGCTGCGGCGAGCTTTTCACTAACAGCCGCGCAGGTGGCTAGGCTGGACGAGGCGAGTGAACCGCAGGTTGCGTATCCTTACTGGCACCAGCGACAGTTCCAGAATCGCAATCCATTACCACCTGCATACCGTCCGTGAGGCCCGTTGACCATTCACTGACAATAATTCGCTCCTCGCCCTCAACAACATCCGCCTCGCGATCGCTACCACCTTCCGATCCGCATGTTAGAAATAGTCAGCAGCCATTCTTGTGCCTGCCCGGTTCTTTGACAACGGAATAGCTAATCAGACACTCGACCCCCACTCTCGAAATCAGCGTCACCAGCGTCACCCTCCGGCGGCCCTTTGATAGACTCCACCCTTGTCCCCAACCGCTCCAGCGCGATCCCAGAGCGGCACTGAGTCCGGTGCTTCAGCTTGGGGTTTGCGTGTTGCGGCAAGATGGCACTTAGCTCTTGAGACTTCGCATAACGGACTCGCCACAGCGCTCGCAGAAGCGGGCACTCGTCAAAACGGAATGACCCTTGGAACAGTGCCAACCATTGTTCCTTATGTGTGCCGCTGAGTATAGAATGGCGAGGGCGGCCGCATAGAAAGCCATCCAATGACCCGAAAATCCTCTCCAAACGACGGCCGGAGGATTTGCCCCATTGCTTCCGCCAGTGACCTTCGTCATGAATAACAAGAAATTGACCCCGGCGTATCCGAAGAAGCCATACACCATGTAGCGCATCCATTCTGGCGCGCCCTTCAAGGCGACCTTCCCGAAATCCGTCCGGTTCACATTCCCGACCACGCTCCGCGCGGTGATCACCGCGGGAAACCATACGATGAAGATCCCGAGATGCAGAATCCAGAAGAATGCTTCGGGCGCCACCCGATGTCCCAGGACGGCTCCGACGTGGACCCAGAGGCTGACGACGAGTCCGATGCCAGAAATCCAAATGAAAACCCACAGAACCGGGTGTTTGGGAGCAACCTCCAGCGAGTTCCCAGAAGTGAATGCTACAGCTTCGAATAAAGGAGCGCGGTTCCGCAACAGCATATCAAGGTCAGGTTCTGACAACCCGGAACTGGAAGGTTTGTTGAGATTGTAGTGCACCGCAATAGGCTTGCCCTTTAGGTCGCGGAGAAACTCTGTAGCCTCTTGTTCGGTTGGAAAGTCACGCTGGTACCATCCTGCTTGGAGGCTGCCTGCAATGGAGTAGGAGTATCCAAGTTCTGCGGCAAAGGGAGACGAGCGACTTCTTGTAGAGAGGAGTTTGGGCTGCCTTACCGCGACGGATTCGATGTGGCCTTCGGCAATAGGCCAATTCGTCGCCCTCCTGCGCTGGATCCATCGCCAAGCAGGTTTCAACGAGCTCGAGAAGATAAGTACGATCCACAAATAGATAAACCATGGCCACGTCGCAGGGTCAGTCCATTTCAGCGAAATACCCCCAAGCATTGTTTATTACATTACCTGAATATGTTGCCCGAGCGCATCATAAAGTGCGAGAATGTCAGTCGATTTCAAATCGGCAGTCCGCGCCGGGCAGCCGTCTCCACTCGCCCCGTTGACCATTCACTCACAACAATACTCTCCTCGCCCTCAACAACATCCGCGCTGGCCACCGTCATCACCTTCCACTCCGCATGTTAGAAATAAGCAGCAAGGCATTCGTGTGCCCGCCCGGTTCTTTGACAACGGAATAGTCAATCAACACACTACCCCCACTCTCGAAATCAGCGTCACCAGCGTCACCCTCCGCCGGCCCTGTGATAGACTGCACCCTTGTCCGCAACCGCTCCAGCGCGCCCCACGCTCCATCGCGCCCTCGGCCTGCCCCAAGCCATCGCGATGGTGGT
The DNA here is from genome assembly GCA_963780485.1 of Bryobacterales bacterium. Lineage (GTDB taxonomy): Bacteria > Acidobacteriota > Terriglobia > Bryobacterales > Bryobacteraceae > Palsa-89. Next base: position 4,419 of record CAWACO010000003.1, read on the forward strand.
CGGGATCATCATCGGCGTCTCCATCTTCGTCCAACCCACCGAAGTAAGCCGCTATGTGCCCAACATTCCCGGGATTTTCGGCGCCTGGCTGGCTGCCGGACTCCTCACTCTGTGCGGTGCGCTGGTCTGCGCCGAGCTCTCCTCGGCGTTTCCCGAAACCGGCGGCGTCTACGTTTTTCTCAACGAAACCATTTCTCCCGCGGCCGGATTTCTGTGGGGCTGGGCCATGTTCTGGAGCGCGCACTCCGGCATCATCGCCGCCAGCTCGGTCGTCTTCGGCCGCTACGTGGCGTATTTCGCCCCGCTCGGTGACACCGGCATCCGCCTGGTTGCGATCGCGTCCATCCTGCTGCTCTCGGGCGTGAACTACCTGGGCGTCCGGCAGGGCAGCGGACTCCAGGCCATCGTCACCGCCTGCAAGCTGATCGGCATCGGACTCATTCTGGTTTTGGTGGTCGCGTTCGGGAAGCCGGCCCAATCTCCGGCGACGGCGCTCGCTTCCGGAATATCGATCAGCAACTTCGCGCTCGCCGTCGGCGCGGGGCTCTATGCTTTCGGTGGCTGGCACATGGTCACTTACTCGGCGGGTGAGACGCGGTCGCCCGAGAAAACCGTTCCGCGCGCGCTCTTGATCGGCACGCTGATCGTCACCGCTTGTTACGTCGCGCTGAACGCCGCCTGCCTGTATCTTCTCCCTCTAGACCAAGTGATCCGCTCGACTCGTGTGGCCGCCGACGCCGCCAGCGTCCTGGTGGGTGAAAAGGGAGCCGCGGCCATTTCCGGACTGGTATTGATCTCGGCGTTCGGCGTGCTCAACGGCGTGATCCTAGCCGGGCCGCGCGTTTATCTGGCGATGGCCGGCCGCTACAGGGCGCTGTCGTGGATGGGTTCGGTTCATCCGCGCTATCGCACGCCGCAGGTGGCCATCTTGATCCAGGCCGTATGGTCGTGCATATTGGTGGCGACTGGAACTTATCGCGAGCTGTTCACCCGCGTAATTTACACTGAGTGGATTTTCTTCGCGCTGATGGGCATCGGGTTGCTCCGCGCGCGCCGGCGGCCGGATTACAGGCCCGCTTACCGGGCGTGGGGCGCTGCCTTGGTCCCGCTGATCTTTATCGCCGCTTCCTTGGGAGTGGTCTTCTATCAGGTGGCCGCCGATCCACGAAAGACTTCCGTGGGTCTGCTTCTGGTTGTGCTAGGCTTGCCTCTTTACTATTTCTGGGTGCGCAAAAGCGCCGCCTCTTCCGAATAAACATTTATGCGCGTCATTGATTTTCACAACCACTACTATCCGCCCGCGTATCTCGACGCTCTGCGATCCGGTCCGAGTACGGTCAAGGTGACCATCGATGCCGACGGAAATCCCTGCCTGCATTACCCCGGCGATTACAACGTCGCCGTTCCCGGGCACCGCGATATCGATTATCGCGAGCGCGTTTTGATCGAGCATCACGTCGACACGCAGGTGATCACACTCACCACTCCGGGAACGCATGTCGAGACGCCGGATGCGGCTGTGCGGCTGGCGCGCCTGGTGAACGACGCCTTTGCGCAAGTAATCGCTTCCAAGAAAGGCCGCTTTACTGCGCTCGCAACTTTGCCGCTGAACGATCCCCGCGCTTCCGTCGCCGAATTCGAGCGTGCCACCCGCCAGCTCGGCCTGCGCGGAGCGATGCTGTTCAGCAATGTGAATGGCCTCGCGCTTGCCGATCAGCGCTTCTGGCCGTTGTACGAGGCAGCCAACCAGCAGGAGGCGGTGTTGTACATTCATCCCACCAATCCAGTGAACGTGGAGGCTATGCAGGAATACTGGCTCATGCCGCTGGTCGGATTCCTGTTCGATACCACGCTCGCTGCTGCCAATCTGGTTTTCGCGGGCGTCCCCGAGCGGTACCCCAAAATTCGCTGGGTATTGTGTCACCTCGGTGGCGCGATTCCCTACCTGGTGGAGCGCCTCGATCGCGGTTTCGAAGCCTTCGAAGATTGCCGCGCGCATATCCAGCGGCCGCCCAGCGACTACCTGAAGAACTTCTATTACGACACCGTCAACTTCAATCCTCGCGCGCTCGAACTGGCCATCGCATTCGCCGGGGTGGATCATATCCTCGCCGGCAGCGATTATCCGCATCAAATCGGAAGCATCCCGAAGATGCTGGAGAGCATCCACGCGCTGAAGATCTCCGATCAGGACAAAGCCACGATCCTCGGCGGCAACGCCGTGCGCCTGCTGGGTCTTTAATCTTTCTCAATCTTTCTTTTACAAATCGTTTCAGTTGTCGATCAAGCTCCCGTCGTCCTATAGCCAGGAGACAGGAAAAGCCTCCGGGAGGTAGTTCGATGTTGAAAACTTTGGCAGTTTCTGCTTTGTTACTTTGTTCAACGATCGCCTTTGCGCAGCCGGCGGCCGCGCGAGATCGTGACGATCATCGGGACAACCGGGACCGTGATCACTACGCCAGGAACTATGACCGTCGTGACGATCATGATCGCGGGGAGTGGCGCGCCCCAGTCAGGTACGGCGATCGCTATGGCTACGGTGACGTGCGCTACGGTTATTACGATCGCTTCGGTGTCTGGTGCTGGTATTAATCGAAGAATTTCCCAAACCGGCGTGCACTATGACTATGCGTGAGCATGATTCGTCATACCTGGCCGCCCGGGGCGGGATTCGTGGCGGCAGCTTTGCTCTGCTCGGCTTATTCGGCGATGCCGAGCACCACCGGGCCAACCACCCCTGGCAAGCTGCCGCCGTCGCTGGCCCGACAGTTCGGCCAGCTGAATGCCCCAGCGGCCCGGCATAGTTTCTACCTCGGAAACGACCCGGTCCGCTGGCTCGCGAATGTTCCCGCCACCAGCACTTCCTCGCTTACTTTCTCGACCTTCCTAGGTGGCAGTAATTTCGACCAAGTCTATGCGCTCGCCCTTGACGCTGCCGGCAATATTTATGTAACCGGCCAAACTGCATCTACGAACTTTCCATCCCGCACCGGAGGGGTCTATGGCAACCGCGACGTCTTCGTCGCGAAGCTGAATCCGGCCGGCACTCAGATCACTTATCTCACTATCTTGGGCGGCCAGCAGACCGACACTCCTGGGGGCATCGCCGTGGACGCTTCCGGCAACGCCTACGTGACCGGCTTCACTCTATCCACCGACTTCCCCACCACGACGGGGGCCTACCAAACCAGCTTCAGGGGCAGTGAAAGTGCATTCGTTGCGAAACTCAACTCCTCCGGCGCACTGGTCTATTCCACCTACCTGGGCGGCTCCGGCCGAGACTTCGCGACTGCTATCGGTATCGACGGTTCCGGAAACGCCTACGTGACCGGATACACTTCCTCCACGAACTTTCCGATCGTTAGCGGAGCTTTTCAGGCTTCCTACGGCGGTGGCTTTAACGACGCCTTCGTAACAAAACTGAATCCGACAGGCGCCGCTCTCGTATACTCTACGTTTCTTGGCGGCATAAGTGACGATACCGCTTCTTCGATTGCCGTCGACCCGGCGGGAAACGCTTACATCTGCGGCGAAACCAGTTCACCGAATTTTCCGGTCTCGAGCGCATTTCAGGCAGCCAATGCGGGCGGCCAGGATGCTTTCGTGACGAAACTGAATGCGACCGCTTCCGGCCTGACCTTCTCCACCTATCTGGGCGGCTCATTCGACGACCTCGCAAACAGCATCGCCATTGATTCGTCCGGGAACGTCTACGTCGCCGGAGTTACTTCCTCCATTGACTTTCCGGTTTCCTCGACGGCTTTCCAGAGCTCCATCAGCGGTGCGTTCAATGCCTTCGTCGCCAAGCTCACTTCGACCGGAGCCGCGCTAGCGTTTTCCACTTTCTTGGGCGGCTCCGGTTCCGACCAAGCCAGCACGCTGGCCGTGGACTCGGCCGGCAACGTCTGGCTCGCAGGCTCGACCTCCTCCACCAACTTCCCTCTCGTGAACGCCTTCCAGGCGCTACTTGCCGGAGGCAAGGATGTCTTCGTCGCCACGCTGAACGCCACCGGGGATCATCTCTTGTATTCCAGTTACTTGGGCGGCGCGTCGGATGATTCTGGCCTGGCGATCGGAATCGATAACAAAGGCTCGGAAGTAGTGGGCGGGATCACCCAGTCGTCCAATTTTCCGTCCACACTAGCGGTAATTCAGCCGCTGTTTGGGGGAGATTACGACGGCTTCGTTTTCAAACTGCAGGCCGGAATCTGCCCGTACAGTTTAAGCACAAATGCCTTGAACGTCGCTGCAACCGGCGGTTCCGGCACGATCACCGCCTCGGCGCCGGTCGGCTGTAGCGCACCCACCGCAAGCTCGAACGTCGCGTGGGCTTTGGTCGCGGTGGTCGGGAACGCGGTGAACTGGACGATCGCGGCTAACCCGAGCTCGTTTGGCCGCATCGGAACGCTGACCATCGGCGGCCAGACCGTCACCATCACTGAGCCGGGCCTGCCCTGCTCCTACGCTGTGAATCCGGCGAGTGTCAACGTCGGCTCGGCTGGCGGAGCGGGAAACATCGGAGTAACTCCGACCCCGGCTGATTGCCCGGCGGCAGGCGCGAGTTCCGGAGTGAGCTGGGCCTCGGTCTCGATTTCCGGCAACACTGCATCCTGGTCCGTGACCGCCGATCCGAGCTCGCTCGGCCGCGCCGGAAGTTTCACGATCGGAGGCAAAAGCGTCAGCGTTTTGCAATCGGGCGCCGCTTGCTCCTATGGGTTGAGCACCACCAGCATCAGTGCCGGTTCGGGCGGAGCGTCGGGAAGCATCACGATTACCCCTCTTCCGGGCGATTGTCCGCCGGCGGCGGCCGTGTCTAACGTGAGCTGGGCATCGATATCCATCTCGGGCAGCGCCGCTCCCTGGACCGTGAGCGCCAATGCTGATACGCAAATTCGCAATGGAACCTTTACGGTCGCCGGTCAGAGCGTCGCGATTACGCAGTCTGCCAACGCTACTCCGGGGACGCTCACCTTGAGCCGCACCGTGTTGAATTACGGAACTTCCGGCTCGCTAGTGACCAGTACACAAACTGTCGCGGTGGGCTTCGCGGGCGGCAGCGGCGTGGCCTGGACAGCGTCTTCCAGCCAGCCGAACATCACTGTGTCGGGCAGCGGAACGGGGAATGGAAGCTTTGCGGTCACCGCCCTCGCTGGCGCAAGCGGTACGGTGACCGTGACTGCACCGGGAGCCGCGCAATCTCCTCTGCAGGTGCAGGTGAACGTGAGGGCCGTCACGCCGGGCTCTCTCATCGGCAGCTTCGATACGCCCGTGAGCGGCGCCACCGGAATCGCCGGCGCCATTCCGGTCACCGGCTGGGCCTTGGACAGCATCGAAGTCATTATGGTCGACATTTGGCGTGAACCACTAGCCAGTGAACCGGCCGGACTGGTTCTAATAGGTGATGCGGTGTTCGTGGCCGATGCGCGCACGGATGTCGAAGCCAGATTTCCAACTTCCCCGTACCAATATCGTGCCGGTTGGGGCTATATGCTGCTGACCAACTTCCTGCCCCATAACGGTGGATCTCCGGGCCCCGGCAACGGGACTTTCGCCTTGCATGCGATTGCTCACAATGCGGCTGGCAATTCGCTTGACCTGGGCACCCACACCATTACCGTCGACAACGCACACGCCTCGAAGCCATTCGGTACCATCGACACGCCTGGACAGGGCGCCACCATTTCAGGCAATGCCTACGTCAACTTCGGCTGGGCGTTGACGCAAAACCCGTACGTAATTCCTATCGACGGATCCACCATCACCGTAATCCTCGATGGTCAGGCCATCGGACATCCAGCCTATAACCAGTACCGCGCTGATATCGCAAATTTCTTTCCGGGTTTGGCCAACAGCAACGGGGCGATCGGCTTCTTCTACATCGATACCACTACGCTCGCCAATGGCGTGCACACAATTTCCTGGAACGTCTTCGACAACCAGGGCCGAGGCGCCGGAATCGGCAGCCGGTATTTCACGGTGCTGAACGCTGGAAATATAGCGGTGTCTAACGAAGAGCCAGTGGTGACGCCATCCGGCGAACATGGCGACACAACCGACGTCGAGATCGAAGAGCTGGACCGCATCGAGTTGAAACTCGGCGCCGCGCGCGGCTACTTGCTGGTGCAGGGCGAGCAGCGGCCGCTGCCGGTCGGATCGAGCATCAAGAGTGGCGTATTCTTCTGGCAGGCCGGGCTCGGATTTTTGGGCGAGTATCAACTCGCTTTCGAGCGGCCGGGCGCGCCGGACCTCATCCTCCGCGTGACGATCTGCCCGAAGCGGTTTCCGTAGGCATGCGCAACGAGGTGTCTTCGCGGTCCAGCCGAAGATACCGGCTGTAGTAAGGATCGGGCTTCGCGAGGATTTGATGCCATCTCTTCCGGAAGAATTCCTCTTCTTCGCTGGAAGGCTGTCCCCGGTCTCGCTCTTCATGGATCAGGCCAGCGCGCGGTTCCACGACGACTTCGAAGCCCGCCTGCCTCACGCGCAGGCAGAAATCCACGGCGGCCAGGTCAGAGCGGAAGGCGTCGTCGAATCCGCCTACCGATTCGAAAACTTGCGTGCGCGTCACCAGGCAGGCGCTCGATACGGCGGTGACGTTGCGCGAGTAGTCCAGCCAGCGCCAATAGTCGCTCTGATACAGTCCGCGGCCCGGATAACCAGCGCCGCCCGGCATGCCGGCTACGATTCCGGAATGCTGAATCGCGCCGTTGGGATAAACCAGTTTCGCTCCTACCACGCCGACCTCGGGCCGCTGCGCGACGGCCAGCAGATTCGCCAGCCAGTCCGGCTTTTGCGGTCGAACGTCATCGTGGAGAAAAACCAGATAAAAACCTGTTGCTTTGCTAGCATCCTGTACGATCTCGAAATTCTTGTAGTCGGTGTTCTGCTCCAGAGTTTTTCCCGATCCGGACGCGACAATAATGCTGGCCAGTTCGCGGTGCGCCAGATTGCGGACGATGTGATAGCGCGTGGGGATTTCGGCTTCCATTACCTTCGCGTCCCATCCGCGGCGGCGAATCATATCCTCGACCGCCCGCCGGCCCGAATCGTTCGCCCAAGGCTTCGCCTCCGGCCGTTGCGCCATGGATTCGCCGTGCTGTCGCCAGTGATACAAGATATGCGGAATATGCGCTACGCCGACCGGCTGGTCGGTCAGGCGCAGTGCCAGATCGTAATCTTGCGCGCCGTCGAATTCGCTGCGGAACCCGCCGACCCTGTCCATCAGCCCGCGGGAAGCGACCACCAAATGGCCCACGTACATGCAGTTGGAAAGCAGCTCGGGCGACCAATCCGGCTTGAAGTTGGGGCGCACCGGATCGCCGTTTTCATCCACGTAGTCTTCGTCCGAGTACAAGACCTCAGATCGCTGCTGCTGCAGCGCCTCCACCACGCGGTACAGCGCGTCGGCCGAGAGAAAATCGTCGTGGTCCAGCACGCCGATATAATCGCCACTCGCCATTCCGAGCGCGCGATTCAGCGCACCCGAGATACCTGCCCGCGATTGAAGCGCTGCGAACGAGAAGCGCGGGTCGTCCACCGGCTTCACTGGTCGCTCGGACGCGTCATCGACGATGCAAAGCTGCCAGTCCGGATAAATTTGCGCCAAAACCGATTCGACGGCCTGCTGAAACCACTCCTCTCTCGAATTTCGGACGGCCATCAGAATGCTCACGCGCGGCCGATACGCCCAAGCGGCCATCTGTCCGGAAAACCATTCCGGTGGTGGAGTGTTTCGAGTCATTGCAGCGACAAACTGCCGATACTCCCGGACCTGCGGCGATCCGGTGAGCTTCAGATAAAGAGGATGCAGCGGAGAGTGGAGCAGCTTTTGACCCAACTTTCTCTTCTGGATAGCTGCGGCCTCTTTCAGAGACTCAAGCATGGTTTGCTCTCAGCCGGCGATGAAGAAAACGCGCCAGGTGGTGACTACCAGCGCGTGCGTCACCATGCTCGCTCGCATGCTGCCCGCCTGCAGGAATGCGAGCCCGTAAAAGACGCCCGCGATACCGCCGATGATCGCGAATCGCCAGTTGGGGAAAGGCCGAAATGCAAGATGCGCGAGTCCGAACAACACGGATGCGAATATCAAGCCGATGGTTTCACTCCGCAGGCCACGCGCCAGCAGTCGTTGCAGAAATGCCCGAAAGAAGAACTCTTCAGCCAGCGCCACTACCCACAGAAAAGCGAGGAACGTCCCGATCACCAGCAGGACGAACTTCCACCATTCCAGCGCCGGCGGTTTGAAATGCGCGAAGTGCATCAAATAGGCGATGGCCGCGCCCACCGGAAGGAAAAACAGATACTGTCGAACGCCGATGCCCCACTCTCTCGGCGTCGGGACAAAACCGAATTGCGCATCCTCCATCGATCGCAGCGAGAGAACGGCCATGAGACCGACCCGGATCCACATCAGACGGCCCAGGATGTCCAAAGCCACGTGCGGCGCCGGACGCACGTAGGTCTGATCGAACAGCTTGCTCAAGTACACCGCCGCCATGAACGCGAGGAATAGCAGGTCGGCAGGAATGCCGGGGCGAATCCAGGCATACCAGAAAGAGGCCACCAGCGCCACGGCCAACAGCGCCAGCAACGAAGAAATGTGAAACGTGCCGGTTCCAAAGCTCTCGATGAGATACGGGATCACAGCGCTGGCCGCCAATAATGCGGCTCGCAAGGGCTTGGAACCGAGCTGCTCAAATGCCCGCCGGACACCCGGGAATCCCGGCGCGAGATAGAACGCGAACTCGACCAGAAAGGCCGGCAGCACCGCTAGCGCGATCCACGAAGGTATATTCTGTTGAAGGGAGTAAACGTAGGCCGCGATGCAAGCCACCATCCAAACCACGACCAGCGTCGTCAGGAACTGGCGCATCTGCTTCATATTAACATCGGCCGTTTGTTTGCCCGGTGTGCGCGCCGACGATCCGCCGGCGGATCTGGTGCGCCGCGTGGCGATGCGCGAAACCGAGACTTCGCAAGCCCAAAGCAACTACACCTATCGCCAGAGCGTGACCATCGACGAATTCGATGGCCATGGCGCAAAGTCCGGCGGCTACAACGAAATCCGCGACATCATCTTCTCGCCGCAGCAGGAGCGAACCGAGCAAATGGTTGGCAAGCCTTTCGACAGCTTGAGCCGGCTTAAGCTGACCGAAGAGGATTTTCGCGACATCCGCGAGATACAGCCGTTCCTGCTTACCAGCGATCAGGTTTTCCTCTACGAGACACATTTCCGGGGCGAAGAGGCGATGGACGGCGTCGATTGTTATGCGATCCAGATTCGTCCTCGCCAGATCCTGCAAGGCCAGCGGCTCTTTGACGGCATGCTGTGGGTTTCCAAGCTCGATTACTCCATCATCCGCAGCGAAGGCGAAGCCGTGCCGCAGATTCGAACGCTCAAGAACGAGAATCTGTTCCCGCACTTCACCACGCTGCGGCAAAAAGTCGACGGCGATTTTTGGTTTCCGGTCACCACTTATGCCGACGACACGCTGTACTTCCGTACCGGCCCACAGCGCATGCGCCTGGTGATCCGCTACAGCGACTACAAGAAATTCGGCGCCGACTCGAAAATCACCTTCAAAAATTAGGGACAGTGCACTCAAATACCGATTTCCACGTCCGCTTTTCTGGAACTTGCGGACTCCGTTTTCGTATAGTAATGTCGGAAGGATTGGCCGAAGGGAAAGGTGAATATGGCGCAACACGTGAAGATCCTTGGCATTCTGCACATCATCTACGGAGCGCTGGGCGTTTTTGTCGGCTTGCTCGTGTTCCTGATCATGGGTGGAATCGCCGGCTTGGTTGGCGTTACCGATCATTCTCCTGACAGCGCCGTGGCGATCCCGATCCTGAGCGGTATCGGCGGGCTGGTTTTCGTCATTCTGCTCGCCATTTCGCTGCCGGGAATTATCGTCGGTTTTGGCTTGTTGCATTTCAAGCCCTGGGCGCGGATCTTAGCGCTCGTAATGTCGGCGCTGGAGCTATTCAGCATTCCGCTTGGCACTGCACTGGGGATCTACGGTTTTTGGGTTCTCCTCAAGCCCGAAACCGAGCAGCTATTCAACCAGCCTCCTCCGCTGCCGATGACCCCGCGGGTCTAAACGCCCGCGAATCACACCCGCTTCTTCAAGCCCGACGGATCCATTCCATCCCCGGTGCGCCGCATCCAGTCTTTGAGTAAAGCTCTCAGCTCATCGCGTTTCAAATCTTGCGAGACATCGCGCGCCAGATTCTCCATCTCGAAAGGGTCCTGCCCGAGATTGTAGAGATGCGTGACTTTCAGGTCGCGGTCCACGACTAGCTTGTCGAGGCCCCGCACCACCATGCGCCACTCGGTCGATTCGCCGAGTTTTCCTGAAGCATAAATCGATTCCCCATGGCTGCCTTGTTGCCCCGTCAGCCAGGCCGAGAGATCTTGTCCTTGCGCGTTCTCCGGGATGGCGACTCCAGAGAGACCAAGCAGCGTCGGCATCAGGTCGACGTTCGATAGCAAAGCATCGTTCTTGCGGCCGGCCGCGAGCACTCCCGGATAACGGACAATCAACGGCACTCGCACTGCTTCCTCGAAGGGCTGGTTGTCATCTTCTAATCCTTGCGAGCCGAGCATATCGCCCGAGTCCGAGGTGAACACCACGATCGTGTCGCCGGCCGAATGCTGTTGGTCCAGCGCTCCAATCAGCCGGCCGAGATTATCGTCCAGCGCCGAACAAAGGGCGTAGTAGCGAGCATAACTATCCTCGGCACTCGCCTGCCGTTCCGCTGGCACATTGGCACGCAGCCGCATCTTGCGCGGATCGTACATCGTCGCTACGCGATCTGGCAACGGCGTGAGCGGCGGATGCGGAGGCCCCCAGGCAAGAAACAGATAAAACGGTTTCGAGCCGCCTTGTTTGATGAAATCAATGGCCAGATCGGTCTGATAGTCGGGTTCAAAGCCCGCGTGATGAATCGATCCTGGCGCGTCACGGAAATAAATCGAATCGAAGTAGCGATGACCCCGGTTGAAGGCCGCCCAGTAATCGAATCCGTGCCGCCGAGGACCGGGAGGAATAAAGCCCGGATCGTCGGCGCCATCCAAACGCCACTCGCCGATGTAGCCGGTTCGGTATCCGGCGCGCTTCAACTGCTCCGCGATCGACGGTTGATCGAGCGGCAATGGAACACCATCGCGCGGAACGCCGCAGGCATGCGGAAAACGACCAGTGATCAAAGCCGCGCGCGACGGGGCCGCCAGCGGATAGCATGTGTACAACCTCTCGAATTGCATGCTCTGCTTGGCCAGCGATTCGAGGTTGGGTACGCGCAAATCATCGAGCGACTGGCCGCGCCAGCCACCGGCCAGGACAAAAACAATGTTCGGCTTCCGGGCAGGCGCCGCCGAACCAGCCATCCGAGCGCCAGCGAACGCGCCCGCGGATTTCAGGAACTCCCGGCGGCTTGGCAAACTCGATCCTCTTCAACCGATTTGATCACGCCGGAAACAATCCCGCTCGTGATCGTTCACCATTCCAACCGCTTGCATGTAGGCATAGCAGATGGTCGATCCTACGAATTTGAACCCACGGCGCAGCAGGTCTTTGCTCATCGCGTCCGACTCTTCAGTCCGTGCGGGCGCGTGTCCACGCTTGCCCCAGTCGTTCCGCCTCGGCTTCCCGCCGATAAAGCGCCAGATATACGAATCGAAGTCGCCAAATTCTTCTTGGACCTTGAGAAATGCCTTCGCGTTCCCAACCGTCGACGCGATCTTCAGCCGGTTGCGGACGAGGCCGGGGTCCTTGAGAAGCTGCACGATCTTTCGCGGCGTGTATCGCGCGATCTTGGCGGCGTCGAATCCGTCGAAAGCGTTGCGGTAGTTGTCGCGCTTCTGTAGGATCGTGTTCCAACTCAGCCCGGCTTGCGCGCCCTCCAGAATCAGGAGTTCGAAGAGCACGCGATCATCGTGCAGAGGAACGCCCCATTCCCGGTCGTGATAAGCAATGGCAAGCTCGTTGGCCGCCCAATGACAACGAATCAGCGCGCTTCGGTTCATTCCTACTAGAGTAGTCTAGAGTGCCGAAACTCCGCGTTCGCAACCAATCCAGGAATACTGTCCTCGGCGATCGCGTCGGCATTGCCGATACCAGCGCAACCCGAAGGACCGGACTTTTGAAGCACAGCCGGCTGGAACCGGGCGAAGGCCTCTGGATCGCACCTTCGGAGGCGGTTCATACCTTCGGAATGAAGTTTCCCATCGATGTCTTGTTCCTGGACAAGAAGCGGAAGGTGCTAAAAATCAGAAGTGAAATGGCCCGCTCGCGAATGGCGATTTGCTGGCGCGCCCATTCCGTGCTGGAGCTGCCCAGCGGCACGGCCGCGGCTATGCAAACGGTGGCGGGGGACCAGTTGGAGTTCGAGAAATATGAGTAGAATCAATTTCAGTTCGAAAACGAAAGAGGGATCCATCATGATTCGCCGCGCTGCCATCTGCATTGCTGCATTCACAAGCCTCACCATCGTCGCCTGCAAGAAAACTCCGGCCGCCGACTCCGTGTGCAGCGTCGAACCGTTGCCCGCTACCGCCGACGTCCCTGCGGGCCAGGGCGCCATCTTAACGCAAGCCGGCACTGACACCTACTTTTACGTGTTGGATTCAACCGGGAAGCAATTGGGCAACGCGCACGTCAACGGGATTTTTCCTTCCAAGCCCGGCGATTACCGGGTGAAGGTAAACAACACCACGCACGCGGCCAGCGTGCAGTCAAAAATGCTCACCAAGTGCTCCACGGGCGGAGTTCAAGTGGATGGCAAAACCGACGAGAATTACTATCTTTTCGACGGTGCCGGCACGCAACTCGCAGCAGCGCATGTGGGCGCCGCGCTATCGTTGTTTCCGGGCAGTTACCAGATCCGCCTGAACAATTCCATCACCCCAGCCACCGTGCAGACCGGCGCGCCTCTCCCTCTGAAACCCGGCACTGTCAACGTGGATGCTCCGACCGACGAGAACTATTACATCTTCGATTCGGCCGGGACCCAGCTGGCCGGCAGCCACGTGGGTAGACCACTCGGCCTGTTTGCGGGGAGCTACACCGTGAAGATCAACAACAGTGAAGCAAAGGCCGACATTCGCGCCGGGGAAACAGCCAGCCTGCCAGTCAGCACGCTTGTAACCGAAGGCTCGACCGATGAAAACTACTACGTCTTCAACACCGCCGCCACTCAACTTGCCTCCGCACATCTCGGCCGGCCACTGGCTCTGTTTCCCGGATCGTACAACGTCAAGTTGAACAACTCGAGCGCCCCGACAAGTGTAACCGCCGGCAGCCCCGTTACCATCCAAGCCGGCTCAATCAACCTGCAGGGCTCCACCGATGAAAACTACTATGTCTTCGATAAGGCTGGCGTGCAACTTGTGTCCGCCCACCTGGGCCGGGCGGTCTCGTTAATGCCTGGCGATTACACGGCCAAGCTGAACAATGCACCCCTGGCCGTGCGGGCCGAAGCCGGCAGCGCCAACGCATATCCGACCGGGACCGTCGCCGTGAAAGCATCCGGCTCCGATCATTACTACGTGCTCGACTTAGCTGGGACGCAGCTTGGCTCCTCACAGTTCAACCAGCCGATCTCCGTGCCCGCGGGCAAGTATTCGGTCAAAGTGGGAAATGCTACGCGGCCCGTGGAAGTAACCGCTGGACAGGCGGCTGTGGTCAATTGGTGATCTGAGCTGGATTCCGGTTCAGGCAGATCGCTGCGGGTTACTTGGGCTGCGCGGTGATCACCAGGGCGATCAAGAATTTGCCCATCTCCTCGCGGGCGTCGATGGTCACCGTGTCGCCCGTATCGAGATCCGACGCCGCGATCTGCTTCTTGCCCCGCATGATTTTCGTCTTCCGGTTAATGTCGAAATCGAGCAGGTTGCCCTCGGCCGTCTCGATCGTAATTTGCTTGCTCGACACGCCATGCACCGCGCCGCTGAAGGTCGCCGGCGGCAGATGGGCCGTCTGGGCGCCAATCATAAATGCACTTAAGAGAACAATACTGAGCAGCCTTGGCAGCATACCTGCTGGAAAGACGCCCAATTTCAGGCCTCCGTTACGCGCTGTCGCCCCACTGCCACCCACGCCCAGTTCCGCTAGACTGAAGTTTAGTATCTAATCCCAAAGGGAGGACGTCATGCCCGAAAAAGAAGGCCCCGTCGGCCGGAGAGATTTCCTAAGGAAGGCCAGCGCAGCAGGATTGTCAATCGGACTGGCCAAGTCCGCATTGGCTGCCCGAGGAGCGAAAACGAGCGGTCGCGTGGTTGGGTCGAACGACCGCATCAATGTCGGTGTCATCGGAGTTGGCGGCCGCGGCAGCTACGTTGCGTCGATGTTCCAAAAGGTCGGTGACCAGAACAACTCCTGCCAGATCGTCGCGGTGTGCGACGTCTACGAAAAGCGCAAGCGCGAGAACGCCGCGAAGTACAAATGCGAGGGGTACCTCGATTACCGCGAAGTGGTCGGACGCTCGGACGTCGACGCCGTTATCGTCGCCACGCCGGACCACTGGCACGCCAAGATCGCTCTCGACGCGATGGATCACGGCAAGGATGTCTATCTCGAGAAGCCCATGTGCCACACCAACGAGGAGATCAAGCAACTGGTCAACACGGTAAAAGAGACCAAGCGTGTTCTCCAAGTCGGATCGCAAACCACTTCCGGCGACCAATGGTGGAAGGCGCGCAAGGCCATCGCCGACGGCATGATCGGTCAGATGATCATGAGCCAGGGCTCCTACCATCGCAACTCGATCGGCGGCGAGTGGAACGACGGCTGGCCGATCGACGCCGAAGCCGGCCCCGACGGCAAGGGCGAAAACTATATCGACTGGAAGACCTGGCTAGGCCCCGCGCCGAAACGTCCCTACGATGGCGATCGCTTCTTCCGCTTCCGGAAATATTGGGATTACTCCGGCGGCATCGCCACCGATCTGTTCTATCACGTCGTCGCGCCACTGCAGATCTGCTGGGGCGAGGCACAATTCCCTTCCCGCGTCACGGGCAGCGGCGGAATCTTCGTCTTCAAAGACGAGCGCGAAGTCCCCGATACGTTCATGCTGATGGCCGATTATCCGGCCGGCCATTCGCTGGTGCTAAGCTCCTCGATGGCAAATTCGCACCACATTCCCGGATTGATCCGCGGCCACGAGGGCACCATCGTCATGGTGGAAAACGGGCAGTTCGAGAGCCGGGCCGAATATATTACCGTGATTCCCGAGTTGATTCGCAACCGCCAGACGAACGAAAGGACGACGCTCAAACCCGAGTACAAAGCCAAATTCGGCAGCGAGCCGATCAAGATCCCGGTGGACCAGACCGATATGATGACGGCTCATATCGAAAACTTCCTCGCGTGTATCCGCTCGCGCGAAAAACCACATCTGGACGTCGAGACTGGCGCCCGGGCCCAGGCTGTGATTAATCTCGCGGTCCAGAGTTACCGCGAAAGCCGGGTTCTATTCTGGGACGAGAAAACGTGGAAGGCATCCCCGAAGCCGTTGAAGGTGTGAACTGATGCTCATTCTGAGCCGTGACCGTCAGGGAGCGGTTTTTCAAATTCCGCTTGCTCACGCGCGCGACTCGGAAATACCGGTCAATTCTCACCGCTCCTAGATGCGACTCGCGCTATTCGGAGGAACATTCGATCCCATTCATAACGCCCACCTCACCGTGGCGCGGGAAGCGGCCGACCAGTTTCAGCTTGATCAAGTCTGGTTCATTCCGGCCGCGCATCCGCCACATAAGTCCGACCAGAGCAGCGCCAGCTACGAAGACAGGTATCGGATGACCGAGCTCGCCTGCCAGGCCGATCCGACGCTTCATCGCTTCCCGTTTGGAGGAAGGCGAGCAGAAAAGTTACACGATCGACACCATCGAGAAGGTGCGCGCGTGAGGCGAGGAGCCTTATTTCATCATCGGGGCCGATGCGTTCGCCGAAATTACCTCCTGGCATCGCTGGCAGGATTTGCTACGCGCTGACCGACTTCATCGTCGTCACCCGCCCTGGGCATCAACTACACCGCACCTGCCGGCGCGCGCGTCCATCGGCTCGATACCGTTGCACTTCCCGTTTCTTCCTCCGACATTCGCAGGCGACTGGCAGCCGGACAAATCCCGCCGCAGCTGCCTTCCGCCGTTGCGGCGTATATTGCGGACAAAGGCCTTTATCGTTTCGCGCAGGGCGAAGCCCGCCCCGTCAGCAGGTCGTAATCCATTTGTAATCCAGTTGTAATGTGAATTGGGTTAACTTGAGAATGAGCAATCCGGCATGAAGAAAATAGTCCTTATCGAAGACGATACCGATCTCTTCGCCCTGCTGAAATACAATCTCGAGAAAGAGGGCTTCGCGATCGCCGGCTCTCAAACCGGCAAAGGCGCTATTGAACTCTGCCGCCGCGAGCGGCCCGACCTGGTGATCCTCGACATCATGCTGCCGGATTCCGACGGCCTGGAGATCTGCAAGGGTCTCCGCAATCACTCCGATTTCGCGGGTATTCCGATCATCTTCCTGACGGCGCGGGTTTCGGAAACCGACCGCATCCTGGGTCTCGAGCTCGGCGCCAACGACTATATCGTGAAGCCATTCTTCATCCGGGAGTTAGTGGCGCGCGTTAAGAACCAGCTCCGGACTCAGACCGTGCCGGCGCGCTCCGTCCGCGCGGGCGCTCTCGAGCTCGATCGGGCCAGTTGCCGAGTGCTGCTGCACGGCAACGAAATTGCACTGACCGCTACCGAGTTTCGACTGCTCGATTTCCTGATGAGCCGCCCCGGCGTAGTTTACAGCCGCGAACAGCTTCTGGACTCGGTTTGGGGACACGACCGGGCGGTCACCGATCGGACCGTCGACGTCTACATCCTGCGTCTTCGCCAGAAGATCGAGCCCGATCCCGCCAATCCATCGTTTATTCGCGCCGTTCGGGGCTTCGGGTACAGCTTTAACGAAAGTACTATGCAGGCCATTCCTAACGTTTCTGCAGCGCACTGACCCCTCCGGTTAAACTAAAAATAAGACATTAGTCACTGCCCGAGCCATCGGACACTATGGTTTCCAGAACACAGGCGCTCCACGACGCCCTCGCGACACGTATCCTCGTTCTTGACGGCGCGATGGGCACCATGATTCACCAGGCGCCGCTGTCGCTGGAGAAGGATTATCTCGGCAAAGAGAACTGTCCCGAAATCCTGGTTGTCACCCGGCCCGATGTCATCGGCGGAATCCACCGGGCGTATCTCGAAGCTGGCGCGGACATCATCGAGACCGACACGTTCGGAGGAACCTCCATCGTTCTGGCCGAATTCCAACTCCAGGACCGCGCTTACGAGCTGAATTACGCCGCCGCGAAACTTGCCCGCCAGGTCGCCGACGAATTCTCAACGCCCGCTAAGCCTCGCTTCGTCGCCGGATCGATGGGTCCCACCACCAAAGACCTGAACATCACCGTAACGACGACCTTCGCGCGGTTGCACGACGCCTACTATGCGCAGGCCAAGGCGCTGGTGGAAGGCGGCGCGGACCTGTTGCTCATCGAGACCTGTTTCGATACCGGGAACCTTAAAGCCGGCTTGATCGCGGTCCAAAAGCTGCGGCGCGAGTTGGGCATTCCCATCCCGGTGATCGCCTCGGTGACGATCGAGCGCAATGGAACCATGCTCGGCGGCCAGCCCATCGATGCGCTGTATGCGTCCGTTGCCAACAACGACCTTTTGGCCGTGGGCATGAACTGCGCCACTGGTCCCGATCTGATGACCGATCACGTCCGCAGCCTGCACGAGATTTCGGCGTTCCCGATCTCCTGCTTCCCGAATGCCGGGCTACCAAATGCCGACGGCAAGTTCGGCGAGACGCCGGAATCGCTAGCCGCGCAGCTTGAAAAATTCATCGATCACGGCTGGCTGAACATAGTGGGCGGCTGCTGTGGGACCACTCCCGCTCACATCCGGGCGATCGCGCAGATGGCCGCCACCAAGAAGCCCCGGCCCGTCAAACCTTCCTCGCACCGGGCGTATTATTCGAATAAAGAGCTAGTGGAAGCCGAGGAGAGCAATCGTCCGTTGATCGTCGGCGAGCGCACCAACGTTATAGGCTCGCGGCTCTTCAAGAACATGGTCGCCGAAGAAAAGTGGGAAGAGGCTAGCGAGATCGCCCGCTGGCAGATCCGCAACGGCGCGCACGTGGTGGATGTCTGCCTGCAGTCGAGCGATCGCGACGAAATCAAAGACATCCCGCACTTCTACGAGAAGCTGATCCGCAAAATCAAAGCCCCGATCATGATCGACACCACCGATCCCAAGGGTATCGAGCTGGCGCTCACCTACTGCCAGGGCAAATCGATCATCAATTCCATCAACCTCGAGGACGGCGAGGAAAAATTCGAACGCGTCTGCCCCCTCGCCAAATCTTACGGGGCGGCGGTTATTTGCGGAACCATCGATGAGGATAAGCTCCAGGCGCAGGCGTTCACCCGCGAGCGGAAACTGGCGGTCGCCGAGCGATCGGTTCAGTTGCTTACGGAAAAATACGGCCTCGCCGTCGAGGACGTCATCATCGATCCTTTGGTTTTCCCCTGCGCCACCGGCGATGAAAACTACGTCGGAGGCGCGGTCGAGACCATCGAAGCCATCCGGCTAATCAAGGAAAAACATTCCATTCGTCAAGACCATTCTCGGCGTGTCGAACATCTCCTTCGGCCTGCCAGCCTCCGCCCGCGAAGTAGTCAATTCGGTGTTCCTTTATTACTCCACCAAGGCCGGCCTCGACCTGGCCATCGTCAACGCCGAGAAGCTGGAGCGCTTCGCGTCCATCCCGACCGAAGAGCGCCGTCTGGCTGAGAGCCTGTTATTCAACACTCCACCCGCCGACGTTCCGCCCGACCATCCCAACGCGGACGATCTCAAGACCGCGCCCGAAGACTGGCGGCGTCAAACGCGCGAGCAGAAAATCGCGATCAATCAGTTCCACATTTCGGCTATCACCGACCATTTCCGCAAGTCGGGCAAAAGAGAAAAGAAGAAGGCCGCCGATCTGCCGCTCGACGAGCGCCTGGCCAACTACATCATCGAAGGCACCAAGGATGGGCTGGTTGCCGATCTGGATCGCAAGCGAGCCGAAGGCGCCGGCGCCGCTCGAAATCATCAACGGCCCGCTGATGGCCGGAATGTCGGAAGTGGGCCGCCTGTTCAACAACAATGAGCTGATCGTGGCCGAAGTGTTGCAGTCGGCCGAAGCCATGAAGACCGGCGTGAATCACCTCGAGCAGTTCATGGAGAAGACCGAAACGTCCACGCGCGGCAAGATCATCCTGGCCACCGTTAAAGGCGACGTGCACGATATCGGCAAGAACCTGGTCGAGATTATCCTCAGCAATAACGGTTATCAGGTGATCAACCTGGGCATCAAGGTGCCGCCGGAAGATCTGATTGCCGCGTTCGAGCAGCATCATCCCGACGCCATTGGACTTTCGGGCCTCCTGGTGAAGAGCGCCCATCAGATGGTGGTCACCGGCAACGATCTGCGCGATCGGGGTGTGAACGTCCCGCTGCTGGTGGGCGGCGCCGCGTTATCGGAAAAATTCACCAAGACCAAGATCGCGCCCAGCTACGCATCTCCGACGTTCTACGCCAAGGACGCCATGACCGGTCTGCGTCTTCTGAACGAAATCATGGACCCGGCTACACGCGAACAAGTGCTTGCGTCGCACATCTTTTCGGAAGGCGACACGGCTGCGTTTGTCCCTAGCGAGCCACAAGCTTCACCCCAACAAACCCGCAGCTCGAAAGTTCGCACCGACATTCCGATCCCGGCCGCACCTTATCTCGACCGCCGCGTGCGCGACGTCCCCAATCTCGCCGAAGTCTGGAGCTACATCAATCCCTTCATGCTGTACGGCCGGCATCTCGGCTTCAAGGGCAATTTCGAGAAGCTGCTGGCAGAGCGCGACGCCAAGGCGCTGAAGTTGTTCCATGAAGTCGAGCAAGTGAAAGCGGAAGCGGCCCGCTTCATGAAAGTGAAAGCCGTCTGGCAATTCTTCGAAGCCGAGCGCGATGGCAACGCCATTCACCTATTCGAGCCGGGCGCCGCCAGTCCGATGCACAGATTCAATTTCGGCCGCCAGCCGCGCCCCGACGGGCTCTCGCTCAGCGACTACATCCTGGATGCCGAGGAAGTCCGGCGCGATCACTTGGCGCTGTTCGTGGTCACCGCCGGCGCTCAAATCCGCGAAGAGTCCGAGCGCGCCAAAGAAGCCGGTGAATTCCTCAAGGCTCACGCTCTGCAGGCGCTGGCTATCGAAACCGCCGAGGGTTGCGCCGAGTGGCTGCATCGCCGCATCCGTGAGGACTGGGGCTTCCCGGATCCCCCGACCTTGACCATGCAGGAGCGCTTCACGTCGCGCTATCGGGGCAAGCGTTACAGCTTCGGCTATCCCGCCTGCCCGAATCTGGATGACCAGCAAGGCATCTGGAAGCTGCTCCGCCCCGAAGACATCGGCGTCCAGTTAACCGAGGGTATGATGATGGAGCCCGAAGCCAGCGTCAGCGCTCTGGTTTTCCACCATCCCGATTGCGCCTATTTCACCGCCAGCGAAGTCGCCGAACCAGCGTTGGTTTCTTAGTCGCGATCCACACTACAGAGTTCGCCGCCCGTTGCCGATCAAGGCTTTAGAAGCACTTGGGCTTCGAAGCCCTTGTGCCCGCATGATTATCACGCGCACCCCACTCCGGATCTCGATCGGCGGCGGCGGCACCGATCTCCCATCCTATTACCAGCAGTTCGGTGGATTCGTGATCGCAGCCGCCATCAACAAACACATCTACGTCGGGATCAACGAGACCTTCAGCGGAGGATATTTCCTGAAGTATTCGTCCCTCGAAAATGCCGCAACCATCGATGAAATCCGGCACTCCCTGATTCGTGAAGTGCTGCGCTTACACGAGGTGCCGGCGCCAATTGAGATAGTCAGCATGGCTGACATCCCGGCAGGAACCGGTTTGGGATCGTCGGGCGCTTTCACCGTCGGTTTGCTGCGCGCCGTGCACGCGATGAAGCGCAAATATGTAGACCCCGCGGTGGTGGCTGAAGAAGCTTGCACGATCGAGATCGAAACCTTGCAGCAGGCGGTCGGAAAGCAGGATCAGTACATTGCCGCTTATGGCGGCTTAGCCTGTTTCGAATTTCTTCAGGATGGCGACGTGCGCGTCAATCCGCTCAACATCAGCAACAGCACGCTCTATGATCTGGAGGAACACCTGGTGATGTTTTTCACCGGATATTCGCGCAACGCTTCAGTCGTTTTGGACGACCAGAAAGTCCGGTCCGAAATGGGCGATCCTGCCATGCTCGATAATCTCCATTTCATCAAGCAACTGGGCCAGTGCATCAAGCTGGCGCTGGAGCAAGGCGACACGCGGCGCTTCGGCGAGTTGATGCACGAGCATTGGCTGCACAAGAAAAAACGCTCTCCCGGCACTTCCAACGACGGTATAAACCGCTGGTACGAGGTCGGCCGCGAAAACGGCGCGATTGGCGGCAAGCTGGTGGGCGCCGGCGGCGGAGGTTTTCTGCTGTTCTATGCCGAAGATCGCGACCTGTTGCGGCGCGCCATGCAGCGCGAAGGGCTGCGCGAGGTCCGCTTCGCTTTCGACCATGAAGGCTCTAAACTGCTCGCGCGGGATTGATCCAGTATGCAATGCGTGATCCTAGCCGGCGGCCTCGGCACTCGCATGCGCCCTCTCACCGATACTTGTCCCAAGACGTTGCTGCCGGTGTGCGGCCGTCCCTTCGCCTATCATCAGTTGAACTGGCTGGCCGCGCAAGGCGTCGACGATGTGATCTATTGCATCGGGCACCAGGGCGAGATGATCCGCCGCTATTGGGAATCGGAGCAGAAGCCGGTGGGTTCCATCCGCTACGTGGACGAAGGCGAAAAGCTGCGTGGCACGGGCGGGGCGTTGCGACTGGCGGGTGAGCAGGGCGTTCTCGATGAATCGTTCCTGGTTATCTACGGCGATTCCTTTCTGCCGGTCGAATTCGCTCCCATCTGGCGAGCTTTTCACGCCAGCGGAAGGCCCGCCTTGATGACCGTACTTCGCAACCAGGGTCGCTGGGACCGTAGTAATGTCGTGTACGAAAACGGCCGCCTGCTCCTCTACGACAAACAAACCGATCCGCGGATGCAGCATATCGACTATGGCCTGTCCGCCTTCCGCCGCGAACTGTTCGACCACCGCCCCGAGGTCTTCGACCTGGCGGTGCTGCTGCACAATTTGAGTCTCCAGGGCGAGTTGGCTGGCTTCGAAGTCGAGCAGCGTTTTTACGAGATTGGATCACCCGAGGGCCTCCGGGACCTCGAACAGTACCTGGAGAAGTGTCAAGACCTACAGAAAGCCATGTAAGCGGCCGAATTATCAATGGGAAAGGTCGATTTCAACCGGGGAGAACCGCGTGGCCATTGGAATACTAGGGGGAGGATTAGCGGGCATTACCGTCGCAGCCCACCTCGAGCAGGAGTGCGAAGTACTGGAAAAAGACAGCCGCGGCGGAGGGCACTGCCAAACCGTCCAGGAGCAGGGTTTCACCTACGATGCCGGGGGGCCGCACATCATATTTTCGCGCAACCAGGAGATGGTGGACTACATGGTGTCGCTGCTGGGCGACAACGTCCACCGCGCGCGCCGCAACAACAAGATCTTCTATAAAGGCCGCTACGTCAAATACCCCTTTGAAAATGGCCTGTACGATCTGGAACCTCAGGACCGTTTCGAGTGCCTCTACCACTACATCAAGAACGATTACCCACCTCCCAAAACCAACTTCAAGGAATGGATCTATCATCACTTCGGCAAAGGTCTGGCCGAAAAGTATCTGATCCCCTATAACGAAAAGATCTGGAACGTTCCGGCCGAGCAACTCGGTCTGGAGTGGGTGGAAGGCCGCGTTCCGAAGCCGCCCCTGGAGGACGTGATCAAGGCCGCCGTCGGCGTGGAATCGGAAGGCTACACTCATCAGCTTTATTACAACTACCCGGCCCACGGCGGAATCGAGTCGCTCCCACGCGCCCTCGCACAACGCGTCCGCAAGATAGTTCCGGATTTTACCGTCGAAAGCATCTGGAAGGAGGGTGGCCAGTGGTGCGTCAGTAACGACTGGATCACGCGCCGGTACGACCGGTTAGTCTCCACCATTCCCATTCAAGAACTGGCCTACGCGCTGGTTGACACGCCTCGGGAAATCAGAGCCGCCGTTGAGTTGTTACGCTACAACTCACTCGTGACCATCGCCGTCGGGCTCGATTCGGCGCGCCTGCCGGACTACACCGCGATTTACGTACCCGATCCGGATGTCCGCTTCCACCGTCTGTCGTTCCCGGCCACGTTCAGCCCGCACAACGCCCCGCCCGGCAAGTCAATCATCGAAGCCGAAATCACGACCAATCCAGGTGATGGAACGCATGAAATGTCCGACGATGAGATTCTGGCCGACGTGATCGGCGATCTGGAAGGCATGGAACTAATTCGGCACAGCGAAGTCTGCTACGGCCGGGTGCTCCGTACCAAATACGGCTACGTCGTCCAGGACGACAACCATCGCCAGCACCTGAAGAAAGCCAAGGAATATTTCGAAGGCATCGGCATTCCGTTGTGTGGCCGCGTGGCCGAGTTCGAATACATCAACATGGATGTCTGTATCGAACGAGGCCGCAAACTGGCCGACCGTTTGAACCGGGAAGCCCTGGCCACGCGCGCCCCTGTAGAAGCCACCGTGTAATTATCACTGGCGCGGCTTGTAAACGTAAACACCGTCCATGGCCGGGCCGGGGACATGCTTTACCAGCGTGTAGCGCTTGCGTATCTCGTCCAATTGTGCCGGGGGCAATGTCGATATTTCTGCGTCTAGCGGAGCTTCGTAATTGCGCACATCTTCCAGCAGCAGTACAGTTGAAAAGGCGGTTGCCGCCAGGTCCCGTTGTAAAGGCTTCGGGTCCACGACGCCGGCGTCTACCAACAAGTGATAAATGAGCATCTCAACGTCCAGCCGACCCCTCAAGCGGACTACAGCGTTATAGTCAGCCGACAGCACACGCCCGCCATCCGCTAAACTGCTTTGGAGCGCGGCGACTTCCACTCTGGTTTGTCGCTCGAGCATATAGCGCATCAGGAGCATAGAGCTCGTCGTGCAGTAATTCACCACCAGAAACACGCCGAGGGGAAGTTGCAGCAGCGTGACCCCGGCATTGCAGCGGAGAAAAGAGAGCCGGAAAAAGTCAGTCGCATACAGACTCAGGCTCGCGCAAAGAACCAGGGCGACGGTGAATTCGAGCTGGTAGTTGAGATCTGAACCGACCTTTGGAGCAGTAGCGAGAAATACCAGCGCAGCCAGGCCGAGGTATACGAAAGGGGCAGCGCCGCACTTTCGAATTGCTTTCCTTGCACCGAACGCCGCCACGATCACTAGCGGCCCAGCTGTCAGCAATGCAAATCGAAGGTGCAGCAGAAGCTTTTTGACGGAATAAGGATTCAGATTGGCCCTCAGTGTGTCCGCCAGAAAGCGGCCTCCCAGAACCGCGTTCAGCGAGAGCGCGATAATCGCTACGGCCGCAAGGCAACCACATCCAAACTGCACGGCCGCCTTGCGATTGGTGAACCATAGCACCACGCAAATGGCAGCCGGGCACGCCACCATGGTCTGTTTGGTGAAGAACGCGAGAACGGCGCAGACCCCGGCCCAAATCAGGGTATGCTCACTGAGGATGGCATAGCGGGAGTAGAGGTAGAAAGCTGCCATTCCCCAAAACACGGCCAGAACGTCCACCTGACCAACGGTTCCCCAATAGAGCAATAGAGCACTGGATGCGCTCAGCAGCGCGCTCATCGATGCGCTGTAGCGGTCGTTCGTATAGAGCAGCACAATATACCAACTGAGAACGACGATGCCGAGCAGTGCTAGAAAACTGATCAGACGGGCCGCCGTGTATACCGGCAGTCCCAATTGTTGGAGCCCAGAGTCGAGGAGATAGAACAGAGGCGTGTAGGGGGCAACCGTGTAAGGGTAATGGTTGAAGTCGTAGTAGAGCGTCCCGTCACGGACCAGCATCATCGTGTGAGCAGCCACTACGGCTTCGGGCCCCGTGAAACCGTTCTGTGCCCAAAGCAAGAGGACCAATTGACTCAGGATGGCGAGACCAGCCACCATTGCGAAGAGGATGAGAATCCTCCTGAACCAGACCTCCGTCCGCAGCATCTTGGGCGCACTGGACTCGACTGAAGGTAGAACCTGCATGGCGTGCCATTCGTTGATCGACAAGTACGGAGCCAAACTTCAGCGCCAACCCGTGTGCCGGCAATAGGTTGCCGCTTCCTCGGTCTCACCCTACAGAAAACGCCCGTAAGTCCGAATAACCAATAGGCGCCTTTATGAGTCACCGGGTTCATAATGTTCATTGCAAGCTTTAACCTCAAAACGTCCATTCAAAAATTGCTCTTCACTTTGCAGGATTTCCGCGACTTCGCGCGCCTGCACCCGGCCCGGGAAATGAAAAGGCTGGCCCTGCGCGAGAGCGTTCGATACGCGCGCAAGCACATGCGAAATTCCGTCGGCGTGGAGACCGCCCGCGAGGTCTTGAGCCTGGCTTTGAAACAGGTCAGCGTGCCGGGTCACTTCCTGGAATTCGGTGTCTACAAAGGCGGGACCATCCGGTTCATCGCTAGCCGCGTGGGTCCATCTCAACGCGTGCATGGCTTCGACAGTTTTGAGGGTTTGAATCAAGCCTGGAGCGGGGATCCCTCCCGTTTCGACGCCCAAGGCCAGTTGCCTCAGGTTCCGCCCAACGTCACTTTGTACAAGGGTTACTTCTCTGACACCTTGCCGGGCTGGGTGGAAAACCACGCTGGTCCAGTCGGATTTCTCCACATCGATTGTGACCTGTACGAATCGACGAAGTGTGTCTTTGAGCACCTGAGTGACCGGATCGTACCAGGAACAGTGATCGTTTTCGACGAGTACTTCAACTACCCAAACTGGCAAGAGCATGAATTCCGAGCGTTTCAAGAGTTCGTTGCAAACTATCAGGTTCGCTATGAATACCTCGCATATGCCCGATTTCAGGTCGCAGTGAAAATCCAGGAAATTGGACGACTACGGCACATGACATGCGAAGAGTCAGCGCTCGAGGCACTTCACAGCAGTGTGTCCGCGCCTCTTCGATAGGCCACGCCCATGATTTCAGTTGCAATGATTTCGATGAACGAGGAAAAGGCCGTCGCGGGCGTGATCTCAGACATTCGCTCCGCGCTCGGCGGCCGCGACCATGAGATCGTCATCGTCGACAGCAGCCGCGACGCCACGCCTGAGATCGCAGAGCGCCTGGGGGCCCGGGTGCTCCGGCAGTTCCCGCCCCAAGGCTATGGCCGCGCCATGGCCCGAGTCTTGAAGGAATCGCGGGGCAACGTCGTGGTCACTATGGATTGCGACGGCACTTATCCAGCCGGTCAGATCGCCCGCATAGCCGACATGGTACTCAAGGGCGAATGCGATCTAGTGAATGCCTCGCGCCTCGAACGAAGACCCGCCGCGATGCCGTGGGCCAACTATTTCGCGAACTGGCTATTCGCGATCACCGGCCGGATTTTGGTGGGTGTAAAGTCCACCGACCTGCACTCCGGCATGCGCGCCTATAGCCGCAAACTCATTGAGAGTGTGGACGTGGACCCCAACGGCCCCGCGCTCCCGGTCGAGCTGCTGCTCAAGCCCGCATTGATGGGCTTCGGTATCCGCGAAATCTTTATCCCCTATGGCGAGCGGATCGGCGAGACCACTCTGCACCGCTGGTCCTCCACAGTGTGGACTTTCCGCCGCATTTTCCGCCTGGCTATAACCCGTATGACTCTGGTACCAAACCAGAAACTAGAAACCAGAAACTAGCAGCCAAGCCTATTTAAAACCCCGTCCACTGTCGATTTCGAGAGCAGGAGTTAGTCCAACCTCTTGACCAGTCTAACCGAGCTTCTGCAGGCCGTCCACGAGCGTCCTGTTCCCGCGCCCGCGGAAGTAACCGGCGCCGGCTTTGCGGCGACGTTCATCGCCGAGACCATCGCCATCCTCCAGCAGATCGACATTGCCGAGGTGGAGCGAATGGCCGCCGGACTGGCCCATGTCCGGGAATTGGGCGGCCGGCTGTTCATATTGGGCGTCGGGGGCTCGGCCGGACATGCCAGCCACGCCGTCAACGATTTTCGCAAGCTGTGCGGCTTTGAAGCTTACGCGCCCACCGACAACGTTTCCGAACTCACTGCGCGGGCCAACGACGAAGGCTGGGAGACCTGCTTCTCGGCTTGGCTCCAGGGATCGCGCATCAGCTCTCGCGACGCAGTGCTGGTCTTTTCCGTCGGCGGGGGCAATCGCGAGAAGAACGTCTCGGTGAACATCGTGCGGGCGCTTGAGACCGCGGCCACCGCGGGCGCTCACATCTTCGGCATCGTGGGTCGCGATGGCGGGTTCACTCGTGAAGCTGCTGGATTCTGCATCCTGGTTCCAGTCATCGCCGCCGACCGCGTTACGCCGCACACCGAAGGGCTTTGCGCCGTCCTCTGGCACCTTTTGGTGAGCCATCCGCTGCTGCAGCGCAGCGCCACCAAATGGGAGTCGGTAAAGTGACCGGCGCCAGGTTCTTCATCGCCGGGGGCGCCGGCTTCATCGGCAGCCATTTCACGGACCGGCTGCTGGCTGAACCAGGCATGGAAGCGGTGACGCTCTACGACAATTTTTCCTCCGGCCGCCAATGGCATTACGCCCAGCACGAGCAGGACCGCCGGCTGCGGGTGCTCTGTGCCGACATCAACGATATGGCCGCGCTCGAACGCGCCATGGCCGGTCACGACGTCGTGATCCATCTGGCGTCGAATCCGGACATTGCGCGGGCTGCCGTCGAGCCCGACATCGACTTTCGCGAAGGCACCTTCCTGACGCAGCAGATCCTCGAGGCCATGCGCCGCACCCGCACGCCCCGACTGCTCTATGCGTCTGGCAGCGGAGTTTACGGCGATCTGGGAGAGCACGAGGCCCAGGAAGATTTCGGCCCGCTCGTTCCGGTTTCCACCTATGGCGCCAGCAAGCTCGCCGGCGAGGCGCTGATCGCGTCCTACTGCGCTATGTTCGGCATCACGGCCTGCGCCTTTCGATTCGGCAATGTCGTCGGCGCGCGCCAGACTCATGGAGTCGGCTTCGACTTCATCCGCCGCCTGCGCTCTCAGCCCGATCGGTTGCAGATACTGGGCGACGGCGAGCAGAGCAAGTCCTACATCCATGTCGAAGACGTCATCGAGGCGGTCTTCGCGGCGCATCAGAAGACTGAGAAGAATTTCCAGGTCTATAACGTCGCCACCGGCGACTACATCACGGTGACCGAGATCGCGCGCCTGGCCATGGAAGTGTCCGGACTTTCTGACGAAGACGTCCGCCTGGAATACGCGGGCGGCGACCGAGGCTGGAAAGGCGACGTGCCCATCGTGCGCCTGAACACCGATCGCATTCGTAGTTTAGGCTGGACCTGCCGCCGGACTTCGCGCCAGGCTCTTTGCGTGGCCATGCACGCCTTGCTCGAAGACGTACGCATCGGGAGGCTCTAACCCATGCGCCGCGCCGTGTTCCTCGATCGCGACGGTGTGGTTAACCGCGCCATCCTCCGTGAAGGAAAGCCTTATCCGCCCGCGACGGTCTCCGAACTCCGCCTGCTTCCGGGAGTGCGCGAAGCTTGCAGAAAGCTGCGCGAAGCCGGGTTCGCCCTGATCCTCATCACCAATCAGCCGGACATCGCGCGCGGCGTTACGACCGCACAGCAAGTGGCCGATATTCACACCCGCTTGCAGCGCTATCTTCAACTGGACGACATTCAGGTGTGCCCACATGACGATTCAGCGCAGTGCGACTGCCGCAAGCCCAAGCCAGGGCTGCTGCTGGAAGCAGCGCGAAAGTGGGATATCGATCTCGCCCGAAGCTTCGTCGTCGGGGATCGATGGCGCGATGTGGAAGCGGGCCAACGAGCCGGCTGCCGGCCCATCTTCGTCGATTACGGGTATCACGAACAACGGCCCATCGGGCCGTATTTAAGAGTCCACTCGCTGCGCGAAGCCGCCAACTGGATCGTACGCGTGGCTCAAATGGGGTTGCAATATGCCTGACCGAATCTCCAGCATGCAAGTCAAGATCTTCGCCGACGGCGCCGACAAGCAGTCCATTCTCGACCTGGCGCGCAATTCCTGGATCAGTGGCTTCACCACCAATCCCAGCCTGATGCGCAAAGCCGGCATCACCGATTACGAGTCGTTCGGCCGCGATCTGACCCGCGCCATTCCAGATCGCCCGTTTTCCTTCGAGGTGCTCTCGGACGACTTCGACGAGATGGAGCAGCAGGCTCTCCAGATCGCCTCCTGGGGCGACAACGTTTACGTGAAAATCCCGATCACCAACACGCTGGGCGAAAGCGCGGCGGGGCTGGTCTATCGGCTGGCTCAGCGCGGAGTCAAGATCAACGTGACCGCGGTGATGACGCTCGAGCAGGTGGACGGAGTTTTGAAAAGCCTGAGATACGGTCCTCCCAGTTGCATCTCCATTTTCGCCGGACGCATTGCCGACGCCGGGTGCGATCCGCTGCCCATACTATGCGGCGCCCTGACCCGCATGCGCGCCTATCCCCAAATGGAGCTGATCTGGGCCAGCCCGCGCGAGCTTTTCAACATCGTCCAGGCGGACGCCATCGGCTGCCATATCATCACTGTCACGCACGACCTGTTGAAGAAGCTCCCGGTGATCGGCCGCGATCTTACCGAATACTCGCTCGACACGGTGAAAATGTTCTTCGAAGATGCGCGGGCCGCCGGTTTCAAGCTAAATACCCAAGTCCACGCCTAGTTTCCTGACTTTCACTCATGCCTGAGCGCCACCAGCGGGTCCACTTTAATCGCCTTCAAGGCCGGAAGGTAGCTGGCCGCCAGCGCCACCAACAGAATCACAGAAGACGTCGCCGCGAAAGTCAGCGGATCGGCCGCGTTCACGCCGAATAACAACCGCGAGATGATCCGCATCAGCGGGAACGCCACTACCAATCCGATGCCGATCCCGATAGCCGCCAGTTGAGCTCCCTCGCCTACCACCATCTTCAGCACATCGCTCTTCTGCGCGCCCAGCGCCATGCGCACACCCAACTCGTTGGTTCGCTGCGTTACCGCATAGGCGATGACGCCATATAGCCCGGTGGCCGCCAGGATCAAAGCCATGGCGGCGAAGACCCCCAGCAGCAATGTCCGGAAGCGCGGTTGCGCCAGTGAGCCGCCCAGCAGGTCCTGCATGGTCTTGACATTGAAAACGGCCAGGTCGGGATCCAGTTTCTGCACCTCGCTCCGCACCGCCCCCACCATCGAATTAGGTTCGGCCTGGGTCCGCAACACTAGCGTCATGGTTCCTTCGACAAAGCCCATCAGCTCCGGTGGAATCTGGAGATAGTGGTAGTACATCTCCGCATTGGTGGCTGCGTCCAGGCCGGTATGTTTAACGTCGCCGACAATTCCGACGATCGTGCACCACTGGCTGCCGTCGAATCCGGCCTTCATTCGCTTTCCAATCGGATCTTCTCGCGGCCAGAAGCGGCGAGCCATGGTGTTGTTGATGATCACCACGGCGGGCGTCTTCTCTCCATCGGTTCCGTCGAAGGAGCGCCCGCGGACCAGTGGAATGCCCAGGGCCGCGAAGTAGTCCGCGCTGGCCGCTCGATATTTGGCGCGCGACTGCTCGGCCGCCGATTCCACCGGCCGGTTTTCAACCACGAAATTCAAGCTCGCGTCCGCTCCACTTAGCGGAAGATTGCGCGCGATACCCGCGTATTGCACGCCCGCAAGAGCGTGCATCCGATCTATCAGTTGATGGTAGAACAGCGCGACCTTTTGGCCCGAGTAATGGGTCTCCGGCAGTGCGATCTGCATGGTCAGCACATGATCGGGCCGGAAGCCGGGATTGACGCTCTCTAACCGCACAAAACTTCGAATCAGCAAGCCGGCGCCCGTCAACAGCACAACGCAAGAAGCGATCTCGGAGGTTACCAGCGCATTTCGCCAAAGCGCGCGGGTGCGGCTTCCGGTGTTGCCACGGCCGCTGGTCTTCAGAACCGAGTTCAGGTCTGTGCGTACGGTCAGGAGCGCCGGCGCTAATCCGAAAATAATGCCGGTGGCCAGCGATACCGTGAGGGTGAACGCCATCACCCGCCAGTCGATATTAATCTCCGCCAGCCGCGGCAGATTCGCGGGACCGAACTGCGCCAGCATCGCAATTCCCCAGGCTGCCAGCGCCAGGCCGAGCAGGCCGCCCGCCAGCGCCAATATCACGCTCTCGGTCAGAAGCTGACGCAAGACACGCGCTGGATTTGCTCCCAGGGCCATTCGTAGCACGATCTCCTTGTCGCGGCTGCCGGCCCGCGCCAGCAACAAACTCGCGACGTTGGCGCACGCAATCAACAGCACAAACACCACCGCGCCCAGCAGCGTCCAAAGTGTCGGCCCTATATCGCCCACCAACTGATCCCGAAGCGCAACGATCTTCGTGCTGTAGCCCGAGTTGGTGTCCGCGTACTGCCGCTCAATGCGGCCGGCAATCGAATGCATCTCGGCGGAGGCCTGCTCCAGGCTTACGCCTGCCTTGAGGCGCCCGATCACGTGTAAGGTGCGGAATCCGCGTTGGCTGAGTTCCTTCGCATCCAGGGTGTACGGCATCCACAACTCAGAGGGCGTGTCCAGCAACCGGAAGTCGCGCGGCATCACGCCCACAATCGTCAGGCTGTTGCCGTCCACGATTGCCTTCTTACCCAATACGCCAGGATCGCCGCCGAAACGGCGCTGCCAGAAGCCGTAGCTCAGCAACGCCACCCGATTGCGCCCCGGCTCAGCTTCTTCGCTAAGAAATGTCCGTCCCAGCCCCGCTTTAACACCCAACAACTCGAACGCGCTCGGCGATATGAAAGCTGTTTCCACGCGCTCGGGCAATTGACCGCCCGTGAGAACCGCAGGCTGTTCCCGGAGAGCGGCGAGTTTTTCGAACACCCTCTGCTGCTCTACCCAATCCCGATAGTCGGGGGGAGAGACTTGCTCCTGCAGAATCCCCTTGCTAAGTTTGGTTTCCCAAATCACTATCAGGCGGCTGGCGTCCTTGTAAGGAAGTGGGCGCAACAGCACTGCATTGACGACACTGAAGATCGCGCTGTTGGCGCCGATGCCCAAGGCCAGTGCGATCATCGCCACGACGGTTGATCCCGGACTCCTGGCGAGCATCCGCAAGCCGTATCGCAGATCTTTCAGAAGGGTACTCATTTCAAACTATATAGAATAGCAAGCTCTAAAACGAATCGGACCGTGACGGTGAGGGACCGTCACGGTCCGATTCACGACTTGGGTTTAGGTGGGAAGGATAATTCTATTCTGTTAGCCGCCCCAAAGGCCGCCACCAGCTCGTACTCTGGTCTTAGTCCTCATTTCGCTCTCCTTGATAAAATTTAAGGTTCCTATTGCTTCGTTCCCGTTGTTGCCGTGCACCGCGCGAATTGGGCGCAGCCACGCAGCTCACTCAAGCTAGGTGCCCCAGGTTGCGACACCAGCTTTGATCTTGGTCTTGGTCCTCATTGGCGATGTCTCCTTGCTCTTGATTTTGCTTTTGAAATGTCTTGGAACGTTAGTAAGGAGTGCAACTCTGATGCCAAGGGTACCACTACTCATTGAGACTCAGTACTATGGAATGTAAGCTACAGAAAACAGGGCGAATTGTTGAGGAAAATTTCGAAGACCCGCAACTAGCAGCCTGGCTACGATAGCCCATTTGGTCTATCTGATGAGATAGATACCCTATCCACTCAGATAGGGTGTTCATCTTAGCCGGAAGATCTGGAGGAACAGAATCGGAGTATTTTTTGCCACGGTGACGGCGAACGGTCGCCGGACCGCCCGCCGGCCGTGCAAACGGAAGCGCGCACTCCTCCGTACTGCTTCCGCAAGGTTGCCTCCGAACTAACCGACAAGCCATTGAGGACCCGCTGCTTGTCAGGCTGCTAAAAGGCTTCTATAATCACCCGGACATCCACGTAGTAGTAGTGCGTTACCCCGTGGATTACCCTAGGGTCGTAGCAATTCCAGCACCACTGGGACTTGAGTTGGTGCGAATTTCTACATCTCTCTGCAAAATCACGGTTTAATACAGAAAAACTAGACCTGCGGCGGATTCGTGATTGCGCCCAACCCTATCTTTTCGGATATTATGGGCTAACGCCTGAGATAGTACGTATGCTCGAAACGCGCGCCGAACTCGAGGCCCTTGCTGGGCCGCTAAAGGGAACCAGCATTCCCCTGTCCGGCGACCAAATCTCAATCGGGCGCGAACCATCCAACGTAATCTCGGTCGTAGACGCCGGCGTCTCCCGAAAGCATTGCATCATTTTGCAGGCAGGCGGCGAGTTCAAGATCCAGGACTTGAACAGCCGCAATAGCACGTTCGTGAACGGCGTGCCTGTCACCGAGCGGACCCTGATTTCCGGAGACGAGATCAAGATTGGAAACTCGCTGTTTCTGTTTGTGGTGCCGGCGGAGGAGACCGGAGGGGTCGCCTCAACCTCGGTCGAATTCGACCAACAAGACACCAGCGGGGGCTCCACTATCATCCTTCGCAAACAGGATGCGCTCTACTTGCGCGACCTGGATCGGGTCACGCCTTCCGAGCGAATGGTCCGCGATCTGAATGTGCTGGTTCGAGTCAGCAAGGCGGTCAATTCCGTCCGCGGCTTGGAGGCATTGGAAAAGCAGGTGCTGGAATCGATCCTGGAAATCGCCCCCGCCGACCGCGCCGCCATTCTTCTTTGCGATCGCGGCTTGGATAGCTTGGACGAAAGCACCGTATTCGGATGGGACCGGCGAAGCGGGGCCAACCCGACCTTACAGGTGAGCCGGACCATCGTATCGCAGGTGCTCAAAGACGGCGTTGCGATGCTGTGCAACGATCTGCCGGCCACCGAAGGGTTCGCGGACACCGAGAGCGCAACGGTGCGTCATATCCGCAGCGTTCTCGCGGTGCCGCTGGAAGTTTTCGATCGCATCCTAGGCGTTGTTTACCTGGACGCCAGCGACCCGGAAGTACGTTTCGACGCAGACCACCTGCAACTGCTTACCGCCATCGGCAGTATCGCCGCCTTCGCGCTCGACAATGCGCGCCGCATGGAGTGGCTGGAGGAAGAAAACCGCCGCCTGCAGGCCGAGATGAATGTTGAGTTCAACATGGTGGGTGAGAGCCCGCGCATGCGCGATGTTTATCAATTCATCAGCCGCGTGGCGAAAATGGACTCCACGGTGTTGATCTCGGGCGAGAGCGGCACCGGCAAGGAACTGGTGGCTCGGGCCATGCATCGCAACAGTATCCGCGCCAACAAGCCGTGCGTCGCCATCAACTGCGCCACGCTGGCCGAGTCGCTGCTGGAGAGCGAATTGTTCGGCCACGAAAAGGGCGCATTCACCGGCGCCATCGTCCAGAAGAAAGGAAAACTCGAGATCGCCGAGGGCGGTACGGTCTTTTTGGACGAAATCGGCGAGCTGGCGCCTCTTCTGCAGGCCAAATTGCTTCGCGTTTTGCAGGAGCGCGAATTCGAGCGGGTCGGAGGAACGCGCACCATTAAGCTGGATGTCCGGCTGATCACGGCCACCAATCGGGATCTGGAAGCCGAGGTCAAGGCCGGAAGATTTCGCGAGGACCTGTATTATCGTTTGAATGTAGTCTCGCTGCGCATGCCCTCGCTGCGCGAGCGCCGTTCCGATATTTCGCTGCTGGCGAGTTATTTCGCCGCCAAATCCGCCAAGCGATCCAATCGCACCGTGCTGGGCCTTTCGCCGCAAGCGCGGGCCTGCCTGATGAATTACGACTGGCCGGGCAACGTGCGCGAACTTGAGAACGCCATCGAAAGGGCGGTGGTGCTGGGATCGAGCGAGCTGATTCTGCCCGAGGATCTTCCGGAATCGATCCTGGAGAAAGCCGAGCCGGCTATTTCAGCGGTGAATGCCTTCCACGATGCCGTGCGCGAGACTAAGAAGCAGCTCATCATCAACGCGCTTGAGCAGGCCCATGGCAATTACACCGACGCGGCGCGCCTGCTCGGTCTGCATCCCAATTACCTGCATCGCTTGGTCCGCAATCTGAATTTGAGGCCGGCACTGCAACGCCACTCAGTTGGCAATTCGTGAACGCTTTGTGGGGCAGGTCCCCGACCTGCCAAATTCAGGAGCGGACTATTTTCCGAACGTCCAATCCACTCCCAGCAGCGGGACAAAATCATGCAACCATCCGTGAACCTTCGCGCCAGTCGCGGGCACGATCACGTTCTCGGGAAACGGCGTCGCATAGTCGCGAAAGTCCACTCGTACCAGCCAATGATCGCCGAGCATCGCCTTCACGCCGCCGCCGAAGCTGACCAACGCCTTAACCTCGTCCGCATGGGCCAGTAGAGCGAAGCTGCTCAAGGGCTGATTGGGATCTACCGTCCCCGTTCCCGTGTAGCGTTTGATGCCCGCTCCACCTGCCAGGAACGGCCGCAGCCGCGCATGCCGTCTCGTCGCGTAGGCCAAAAAGTCGAAATGTAGCGCATGCGACGCCGCGTCGAGATTTACTTCCCGGCCATTGAACTTTAACTCTGAGTCCCCATCCCGGTAGGTGTAGCGCAGCTCGCCTCCAAAGTGTTCGGAGACGTCCTCACCCAGCACCCCACCGAGAGCAAAGCGCGGGCCGAATCCAGCAGTAGCCGAACCGGCCGCATTGGTAATCGTAGCGTCGTGGTAAAAACCAAATCCACCGGCGGCGCCAATGGACCATGACTGCGCGAAGCATGAGCCGCCGGCCAAGGTCACCAGAACAAGGTATCCCCGCATCTTATGTCGCATCTACTACGATTTTATTCCCCTGGCGTACTCCTGGTCCCTAGACCGGAGGCCTTAGCGGGCTAGAAAGGAGGCCTTAGGGGGCGCACCGGGGGAGACCGTCGGCGTATTAGGCTAAGTGTCATGCGCCAGCGATTCCCGCCGGACCCCTAGCTCACCGCCCATTTCGCGCCGATCTCCTTCGAGGCCGACGCGGCCGATCTTCCGATCTGCGGCGAGGTGCCGAAAGACCTTCACGGCACGCTCTATCGCAACGGACCTAATCCGCAATTCGCGCCTCGCGATTCGAATTATCACTGGTTCCTCGGCGACGGAATGATCCACGCATTCCACGTTGAGGGCGGTCGCGTCTCATACCGAAATCGCTGGGCCCAAACGCCGAAATTCCTGGCCGAGCGTGCGGCGCATCGCGCGCTTTACGGAAGCTGGGGCAATCCCATGACCACCGATCCGTCCGTGCGCGGCAAGGACTCGGGCGGCGTCGCCAAGACCAACATCGTCTGGCATGCCGGCAAGCTGCTGGCAGTCCAGGAAGCGCACCAGCCTTTCGCGATCGTCCGGACACACTCGCGTCTCAGGGCTATTGGGATTTCGCCGGCGCGCTGAAGACCGGCTGCTTCACCGCTCATCCTAAGCTGGATCCCGAAACTGGCGAGATGGTGTTCTTCGGATACAATATCGGCGGCGCCTTCACGACCACGATTGCTTATGGCTTCGTCGACCGAACCGGCAGGCTGACGCGGTTGGAAACTTTCGAGGCGCCGTATTCCGCGCTGGTTCACGATTTCCCGGTGACGCGGAATTACCTGTTGTTCCCGATCCTGCCGCTGACCGGCAGCTTGGAACGCGCCCTGAAGGACGCGCCCGCCCTCGCGTGGGAGCCTGAGAAGGGCGGCTATGTCGGTGTGGTGCGTCTTAACGCGGTGTCTTCCACCATGCGCTGGTTTCGCTGCGATCCCTGCTTCGTCCCGCACGGCATGAACGCCTACGAAAACGGCGACCAGATCGTCGCGCATGTGATGCAACTTGAGGCGCCACCAACTCTCGATCCCAACGGCAAACCTCCGGACCCGGCGAAAGGCGTGGGGCGGCTTCACCGCTGGACATTCGATCTGGCCGGCGCCAGCGATGGTTTCGCGCGCGAACCGGTCGACGACTTACCAGCCGACTTTCCAAGGCTCGACGAGCGTTTCGCTCTCAACCCCTATCGCTATGGCTTCTTCACGGCCATGGAGAAGAAGGAGTACGTCGACACCTTTGATGTGCTGGTCCGGCTTGATCACCAGACAGGCAAGCGCACGACCTACGGTGTCCCCAGCGGGGACGCTTTATCCGAGCCGGTCTTCGTCCCCCGGAGCACCAGCTCAACTGAGGGCGACGGCTATCTTCTTGCGACGATTTATCGCGGTGCGGAAAATCGAAGCGATCTGGCGGTCTTCGACGCTGCCACGCTTGAGGATATCCGATCGCCCTTGCACAGGTCTCGCATCGCGTACCACTTGGTTTCCACGGCAATTGGCGCAACCTCGTTGACCTTGCTTCCACCGCTTTTGCCTCGCACACCTCCTAAGGCAGCTCCTCCACCACCCGATCAATTTCCTCCGGGCTGATATAAAAGTGTGGCGAGAATCGCACCCAGCCCTGCCGCGGCGCGGCCATTATCGCTCGCTCTCTGAGATCGCGAACCACTTTACGGCTATCCGTCCCGGGCTTGTGGAGCGCGACGATTCCGGATCCATTTTCGGGCGTCCGATCACCCAGAACCTGGTAGCCTTTTTGCCGTGCGCCGTCGGTCAGTCGATTCGCTAAGGCCTGGACCACCGGACCAATCCGCTCAATC
Source organism: Bryobacterales bacterium (assembly GCA_963780485.1). Lineage (GTDB taxonomy): Bacteria > Acidobacteriota > Terriglobia > Bryobacterales > Bryobacteraceae > Palsa-89. The sequence goes on from CAWACO010000003.1 coordinate 42,215, forward strand.
CCCACCTCCAATAAGAGCTCGATGGACGCCCGCAGCCCGTAACACCCGATGGTGTTCAGCGTGCCGCATTCATAGCGGCCGGCGTCGGGCCGGAGCGTCATGTCGCGCGAGGCGTAGTCGTTATAGCCCGCCACGTTCGTCCAGCCAAACTCCTTGGGAAAAATGGAGTCCTGGCGATCCTTTTGCACATACAGAATCCCACACCCTTCCGGACCCAGCATCCACTTGTGCCCGTCCGCGGCCAGGGCATCGATGTGGGCGGCGCGGACGTCGAGAGGAAAGGCGCCCAAGCCTTGGATGGCATCCACGAAGAAAAAGCAACGGTTCTGGCGGCAGATTTCGCCGATAGCATTCAGATCCACACGCTGGCCACCCAGGTATTGCACGAAGCTGATGGCCAGGAGCTTGGCGCCATAGGTCGCGCGCTCGATGGAATCCAGCGAATCGCGGATGGACAGCCATTCGACGCTGCAACGCTGCGCTTCGAGCCGCCGCCAGGGAAAATAGTTAGCCGGAAACTCCTCTTTGAAGGCTACTATGCGGTCGCCAGGCCGCCAATCCATGCCCATGGCGATAGTCGCGATTCCCTCCGAGGTGTTCTTGACAAGAGCGATCTCACTACGGTCGGCGCCGATGAGCCGTGCGGCCGCAACCCGAAGCGCCTCATAGGTATCCATCCATTTGTCGTAGTGCAGCGACCCGTAATCCAGGGCGTCGTCGGCGAAATCCTTCATTGCGTCCGCGCAGCGCTTGGGCAATGGCGCGACAGCCGCGTGGTTCAAATAGATCAGCCGCTCTGTCACGGGAAATTGGTCCCGGTACTGCCGCCACAGCGGCTCATCCGGCCGTGCGGATTTCTCATCAAGTTGTCCGAAACTCATGCCCCTCCCCGGGTGTTTAACAACTGAAGGATTATACTGGTTTGTAGGAGTTTCTGCATGAACCGTCTGCTGTCCGCCAGTTTCAGTCTGCTGGTGATTTTGGTCCTTGCCGCCCCGAACACTCTCTTTGCCACAGACCCCGAGAAGGATCCTGACCAGATCGGGAACCGGAACGTCAGTGGGAAGGTGAACTTCTATTCTCTCGAAAAGGAAATGGCGCTGGGCAAGGCGCTGGCTGCGGATGTCAAACGCCAGGCCAAAATGATCACCGATCCGGTGATTGCCGAGTATGTCAATCGCATTGGCCAGAACCTGGTGCGGAATTCCGACGCCAAGGTTCCGTTCACCATCGAGGTGATCGATAGCGAAGATGTGAACGCATTCGCGCTACCGGGCGGGTACTTCTTTGTGAACTCCGGTCTGATCCTGAAAGCGGACAATGAGGCGGAACTGGCCGGTGTAATGGCGCATGAAATCGCTCACGTGGCCGCGCGGCATGGCACCCGGCAGGCGACTCGCGGTGAGATCGCACAACTGGCCACGATCCCACTGATCTTCGCGGGCGGCGGCTGGGCCACTTATGGCATTTACCAGGCATCTAACATCCTGGTTCCTATCGGCTTCCTCAAGTTCTCGCGGGGCTTTGAGTCGGAGGCCGACATGCTCGGCCTGGAATACATGTATAAGGCTGGTTACGATCCGACTTCGTTTGTGGACTTCTTTGAGAAGATCGAAACGCTGGAGAAGCACAAGCCGGGAACCATGGCCAAGGTTTTTTCCACGCATCCAATGACTGACGATCGCATTCGGGCGGCTCAGAAAAATATCCAGAATTACCTGAAGGCCAAGCCGGAGTACGTAGTCACCACTTCTGAGTTCGGCGACGTGAAGAACCGCTTGATGGCGATGCACAACCGCCGCAAGCTCGACGACCGGGATGTAAATAAGCCGCAGTTACGCCGGACTCCTGGATCGGGCACGGGTCCCGTGGATGCGGATGAAAACGGCAAGACACCGAAGAGCGATGAAGACGAGCGTCCCACGTTGAAGCGCCGAGCGGATTCCTCCAACTAGCACTGCCCTACAATGGAGCATGGCTCCCGGGACTCGCCGCATCGTATTTCTAATCGCGTTGATCGCAGTCTACCTGGTTGGGTTTGTTCCCACTTGGCTGAAACTTCGCGACCAGACCGCGCAACGTGAAAAAGCTGAACACGCTCTGACCGTGACGCGAATCGTCAAAGACCTGGGATCGGCTGCAATCGATGCCCGGCGCGCGGCATATGAACCTGCCCGGTTGGAGGCGAGTGCGTTCTTTACCGAGGCGCGTTTAGAGATCGACCAAGGCGATAAGTCGGCGCTTACCCGGGAGCAGCGCGACGCGCTCGAGCCGCTACTCGCGCCGCGCGATGAATTGATTACGCTGCTGGCCCGCAGTGATCCGGCGGCGGCGGACCGGCTATCGAATCTGTATGTAGCTGTTCGAAAGATACTGGGTATCTGACGTGGCGCACGCACTCTTGCGTGCCGTGTTGGCACTCTTGCCAACACCAGGAATTAAACCAGCACAGTGAACGCGGTCTCGGTTCGCGTCACCGGCCGATACAGCGTATCGCGCTCCATCGGTTCGCGGCCGGCTTCGCGGATGAGCCGCAATAGTTCATTGCGCCGTAGCCCCTGGCTAGTAGTCGCGCCGGCATCGTGGTAGATCTTCTCTTCCACCACTGTGCCGTCCAGGTCGTCGGCTCCAAAGCGCTGGGCGATCTGTGCGATCCTGGGCGTCATCATGATCCAGTAGGCCTTGATGTGATCGATGTTGTCGAGCATCAAGCGCGACACCGCAATCATTTTCAAATCCAGAAATCCAGTGGTGGTTTGGATATGCTCGAGCGCGGTATTGGCCGGATGAAACGCCAGCGGGATGAAGGTCTGGAACCCGCCCGTGTCATCCTGCAATTCGCGCAGCTTGATGAGATGGTCGACGCGATCTTCCTCGGTTTCGATGTGGCCGTACAGCATGGTGCAGTTGGATTTCAACCCCAGTTTATGCGCGGCGCGCGCCACTTCCAACCACTGGCTGCCGTCGATCTTGTGATCGCAGATAATACGCCGCACGCGATCGTGGAAAATCTCCGCACCACCGCCCGGCAGCGAATCCACGCCGGCATCCATCAATCGCTGCAAGGTCTCGCGGATCGGGATCTTGGTGCGTTGCGCGAGATAAGCAACCTCCACCATGGTGAAGGCCTTCAGGTGCACATCCGGAAAGCGCTGCTTCAGGCCGCGCAACATTTCGCAATACCAATCCAGCGTAAGCTCCGGATGCAGGCCGCCGACGATATGGAATTCGGTGACTGCCTCGGTCCAGCCTTCACCGGCGCGGTGCCAAACTTCTTCGAGCGACCAGGTGTACGCCTTCGGGTCCTTGGCGCGCTTGCCAAAAGCGCACAGCTTACAACTGGCCACGCAGACGTCGGTCGGGTTAATGTGGCGATTCACATTGAACCAGGTCACGTTGCCGTGCTTGCGTTCCCGGACCAGGTTCGCCATGTGACCCAACGCTAGAATATCGGTGGTGCGATAGAGCGCGAGCCCGTCCTGATAGTCCAGGCGCCGTCCGGCCTCCACCTTCTCGAGAATTGGCTCCAAACGCCGGTCTTCGATAATGATCTGCATGGTAGCTCAGGCCCTCATGCCGAAAAAGTAGATGTCGGCGGCCCAAAACAGAAAGAATAGCACGCTGACATAGCCGTTCACCGTGAAGAAGGCCGCGTTCACCCGCGACAGATCGTCCGCTTTGACCAGGCTGTGCTCGTAGGCCAGCAGCAGGATGATCGCGGCAACGCCCGCCAAGCTCAACCAGCCCAACTGGAATGTCACGGCCAGAGCGATCAGGCACCCGATCATCGTCACATGAAAAATCCGTGCGATCCACAAAGCGCCGCTGATGCCGAACCGTCGCGGTAGGCTGAACAGGCCTTCCTGGTGGTCGAATTCAAAGTCCTGGCACGAGTAGATGATGTCGAAGCCGGCGGTCCAGAATGTCACCGCCGCGGTGAGCCACAGAATCCTCGGATCGAGCGAACCGGCCACCGCGATCCAGGCCGCCGCCGGAGCGATTCCGAGCGAGAAACCCAAAATCAAATGAGAGAAAGTGGTGAATCGCTTGGTGAAAGAATAAAAGAAGAGCACGGCGAGAGCCAGCGGAGCCAGCTTGAGACATAGCGGGTTAAGCGCTCGCGCCGCCAGCAAAAACACGAGCACCGAGACCATGACGAATCCCCAAGCAAACCCGGCGCTGAGGATTCCGGCCGGGAGGTGACGCGCGCGGGTTCGTGGATTCCGGCCGTCGATATCGGCATCCAGAATGCGGTTGAATGCCATGGCGGCCGACCGCGCACCCACCATCGCAACGACAATCCACAGCAGCTTGAATGCGAATACGCCGCCCGTCAGGTGCTTTTCACGGAATGCCAGCAACGCCCCGGTAAGCGCGAATGGCAGCGCAAACACCGAGTGCTCGAACTTGATCATTTCGAGTGTGAGCCGCAGCCGGTTCCAGAATCTCATTTTCGCTACCATTCTAATTCATGCGTTCGATCGCTCTCCTAGTCTTCGTACTGCTGGCAAGCTGCGACAAGCCGACAACCGAGGCGGACTTTTATACCACCGACATCACGCTTCCAGGCGGCCAGGTGATCAAGACCGAGTTCGTATTCGACACCGTTGGGGCTCTCCGCGGCATGCAGTTTCGCAGTTCGATCGCGCCCGATCACGGAATGTTGTATGGGCATCGAACTCCCGGCAAATATACGTATTGGATGTATCAAACTCTCATTCCGCTGGATATGATTTGGATGGACCCGAAGCACACCGTGGTGGAGATCGTCGAGAATGCCCCGCCCTGCAAGACGCCCGCCAGCCAGTGTCCGCGCTATGGCGGCAATGAGGTGGCGCAGTATGTTCTTCAGCTCGGCGGCGGGATGGCGAAGAAGTACGGCGTAAACGTGGGCGACAGCATTAGTTGGTGATGCTACGCTCAAGTTGAATGGATCAAGACCAACTGCGGCTCCTGTTGGAGGAAGTCCGAACGGGCGCCGTCAACGTCGATGCCGCAGTCGAACGGATGCGCCACCTGCCATTCGAAGACCTGGGCTGGGCCAAGCTGGATCATCACCGCGCTCTGCGGCACGGCCTCACAGAAGTGATTTTCGGCAAGGGCAAGACGCCGGAGCAGATAGCGATCATCGCCGCGCGGCTGCTCGAAAAATCGCCGAACCTGCTGATCACTCGCGCCGATGAGTCGATCGCCGCGCGGTTGAAAACAGAGCTTTCCGGACGCCGAGTATTTTGCGTTGTCGGGCGCCGTGCGGGTCTGGCGCGACCGCGCGATTCGCGGAAAGGGCAAGTTGGCCGTTGTTTGCGCCGGCACCAGCGACATCCCCGTCGCCGAGGAGGCGCAAGTCACCGCCGAGGTGATGGGCAACGAAGTGGAAGCGATTTATGATGTCGGCGTGGCCGGAATCCATCGACTGATTGCCAGCAGCGAGCGGATCAGTCAAGCCCGCGTAGTGGTGGTGGCAGCGGGCATGGAAGGGGCACTCCCTAGCGTCGTTGGGGGGATGGTTTCGGCGCCCGTGATCGCGGTTCCAACCAGCGTCGGTTATGGCGCAAGTTTCCACGGCTTAGCCGCGCTGCTCGGTATGCTGAACAGTTGCGCCAGCAACGTCACGGTCGTCAATATTGATAATGGATTTGGAGCGGGTTACGTAGCCAGCTTAATCAATCGGCTATAACTCGCTTGGTAACCTAGGTAACCCTAGCTATGCCACTGCAGTGCTGATCCGAGCGCCAGACTCCTCCGCGTAAACATAGAAGCCGAACATCGGCATGGCTTCGCCGCTGGCTCCATCGGCTCATTTTCCAGTCAACCCGCACAAACCGGACATCGGGCTGAGCGGCGAGGTTGAGCAAGACTCGAATAGATCCCGCAATAGAACTTCGGCGGGAACTTCGTCAACGGTCTTAAACTCCAGTTTTCACCATCGGGAGAGCCCCAGATGGACACATCCAGGCTCTCTTGCTCGATGATGCGTGTGATTCCGAGAGTAAGTACGAGTAACTTACCCCGATTTGGACCGAGGTCGAACTCCGGTCCAGTGCCATCGGCTCGGGCGATGCTTTCAGGCAACAGAAAGTTACGCAGCATAGTATTCCTCCAGCCGGGGGACATGCCGGAAACTGCTCTTTTGCTACCTGGCAGGTGTACCTACAGGGTAACTAGAGTGCGCGAAGGCGGTTACCCGCCTCCTCCAGCGTCTCATACTTCTTGCAAAAACAAAAGCGAATTAATGTTGCACCTTGGTTAGAATCCGCAAAAAAGCTTGACCCGGGGACGGCCGCCACTCCGCAATGTTCGATCATGTGCCGGACGAACGTGTAGTCGTCCGGAAAACCGAACTTCCGGATGTCGGTCATGATGTAATACGCCCCATCGGGCCGGAAGCATTGGAAACCCGCCTGATCTAACAGCCCTAGAAGAAGATCGCGCCGGCCCTGATAATCGGAGGCCAGTTTGGAATAGTAGGTATCGGGCATATTCAGTGCCAGAACACCAGCTTGCTGGAGTGGGGCTGCCGCGCCGACAGTCAAGAAGTCGTGGACTTTTCGGATTGAATCCGTCAAATCCGGCGCTGCCAGCACCCATCCTACCCGCCATCCGGTCACCGAGTAGGTTTTGCTCATGCTGTTTACAAGAACGCTGCGTTCCCGCATTCCCGGTAAAGTTGCTATCGGTGTGTGAGATGCGGAATCGTACAAAATGTGTTCATAGATTTCGTCAGTAATTGCAAGGGCGTCGAATTCCTGGCAAAGGTCGGCGATTACCTGCAATTCGTCCCGGGTGAAAACCTTTCCAGTGGGGTTGTTGGGGGAGTTGAGTACGATTGCTTTGGTTCGTGGGGAGAAGGCGCGCCGCAGTTCGTCGGGGTCGAAAGTCCAGTCGGGAGGCCGGAGCGTGACCAATTTCCGATGGGCGCCCGCCAAAAGTATATCCGGGCTGTAATTTTCGTAGTATGGCTCGAATACGATGACCTCGTCGCCCGGATTAGTCACCGCCAGCATGGAAGCGATCATGCCTTCGGTGGCCCCACAGCAGACCGTAATTTCTCTCTCCGGATCGTAATCCAGGCCGTACGTCCTCCGGTATTTCGCCGCGATCGCATCCCGAAAGGGCTTAGCGCCCCAGGTGATGGGGTATTGGTTGAAGTCGGCGTCGATGGCGTCCTTGGCGGCCCGCTTGATTTCTTCGTTCGCGCTGAAATCGGGGAAGCCCTGTGCCAGGTTTACGGCATTGGATTCCATCGCCAGCCGCGTCATCTCGCGGATCACCGATTCGGTGAACTGGGAAGTCCGTTCACTGCGGAATCGCTCCCGCCGGTTGGCGATCTGGACCGGCCGGACGGAGGTCTTTTCGGCTGAAGGGGTCATAAAGAAGAGACTACCACCGTCTTGGTGTGAAAGCCCCTCAAGCCTTGAGAATCCCCATCTTCTTTGCGACTCGCGCCAGAATCTCGGCCGCGCGGTCGAGCATTTCGCGGGTATGGGTGGCGGTAACTATGGTGCGGATGCGTGCCTTGCCTTCGGGTACGGTCGGATAGCCGATCCCGGTGGCGTACAGCCCGTTGTCGAAGAGCGCCGCCGAGAACGCATGGGCCATTTTCGCTTCGCCTACCATGATGGGCGTGATGGGCGTTTCGCTGGCGCCGGTATCGAAGCCGGCGGTCTTCAGGTTCGCCTTGAAGTACAGCGTGTTGTCCCAAAGCCTCTCGATCCGCTGGGGCTCGTCGTCCAGAATCTTGAAGGCGGCGAGACAGGCGGCGGCGACTCCGGGCGGATGCGAAGTGGAAAAAAGAAACGGCCGGGCGCGGTGATACAGGAACTCGATCAGGTCCTGGCTTCCGCAGACGTAGCCACCCAGAACGCCGATGGCCTTCGATAGCGTCCCGACTTGGATATCCACGTGGCCATGCAGGCTGAAATGATCCACGGTGCCGCGCCCGTTGCGGCCGAGCACACCGGAAGAATGCGCGTCGTCGATCATCATGATGGCGCCGTTCTTTTCGGCGGTGGCCACCAGAGCGGGCAGAGGAGCGATGTCGCCGTCCATCGAGAAAACACCGTCGGTGATCAGCAGCTTGTGGCCGGGCGCGCCCGCGAGATCCTCGAGAATCTTGGAAGCCGCGACGGTGTCCTTGTGCGGAAAGACGTGGATCTTGGCTTTCGATAATCGGCAGCCGTCGATGATGCTGGCGTGATTCAGGGCATCGGAAATAATGTGATCTTCCGGTGTAAGGACCGCGGCGACGGTTCCGGCATTGGCCGCGAATCCGGACTGGAATACAACACAAGCTTCGGTGTGCTTGAACTTCGCGATGTGCTGCTCCAGCTCCATGTGTATGCTCATGGTGCCCGAAATGGTTCGGACCGCGCCCGAGCCCGCGCCGAACTTCTTCGTGGCTTCCACCGCCGCCTCGACTAGCTTGGGATGATTGGCGAGGCCGAGATAGTTGTTGCTGGCGAGATTGATCACCTCGCGGCCATCGAAGCGGGAGATCGGCTCGCAAGCGGATTCGAGCACACGCAGACGCTGGTAGGTGCCTGCTTTGCGCCAGGCCTCGAGCTGCTCGGTTAGGTAGCTGAGAGGATTAGTGGTGGTAGTCGTCACCACTCTATCGTAGCGCCGACCAATTGGCCTTGAGGCCGTACCATGGAAGGAATGCCGCGCACGTTCTTGATCGATACCGATACCGCTTCTGACGATGCCGTGGCGCTCATCATGGCCCTCCGCGCTCCCGATGTGCAGGTGGCTGCGATCACCGTCGTGGCCGGCAATGTTCCGCTCGAGCAAGCGACGCGGAACGCGTTGTACACGGCGGAATTGTGCGGCTCGTCCGTTCCTGTATATGCCGGCGCCGCCCGGCCGTTGCTGCGGGAGCCTCGCGATGCCCAATGGTTCCACGGCGTCGATGGGCTGGGCGATCGAGGTTACCCGCCGCCGAAGCGCGGCCCGGAAGGCAAGCACGCCGTGGACGCGATTATTGACGTGATCGCCGCCAATCCCGGAATCGTAGTGGTCACGCTCGCTCCGCTGACGAACGTGGCGCTGGCTCTGGCGCGGTCGCCTGGAATCGCCCGTAATGTCAGCCGCTGCGTCATCATGGGCGGCAATCCCTGCACCGAAGGCAACGTCACGCCCGCGGCCGAGTTCAACATGTGGGTGGATCCGGAGGCCGCTCGCATGGTGCTGCGCTCGGGGCTGCCCGTGGAGCTGGTGGGTTGGCACTTGTGCCGAGGCGAGGCGAATCTTCTCGCGCCGGACATCGAGCACGTCTTGAGCCTGGGAACGGAACTCGCGCGATTCACTATCGATTGCAACCGGATCGCTATGGAGGCGAACCGCAAGCAGACCGGCGAAGTCGGGATCGCGCTGCCCGACCCGACCGCGATGGCCATTGCGCTCGACCCATCGATCTGTACGAACGCCAGCCGGCATTATGTGGACGTCGAGACGGACAGCGAACTCACTCGCGGGATGACGGTTGTTGATCGGCTCGGGGTCGCAGGCGACGAACGGAATCGCGCGGTGTGGCAGCCGTTGCTGGATCGCGGCCCGAACGTGACGGTTTGCTGGGAAATCGACATCCCGCGTTGGAAGAGCCTGCTGTATCGCTCGCTCGTGTAACTACCAGCCGACCGGTTTTCCCTGGTTCTGTTCATCCAGCCACTTTTTCAACGGCGCGAAATAATCCAGGATCGCCGTGGCGTCCATCTGGTTCTGTCCGGTTAAGGCGGCCAGCGCGTTGGGCCACGGCTGGCTCGCGCCCATCGAGAGCATGCGCGTTCAGCTTGGCCGCCGGCGGCTTTGCTGTCGTAGATGGAGCAGCGATTCAGCGGACCGGTGCAGCCCGCGATCTTCGCCAGCGCCCGATGAAACTGGAATTGCAAGATGTCGGCCAGGAAATAGCGCGCGTAGGGAAAGTTGGCCGGGACGTGATATTTCGCGCCGGGATCGAAATCGGCTTCGCTGCGCGGCACCGGCGGCGCGATGCCCTGGTACTTCAAACGGAGCTGCCACCAGGTCTCGTTGTATTTGTCCGGCGGGATTTCGCCCGAGAACACCTGCCAGCGCCATTTGTCGATCATCAGACCGAAGGGCAGAAACGCGATCTTCTCCAGCGCTTTGTACATCAGCAGCCCGAGATCCTTGGAGCTATCGGGCACAGTCGACAGCAGCCCGATCTTCTTCAGATACTCCGGCGTCACCGACAGCGCGATGGTGTCGCCGATGGCTTCATGGAAACCGTCGTTGGCGCTGTCGCGGAACAGGAACGGCTGGCGGTCGTAGGCGCGCTGATAGAAATTGTGGCCCAGCTCGTGATGGATGGTGCTGAAATCATCGGCATTGATCTCGATGCACAGCTTGATGCGCAGGTCGTCCACTTGATCGATATCCCAGGCGCTGGCGTGGCAGACCACGTCGCGATCGCGCGGCTTCACGAACAGCGACCGCTCCCAGAAGGTTTTGGGCAGCGGAGCGAATCCGAGCGACGTGAAGAACCGCTCGCCGTATCGAACCATGTCGAGCGGCTGGGTGTTCTTGGATTTGAGAATGGCCGTCAGATCGTAGCCCGGATCGGCGTTCTTAGGGGCCACCAGCGGATAAATGTTCTCCCACTCCTGCGCCCACATGTTGCCCAGCAGATGCGCGGGAATCGGGCCATTGGCCGGAACGATGTTGCCGTACTTTTCGCGGAGCTTGGCGCGAACGTAGGCATGCAGCGAAAGATACAGCGGCCGCACCTGATCCCAGAGACGATCCATCTCGGCGGTGAAGGCATCGGGCGGCATGTCGTATTTGGAGCGCCACATCGCGCCCATGTCGGCGAATCCCAGTTCGCGCGCGCCCTTGTTCCCCAGCTCGACGTATTTCTGAAACAGCGGGCGGATGGGAGGCGCAATGGAGTGCCAGCCGCGCCAGGCGTCCAGCAGTTCCTTGGGATCGGTGCTGGTGCGCAGAATACGGCTCAGGTCTTCGAGGTCCAGGCATTTGTTGGGTGTCGGACAATATTTGCCTCGGCCGTACATGCCCTCCATCTGCGAAGCGGTCTCGGTGAGCTCCTGCGACTCTTTCGGATCGGACGGCGCGGCCAGAGTCAAGCGAGAGCCGCAGCAGCTTGAACTCGCGGGCCAGAGCGTCGGGCATTTTCAGATTGCTGAAGCGCGTGGATTCCTTGGCGAGCTGCATGGTGGCGGAGATCTGCTGTTCGTCGGCCTTGGCCGCGAGGATCTCGGTGTCGTAGGTGATGTAGGTGGACTTCACCCAATCGGCGCGGGAATCCTGGACCGTCAGATCGAGAAGCTTGGCTTCGGCGCGATCCATGAAGGCGCGCGCTTCGGCCAGGGTGGGCGGCTTCTGAGAATCGGCGGCGTGGCAGGGCCAGAACGTGAAGGCAAGAAGGATGGCGAAGGAACGCACCTTACAATTATCGTGGATGAGCGAGGAGATTTCGCGGGCTGGACGGCGTGCGCCACTTAGGCATGAGCCTCGAAGTCGTGAATATTGGCCTGCTGCCGGCGCTCTTCGCGGCGGAGGAAGGTCTCGATTTCGTCGTTGGAGAAAACGAAGCCATCATCAGCGGGCTGGTAAGGAGGATTTTGGTCCTTGTGCATTTTCAAAATCTTACGTGCCTTGTCGAGCTGACGCTCTTCGTTCGCGCGGCGCGCGGCCTGGATCTGGCGGAGCTGAGCGAGGGTGCGCTCGAACTGGCGGGCAAGGCGCTGGCTGTTAATGCTGATGTTGGCGAAGGCGCGCATGTGTTCACGAAATGCCAAGGCCATGGCAAGGGCCGTCTTGGCCTCCGGATGGTTGACGCGGAGGCGGTCTTCCATTTCAATGATGCCGAGCGAGAAGAGGTTGGTCTCGACAGTGGCGGCGCGGTTCATGCGCCAGGAGGTGTCGATGAGGGACTGGACGAGTTGGGTTTCAGTGGCGTCTTTGGGGTGGTATTCGTTCGAGGAAAGATTGGGAGTGGCGCTCATAAGCGGAGTGATCCTCGGTGGGCAGGACGACGGTTTGACCCGTGAGGCCGTGGCGCAATGCGTTGAGGGAGGAGCGCTGTTTACCGGCTTCGGTGCGGGGGCCGGTGGATTTCTGGGCATTGGCTTTATTCACGGCGGCTCGATTGATGGCGGCAGGATCGGCAGCGCGGTCGAGGCCATTGGGACTGGTTGATTTCGTAATGGAACTCATAACTTCGGAATAACATGCGGGTGAAGCGCTCGACGGGTTGGAAATTGGGAAGTCGATGAAGGGGAACGGGAGAAAAAGGTAATTGGTGATGTGACCGAGCGAGGTTTTTCCGCACAGTTTGCATGGAGGGGACACCGGGGGAGTAATCTCCTCGAAAGCCGTTGTTGCGGGCCACGGGCGGCGCAAGAGCGGGACGGCGACGAACCGTCAATTGAATGGTGAACGCTGCCGGGAGATGTTTTGTTCACCCTCAGACGAGGTCCTGCCCCGGTAGGCTTAGTCGCGCGCGCGCCCCTCCCATCGGAGATGCCTCAAGCGAAATCGATCCTCTGTAAATTTCGGCGATATCGCGAACAATCGCAAGACCGAGTCCAGAGCCCGGTGCGGCTTCGTCTGCCCGAACGCCGCGCTGCATGATCGCCTCTCGCATCGAGGGCTCTATACCAGGGCCATCGTCATCAACTATGATCACGACCTGTTCGCCTTCTTTGGAGCAGGTCAGTTTTACCCGGGAACGAGCCCACTTGCAAGCATTGTCGAGCAGGTTCCCGAGCATCTCGTCGAGATCTTCTCGCTGTCCCGAGAAGGCGTGCGAAGCGGGCGCATCAATCTCGATGAGCATGCCGCGCTCGGAGTGCAAGCGTTGGAGCACGCGGGCAATTCCTTCGGCAGACGCGGCAATCGACGCGCGTGCCGCAGGGGAGGCCGAGGACGCCACGGATCGCGCGCGCGCCAGGTGATAGTCGATCTGCCGCCGCATGTGATCGATTTGCTGATCTATCTCCGCGGCAAGCTGCTCTTGTCCTGCCGCTCGCACCTGCTGCGCCTCGTGCGCCAGCACCGCCAACGGCGTCTTCAGGCCATGCGCAAGATCGCCGGCCTTTGCCACCGCGCGCGCCACGCGCCGCTCACGCTCGTCAAGCAGCGCGTTCAGCTCATCGACGACCGGCTGCACCTCTACCGGATAAGCGCCGCCGACGCGCGCGTCAACGCCTTTGTGCACGGCCGCGAGGCGGTTGTGAAGCTGATTGATTGGCGAAATGCCTCGCCGGACTTGCAGAAATCCGACGTACATGCACAGCCCCGCGACCACGGCCGTTGCCGCCGAGCTCGGGGCCGTCGAGTGAAGCACGCGCATGACGAAACTACTCTCCGCTCCGAGGTTAAGGAAGATCACGACGACGATCATGAAGTGGCCGATGGTCCAGAGGATCGCACCGGAAAGGATGCGCGCTTTAAGCGAAACGAGTCTCATTCGATTCGGTAGCCGAGACCGCGCACGGTTTCAATGAACGACACGCCAAGCTTGCGGCGTAGACGCGCGATGAATACCTCAACAGTATTCGAGTCGCGATCGAAATCCTGCGCGTAAATGTGCTCAGTCAGCTCCGCTTGAGAGACGACGCGTCCGCGATGGTGCATCAGGTAAGAGAGGACGCGGAACTCGTGGCCCGTTAGCTTCACCGGCGCGCCGTCCAGCGTGACACGCGATTGCCGCGGATCCAGCGCCACGCGGTCCGCGCGAAGCTCCGGCGTGAGGTGGCCGCTTGCCCGTCGTATCAGCGCACGCAAGCGCGCGAGCACTTCTTCGATGCGAAAGGGTTTTGACACGTAATCGTCCGCGCCGCCGTCGATCCCCCGCACTCTGTCGTGCCAACTACCGCGAGCCGTCAGCACGAGCACCGGCGTGGCGAGGCCTGCCTCGCGCCAGTTCCGCAACAGCGTGAGGCCGTCGATCTTTGGCAGTCCCAGATCGAGGACCATCGCGTCGTACATCTCTGTTTGCGCAAGAAAATCCGCGCGCTCGCCATCGGCGGCGTGATCCACAGCATACCCGGCCTCCGCGAGGGACGATGTGAGCTGTTTCGCGAGCGACGCCTCGTCCTCAACGACAAGAATTCGCATCAAACTCAGCCAATTTATTAGAGCACTCGAAGCTGAACGTCACCTGAACGACGCGTTCACGTTCCATTCAGCCGCCACTGTCTAGAATACATCCATGTATCGAGCCCTATGACATTGGGTCGCCTTCCAAAAGAGGCCGACCGAACCAACAACCAAATTGAATCGAGGTAAACCATGAAACTACTGTTCCCCCTCCTTATGACTGTGCTTCCGGCGGTATCCGTGCTGGCGCAAACCCAGGCCTCACCCCAGCCGCCTTCCGGCGTGCCGTCACCTAAAACCACTGAAGTGATGGTCATCCTGACTGCCAAACAGGGAGTGACCCGTCAGCAGATCATGAACGTCATGCCGGCCGAGATCCGGGCCACAGTGAAGCTATATCTCGACGGCAAGATCCGCCAGTGGTACTCGAGGGGCGACGGCCAAGGGGTGGTTTTTTTTCTCGACGTAAAGACCGTTGACGAAGCCCGCCCGATTATAGACACGCTGCCGCTGACGAAAGAGAACCTGATGGACCACGAGTACATTCCAGTTGGTCCCTCTCATGCCGCTAGCTGGCCGTGATTGCGACGGCCGGGCGACATGCTCAGTCAGGAGATCCGGTTCAGAAGGACCACGAAGCGAATTGGAGGCGGTCATTCGCGAGGAAACCGCCGCAGAAAGGATCGATCATGCCATCTACAGCTTTGTTCGGAATCAGTGTAGCGTTCGGCTTGGCTATCTGGGGAGCAGTGGCTTGGCACTATATTTGGCCAGCGCTAAGGGACCGCCCCAGCCCCGAGAACCTGAAGCCCATTCTACTGCTGCATGGGTTCAGGTTCCTCGGATTGGCATTTGTGGTGCCGGGCGTTGTGTCAGAGCTACCTGCCGCATTTGCTCAACCAGTAGCTTACGGTGATCTCATAAGCGCCATTCTGGCTTTGCTTGCTCTGGCTACCCTGGGAACCCGTACTGGGACAGTGCTGACCTGGGTTTTCAATGCCTTCGGAACGGCGGACCTGCTCTTCGCCTTTTACCAGGGAAGTCGCATATCACTCCCAGATACACAAGGCTTGTTAGGCGCTGGCTATTTTATCCTGACTGCCTACGTGCCTCTTCTTCTCATAACGCATGGCTTGGCGTTTCGCATGCTGCTGCGAACAAAGGTCGTCGTGCCGGCACGAGGCAAACTGAGTGCCGCTTGATGTCACGCTGGTTCAGCCTGATGATTTGTGTTCCCCGCGAACATCGAAAGCAGACCACGGCGGCACACTGTCGCAGTAGTCCATCGGCAACCGGCAACTTGGTTGGGGTTGCCGTTACGGACTTCCAATAAAAAGTGCCATAATGCCACATGCCCTGCCGCACGCGGTCCCTAGCGGGCTTGGTCCCCGCGATGCTTCTGATGCTTTCGACGACAGCTCGCGCCCAAGTGATCACCACGGTGGCCGGTTTCGGGCAGGCCATTCTGCCGGGGGACGGCGGCCCCGCGCTCAACGCCGGAATCGTCGAACCACAGGGAATCGCCGTCGATGGCAAAGGCAACATCTTCTTCTGGGATACCGGCAACTTCCGTGTGCGCGAGGTCTCGGCGGGCATCATCAACACTGCGGCCGGCAACGGGATGGTCGGGAGCTTCTTTGCTGGGAATTTGGGCGATGGTGGACCAGCCACCAGCGCCAGTTTGGGCACAGCGGGCGTGTTTAACGGCGTCGCCCTGGACGGCGCGGGTAATCTGTATCTCTCCGATGGCACCAACATGCGCGTCCGCAAGGTGAATACCGCGGGCATCATTAGTACATTTGCGGGGAGCAGCAGCTTCGGAGGCGGAGGCGACGGCGGTCCGGCCGCCAGCGCCAGTCTCGGCCAGCCCGCGGGAATCGCCGTCGATAACGCGGGGACCGTGTACATCGTCGACTGGCAATATGCCAGAGTCCGCATGGTAAATCCCCAGGGAATCATCAGCACGGTTGCCGGCGGCGGATCGGGCGGCGACGGAGGTTCGGCCGCCTCCGCGTCCCTTGTAAATCCCATCGGGATTACCCTGGACGGCCAGGGGAACTTGTATATCGCCGAGGCCGGCGGTAATACCCATCGGGTTCGCAAAGTGAATTCGGCCGGCACGATCAGCACCGTCGCGGGCGGCAACGGCCCGGGGTTTTCCGGCGACGGTGGTCCGGCTATCGCCGCGCAGCTCTTCGAACCTCAGGGCTTAACGGTGGACGCCGCGGGAAATCTCTACATCGCCGACTTTCTAAATAACCGTGTGCGCAAGGTAGATACGGCTGGAATTATTACGACCATCGCCGGCAACGGCCAGATCGACGGGAGTTCGACCAACAACGGCGATGGAGGACCTCCCACGTCCGCCGGTCTCCAACCCAGCGGTCTGGCGATCGATGCGTCGGGCAACTTATACATTTCCGACTACTCCGGATATCGCATTCGCAAGATCGCGTTCGGCGCTAAGCCGCAGGGTATTTCGGCCGGCGCGAATTCGTTGTATATTGCCGCCACCACAGCGAGCCCCTCCGCTCCGAGCCAGCTTGTGACAGTGGAGAGCATAGGCGGACCGCCGATCAGCTTTAACGTCTCCGCGACGACGCAGTCGGGCGGCAATTGGTTGAGCGTTTCCGGGGGCGGGACGACACCGCAAAGCATCACCGTGAATATAGGCCGCGGGCCCACAGCCGCCGGCACATATAATGGCACGATCACCATTACGCCCACGACAGCGGGGTATGCGCCGATTGCGGTCCAGGTGACGTATGTCCTGACGGCCGCGCCTCCCGCCACTCCCGTGATTACGGATGTTCAAAACGGCGCGAGCTTTCAATCCGGCTATTTTGACAACTCGATATGGACCGTAAAGGGAACCAACCTGGCCTCCACCACCGCAAACTGGAACAACTCCATCGTCGGCGGAGTCCTTCCCACTTCTCTTGATGGCGTGACAGTGACGTTCGAAGGCTATCCCGCCTACATCAGTTACATCAGCCCGACACAGATCAATCTCGTGACGCCCAACACCGGTCTGGTTGAAGCGCTAAGCGTCATCGTCAACAATAATGGCGCCGCCAGCTCCGCGTTTACTACGCCGGGAATCCTCACGTTTTCTTCGCCGGCGTTCTTCCTTTGGCCCAACAACCAGGCGGTAGCCACGCACACAGATTACACCTATGCGGTCGCGCCCGGCACATTTTCAGGCCTGACCACCGTCGCGGCCAAACCCGGGGAGGTGATCGTCCTATGGGGCACCGGATTTGGTCCCACAACGCCTCCAACCCAGGATGGGGCGGTGGTTCCGAGCGACCAGGCCTATTTCACCAGCACAGTTCCGGGGGTTACGGTCGGCGGCGTTCCGGCAACCGTCTATGGCGCGGCGCTCGCGGCAGGGTTCGCCGGCCTGTATCAGGTGGCGATCCAGGTGCCCGCCTCGCTCGGCAACGGGAACTGGCCGGTCGTCGCCACTATGGGCGCCGTCTATGCGGCGTCGTCACCCAGCGGCGTCCTGCTGGCGGTGCACAACTAGAGCACGCCCGACTCGCGAAAGTGCGCCAGTCGATCCGAGCCACAGGTTCGGTTGGAAGAAACGAGGCCGCGCTGTGAGGGTAGTAGACTAATTTTGGAGGAGGAACCTCGACCTTGCCACTTCCCACCGACGAGAGAATTATCGCGCTGAGCCAGGATTTACTGCAGCAGTTCGACACCATCTTCGGACTACACCCCGGCTTTCGACCGGCACATGCCAAAGGTACGATGCTGACGGGAAGGTTTACGCCTTCACCGGGCGCGGCTTCCCTCACACGGGCGCCTCACATGAATCGGGAGTCTACTCCGGTAACCGTACGCTTCTCAAACTCCACCGGCGTTCCGCTGGTACCCGATAACGATCCCAATGCGAATCCGCGCGGACTGGCGATTCGTTTCCACCTCGCGGAGCACGTTCACACGGATATCGTCAGTCATTCGACGGATGGATTTCCTACGCGGACAGGCCAGGAGTTTTTGGAGTTCTTGCGCGCACTCGCGGCGAGCGATCCGTCCAAGCCTTCACCCACTCCGATCGAGGCATTCTTAGGCACTCATCCAAAGGCGCTCGCATTCGTGCAGGCGCCTAAGCCCGCGCCATCCAGCTTTGCTAGAGAAGCTTACTTCGGCATCACCGCCATGCGCTTCACGAACAAGGCTGGCGTCAGCCGCTATGGACGCTACCGGATAATTCCGGAAGCCGGCAGCGATCATCTGTCCGATGCCATTGCGGCTGCCAAGAGTCCAAACTTCCTGTTCGATGAACTCGCAGAAAGAATTGCCAGGGGGCCGATTGTATTCCGCATTTTAGCTCAGCTAGCAAACGATGGAGATACCGTGAACGACGCCACCATCCACTGGCCGGAGGAACGGACTTTGTTGGATCTGGGCGCGATTACTTTGACTGAGCCAGTGGCGGACAACGCTCATGAACAGAAACAGATCATCTTTGACCCCATCCCGCGGGTCGAAGGGATCGATCCTTCCGACGACCCTCTGATTGAGCTGCGGGCCGCCATCTATTTGTTAAGTGGACGTAGGCGCCGGGCAGCTACCGAAGAGCTACACCAGCGTCAGACGGTCTAGCGTGATGAACCGGCGCCAGTTTGTCTATACAGTCGCCGCTACTGCGGCCGCAGCAACAAAAAGAAGATACGACCTCATCATCAAGGGAGGGCGGGTCATCGATCCTTGGGGCAAGCTTAACGAGATCAATGACGTGGCGATCGCGGGTGGTCACATCGCGGCGATCGACCCGCACATCCCGCCCGACGCCCCGGAAACGATCGACGCGCGCGGCAAGCTGGTCGTGCCGGGGTTGATCGATATCCACACGCACGCGGCGCGCGTCAGTGATGGTCCGGCGCTGTGCCTGGCCGACGGCGTCACGGGGCTGATCGACGCGGGATCGCAGGGCGCGGATCGCATCAGCGAAGTGATCGCAATCGCCAAGGCGGCGCCGCAACAATGCCGGGTCCTGATCAACATCGGACGCGCCGGCATCCTGCCGGAAGGTGACACTATGGACATCAGCCGAGCCGATGTGGCCGCCGCGCGCGAGGCAATTGGGCGTAACCGCGAGATGATCGTTGGGGTTAAGGCGCGCCTGTCACGGGACGTCGCTGGAGCGAACGACTTTGAGGTGCTCAGACGTGCGCAGGAGGTAGCGTCGTCATTCAAACTGCCCGTGATGATCCATATGGGGCAGACGGTGTCGCCGTTGCCCAGGCTTCTCGCGCTGCTCAAACGTGGCGATATCGTGACTCACATGTTTGCTCCACCGCCGAATAGCATCATTGACGATAGCGGGCACATTCTGCCGGAGGTGATGGCCGCCCGCCGCCGTGGCGTCTGGTTCGACCTCGGCAATGGGCGTAATGGTCATCTGCGATGGGATATTGCCGAGCGCGTGCTGCACGCAGGTTTCCTGCCAGACACCTTCTCGACCGATTGGACTCCCGAAGGCCGTACCGCCCAGGTAATCGACTTTCCGAACGTTATGTCGAAGTTCCTGATGCTGGGCATGTCGCTGGACCAGGTGGTGGCATGCGCGACCGTCAATGCGTCCCGCGCATTTCCGGTTTTCAGCAACCGGGGCACGCTGCGAATGGGTGCGCCGGCCGACATTGCAATGCTTGAACTAAAGGCAGGGAGCTTCGAATTCGTGGATAATTATGGGAACAAACGGACCGGTGGGCAGAGGCTCTTTCCGAGTGCTACCGTGCTCGCGGGTAAGCCGGTCGCGCCACGCTAAGGCACTCTGCCGCACTACTGGACTAGCGTGGGACCGTTGCTGATGCCGGCCGACGAAGTCCGGAATTCGTATTGATGGATCTCGATGGCGGCCACTCCTTCTTCGCTACGGACTATGCGGCCCCGGGCTACCAGCTTCAGAGCCACGGTGCTATTGAGTTGCGCCGGCCAATTGATGGAGATTTCCAGTCGTTTTCCCGGCAGCAGGTGCCGGTCGGTGGTAAACAGGACGCCGTTGCTGCTCATGTTGAGCGTCTTGCCGACGCCTACGTCATCCGTGCTTTTGCGGTTGAAAATCTTAAAGCGGACTTCCCGCTCGATGGGGAACCGGTCCGCGCCTCGGCGATCGTTTTCGTCTTTTTCGAGTCTCACAACGTACTCCCGTAAGTGTTCAGTTTCACTAGGTCTCGCTTGCACACCCAGATTGCCGTAGCGACCGGAGGGCGACAATAGCAGAGTCTTCCTAATTTGGGGTGGTACTAGGCGAGCGAACGGGTAGTACGCGAGGGGGTTACTTCGACGGCTTTTTGCGGGCCCGGATGGCCTCCAGGCGCTCGGCGATCTTCTGCTCCGCGCCCCGATTGGTGGGCTCGTAGAATCGAGCGCCGGCCAGGGATTCGGGCAAACACTCCATATCGGTCAGGGCATCCTCGAACTGATGGGCATGTTGGTAGCCCGCGCCGTAACCCCAGCTTTTCATGAACCCGGTGGGAGCGTTTCGCAGATGGAACGGGACCGGCTCGGCCCGATGATTCTCCACTGCCTCCATGACGCGGTTGAGGGCCTGGTAGGAGGCGTCGGATTTGGGAGCCGCGGCCAGATAGATGGTGGCCTGCCCCAGGGCGAGGTCGCCTTCCGGAATTCCCAGGAAATGGACGGCCTGCTGGGCGGCAATGGTTTGCTCGAGGGCGCGCGGATCGGCCAACCCGATGTCTTCGATGGCCATGCGAACCAGGCGGCGCGCTATGTACATGCGATCCTCGCCGGCTTCGAGCATCCGGCCGAGCCAGTAAAGCGCGGCGTCGACATCGCTCGACCGCACGGATTTATGCAGCGCCGAGATGACATTGTAATGCTCCTCGCCGGCTTTGTCGTAAAGCAGCATCTTGCGCTGGATGGAATCCTCGACAGCCTCGCGGAGTGAGCTTGCCATCTTTGGAGGCCGCGGCTGAAAGCTCCAGGATGTTGTAAGCGGTGCGCGCGTCGCCATTGGCATAGATCGCGATCTGGCGAAGCAAATCGTCCGGCGCCTCTACTCCGACCGCCGGCAAAGCCCGGCCGAGCAGGCCAACGATCTCGTCCTCGCTGAGCGGCTTCAGCATGTAAACCTTGGTCCGCGAGAGCAGCGCCGAGATCACCTCGAAGGATGGATTTTCCGTGGTCGCGCCGATCAGGATGATGTCGCCGCGCTCCACGTAAGGGAGGAACGCATCCTGCTGGGCCTTGTTGAAGCGGTGGATCTCATCGATGAAGATCAGCGTGCGGCGCCCGAGCCGGCGGTTGCGCTCCGCGTCGGCCATCACCGCTTTGATCTCCTTGATGCCGCTGAGCACGGCGCTGAAGGGAATGAAATCGCAATGAGTGAGGCGCGCGATGATTCTCGCCAGGGTGGTTTTGCCGACGCCGGGCGGTCCCCACAGAATGATGGAGCTGAGCTGATCGCGCTCGATCTGCCTGCGCAGCGGTTTGCCCGGCGCGAGAATATGCTGCTGGCCGACGAAATCTTCGAGCGTGGTGGGACGCATGCGCTCGGCCAGCGGCCGCTTGGCATCCTCCGGGGCGCTCGCTAACGGGTCTGGTTCAAAGAGGCTCACGATGCGCCCATCCGTTGCTTTCTGGCAGCATAAAGGGCGATTCCGGCGGCCAAAGCTGCGTTGAGCGACTCGACGCCGACGGTTGGAATACGAACATCGATAGCTTTAGCGCGGAGCCGGTCGCTCACGCCGCGCCCTTCGCTGCCGACGATGATCGCGCACTTCCGGCCGAAGTTGCACTCGCCCAGCTCGAGCGTTCCGGTGGGCATCAGAGCGAACATATCGAGCTTACGTTGTTCGATGGCGGCCAGCAGGAGTTGCGGGTCCATGGCGGCGACCAGCGGGACGCGGAAGACGGAACCGGCCGAAGCCCGCAGACATTTCGGGTTGTAAGGGCTAACGGTACCTTTGAGAAACGCGACGCCGGTGGCGCCGAAAGCCTCGGCGGCACGCAGGATGGCGCCGGCATTGCCCGGATCCTGCAAGCCATCCAGGATCACTGTGAGCGATTCGCCGCGGAACAATTGTTCGACCGTCCAGCGCGGCGGACGGACCAGCGCCATCACGCCCTGGCTCGCCTCGGTGGACGAGATGCTTTGAAAGAGGTCATCCGGCAGAACGACGACGCGAATCTTCTTTAAGCCGCGCACGTGGCTCTCGACCGCGGTACGGACCGATTCAGCCGCGAAAACCGTTGAAATCTCGCAATCGCTGCGCAGCGCTTCTTCGAGCAAATGGAAGCTTTCAGCGACCGAGAAACCGTCGTCGGTAGTGGCGCCGCGCAGGATCGCTTTCCGGACTTCCTTCAGCAGTGGATTTCGCGGACTTGTGAGTGTTGGCATAAAGTAGAGTTTGAAGACCGGTCTCGGTCGCCTGCCAAATCTATCATGAAATGGATTGTTGCCATCGCGCTACTGCTAGCGGTGACGGCTACGGCGGTAAAGGTCACCCAGGTGGCTGCCGCCATCCAGAGCCAATCCACTGTTGACGAGGCTCGCCGGGCCGACGCCATCATCGTACTGGGCGCGGCCGAGTATCGCGGGAAGCCCTCGCCGGTGCTGGAAGCGCGTCTGAATCATGCGCTGTTCCTGTATCTGAAGGGCCTGGCCCCGCGCATCATCACTACCGGCGGAGCGGGCGGAGATCCGGTGTTTACCGAGGGCTCGGTGGGTCGCTCGTATCTGGCCGAGCACGGTGTCCCGCCGGAAGCGATCGTAGTGGAGCGAGAAGGCGAGAGCACGGCCCAGAGCGTAGCAGCGGTGGTGGAGATCATGCGCCGGATGAATCTGAAATCCGCCATCGTGGTAAGCGACGGCTATCACATCTTTCGCGTTAAGAAGATGCTGGAGTCGAGCGGGATGATGGTATACGGGTCGCCACGCCCTTCGGTGCCGCCCGGGGGGTGGCAGGAGAAGTGGCAATACTATCGCCAAGCGGTCGGGTACCTGCTGTGGCGGGTTGGCATCAATATTTAGCCCCCCTAAAGCCCCCTCCCGAGTTTTCTCTTTCAACATTGACGTTATTTTTGTGGTAGGATATCTTAAACCGTTTTAGCTAGTTGTTAACCAAGCTGTTAATAGAACAGGTACTGGCGTTCAACAAAGGGGAAACAAGATGATACAGAGGTGGACTTCGTTAATTGTTGGCGTGCTGTTGTGTGGCTTTTCCTTGTACGGGCAGGTCAATGCAACAGGAACGATTGAAGGGACCGTCGCCGATAAATCGGGCGCGGTGGTACCGAACGCGGACGTGAAGCTTTCCAGCCGAGATACAGGCCTGGCCCGCAAGGGATACCAAGAGCAACCGGCCGGACAATACCGGTTTGATTTGCTGCCTGCCGGGATCTATCAAGTTAGCGTGACGCTGCCCGGATTTGCGACCGCCACGTACGAAAACGTGGGCGTAGCGGTAAGCCAGGCCACGACCGTGGACGTAAGCCTTTCGCCGAGCGCGCAAGCTCAAACCATCACGGTGGAATCGACGGCGCTCCGCTGGTGGACACGACCAAGACCGATGTGAGCTTGCCGATTACGACGCAGCAGATCGAGGATCTGCCCTTAAACGGGCGCGACTTCGTGAATCTGGCATATCTGGCGCCCGGCGCGCGGCCCGGTCAACTCCTACGATCCGACCAAGAACCGCATCGGCGTTTTCGCCGTGGATGGCTCCAACGGCCGCAACGTCAACGTTACCGTGAATGGGATCGACGACAAGGACAACACAGTCGGCGGACCCGTGATGCAGCTTCCGCTGGAAGCCGTCGAGGAGTTCAAGATCAGCACGCAGCGCTTCTCGGCCGCGAATGGCCGCAGCGAGGGCGCGGCTGATCACGGCGATCACCAAGTCGCGGCACCAACCAACTGCACGGTTCGCTGTATTTCTTGGATCGCAATCAAGCGATGAACGCCAACGACTATTTCGATCCGAGAAGGGCGGCAATCCCAAGTCCGCCTTACTCGCCGCCAGCAGTTCGGCGGATCGATCGGCGGTCCGGTGCGCAAGGACAAGGATTTCCTGTTCTTCACGATCGAGCGCGAACGCGAAGCCACCAACATCGTCGTCGATCCAACTCTTTACAACGAGCTGGTGCTGGCCAAGAACGCCGTTTGGCCGCCCAGCCCGCGACAACCATCCCGACGCCCTATTTCGACTGGCGCTACAACGGCCGTTGGGACCATCGCATTAACGACAAGAACAACCTGTTTTTCAGCTATACCAACCAGCACAACAACGGGTTGAACGACCAGTCCGGCTTCCAACAACGACTTGACGGCTGGCAATTTCACCACCAACCAGTTGATCCTGGCCAGTCTCAACCTCAACTCGGTGATCACTCCGACCGTCGTGAATGCCGTTACGTTCGGGTACCAGTATTGGAACAACGTGATCGACTCAAAAACCAAAGTTCCAACCGTGACTTTTGCGCAGCGGCGAATACTTCGGAACCAACGGCAATGTCCCGCAGCAGTCGTTTCAGAAGAAGTGGCAGTTCAAGGACGATCTGTCGATCACCAAGGGCCGGCACAATTTCAAGGTGGGCTTCGATTACCTGCACGAGCCGACGCTCGGCGGCTTCTTCGAATTCACGCCCACTCCGAATGTCACCTTCTTCGCCGACCCGAGCAAGATCCTTGAGCGACCAAGCGCTGATACCCGCAGGGCTTCGCGACTCCCGGCGCAGTTATCAGCAATATCTCGGAAACCTCCGGCAACCCATACTTTCTCCTGAGCACCAATATGTTCGGCCTGTATTTCCAGGATGACTGGAAGGTCAGCCGGCGCCTGACACTCAATCTGGGCATACGCTGGGATAAGGATTTCAATCTGGTGGCGGGCCCGGATACAATTGCCGACGCCGGACTTACCAGGAACTGAAAGCCATCGGCAGCCCCTACGCCGGGCAGTCCCGCATGATGACAACAAGGACTTCAGCCCGCGCGTCGGCTTCGCCTACGACCTGACCGGCAACGGCAAGCACATGCTCCGCGGCGGTTTCGGCACTTTACTACGGCCAGATCTTCGAGAACATCACCCTGTTCATGATCCAGCAGGCCAATCCGACGATTTTCGCCACGGTGTTGAATCTGAACAGCCGTCGGCCCGCGGCGACCGGAGACGCCGATATACGTCCCCACCACCGGGCAAAGCCACTATCTCAGTTCCGTTATGGCGTCGATCCGCTTCCGGTGCCGCCGCCTCCGCCCACCAGCCTTCCGGCGGGTTCCACGGGCCGGCTGATTGATCCGGCCTATCGCAACCCTTACACCGAGCAGTAGCAACATCGGATACTCGTATTCCATCAATGACGCCAACGTCATCGAGGTGGACTACACGCATGTGCTTGGCTTGCACGAGTCCAAGAGCATCCAGATCAATCCGAAGAGTCCGAACTTCTCCCGGGCGCGCCTCTGGATTACCCAGTTCACGGCGGCTGGGCAGCCAGTGCTAGGTAGCTATCACCGACTATGCTTCCGTCGGGCGATCCCGCTATGACGGTCTGAATGTCGTCTTACCGCCGGCGTTTGAGCCAAGCACTTCACGATGAACACCAGCTACGTGCTTTCCAAAGCGCTGGCATATAACGGCGTCGGCGGCAAACTATTCAGCAAACGGGCACGTCGACCCATCGAACTATCTTGCGCCCCATCGATTTCGGCCCTACGCCCGGTCGACGAGCGACATCGCTGGGTAACCAGCGGCATGGTGCAGTTGCCATGGGGCATTCGAATTCGCTCCCATCATGCAGTTGGCCTCGGCCCGTCCGTACTCGGCCAAGCAGGGCATCGATTACTACGGGGTA
Organism: Bryobacterales bacterium; assembly: GCA_963780485.1. Taxonomy (GTDB): domain Bacteria; phylum Acidobacteriota; class Terriglobia; order Bryobacterales; family Bryobacteraceae; genus Palsa-89. The sequence continues at coordinate 68,129 of CAWACO010000003.1, forward strand.
TGGCAACAGCAGCACCACCGATTTCGCAGTGTTGTTGAACAGCCAGCCAAACAACTACACAGCCACTGAAGGCTACACCGCGGCGCAGCTCCGGGCCTGCCTTGCCGCCGGAACTTGCTCCATCTCGTCCTTCGATTCTCTGCGCGGGACGCCATTCTTCCAACTGGATGCGCGGTTCAGCAAAGAGTTCAAGTTCCGAGAAAAATGCAGTCTGAAGTTATTCTTCCAGGCGTTCAACCTGACAAACCGCGCGAATTTCGGAGGCAACTTACCAGACCAACATCCGAGCTCCTCGGCGTTCGGACAGCCGACCGGATTCATCGCTGCCTTCAAGCGTGATCATTCCCCAGTCTTTTGTGGGCGAGGCGGGATTCACTTTCCGTTTCTAAGCCTGTCGCATTCGGCGCCTACTGTCGTGGGCAGGGCTTGACCCTGCCCCACCTTCTCACCACCCACCGCCTATAATTCGAACAGGGCCTATGCGTAAACGCGTGGCATTCGGTTCAGGCGTCATGCTGCTCGCCATCCTGGTGACGCTAGTGGTGTGGCAGGGCTCTTTTAACCTGGACCAGTTTGCTCCTTCCAGCATCCAGCAGACCTACCTGTTCTGGGCCGTCTCCACGCTGGTCTTCGTGCTGACCGTCATGCTGGGGTTCATCCTGTTCCGGACCGCCGTGCGGCTCTACATCGAACGGCAGTCCAACCGGCCGGGGTCGCACATCAAAAGCAAACTGATCGGCGGAGCGCTGGCTTTGAGCGTCCTTCCCGTCATCTTCCTGGTGCTGTGGAGTGTTTCGGTGCTCAACCGAAACCTGGAGAGCTGGTTCAGCCGGCCGGGGCGTAGCATGAACGTCGACTTGAGCCAGGTCGGTACTGCCTTGGATCAAGTGGTTCGAGACAAGCTGGCGGCGCAGGCCCATTGGCTGGCGTCGCGATCGATGGCCGAGAGCGCCGATTTCTACGAGCAGTTTTGCATGGCCAACCAAATCGAGCGTGCCGAGATCGAGAATCCCCGGGGCGTGAAGCGGATCTTATGCTCGGTGCCGAAGGCGCACGACGGAGATCTGTACACCGCGCAAATCGAGACGAAAGCAGGGTTGCTGACGCTGGCGGCGCGAATGCCGCTGAATATCGCGGTCAAGCAGCAGGAGATCAATCGCTACGTGGCCGAATACAATCAGTTGGCCGTGGACCGGAAAGCGTATCGCAGTACATACCTGCTGCTGCTGTCGCTGATCACACTGTTCATTCTGTTCTTCGCCATTTGGATCGCGCGCTACATGGCGTCGCAGATCAGCACGCCCATCACGGCGCTGCTGAAGGCGGCCGAGCAGATCCGCAAAGGCAACCTGGGATATCGCGTGCACGTGAATGCCATCGATGAGATGGCCACGCTGGTGCGGGCCTTCAACGAGATGACCGAGGCGCTGGAGACCAATAGCCGGGAGCTGGAATCGCGGCGCCGGTTCACCGAAGCGATTCTGGAGAGCATTCCCACCGGCGTGATCTCGCTCACCTCCGACGGCCGCATCCAGCGCGTTAATCGGGCGCTGATGGGAATCTTCCCGGAAGAGCAGGTGGCGCGCGCGGCGCGTCTGGGCGATCTGTTCTCGCGCGAGGATACGGCCGAAATCAGGTACCTGATGAATCGCGCCCGCCGCACCGGAGTGGCCGGCACGCAGCTGGAGTACAAAGCCGAGCGCGGCATCCTGCACCTGGCGCTGACGGTGGCCGCTCTGGACTTACAAAGAAGCTCGGGTTACGTGCTGGTGGTGGAAGACACCAGCGAGCTGCTGCGCGCCCAGAAGGCCGCGGCCTGGCATGAAGTGGCGCGGCGCGTCGCGCACGAGATCAAGAATCCGCTCACGCCCATCGCTCTCTGCGCCGAGCGCATCGGGCGGCAGCTGGAGCGCGCGGAGCAGACCCCCGAAACCCGCCGCATCCTGCGGGAATGTGCGGCGACCATCGCGAGCGAGGTGGAGAGCGTGCAGACGCTGGTGGATGAGTTCTCGCAGTTCGCGCGTTTCCCGGCGGCGCAGCCGGTGGTCTCCGATTTGAACCAGGTAGTGGAAAAAGCTCTCTCGATATTCGAGGGACGGCTGGACGGCATCCGCGTCGACAAGGAGCTCGCCTCTACGCTGCCGGCGGTCAGCATCGATCGCGAGCAGTTCAAGCGCGTGGTGGTGAACCTGGTGGACAACGCCGCCGAAGCCATGCAGGATTCGCTGGTGAAACGGCTTTACATCGGCACGCGCGCGACCGATGCCGATTCGGTGGAGCTGGTGGTGGCCGACACCGGCTGCGGCGTTTCGCGCGACGACAAGGAGAAACTCTTCCTGCCGTATTTCTCCACCAAGGGCCGCGGCACCGGCCTCGGCCTGGCGATCGTGAATCACATTCTGGCCGATCATGACGCCACCATCCGCGTGGAGGACAACACACCAGCCGGCGCCCGCTTCATTGTGGAGGTGCCGACGCTGGCTGCGACCGATCGCGAAGCCAAAGCGGCCGAGCTTTCCGCCGCGGAGAGTCGATCTTGAAGGCGGCGCGAATTCTGATCGTGGACGACGAGCCGCTGATCCGCCAGTCGCTCGCGGCGTGCTGGAAGACGAAGGCTATCAAACCCACGCCGTGGCGAGTCGGCGAAGAGTGCTGCGAGGAGCTGCGTCACACCGCCTACGATCTGGTGCTGCTGGACGTCTGGCTGCCCGGCATGGATGGCCTGGAGACGCTGGCGCGTATCCAGGAGATCCCGTTCGCCGACCGTCCGGCGGTGGTGATCATCTCCGGGCACGGCACCATCGAGACCGCCGTCAAGGCCACCAAGCTGGGCGCGTTCGATTTCCTGGAAAAGCCGCTGACCATCGAAAAGGTTTCGGTGGTGGTGAAGAATGCGCTGCAGCAGCGCCGCCTGGAATTGGAACTGAGCGGCTTGAAGGAGGACGGCCGCCAGCGGCTGCAGATCATCGGCGACAGCGTGCCCATGAAGGCGCTGCGCCAGCAGCTTGCCCTGATGGCCGCCACCAACGGCCGCGTGCTGATTTACGGCGAGAGCGGAACCGGCAAGGAACTGGTGGCGCACGCCATCCACGGCAGCAGCCAGCGCGCCTCGGAAGCCGTTCGTCGAAGTGAACTGCGCGGCCATCCCCGAAGAGCTGATCGAGAGCGAGCTGTTCGGCCATCGCAAGGGCAGCTTTGCCGGCGCGCTGGAGGACAAGATCGGCAAGCTGCAGAAGGCCGACGGCGGCACGCTGTTTCTCGACGAAGTCGGCGACATGAGCCTGAAGACCCAGGCCAAGGTGCTGCGCGCGCTGGACGAGCAGCGCTTCGAGCCGGTGGGCGCGGCAGACATCCATTCAGGTGGATGTGCGCGTGGTGGCGGCCACCAACAAGAACCTGGAGGAGGAGATCGAGCGCGGCAATTTCCGCGAGGACCTGTTCTATCGCCTGAACGTGATTCCGTTCTACGTGCCGCCGCTGCGCGAGCGCATCGAAGATATTCCGCTGCTGGCCGACCATTTCCTGCAAGGAATTCACCACGGCCTACGGCCGCAAGCCCAAGGAACTGACGCCGGAGGCGCTACGAGGTGCTCGAGGAGTATCACTGGCCCGGCAATGTGCGCGAGCTGCGGAATCTGATGGAGCGCATCGTGATCATGAATCCGCAGGTGCGCATCGACGCGCGGCACATTCCGCTCAATCCAGCGCAAGCGCGCGGTGTTCGACCGGCCGGTGGACCGCTTCGGCAGCCTGCAGGAAGTGCGCGAGGCCGCCGAGCGCGAGTACATCCTGAAGAAGCTGGAGGAGACCAAGGGCAACGTCACGCCGGACGGCCGAGCTGCTGGGCCTGGAGCGCAGCAATCTGTACCGGAAGATGAAGGCGCTGGGGATCGCGCCGAAGGAGTAGCGCCTCGCGGGCGCTGCGCGTAGCGCGTCGCATACGCTCGGCGCGGATGTGGGTGGTGGGTTGTGGCACAATGGCAGCCGCCAGGGTCGCTACGGTGGCGGTTGGCCCGCCACGGGCAACAGCACGTAGGGGCTGGAGGCGGCCCCGGAACTCCCACATGTGCCCGGCACGCCACTGCCATCCGGACACGATCCTCTGTTAAAAAAGAGCGCCCAATTTCCGGGCCGCTGGTTCGGGGGAATCACAAAGTCGATCTCTTCGACGCCGACCTTCCCTACCGCCAAGCCCTCAAAAGCTATCTGAAGCGCCGGAGTGTTGGTGATTGAGTTGGTACATGTCAACGGATTCTCCGGAAAGGGGCACGGCATGGGCTGCGGATAAGATTGCAAGTAGAGGTAGCCCGAGTCACGTGGAGCGAAGTTGACCAACTGAAACGGGACCTGGGGAGGTGCCGGAATGCCAATTGTCGGGGGTGGCCAGGTCAAAAAGAAATCATCCGCGTAGACGATGATCGATTCGCCTGGATGGGCGGGATTCTGCAGCGTAACGGAACTGGAGTCGGAGGCGTGCAGGGCAACTGCGTAGCCGTTGCCATCATCGAAGAAACCGCCCCAGACCGGGGCGCCTGGAAGCGCCAGCGCCGCCTCGTTTACTCTAATGCTACCGTCGGTAATGATTCCTCCGGTAATAGACCCCCCGTGAAAAAGATTGGTATTCCGCTCAGAAGGGACCTGAAAGTTGACTTGGATGTTGGCGGAAGGATCAGAGGGGATCACCACGGCGAGGATAGGTGCTAAGGCTCCGTTCACGCCAACCACAATTCCCCCCAGGCCACTGGGCAGCGGCTGAGACAAAGGTGCAATGTACGTTCCGGGTTTCAAGCCAGCGAGACCGGAGACGTATGCTGTGGCCAGCGCGCCTCCGTAAGGAAGTCCACTCTGATAGGTTGCCGAGTTTACGACGGCGACGATTTGTGGCTGGCCCCACGCTGCGGGCGAGATAACCATTAGAAGGCCCAATAGAACAATAGAGCGAATCATATAAGCACCGATCACTTTGCGACGCTGGCCAGCCCGGTTGCGTACACGTGAACCATTCGGGCATCCGGCGGCGGGAACATCCGCGTGGCAGGATGAATCGCACTCCCTTTTGGAAACTCGATGGTGCAACAACAGCCCCACGTCTCTACTGTGGCGGTTGTCCTGCCACGGGCAGCAGCACGTAGGGGCTGGAGGCGGCTTCGAGACACGCTGGGGGAGAGGCGCTGCACGTCGCGCCGCTGCCGTCCGGATTGGAGCCTTTGTTAAAGAACAATGGCCAGTTCCCAGGCTGTTGATTAGGGGGAATCGCGAATTGGATCATTTCGACGCCAACTACACCTGGCGCCAAGCCCTCAATAGCGATCTGAAGCGCTGCGGTATTGGTCACCGAGCCGTTCGATGTAATGCAGCTTGGGCCAGGGCAGACGCCGATCAGTGCAGGATAAGCCTGCAGGTAGAGGTAGGCGGGACGCGGATCCTGCCGGGCGATTTCAAGCGGCTGGAAGGTATCCTCCGGAGGCGCCGGAATGGCAATCGGCGCGGGGGGCCAGGTCGCGAAGAAGGCGTCAGCGAAGGCTATGATCGATTCGCCAGGGTGTGCGGGATTCTGCTGCGTCACCGGGCTGGAGTCGGAGCCATGGAAGGCTATGGCGTGGCCGTTGATGTCCGAAAAAAAACCGCCCCACACGGGAAGCACATCTGTTACTCCGCCCGATGCTAATGCTGCAGTCACTCCATTTACCGTGTAAATCGGGGCGGTGCTGGGACCTAGGGTGGCATTCCGTTCCAGCGGAACTTGGAAGTTGACCTGAACGCTTGCCAATGGATCGGAGGGGACCGCTACGGCAAGAATGGGAGCGAGACCCCCGTTTATCGTTACCTGGATTCCGCCAAGGGAGTAGGGCAGCGGCCCGGATGATGGCGCGATAAAGGTGCCTGGCATCAGGCCGTTTAGGCCCGAGATGTATGCTGTGGCCAGCGCGCCTCCATAAGGAAGACCGACCTGGTAGGAGGCTGAGTTTACGACCGCGATGATTTCTGGCTGGCTCCACATTTTGGGCGAGACAACCAGAAGACTCAACAGAACAATAGGACGAATCATATAAATGCCGATCAATTGGTGACGCTGGCCAACCCGGCTACGTATACGTGAACCATTCTGGCATCTGGCGGAGGGAACATCCGTGTGGCAGGGGACAGAGGCGCTCCCGTAACCTCAATGTCGGTCGGCAGAACCTGAAACGGCATGGCCGTGGCGCTCAGTTGGGCGCCAGTCTTGTCCGCCAGCAATAAGCTGCCGCTCGAAATCGTGACGCTCATGGGAACATTAATGGGAATTACCGTGCCATAATCTCGAACGATGCCGTCGCTATATACCACAGGCAGGGGAAACACTTTCACCGAAGGCGCGGTCAAAGAGGCGGATACAGCCGCGCCCTGGACCGATTCCGCCTGCGACAGGAGTTGCTTCGTGTCATGCACCCTTACAATAAACCGCACGCCTTTTTGTAAGCTCAACGGCACATCCGCCAGTGTTCGGGTAGGTCGGCCAAGCCGATTGCCCAAACAGCGCACCGGCATACAGGCCCGCGCAAATGATTCCACTGCAAGTGATCTCCTCATAGCCGAATCCTCTACTTAATCGTTGACTGTGGCCGGTGATCGCACGATCGTACCACAATCGGAAGTGGCGATTTTACAGATGATTATTCTTATGGCCCCAGTTCCGTGATTGTTGTTCTAGTGCAAATCGCGCTGCGAGCTGAGGGGCAAACGCGCAGGGCTCCAACCATTCGGGCACTTGCTATAACGAGATTGTCCTGAATTGTTCATTGAAAGTGTCACCTGGGGCTCTCATTAGTAGCGCCATTAGGAAGGCAATTTGAGCAAATTACGGAAATGCTGGGATGGCTGGCTACTTCAGATGACAGCCCAGGCAAGTGAACTTGCGGCCGTGACAGACCGCGCAGGACTCCTTGTCAAAAGTGGCGGTCTTCTTGGTATGGCTGTCCAGGAAATTCGCGGTGTGAATCTCGGGTGGCTTCAACTGCGCGTCCTGGGGATGACAGAATTCGCAGCTATAGGGCGGTTCAACCTCGTTGTGGCAGACCAGGCAATCGGCCATCTGTGGCATGTTGGCGCGACTCACCTTCTCTGAAACTTCCAGGCCGCGATGGCAGGCTTCGCACTGGTTGCTGGAATTCAACAGCGGCCGGATCTCGGCGCCGTTCTTCCCGAGGTACGTACCCTTATCGATGGCGGCGGCGATCACCGGCGCGACGTTGCCAAGCTTCAGGTGCTTTTGATGGCTGAACTCCTTCAGGGGAGGCGGCGCCTGGCCTGAAAGAATCGCTGTCACGGCCAGCGCGAAGAGAGCGGCCTTAGCCTTTATAACTGATCCGCCAGATTTTGTGGCCGCCATCGTCAGAAACCAGGATACTGCCGTCGGGCAATTGCATAATGGCAACCGGGCGACCCCAGACGTCGCGCGATTCCGGTGAAATCCGCCAGCCAGTGAGGAAGTCGCGAACCGGGCCGCTCGGTTTCCCATCCTTGAACGGTAGGAACGAAACCTCGTAGCCCACTCGCTTGGAGCGGTTCCAGGAACCGTGCATCGCGACAAAGGCTCCGCCTTGATATTCGGCCGGGAATTGCTTGCCGGTATAGAAAAGGAAATCGAGAACCGCTACATGGGACTGCAGCAGAACATCACCGGGAATGGTCTTCGCCACCAGGTCGGGCCTCTCGCCCTTATGACGCGGTTCCTCGTGTGGGCCGGCATAGGCATAGGGCCAGCCGTAGAACGCGCCCTGCTGGACGTGCGTGAAGTAATCGGGCACCAGGTCATCGCCCAACGCGTCGCGCTCCTGCACAGCCACCCATAGAATGTTAGTGCCCGGATACCAATGCAGACCGATCGGGATTACGCGTGCCAGAGGCATAAATCTCGTGGCCGCTCCCATCCGGATTGAAGCGATTGATAGCGGCGCGCATCGGATTTTCGCCAGTGTCTACATTGGAGCCGGAGCCAATTCCGACGTACAGCTTTTCGCCCTTGGAATCGAATAGCAAGCTGCGGGTCCAGTGGCCCTGCGTGAAATCTTTCAAGGACGCGATCTCCTGGCCTGCAGTGGCCGTCATGGCCTTGGCATCGTACTTATAGCGCTTGATGGAGGTCTGCTCGCCCACATAGAGGTAGTCCTTCCAGATCGCCAGCCCGTACGGCCGGTTGAGACCGTCCAGGATTTTCTTGCGCTCAGGGTCCTTGTAGCTCTTGTTCTTGTCGGTGAGAACGTAGACCGAGCCGGCCGAACTGTCGCTTACGATGATCTCGCCGCCTGGCGCAGTGTACATGAAGCGCGGCGTGTCGAAGCCGCCGGCATATTCCTCGATCTCGAATCCGTGGGGAACCTGTAACTGAGCGCCGCTGGGGTGGGAGATAACGTGCGGGCGGTTGTCGGACGATGGCGTGGCGTAGGGGGGCGGCAATTTTGCCTCGAACTGTTGAACCTGGGCCGACAAGCCGCCGGCCAACGCCAATGAAATCACAAGCGAAAGTGTTGATCTCTGCATAGCCTCTCCCAGTGTAGCGTGCGGCTTGTGACCTAACCCATGGCTTTCGGGTAGCGGGGGAGGTTCGGAGGAATGCCAAGATGCCGCGTTCCCCAGGCGCAAAGGGCGCTCATGGGCTCGATGAGTTCTTCGCCGGCACTGGTGAGCGAGTAGGTGACCTGGGGAGGCGAAGAATGGGTGATCTTACGACTGACGATGCCGTCCGTTTCGAGCTGGCGGAGCTGGGATGTCAGGACTTTTTCGCTGACGCCCGGAAGGAGCTTGCGAAGTTCGGCGAAACGTTTCGGACTGAAGCCCAAATGCCAGATGGCTAGGACCTTCCACTTCCCGCTGACGGCATTGATGGTGCCCTGCACGGGGCATCCGTGATGATTTTTCAAGCGGCGCCTCCATACTTACAAAAATGTGCGTACTTCCAAGCGACTACCAGATGGTTATACCATTCGGGTGGAGAAAGAAAAATGATTTTGATTACCGGGGCAAGCGGGACTGTGGGCAGGACGGTGCTGGCGGAAGTAGCGCGAGGTGGGGAGAAAGTTCGGGCCATGTACCGTTCCAAAGAGGAGGCTGCAAAGGCTCCGGCGCGAACAGAAGTCGTGATCGCGGATTTTTCGAAAAAGTCCAGCCTTCTGCCGGCGCTGCGCGGAGTGGAGAGTGTTTATCTGGTATGTTCTCCAATACCGGAGTTGGTGCAGCTGGAAGGAAACGCGATTAAGGCTAGTGTCGAGGCAGGTGTGCGGCGAATCGTGCTGAATTCGGCTATGGGCGCGGGAGATTACGGGAAATCATTTCCGAGCTGGCACCGGGCGGTAGAAGACCAGCTGAAGGGGACGAAGATTGCGCACTGTATTCTTCGCCCGAACAGTTTTCTGCAGAACGTGCTGACGTACTATGCGCCGAGCATTCGCGCGCAGGGAGCATTTTACGGCGCAATGGGAAATGCGCGGACGAGCTACCTGGATGTGCGGGATATTGCGGTCGTCGCGGCGAAAGCGCTGCGAAGCAGCGAGCATGATGGCAAAACATACGAACTAAACGGGCCGGAAGCGCTGACGTGCATGCAGGTCGCGGAGAAAATCTCACGACACGCGGGTATTGCGGCACGCTACGTGGACATTCCCGCTGAGGCGCAACGCAAGGCCATGCTGGACCAGGGAATGCCGGCGTGGCAGGTGACGGCGCTGCTCGAACTACAGGACTACTACGTCGGCGGGAAGGGCGGAACAGTGGACGGAGTGCTCAAGGGGCTGCTGGGACGCGCTCCGATTACGATGGATCGATTCCTGGAAGAATTTGCCGGAGAGTTTCGCGGTCAAACGGCGAAGGCCTGATAAGGAGATACCACTGTGGACGCGATCAATGCCAAGACTGGAATGACGCATGCCGAAGCGCGGGAATTTATCCGCAATCACTTCGAGGAGTTCGTCAACCGGAAAAATGTGCAGATTGGGAACGTAAACTTCGCCGCGGATTTTGTGGATCACGGAGCGGATGTGCCACCAGGCATGCCGCCCGGACCGGCAGGCGCGATTCAATATGTGAGCGGCGCGCTGAAGCGATTTCCGGATCTGCACGTACAAATCGAAGACATGATCGCGGAAGATGACAAAGTAGTCGTGCGGAATCGCTGGACAGCGACGGATTCGCAAAACGGTAAGAAGCTCGCGTTCCGCGGCATAGTAATCTGGCGAATTGCCGGCCGGAAGATTGTGGAGCGCTGGGCCTACCTTGAGGCGCCACATGAGGCCTGACCGCTGACTGCGGAGGCACGCCCGCATACTGTTGTTTTTCCTTTTCCACTCATGGTAAAAGGGAACCAGCGCTAGGGGCGCATCCAGTCCGCGGAAAGGGCCGTGCCCACCCACTCAAATAAACTGAAGGTTACGAACCTTCTTTCAGCCTGACTCGTGCGGACTCCAGGCACGCAGTGAAAGGAGATTCGTATGTCTGAAGCACTTCCTCTACCGGCTCGTCCTAACATCGAGCAATACAAGAAACTCGCCAAAGACTTGCAACACGCTTGCCGGTCGGCCGACCCCGATGCCTTACGCGATTGGGCCGCGCGCTGGGGGTTTAATTTGCGAAAGTTCAGTGAAACCCACCATGGCACGGGCGCTTGTAAACTTGCCGATGCCCAACTCTTCCTTGCGCGCGCTCACGGCTTCGCAAGCTGGCCCAAATTTGTCAAGCACCTGCAGGGGCTCAAGCGCGCGAATTCACCAATCTCGAAGTTCGAAGGGGCAGTGGAGGCTATCGTCAGCGGCGATCTGCCGGCCCTCAAGAAACTCTTGAGCGAAAACCCGGACCTGGTGCGCGCGCGATCGACGCGTGAACATCGCTCGACGCTGCTGCATTATGTATCGGCGAACGGCGTCGAGGATTTCCGCCAGAAGACGCCGAACAACATTGTCGAGATCACGAAGCTGCTGCTCGATGCCGGCGCGGAGGTGAATGCGGAGTCGGATGCTTATGGCGGCCGGTGTACGACGCTCGGATTGACGGCGACCAGTTGCCATCCAGAAAACGCCGGGGTCCAGATCCCTTTGATGGAATTGCTGATCGCCCATGGCGCAATCATCGACGGTCCCGATGGATACAGCGGGGTCAATGGCTGCCTGCATAACGGGCGAGGGGAGGCGGCCGAGTTCCTTGCGAATCGCGGCGCGCGGCTAGATCTGGAAGGAGCGGCCGGAGTCGGGCGGCTCGACGTCGTCAAAGGCTTCTTTACGGAAGATGGCAGCCTGAAACCACCTGCGACGCCAGAACAGATGCAGGACGGATTCGCCTGGGCCTGTGAGTTTGGGCGAATCAACGTCGTCGAGTTTCTCCTACAAAAAGGAATCCAGGTGGACGCCAAGCTACGGCACGGGGCCACCGGGCTCCATTGGGCCGCTTACGGAGGGCACTCCGCCATCGTCCAACTGCTGCTCGACCGAGGCGCTCCAATCGACGTCAAAGACGATCGTTACAATGGCACTCCCCTGGACTGGGCGCTGCATGAGCGGCGTACCGACAGCCGCATGATTTCGGCTCTTAAAGGCGAGTTTTGAGGTAGTTTTCGCGGCTTTTGAGAACTATTTTGCGGGTATCCCGCAGGCCCCCCCAACCGAGGGTGGCCGTGGCACGACCTTCCAGCTCCTTATAAATCGTGAAGAAATGCTCGATTTCGCGCCGGATATGCGTGAAGATCTGATCGATATTTTGGACCTCATCGTAGCGAGGATTGCGGTTGGGAACCGCCAGAATTTTCTGATCGTGTTTCTTGCGGTCGATCATCTTCAGCATGGCGATCGGCCGGACGTCGATCAGGCATCCCGAAAAGCTCGGTTCTTCAACCAGTGCTAGCACATCCAGCGGATCGCCGTCGTCGGCCAGCGTGCCAGGAATGAAGCCGTAGTCGCCGGGGTAGTGCACCGGAGAATAGAGCGTCCGATCAAGCCGGAAGAGGCCCAATTCGGCATCGTACTCGTACTTGTTGGTCGAGTGTTTCGGGATTTCTACCACCATGCGGACTAGCTTGGGGCATTCCGGTCCCGGGTCCAGATCATACAGGCTGGGTTTCATCGTTCCAAGGCTACCAAGCGTAGGGGTGCGCTGGTAAAACGTTCAGCAGCGGCAAGTAATCGAAAAAAGTCCTTGCATTCCTTTTGATACTCGTGTCAAAATCTTTCAAGGCCAGAAGTGGTCCAAAGTGGTCGAAAGTGGAAGAGAAACCCAAGCCGACGCCAGTGGAGCCCCCGCGCGGGTCGGTTTCCGCTCATGTCGACGACAAGGGCCGGCTTAAACTGCCGGTCAACTTCCAGGAGTATTTGGGCGCGATTGGGGATGACAAGTTGTACGTGACCAGCGTGGACAACCGCATAACTAGAATTTACCCGATTTCGGTGTGGCAACAAAACGAAAAAATTTTGGAAGAGCTAGCCACCTCGGATCCGGATGCGGCCGAGGCTCTGTTTTTTGTCACCAACGATTACGGCGCGGAGGCGAAGGTGGACCCGCAAGGCCGTGTGACTTTGCCGACGGATCTGCGGCGAGCCATGACGCTGGAGAACCAGGAAGTGCGGCTGGATTGGTCGCAGGGCGCGATCAACATCTATTCGAAGGCCGAGTACGAAGCGCGCAAGCGGCTAGGCGAAGGAAGGCCTGGCTGACAAGTTGAAGGCCGCGAAGATGAAGGGATTCAAGTAGTGGTTATGTATGCACGTCCCGGTAATGGTCGGCGAATGCCTGGAATACCTGGCAGTGCGCCCGGACGGAATTTACCTGGACGCGACCGCCGGTTTAGGCGGGCATACCGGGGCGATCGCAAAACGCTTGAGGAGTGGGCTTGTGATCGCCAACGACCGGGATGCGGAATCGCTCGAGATGGCGAAGCGCAATACGGCGGAATGGGCGGATCGAATTCGCTACCACCACGGATCGTTCTCGGAACTTCGCTCGGCTTTGACGGCGTTCGGGGTAGAACGCGTGGATGGGCTACTGGCCGACCTGGGTGTAAGCCGCTATCAGCTCATGGAGCCGGAACGCGGATTTTCGTTGATGGCCGAAGGCCCCTTGGACATGCGCATGGATCGCAGCCAGGGCACGACCGCGGACGAGCTTGTCAATTTTGCAGCAGAGAAAGAATTGGCCGACTTGATTTATCGATTCGGCGAAGAAAGGAGGTCGCGGAAAATCAGCAGAGCAATCGTTCGGGCGCGGCCCATACACACTACCGCGCGCTTAGCGCGAGTGATCGAGGAAGCCGTGCCCCGGACGAGCAAGCTGCATCCGGCTACCCAGACATTCATGGCGCTGCGGATGGCAGTGAACGACGAGCAGGGCGAGTTGGACCGGCTGTTGTCGATCGCCCCGGAATTGGTCCAGAGCGGCGGAAGGATCGTGATCCTCTCTTTTATGTCGCTCGAGGATCGCAAAGTGAAGCAGAGCTTGCAGGCCTTGGCGCGCGCCGGAAGAGCATTAATGCTCACGAAGCACGTGGTCAGGCCGGCACAAGAAGAAACGAGAGATAACCCTCCCTCGCGGAGCGCGAAACTCCGCGCGGTGGAGCTGAGGCAGTAAAGAAGAAAAAATGGCAACCCTGGCAACCATATTTGATCGATTCGCAACGGCGAAGGCCTTCGAGCAACCCGCGCCGCGGGCTCGCGTGCTGGAAGAGGTGGACCCGTTCGAGGTTCCTCCTTTCCCGAACGAAGACGTGTACTTCTATGTGAAGCGCATCGATAATGCGATGGTGCTGCGCGAATCCGACCCGGCGGCACGAAGGGTTTGCTGGCGGCTGATCGGGACCTCATTTGCGATCGCCGTGGTAGTGATCGGGCTGCTGCTTCCCACTCTCTACGGATTAATCGCCGGATATCGAATGGAAGCTTTGCGGCAAGAGAGGCAGCGCCTGGAGCTGGACCGCGCTTCGCTTGAACTATCGGAAGCCAAGCTGCTTAGCCCGGCCCGATTGGAAGAGCTGGCGAGGATTCAACAATTCATCGATCCGGCACCGCAGAAAGTTGTTTACCTGGACAACAAGTCGGAGCAAAAGCTAGCGCAACGGTAGACGCGGGAGCTCGAGATCAGGTTGGGGACGAAGAAAAAGAATGGATACGCTGGCGACAAGGCGAGTATACATGCTGGCACGGCTGGCGTTCGTCTGGGCCGTGCTCATCGTCGGCCGCCTGATCCAGCTTCAGATCGTCCAGCACAGCGAGTATCAGAGGCTGGCGCAGCAGCAGCAGGAGAAGATCGTGGAGCTGCAGGCTGCTCGCGGCCCCATCGTGGATCGTTTGGGACAGCGCCTGGCCATGAGCTTGCCGGTGGAATCTGTGTGTGTCGATCCTTTGAAGGTGCCGGACCGCGCGGTGGCGGCGGACATACTTTCGAAGATCCTCGACGTGAACGCCAACGATTTGCTTCGGAATTTGCAGTGGGCGGTCGATAACCGGCGCGGCTTCCTGTGGGTGAAGCGCAAAGTCACGCCCGAGGAAGCGGCGCGCCTTCGCGACTTGAAGCTGGAATGGATCGAATTTCGCACTGAAAGCCAGCGCTTCTATCCCAACAAGAAGCTGGCGGCGCACGTGATCGGCGGGGTAGATTTTGCTGAGAAAGGAAACGGGGGCGTTGAACAGAGTTTGAACCAGGAACTTCAGGGGCTGGATGGAGAGCTGCGATTGATCAGCGACGTCCAGAAACGCGGATTTGACGCCAAAGTTTCGAGTGAGCCGCAAGCGGGCCAGCAGATCCGCCTGACGCTCGACTCGCGCATCCAATTCGTGGCCGAGCGGGAGTTGAAGAAAGCGATCGAGGAGCATCATTCGAAATCAGGCAGCATCGTGGCGATGGATCCGAAAACGGGCGACATTCTTGCTTTGGCGAATTACCCGACTTACGATCCGAATGCATTGCCCTCGAGCGGTGACTTGGCCGCTCGCGAGAACCTGGCAGTGAGCGCGCCCATCGAGCCGGGTTCCGTATTCAAGGTGATCACGCTCTCCGCGGCTCTGGAGACCACCCGGCTGCGTCCGGAGACGATAATCAACTGCGGGAACGGGAGCATCAAACTGTTCGGGCGAACCATCCACGATCACAACAGTTATGCGTCGCTGTCGATGGAAGACGTGCTGGCGCGATCGAGCAACATCGGCGCCATCAATATCGGCCTGACGGTCGGACAAACCAAGATGTACGAATATCTCCGGCGGTTCGGCTTCGGCAAGCGGACGGGGGTCCCGTTGCCGGGCGAATCGTCGGGGATGGTGCGGCCGTTGAAGCGTTGGGAAAAAACCTCTATCGGTTCAGTTGCGATGGGTCACGAGATGGGAGTGACGACACTGCAACTTGCGCAGGCGTGTTCGGTGATCGCAAACGGAGGCTTTCTGGTCAAGCCCCGTTTGACGCTGGACACGCCAGTAGCGCAGCCGGTGCGGGTTCTGAAGCCCGAGACGGCCTTTACCATGCGGCGCATGATGGAGGGCGTGATGATAAAGCCCTACGGCACCGGTCACAAATACGCGCGCCTGCTAGAGTACACTTCGGCCGGCAAGACCGGCACCGCGCAGATTTACAACTATCGCACGCATCAATACACGCATATGTACAACGCGTCCTTCATGGGTTTCGCTCCGGTGACCAACCCGGCCATCGTGGTGGTGGTTACCGTGAACGGCACCGAGGGAACGAGCGGTTATGGAGGCCCGACCTCGGGTCCGGCGTTTCGAGCCGTTGCCGCCGCCGCTCTGCGCATGCTGGATGTTCCCAAAGATTTGCCCGAAGTAGTTCCGTCCGGGGCTGGCGATCAGGCCGATGAAAATGACGTCGCGATCGCCGACCTTGGTTCTTCCATCCCTCCCCCGCTGGTCCAAGCGGGAGATGCCGTTGCCGCCGACGACCGACCGGTGGCTTCCGCAAATAGCGCTCTGGACCAGCGGACTTTTTTAGCGAAGGGAGTGACGGAACCATCCCACGATCTGGCGGGGCCGCGGGTGCCAAACTTTCAGGGCAAGATGATGCGGGACGTAATCGAGCAATCGGCCGCGTTGGGAATACCTGTGGAATTTACAGGGAGCGGAGTGGCGCGCGGGCAGTTTCCGGAGCCAGGCGCCATCCTGCCCTTGGGGCAATCGATACGGGTTCAGTTCGGCCGCTGACGCCGCCGCCATGACGCTCGAAGAGATCCTCAAGGGGGTTCGGCTCCGAAGAGGGCTGAGCGAGGATCTGCGGAAAATGCAATTAACGGGGCTGGAATATGATTCGCGACGGGTGAGGCCAGGGATTCCTGTTCTTCGCCTTTGCAGGCGCGCGCGCCGATGGCCGCGAGTTCGCGCAATCCGCCATAGAGAAGGGCGCGGTCGCCGTAGCCAGTGACCTTCCCGCGCCGTCGGGATTTCCAGGAACGTGGATCGAAGTGGAGCACGGGCGTCAGGCGCTGGCGCTGGCCTCACGCAACTTTTATGGCCGGCCGGATGAGCGGCTGGGCCTAACCGGCGTAACGGGCACGAACGGAAAAACGACCACTGCTTACCTGATCGACGCCGTGCTTCGATCGGCCGGCAAGACCACCGCTATGGTGGGCACTATCGAATATCGGCTGGCCGGAGAAGTGCGGACTGCGGTGAATACGACACCCGAGTCGCTGGATCTCTATCGCATTTTCCACGACACTGGAGCAGGCCGGCGGCTCGCATGCCACAATGGAAGTTTCATCCCACGCTCTCGCGCTGGGCAGAGTTTACGGCATTACGTTTCACACCGCGGTATTCACGAACCTCACCCGGGATCATCTCGATTTCCATGAAACCATGGAGAATTATTTCGCGGCCAAGCAACTCCTGTTCGCACCTGAGGGCGCCGCTCCGCCGCGCTGGGCCGTGATCAACAGCGACGATCCTTACGGGACGAAGATTTGTCCTACCCAGGGAACTCAGGTCCTGTATTACGGATTTGGTGAAGGTGCGGACCTCAGAGTATCCGGACTCGAGATGAATTTCGAGGGGTTACGCATGACGGTGGAGCACGGACCCGAGAAAGTGAAGCTCAATTCACCGCTGGTCGGAAAAATTAACGCATACAACATCCTGGCGGCGTGCGGAGCGGCGCTGAGTTACGGATTCGATTGGAAGACGATTGCCCGAGGAATCGCCGAGTGCAGTCGCGTGCCGGGACGCTTTGAAAGCATCGACGAAGGTCAGCCTTTCATGGTGGTGGTGGACTACGCGCACACCGACGATGCGTTGCGCAACGTGATTTCGGTGGCGCGCGAATTGCGGCCCAAACGAGTGATTACGCTGTTCGGATGCGGTGGCGATCGCGATCGGTCCAAGCGCCCGCTGATGGGGATGGCGGCCGGCGAAGCCAGCGATTTTGTGGTGCTGACTTCGGATAATCCTCGCTCGGAGGACCCGCTGGGGATCATGAATGATGCCCTGGTCGGTTTGCGGCGTTTCGACACACCGCACCTGGTTGAGCCGGACCGGGAAAAGGCTATCCGGGCGGCGCTCGAAGCGGCCAAGCCCGGCGATATCGTGATTCTGGCGGGAAAAGGGCACGAGCCGTATCAAGTTTTGAAAGATCGCGTCATACATTTTGACGATCGGGAAGTAGCCAGCGCGGCTCTACGCGATCTGGGTTTTGGGAGACGTTAGTGGCTGGTGAATGGTGGAGTTTACGGTGCAGGAGATTGGCGCGGTGATTGGAATTCGAGCGGCTATCGGAGCTCGAACCGCTATAGACGCGCGGATCACCGGGTGGAGTGTCGACTCCCGGACGGTGGCGCCAGGCGACCTGTTCTTTGCACTGCGAGGACCAAATCACGATGGCAATGCGTACGTGGCCGAGGCGCTTCGAAAAGGCGCGGTGGCGGCAGTTGTCGATGAGAGTAAGGACAACGCGCAGGAGAACGATCCGTCGATCCTGATTGTGCCGGACTCCCTGGTGGCGCTCCAGAAGATTGCCGCCTGGGCGCGGATTCAGTGGAATGGGGAAGTGGTGGGCGTAACGGGAAGCGCCGGCAAGACGTCCACCAAGGACGTGATCGCGCAGATGTTGTCCGTGAAGATGCCGGCCGGCAAGACCATCGGAAACTTCAACAATCATGTGGGTGTGCCGCTTTCGATTTTGCGTTTGCCGGCCGAGGCGCGCGTGGCGGTGCTGGAGATCGGAATGAATCACGCTGGCGAGATCCGCGAATTGTCCGCGATCGCCGGGCCGCGCGTCGGCGTAGTGACTAACGTCGGCCATGCGCACATGGAAGCATTCGATTCGATCGAGGGAGTGGCGGCCGCCAAGCGCGAACTGATCGAGACCTTGCCTATCGACGGCGTTGCCGTATTGAATGCGGACGATCCATTGGTGATCAAGTTCCGCGACGTGCACCCGGGACGCACGATCACGTTCGGATTGAACGAAGGGGCGGATGTCCGCGCCGAGCAAGTGGAATTAACTACCGAGGGCGTACGCTTTCAGGTGAACGGCGTTCAGTTCGAGAGCCCGCTTGTGGGGCGGCACAGCATCCTGAATTTGTTGGCGGGAATCGCAGTTGCCTCGCTTTACGACATTCGGCCCGAACAGCTCACGGAAGTGGTGAGAGGACTTTCGGCCGGCTCGATGCGCGGCCAACGATTCATACACAATGATATTTTGATTTTGAACGATTGCTACAACTCCAATCCCGATGCGGCGCGCGCCATGATCGACGTGCTCCGGGAGACACCAGCCAAGCGGCGCATTGCCGTGCTGGGGGAGATGCTCGAGCTCGGCCGCTGGGCCGGGTCCCTGCACCGCGACGTGGGTCGCTACGTCGCGAACTGCGGGATTGATGTGCTCGTAGGGATACGCGGCGAGGCCCGCCACCTGGTTGACGCAGCCAAGGAAGCAGGCCAAGCAGTAGACGCCGCGTTTTTTTTCCCCGACACCACCGCTGCCGGAGACCGGCTACGGCAGATCGCCCGCCCGGGCGATGTAATTTTGTTTAAGGGCTCGCGAGGCACGCACGTCGAACAGGCCCTGGAGAGGTTTCTCGCGCGACCAAACTGAATGCTCTATTGGCTGTTCTACGAGAAGCTGTTTCATACCTTCACGCCCTTCCGCGTGTTTGGTTATGCAACTTTTCGTACCGCATTTTCGAGTCTGACGGCGCTGTTCCTGTGCATCGCGCTGGGGCCGTGGCTGATCCACAAGCTGCGAGAGTTCCAGATTGGCCAATATATCCGCGAGGAGGGTCCCAAATCGCACATGAAGAAGGCCGGTACGCCGACTATGGGCGGAATCTTGATCATCATCTCGATTGTCGTGCCGACGCTTTTATGGGCGAATCTGCGGAACCCTTACGTTTGGATCGCGCTGTTTGGGCTGATCAGCTTCGGGGTAATCGGCTTTTGGGACGACTACGCCAAGATCCGGCGGAAACAGAATCTGGGCCTGTCGGTGAAGCAGAAGTTTTTCTTGCAGGTGTTGGCGGCGATGATCGTCGGATTCATTCTGCTCGTGCTGCACGCCAACAAGACATACTCCACTAGCATCAACATGCCCTTCTTCAAAACATTCAAGCCTGACCTGTTAATCGAGCCGCTGGCGCACAACTGGTACACCTATCCGCTCGCCTTCGTGGGATTTTACACCTTCATGGTGCTGGTGATTGTCGGCGCGTCCGATGCGGTGAATTTGACCGATGGCTTGGATGGCTTGGCGATCGGGCTGATGATCATCGCCTCCGGCGCTATGACGGTCTTGACTTATGTGACAGGCCACGCGCTGTTCGCCGAGTATCTGGATCTGGCGCGTCTGCCCGGAGCTGCCGAGCTGACCGTATTTTGCGGCGCAATGGTGGGGGCGTCACTCGGCTTTCTTTGGTACAACGCGCACCCGGCTGAGATTTTTATGGGCGACGTCGGATCGCTGGCGCTGGGCGGAGCATTGGGCGTGGTCGCGGTATTGATCAAGCAGGAGATCCTGCTGCTGTTCATCGGCGGCGTGTACGTCATCGAAGCGCTTTCGGTGATCTTGCAGGTGGGCAGTTACAAACTTCGTAAGAAACGGATCTTCAAAATGGCGCCGATTCATCACCACTTCGAAGCGCTCGGATGGCCGGAATCGAGGATCATCACGAGATTTTGGATCGCGGGGCTAGTGATGGCTTTGTTCGCGCTAACCACGCTGAAGCTGCGATAGGTATTTGATTTTGGATCTTGACGTTTTGACAGTAGCAGTAGTTGGAATGGCACGCTCTGGTGTTGCAGCGATACGACTCTTGCGGGAAAAGGGCGCCACGGTTCGCGCAATTGATGAAAAACCGATGGGAGAGATTTTGGGAGTTCCGATTCAGCCTCAGACTGACGAGTCGTTCCGCGACGTCGATCTCGTAGTGCTTTCTCCCGGAGTGCCCTCGGATATCGAGGTGCTAAAGAAGGTGCGTCAGAGAGGCGTGCCGATAATCAGCGAGCTGGAGTTGGCTGCGCCTTTCTTACAAGGTCCAGGCATCGGCATTACCGGCACCAACGGCAAGACCACAACCACGGCTCTTACCGGCCATATCCTGCGCGAATCGAGGATCGCTTGCCAGGTGGGGGGCAACATTGGTACGCCGCCGACTGCGATGGTCGAGACTTCGCGGCCGGATCAATGGAACGTGCTCGAACTCTCCAGCTTCCAACTGGAGACGATCAATGGCTTCCATACCGAAATCGCCGTATGTCTTAACGTGACGCAAAATCACCTGGATCGACATCACACTTTCGAAAATTATGTGAACGCGAAAGCTCGATTGTTCGAGACGCAGGAGGCCCAAGACCTTGCGGTGTTGAACGCGGATGATCCGGTGACTGTCACGTTTGCGAAACGCACGCCAGCCCAGACGGTCTGGTTCAGCAGTAATCATCCGGTGGCCGGTGCGTGGCTCGATCGAGACGTCATTCAACTACGCGGCGCCGAGTTGCTTAACGTGCGCGAACTGCGTTTGCGGGGTCGCCACAACTACGAGAATGTCATGGCGGCCGCTCTTATCGCCGAGCGGGCGGGTGCACAACCGTCGCAGATCGCCCGGGCGGCGGCCACATTCGCTCCGGTGGAACATCGCCTTGAACTGGTCCGGGAGATCGGTGGCGTCGCCTACTATAACGATTCGAAAGCAACCAGCGTCGACGCGACACTCAAAGCGATCGACGCGTTTCCCGGCGGCCTCTGGATCATTTTGGGCGGCAAGGATAAGAATAGCGACTACACGGTCTTGCGCGAGCCATTGCAAGCTAAAGCGCGCGCTGCGCTGTTGATCGGGTCCGCGGCTCAAAAGATCGCGACGCAATTGGGCGACGATGCCGCGCCATTATTGCGATGCGGCACGCTGGCCGAGGCTGTCCAGAAGGCGCATCGCTCGGCCGAGCCGGGTGACACAGTATTGCTCGCGCCGGCCTGCGCCAGCTTCGACCAGTTCGAGAGTTTCGAACATCGCGGCCGCGTTTTCAAAGAGCTGGTGAATGCTTTAGAGGAAGGGGGTCGCTGATGGCGCAACGATTGCGAACGGATTGGGTACTGTTCGGGACCATCGTAGTAATGGTCTGCTTTGGCCTGGTGATGATCTACAGCGCCTCATCGGTGGTGGCTCAACTGAACCCGAGAATCAAATCGAGCTTCTACTATGCCGCACACCAGTTGGTCTGGGCCGCGCTATCGTTTGGCGCATTGATGTATTTCAAACGCCGCGATTATCGCGCGCTGCAGAGCCCCGGCTGGGCGTTCGGGTCGCTAGGTGTAGTGTTGTTTCTGCAGATTCTGGTCTTTTTCTTCGATCAGCAAAACGCATCGCTGGTTTCGCCTGGAAGGCATCGGCACGCTGCAGCCATCCGAGTTTGCCAAACCGGCGCTGGTAATTTTCTTCGCCTATTTCGTCACCGAGAAACAAGACGCCATCAATTCCAAACGCACCATGCTGGCGGCTTCACTCGCTTTAGCGGTCATCGCAGCCGCCGTTGGGTTCGGAGACCTGGGGACGGCGCTGGTGTTGATCATCCCCGCCGCGATCGTCTTCTATGTTGCGGGCTTGCAGCGCAAGTTCGTGGCCGTGGCTCTTCTCACGGGGCTGGCATTCTCGATCGCTTTCGTGGCGTCAAAGCCTTATCGCATGGCGCGCATGATCGGATTTTTCGATCCCGCAATACAAACTGATTTCGATGATCGATCGGCAGGAACGGATAAAGAGATATGTCAGCCAATCGGTGACAACGCGCGACGCCGGCTATCAGGTGCACCAGTCCAAGATCGCCGTGGGCAGTGGTGGATTTATCGGATTAGGACTCATGCAAGGCAAGCAGAAGATTCTCTATCTGCCCGAGGCGCATACCGACTTCATTTATGCCGTCGTGGGCGAGGAGTTGGGCCTGTTCGGCTGCACGGCGGTGCTGGCCGGATTCCTGGTGATCCTCTGGCGCGGCTTGCAGCTCTGTTGGATTGCGCCCGACGACTTCGGCCGTTATCTGGCGCTAGGGGTGACGTCCTCGATTGTGATTCAGGCGCTGATCAATATCAGCGTGGTACTGGGCATGGGGCCGACCAAGGGAATTCCCCTTCCGATGATCAGCGCGGGCGGCAGTTCGTTGATGAGCACCCTCATGTGCCTGGGGATGCTGCTGAGCGTCAGCGAGCGCTCGGGATGAACAAGCGAGGGCTCACAGTTTGTCCTCGCAATCTATGAACGCAAATGGCAACCATCGTAATGGCCGGGGGCGGGACGGGCGGACACGTTGTTCCGTTGCTCGCCGTGGCGCGCGAGTTGAAGGGGCGCGGACATCAGTGCGTGTTCATCGGCACGCGCACCGGCTTCGAAGCGAAGATGGTTCCGGCCGCTGGATTTCCGCTGGAGTTCATCGAGATCGGCGGGCTCAAGCGCGTGGGTGCGCTGCGGACGATTCGGACGCTTGCACAGCTTCCTTTGAGCGTACTGAAGGTGCTCGGAATGCTGAATAAGCATCAACCGAGGGCGGTCTTCAGCTTGGGCGGTTATGCCGCCGGGCCCGTGGTCCTGGCCGCGTTGCGGAAACGTTTACCGCTGGTGGTGATGGAGCCGAATGCCATGCCCGGGCTGACGAATCGCCAGATAGGTCGCTTCGTATCACGCGCGCTGCTGAGTTTTCCGGAAGCGGCTCGCTTCTTTCCGAAAGGTAAGTCTGAGATTACTGGGCTTCCCGTGCGTCCGGAGTTTTTCGCCATCCAGCCCAAGCCGCGCGAGGCCAAGATGACGATCCTGATTACCGGTGGAAGCCAGGGCTCGCGGACCTTGAATCAGGCGGCCGCGGGAAGCTGGCGTTATTTTCGGGAGGCTGGATTTCCGGTGCGATTCATTCATCAGACCGGATCGGCGATGCATGAGGCTCTGGTGAAGAAATTCGCGGAGAGCGGCATCGAGGGCGAGGTGTCTGCCCTTCATCGACGACATGCCGGCAGCGTTCCAGCGCGCCGACCTGGTGATTTGCCGCGCGGGAGCGGGCGCAGTGGCGGAGTTGGCCGCGGCCGGCAAGCCGTCCATCCTGGTTCCACTGCCGCACGCCGCCGATCAGCATCAGCTTCGCAACGCCGAGGCGTTCGAGAAAGCTGGGGCGGCCAAGCTGGTTCTCGATCCGGAGATGGACGGCGGGCGGCTTTTTGAGGAAGTCGGCAAGCTGCAGTACTCAGCCGGAATTACTGAAGCGGATGGGCGAGCGGGCGCGTACTTTTGCGCATCCTGACGCCGCGCGGCGGGCGGCGGACGTCCTGGAGGAGTTAACACGTTGAGAAAGCCATTGACATCCGCCTCGAAAGCCGAAACAATACGAGTTTAAAATGTTTTTTAAGCCACAACAC
Source organism: Bryobacterales bacterium (assembly GCA_963780485.1). Classification (GTDB taxonomy): domain Bacteria; phylum Acidobacteriota; class Terriglobia; order Bryobacterales; family Bryobacteraceae; genus Palsa-89. The sequence continues at coordinate 91,964 of CAWACO010000003.1, forward strand.
CTCCACTTCGTCGGCATCGGTGGAATCGGCATGAGCGGGATCGCCGAGGTGTTGCTCAATCTGGGCTATCAAATCAGCGGTTCGGACCTGAAACTGAGCCCCACTACCGACCGGCTGGCGCGCCTCGGCGCGCGAATCTACGAGGGGCACGCGGCGGAGAACGTGGCCGGCGCCAAGGCGGTGGTGGTGAGTTCAGCGGTGGATGCCGCGAATCCGGAAGTGGTGGAAGCGCGCCGCTTGCAGATTCCGGTGATTCCGCGCGGCGAGCTTCTGGCCGAGTTGATGCGCCTGAAGTACGGCATCGCGATCGCCGGCAGCCACGGAAAAACCACCACCACGTCAATGACCGCTACGGTGCTTAGCACAGCCGGGCTCGATCCCACAGTGGTGGTGGGTGGCAAGGTGGCTTCCATGGGCGGCTCGAACGCGCGCGTCGGCCAGAGCGACTTTCTGGTGGTGGAATCAGACGAGAGCGACGGGTCGTTTCTCAAGCTCAGCCCCATTCTAGCGGTTGTCACCAACATCGATCGCGAGCACCTGGACCACTACGCATCGATCGACGAGATCCGAGCGGCGTTTCTCGAGTTCATCCAGAAAGTCCCCTTCTACGGCGCGGCGATCCTATGCCTGGATGACGAGAACGTGCAGCAGCTTCTTCCGGCCGTGAATCGGCGCAGCATCACCTACGGGCGCAGCCATCAGGCGGTCCTGCAATTCGCCGAAGCGGATTGCGGATCGTTTGAAAGCCGCTTTTCGGTGCGCATGCGCGGACACGATCTGGGCCAGTTTCATCTGCGCGTCCCGGGCGTTCACAATGTGCTGAACGCCACGGCGGCGATCGCGGTGGGACTCGGAGCTGGAAATAAAGCTGGACGCGATCCGCGAAGGCATCGCCGCATTCACGGGCGTCGACCGGCGATTTCAAATCCGCGGCGAAGCGCGCGGCGTCACGGTTATCGACGACTACGGCCACCATCCCACCGAGATTCGCGCCACTCTGGCCGCCGCGCAGTTATGCAACTTCCGTCGCATCCACGCGGTCTTCCAGCCGCATCGCTACACGCGCACGCAACACCTGATGGATGAATTTGCCAAGAGCTTTCATCAGGCCGATGTGGTATACGTGCTCGATATTTACGCGGCGTCGGAGCAGCCCATCGAGGGCGTCACGGGTCGCGCGCTGGCCGAGCGTATTCGCGATTTCGGCCACCGCTCGGTTGAATATACCGGAACCATCGAGCGCGCCGTCGAGATGGTGGTGGCAAAGGTCCGCGATAAGGACGTGGTGTTGACTCTCGGCGCTGGCAACGTGTGGCAGGCCGGCGAGAAGGTCCTCGAAAAGTTGCGGGAGGCAGCGTAAATGGCGCCGCAGGCAGCCGCGAAGAAACGCCGCGCGCCGGCCATCGGCACAATTCTGCGCTACGGACTGCTGGTGATCGCGACCAGCATGACGCTAGCCGGTGGGATTTATGCGTCGCAACAGTTTCGAGCAGTTTCTGATTCGCGACCCGCGCTTCTTTCTGCCCGGCCCGGCGGATTATGGCTCGGAAAGTCCGAATCTCGAGCTAACAGGCGTGAAGTATGCTTCTCGCGGACAGGTGCTGCGTGTCTTTGACCAGGACTACGGCCGCAGCCTTTATCTGTTTCCGCTGGCCGAGCGGCGCAAGACGCTGCTGGAATGTGAGATGGGTGCATGACGCCTCCATCGTGCGGATCTGGCCGAATCGCCTGTCCGTGCAGATCATCGAACGAAAACCCGCGGCTTTCGTCAAATTGCCCGGCGATAACATCGCGCGCTGGGCGCTGATCGACGATGAAGGCGTAATTCTCGATCCGCCGGCCAAGGCGGTCGTTTCGGCTGCCTGTGCTGGCCGGCATTCGTCCCAGCGAGAACCCGGAAAAGCGCGGCATGCGGGTGCGCCGGATGCAGCGGCTGATGAAGGAACTGGGGCCGCTGGCCGACAAGATCTCGGAAGTCGACGTCAGCGATCTGGACAATTTGAAGATTACCGAACAGGTGGAGGGAACGGCCGTGTCGCTGCTGTTGGGAGACCGGAATTTTTCTTCGCGGCTCCGAAATTTTCTGGATCATTATCCGGACATTCACGCCAAGATGCCGCAGGCGTCTACGTTCGATTTGCGGCTTGACGACCGGATCACGGGATTGGAGGCCTCTAGCAATGCCCGATAAAACGGCAATCGCGGTGGGGCTGGATGCGGGAAGTGCGCAGACCCGCTGCCTGATACTGGCGATGGAAGAGGGCCGCCTGGCGTACCTGGGGCACGGCGAAGTGGAATCCACCGGGTGGAGCAAGAGCAGGCTGGTGGATCAAAAAGCGCTCACTGCGTGCGTGCAATCCGCTGTGCGGCGGGCGGAAATGGAAGCGCGCGTTCCGGTGGATGCGATGGTCGTAGGGATTGGCGGCAGCAGCATCGACGGCCACAACAGCCGCGGGCTATATGAATTCGGCAGGCCTCGGGCCGTCACGCTGGACGACATGGCCTACGCGGTGGAGCGCAGCGAGCAGGTGCGGCTCGAAGAGGATCGCGCCATCCTGCACTCGTTCCCGCAGGACTTCACGTTGGACGGCCGCTGCCGGAAAGCGCTACCCGCGCGGGTCGACGTGCTCGCGGCTGGAGGCGAACGTTCACATCGTCACCGTTTCCCAACAGGAGCACGATTCGATTGTGGCTGCTGTTCAGCAAGCCTCCTATGCGATCGAAGAGACCATGTTTGAGCCGGTGGCGCACGGCTTATGCCGCTCTTTCGCAGGAGGATCGCAACCGTGGCGTCGCGGTGGTCGACATCGGCTTGCATTCCACCGACCTGGTGGTCTACGACGGAGAAGCGGTGCTGCTGGCGCGCAGCCTGCCGATCTCGGCGGATCATTTCACGCGCGATGTGGCGGTCGGCTTGACGGTCCAGTACAACGATGCTGAGCGACTGAAGCTGGAGTACGGCTGCGCGATGCTCGGATTGACGTCCGACAACAGCTATATCGAGGTGCCGTCGGCTGAGGGCCGGTTGCCACGCGAAGCGCCCCGCAAGCAATTGAACGAAATTCTGGAAGCGCGCGCCGAAGAGCTGTTTCATTTATGTTGGCTCGGAGCTGGTCACCATCGGGATGGACCAGAAACTGCTGGAAGGCGTGATTCTCGCGGGCGGCGGCGCGCATGCTCAACGGCATGTGCGACATGGCGGAGACGGGTTTTGAATTGTCCGGCGCGCAATGCCTTACCAACTGGAATTCGCGGACTTCCCGGAAGAGCTGTGCACTCCGGTCTGGGCCACGGCGGCGGGTTTGGCGAGATATTCGGCGCGCTTGAAAACCAATCGGGAGGGCCGAGCGTAAGGCTCCCGGACTGGTAGGGATGTTGTTTCGGTGATTGCTAACTCAGGCTGAAGCCTGTCTTATGAGGAGGCTTTGAATGGACGCATTGAAGTTTGCCATCCAGGAAGAGGCTCTGCTCGGCACCAAGATCAAAGTGATCGGGGTGGGCGGCGGCGGCTCGAACGCGGTAGCCCGCATGATGAACGAGGGCCTGACCGGCGTTGAATTTCACATCCTCAACACCGATGTCCAGGCGCTGAACGCCTCGCCGGTTCCCAACAAGCTGGCCATCGGCTCCAAGGTGACCAACGGTTTGGGCGCCGGCTCAGATCCAGCGTCTGGGCAGACAGGCCGCGCTCGAGGACACCGAGAAGATCATCGAGGTCCTGGAAGGCGCCGACATGGTGTTCGTAACCGCTGGCCTGGGCGGCGGAACCGGCACTGGCGCGGCGCCCGTGGTCGCTTCGTTGGCCAAGGAGCTGAACGCGCTCACGGTCGCGGTGGTCACCAAGCCGTTCGCTTTCGAAGGACCGCGCCGGATGAAGCAGGCCGATCGCGGGCTCTCGGAGATCGGCGGCACGGTGGACACCGTCATCACCGTGCCCAACGATCGCTTGCTGGAACTGGTCCCGCGCGGCACCAGCTTCTTCGAAGCCTTCCGCATCGCCGACGACATTTTGCGCCAAGCCGTGCAGGGAATCAGCGACATCATCACCACTCCGGGCCTGATCAATCGCGATTTCTCCGATATCCGCGCCATCATGCTGGGCATGGGCTACGCGATGATGGGCACGGCCGCGGCTTCCGGCGAGAATGCGTCCATCGAAGCCGCCCGGCAGGCCATCAGTTCTCCGTTGATGGAAGAGGGCGGCGTGAAAGGCGCGCGCGGCGTGCTGATCAACATCACCGGATCCAGCAGTCTGAGCCTGCACGACGTGAACGAAGCCTGCTCGCTGATCCGCGGCGCGACCGCCAATGAAGACGCGCAGATCAACTTCGGCGTGGTGATGAACGAATCGATGAAGGACGAGGTGAAGATCACGGTGATCGCTACCGGGTTCCAGCGCGATAACCTGCCGCAGTTGGCGCGCCGGGCCGTCGTCGGAGTTGAGGCCGTGATGCCGGAGCCAGTGCCTCCGCCTCCTGCTCCAGTGATGGAGCCGCACATGAATCACGCGCCGTTATTCCGTGATATGCCGCCGGCGCCGCCTCCGCCGCCGCAAGAGACGCAGGAGCCCGCGACGGTCCCCGCGGACGACCTGGAAGTGCCGGCCTTCATGCGCCGGGAGCGTCGCCTGTATCAGTAGTAATAGCTATCGAACGTAGCTTGGTCCTCGGACTACGTGGCCCGGCAACGCGTCCGTCTGCTTCCCGTTCTCGATCACCGGCACACCATTCACCAATACGAATTGCATGCCTTCCGATAGCTGATTAGGATTCTCGAACGTGGCGCGATCACTGATGGTGGCCGGATCGAAAATCACGATATCGGCCCACATGCCTTTCTTCAACACGCCGCGATCCGTCAGGCGCATGCGCTGGGCGGGCAGCGCGCTGAACTTGCGAATCGCTTCTTCGAGCCGAAGTTTGTGGTCCTCTCGAACATATTTGCGAAGGATGTGCGGGAATGTGCCATAAGCGCGCGGATGCGGATGCTCGCGGCCCAGCAGACCATCGGGCGCAGTGCCCTGCGAGTCGTTACAAACAGAAACCCAAGGCTGCTCGAGCGCCAGCAACACGTCCGGCTCCGACATTCCAAACACGGCGACCGAGGTGAACGCATCGTCCTCAATCAGCAGATCGAAGATAGTGTCGATCGGATCTTTATTCCAGAGCTTGGCAATTTGAGCGATGGTCTTGCCCTGGAGCGGCCGCAGCTTCGGGTTGTGAACCACGCTGACCAGAATCGCTTCCGGTCCCGCGATCTCCTGCCACTCGTTGTCCCAAGTGTTGCTGGGGGTCTGCATCTCCTGGCGAATTCGCGCGCGCATCGCGGGATCTTTCAGGCGCTCGATCAATTTGGCATCGCCACCATCATGCGCCCAAGGCGGAATGAACGCCGAAAACGTATTGAACCAGGCCGTGTAGGCGTACGTATTGGCGGAGATGTCAAGTCCCGCCTGCCGCGCTTTTTCGATGTGCCCGACGACCTCCGGCATTCGTCCCCAGTTAGCCTTGCCGGCGGCTTTGATGTGCCAGATCTCGGCCGGGATCTTGGCCTCACGCGCTATCCGGATCACTTCGTCGATCGCTGGAATAATAGCATCGCCTTCGCTGCGCATGTGTGTCGCGTAGATCCCGCCCATCTTTCCGGCTTCCGAGGCCAGCGCGATCAACTCGTCGGTCGAGGCGTAGGGCGCAGGGGCGTATTGTAGCGACGTGGACAACCCGACCGCGCCGTCACGCATGCCTTCCCGAACCAACTGCCGCATGCGTTCAAGTTCGGTGGCATTCGGCGGGCGGTTATCGTCGCCGATCACCATGCGCCGCACCGTGGTCGCGCCCACGTAGCTGGCGAGATTGATGCCCATGCCTTCCCGCTCGAGGCGCGCGAAGTACTGGCGAAAGTTCGTCCAGTCTGGCTTGATCTGAAAGTGGTCGTAAGTTGCGCTGTCGGCTTTCGCGATCCGGTCGTTGAGGGGCGCGATGGAATTGCCCTCGCCAGTGATCTCAGTCGTGATGCCTTGGAAGATCTTCGACGGCAGGTGCGGGTTTACGAGGATCGTGAATTCGGACTGGCCCAGCATGTCGATAAATCCGGGCGCGACCACCAGCCCGTGGGCGTCGATGCTGCGTTTCGCCTGTGCGTCGGCCAAGTGTCCGATCGCGGCCACGCGCCCACCTGCGATCGCGACGTCGCCCGAATACCACGGTGAGCCAGTGCCGTCGATGATATGGCCGTTGCGGATGATAAGGTCGTAGGACTGGGCTGAGGCGCCAAGCGCAATGAGGAGAAAGAGCGCAAAGTTCTTCAAGTGAGAATTATAGCGCCGGTTTCAGCCGATAATAGCTATATGAACTCAAGTAACGAAGAGGACAAGGATCCGATTCTTCAGATGCGCGGCGTCGGCAAGGGGATTTGGGCCGACACCGATGCCGACGAATACGTCCGGGCGCTGCGCGCAAACTGGTATGGGGCTCAGCTGGAAATAGACTTTGAACAGAACCCGCATTAAGCCGCGCCCCGCTCTGAATCATCCTCCCCTCCCAATGCATCTACAATCTAAACAGTGCACGGCATTATTGCATTCTTGCTCAGGCACGGCTACTGGGTACTCTTCGCCAACGTCCTGGCGGAGCAGGCCGGGTTACCCATCCCTGCCATCCCCGTGATGCTGGCGATGGGCGCGCTGGCCGGGCTTGGCAACTTTTCTCTCGCGGCCGCCCTCGCACTCGCCATCTGCGCCGCACTGGCGAGTGACCTGGTTTGGTTCCGTCTGGGTCGCGTACGTGGCCACTCGATTCTTAATCTCTTGTGTCGCATATCTCTGGAGCCAGATTCCTGTGTTAGCAATATCCAAACCGTTTTCCGCAGGTTCGGCGCTCTAGCGTTGCTGTTTGCGAAATTCGTTCCAGGCCTCAACACCGCAGCGGCGCCCATGGCAGGACTCACGCGGATGCGGTTCCTGAAGTTCCTCGCCGCCGATATTACTGGAGCGCTCGTCTGGAGCGGAACGTATCTCGCGATCGGATATTTGTTCCGCGATCAACTGGAGGACGCGGCCGAGTACGCCGGACGAATGGGCTCCTGGCTGGTTCTGGTTCTGATGATCTTACTCGCGGCCTACATCGCCTGGAAATATTATCAGCGCCAGCGCTTCATACGTGAACTCCGGGTCGATCGCGTCACGCCTGAGGAGCTGCTGAAAATGATCGAATCCGGTGAAGATCTGGCGGTCGTGGACCTGCGGCGGGCGCTCGAAGTCGAACATGATAACGCCAAGGTGCCTGGAGCGATCTGGATCGACTTGGACGAACTGGAAGCCCGCGAGCAAGAAATTCCCCGCGAGAAAGACGTAATCCTCTACTGTTCTTGACCAAACGAAGCCTCCAGCGCCCGGGCGGCGCTGCAACTGCTCCGCAAAGGAGTGATCCGCGTGCGGCCGCTCGCGGGCGGCATCGAAGGTTGGCGCGAGCGGGGCTACCCCTTGGAGCTGATCGACGCCAGCTCACGCCCCGTTTGACTGACACGCGGCTCACTTGTTAGCATCCGACCATGGTGCGTGAATTGGCCTGCTCAGAGGCTCGCTTGGTGACAGCGTGATCATCGATTGTCACGGCCATTACACCACTGCGCCGCGTGAATTGGAGGCTTGGCGGCAGCGTCAGCTCGCTAATCCGAACGATAACTCCCCGGCCGCGCCGCACATCAGCGACGACCAGATCCGAGAGAGCCTGGAAAAGGCGCAGCTCAAATTCCAGCGGGAGCGCGGCACCGACGTCACGATTTTCTCGCCACGGGCGTCCGCTATGGGGCATCACCTCGGCAATGCCACAGCGAGCCTTCAATGGTCGCGGGTTTGCAATGATCTGATCTATCGCGCGTGCAGCCTTTACCCAGATAATTTTGTGGGCGTCTGCCAGTTGCCCCAATCGCCTGGCGTTCCCCCCGCGAATTGCATCGGCGAGCTGGAGCGCTGCGTCAAAGAGCTCGACTTCGTGGGATGCAATCTCAATCCCGATCCCTCCGGCGGCCACTGGACCGATCCGCCGCTGACCGATCGCTGGTGGTATCCAATCTACGAAAAGATGGTGGAGCTCGACGTCCCGGCCATGGTCCACGTTAGCGCATCCTGCAATCCGAATTTCCACGCCACCGGCGCGCACTATATCAACGCCGACACGACCGCGTTCATGCAGTTTCTGACCTCCGACCTTTTCAAGGATTTCCCGACGCTGAAGTTCGTCATTCCGCATGGTGGCGGCGCGGTGCCTTATCATTGGGGCCGCTATCGGGGGCTGGCCCAGGATTTGAAGCGGCCGCCTCTCGATGAGCTGCTACTCAATAATGTCTTCTTCGATACCTGCGTTTATCATCTGCCCGGAATCGAATTGTTAACGAAGGTCGTCCCGATTGACAACATCCTCTTTGCGTCCGAGATGGTCGGCGCAGTGAAAGGCATCGACCCGGAGACCGGCCACAATTTTGACGACACCAAGCGCTACATTGACGCGGTTCCCCGCCTGAGCGATAAGGACAAGCAGAAGATCTTCGAGGGCAATTCAAGGCGCGTGTACAGCCGGCTGCACAGTAGAATCTTTGGACAACCTAGCTCGGCACGCAGCGCCGATTGAAAAGGAGGCCTATGGTTGACTTTGATGTAGTTCCAGAGCGTACTGCGCTTATTAACGTCGACATGCAGAACTGTTTCGTCGAGGGGTCGCCGATTGCCGCGCCCGAAGGTATGGTTGTTCTGGAGCGGATCAACAGAGTAGCTAGGCCTGCCGTAGGGCGGGCATGCTTGTCATCCACACTAGTAACGTATTTCGGGCAGACGGTTCAAACCTCGGCGTGCTGGCTGAGTTCGACCCTATCGTTAAGACGGGCATTCTCAACAAGGGCTCGGCGGCGGCCGCGCTCCACCAGAAACTCGTCGTGGATGCACGGGACGTTCTCCTCGACAAGCCACGCTTCGGCGCGTTTCAGGGTACTGACTTGGAATTGATTTTGCGCTCAGGCGGCATAGACACCCTCATCATCACCGGTATCGCGACCAACGTCTGTTGCGAGACAACCGCGCGGGAGGCTGCCGTCCGCGATTTCCGGGTTTTGTTCCTGAGGGATGGCACGGCAACATTCAGCATTGGAGACCTCTCGGCGGCTGAATTGCAACGGGCCACCTGCGCCCTCTCGGCAAGGTCTTCGCTCAAATAATAACGGTGGATGAGGTCATCACCAAGATCGAGCTCGGTGTGAAGCTTGTGGCGGCGCAGGCGTAGAAACCGGGACAACCCAGCTCTGTTCAAAGCGCCCAGTGAAGCTCTGCGCCTCGGGCGTCGCGTTATAGAGGTTGCGCCGGCCGGCCGGAGGTAAGCCTGGCGATCGCCTCGCGATATTCCGCCACCAAGCGCTGGCAGAGCTCGGCCACCGAAGGAATATCGTGAATATCGCCGACTCCCTGCCCTGCCGACCACACATCTTTCCAAGCTTTAGCCTCGCCTTCCGAGGAAACGGTCAGCTTGACGGATGATTGCAAATTGTCCGGATCGGCTCCAGCAGCGATGATGCTCGCGCGTAGAAAATTCGCATGCACGCCGCTGATGGCGGATGTGTACACAACGTCTTTCGCACTGGACGCCAGGATCATTTCTTTGTGGCCGGCGGGTGCAAGGGCTTCGCGCGTAGTGATAAAGCGCGTACCAAGATAAGCGAGGTCGGCGCCCATCAACTGAGCTGCGGCGATTTGACGGCCATGCGTGATCGCGCCGGAAAGAATCAAGGTCTTGTCGAAGATCTGGCGGATCTCCGCGACAAACGCGAAGGGATTCAGCAAACCGGCATGTCCTCCGGCTCCTGCGCAGACTGCGATCAACCCGTCCACGCCCGCGTCACTGGCTTTGTTCGCATGATGAAGGTTGATGACATCGTGGAATACCAGGCCGCCGTAGGAATGGATCGCGTCCACTACATCACGCACCGCGCCGAGTGACGTGATCACGATTGGCACCCGATGTTGAACCGTGATTTCGAGATCGCGAGCTAAGCGTGCGTTGGTCTTGTGGACAATGAGGTTGACGCCGAACGGGCTCGGAGAGACTCCCGTCTCGGCCTCAATCCGTTCAAGCCGTTCCTGAATTTCATCGAGCCAAGCCGTGTACCCTTCACTGGTCCTCTGATTGAGTGCAGGAAAGGTACCCATGATTCCGGATCGGCAAGTCTCGACCACGAGATCCGGTCCCGAGACCAGGAACATCGGCGCTGCGATCGCGGGAATGGTTAGCCTGTCGCGCCAGGTGTCGCTGGGCGGTCGTTTAACGGCCACACTTGTACCTATCTGCTACTTCCAAGCGCGATTGTCGACCGTATTCTCGTATGTCGCCCCCGGCGCGACCAAGCCCCAACCCAAAGTCCACTGATAGGTATGGTCAAAGCGCTCGCGCGTGTACGGCTCAGGCGGAGCATTGAGAATGCGGTGCAGATTCAGGTCCTCGGCATTCAAAAGTCCCCCAGCTTCCTCGAGCAGGTAATGCGCGTAGCGTCCCGGATCGTTCTGGATCGCTTCGGCCGCCTCAGCCTCGGCCCGGAACATCTTGGCCAATGTCGGACCATCCAGCTCGTCGCCGGCCGCCTCGCTTCGGGTCGAACGCGATTCGATGAGCACGCGGCATCCGCGCTTCTCGGCCACACTGATCCACGGCTCCATCAGGCTGACCGCTTCCACATCGCCCTTGATCAAAGCCTCCAGGCGCTCCTTATGCGTGCCGGCGTTGATCCACTGGATTTGATCCCGGTTCAAAAATCCTTCCAGCATTTTCAGCATCGTAAAATGAGAACCGTTGAAAGGGCTCACCGCGACCGGCGTGTTCTTGAGCTGCTCCGGCTCGTAGATGCCCTTCTTGGGATGCGTGACGATCGCAAAGGAAGACATCGCCGAACCCAGCGCCACGATCTTGGCCGGCCGATGTCCGGATTCTACGTTCGATTCCACCGCGCGCTTCATGATCCCCCACTCGCACATCCGAAACTGGTCGCACTTGCCTTGCTCGTAGAGCGATTCCATGGTGCGCTCGAAGATGTTGGACCGCAGGGCCTGATGGTCGGACTCGCGCTGCGCCGTACCCGGCGTCTTAAGAATTTCGACATCCAGCCCTTCATCGCGGAAGAAGCCTTCGTCCCGCGCCACCAACAATGGCAGATCGTGGATGGCGTTCATCATTGAAACTCTAACTTGCTTCAGCGTAGTGGCAGCAGTGCTCACGTGGTAGATTCTCCTCTTCCGATTAGGATAGCTATTCCAACTTCAGCGTGTTGACGGCAAACAGGTCCTCGGGAGCATATGGTTCCGGGATAATGTGCTGATCGAGAGCGAACCGCACCAGCGTCTCCACTGGCTTGCGATTCGCCTCCACGCCGAACGGGAACGGGTCGTCACCAACCACGCGAGACACTTCGATCGCCGCATGATCCGCCGCCGTCAGCTCTATGCCTGCACGCAAGCGAGCCAGATAGGCGCACTTGGCGGCGCGGAACGCGAGAAAAAGCTCTTCGGCCACGCCAGGCCGCGCTTCGATCACCGAATTCGCGATCACCACCGTGTGATTGATCGGATAGATGCCGGTCTTCCGGAAATACCTGAAGCCGGCCTCGCGGGCATCCGGGATCAGCGGCTGGATCTCCGGAGAGTTGATCTTGATGTCGCCAACCGCCGCATCGATCTCGCCCGAAGCGAACAGCTCGGCCATGGTCTGCCCCTGAAACCGGTAGTCCACGTTCGATGGAGCGCGGAACTCTGTCACATGCTCGTCATTAGTGGGGGCCCAAGTAATCTTGCGAAGATCCACGCCGTACTCGCTCTCCAGAATCCCGCGCGCCCAGGTTCCAGTGGTGACGGTGTAGCCGCGATTCACGCCCACCACTCGGCCCTCCAGATCTTTCGGCTCCTTGATACCGGAGTTTACGTTGTAGAAACTGGCCCGGTGGTGGAAGTTCCGGGTGATGAAAACCGGAATTGCGGTGATCGGCCGCCCGTATGCTTTGGCGCAGAGATAGGTGGTGAACGCCATCTCGCAAATGTCAAACTCGAGATCGCGGACCATGCGGCGCATGCCTGCGACCGCGGAATCGACCGCTACATGCTCCAGTTTGAGGTGGCCGCACGCGATGCTGCCGTCCTTCAACGGCCTGGTCACGCCATAATTGCCGAGCGCAATCGTGAGAGGGTGCACTGGTTGATTAAGCGGACGGAAAATCCGTCAGGCTTCGGATTTCGCGGATGTGGCCGGCGTGGCTGTCGGCGTGGCGCGCATTTCCCACCAGCCATTGATAGCCATCCAGCGGTCCCAGCACCGCGTGCGGCGCGAAATGGGATCGCAGGTCCTCTTGGGTGTTTCGCGTAAATTCCATGGTGCGCTGGCGTGCTTCGCGAAACGCCGCCAATGCCTCGGCCAAAGATCCAAATCGTGCGCTCGGCTTCAGCATGTCAGGGGCGCGGTTTACGCCGCGAGGCATCGGCGTTTCGCGGATCTTCTGCTCCCGGGCCTGGCGCTCCTCTTTGGTCTCCGGCTGGGCGGGTGCTTGAATCGACCGCTCCACCAGTGCGACCAGCGCGTCATCAGAAACAGCGAGATGCTCCACGTATTCGAGAATGGACCATCGCTCCGGCGCCGGCTTCCAGCGAGCCTGCTGTTCCGTCACGCCTTCCACCGCCTCAAGCAAGGCCTGCCGGCTGCGGATGAGCAGATCTAAAGCTTTTTGACGCTCAGTTTCGGTAATCATCTCAGAGTCAATGTTACACCGAGCCAGTAGAAGCGATTTGGCCCGTTCGTGATGAACACCCGCGAGGAAATCATGCAAGCCTTCCGCGACTTCCGCGAAGGCAAAATGGGAACCATCTCGAGATCCCGATAGAGCTTTGCCTGGCGCGGTACTGGACCGCGCGTCAGGGAGGCTCTAGTCCATTGGAGGCTACGTTGCATTTTTCGGTACTCCGCACGCTCCTGTAACGCAACCTGCCGCACCATCGTACCCCGACGCTGGATACTTCCGTACTCCGATGAAAACCCGAGCAACAAAATGGTGCTTACGGGTGATGGATCGAAAACTGAATTCGCGGTTTAATTTAGACATGACTCGATGCCTTCAATGCAACGGAATCCTGGCCAAGAATGAACGAGTCTGCTATAGCTGCGGCGAGGCCGCCCCTTCCGGAGCCGCAGGCAACGGGTACTCGCTACTCCTCGCGCTGGCGTTTATTGTATCGCTGGGTCTGACGGCGTTTTCGTTTTTGTCGGGCCGATAGCGCGCCGCTTTCCTTCCGCTCGCCGGTGTTTCAATAGTTGTTATGGCAACCGGCGACACCACCATTGACGACGAGCTGCTGGACTACATCGGGCGCGTTACCCTCCGAGAACCGGAGATTCTGCGCCGCCTGCGCGACGAAACCTCCAGCCACCCTTACGCCGAGATGCAAATTTCGGCGGAGCAGGGCCAGTTCATGGCCTTGCTCGTTCATCTGCTCTCGGCGCGCAGAACTCTCGAGATCGGCGTGTTCACCGGCTATAGCTCGCTTGCGGTGGCGCTGGCGCTTCCCGACGACGGCCGGATCATCGCTTGTGACATCAGCGAGGAATGGACCTCCATCGCGCGGCGCTACTGGCGCGAGGCGGGTGTCGAGCGCAAGATCGATCTGCGGCTGGGCCCGGCTTTGAAGACGCTGGAAGATCTCATCGCCCAAGGACAGGGCGGCCGGTTCGACTTCGCCTTCATCGATGCCGACAAGGGGAATTACATCAACTACTACGAGCGCGCCTTGGTGCTGGTTCGTCCGGGGGGATTGATCGCCGTAGACAACGTGCTCTGGGATGGAAAAGTAATCGATCCATCGGTTAATGATGCCGACACGCGCGCGATTCGCGCCTTTAACGAAAGTCTGCATAACGATGAACGGGTGTGGCTCAGTATGTTGCCCATACGGGATGGCCTGACATTAGCTTGTAAGAAGTGAGCCTGAGGCTCTACCATGGGCCTCATGGACAATCTGGATCTGAGCGCTCTCTGGGAAAAGCACACCGAGCATGAGTTTGCCACTCGCGACACCCAAGCCACCCTCGACACCATGGTCGAGGATGCTTACGTCAATCACATTCCCGTGATGACCGGGGCCTATGGCAAAGACGCCCTACGCCGCTTCTATTCATCGGACTTCATTCCCAAGATGCCGCCGGACACAACGTTGACGCCGGTGTCTCGCACTGTCGGTAAAGATCAACTAGTCGACGAGATGATCTTCTCCTTCACCCACACCATGGAAATGCCCTGGATGCTTCCGGGCGTTGCGCCCACCAATAAGCGCGTGGAAGTGCCGCTGGTGGCGATTGTCCACTTTCGCGACGGCAAGCTGGCACACGAGCATATTTACTGGGATCAGGCGTCGGTCTTGAAGCAGATCGGCCTGCTCAACGATCCCAAGCTGCCCGTTTGCGGCGTCGAGACGGCGCGAAAAGTACTGTCCGGCGCTCGTCAGCGTTGACTTCGCACGAAAATGCTCTTGGGGATCATGGCGTGCACGCCCTTGTTCCCATCCACCAGTTGCGTCACACAAAAATCCACCGCGACGCTCGACAGCATATACGCTTCGTCCCGGCTCAGATGCTTCTCGTTCACCAGGAAATCGATCGCTTCATGAATCGCAATCTTAGTCGCCTCGGTCAGATCTTCGTGAAAACCCATGCTGATGTAATACGCCGGCGTCTCGGCGCGCGGCCACTTCAGCCGCATGTCTTTGCGAACGATGAACTCAAAAGTTCCGGTGAGCTGCGTCTCCATGGCCGTGATATCGACTTCGCCGTTTCCCTGCCCGGCGTGGCCGTCGCCAACCTCGAATAGCGCGCCTTTGGCATGCACCGGAATAAAGAGCGTGGTGCCTTCCACCATTTCGCGATTATCGATGTTGCCGGCGTGGACCCACGGCGGAGCGCTGCTGATCCGGCCAGTAACCTCGGGCGGCGCCACGCCCATGCTGCCGAAGAATGGCTTGATCGGAATCTCGATGGAATCGCTAAATCGCGCCAGCATGCGAGTCCGGTCGAGTGGAATGATCTTGGTCCGCTCATAAGGGAACTCGTCCTGAAGGAATCCGAAGCCCGGACGAAACCCGTTGTAGGCGAATGGCGACGTCAGTTCGATCTTTCGAATGCGAACTTCGAGCACGTCTCCAGGCTCGGCGCCTTCCACGTAAACCGGACCAGTAAGAATATGGCGGCCCGGCCCGCGGTCGGTCACCTCTTTATAGATGGTGCGAAATGCTTCTGAAATCTGACTGGGGGCACGCCGGCCGCCTCGAACTGCGCCGGACTGCCGGTGGACATGGTCTCGATCCTCACCGTGTCGCCGGAATGAATGCGCAGCGCGGGCTTCGCCGCTGCGGAATAATAGCCCCAAACCACGGTCTGCGGCGTCGCTTTCAGCTCAAGATCGGCGGCACGACAGCACGAGCCGGCACAAATAATGGAGAATAGTACTAGTCTCATCATGGGAGTCTTGCTGATTTTAACAGCTTGACCGTTTTCTCGTGTTCCAGTATCTTAACAAGGGGTTTCCGTATCTTCATGAGGGGAAAGTAGCGTGGTCCTTCTGCTCTTTGGACCGCCAGGCAGCGGCAAAGGGACGCAGTCGAGGCTGATCACAAACTGGTTGAGGATACCGCCGATTTCGACCGGCGACATGCTGCGGGGTGAGATTCAGGCCGGCACGGCTCTGGGTAACGCGGCCCGGTCCATCATGGCCAGCGGGGGATTGGTGGGCGACGATCTCGTCAACGAAATGCTCGCGCGGCGGGTCGCTCAGCCCGACTGCCAGAGGGGATTTCTCCTCGATGGTTACCCGCGTACCGTGCAGCAAGCCGAGTATTTCGACCGTTTGGTCGCTGAGCGCGGTTTGCCGAAGCCCATCATTCTGCATCTCGACGTGCCTATGGATGCTCTGATCGGCCGCATGACCTCGCGCCGCCAATGTCCCAAGTGCGGGAGAATCTACAACCTGCTCCATCAGCCGCCCAAGAAAGCGGGGGTCTGCGATGACGATGGCACGCCGCTCGTCACCCGCAAGGACGATCAGGAAGATGTCGTGAAAGACCGGCTCCGCACCTACGATGAGCTGACGCGCCCGGTGCTCGCGCATTACCAGGATCGGAACTATTACCAGATCCGCGGCGATCGCTCGCCCAGCTACATTTTTGAAGAAATCACCGGCATTCTCGAGCCGCTGGTCTCAAAAGATGGCGCATCGACGCGGGCTTAGCGGATAAAATCCCGAATGTAGCCGTTTACCTCCGCGGACTTCTCGTGAATCACCCAGTGCGTGCCTTCCGGGATGCGCTTGATGGTCAGCTGCGGGACGAATTGGTCCAGTCCATCGAGATTGCCGGTGAGCAGCGCCGTGTCCTTTTCACCCCAGATGACCAACGTGGGAACCTTCACCGTGAGCCGCGCTGGGTCCGCGCCGAAACTGCCCGAAGACGTCTGCTTTCCTTCGGTGGCTTGTCCCGGCGGGGGCGGTCCAACGGCGTTGGCGCGGTAGTAATTCAGGCCGCCTGTCAATGCTCCCGGCTGCGACCAGGCTTTGATATATGCCTGCTTGTCTTCCTCCGTGAAGACGCCGTTCTGGAGTCCCGCGCCCAGCACCGCATTCACCAGCGGAGTGTAATTGTTCGCCGAAAGCGTCTGCTCGGCCTGCGGACTGCGGAACATAAGCATGTACTGGCTGGCCTGCTGTTGCTTCGGGTCCGAGGCTAACAGACGCCCAAACACACCAGGATGCGGCGCATTTACGATCACCAGTTTGTCGAGAAGCTCCGGATGCGCGATGGCGAAAGCCCACGCTACGGCGCCACCCCAATCATGAGCCACCAGCACGAACTTCTTACCGTGGGAAAAATGATTGGCCAGCGAGAGGACGTCATCCACCAGGTAGCTCATCCGGTATTGCTCCTCGCTGTTCGGCTTATCGGACAGGTTGTAACCGCGCATATCGGGCGCCACCGCCAGATGATCCTTGCCGAATTCGGTGAGCTGATTCTTCCACTCGTACCAGAACTCCGGGAATCCGTGCAGAAAAAGGATCAACGGACCCTTTCCCGCGGTCACGCAGTGCACTCGTAAACCATTCACCTGAACGTATTGATCTTTGAGCACCGGTGTCTTCTCCTTGGTTTTTGCAAACGCGGACCCCACGGACAGGCCCACCATCAAAAGCCCCGACAGTCCACCACGCAGGAATCGATTGCGCATGTTGGAAGCCTAAGGCTTGCGGGGATGGTAAGTCAACCGCGGAGCGCCGAAAGGCGCTGGAAGAAACGACGAAAGGTCAATTCCGGTGGATGAGCCGGCGCTCCGCTGACCGCGCTCGGACGCTATATTGGTTCGTTGGCGGCCACCTCGATTAAAATCGTCCCGCGAATACTGGCCACGCTTGTTTTCTTTGCGGCTTTCGAGGGTGTGATCTTCCACACGCGCGTCTATCCCTCTATCCTCGAACCCGAATCCACCGCGGGCGCCATGGAAACGCAGTTGAACAACGAGATCAAGCGGTCCAAGCCCGATCGCAATCAAGTACTGGCGGTCGGCCATTCGCGGATGGCCCTGTTGCCGCGCGTTGCCAACAATATGCAGCCCTCCACTGGCTACCGGTTCGCCAGCGTCGGTCTCGGAGGTAGCACGCCTCGCTGCTGGTATTACGAACTCAGGGAACTCGACCCTACCGCGCGCCGCTACGCCGCGATCGTCATACCCACCGACGATTTCAATGAGCCCGATTCATACGACAACCTCAGCAATCGCGATCTGGACATCCGTTATCTGATCGCCCGCCTCAAGCTCAGCGACTTAGCTGATTTTCCATGGTCTTTCGAGGACCGCAAACTGAAATGGGTGGCTTTCGGCGACATTCTGTTCAAAGGCTACGTTTATAAGCGCGATTTTCTCGATTTCCTATCGCACGCCAAGGGGCGTATCGCCACGGTCCGTCAAAGCGACCAGTATTCGGCCGGATGGTTTTACGATTACGTTGGGCCGGAGCATAGCGTCGCCGGTTTGCAGATCGATTGGCAGCATAGCGTCGCTCACTACCCGGCCAGTTTTACCCCCCAGCAGCGAAAACTTATCGAAGATGTTTTGTTTCAAGCGAGACCGCCAGATGCGGGCCGGCTCTCCCGGTATCTCCACCAGTGGTATGGCCGCATCCTCGATCACTACCGCGGTTCGGGAACGAAGCTCATCTTTCTGCGTGTTCCCCGCGCTCCCATGCCGCCGCCCGAACAACCGCCCAAACTGAACAGCGCGATTCGGCAGATCGCCTCTGAACCGGATGTCATCGTGCTGGATGAGCATCTTTTCGACCCGCTCGAGCGCACCGACCTGTTCGCCGACCCCATGCACCTGACCGCCGAAGGAATGAACCGGTTCTCCCGGATACTGGCTACCGAGGTTCGACGCGTGCTGGGCCCGCCCAAGTCCTGAGCCGGCGATGCTGTTCAATACACCCCAGTTTTTTGCGTTCCTCGCAGTCGTCCTGATTGCTTTCTATTCCTCGCCGCGCTCCTGGAGAAGAATCATCCTGCTGGCTGCCAGCTACTTCTTCTACATGAGCTGGATTCCGAAGTTCATCCTGCTTCTGCTCGCCTTGACGGTGATCGATTACACAGCCGCGCGCTGGATCGCGCGAACTGAATCGCCGCGCTCCCGAAAGATAGCGCTCATCGTGAGCCTTTCGGCGAACCTCGGACTGCTTGGCTTTTTCAAGTACTACAATTTCTTCGCCGCCAATATCGCGCACCTGCTCGGCAAGCCGGAAAGCTCCTTCGCGCTCAGCATCATCCTCCCGCTCGGCATCAGTTTTCACACTTTCCAGAGCATGTCCTACGTCATCGATGTTTATCGCCGCGAACAGAAACCGATCGTCAATCCCATCGACTACGCGCTTTTCATTTCCTTCTTCCCGCAACTGGTGGCCGGCCCGATCGTCCGCGCCCGCGAGTTCTTTGGCGATCTCTATCATTGGCAAGCGCCGAATTCAGCTGAGGTGCTGCGTGGCCTGTTGCTGGTCATTCTGGGGCTCGCCAAGAAGATGGTAATGGCCGACCAGTTTGCCCAGGTCGCCAACAATTATTTCAAGGACGTCGCCGGACATCCCGGCTTGCTGACAGCCTGGTCCGGCGTGGCCGCCTTCGGCATCCAGATCTATTTCGATTTCTCCGGCTATACCGACATGGCGATCGGGATGGCGCTGCTGCTCGGCTTTCACTTCCCGATCAATTTCCGCCGCCCTTATCTGGCCTCCAGCATCACCGACTTCTGGCATCGCTGGCACATGTCGCTATCGCGCTGGCTGCGCGATTACCTCTACATTCCGCTCGGCGGAAACCGCCACGGCCGCCTGATGACCTATCGCAATTTGATGCTCACCATGCTGCTGGGCGGGCTGTGGCACGGGGCAAGCTGGAACTTTGTGGTCTGGGGTGGTTACCATGGCGCGCTCCTGAGTATCGAACGAATGCTGGGCTTGAAGCGCGCACCGGAAGAGAACCGCTGGACACTTTTCTATCCCATCCAGCGCGATTCTGACCTTCGCGCTGGTGATGATCGGATGGGTCTTCTTCCGCGCCGCCACCTTCCACGACAGCATCTATGTTCTGCAGCAGATGTTCACCGGCCACATCGGATCGATGTTCCTGATGAGATGGCAAATCGATCTGGCGCTGATCACGCTGCTGCTGGCATTCCTCGAAGAAAAGAAAGCCTGGTTCGAACGAGTCGCGATCGGCCCAGCCTGGGCCTATGGCGCGGTCTGCGCGCTGCTTCTGCTGAGCGTGGAGCTGCTCGGCTATACCGAGGCGGCCGTGCCGTTCGTCTACTTCCAGTTTTGAGCAGAGCTTACCCGACTTGCACGGCCAGCATGGATATCGATCCGCCATCCACGCCTTCCACCGGAAAGACGATCTTTTCGCCCGCCTGCCTAGTCGCTATCACGTATAGCAGGGGCAGGTAATGATCCGGCGTCGGAATCGAGAGCATCGCATCGCGGCCCAATTTTTCGTAATCGATGAGCGGCTGGTGTTCGCCGGCCAGCATCATCTCCCGCGCGGCTTCTTCGAAGCGAATGGCCCAGTCGTAGGGATCCGGCATGTGCCGCCCCCACGCGTACGCGTGCAGATTGTGGATCAGATTCCCGCTCCCCACGATCAAAACATTTTCATCCCGCAGCGGCGCGAGCTTCCTTCCGACCTCGAAAT
The DNA here is from genome assembly GCA_963780485.1 of Bryobacterales bacterium. GTDB lineage: Bacteria > Acidobacteriota > Terriglobia > Bryobacterales > Bryobacteraceae > Palsa-89. Next base: position 112,242 of record CAWACO010000003.1, read on the forward strand.
GGAACGCCGCCGGCCGGGTTTCGTCAATACTGAGTTGCACAACCGGGACGTCCGCGTCAGGATAAACATGCCGGAGCACCGACCAAGTCCCATGATCGAGCCCCCAGGATTCGTCGAGGGTCACGGCCAGAGGCGCTAGCATCTGTTGAACGCGGCGCGCTAGCTCCGGATCACCCGGAGCAGGATATTGCACCTGATAAAGCTCGCGCGGAAATCCTCCGAAGTCGTGAATCGTCTTTGGCGCCGTGGTGACCGTGACACCCGTTTCTGATACAAACCAATGCGCCGAGATCGACAAAATCGCCTTGGGTCGAGGAATCTGTTGCCCGATCCGCCGCCACGCTTCGGTGTAGCGGTTGTTCCACACTGCGTTCATGGGATTGCCGTGGCCGAAAAAGATCGCAGGCAGCATGGCCCCATGTTAACGCTAGGTGCTGTGCTACGGTCGCATCGATTCTGCGGTGCCCAGAACCACGCTTGGCCAATCACCGCCACTATTCGGTAGCCGGAGGAGCCAATGTGGAGGCAGGCGTGGTGGCTCGGCGAGAGTGCTCGTCATCAGCACCAGTCCGTTGCTGAAAGTTAGTCGGGTTGATTTTGAGGCTGCGTCGATTGCGAACGTCTGTAACCGCCGGCCAATCAACCGCTTTATAAATCGATTAATATGCCCGTACATAGCGTCAGACGTCGTAATCTTTTGGCCGTGTAAAAACAGTTTCCAGGCAGCCCAACCATTCATGGTGGTTAGACCGAACTCACCATGGGGTTCACCTGGCCTTCCATCGCGCAACGTATATTCGGCCGGGCTCAGCTTTCCGAACTCAAGGAAAAGCACCGCAGCATAACCCTGCCACGCATGACTAACGGATTGGCCAACAATCGGGCCGTTCCAGTAAGAGTGCATTCAGGGGAAACGTTAACGAACTGCTCTACGACGCTTCCGGGATCGCCACCACTTTCGCGTGCCGCCACAACCGCTCCAGGTCGTAATACGCGCGCGCCTTCGCGGAGAAAACGTGGATCAGATAATCGCCGTAATCGGCCAGAACCCATTCCGCGTTGTCGTAGCCTTCCACGCTGACCGGATGCTCGCCCCGCTCCGCCAGTTGCGAACCGATCTCTTCGCAAATGGCTTGAATTTGCTTCGGATTCGCGCCGCTGCAGACCACAAAGAAATCTGCGAACGACGTGACCTCGCGCAAATCAAGCACTCGAATGTCGATCGCTTTCTTCGATTCGGCGGCTCGGACCGCAGTGAGCCAAGGAGGGGTGCTAAGCGGTGACGCGATGGGCTGAATGACGGTAGTACTTTGCTGTCGGATAGCTAGGTAGATCTCCCTACCCGTATGGTACACTGAAATTGCCAATGCGACAATTCTTAGCTCTATTTTTGTCCGTTGGCACTCTGGCAGTCTTCGGCCAAACCCCAGCAGATACTTCCGAAACGATTGCAAACAAACAGATTGAGCTGGCCAACCAGGAACTCCAGCGGGTAACCGAGCTAGTCCAGACCGGCGCTCTACCGCGCGTCCGCCTCGATGAGGCCCAGCAGAATCTTGAAGATGCCCAGGATGAAGCGATCCTGGAGCGCACTCTGTACGGCGACCTGCAGGTTGACAAGGTCAACGATCAATTGACGGACGAAATGGTCGCCGCTGCCCAGCGTCGCTTGGAGCGCCAGCAGAACAAGCTCGAGCAGGCCAGGAAACTGGTCGTCGGTGGCATCGCCCCGCAGTCGTCCCTCACGCCGATTCAGGAAGAGCTCACTATCCGTCAGACAAACCTGAACCTGGCGCACTCCCGCGCCAACCTGATGGCCGAGATGGCCGCCTTGGCGAAGTACGAAAAAACGGCTGCCGAAATCCATGAGGTCACCAGCGCCGCATTTGCCGATGCCTTCAGCCCCGGCATGGAGCATTACGAGGGCAACGGTTTGTTCCGGGAATCCAAAGACCTGAAACCCCTCGCCTTGGCCTTCGCACAGAAGTTCGATCATCCACTTCCGATCAGCGCTGAAGGCGAGACCGGCCTGCATCGCGCGCTGGGCTTCGATCATCGCGGCCGCGTCGATGTGGCTGTGAGCCCCAACGCTCCCGAGGGAGTCTGGCTGCGCGGCTATCTGAAGGCGCGCAAAATACCCTTTTATGCCTTCACACGCGCGATTCCCGGCAAAGCCACCGCCGCGCACATTCACATTGGTCCTGGAAGTACTCGTCTGCATAGCACCGCCGCCGACTAGCCGATGGCTTTAGTCCCGCGCGTCTTCCTCACGGCTGAACAAATCCAAAGCCGCGTGCGTGAGATGGGCCGGCAGATCACCGCCGATTTTCCGGAAGGGCCCATTTACCTCATTGCGATTCTGAAAGGCGCGTTCATGTTCCTGGCCGATCTTTCGCGCGCCATCAATACTCCCGCGCGCGTCGAATTCATCGGCATTTCCAGCTACGGGCGCGGCAAGACCACTTCCGGCCAAGTCAAGGTCACCAAGGATCTGGATGTCTCCATCGAAGGCCACCATGTGTTGGTGGTCGAGGACATCGTCGACAGCGGCGTGACGCTGACGTACTCTGATGAACGTATTGAAGCAGCGCCGTCCGAAATCGCTGAACATCGCCACCCTGCTCGACAAACCTGAACGGCGGCTGCGTCCGGTGGACGTCGCGTACGTGGGATTCAAGATTCCGGATGAGTTCGTGGTCGGCTATGGGCTGGACTTCGCCGAAGACTACCGCAACCTTCGAGACATCTGCGTCCTGACCGAGCAATCAAGCTAGTTCGCGCTATCTGATACCATCGCTGTGATGGCTTCCACTAAAATCACAGTGAACAACAATGGACCGATCCGCATTGAAGGGGATTTTACAATCCACGATCCCGAAGGGAAAGAATACGGGCTCGCCGGCCGGACGGTGATATCGCTCTGCCGCTGCGGCCTGTCCGAAAACAAACCGTTCTGCGATGGTCACCACAAGGCGCAAGGCTTTGAATCGAGCTGCCCCGCCCGAGACTTGCCTCCACCAAAGGTCGCCGTTTAGAACTGTACCGAATGATTCAATTTCTTCTCGAAACCGACCGCGAGCAATTCGCCGAAGCTTTCCGCTTTGCGCGCCAGCAGGTCCGCAAGCTGATCGAGAACCACCCCGACTTCTATCCCATGTACACCAGCAACGGCCGCTGGAAGCACGAAGGTCCGGTCTGGACGAATTGGTGCGAAGGTTTTCTGCCCGGCATGATGTGGCTTTTCCAAAAACGGCCCGCGCACAACGGCGATGACAGCAAGTATTGGTTGGAGCAGGCCACCCGTTACAGCTCCCCGATCGAGGCGCGCAAGCACGACCGCGATGTCCACGATCTCGGCTTCCTCTTCATGCCCACCTATTACCGCTGGTATCAGGTCACTCACGATCCCAAGCTCAAGAACGTGATCATCGAGGCCGGCAAGACTCAGGCCATGCGCTTTCAGGAAAACGGCCAATACCTGCGGTCGTTCGTCGCGGAGAATTCTTTGTTCATCGACATCATGATGAACGTCGGCATCATCTTCTTTGCGGCCCGCGAAACGGCTGACCGGCGATTACGCGACATCGCGCTACGGCATTGCCTGACCACACGGCGCGTTTTGGTCCGCGGCGATGGTTCAACGGCCCACGAAGGCATCTTCGATCTCGAAACCGGCGAGTTCCTTCGGCAGGCCACCCAGCAAGGCTACCGCGGCGATTCCTGCTGGTCGCGCGGGCTCGCCTGGGCATTGTATGGATTCGGAAGCGCCTACGAGTACAGCCGAGATCCACGGTTTCTGGAGACCGCCGAGTCCTGTGCCGACTATTACGTCACTCACTCCAACAGCGACGGCGTGCCGCCCTGGGATTTTAACGCGCCTCCGGAAAGCCGCAAGCTGCTCGACACCTCTTCGGCCGCCATTGCTGCGTCCGGTCTGCTGCGGCTCTGCCGGCTGTTGCACGACCCGGTGAAGGGTCACTACTATTGGTCCACCGCGATCCTCATCCTGCGCACCCTGTGCGAGAAGCATCTGGCCAAGAAAGACAAGAAGTGGGAGGGCATTCTGAAAGGCGGCGTTTATCATCTGCACAAGGAACTGGGCGTGGATGAATCGGTCATGTGGGGCGAGTACTTCTTTGTCGAGGCGCTGGAGCAGGCCTTACCGCAATTAGCTTAGTACCATGTTGCGAACCGGCCCATTCTGCCGATAAGTACGCAGGATGCCGCTCCAGCCAGCCGTCAACTATTACGACCTGCTTCAGATTAACCCGCACGCCGAGATCGAGACCATCGAACGCGTGTATCGAATCTTGGCGGGGCGCTATCATCCGGACAACCAGGCCACCGGCGATGCGGAAAAATTCCGCGTGCTGAACGACGCCTATCAGATGCTTCGCGATCCAGCGAAGCGAGCCGAATACGACAAGCAGTTCCAAGTGGCTCCAGCCGGGCCGCTCGCCATTTTTTTAGGCAAGGAATTCGCCGACGGCATCGATTCAGAAGCTAAGATCCGCATCGGCGTTCTATGTCTTCTCTACAGCAAGCGCCGTGCGAATCCGGACTACGCGGCGCTTTCCTTGCTCGATATGGAAAACATCATGGCGTTCCCGCGCGAGCGGCTGCTGTTCGCACTATGGTATCTCCGCGCCAAGCGCTTCGTCGTACAGGACGACCGCAGCAGCTTTATCATCAGCGCCGAGGGCGTCGATTATCTGGAAAGCCAGTTGCCTACCAACCAGATCCTATACAAGATATTCCGCGCCTCCGAAAGCGGCGTGATGGTCTATCCCAAAGCGCTTACGTCTAAAACCACGTAACTTTTTCTTCCGGCCGAAGCGTCGCTCGCATTTGTTGCTTGATAGGTGTTAAGCTACAGGCTACAGCTACCGCCAAGGCACATGGAGACTACCGGAGCCGCTGTCTGACGTTCCGTATCGACGCCGCTGAGCGCGAAATCTGCGATGTAAATTTAGACGATTACCACTAACTACGGGAGCAACCGTTATGCCCATTAAGAATCCGCCCCATCCCGGTGATTTCATTCGTACCGAGATCATTGAACCCGCTGGCCTGTCTGTCACTGCAGCCGCCGTCGCCCTTCACGTTTCCCGCCCCGCACTATCCAGTTTGCTCAACGGCAAGGCCGGCCTGTCGGGCGAGATGGCACTACGCATCGAGAAGGCTTTCGGCGTGAGGATGGACACGCTAATGAGAATGCAATCCGCCTATGATATCGCGCAGACGCGCATGCGCGAGAAGGAAATTCGTGTGAGGCGCATTCATCGAACAGCTGACGCTCATCCCTAAGCCCCGCCGCGTTTCTGCCTTCTGCCGCCTGCCATCTGCTATTCTGTACCTTCCCATGGGTGTACTCCGCCTGGTCTTCCCCTTGTGTTTTGCCTTAGCAGCTCAAGCCCAGCATCCCATCCTCATCGATACCGACGCCGGCACGGATGACCTCATGGCCATCGCATTTCTCGCCTCCCAGCCCAGCGTCCGCATCGACGCCATCACGGTGGTAAACGGCCTGGCACATCCCGATGCAGGCGCGAAGAACATCGCCCGTTTACTTGACCTGGCCGGCCGCAAAGATATTCCGGTTTTCGCCGGACGTAGCACACCGCTCCAAGGCACAGCCGAGTTTCCGGCCGAGTGGCGCAAGCTCTCCGATGACCTTCCCGGCGTCACGCTTCCGCCATCATCGCGGCCTCCGGAATCAAAGCCCGCCGCCGATTATTTGATCGAACGCCTCAGAGACCAAACCCGCCCGGTGCGGATTCTGGCTCTCGGTCCGTTGACCAACCTAGCCGAGGCGCTGAAGCGCGAACCGTCGATCGCGGGCGCGATTGAGGAGCTGGTAATCATGGGAGGCGCCGTCCGTGTTCCCGGCAACCTCGGCGACGGCGGCGTATTCAAGACCAACAACACCACCGCCGAATGGAACATTTTCGTCGATCCACTGGCGGCGCGCATCGTCTTTCGCTCCGGCGTTCCGATCCGTCTCATTCCGCTCGACGCCACCAACAAAGTTCTCGTTGACCCCGCATTCCTGGCCAAATTCCAGTCCGGCGCGCACTCGCCGCTGGCGCGGGTTGTAGCCCAGGTGCTCGAGACGGATCGCGCATTTATCCAAGCCGGCTTCTTCTACGCCTGGGACCCTCTCGCGGCTGTCGCGCTTCTGCATCCAGCCGTAGTCAAGACCGTCGATCTCCGCATCGACATCCGGCAGGACCCTCCCGAAGCCGGGCAAACGGTCCAGATTCCGGGCCGTCCTAACGCGCACGTCGCCCTGGATGCCGATGGCGCCGCATGGCGCAAGCTGTTCTTGGAAGCTCTTGAGAAATGACCGTCTCTACTTCCCCGACAAGGCGAATGTGTTGCCGTCCAAGTCTTTAAAGACCGCCGACGTCCCCCAGGACTCTTTCTTTGGCGACTGTTCAAATTCGACTCCGCGCGCTGCTAGCGTCTGGTAAGTCTTATCCATGTCGTCGGTGAAAAAGCCGATGTTCGAAAATGTCCCGATTCGGCTTTCCTGGCCCGGCGGCGTAAACAATGCGAGCTTGGTTTCCGCGCCTGGAACGCAGAGTTCGATCCACCGCAGGGCGCCGAAAGGCTGGTCAGTCATGATTTGGAAGCCCAGCTTCTTGGTGTAAAACTCGAGAGACTTGCTTTGGTCGCGGACTGGAATGCTGACTATGCTAACGGATTTGATCATGCCATCAGCGTAAGGAACTTTCTTTCTGGTTGCAATCCTATTTGTTTAGCTATAGTGATAAATACTACAGCTAAGCGATGAAAATTGACGACTATATTCTGGACGTCCTCATGCGCGATCTGGCCGGCCACGATCATGCGCCCTCGGCCTATCTCGTATATCTGCATTTGTGGAGTCAGACCGTCGGCCGCCGTGTGAAGACCGCGCGACTCAGCCATCAAGCGATTGCCTATGCTACAGGCCTGTCCAAAAGCGCTGTGCAGGTCGGAATGCGGCGCCTCTTGCGGCGCGACCTGGTCCGTATCCACCGGGTTTCAGCAACGGCGGTTCCAGAGTACCGGATCGTCCGGCCGTGGCTCAAGCGTTAGCGGCGGGCTATTCGTATCGCAAAGCCGTCAGTGGATCTACGCGCGTGGCCCGCAGCGCCGGCAGAAAGCCCGCCAACAGCGCCACCACGGCGAGAGACAGCGTGGCAGCGGCCATTACCCAGGGATCGCGCGCGCTGACATCCAGGAGCTGCGATTGAATCAGACGGCCCATCGCCAGCGAAGCTAGCACCGCGATTCCAATGCCCACCGCTGCCAGCACTACCACTTCCTTCATCACCAGTCGAAGCACTTCCCGGCGGTCGGCGCCTAGAGCCATTCGAATCCCGATTTCACGCGTGCGCCTCACCACCATGTAGGCCATCACTCCGTACAGCCCCACGGCAGCCAGCAGCGTCGCCAGCGCGCCGAAACTTGCGGATAGCGCTGCCACCAACCTATCGATAGACAGCGACTCATCGATCTGCCGCTCCATCGTCCGCACGTTGAAGATCGGCAGGTTGGGATCCTGCCGCCGCATTTCCTCGCGCAACATTTGTGCCACCGCGGTTGGCTCTTGCGTGGCCCGCGCGTAGAAGGTCATATACCCGATCTGGCTCTGAGCGTATGGCAGATACACGCAGCGCTGCGGTTTTTCCCGGAGGTCCACGATTTTTCCATCGCGGACCACTCCGACGATTTCGATGCTGCCTTTTTCGCGGCGAAACCGAATCCGCCGGCCGATCGGGTTCTCATCTCCGAAGAAATGCTTAGCAAACCGTTCGTTCACGATCACCGTCTGAGGCGCTTTCGGCCCGTCCGCATTCGTGAAATCGCGGCCCGCCAACAGAGGCATGCCCAAGGTGACGAAGAATCCAGGCCCAATCTTGTTTTGAAAGACATTCATGTCTTCGTCCTCTTTGGCGTGATAGCCTTCGATGTCGATCGTGCTGATCTCATTGTCGCCGGCCAACAATGTTATCTCCGCCATCGAAGCCGCTCGTATGCCGGGCAGTCGCCCAATGTTCTCCTGCAGCCGCTCGAATAATCCGCGCATTCGTTCCTGGCTGTAGCCGTTCAGGGATGGCTGAACCGCGAAGGAGATGAGATGATCCGTGTGAAAACCAGCGTCGATGTTTTTCACGTTATAGAGACTTCGCGCGAACAGGCCCGCGCCAATCAGCAGCATCAAAGAGAGGGCGACTTGCGTCACCACCAGACTCTTCCGAACGCGCAGGTGACCCAAACCCCCGCCCACTACCCCGGAGGCTTGATCTTTCAGCGTCGACGCCAAATCGGTTTTGGTGGCCTGCAGCGACGGAATGAGTCCGAACAGAATGCCGGTCACCACCGAGAGCGAAAGCGCGAACGACAAAACGCGCCCATCGGGCTGGCTGGAGATTCCCATCATGGACGGGTCGGACGGCAGAAACTTCAGCAGCGCTTCCCCGATCCATTCAGCAACCAGCAGCCCCAGCGCACCGCCGCCCAACGCCAGCAGCAGGCTTTCCACCAGCAATTGCCGGATTAATCGAAACCGGCTCGCGCCCATGGCCAGCCGGATGCTGATCTCGCGCTGCCGGGCCGCCGCCCGCGCAATCAATAAATTCGCCACGTTCGCGCATGCGATCAGCAACAGCAATCCCACCATGCCCATCAAGACAGCCATGGCCGCACTGACTTGGCCGGAAGCAGCCGAAATCCCCCTGCCGCCTTCGATCAGCGAAAGATGACGGGCCAGGAACTCAGTGAGCACGCGCTGCGAAGTTCCCGTCATGTCCTTCGATTCCATTTCGAGAATCGGCTTCCAGAGCGTATTCATCGCCACTTCGGCCTGATCGCGGGAAACACCTGGCTTCAGACGTCCGAAAATATTGAGCCACATCGAGCGCCGGTTTTCCAGATCGTTCATACCCGGTGACATCTCGTTCCGCATCATCATCGGAACGAAAACTTCGGGCGCCTCTCCCACCCCCACGCCTCGGAAACCGGACTGCGCGATTCCGATGATCGTCATCGGATGCGCGTTCAGCGTGATGGTCTGATTCAACACCCCGGGATCCGCACCAAAACGGCGCTTCCAGTATCCGTCGCTAAGCATTACCGCCGGATGAGCGCCGGGAGTGCGGTCATCTTCCGGCATAAACGTGCGCCCGATAGCCGCGTGCACTCCAAGCACATCGAAGTAATTGCCGGAAACCAAGTCGCCGTAAACGCGCTCTGTCTGATCGTGCCAGCTCATGCTGAAGCTGATCGGAAATCGGGCCAGCACCCCGCTGAACACCCCGTTGCTGTCGCGAAAGTCGCGATACATGGGATACGAAAACGTGTAAGCGTCGCCGTAGCTGGTATTGATCTGTCCGCGCCGTGGCCCCTTCGCACTAAACAGCACCAGTTGCTCGGGATGCTTCACTGGGAGTGAGCGCAGCAGCACTTGGTCCATCAGGCTGAAGATGGCGGTATTCGCGCCGATGCCCAGACCTAGCGATAGCAGCGCTACGATCGTGAACATCGGGCTCTTCCGTAGGCCTCGAAGCGCGTAGCGCAGGTCTTCGAAGGGATTGATCATAGCCATTTCTAAGCAATCGATCCACCGCCGTTATCGTTTGAAAACAAAGGCGATTCCCTGGATGGAGCTGTCCGATTTTGAACACTTGGCTTCGTTTTGTAATTAGAACCGGTTCTCGCCGACCATCTCTTCCCAATTCATGCGCGACTCGATTTCATATTGCCGCCAGTTGGCGATCTTGCCATTCACGATGCGCAGGATCACCATTCCATGAGTCCTCACCTGATAGGTGAAGGTGTATTCGCCCGCGCCAATCTGCGACGCCGGGTCGAAGATCAGATGGTGCCATAAGATGGACATGGTCTTCGGCCGGCCTTTTTCACCTCCGAAAAACTCGAACAGCTCTCGGCGTCCCTTCCGGATCTCAGGATTTGGCGGCAAGCTGAACCTGGCATCTTCGGTAAAGCAGTCTGCCGCCTGGCGCGCGTTGTTCGAATTCCAGCCATCGGTAAGTGTCCCAATGAGCTTCTGGAAGCCGGCCTGATCGAGACGCCCCGGCGCCGATGCGCGCTTCAAGGTGCATCCGGACATCACCGTCAATACCGCAATCGTAAACAGCGTCCGTGGGAAACTCATCCTTCGAGAATCGCATGTTAGCGCAGTGTGGTACATTTGCTGATCGATGGCCAGTATCTTCCGGGATCGTCTCCTTGCAGGTAAGACCGCATTCGTCACCGGTGGAGGCAGCGGCATCGGGCAGAGAATGGCCGAGCGGTTCGCCGAACACGGAGCCAAGGTCATGCTGGTGGGCCGGAAGCCTGAGAAGCTGGATGCCGCGGCGTCCGCCATTGAATCTTCCGGAGGAACCGCGGCTACTGCGTCCCTCGACGTGCGTGATTATCCAGCCGTCGAAGCGGCGCTTCAAAAAACTCGCGACCAATTCGGCGAGATCGACATCCTGGTGTGCGGCGCTGCCGGCAATTTTCCCGCACCGGTGCTGGGCATGTCCGCCAACGGCTTCAAGGCGGTGATCGATATCGACCTGCTTGGAACGTTCAACACTTGCCGGGCCGCCTACGCGCATCTGCGCAAACCAGGCGCAACCATCATCAGCATCTCGGCGTCCCACGCATCAATGCCGATTGCGAACCAATCCCATGTCTGCGCCGCGAAGGCCGGCGTCGATCTTCTCACGCGAACGCTGGCCGTCGAATGGGGACCAGCGGGCATTCGCGCCAACTGCATTACGCCCGGTCCTACCGATGACACCGAGGGAATGCGGCGGCTGGCGCCGACTCCCGAAATTCGCCGTAGAGTAGAAGACGCAGTTCCGCTCCGGCGCTTTGGAACCAAAGACGAGCTGGCCGACCTGGCGCTGTTCCTCTGCTCTGACGCGGCCGCCTACATCACCGGCGCCATCTATGTATGCGACGGCGGACAGTCGCTGGTGCGCTCCAGCCTTTCGACCGCGGAAAGCCATTGACAACTCAAACTACAACTCTTCTCCGGCAGCTCGGACTCGTCAGCGCTACGGCGCTGGTGGTTTCCAACATGATCGGTTCCGGAATTCTGACCACCACCGGATTCCTGGCGGGCGACCTCGGCTCGGTGCAGTTGGTTCTGCTCATCTGGGCCGTGGGAGCCGTTTGCGCGCTGGCCGGCGCATTCTGCTACTCCGAGTTGGGCGTCAACTTTCCCAGCTCCGGCGGCGAATATGTTTACCTGACGCAGGCCTACGGTCCAACCTGGGGCTTCATGAGCGGGTGGGTATCCTTCTTCGCGGGCTTCTCGGCGCCGATTGCGGCCGCCGCATTGGCATTCTCGGATTACTTCGGGCATTTTTTCCCCGCGTTCAAGCTGGAGAACGCGCGACACTTGGTTGGTTCGGGATCCTGGGAATTCAAGCTGGGATTGCCGCAACTGCTGGCCTGTGCGCTCATCGCTGTGTTCGCGATCCTCAACTGCCTGGGCGTTCGCCGCGCGGCGCGTGTGCAAAACGTGCTCACTTCCATCAAAGTGCTGGTGATTCTGATTTTCTTGGTCGCCGGTTTCGCATTCGGAGACGGGAGCTGGGACAACTTCGCGCAATCCGCTAGCCGCACATCTTCCACGCCCATCTTTTTGCAATTCTTCGTGAGCCTTTTATTCATCTATTTCGGCTATAGCGGTTGGAATGCCGCGACGTATGTGGCCGAGGAACTGCAGCAGCCGGCTCGAACACTGCCCCTCTCGCTGGCCTTTGGAACATCGCTAGTGGCGGTCTTTTACATTCTTCTCAACGTGCTGTTCATATATGCCGTACCGCTGGAGCAGATGAAAGGAGTGGTTGCGATCGGCGCGCTCGCTGCAACGCATCTGTTCGGCCCGGCTGTGGCCGGATTCTTCAGCGCGGCGATGATGCTGTCCCTGGTGGCAACGGTGAATGCGATGTCCACCATCGGGCCGCGAGTTTATTATGCGATGGCCAAGAACAGCGCGTTTTTCCCGGCGGCTGCGAAAGTCCACCCGCGCTGGCATACGCCTGTCATCGCGATAGTTTCCCAGGCCATTTGCACGATGGTGATGACCGTGAGCCCCTTCGTCGATCTGCTCCTGTACATCGGTTTGCTGTTGAACTTCTTCGCCGTGATGGCCGTCGCTTCGATCTTTATCTTCCGCCGGCGGCAGGGCTGGCATAAGCTGGCGGTCGTGAATTTCGCCTATCCGTTAGTACCGGCTTTTTTTGTCGCCATGGGTATTTGGATCACGATCCTCGCTATTAAGCTTCGTCCCGGTGTTTCGGGATTGGCCGCGCTGACCGTTGCTGCCGGCGCGTTGGTCTATCACTTCAGCATCCGCGGCAAAACCGCGTGAGTGCAAAGGCGGCAAATGGATCGTCAGCCGCACCCGAGCGAGAATCGCAACGCCGCGCAAACTTCAAGCATTCGCCCGGCGCTCAAGCTTGCGACTCGCCGGCCTAGTCGGTCTTGCGAAACCGTGACAGCGTTGTGCAAATTGACAGCACAGGGTCCTTTCATTCCATCGGCAATCCCCAGGATGACTTCCGAAGGCACGTCGCGCATGGTGGAGGAAATAGGCGCCACGGTAACAGTCGAAAGATGTCCGACCGCACTGTCTCGGGTCAGGATTAGGACCGGTCGTTGCTTCGCCGGTGAGGCGAATGTGCAAAAATGCACATCGCCGCGGTTCAGTCTTCCGGCCACGCCGCTGCATCCTCCCAAGCTTTGATTTCCACTTTTTTCTGGGGCTGAGCTTCATAGCCTCGCCGGTCCTGCTCCTCTAATTCCAAAATATGCAGACGCTTCAGGTGTTCCTGTAGCGCATGCCGGATCAAGGCCGAGCGATTGACCTTGCGGCGCTTGGCCGCCAGATCCGTGGCTTTCAGGAGCTTACTGTCGAGAACGACCTGTATCGTTTCCATTGTGGAACTCCTTCCACAGTGTACTCCATACCCGTGCCGTTCGATTAGTCCTGAACGCTATCTGTGATGACTATGAGAATGTGGACCAAGTGATCCTTCCGGATGTCTCCCAAAACGGCACTAAGTGCGGATTGACGATTGAGCGCTCCGAAATCGTTAATGTATTGGGCGGACTGATCAAGGACGGGCTGGCTAAGGTGTATATCCTGTCCAGTACAGCGCCGCACGTGACTGAACTTCCTGGTATGCCAGCGATGAACATCCCTGAAAAGGATTTCAAAACCTACTTCTACATAACGGAAAAGGGGATGGATCTCCACAGCTCCGATGACATATGTTGGCCCTTGGATGACGAAGGGAATCTGAAGCCAGACTGGAGTCTCGATCCGCTTAGCCCTGCTTAGGCCTCGCTCAGCGCTGGATTCCATGCAGCCGGCGGCTCCCGCAATAGCTCCAGGAAAGCTTGGCCGGCCCGGTGGAAGCGCTTCTTGCGCCGATGCACGATCCCGACCGGACGATACAGCCGCAGACTCGAAATCGGAATCGGCACCAGCCGCCCCTGCTTGACCTCTTCCTCCATGATGCGCGCCGGCATGATGCTGACGCCCTCGCCGTGAGCTACCGCCTCTTTGATCATTTGCAAGTTGTCGAAGTGCAGCGTCAGGTTTACCTGGACATGATGTTCGCGAAGAAAGCGGTCGATATCGCGCCGAATCGGGAGGTCTTCATCGAAGCCGACGAAGTCGAGCCCCTCCAGATCCTCCGGCCGGACTTCGGATTTCTCCGCCAACGGGTGATAAGGAGACGCCGCCACTACCATCTCCTCCTGGCGCCACGGAAGCACCGTGACTTCCTTGGTCGCTTCCGGATAACTCAGCAATCCGAGGTCGGCACGATCGGTGACCACGGCTTCGTATACTTTCTCCGGCCGTAAGTATTCCACTTCTAAATGCGCTTCCGGGTACCGTCGTGAAAACTCCTGTTCGAGCTGCGACATTTCCGACAGCCCCACCGAGTAGATGGAAGCAACACGCACCGTGCCCTCCACCTCCGTTTTCATCCGTTCCAGCGCCGCTTGAAACTCATCCTGCCGTCGCAGGACGTCGCGGCACATGTCGAGATACAGCTTCCCACCATCGGTCACCGTGAGCGGACGGCTGGTGCGATCCAGCAGCGGGAGACCTAACTGTTCCTCCAGATCCTGAAGATGCTGGCTGGCTGCCGACTGACTGATTCCATTCAGCTTGGCGCCTTTGCTGACACTGCGGCTATGCGCTATGTCTTTAAAAAGCTTAGCTCGTTCGAGGTCCACTGTAATTCATAGTATATTAGAATATCTAATATAATGTCAACTTAAATTTCTATTGAACTAATATTAGGCTATTGCTATACTCAAGCATGGCCGGCCTCCCAGTGGAGCAGGGTCTGTATGACCCGAGAAACGAACACGACGCCTGTGGTATCGGCTTCGTGGTCAATATTCAGGGCGAGCAGTCGCACGAGATCATCCTCAAAGGGCTGCAGATCCTGATAAATCTCGCGCACCGCGGCGCTTGCGGATGCGACTCCGAGACGGGCGACGGCGCCGGCATCCTGATCCAGATTCCGCACAAGTTTTTCGCGCGCGAATGCGCCGATCTCGGATTCACGCTGCCGCCGATTGGCGAGTACGGCGTCGGGATGGTGTTCCTGCCGGTCGAGCCGTCGCATCGTCTGCTGGCGGAAGGAATTCTGGAGCGGATCGCCCGCGAGGAAGGTCTGACGGTTCTCGGCTGGCGCGACACTCCCGTGAATGTCGACGCCATTGGCCGCGTGGCGCGCGCGTCGCAGCCCTACATCGAACAGATCTTCATCCGCGGCGCGGCCGGCATGACCCAGGATGAGCTGGAGCGCAAACTCTATGTCGTGCGCAAGCGCGCCGAAGCCGAAATCGCCGCGTCCGATCTGCCGGACAAAAACTTCTTTTACATTCCTTCGCTGTCGTCGCGCACTATCATCTACAAAGGCCTGCTGCTGGCGCCACAGATCGCCGAGTTTTACAACGAGCTGACAGATCCCGACGCGGTCAGCGCGCTGTGTCTCGTGCATCAGCGCTTCTCCACCAACACGTTTCCCTCCTGGCAACTGGCGCATCCGTACCGCTACCTGTGCCATAACGGCGAAATCAATACGGTCCGTGGAAACGTCAACTGGATGCACGCGCGGACGAAAGTTCTCGCATCACAGCTGTTCGGTGACGACTTGAAGAAGGTATTCCCGGTCATCACTCCGGGGGGTAGCGATACGGCATCGCTCGACAACGCGGTTGAGTTGCTGACTCTGGCCGGCCGCAGTTTGCCGCACGTGATGACCATGCTGATTCCCGAAGCTTGGGACGGCGACATGACCATGCGGCCCGAGAAAAAGGCGTTCTACGAATATCACGCTTCACTCATGGAGCCTTGGGATGGCCCGGCGGCCGTGGCTTTTACCGATGGCCGTGTGATCGGCGCTACGCTCGATCGCAACGGCTTGCGGCCCGGACGTTATCTCGTCACGCATGACGGGCTGGTGATCATGGCTTCTGAAACCGGCGTACTGCCCGTTAAACCGGAAGAGGTGAAGTTCAAAGGGCGCCTGCAACCCGGCCGCATGCTGCTGGTGGACACCATCGAGCGCCGCATCATTCCCGACGACGAGATGAAGGAACGCCTATGGAGCCGCCAGCCTTACGGCGACTGGCTGAAGGCGAGCCAGATCACGCTAGACAGCCTCCCCGAGCCACCGCGCGTGTACGAATCGGACCTCGACAGCATCGTCATGCGGCAGCGCACCTTCGGCTACACCGATGAAGATCTGCGCGTGCTGATGCAGCCCATGGCCGCAACCGGCGACGAGGCCGTCGGATCGATGGGCACCGACACGCCGCTAGCCTGTCTATCGGACAAGCCGCAGCCGCTGTTTCATTACTTCAAGCAGATGTTCGCCCAGGTGACCAATCCGGCCATCGATCCGATCCGCGAAGAGCTGGTGATGTCGCTGACCAGCTATATCGGGACCGAGCGCAATATCTTAGAAGAGACTTCGCAGCACTGTCACACGCTGAAGCTGCCGCATCCGCTGCTGACCAACCGGGATCTCGAAAAACTGCGTCGCGTTTCCACCAGCGACCTGCTCGCCAACACGCTGCCGATGCTATTCCGCGTGGCCGGCGGCGAAAAAGAATTGGAACGCGCGTTGGATGGGCTATGCCGTAGCGCGTCCCTGGCCGTGAAGTCGCGCTACACGCTGCTGATTCTTTCCGATCGCGGCACGGACCAGGAATACGCTCCTATCCCCAGCCTGCTGGCGCTCTCTGCCGTGCACAATCACCTGGTTCGCGAAGGCACGCGCACGCAGGTGGCGCTGATCATCGAATCCGGCGAACCGCGCGAGGTGATGCACTTCTGCCTGCTGATCGGATATGGCGCGAGCGCCGTGAATCCGTATCTGGCCATCGAGACGCTCGAAGATCAGGCCACGCGCGGCAATCTCGGGAGCGGCATTACTTTCGAGACGGCGCTTAAGAATTACAAAAAGGCCATCAATAAAGGGCTGCTCAAGGTGTTCTCCAAGATGGGCATTTCGACGCTGCAGAGTTACCGTGGCGCGCAGGTGTTCGAAGCCATCGGCTTGAACAAATCGTTGGTGCAGCGCTATTTCACGGGGACTTCATCGCGCATCGAAGGCATCGGGCTAGACGTCCTGGCGCGCGAAGCCCGCATGAAACACGACCACGCCTTCCAGCGCGTTTCTGAAGCCGACACGGAGCTGGCCATCGGCGGAAATTATCAGTATCGCGTGCACGGAGAGTATCACCTGTTCAATCCGCTGACCGTGAGCAAGCTGCAGCACGCGGTGCGGCAGTCGAGCTTCGAGACGTTCCAGGAATACACGTCGCTGATCAACAATCAGAGCCGCGAGCTGTGCACTTTGCGCGGCTTGATGGATCTGAAGCCGGCCGACAAGCCCGTGCCGATAGAAGAAGTGGAGCCGGCGACCGAAATCGTCAAGCGTTTCGCGACGGGCGCGATGTCTTACGGGTCGATCAGCAAAGAGGCGCACGAAACGCTGGCCATTGCGATGAACCGCATCGGCGGAAGATCGAACACTGGCGAAGGCGGCGAGGACGAAGCGCGTTTCCAGCGCGATCCGAATGGCGATTGGCGGCGCAGTGCCATCAAGCAAGTGGCCTCGGCTCGCTTTGGCGTGACCACCAATTATCTGGTGAACGCCGACGAGCTGCAGATCAAGATCGCACAAGGGGCGAAGCCTGGCGAAGGCGGTCAGTTGCCCGGCCACAAGGTCGACGAAACGATCGCGCGAGTGCGGCATTCGATTCCCGGCGTGCAATTGATCTCGCCGCCGCCACATCACGATATTTACTCAATCGAGGATCTGGCGCAGCTCATTTACGATTTGAAAAATGCCAATCCGAAAGCGCGTATCTCGGTAAAGCTGGTGGCCGAGGTGGGCGTTGGCACGGTGGCTGCAGGCGTCGCCAAGGCGCATGCCGACCTGGTGCTCATCAGCGGCCACGACGGCGGCACGGGAGCATCGCCGCTCACTTCCATCAAGCATGCCGGCGTCCCCTGGGAACTGGGCCTGGCCGAAACGCAGCAAGTGCTGGTGATGAACGATCTGCGCAGCCGCATCCGCGTCCAGACCGACGGAAAACTTCAGACCGGCCGCGACGTCACCATCGCCGCTCTGCTGGGCGCTGAGGAGTTTGGATTTTCCACAGCGCCGCTGGTGTCGATGGGCTGTATCATGATGCGCAAGTGTCATCTAAATACCTGTCCGGTGGGTATCGCGACGCAGGATCCGGCGCTGCGCAAGAAATTCCAGGGCCAGCCGGAAAACGTCATCAACTTCTTCTTCTTTATCGCCGAAGAGGTGCGCCAGTGGATGTCCAAGCTGGGCTTCCGCTCGATGGACGAGATGGTCGGGCGAGTGGACCGCATTGAAATGCGCAAGGCCATCGATCATTGGAAGGCCCGCGGGCTCGATTTTTCGAGCATTCTCTATAACCCGCAAGTGCCCCGACGAGTCGGCCGGCGCTGCACGATCGCGCAGGACCACGGGCTCGAGCAGGCTCTCGATTACAAGTTGATCGATCATGCGCGCGGTGCAGTCGAGCACGGCACCCGCGTGGAATTCAAGATGCCGATCCGCAATGTACATCGCACTGTCGGCGCCATGCTGTCGGGCGAAATCGCGCGGCGCTATGGATCGGCCGGCCTGCCGGATGACACCATCCGTTTCGATTTCAACGGCTCGGCGGGACAAAGCTTCGGGGCTTTTCTGGCCAAAGGCGTCACGCTCACGCTCGAAGGCGATGCCAATGATTATGTCGGCAAAGGGCTCTCCGGAGGCAAGCTGATCGTCTATCCCCCGCGAACATCCACATTTTTACCGGAAGAAAACATGCTGGTCGGTAACGTCGTGCTGTACGGCGCGACCAGCGGCGAGGCTTATTTCAACGGCATGGCGGGCGAGCGATTCGCGGTCCGTAATTCAGGCGCGACCGCGGTTGTGGAGAGTGTCGGCGATCACGGCTGCGAGTACATGACCAAGGGGCTGGTAGTCGTACTCGGCCGGGCAGGGCGCAACTTCGCGGCGGGGATGACCGGCGGCATCGCGTATGTGCTCGATGAGAATGGCGAATTTTCGAGCGTGCTGTGCAATCGGGCCGGCGTGGATCTGGAGCCGCTGGAGGATCCGGTGGATATGCAGACCGTTCGGAGCCTAATTGAAAAGCACGTGGACGCGACTGCGAGCCCGCGCGGCCAGTGGATTCTAGAAAACTGGAACGACATGCTTCCGAAGTTCGTCAAGATCTTCCCCCACGAATATAAGCGCGTGCTCGGAATTCCGAGGTACCTCCCACGACCGGCGGCGCACATCGCACAACCTGCCGAGAGGCAAGAGGCCGCCCATGGGTAAAATCACGGGCTTCCTCGAACACACGCGCGAGCTTCCGCAGCGCCGCGCGGTCGCCGAACGTGTCAATGACTGGTTCGAGGTTTACCAGGATTTTCCCGACGAGAAAGTTCAAACCCAGGGCGCGCGTTGCATGGATTGCGGTGTGCCGTTTTGCCACAACGGCTGTCCGCTGAACAATGTGATTCCGGATTGGAACGATCTGGTGTACCGCGACCACTGGCGCGAGGCGATCCGCGCGCTGCACGCCACCAACAATTTTCCGGAGTTCACCGGCCGCATCTGCCCGGCTCCTTGCGAAGCCGCCTGCGTGCTGGGCATCAACGAGCCGCCGGTAGCGATCAAGGTCATCGAAAAGCAAATCATCGAGCACGGATTCCGCGAAGGCTGGATTCGGCCGGAACCGCCTATCGAGCGAACCGGCAAGCGCGTGGCCATCGTCGGCTCGGGACCTGCGGGGCTAGCCGCGGCTCAGCAACTGAATCGCGCCGGGCATTCGGTGACGGTGTTCGAGAAGGCTGACCGAGTAGGCGGATTGTTGCGCTACGGCATCCCCGAGTTCAAGATGGAAAAATGGGTGCTCGACCGGCGGCTGAAGCAGATGATTGCCGAGGGCGTCGAGTTCCGCACCAACGTCCATGTCGGCGTAGCGATCCCGGGTGAGGAGCTGCGCGAGGATTTCAACGCCATCCTGCTATCGGGCGGCGCTGAGCAGCCCCGTGACCTCAACGTTCCGGGTCGGCAGTTGAAGGGCATCCATTTCGCCATGGAGTTTCTCCCGCAGCAGAACCGCCTCTGCGCGGGCGATATGGTGGCCAACCAGATTCTTGCTACCGGTAAGCGCGTGGTGATCATCGGCGGAGGCGATACGGGCGCGGATTGCCTGGGTACATCGCATCGCCAGAAACCGATGTCGGTGCATCAGTTCGAGATTATGCCGATGCCGCCGAGCGCGCGCGCGCCGCAAACACCTTGGCCGCTGTGGCCGCTGCAACTCAGAGCGGAGAGCTCGCACGAAGAAGGCGGGATTCGCGACTGGAGCCTCGCGACCATGTCGTTTAGCGGCGACGAGCGCGGGCGGGTACGCAAACTGCACGCGGTTCGTGTGGGACCAGCGCCTAAGTTCGAGCCGATTCCCGGCACCGAATTCGCGATGGATGCCGACCTGGTGCTGCTGGCCATGGGATTCACCGGGCCGGTGCGCGGCGGGATCATCGAGCAACTGAGCGTGAATTTAGACGCGCGCGGAAATGTCGCGACCGACGCCGGCTACATGACCTCGTCGCCGGGAGTCTTTGCTGCCGGCGACCTGCGCCGTGGCCAATCGCTAGTGGTGTGGGCGATCGCCGAAGGCCGGAATGCAGCCGCGTCCATCGACCGCTACCTGCGAAACTAGCCCACCCCAGCCGACCAAGGTTAAGATAAGAACTAGGGGTGAAGCTCAGTAAGTCGCGGTGCGGACCACCTTCGGAATCCACTCGGAAGACCCGGCGAAGCTGTGACAGGGGATTGAATGCGCTGCGGCACATTTAATATATTCGCCAAGGTCCGGAGTGCTTGGACGACAGCGAAGCGATACCGGCCGATTGCTCTGTTGGCAACGGCATGGGTGTTTTCTTATTCGTTAAACGCGCAGGAATTAAAGGCAAGCCCGCCGAATCTGGACTTGATTCTGGATTCTTTGGAGCGAACCCAGGAGCAGAACCCGGCCCTCTCTCGCCCCTACGAAGTGACGTGGCAGTATAAGGTATTCCGGGCCGACGACCCCAAGCCTTCCACGGAAGTAACCGCTCAAATCAGCTTCACTCCCCCTGACATCAAAACGTTCACAATCACCGAAGAGCAGGGTAACCCGAGAGGTGAGAAGATCGTAACCGCCCTTTTGCAACAGGAAATAGCTTCTGCCATGGAAGGCCATAAGGGCAACATCAGTCGATCCAATTATGACTTCGTCTTCCTGCGCGAGCAAAACTTGGGAGCGGTTCCTGAGTACGTGCTGCACATCATTCCCAAGCGCAAGGAAAAGGGCCTGCTCCTGGGCGACATCTGGGTGGATGCCAAGACCTACCACATCCGGCAGATTGTTGGAGTCCCGCTCAAGAGTCCCTCTTTCTGGATCAAGGACATCAACATCACCGTCCAATTCGCCGCCGTAAACGGCATGTGGATGCACGTTTCGGTGGACGCCATCGCGACGGTCCGGTTTCTAGGCATTTACACCCTTACAGGTCGTGATTTGGAGCCGCCAAGCGCGGCTTCCAGTGCGCCGAGCCCCTGATAAAACTACCGCAGCCGGCGCATCTCAAGTGAGCTGAAAGCGACGTATGGTTAGACTTGGGTGGCAGGCCGCCCTGAAGCATGTAGGAATTACACCTCGCACCGAAAATCCTTGGTGAACACAGCGGTGCGTCACTCACCGACGAGTCAAACGGCAGCGCCTGTTGCGGCTCGGGCTCGGTCGGACGCAAGGCCGCCCGGCGACCCTGCGTCGCGGCAAATTGCCGGTGGTGTGGGCCATCGCGGAAGGCCGGAACGGGCGCCGCCGCGATCGACCGCTACCTGCGACATTAAGTCACACGTTAAGATATAGACAAGTGGAACAACTGCTCGATCCCGCTGAGTTGATCCGGGCGAAGCGCGCCGAAATTCTCCGAATCGCAGCCAAGCATGGCGCCACGAACATTCGTGTGTTCGGTTCCGTGGCCAGGGGTGAGACGCGCGCGGAGAGCGACGTGGACTTCTTGATAGACGCAGGCCCCGTCACCAGCTCCTGGTTTCCGGCCGGCCTGATTGTCGATCTTCAGGATCTTCTCGGAAGACCCGTCGAGGTCGTGACGGAGAAGGGGCTGAATCCGCTGATCCGCGACCGTGTCCTTCAAGAGGCTATTCCTCTTTGAAGGACGATTCTGTCTATCTACGCCACATTTTGGAGTGCATTCGCCGAATTGAGGAGGACGGCGCGGCCGGCATCAAAGCATTTCTGGCATCCCATACGCTTCAAGATGCAATCCTGAGAAATCTCCAAGTTCTCGCCGAAAGCAGCCAACGCATCTCAAGCGAACTGAGGGCCGAGTGGCCACAAGTTGATTGGAAGCGGATTGCAGCGTTTCGCAATGTACTCGTTCACGATTATCTGGGCTTGGATCTGGACCGAATCTGGGAAGTCACGCAGCGAGACATACCGGAGCTAAAGAAAATTGTGGAAAAGATCCTCGGGTGAGCCCGCCAGTTTAATCAAAGAGGTGGACTCAGCGCGAGCATGTCAGAGCTTCTTCGCTTCTTCGAGCGCGCGGAGCGCGAGGTCACGCGGGACTGTGGGAAACCCCTCAAGGAAATCTTCAAGGGTTTCTCCACCCTCTAGATAGTCGAACAGAGTTTGGACTGGTACCCGGGTTCCGCGGAAAACAGGCGTACCGTGCATGATATCGGGATGCCGGGTGATCGCTTGCTGCATATGATTATTGTCTCGCAAGCGGCTACATGATGAAAAAGACGGCCTTGGCGAGCCGCCCTGAAGCATGGAGGATAAATCTCCCACCGAAATCTTATGCCGGCCCATCTCTTTCTGGAGGCACACCCAGCAGCGTTTTCCACCGATGCCCGAGAACGCGGACCCGATCGCCGCCGATGAGCGCCCTGCCAAGGAACCTGCCAAGATATGTGATGCCGCCCAGAATGGGCAGTGCGGTACTAGCTTTAGTGAGCCAGTTCGCACCGCCGAAGAGGCACGCCTCTATCAAGATCCCGACCTGCACGATGACGTACACGAGGAAGAGCGTGCATAACCGACGATTGGCTGAGCTTCTGAGGTGCACAAGCCTCAAATTCGCGACTTCCTCATTTCGAACCGTCAGCAGAGCGCCTTTTGATTCGAGGTCCTCTCTCGTTTTCTCTAGTTCGTCCTGATCGACGCGGGCATTATTTAGCTGCTGATCCTTTTCAACCAGTAAGCGATCTTTTTCTCGAAGCTGCTCTAAGAGTTCGGTCTTCTCCGCAGTGGCCACCATCTCGAGTTGTCGGATATTCGCCTTATACCTTCTTCCTGGGTCTGCGAAGAATTTCGAGATTTGATGGCTGATTTTCTCCCGATCTCCCGGTAGTGTCGGATCTATCGCAGGCAGCGCAACTTTGAGATCTCGGATGCACGCCTCGACGTCCTCAACAGGCAGGTCCTTGCAAGACACACCTACATCCGCAAGCAAGCAAAAATCCTTTAGGTCGAGAAAATTCTCAGGCGGAAGAAGTTGTAGCCTTATGGATTCGGAGAACATTTCGATGAAGTCGGAGTCAGAATATGCATCGCTAGATATTGGGGCTATCCACTGAAGCAAAGCATCAAGACTAATAGCGAGAGGCTCATCGTCTTTTGAGCGGACATTCGGAAGCGTTCTGTCTCTTGTAATAATCCAAACCTTCAATTGTGATTTTGATCGCTCAATTTCCACCCACCTTACCAATAAGGCGTCATGAAGAGCAGCTCTTTCCGTCTTTTTTCGAAACTTTCGCGCGCTCTGAATTTTCTCTACAACAGATCGCGTACCATCAGCAAAGGTTTCGGTAACGAACCAGGCGCTGTCTATGAGTTCGATGCCGTATGCGTCTCGCAGTGCCGGAAGCGGATGACTGAAATTATGAAACAGCGAATCGAGGTCACGAGGTTGGTCGTTTTGAAGATAGAGCTCGTAAAAAATGTTGCCTATTCTCGATCTCAGCGCCTCCGGGACTTCTTGGCCAATGCGTCGCAACGTCTCCTTATGGAATTCGACGACGTTCCGAAGCTCATCTAGCGAAATTTGAGTTACAGCGAGTTTCACACCAAGATTCTTGCAGGCATTGCCCAGGGCTTTGAATGTGCGATGGTGTGCCTCCACCGGTTCAAGTGCAGAAATGAGAACGTTAGTGTCCAGGTAGAGTTCCGCGCCCGCAAAAACTTCGCGCGATAACAGTGCGCCACTAGGATCTAGCCCTAATGCCTTTGCAACATAGTAATTCTGTGCGGTATTCCACTTAAGCGCACTATAATCGGGGCTGTCTTCCATGAAAAAAGCTATCATTCCTGCGCGGAGAGAGCTTTCGTCGGTCTCGGGATATGCTGCCTTAGCTTCTCTGATTGCTGAGTCAAAGCTCAATTGTTGAAAGAGATCGGATTTGGCTACTTCTCCCGTCAACGACCCCACATATTTCGCAGTGAGATTCGCGAATATGGTGGACAGGCAACGCAGGAACGGCATTTCGTATTGACGCCAGCCGCCTACACCGGATTTGAAGAGATTCTTAATAATTCTGTCTAGCCTTTGCTCGGCATCTGCCTGCACTTGTGCCAGTTCGGCCTTCGCCGGTTCAGATAAGCGGTATGATCGGGGATGGATCATCGCCACGACCGAGACCCGATCTGCAAACGACAAACGATCGAGCGAGCTCCTAATATCCGGTAAGCTTATTCGAAAGTTTGCGATTGGAAGGAGTCTACCGTCTTGCTCGTGCAGTTGCGCAGAGGTCAAGCCAGATTCATTATCTCCAGCGAGAAGTAGTTGCTGAACAATCCTGTCGATTGCAGCCTCGCGGATTGGTTGTGTTTCCGGACAGTAGCGGATACGAACTGAATATAACAGGGCTCGTTTCCTAATGAGTTCCGGTGATTCAGATAGCGCAGTATACGATGGAGCTGCCATGTTCCAGCCCCCTAGCTACACCCGCTAGTCCCGCCGCAGTTCTCGCACTTGTAGCAGCTACCGTTGCGCGTCATCAGGCCGCCGCATTCGGAACACAGCGGTGCATCGCTCACCGATGGATCAAATGGCAGCGCCTGCTGCGGCTCGGGCTCGGTCGGACGCAACACCTGGGCGTTGCCCGCCTCCGTTATCGCGTACTCCGGTCCCAGAAACTTGGTGCCCATCCAGCGGAAAATGTAATCCATGATGGATTTCGCGTACGGCACCTGCGGATTCCCCGTCCAACCGCTCGGCTCGAAGCGCACATGGCTGAATTTGTCGACGAAGAACTTCAGCGGTACACCGTACTGCAGCGCGTAGCTGATGCTGGTGGCGAAGCTGTCCATCAGGCCGCTGATGGTGGAACCTTCCTTGGCCATGGAGATGAAAACTTCGCCCGGCGTTCCGTCCTCATATAGACCAACCGTGATGTAACCCTCGTGGCCGCCGATCGAGAACTTGTGCGTCAAAGACTGCCGCTCATCAGGCAGCTTGCGGCGCACGGGCCGATACACGATCTTCTCAACGGGCGCCGGCGCAACGGCAGTCGAGGTCGCGCTGGTCTTCTTCTCGCCCTTGCCCGTGCCCGAACTCAAAGGCTGCGCCTTCTTCGATCCGTCGCGATAGATGGCCACGGCCTTCAAACCCAGCCGCCAGCTCTCCATGTACGCGTCCATGATCTCTTCCACCGTGCATTCCTCGGGCATGTTGATGGTCTTCGAAATGGCGCCCGAGATGAACGGCTGCACCGCGGCCATCATGCGCACATGGCCCATGTGATGAATTGACCGCTTGCCGTTCTGCGGCCGGAAGCTGCAATCGAACACCGGCAGATGCTCGTCCTTGAGGCCGGGTGCGCCTTCGATGGTCCCGGTGGCGTCGATGTGCGTGACGATCATCTCGACCTGCTCCGGGCTGTAGCCGAGCTTGATCAGCGCCTGCGGTACAGTGTTGTTGACGATCTTGATGATCCCGCCGCCCACCAGTTTCTTGTACTTCACCAGCGCCAGATCGGGCTCGATACCCGTGGTGTCGCAATCCATCATGAAGCCGATCGTGCCGGTGGGCGCGAGCACTGTGGTCTGCGCGTTGCGGAAACCGACCCGCTCGCCCAGACCATACGCGCTGTTCCAGCATTCGACGGCCGCACCGTACAAATCCGCCGGAACGCGTTTGCTGTCGATCCCGCTGACCGCCTTGCCGTGCATCAGGATCACATCCAGGAACGGTTCTTCGTTCACCGCGTAGCCGGGACATGGCCCGACCGCTTCCGCGATTCGCGCGCTGGTGAGATAAGCCTGGCCGCACATAACGGCCGTGATCGCGCCGGCCCAGTCGCGCCCCTGCGGGCTGTCGTAAGGAATGCCCATCGACATCAGCAGCGCGCCCAGGTTGGCGTAGCCCAGGCCCAGCGGCCGGAAATCGTGCGAATTGCGCGCGATCTTCTCCGTTGGATAGCTGGCGTTGTCGACGATGATCTCCTGCGCCAGTGTGACGGTGTCGCAGGCGTGGCGGAACGCTTCCACGTCGAACTCGCCGCCCGGTCCGACGAACTTCATCAGGTTCAGCGATGCCAGGTTGCAGGCGGAATCGTCCAGGAACATGTACTCCGAGCATGGATTCGAAGCATTGATGCGCGCGGTCGCTTTCGACGTATGCCACCGATTGATGGTGGTGTCGAACTGCATGCCCGGGTCGCCGCACTGATGCGTTGCTTCGGCGATCTCGCGCATTAGGTCTTTAGCGTTATAGCGCTTCTTGGGCTGGCCGTCGGCTACCGAGCGAGTCCACCAGTCGCCGTCGGATGCAACCTTCTCCATGAACTCGTCGGTCACGCGCACCGAGTTGTTGGCGTTCTGGAAAAAGATGGAGCCGTACGCTTCGCCATCCAGCGTCGCATCGTAGCCGGCGTCGATCAGCGTGTGCGCCTTCTTCTCTTCCTTGGCCTTGCACCAGACAAACTGCTCGATATCGGGATGATCGACATTCAGGATCACCATCTTCGCCGCGCGCCGCGTCTTGCCGCCCGATTTGATAACGCCCGCGAAGGCGTCGAAGCCCTTCATGAAGCTGAGCGGTCCGGAAGCCGAGCCGCCGCCCGCCAGCGGACCGTTCTCTTCGCGCAACGGCGAAAGATTGGTGCCGGTGCCCGAGCCCCACTTGAAAAGCATGCCCTCGGTCTTGGCCAGATCGAGAATCGATTCGAGCGAATCCTTCACCGAGTTGATGAAGCAGGCCGAACACTGCGGACGCGATTCGCCCTTCTTCAACTTATGGATGCTGTCGTTCGCCTCGTCGAAATAAAAACCATAGCCCCGCGACTCGCTGACTCCGACGTTAAACCAGACCGGCGAGTTGAAGCACGCCTTCTGCGTCAGCATCAGGTGCGCGAGCTCGTTGCGGAAATTGTCGGCGTCTTCATCTGTTCTGAAATAGCGATCGGCCTTGCCCCAATCGGCGATCGTGTCCACCACCCGGTGCACCAACTGGCGCACGCTACTCTCGCGCTCGGGCGACCCCATCTTGCCGTAGAAATACTTGCTGACGACAATGTTGGTGGCCGTCTGGGACCAGTCGGCCGGAACCTCTACGTCATTTTGTTCGAATATAATTGCGCCTTTGTCGTTCGCGATGACGGCAGTCCGCAGTTCCCAGCCGATTTCGTCGTAAGGCGTCTTCCCGGCCTCGAGCTTCTGCGTGAAGTATCTGGGAAAGCGCACTCCCGCCCGTTGCGGAATCGCGAGTGCCTTTTTGTTGATTTTTTGCAATTCGGGAACCTTACTGCTTAGATTGACGCTCAACTGCCCCATCTTCTATTCTCCCTCTGTTTTGGTCTCCCCCGGTACTTCTTGCAATCGGTAGCAGGCTCGGAGGCTGACTGTAATCATGCCGCAATATATAGTGGGTCGTCAAGGACTTTATCTATATAAGGTGCAGTACCTTACGAAGATGGTACTTTCGGAGCCTCAATTGCTGGACAAAATATCGATGTCCGCCGGGATCTTCCAGCGGCCAACCCGGATGAGAAGCCTGTGGCGGCCAGGGGGCAAACCGTCTGGAACCCGCAGATTCAGCTCGTGCCGTGGAGCGCGCGGGTCGATGCACTTGATCTCGATCCAAGCCACCGGGCGATCGCCTATGCTTATCGCGAGCGAGTCAGGTGAAGGGATCTCTTCAAGCTGGATTTTCAAGACGCCGCTGCTCGAGGCGTTCTTTTCCAGCAAGTTGAATCCATCGCTGATGGAGATGATGCGGGGAACCAGCGGACCGGCTGGAATTACACGAACCGTGCCCGGCCTGCAAAGGCGTTCGCCCTTCAGACGGAGTTCTACCGGCAGCAGTCCGGTGCGCATGCCCTCCGGCAGCCACGCATTCACCTGGCGGACACCTTCGGCGATGGGCCAGCCGATGAAGTAGGGATCGGCCGGTGCACCTTCGACCAGCACTTCGAGGTTGTTCAGATCGCACTCGTCCGGCAGGTTCTCCATCCAGATCGAAATTGCGGCGTGACGTTCGCGTTTGGGCGCCACCGGTTCGTAAGAGTGGGCGTTGGTGATGCCCTTAATGAGCGGCACGCCCAGTTGGACGGCCGGACTCGGAGGCCTGCGGCGCCAGGTGGTCCACATATATTGCGTTTGGACGTCTTCCAGCGCCAGGAGCTGGAGGCCTTTCTCTCGCGTAAAGGCGCGGATGTCAGCGCCAGAGAACGTGACGCCTGACCAGGTATCCGGTGCGCCCGAGTGAGGAAGCCCATTGAATTGGCCTCGGAAAATGCCGCCGGGCTTGAGCACGCGGCTAATCTCGTTCATATATTCGAGGACGACGTCGCGGCTGGGAATATGCTGGAACACGGCGTAGGAATAGACGAAGTCGAACGAACCGTCCGCGAACTGCGCCAAGCTGGCGCCGTTGGTGGCGTGCGCGTGAGCGTGCGGGATATCGCGCAGACGCTCGCGCGCGAGCTGGATCATTTCGTCCGAGACATCCACACCGTGAATCTCGCTGAAGTGCCGGCTGAGTGGCTTCATCAGGCGCCCTGGTCCGCAACCGATCTCAAGCGCGCGGTGGTCGGCTGCCTTGGGTAATCGCCGGAGTTCGCCTTCCAACAGTCGGAGGACATCGGCGGCTGTTGCAAGAAAAGTTTCTTCGTCCTGATCGCGCCCGCCGAAGGCGACGTAGTAATGCGGATCTTCACGCGCCCGCTGGTTCCAGTCCGACCGCATCCGCTCGGAAACGCCGGTTGGTTCGTCACTCATCCACGCACCGGTTGCCTTGGATGGTATTGTCCGCCAGCTTGACGCTTGGCGCCGCCTCGATGCAATGCGCTTTCATTTTGTAGCCGCTGATCACGTTGCCTTGAATCATAATGTTTCGCGCCGGGCCCGGCCGTTCCCCGCCCTTGGCGAGATAAATGCCGCTCTCCAGAAAGCCTGGCTCGCCGGCGATCGCCAGGCAACCGAATTTCGCGTGCGTCTCGTTGCAGTGCGCCGTATTTAGATGCAGCATGCGGTTGTTGATGATCCTGTGCCCCTCGCCGAGCGCGAAGATGCCGCCGAATTTCATGCCTTCGAGCTGATTGTTCTCGATGAGGATGTTTTGCGAATGCATCCCGGCGTTGGCGTTATTGATGGCGATTCCAAAATTGCCGTAGGGGTAATCTTCAGGCTTGCCCCGGTTGATGCAGGTGTTGGAACGGACCGCGCCATCGTGAAATCCATCCAGGTCGATACACTTGCCGTCGACCTCTTCGAAGTGGTTGCCTTCGTAGTTGGAGTGATCGACGTTTCCGCCCGTGTCGATGCCGACCGGAATCCCGAGCCCCTCCACGTCCACCAGGTCCACTGGAAATCCTATGCGGTTGCCGGTGTTCCCGGTTACCACAACGTCGGTCGCGTGTCCCACCTGAATCGCATCGCGCCCAATCTCGAAAAACTTGTTATTGGCGATCTTCCCTCCCCGGTTGCGCGGCGACTTGTTGTAGGAGTGCGTCCACACGGCGTTGCCTCGGATGTTTCGGAAAACCGAATCTGCGACTGTAAAAGCATCCGTCCCCTGCTCCAGCAGGATTCCGCCGGAAGTATTGTTTCGACCTTTAGCATTTCGCGAGCCGCTGTTTTCGACCGAGATGTGATCGAGGAACACGTCGTGCGAACGACTCACCAGGATGGCGAAATTGGCGATGTTGGTGAAATCGAGGTGGTCCATCGACACGCCGTCGGTGTCTTCGACGAGAATGCCGTTATTCGGATAGAAGCTCGCAAAAGTCTTGTCGCCATCCGGTAATGGCAGAGGCTTTTCGAGCGCCGCCCGGTTGCCGTCGATCGCGAAGTTGCGGAAGGTCACGTGGCGGCAACCCCGGCAACTCAAAATCGCTCGGCCGTGGAAAGTCGCGGACGCGCGCAAGACTGTGTGGTCGCCGGAGATGATGAGATCGTGCGCGCCCTCGGGCAGCCGAAGTTCCGAGGAAACCTCGATTGGGCCGGACGCCAGATGAACCGTGCCGGTCTGCGGAAAGCTGAGAGCGACGAGCAGCGCGAGGACCAAGCGTTATTCTATCTAGCATGGCGATTGAATTTCGGGGCGCGCGCTTTCCGCCGCTGAGCAATCTGACGGTGTCGGCTCCTAGCGGCGCGGTTATCGGCGTGATCGGTGAGAAGGGCGCCGGAAAAATCGCCTTGCTGCGCCTGGCTGCGGGACTGGAAAAGCCATTGGCCGGGGAAGTAATCTGCGAGGGCGCGCGGCGCTACCTTAGCCCCAGTGACGCGCTCGATTTATCGCCGGTCGATTTGTTGGTGATGGAACATTCGCTGGCGCAGCAGGATGCGCTGGCGCGAGCCCAGGCTCTGGTGGGGATCGATCGGCTGCGAAGCGAAGGTACGACGGTGCTGATCGCGTCGCATGAAGCGGACCTGCTGCGGCGGCTGTGCGACGAGGTCTGGTGGCTGGATGCCGGGGCGCTCGGTGGCCGCGGCGATCCGGGCGAGGTATTGGATGCCTATCAGCAGTGCGTCGCGGAAAAATTTCGTGCTTGGGGTGAGACTCAGCCGAGCAGGGTCCGCCGGGTGCTGCAGCGCGGAGATGGGCGCGCGGAGATTCTGTCGCTCGACACGCTCGGCGAAGCAGGACAACCGACCATGATCTGGCGCAGCGGGGAACAAGTTTCCGTTCGCGTGGTGGTGCGCTATCTCGAGCCGGTGGAAGAACCAGTGATCGGAATCTTGATTCGCACGCGCATCGGCCTGGCTGTTTACGGAACCAATACGGAGCTGGAGAAGATAAAAACCGGGACGTTCGTGTCAGGTAACCGGATGCAAGCGGTTTTCCGGTTTCGATGCGACTTGTGCCCCGGCGAATACACATTGACGGTCGCCTCGCACGACCCGGATGGAACTGCGCACGATTGGATCGATAACGCCCTTGCGTTTGTGGTGACGGACTCCAGATATACGGCCGGGGTCGCGAATTTGCGCGCCAGCGTGGAAGCCAACAAGATCCCGGGCTCCTAACGCTTCGACGGGCGGAGTCACTTTCGGACTCGCAGCCGGTCCGCAAATGGCCATCCAAACGCGAGTACCAATCCGACGATCTGCAGCCATTTTGTCCAGCGAATTTCCGCGACTTGGTCAAATACAAGATCGATACCGCACTCGCCGTCGCACGCCGGTTCAATGACCATCAATCCGAGAGCATCCGCGTGCGTCGGCTGCCGCAGTCCATTCACTGTAGCACGCCATCGCGGATGGTAAGAAATCTGAACCGAAACAACTTGACCCTTTCGCACTTGTGATCGCACGCGTGCCTGATGTGGATTGATCCATTCAAATCCGGCCGGGTCGGGAGTCGGTAGTTCCAGTGCTGTCACGTAGCGCTGGAGGGCGGAAACATCCAGCCCATTGACCGGCTCACGGCTCACCAACGTTCCCGGTTCGACGACGTGCGCCAGTGATCGCGAGCGAGTGGGCACCTGATAGATAACGTCCTCACCCTGGCGCCATAATTCCGGAAGCATTCCTCGAAACGCTTCTGGGCGAGCGTAGGGCCGAAAGAACTCCTGGCTATTCGGTCCCACGATCGCGATGGCCTGGGCGCCGTAAGCCTGGAGCCAGAGCAGAGCGATGGGAACATATTTGTCTCCCGCGTTTTGCGCGGAGTAAAGCGTGTAATAGGCCAGTCGGTGGGAAAAGCTAGGCACGCCTTGATCGCAGCAACCCGTGAGCTGTGGGACATCCGTAAATGCGTTCATCCAAATTGAAACGCTGCCGGGAACAAATACGCGGGCCCCGCCCATGTGAGCCTCCAGCCACTTCGATATGCGGTATTCGGGCGTTGTCTCGATATCCGCCGGCAGCGTCTGCGCATGAGCGTATTGACGATAGTTATGGAGCTGAAGGGTTGCGAGCACTGCGAGCAAAGCTATGCCCGTAACGCGACCCCACCACGGCCACCGCGCAAAAGCCGTACGGCCCAGTAAAGCCATGGCGCCTAGCATCGCCATCTCCATTTCTAAAAGGAAGCGATGCCCCTGAGGCAGTAGATTGACGCCAGTCCAGAATTTCACGAGTGTGACCAATCCGCTGATGAATGTGAAGTACAGGAAGAATCGCAGCCACCGGTCTATTCCCCGGCGCTGGAAGAACATGTGCATGCCAGAGAGCGCGGCTGCGCCCGCCAGAAGATAAAACAAATGAATCCGGTTGAAACTGGTTCCATCCGACTGTTGGGCGTTTTCGAGAACCGGAAGAATAGCCGCCGGCGCTATCCAGCGGCAGGCCACGAGATAAGCGGCTAAGAAACTCGCCGGGAGCGCGGCCCAGGTCAACTTGCCTCCCAGCTGCGCGAGAGCATAGGCAACGAGCGCCATGCCGAGACCTACTGTTCCTGGCCAATTGGTCAGGACAATGGCGGCCAGCGTCAGGCAAGCGAGCGGAAAATACCAGCGATTTCGCTCCGCCGCGCTCTTGTGGAGAAAAAGGATTGCTAGCGGAATGAGCAGCAGGACCAGGTTGTGAGGTCCCTCTCCGTAATACACCACCGTTTGATACCGCCTGGCGAACCAAGGTCCGCCGAGTTCGTGCCGGACCACGCTCGTCAAGAAGGCGCTGGGAGAGATAAGACTGTACGCAAGTCCCGCGGCAAAGGCACAACCGCGGGATCCGGTGCTGCGATAACATAGCCAAAAAAGCGTCACCGGCTGCAGACAGTACACCAGCGCATTCATCAGATGGTAAGCGTGCTGCGGCGTCAGATGGAACACGGTCGCGATCCACGCGACTGACAGATGCATTCCCGGCTGGTAGATTCCGAAGAATGGCATTCCAGTGAACCAAAGCGGATACCAGGTCAAATCGTGCCAGTGCCGCATAGCCCAGCGGCTGATGGCGATGAATGCCCCGGCCGTCGATCCCATCTGACGAATGAACTCGGCTGAAAATAGTTCCTGGCAAATGTACGCGTTTACGGTAAACAGGACCACGACGCAAAGCGAGGTGAGAGCGCGCGCTCGAATTGCACTGGTTCCGGAAGAGGCAGCCGCGTTCCGCGATGGCACGTAATGCTCCAATTGTGCCATGAAGAATCGTGCCGCCCGAAACGCGTCCGCTGCCTAAGATAGACTGATTCCAGCGCCATGTCGGCTTCCAGTCTGACGCACAGTCCGGAGTTTCGCCGTCGCACGCAACAACAGGTGGATCAGTTGTCCAGGCACAGCAGCTACCACAGCCTGGAGCTTGCTGATGGCACGGTAATCCCCGGATTGATCGGCATCGACGCGCTCAAGGCTCGCATCCGCTCTTTTCCGATTCCCGAAGATCTTCGCGGCAAGCGCGTGCTGGATGTGGGCGCGGCGTCCGGATGGAACAGCTTCGAAATGGAACGCCGGGGCGCTGACGTTGTCGCGGTCGACTGCGTGGAGTTCGAGGAGTTCCACATGGCGCGCGCGCTGCTTGGCTCGAAGGTAGATTACCGGATCATGGATGTCGACGAGCTGACGCCGGAGTCCATCGGCCGCTTCGATTACGTGCTGTTTTTCGGTGTTCTTTATCATCTTCGTCATCCGCTTCTGGGCTTGGAGCGGATCTGCTCGCTCACTACCGAAGCTGCGTTCGTCGAATCATTCGTGACGGACGCCGGTCCCGACCCGGCCGCTCCTTGCACGCTGGAATTTTACGAGACCAACGAACTTGGCGGCCAAATCGACAATTGGTGCGGCCCGAATACCAACTGCCTGATGGCTCTGTGCCGCGCCGCCGGCTTCGCCAGGGTGGTCTTCGAGCATCAGACTGACCGTCGCGCGGGAGTGACGTGTTACCGAAAACTCGAGCCTCCGCCCGGCAATCCGATCGCGGCAGCGCCCCGCATCCACGCGGCCGTGAACAACAGGACTAGCGCGACCCATTTCAATCCGGCCAAGGACGAATACATCTGCCTATACTTTGCTTCTTCGCAGCCGAACCTGACTCACGATCAGATGCGCGTGGAGATCGATGGGTATGGCGTACCTGTGTTGCTGCTGTCCAGTCTGTACTGGGCCAATGAATGGCAGGCGAATCTCAAAGTTCCGCCATTCTTGGGCTCGGGCGTACACGAGATTCGAGTTCGGACGGCTGAAAGCAGCTTCAGCAACGTTTTTCTGATCATCTCCGGTTCGGCGCCCCCGCACGAAGTCGCCACAAGCTTCCAACCGGCTGCCGAGCTTACCGAAGCTGCCCCCGAGATTTACGCCATCAGGAACAATCTCAACGGAACTTCGAGTTTTCGCGGCTATAAGAAAGAATATCTGTGCGCCCGGTTTCGGAGCAATGAATCCAATCTGAAGCGGCAGGATGTTGTGATCCAAGTGGACGGTCGCGACATCCCGGTTATCTTCTTAATGGACGTTGGCGACGACCGGTGGCAAGCCGACTCCCGGCTGCCCGATGACATTCCACCGGGAACGCATCGCGTGCGGGTGCGGACCGCACGTAGCCCGTTCAGCGATACGGTGGAAATTTCGTTCGAACCGGATTAACAGCGTCCAGAGGAGTCTGGACACGGCACGCTGAGAGGTGCGCCACGACCCGGATTGATGTAGGCCACACTCTGGGTGCCGCGTCGGCACCCGGATATTTCCCTAACTAAAGCAGTGTCGAGAGGAGTCTCGACGCGGCACGTCAGAGAGAGAGCGCGCCAGGCTAAACCGCGACCTTAATGTCCTCGGCGACGGGGTGCTGCTGCCAAAAAGGATCGTCAGGAATCTCTTCGTTATCTTTCAACAGTCCTTTGAGGTGGCAGACGATGGCATCTTTGGCCATCTCTCGAGCTTCTTCCAAAAGTGCGGCCATACGTGATAATTCCGGGCAATGCCGGTACGATGACCTGAAAACCGCCTTCCGAGATTGCTTCGTAGATGACGCGATAACCGTACTCTTACACAGCCTACTTCGACTCCAGGATGAAAGTCGGCGCCACCCCGGACAACGTCGAGAATCCCGACGGACCCACCGCCGTCAGCCAACTCGAGCAGCCTTGCACTTTGCCAAGATAGGAGTGCGGATGCACGTCGATCCGCATCTTCTGCATTTCCAAATGTCCGTACTGCAGGATCGGAAACACATCCACGACCGGTTCCAAGGCTTCCTGCACCACGTAAGGATTGCGAAGCGCCGCCCTGAGCGCCTTCTCCCAACCGGCTTCGTCGACCTCGGAGCCCTGGAAGGAGTGCTGATCAGCGCCATCGTCATTGGGACGCAGCACCAGCTTTTGCCGGTTCCGGAGAATGAACTCCGGAAGGTCGATCGTTTTGTTCCGGTACCTGGTCTTGGTCTCATGAACCACGCGGGTCCACGGGACGAAATCTTTAATCGCTCGCCGTTCCGACGCCGGGAAACTCGCAGTGATCTCTTCGTCCGTCAGCAGATCGAAGATCGCCTTCTTCTGCGCCAGCTCGGACCGGAAACTGTTGACCACGCACACGGCGCGATCCTGATAAGCACGCAGCAACGGATGCGTCAGATCGAAGCGCGTCAGGAATTCCTGTACTTTAATCCGCCGGAAGATCAGGTCAATAGCGAATTCACCCCGCTGGAGAACGCCGTTGCGGTATTCGATCTGGTCCGGGGAAACAATTTCCACCAGGTGACCTTCGCGCCGGAACATGTCGGCAATCAGAGAATTCTCGCCCGACTCGGTAGTCTGAAACGGCTGGCGAAATTCCAGAATCGCGATGTTGGCCTTTTTGTTTTTTCCGCCCCATTCCTTATACGTCTTGAGAATGGCGTGCAGCAGGTATTTCGTTCCCGGAAGCTTTTCCAACCGATAGCGCTTGCGTAGTTCCTTCACCGGCGCCGTATCATAGAACATATCCGAGAGAGCCTCGCCGTATGCCACTCCGGTGGGCGTGTCGGGAATGTAGCGCGCGAAACGCAACGTGCCGTTATTGAGGTGCGTGTCGATGAGCGACGTGACCGCTAGAAACGAGTAACCCGGGTCCACCGCCGCCAGCATCTTCTCGGCCGGCAGCAATTCCATCCGCGCCAGCAGCGCCGGACTTCCGATGGCCATCTTTTCGATTCGCTCGATCGCGCTGGAAAACGATTCCACCGCTTTGACCAAACCAGCGTACTGCCGGCGCGTGATAAAATGCGGACGCAGGACTGGAGACACCGGTCTCCCGCCGATGGCGAGCTTGTGCGCCTTCATGCGTTCCTGGAGTTCGTGTGCCCAGGAAAGATCCTTGTATCGGTCGCCCTCCAGAATCTTGTGATACCGGGCTATTGCTTCGCCCAACTGGGTCATTTTTTATCCGAATCTCTGCCCCCAGTATCGCACGGCGAGCCTTCAAAAGTGAAGCGCCCGCGTTTGTGTCTTGATATATTAATACTGTGTTTTCTGATACTTAGGAGAATTTACGATATTGGCTAAAACACTAGCCATCGGGTTCGTTTTTTCGATTTTCCTGGCTGCTGGCGAAGCGCCGCTCCTCCGCCCGATTTAAAGGATGTGATGTAAGAGCCGCGCCGTGCAAGCTAGCTTTGAGACGCAGCCGCCGACATGGTGCTGCTGATCTTGCTGAAAATCGTACTGATGCTCCTCGATACACCGGGCATGATGGATCCTGCCGCGATTGCTACAAAACCTGCCATCAGGGCATATTCGACGAGGTCCTGGCCCTGAGTATCCTTCCAGATGGTCAGCTTCCAGAACAGATTTATGATTCGCTTCACTGATTGACTCCCATTCCGAGTTCCAAGGTATCACCCCTAGACGGTACAAGGAATGAGGATAATCACTTACTTGCCGCCCTGAAACAATCTACGACCAGTTTACGAAAAGCAGCCATACCGCCTTGGGCCGCTCTTCGCTCGAATGCGATATTCTTAGGCCACTGGAGGTAAAGTATGCGGCTCGACAAGCTGACCGTTCGCAGTCTTGCGCTACTGGCTTTGTTCACATCCCTCGCCGTCGCCCAAAATAGCCAGCCCAAGCACGAACTCGATGTTCCCTATGTACCGACTACTGAAGCGGCCGTTAAGGCGATGTTGAAGCTGGCGGAGGTCAAACGAGCGGACATTGTCTATGACCTTGGTTGTGGTGACGGACGCATCGTGATTGCCGCCGCGAAGGAGTATGGTGCTCATGGCGTCGGAATCGATATAAATCCGGAGCGCGTCCAAGAAGCCAAAGAAAACGCGGCGAAAGCTGGAGTGGGAAACCTGGTTCGCTTCGAAGAAAACGATCTATTCCAGGCCGACATTCACGAGGCTACAGTTGTGACCCTGTTCCTGCTCAACAGCGTCAACGTAAGACTTCGCCCCAAGCTGCTGAAAGATTTGAAGCCTGGCACGCGAGTTGTTTCGAATACGTTTGGCATGGGCGACTGGAAGCCGGACAAGGAATTGCTGGTCGGCGATCCGGTGGAGGGCTTTTCGCTTAGCCACAAACTGTTCCTCTGGACTATTCCGCAACGCAACGGAAAGTAGGGCTAATCGCACGCGGTCAGGCACTCTTACGATGGGCGCCGAGACGCTCCCCGATAGCGCGGTGCAACTGCTCACAATGGTTCTTAGCAATCTCGGCGAACTCCAACAGAAGCTGACATTCAGCTTTCGGCAGGACTTCGACGGCAGCCTTCAGATACCCAACGATCACGCCGTATTGCTCGGTGGCAGCGTGGTAGTCTTTCAACAGTCGAACCAGGGCCCGGGACCTTGCGGGTTTTGGATACTCTGCGGATAGGCCTGTGTTCTTCACGCGCTCCTGGCTGGTTGGACGCTGACTACTGCGTCATAGTTTCTATTTTGAGGCCTGAATCCCGCCTCGGTTAGGCTCTTCATTTCCTCGCCCCGCCGACTGGATACCCCTGCCAAACATATTCCAGAGCCTCGGGCAGGGTTTGCTGTTTCACGGCGCGGTCGGTGTGCCCGGCATTACGCGCAAATACAAACTGATAATGATAGCCCTTGGCGGCCAGCACTTTGGCCATGTTCTCATTGGCGACCACCCAGTCGTGCATATTGTCGCGCATCACATTTGGATTGAAAAGGTCGCGGTCGCCGACTTCCATCCAGATGCGTAGCGGCTTGGCCGGGGTGTTGGGGATAAGGTGTTCATGAAACTCCCACGCGCCGTGCGGAGTCTGCGGGTTCGGCGGCCACTGCTGGTTCACGTACGTGCCTGAGTAAGTGAGAACGCGGTGGTAAAGCTCCGGGTGATACCACGCCATGATCAACGCGCACGAGCCGCCGGAGCTGCCGCCCATGGTCGCCCGACCCTCGGGATCTTTGGTCAGTTTCACGTTGTATTGCTTCTCCACCAGAGGCAGCACTTCTTTCTCGACGAACTCCGCGTACAGGCCCGACATCGTGTCGTATTCCAGGCCGCGTTCGCTTCCCTGGGCGTCGCCGCTGCCGTTGCTGATGGAGATGGCGATCATCACCGGCACCCGGTGCTGGGCGATCAGATTGTCCAGCGCCGTGAACAACACCTGGTCAGGCCCGTCCGCCCCGACGATGAATGGCGCGGCCGTGCCGGGGACATATTGTTTGGGGACATACACAGCCACTCGGCGCGTGTAAGGAGCGGGATGGCTGGTGGTGACCACCAGCTTGGCGGGATCGGTGGGGTCTGCCGTGCCAAAGGTGTTGGCGTCACGCGCGATGCCGGGATAGATCTTGCTGTCGGCCGATTCCATGGTGAAGTTGAAGACCGCTCCCTGCGGCACGCCTTCCTGCACGGTCATCTCCGGTGCGGGGTTGTGCGTGGGGCCGAGGATGAAGTTTCCGTCGGCGTTCGCCGGAGCGTTGGCGCCGTCGGGTAAGTCTTTCGCCGTGACATAACCGGGCGTGTTGGGATCGCGGGTCGGCGGGGTCGGGCGAGCCGGGCGTGCGACCGCGGCCGGGAGCTTGGGCCACTACGGGAACGAAGCCAGTCATGAGGCTGATTAAAAGGGCGATGCTAAGAAGACGGAGCATTAGGGATTCCTTTTAGTGAAATCTCATCACTGATCTTAACTCCATTGACTCATCGTGTTGGCCGGGCGGTGGGTCGAACGCGGGATTTGAAAAAACGAAGCCAGGGTGCTTGACGCATTGTGTGGCCGCGCGGTCGGGTGAAGGTGTGATTTGAAAAAACGAAGCCAGTGTCGGCAGGGGCGCTCGGGGCCGCCGATGGACGTGGTTGTGGTTTTTGGTGATGCCGAGTGAGAAGAAGGCGGGTTCGACGGGCTGCACGGTTGAGCGCCGGGAGAGGTCGATGAACTGAATTCCGATTGGCGGCCTGGAGGTTTGTTGAATCGGTGATCGGATTCATGACTTACAAATAACATGCGGGCGGGGCGCGCCACAGGGTGAAGGTTGGGAAGCTGATGAATGGGAGCGGAAGAAAGAGGATATGGAGCGGTGATTCTGAGGTTTTTTGCGGCCCGTTTCGAAATAACTAATCTTATGGCCGACGGTCCGATCTGAGCTCACAGCCGAGTGCTGGCACTTCGACAATTAAGCGCTTTCCGTCCATGTGGGTGGTACTCACGAAGCCGCCCGGTGACTGATCGGTACGCCGCAGTTGTCGAACCAAAGCTCGTCAAAGCAAGCCATTGCTCCCCTTTGCACGGATTGATACTATCGCACTAAGAATGAAAGCCTCTCCCAATTACAGCCGCTTCACTGAGGTCCTCCTGACGTGGCAAGAGCTACACCGAGAGCTTCTTGCGAGCGCACCGCTCACCTCCTGGAATTCCGCGCGCCTTCTGGTTGGAAGTGCGAAGTCGTTCGATGATTACGCCCGGCAACACTTGGAGGACGCTCTGGCGCGTTCCGACGCGAAGCTATGGCCCTTGCGTGATCCGCTAAAGCTCAACTTGGGAGCACATCGCTGGCTATCTGCGGACAGGGAAGAGTCCTACAGTGACTGGCTAGCCTGGATTCTCCAGGGAATGTCAGATGCCGCGAAGATTCTACCGTTGTTCGCCCTCGGCGATGACGCTAAGAGTGACACGCTCGGGCGAGCTGAGAAGATTCACCGGGAAGTCTCTAGCCAGAGCCGGGGAACAGGCTCTGAGGCTCCCGCGTTGCTGCAAGCCGCGCGGATCATTTGGTCGTATTGTCGTTCAGCACTTGTGCCTCCGGGATCACGAACGATATGCAGCACAGCGCCGGATTGGTTTTGTTCCTCGCCGTGGATGAGCACGCGGGCGATGTCTCTATTACTTCCGCGGGCCTTTACAGGCCTAGCCGCGTCCGGGCGTCGCCAAATTGCTCCAGCTTTACCCCAAAACGATCCATGAGCGACAGGTACAGACTGCACATCTTGCGGTTGTCCGCGCCTGCACCCAGATAATTCAGGGTACGTCCGGTTTCGAGCGGGCCTCCCAGTCCGCCGGCCAGAACCATCTCCGGTGCTGCGTTGCGCGTGGGGCCGAGGATGGGGCCGCATGCGGCAACGGCCGGAGCTGGAGCCATTCCCGGACCAAAGACAGCATCAGGGCGTGTTAATTCACGAATTTCTTGGTCAATAGAGCAGCGTAAATCCGCCATCGGGGCGTGCAAAAGTCGCCACGAGGCTCCACGGAGGAACGCCATCGGCGCGGCCTGGTGCTCCCGCGGGCTCGCCGTCCTTATCAAAAACCTGCCAGGCGACTGAGCCGCCTTTGCCCCATTTCGTACCTTCGACCCAAGCCACCAGCGTCTCACCCCGAGAATTCCCGGCTACGCTAGGATACTTGCGGCCCTTGGCTTCGCCAGGCACGGCGATCGGCGGGGACATCCGGCCGGTGGACGGATTGATGATGCCGTAATAGACGTTGCCCATGGTCTCCCACGCTGCCAGAACACCTGCCGGACTCTGCGAAAGATCTTCCATACTCATCGTGCAGGCGCCGATATTCCATTGAGAAATGTCAGTGCCGCGAAAAGTCTCGCCGCGGTCATTGGAGTAGAGCAGGTAGATGTCCCGATGAACAATCTCGGTAGCCGAGCGATAGAGCGCATAGACGTTATTGTGGCTATCCGCAAACGCACTCATGCCGCAGCAGCCGCAGGCGCCTGTGAGTTTGTCAAAGGCGGGCTTCTC
The DNA here is from genome assembly GCA_963780485.1 of Bryobacterales bacterium. Taxonomy (GTDB): domain Bacteria; phylum Acidobacteriota; class Terriglobia; order Bryobacterales; family Bryobacteraceae; genus Palsa-89. The sequence continues at coordinate 153,406 of CAWACO010000003.1, forward strand.
GGGTTCAAAAGTCTCGCCGTCGTTGATTGAGCGCGCCACCCATATCCGGCGATTCCCCTCGCCTTCCGTTCCCGGCGCCGGCGCGTGCCAGAACACGTAGACATTGCCTGCGTTGTCGGCGGCGATCGCTCCTCCACCATCCAGACCGTAAGCAGCGTGGATCAGGTTACGTTCAGGCTCGAACTCGGTTCCGCCGTCGTTGAGCCGCGCAAACAGCATGGGATGCTTCATCCAGGGCTTAGTGGTTTCAGGCCGATCAAGTTCGTACGTGCCGTTCCAGGCAACATACAGCCGTCCATGCCTGCCGATTGCAACGTGCGCGCCACGGATGTTGCCTGTCGCAATAGCGCTGCCGGGATGGCTGTTCACTTTTATAGGCGAGGAGAAAGTGCCGCCACGATCCTCAGAGCGGACATAGTAGAGATCGCCATGGGCTGCTTCACCACTGAAGTACACCAGGTGAAGAACACCTTTGTCGTCGATGGCGATCTGAGGTTGGATTCCACCGTTCGGTACTCGCACCGTGCTGACGGGCTGAAGCCGATCGTTGGTTTTGCTGGCCCGGGTAGGAGCGGCAACAAATACTAGCGCCGAGATCGCGTATGCGACGGCCGCCCAAGTGAGCCTCGGAAATTCGACTGGCTGCATGAGCCTCTACAGCCCTTCCAGCCGCTCCCGGGCGTCGCCAAATTGCTCCAGCTTTACGCCAAAGCGATCCATGAGCGACAGGTAGAGACTGCACATCTTGCGGTTGTCTGTCGCCTGCATCCAGATAATTCAGGGTGCGTCCGGTTTCGAGCGTGCCTCCCAGTCCGCCGGCCAGCACCAGCGGCAATCTGAAATTGTCGTGCTTGCGGCCGATCCAGAGGTTGGAAAGGAACATCAGGCAGGTATTATCGAGCACCGTGCCGTCGCCTTCCTTCATGCTGTCCAGCTTGGACGCCAGGTAGGCAAACTGGCTGACATGGAAACGGGCGATGCGTTCGTATCCATCCGAGTTGTTGTTGTGAGAGGCGGCATGATGGCCGTCCTTGACGTCCAGGAAGGGATAATACATCGCCGAAAGGTCGCGGGAAATAATCAGCGAAGCGACGCGGGTCCGATTGGTCTGAAACGCGATGGCAATGATGTCGCACATCAGGCGCGCATGATCGCGCAGATCTTCCGGCAATCCATTGGCCGGCCGGTCCATAGTGGCTGCTACTGTATTTTTCGCCTTGGCCGCGTCATCCGCGCTGTCTTTGTTCTTGCGCATCCCCTCGACGCGCTTCTCCACTTCGCGCACGCTGGTCAGATATTCATCCAGCTTGCTCTTATCGGCCGAGCTGACCTTGCGGTTGAGCGCTTCGGCGCGGTCTTTCACGCGGTCGAGCATGCTGGCGTTCAGCAGGCTGCCGCGATTGTCAAACAGGTTGTCCCACGCGAGCGATGGGTAAACTTCCACCGGGACGGGCGAGTCCGGAGTCTGCCAGGAGATGTGCGAACTGTAGGCCAGGGAGAAGTTCGTCTCGTGATAGCCCGTCATGGGCTGATCGCACGCCAGAACGATGCTGGACTGCGGCGTGTCTTCCCCTACGCGGTTGGCGATCATCTGATCCACGCTGATACCCGAGTGGATGATGGCGCCCTTTAGATATGTGCGCGCCCGAAAGCAGGCTCCCGGTTTGCGCGGGGTGAATGCCCTGGCCCGTCAGCGCGTCGACGTACAGACCATCGATCACATTGATCTTCTGCTTCAACGGCTCCAGCGGCTGAAGCGTTTTGCTGAGCTTCATGGCGGCGCCCGAGCCTTCGGCGCTCCAATGGTCCTCGTTGATGCCGCACCCCAGAAAAACAACGCCGAACCGTTTCGGGAACGCAGCGGGCGTGGCCGTATCGGCGAAAGCGTCCAGAGACTCGAGCCACGGCAACGCCATGGCGCAGCCCGCCCCGCGCAGCACAGTGCGGCGCGAAATGCGAGGCGCGGAGTTTTTGGTCGATTCGGGCATCTTCCTCACCTTCTCGATTGTAACTTGCCGGATTGTGGCTTGCTGGGTCGTAAGTCGGGTGTCTCCCGCGAATCCGGAATGCGGGTGTTCAGAAACTGCGGGCTCGTGACGATGGTCTCCACCAGCGAATCAAAGCGATACTCTTTCGCCTGGAGCCTGGTTTTCATGCGATCGATGACCGATTCGTCCGAGAGCTGGAGCGAGCGGTTGAGCGCGTAGGCGAGCAATTTACGGCTGAGATTATCCACGAAATCCGTCTGGCGATGCTCGCGGATGTAGGCCTCGACACCCTCCATTCCGGCGCCCTGGCTGCCGCCCGGAAAAACCGCGTTGGTATCCACCGGACGTCCCGCGAGATCCTGGGTCCGCGCCTCGCCCACGGGTCCGTAGCCTTCAAACGCCAGACCGAACACGTCGAACCGCGCATGACAGCCAGCACACACCGGGATGGAGCGGTGTCGGGCCAGCATGTCGCGGAGCGGCAATTCCGACTTAGCTTCGTCTCCCGGCAACTCCGGAACGACTGGCGGCGGTGGAGGGATGATCTCGCCGAGCACGCGATGAACCACCCAATATCCCCGCTTTACGGGACTGGTTCGAAGGCCGGGCGAATTCTGTGTGAGGAAGACCGCCATGGGTAGCAGACCGCCTCGGCCGTACTTGCCGGCATCGTCCACGCGAATCCAAGTGTCAGGATCGCCTTTCACATCCGGCATGCCGTAATGCGTGGCGAGCACGGGATTCACGAACGTGTAGCGGCCATATAGCATGTCGAGCACGGAGCGATCGTTGCGAACGATGTCCTCCATAAACCGGACCGGCTCCTGAAACATCGCCTCGCGCAAATCGTTATTGAAGTCGGGGAAGCGCTCGCGATCAACCGTGTTGTTGGTTTCGAAGTGGCGGAAATCGAGCCAGTTGCCCGCGAATTCGGTAGCCAGGCCGCGCACCCGTTCATCCTGCAGCATCCGGCGAGTCTCGGCCAGCAGAACGTCCCGCTTTTCCAGATCGCCCGCCGCCGCGTGCCGCAACAGCTCGTCGTCGGGCATGCTGGACCACAGGAAGTAGCTCAACCTGTTCGCCAGAGCATACGCGGATACCGGCCGGCTTCGGGCCGCGTCCGAGGTTTTCGCAGACACGTGACGGATGGACGATCCCGATAAAGCGGCGCCCGCGTCGAGAAGGTCGATCCGGTAGAGGAAATCGGGCGACATCAGCACGCCGGCCATCGATTCCCGGATGGCGTCTTCATGCGACAGACCGTTCTTGTCCCGAAGCTGGTGGTAATACGCCACCAAATCCTTCGCGCTCCGCCGTGGCAAGGGGCCTCCGGTACGCCCGCGCCGGCGAATCGGAGAAGGGCATCGAGATGCTTCGGCTCAGCATCAGCATGCTCCTTTTCCAAAGACCGCAGCGTAGCGTTCACGCCATCAAAGTGGACGTTAATCGCATCGAGAGCGACCGGGTCATTCCGCGGGTCGGCCAGAGCCTTGTCCAGATAGGCGTCCCGCAAGCTCATGATGACTGCCTGGTCGGTAATCTCGTGATCCAGTGGGCGCGCCGTGCCGGATTCCGCGCCCTTCCCTTGAACCTCGCCGCTCTGATTGAAGAAGTACTGAACCCAGGTGCGGGCCGTATAGCTGGCGATGAAATCGAATTCATTCCACAGGCGGTTGAGTTCCTTCCGGCCGTTTTCGTCGAGGATCAACTCCATCAGCGGCGTGTCGTCGCGGAAGTAACCCATGGTGTTGTGATAGCTCGCGCTCAGGAGGCGTCCCTTGTCCTCGGAATCATCCGGGAAATAGCGGCCGCGCTCCTGGACATAAAACGTGTCTGGGAAAACGGAAGCAAAGCGTGCGAATGCGGCTTCATAGCGGCTGCGCTCGGCGGTGGGAACCACGAGATCGGAATCGTCAGCGCGGGCTTTGGCCGAAAGAGCGGCCCAGCGCGGAGCGGCTTCCCGGTGAAGCCCGGGATATTTCGGGATTTCGGGCACATCCGGCGGCGGATCGGAATCATTCCGCAGATCCTCCGGGTCGCTATCGCGGCGGTGCGAGGCGAACTCGCGCAGCTTCCAGTCCAGCAGAGGCTGCGATCCGGGGGGCAATCCTTTCACCACCGGCGCGGCGAACTGCATGGCGGTGTGACTGCGGATCTTGATCACGAAATCTCGCATCTCGACGCATTTCGCCCGCAGCGCCTCCGCCTGGTCCGCGCCCGGCGGGGGCAGATCGCGCCACATCCCCTGCAGCTTCGCGATGGGACCAACGGCGTCTTTCTCCTGCAGGATCCCCCATACCATGGGCAGATAGGTGGCGCTCACCTTCGATTCCGCGGCGATGGCGGCCAGAGTCGCGCCTGGCTTCCCCAGCGCGGCCCGATATCGGAAGCGCCATGCGGCCTGAAAGTAATCCGCAAAGTCGGTTGGCTGCCGATGGTAGAAGCTTATAATGCGCTGGATCGAGTATTTGTCGCGATCGGTCTCGACCAGCATCGGATAAGGCGCGAAGTCGATTCCATCGGGTGTCAGGACCATGTGTTCGGCCACTTCGCGCGCGGCCTGCAGATATTTGTTCAGCAGCGCGGGAGACATGGTCAGAGATTCACCGGAGTTGTCGAAGCCGGCGGGATTGGCAGGATCTACGGGAAACTCCCGCGCGGGTTGCATATCCTGGCCGGTGAGGTCGCGGACGGTATAGTTGTATTCGGCGTTGCTCAAGCGGCGCGGCAGCACCGATCCCGGGTCGCCTGCGTTTTTCCGCAGCTCTTCCGCGCGTACGGCCTGAATCCAGTCGATCACCTGCTGCCGCGCTTCGGCAGGCGGCGGCGGAACCGGCTTGGGCGGCATTTCTTTAGCAGTCAGCTTTTCGAGCACCAGCGCCCAGCGAGGATAATCCCGGGTCACCATCTCCAGCGTGTCGTATGCCTTGAGATCGAACTGTGCTGCGGGCGTTTGGCCGCTGTGGCATCCGGTGCAATACTTCGCTACAAAAGGCCGGACGGTTTGCTGGAACTGCCGGTCCAGCGCGCGTGTGGCGGCGCCGGGAGCGGGCATGGCGGCCATGGCGAGCACGACGGGAAGGACTCGAAACTGCATAGGCTCATCAATATGATACCGCCCCCGGGGAGGCTCTGAATCCCAATCGATAGGCTCTGAACTCCAACAACGACGCGTGTATAATGAACTGCATAGCGCAGGGTACTGCGCTGCCGCATGAAAATTACAAGATGGATTCTTCTTCTACTCACGACTCTGGCTCTGGTTGCCGCGCCATACCAGACGCCGAAAGCGTCGAAATCGCCAAGTAGCTCGACTTCAAGCAAGCTCATCGACATCAACTCTGCATCCCAGGACGATCTCAAGGCGCTACCTGGCATTGGCGATGCGTACTCGGCCGCGATCGTCAAGAACCGGCCGTACGCAAACAAAAGCCAGCTCGTGTCGCGGAAGGTCATTCCTCAAGCGACCTACGATAAAATTTCGAGCCGGATTATCGCCAAGCAAAGCAAGTGAAGGAGCTGGCCATGCATCGCAGAGAATTTCTCCTATCAGCGTCCGCCGCCGCGACGGCGCTGACCGTTCAGCGCATATTCGGCGCTGAGCCACGCTACAAGATTGGATATACCACCAATACCCGGGGCGCTGATCCGGCGACAACCTGGGCAGGCGACCCATTCCGAGGTTTCACCGAAGCCCGCGAGGTCGGCTTCCATTACGTGGAAGCTTTCGCTACTTCGTTCAGCCAATTCTACCCGGATGACGTGGCCGGTCTGCGGAAGCGCATCGACGAGATCGGTGTCAAGTTCGCAGCCATCACCGGCGGCGCGCGAGGCGGCAACACTCACTTTGAGGATCCCGCGGTGCGGCAGGCCGTTATCGAAAACCACCTGGGCGTGGTCCGTTTCAGCAAGAAGTTCGGGTGTGACCATCAGAAGACCAACATGGGTAGCCGGCGGCCGGGCGGCACAACGCCGGAAGATCTCAAGAACATCGCCGAGACCGCCGAGGAGCTCGGACGCCGCAGCCTCGAGCAAGAAGGCATTCCATACGGGTTCCACGCTCATCTGGGCAGCCAGTTCCAAAATCAGAATGAGATCGACTACCTGATGGCGAACACCGATCCGAAGCACGTCCGGTTCGTTCTGGATACCGGCCACATCACCATGGCCGGCATGGACCCCATCGCACTAGCCAAGCGACTGGGGACGCGCATCGTGGAATTTCACTTGAAGGACACCAAGCCGGAAGATCGCGGCGGGACGAAAAATGTGCCAGGGCCGGACAGGGATCAAATGAAAGATCCATATTTCTTCCCGCTCGGCACGGGCGGTGTCGATTTCCCGGCTCTCAAAGCCCATTTGGACAGCATCCAGTGGAAGGGTTTTCTGGTGGTGGAGCTGGATACATCGCCCATCCGTCCGCCCAAGGAAAGCGCGCGCATCACGGCCGGCTACATCGAGAACACGATGAAGATCGCGCTGTAACGCACCGCTTCCTCTGGTCGCGGCTCGGAATCAGCATTCTCGAAATCTTCACGCCAGAATATCGCTTAACCACCTGCCCCGAAATCCCCGTCAACCGCGCATCCATCCCCTGAAACTTCACCGTGAACCGTTTGTGATCGATTCCCAGCAGATGCAACATGGTGGCATGGAAGTCCGGAACCGCCACAGGATTCTCTTGCGCCGCATATCCGAAGTCGTCCGTCGATCCGTACGTGATTCCGCCCTTGATTCCGCCACCCGCCAGCACGAAGGAGAAGCCCTTGATGTGGTGGTCGCGGCCGTCGCCGCCCTGCGACATCGGCGTGCGACCGAACTCGCCTCCCCACACCACCAGCGTGTCATCCAGCAAGCCGCGCTGTTTCAAGTCGCTTATGAGCGCCGCCGTCGCTCGATCCGTTTCTTCGGCCTTGATGGCGATGTTCGCTTTCACGCCGCTGTGATGATCCCAGTCGCGATGGTAAAGCTGAATGAAGCGCACCCCGCGCTCGGCCAGCTTGCGCGCCAGCAGACAGTTCGATGCAAAGGACCCGTCGCCCGGTTTCGCTCCGTACATTTCGAGAATATGCGCCGGCTCTTTGCTCATGTCCACCAAGTCGGGCACGCTCGCTTGCATCTTGAAAGCCATCTCGTATTGCGCAATACGCGTGAGGATTTCCGGATCATTGGCGGTCTGATTCTCAAAGCGATTCAGTGCGTTGATGGCGTCGATGGAATCGCGTTGCACGCCGGCGGACATTCCGGGTGGCGTCCGAATGTGCAGCACCGGATCGCCCACTGAATTGAATTTCACGCCTTGGAACCGGCTGGGCAGGAAGCCCGACGACCATTGCCGCGCGGCGATCGGCTGCATTTGCCCGCCCTTGCCGGACGACATCAGCACCACGAAACCGGGAAGATTATCCGCTTCCGAGCCCAGCCCATACAGCATCCAGGAACCCATGCTGGGCCGGCCGGTGATGATGGAACCGGTATTCATCAGCGTATGCGCGGGATCGTGATTGATCTGCTCGGTCCACATGGAGCGCACGATGCAGAGGTCGTCGGCCACGCTGCCGATCTGCGGAAATAGCTCGCAGATCTCCTGGCCGGACTTCCCAAACTTCTTGAACCCGTACTGCGGACCGAAGCAAACCAACTGGCTGTTTTGCAGTTGAGCAATCTGCTGACCCTTGGTCAGAGAATCGGGCATCGGCTTGCCATTCATCTCCGCCAGCTTTGGTTTGTAGTCGAAAGTCTCCAGGTGCGACGGTCCGCCCGCTTGATAGAGAAAAATGACGCGCTTCGCCTTGGCAGCGTGATGCAGCGGATTCACAACGCCGCGCGACCCGCTCTCCGTAATGGCTGCGATGAGTTGCCGGTTGAGCAGCGAGTTCAACGCCAGTACGCCCAGGCCTGACACGCTTCGTCCCAGAAATGCGCGCCGGCAGACCTGGCAGTCACGCTCGCTGGCAGAATCCATACTTGCTCCTTCAGTTCCTCGTAATCGTTTCATGCAGGTTCAAGATGGCCCGAGCGACGGCGGTCATCGCGGCCAGGTTGGTTCGATCGATATCAGTGGGAACAGGCGCTTCGCCGACCGAAAGCAGCTTGCCGGCATCGGACTCGCCCGATCGAAAGCTGGCCACGCTGCGCTGGTATAGATTTGTAAGGATGCGGCGCTCTTCCTTTTCAGGCGCTCGATTCAGCGCCCTCGAAAACGCCCAATCCAACTGCTCGTCCCAACGCCGGCCGCCGGATTTCAAAATGTTGGCCGCAAACACACGCGACGCCTCGACAAAGATCGGATCGTTGAGCAAAACCAGAGCCTGTGTCGGCGTGTTCGAATTCACCCGGTTTACCCCGCACTCCTCGCGCGTGGGCGCGTCGAAAGTCAACAGCGTGGGGTGAAGAAACGTGCGCTGCCACTGCGTGTAGAGGGCGCGCCGGTAGAGATCGTCGCCATGACTGGCCGAATACTCGCGCTTCGGGAAATTGATCGCAGCCAAGTAGCCATCCGGCTGATAGGGGCGGACGCTCGCGCCGCCAAACTGCTCCACCATCAGACCCGAAACGGAGAGAGCGATATCGTGAACGATTTCGGCATCCACTCGAAAGCGGCTCTGCCGCGCTAACAAGCGGTTGTCAGGATCGCGTTCATCTAACTGGGTCGTGCTTCGTGAAGACTGCCGATAAGTTTGGCTCGTCACGATTGTCCGCACAATATTCTTGACATCCCAAGCGTGGCCGTTATCGGAACTCGGCTGCATGAATTCAGCGGCCAGCCAATCCAGAAGCTCCAGATGCGTGGGCCACTCCCCTTGTGAGCCTAAATCCTCGAGAGTCTTCGATAATCCAGTGCCGAAGAATTGACGCCACTCGCGGTTGACGAAGGCCCGCGCGGTAAGCGGATTATCCGGCGATACGATCCAATTCGCCAGATCGAGCCGATTCGCGCGCCGATTCCCGGTATCGAGCTTGCCAAGAAAAGCCGGAATAGCCGGCTGGACAATCTCTCCGGTTTCGTCCATCCAATTCGCGCGAGGAAGTATGCGAACCACCCGCGGCTTGGCGCGCTCGGTGTAGATCACGCGTGGGATGGAACTTTCCAGCAAATCGCGTTCGGCTTCGAGTTTTGCTAACAACACAGTCAACGGCTGGAACTCAGGCGCAGCCCACGCGAAATGGTCGACCACCAGTTTCTTTTCGGCGTCGTTGCGATCCTCTTCGTGTTTCTGCAGCGCAGCCTGCACGTCCGGCGGAAGACCGCGGTCAACGGCAATGTTCACAGTGGCCGTATCGGATGGCGAAGCCTGGGCGGCCTTGTACTTCCGCGCCGAATCCCCGTTTTCAGGCCAGGAATGCTCGAATGCCGATAGAGCCACGCGGAAACGCCCGATCGTCGCGCGGCGCAAATCGGAATCATGGTGCAATCGAACGGTAATCACGGAATCGGCTCCAGTCTGCACCTTGCCCGCAAAGCGCAGTGCCAGGAACGCGTTCCGCTGTTCGCCAAACCAGACGCCCCAGCCGGTCTTGGGATTGCCGTCGATGGCCGCCATCGCGGGATTCTCCGGCCCCTGCCCAAATCCAGTTGTCGTAGCCAAAACGAAAGACAGTTTCTCCGGTCGAGACGATGCGTTGGGTGAAAGCTCGGCCTCCACTTCAGTCAAGACGAATCGATCGGCCCCGCGCGCGAGGCGATTGCCCGGCAAGCTTTCGTCCTGCAGAACATCGATGCCGAGCGCTGTCCAGGAGCCCGGCCCCGGCTTGAATGTCACGACGTAGGTTTCGTTGTCGGGGTTGGGTCCGGAGGCAATCACGACCCCGTCGCCGCGCTTCTTGTCCGAGTGGAGCGACCCGTTCATGTAGTAATCGCTGTCCACCGGCTCGTCGTTGTAGATGGTGAGCTTAGCGCCATGCTCGGCCGATGCTGTCGAGGGATGCTGATAACGCCAACTGAGATCGCCCGATTTGTAGGCCGCCAGCATTGCATCCTCCCACTGCCAGCGGCGCTCGAACAGGCTCTCAGCTTTCTGCTTCAGCTCCTTCTGTGTCGCTTCAATCTGCGTTCGCAGATCGGTGAGCCGGGTTTGCTGGTCTGGATTCGGCAGTTCTAGCGTGGAGCCCCAAGCTTTCGCGCCCCGATCGGCGATCAGACCCGTCTCGCGAATATCGGCGAAGAACGCTTTCATCGCGTAAAAATCCTTCGACTTGAACGGATCGAATTTATGGTCGTGGCACTCCGCGCATCCCATGGTGGATCCAAGCCACACCGTGCTCAAGGTCCGGACGCGATCGGCGCCGTACTTCGCCAGGTATTCTTCGGGTTGAAGCCCACCCTCGGCAGAAGCGCGGTTCAGCCGGTTGTAGGCGGACGCCACCTTCTGGTCCGTAGTTGCATTCGGAAGAAGATCGCCCGCGAGTTGTTCTCGAGTGAATTCGTCGAAGGGCTTGTTGTCGCGGAAGGCGCGCAGAACGTAATCGCGATAAGGCCACGCCGGCCAAAGATTGTCGCCGTGAAATCCGACACTGTCGGCATACCTCACTGCGTCCAGCCAGTGCATGGCCTGCATCTCGGCGTAGCGGGGCGAAGCGAGCAGCCGGTCCACGGCTCTCTCATAGGCATCCGGCGATTTATCCGCCAGGAACGTCCGCATTTCTTCAGGCGTCGGTGGCACGCCATTGAGATCGAAGGTGACGCGCCGGAGCAGCGTGCGCCGATCAGCTTCAGGGGACGGCTGCAGGCCTTCTCGGTGGAGTCGCTCCTGGATGAATGCATCGATGGGGTTGTTGGCCTTCGCGCCATTGATCTCGGGAACCGGAGGCCGCACCACCGCCTCATACGACCAATGCTTCTCATAAGGCGCGCCTTCAGCCACCCAGCGCCGGATCGTCTCCTTTTGCGCGGCAGTGAGTTCCTTGTGCGCGAACTGTGGCGGCATGATCTTGGCCGGATTCTGTGCGAAGATGCGCTGGATGATAGCGCTTTGATCCGGTTGGCCTGGAACAATCGGAGTCACTCCGGATTTCGTGGTCCGCAGCGCCTCGTCGCGGATATCCAGCCGAAGTCCTGCCATGCGCGCCCGCTGATCGGGTCCGTGACACCGGAAGCACGTGTCGGACATGATTGGCCGGATGTCGCGATTGAAGCGCACCGGGCTGTCGGCAGCCGCGGCGTTAATACCGAGCAACACGAGATTGAGCAACACCTGGCTCAACGGAATCCATATCGAACGCATGCTGGGATCATTATACTCTCGCGCTACATGCAGTAAAGTAAAGATCTCGAAAGGAGCAAACATGAATCGAAGAGATTTTGTGAAGTCTCTGGCCGGAACATCCCTCGCGGGCGTCGCGGCCGCACCCATTACGCGAGCAGCTGTTCCCAAGATGAAAATTACGCGCGTTCGCGTCTACTCGCCACCCAATCCGAATCCTCTTTTCAATCAGAGCGACCTGGTGATCACCGTCGAGACCGATGCCGGCATCACGGGGATTGGCGAGGGCGGCTCCCAGCAGTTGTTGGAACAGTGCGCCGGGCGGCTGATCGGACAAGATCCGCACTTCATCGAGCGCCGCTGGCAAGACATGTCCCGGGCCTTCTTCTATCCGCCGGGCCGCGAAAAGGAGCATGCGATAGGAGCCCTCGATCTTGCGCTGTGGGACATCAAGGGCAAGGCTCTCAACTTGCCAGTCCACGCGCTTTTAAGCGGAATGGTCCGCAACTACTGCGAGTGCTACAACACCGCCGGGGTTATCCCGGGCATCCGCACCGGTATGAGCGTGAAGGAGCGAGCCCAGATTACGATGGAAGCCGGCTACCGTGCATTCCGGATGGACGCCGCATCAACCACGCCCAATACCACCTACAACACACGCGAAAGAATAAACCAGCTTTACGACGATTGCGCACAGGCACGCGACGGCGTCGGCAAGAACGGCGACTTCTGTATCGACTTCCACCAGAGGTTCGATCTGTCGGACGCTATTCGAGGATGCGGGCTCATCGAAAGTCTGGCGCCCTTCTTTGTCGAAGACCCGGTGCGCACCGAAGCGTTCCAGGAAGATTTGCCCATCCTGCGTCGAACCGTCAAGGTGCCGCTGGCCGCCGGCGAGGAGTGGGGTAACCGCTGGGACTTTAACAAGCTGGTTGAGAATCACGATCTCGACTACGTTCGCGTGACGCTCCCCAACGTCGGTGGAATCACCGAGATGATGAAGATCGCGGCCATTTGCGAAACTCACTTTGTCGGCATCGTTCCTCATTTCACAGGCCCCATCGCCACCGCTGCCCTAGTCAATTGTTTAGGCACATTCTCCGGGCCGCTGCTGATGGAATATAACTTCCAGGGTCGAACTCTTCCGCACCTGCCGGTGTGTCTGGATTTCAAGAATGGCAAGCTGTACGCAAATGACCGCCCCGGCCTGGGCGTCGAGCTCGATATGAAACAGCTGAAGATGATCGCGGAAATCACGCAACCGGTTACCAACCGCGCTCAGGTTTATTTCCGGCCGGACGGCTCAATCACAAACTGGTAATCTCACAGAGGTTATGTTCACCACTCGTAGAGAATTCAACAGTGTCATGTTCGCCCTGGGTGCCCAGGCGCGCAAACTCGCCGCTTCCACCACCAGCATCGACGAGACTCTGCGGACCGGAATCGAGAGCAGAAAAATCCCAGCCGTCGCTGCCATGGCCGCCACCGCGACCCAGACGTTTTATGCCGGCGCTTTCGGCAAGCGCGATGGCGCCTCCGGGATCGACGTCAAGCCCGACAGTATCTTTTCGATCGCCTCCATGACCAAGGCGATCGCCGCGACAGCAGCCATGCAATTGGTGGAGCGTGGAAAACTCCAGCTTGACGAGCCGGCCTCGAAGCATCTGCCGGAGCTGGCCATGGCGCAAGTGCTGCACGGATACGACGCCTCCGGACAACCCGTCCTGCGCCCGCCGGTCAAGCCAATAACATTGAGGCACCTGCTGACGCACACCTCCGGATTCGCCTACGATACCTGGAACCAGGAGATGTTTGAATACGTGCAAAAGACCGGCTACGCGGTCCCTCCGGGTACGGTCGCTCCCCTCACGCCGCTGGTGTTCGAGCCGGGAACGCGATGGCAGTATGGCTACAGCATGGATTGGGCCGGAAAGCTGGTGGAGGCCGTCAGCGGCCAGACGCTCGAGCAGTATATGCAGGAGCACATCCTGCAACCGCTCGGCATGAAGGATACCAGTTACGTCATGACCGCTGAAAAATATGATCGGGTGGTCAGTGTATATCAAAGACAGCCGGACGGAACGATGCAAGAGAATCCCCGTAGGCTGCCCTCGCCGCCCAAGGCCTATAACGGAGGCGGCGGCCTTTATTCCACGCCAGCCGACTACGTTCGCTTCATGCAAATGATTCTCAATCACGGCCGCGTGGGCAAGATCCGCATTCTCGAATCGAAGACAGTCGAAATGATGGCGGCCAATCAGATTGGCGAACTCGGAGCGGGACGGCTCAAGAGCTTCCTGCCTCAGCGGTCCGCCGATGTCGATCTCCATCCTGGCGCGGTCGACAAATGGGGACTCGGTTTCCTGATCAACACCAAGGCCTATGACAACGGGCGTTCGGCGGGCAGCTTGGCCTGGGCGGGCATCGACAATACGTTCTATTGGATCGATCCGAAGCGCGGAATCTGCGCGACCATCATGATGCAGTTCCTGCCCTTCGTGGACAAGGAAGCCATCGGGCTGCTCGGAGATTTCGAGCGGTCAGTCTACGCGAACCTGCCGAATTAATTTAAAAACCAGCGGCGTCAACCTGGCGTCTCGCGTGTCAAAACTGCCCGCCTGTGTGCTGTTCAGGCGACAGTCCTCAATCGCTCAGCCTCTATAGTTTCATAAACATCCGCGGCCAGAACAATTGGAAGCTGGCGTGCTCTCCAATGCTCAGCGAGTGGGGTCCATGAAGCTTCAAATCGAACAAAGAGAGCAAGAGAAGATTGTCATTCTTGATCTGAAGGGCCCGTTAGTCCTGGGCGACGAGGACGTCTCACTGCTTCAGCGGCTTCTGATTCTCCTGGAATCGCGGCGACCCAAAGTCATACTGAACTTCAAAGACGTCTCCAGTGTCGACGAAACTGGACTCAACACCCTTTCCTTCTGCGCCACGCGTTTCCATGACGCCGGCGGCCGGCTGGTACTTCTCAACCTCGGCCAATCGCACGCTGACATCGACACCTACCAGCTAGAAGCGGACGCCGTCAACAGCTTTTTCCCCGACCGTGTTGTTCCGCGCTACGACATCCTCGAATTCGTGAAGGAACAGCAGCAACTGAGGGATCAGAGTTCTGCGGAAACGCGTCCCGCACTCGCACAATAAGCGGGCAAAATAAGCTACCATCTCGCATGAGGTGGAGATATGAGCGTACTTTCCCGCCGCACATTTCTGAGCGCTGCCGGCGCGTCCCCTTTTCTGATCCATTTTCAGAAGCTCGCCGCGGCCGAGAAGAAACAACTGAAGATTCGCGACCTCCGGACCATGACCATTCAGGGACCTTCCCGCACCTATGTGCTGGTCAAGGTCGTGGCCGATGATGGCCTCTTCGGCGTCGCGGAGGCCTACGGGACACCAGGAATCGGAGTCAAAGAACAGATTCTGTCGATGAAGCCGGGGCTCGTCGGTAAAGACCCGCTCGAAATCGACGCTATCTACACCTTCTTCGATGAGCACGTGAAAGACCTCAGCGGCTCACGCACGGATGGTTCAGCACACAACCTCATGCGCGCCGCAAGCGGCATCGAGATGGCGCTGTGGGACCTGGCGGGCAAAGCCCTCGGCGTGCCGGCTTCGACATTGCTGGGAGGCAGATTTCGTCAGAAGGTTCGAGTATACGATCATGCGGCGCCCCGCAACATGCTCGACAAAGCATCCTGCCGCGAATGGGCGCAGAAAGTGAAGGCCGATCCGGCCGGCTTTACGGCTCATAAATTCGGCTTCCCGCACACCAATCCGGATTCCGACCTCGCCCGCGATCCCTCCAACCGCGTCCTTACCACCAAAGAGCTGATCGAGATACGGCAGGGTTTCGAGAACTGCCGCGAAGCCATCGGTTGGGACCACGACATCATGGTCCACTGCCATTGGGAGTACGACCTGCGCACGGCCATCCAGATCGCGGAAGCGGTGGAACCGATCAAGCCTTTGTGGTTTGAAGATCCGCTGCAAGTGGAATACTCCGACGTTTGGTCGCGACTCTGCCAGAGCGTTCACGTGCCGGTCTGCACGGGTGAGAATCTGGCGCGCCGGCAGGGCTTCAAGGACTTCATCATTAACCACGGCTGCGACATCGTGCACCCGGATCTTCGCAATAGCGGCGGGTTTCTCGAAACCAAGCGGATCGCGGATATGGCTGACGTGTTCGGGCTGCCCGTGGCCAACCACAACACCGGCAGCCAAGTTCACACCTATGCCACCTGCCAGTGGGGCGCGTCCATTCGCGATTACATGACTTGTGAAACCATCACGGGTACAGGCGATTGGATGGATCAACTGCTGCTCCTCGATGGCCCGTATATTCGGGATGGCTTCGTGCGAGTCACCGAAAAGCCCGGGCTCGGCATCGACTTAAATCCGGACGTTGTGAAGGCCCATTTAGCGCCCGGCGAAACGTGGTGGGGGTAATATGATGCTTGTGTCACAAACACCGACGCGCTTGGCCCTCTTCATGCTCCTCAACATCTGCGCCGTGTCGATGCTTAGTGGCCAGACGGCGCCCGGAAAAGCCGTGCTGTACGCCGCCGTAGGAGCCGAACTCACCCAATACGATGTCGACCGCGACAACGCAGCTCTGATCAAACGAGGCTCGGTTACCCTCCCTGCCAATGTTCAGGAAGTGTGGCAGCATCCATCGAAGAAATTCCTCTACGTCGCCTGGAGTAACGGCGGGGCCGGCAATTCATCTTACGGAGCCGTTGTGCCGACTGGCGACCAACACGGTATCACTGTCTTCCGCATCGATCCCGCTTCCGGAGCTTTGATACCGCAGGGAAAACCGGCGGCGCTGCCGTCACGCCCGATTTTTATCACCACCGACATCGACGGCACGCACGTGATCGCTGCCTACAACGACCCCAGCGGGTTGACGGTGCATCGGATCCTATCCGATGGCACGATCGGCGAGCAGGTAAAACAGACGGCCTCACTCGACTTTGGCATCTATGGGCACCAGGTTCGTATGGATCCATCGAACCAAGCCGTCATTCTGGTGACTCGCGGCAACGGGCCTACTTCAACTAAACCCGAAGACCCGGGCGCGCTGAAAATCTTCAGCTACAAGAACGGATTGCTGGCGAATAAGCAGTCTATCGCTCCGGGTGGTGGCTTCAATTATCAGGTCCGCCATCTGGATTTTCACCCGTCGGGCTCCTGGGTATTCGTTACGCTGGAGCGGCAAAACAAGCTCCACGTTTACCGCAGAATGGCGGATGGCACGCTGGGCACCAGCCCGCTTTTCGTGAAGGACACGCTGGCTCAACCCGGCAACGGTCACGGCGGCCAAGCCGTGGCGTCCATTCACGTACATCCGAACGGCCGTTTTGTATACCTGGCGAACCGTGCGAGCGGCACCGTGGATTTCGGCGGTAAGCGCGTTTCTGCCGGCGGTGAGAACACCATCGCCGTTTTCGCGATCGATCAGAAAACGGGCGAGCCAACGCTTATCCAGAGCGCCGATACTCGCGGCTTCCATCCTCGCACGTTCGCGTTAGATCCGAGCGGGACGATTCTTGCGGTAGCGAACCAGATGTCGATGCCTGTCCGTGAGGGAACGAGCGTGCGCACGGTGCCCGCCAGCTTGACGATTTTCCGGGTAGGCGACGACGGAAAGCTCAGCTTCGCGCATAAATACGACATTGAAACTGGCGGCGGCAGAAGCCTGTTCTGGACCGGGATCGTCTCGGTCCCTTAATCCTCGAAGAAGTTACCTGGCGGTTGGCTGGGCGACTTTTTGCGTGTTGTTCGGGTTGGCCAATTCAGCCGAGCGAAGTTGATCGGTGCTTGGCAGCGTGGATGCATCCCAGCCACCGCCCAGCGCTTTCACCAGATCAACTGCCGCCAGCATGCGGCGTTGCAGGATTGTGACCGACGCCTGTTTGTCGGTCAACTCGATGGTCTGAGTGGTGATGACGTTAAGATACGAATCAGTTCCGGCCAGATAGCGGGCGTTTTCGAGAACCAGCGCCTGCTCGGCGGCCACCACCGCCTCCTGCTGCTGCCCCGCCTCTTCGGCTAGGTAGCGCAGGGCCGCCAGATCATCCTCCACTTCCTGGAAGGCCGAGAGCACAGTCTGGCGATAGGCGGCGACGGTGGCGTCATAGGCGGCTTGCGTAAGCTGGACTTGGGCGTTGCGGCGCCCGAAATCGAACAAGGTCTGAGAGATCGATGGGCCGGCTGACCACACGCGGCTGCCCCAGGTGAACAAAGTTGCCAGACTGGTGCTCAACAACCCCGGCGTCGCTGAAAGAGTCAACGTTGGATAGTAAGCAGTCTGTGCGATCCCGATGTTTGCATTGGCCGCGGCCACCAGGCGTTCGTTGGCAGCGATATCAGGACGGCGCTCGAGAAGCGTCGATGGCAGCGCCAGCGGGACCGGCGGTGGCGGAGCAGCGATCATGGCCGTCGGAAGTTCGACGCTCGAGGGGGCTTGGCCGGTGAGAACGGCGATGGCATGCTCCAGTTGCGCGCGCGCGATCCGCAGATCGGTGCTCTGCGCCTGCGCGCCGGCGAGCTGGGTTTGCGCCAGGGTTATGTCACTTCTGGAAGCAACGCCGCCATTGAACCGGTTGATGGTCAATTGCAGGTTCTTCTGGTAGGCCTGGATCGTGTCAGCCAAAATCGCCTGCTGCATATCGTTACCCACCATGACAAAGTAATCCGTCGCGAGCAGCGCCTGCGCGCTCAACCTGGCATTCTCCAGGTCCGCCGCGCTCACCTGCGCGTTGTCCGACGCATTTTCGACGGACAGGCGCACGCGGCCCCACAAATCTGGTTCCCAACTCACGGTCGCCGGTAGCGAGAACGATTGCGATGTTCCGCCCGCACGGCCAGCGTTCTTGCCGCTGTCGGATTGCGTGATGGATGGATTCGATCCGATGGTCGGAAAGTAGTTGGCGTAATTGCCGGCAACCAGTGCACGCGCCTGGCGGAATTGCGCTTCTGCTTGCTTCACATTCTGGTTGTTGATGGCGACCAACTCTTCCAGCCGGCTGAGTTCCGGATCGTTAAATATCTCCCACCATTTGCCTTTGAGCAATTGATCGCTGGGAGTGGCCATCTTCCACTGGTCGTTACCGTTCAGCTCCTTAAAAGCGGGAGTCGCCGGCGCGGTCGGACGCTGGTATTTCGGGCCGATGGTGCAACCCGAGCAGACGAGCAACGAGAACAGCGCGTATTTCCAACGTCGCGTCATCAGTCGCCGCTCTGTGTTACGGCTCCGCCAGGAATGAGAAAGCCGGGCCGATTACGATAAGTTGCCTTGCGCCCGCTGAAACGCTGGCGCAGACGATCCATAGACAAGTAGACCACTGGAGTCGTAAACAACGTCAACATTTGGCTGACCAGCAAGCCGCCTACAATCGTGATTCCGAGCGGACGGCGCAGTTCCGAACCTGAGCCCAGACCCAGGGCTAGCGGCAGACCGCCCAGCAGAGCGCAGGCCGTGGTCATCATAATGGGCCGGAAACGCAGCAGGCAAGCCTGGAAGATTGCGTCGCGGGGGCTCAGACCCTCGTTACGCTCGGCGGCCAGGGCGAAATCGATCATCATGATGGCATTCTTCTTCACGATGCCAATCAGCAGAATGATTCCAATCAGCGCCACGATGGTGAGCTCGGTGCGGAACAGCACCAAAGCGATCAGAGCGCCTACGCCGGCGGAGGGCAAGGTCGAGATGATGGTCAAAGGGTGAAGCAGGCTTTCATACAGGATGCCCAGGATAATGTAAACGGCCAGGAGCGCGGTGCCGATCAGGATGGGCTGATTGGACAAAGAGTTCTGGAACTGCTGCGCCGTTCCGGCGAATTTACCGGTGATGCTGGCGGGCATCCCGATGTCAAGCTCGGCTTTGTTGATAGCATTGGTGGCATCGCTGAGCGAGACGCCCTCGGGAAGGTTGAACGAAAAGGTGGTGGAGGGGAGCTGCCCCTGATGTGCGAGGGAAAGCGGCGTGGTTCCCTCCGTGAAATGTGCAAATGTCGACAGTGGAATCGAAAGTCCGCGCGGGGTCTGCACGTATATTTTGTCGAGAAACGCCGGATTTTCCCACCATTGTTGCTCAAGCGCCAGCACGACGTGATACTGATTGATCGATTTATATATCGTCGAGACCTGGCGCTGGCCGAATGCATCGTAAAGAGCGCTGTCGATGGCCTGGGCCGTGAGACCCAGCCGGGATGCAGTGTCCCGGTCGATAACGACTTTCGAGGACAAACCGGAATTCTGCAGGTCCGAGCTTACGTCCACCAGTTCCGGAAGCCGGGACAGGCGGCCCAGAACTCGAGGACCCCATTGCGCCAGAAGACTCAGGTCCTGCGACTGAATCGTGTATTGATACTGGGCGTTGCCCTGCCTGCCGCCAATGCGAATGTCCTGGTTATTTTGCAAATATAAGACCGCTCCGGGCATGCCCTGCGTTTTCTGGCGGATCCGAGCGATCACCTGGTCGGACGTGATTTTTCCCCGCTCCTCAAACGACTTCAGTTGGACGTTCATGTTGCCATTGTTGCCGCCGCCACGGCCGCCCGCGTTCGAACCAACCGTCACGTTCACCGTGGCAACCGCTGGATCGTTTCTGACCTGCTCCTCAAACCATTTGACCTTCTCTACCAACGACTGGTACGAGATATGTTGCTGACCCTGCACATTACCCTGTAGCCGTCCTGTATCCTGCTGGGGAAAAAATCCTTTTGGAATCTTGATGTACAGGTAGACGCTTACGCCGATCGTGAGCATCATCACGATCATGACTGGTGCGGTCCTCCTCAAGACCACTTCCAGAGCTGAGGCATAGGAGGATAGTACCCATTGAAAGAACTTCTCGGTCGTGTTGTAGAGCCGGCCATGCTCGTGCTTCGGCTTCATCATGCGCGCGCACATCATGGGTGTGGTTGTCAGCGAAATCAGCAACGACATGAAGATGGAGACCGAGAGCACAACCGCGAATTCACGGAAGAGCCGGCCCACGATTCCGCTCATCATCAGGATCGGTATAAAAACCGCGATCAGCGAGATGCTCATCGACAGCACCGTAAATCCGATTTCTTCAGCGCCCCGCAAGGCGGCCTGCATCGGCTGCATGCCATTTTCGATGTGGCGCGTGATGTTTTCGATAACCACAATGGCGTCGTCGACTACGAACCCGGTGGCGATCGCAAGCCCCATGAGCGACAAGTTATCCAGAGTGTATCCGGCCAGATACATGAATCCGAACGCCCCGATCAGCGAAACCGGAACCGAGATGCTGGGGATTAGAGTAACGGCGAAGTTGCGTAGAAAAATAAATACTACCAGGATCACCAGAACGATCGAGATGATCATGTTGCGCTGCGCATCGAAAACCGAAGAGCGAATGGTCAGGGTCCGATCCGTGTCGATATCTAGCCGAACATTGGGTGGCAGGCTGGCCCGGAATACCGGCAGCAGCGCCTTGATCCGGTCGACAGTGTCGATAATGTTTGCGCCGGGTTGACGGCTCACCTGCAGGAGGACGGCCGGTTTTCCGTTGGACAACCCCATATTCCGGACGTCCTCGGTACCGTCCACGACGCGCCCGAGGTCGGATAAACGGACCGGCGCTCCTTTGCGATACACCACAATCAAGTTCTGGTAGTCCTTGGCCTCGAGGAGTTGATCGGTGGCGGAGAGGCGAAAGGCTTGCTGGTCGTTGGAGATCTCACCTTGCGGCTTATTGGCATTGGCGCCTTGAAGAAAGCTGCCGATCTGATCCAGCCCCACATTGTAGTTGGAGACCGGTTGGGGATTTACCTCGACGCGCACGGCTGGAAGAGAACTTCCGCCGACATTGACCTGTCCGACGCCTTTTACCTGCGCGAGCTTCTGCGCAAAAAGCGACGACGCGATGTCATATAACTTCGGCCTCGGCACCACGTCGGACGTCATCGAGAGGATCAGGATGGGGGCATCCGCCGGGTTGATCTTACGGTAACGCGGGTTGGTAGGGAGGTTGGAGGGAAGGTTTCCCGCCGCGGCATTAATGGCGGCTTGGACATCACGTGCGGCGGCGTTGATGTCCCGATTCAGGTCGAACTGCAGGATAACGCTGGCCGACCCGACCTGGCTAGATGATGTCATCTCGGTGACGCCGGCGATGCGCGTGAATTGCTTCTCCAGTGGTGTCGCCACCGAAGCCGCCATGACTTCCGGACTTCCGCCCGGCAGGCCAGCGTTCACAAAGATAGTCGGGTAGTCAATCTGCGGAAGAGGCGCGATCGGCAATAGTGTATAAGCCATGCCTCCCGCCAGCACCACGGCGACCGTCAAAAGGGTCGTCGCCACCGGTCTCTTGATGAATGGCGCCGAAATACTGCTCATGTCAGCTCCGGAAGTGGCGGGCGCTCCGCCGGGCTCTTGCCACGGGCGCGTGACACCCACGCTGCCATCCTGCCGAACCACAGATAAATGACCGGAGTAGTAAACAACGTAAGCACCTGGCTGATCAGCAATCCACCGATGATACTGATACCGAGCGGCTTCCGAAGCTCAGACCCGACGCCACTGCCGAAAGCCAGCGGTACCGCGCCCAGCAGAGCCGCCATGGTGGTCATCATGATGGGACGGAAGCGCAGCAGGCAGGCCTGGTATATCGCTTCCTCCGGTGTTTTCCCTTCGTTGCGTTCGGCTTCCAGAGCGAAATCGATCATCATGATCGCGTTTTTCTTTACAATACCGATCAAAAGTATGATGCCGATGAGCGCAATGACGTCCAGATCCTCATGGAAAAGCATGAGCGCGGCAATAGCGCCAACGCCTGCCGAAGGCAAGGTGGAAAGAATGGTGAGCGGGTGAATGTAGCTTTCGTACAGCACACCCAGCACGATGTAAACAGTTACGATGGCCGCGAGAATCAGCAGCGATTCGTTAGCCAGAGAGGACTCGAACGCGTGAGCAGTGCCCTGAAATGTAGGTTCGATGCTGCCCGGCAACCCCAGATCCTTGGTGGTTTGACGGATATGATTGACCGCCGCGCCTAGCGATGCGCCGGGCGCCAGATTAAACGAGAGAGTGACCACGGGAAACTGCGCCTGGTGATTGATCGCGATCGGAGTCGTTACGGGAATAGCCCGCGTAAATGAGCTGAGGGGCGCCTGCCCAACGGCCGCCGCTCCCGTGAGCGCGGTATTCGTTCCTGCCAGCGCGACAGTGGAGGCAAGATTTTGCGAGGCCGAGCCAATTTGCACATAAATATCTTTGAGCGAATTCGCGCTGGTTTGCCATTGCGGGCCAGCTTCCAGCACCACATGATACTGATTGGATTGCGTGAAGATGGTCGACACCTGTCGTTGACCGAAGGCGTCATAGAGCGCGTCATCGATATTCTGGGGAGTGATACCGAACCGCCCAGCCGTGTCGCGATCGATTACAACGCGCAGCCCGGCGCCCGCGTTGAGCAGGTCACTGGCCACGTCGCGCAGTTCGGGAAGCTGCTGCAACCGCGCTTGCAGTCTGGGCACCCACAGGTCCAGCGTCGCTTTGTCGGGGGCGTCCAGAGCATATTGATACTGCGTGCGGCTGATGCGGTCTTCTACCGTGAGATCCTGTACCGGCTGCATGAAGAGGGCGATGCCGGGAACCTGGGCCGCCAACTTCGGTTGAATCCTGCGAATCACGTCCACGGCTGAAACGCCGGCCCGCTCCTCCAGAGGTTTGAGCGTGATCTGAATGCGGCCATTGTTCAGAGTGGTATTTTGACCGTCGATGCCGATAAATGACGTCAGATTCTCAACCGCGGGGTCTTGAAGAATGACCTTTGCAAGTTCCTGCTGGCGGCGGCTCATGGCGGGGAACGAAATGGCGTCCGGCGCCTGGGAAATGCCCAGAATCACGCCCGTGTCCTGAACCGGGAAAAAGCCCTTCGGGACTATTGCATACAGATAGATGGTGAGAACCAATGTTCCGAGCGCGACCATCAACGTCAGAGTTTGATGGCGCAAAACCACCCGAACCATTTTTCCGTAATGCTCGATAGTCTTGACAAAACACCACTCCGACCAGCGGTACAGGCGGCCCTGCTCGCGCTCCGGCTTGTGCTTCAGGATTCTCGCCGCCATCATGGGGGTCAAAGTCAGGGAGACGAAGGCCGAGAAGAGGATCGTAACCGCCAGAGTCACGGCGAATTCCCGGAACAGGCGGCCAACGATGTCCGCCATGAACAGGAGCGGAATCAAGACTGCGATCAGCGAAACTGTCAGCGAGATAATAGTGAATCCGATCTCGGCGGATCCTTTGAGCGCGGCTTCCATGGGCGAATCGCCCATCTCGATGTATCGGGAGATATTCTCTATCATGACGATGGCGTCGTCCACCACAAAGCCAGTGGAAATGGTGAGAGCCATCAAAGAGAGGTTGTCCAGGCTGTACCCGAGCAGATACATAACGCCAAACGTGCCGACCAGTGAAAGAGGCACGGCAATGCCGGGAATGATTGTGGCCGACAGGCTGCGGATAAAAAGAAAGATGACCATCACCACCAGCGCGATGGTGAGCATCAATTCGAATTCGACATCCTTCACCGAAGCGCGGATGGTGGTGGTCCGGTCGGTGATAACCTCGACGTTCACGCCCGGCGGCAGCGACGCGCGAATCTGTGGAAGCAGCGCC
The DNA here is from genome assembly GCA_963780485.1 of Bryobacterales bacterium. Taxonomy (GTDB): domain Bacteria; phylum Acidobacteriota; class Terriglobia; order Bryobacterales; family Bryobacteraceae; genus Palsa-89. The sequence continues at coordinate 177,260 of CAWACO010000003.1, forward strand.
TGGATTGTATCCACCACCCCGATGATATTGGTCCCTGGCTGGCGTTGAATATTGAGAACGATGGCCTGGTCGGTACCCACCCAGGCTGCCTGCTTGGTGTTCTCCGGCGCATCCACAATGGTTGCGACATCGGAGAGCCGCACCGGCGCGCCATTCCGGTAGGCGATGATAATGGGCTTGTACTGTTCTCCCGAACTGAGTTGGTCGTTGTCGTTGATAGTCCACGCTTGATCGGCGCCGTCGAAGTTGCCCTTGGCCTGGTTTACGTTCGCGCTGCTGAGGGCGGTTCGCAGGGTGTCGAGACTGAGGCCGTAGGAGGCCAGCGCGGTGGGGTTCGCTTGTACTCGCACAGCGCGCCGCTGTCCGCCGCTGATGCTCACCAGGCCCACTCCCTTGAGCTGCGATATTCTCTGCGCCATCCGCGTTTCAGCGTAGTCTTCGATATTGATAAGCGGCACGGTCTTTGACTTGATAGCCAAAGTCAGCACCGGAGCGTCGGCGGGATTGATCTTGCTATAGATGGGCGGATTAGGCAGCAGGTTCGGCAAATAAGTTCCGGCTTGGTTGATGGCCGCCTGCACTTCCTGCTCGGCCACGTCAATGCTGAGATCGAGCGAGAATTGCAAAGTGATCAGCGAACTGCCATAGGAGCTGATGGACGTCATCTGGGTCAGTCCAGGCACCTGCCCAAACTGCTTCTCCAGCGGGGCTGTAACCGCCGAAGTCATCACCTCCGGACTCGCGCCGGGATAGAAAGTCTGGATCTGGATGGTTGGATAGTCGACCTGCGGCAACGCCGAGACCGGCAATTGAAAATAGGCGACCATGCCGACCAGCACTATACCGGCCATCATGAGCGAAGTCGCCACCGGCCGCAGAATAAAAATGCGGGATGGACTCACTGCTGAGGCGCCCCTTTGCCCGCGGGACGATTAGAACCCCCAGGCTGACCCTTGTTCTGACCGCCACCATTACCGCCTTTATTGCGGCCCTTGCCGCGATTGGCCAGTGCAGCAGCATCAGCAGCGGCTTCTCTTTCGACTTCACCGGCCTGGCGGACACGAACCCTCGAGCCTTCCTCCAACCGGTCGGCCCCGTCCACAGCCACTTCTTCTCCTACCTTGAGGCCGCTCTTGATGTCGGCGCCGGACTGATCCGATGTCAGGACTTCGACCGGGCGGAGGTGCGCGGTCTGGTTTTCGTCAATAACATAAACAAATGTTCCCTGCTGGCCAGTCTGAACAGCGACAGTCGGCACCAGGATCTGGTTTTGCAACGTGTCCACCAGCAGGTGGATGTTGACGAACTGCTGCGGGAACAACTCGAAATCTTTGTTGTCGAAAATGGCTTTCAATTTGGAGGTACCGGTGGTGCTGTCGATCTGGTTGTCCAGCGTTACTAGCGTTCCCGAAGTGAGCTTCTTGGAATTGTCGCGATTGTATGCGTCCACGGGCAAGTGCGCGCCCGCACGCAGCTTCTTAGTAACCTCGGGAAGATTGTCTTCTGGAATTGTGAAGAGCACCGAAATGGGCTGAAGCTGCGTGATCACGATCATTCCAGTGCTGTCGGAAGCATGCACGATATTGCCGGGGTCAACCAGCCGCAGCCCTACCGTGCCGGTGATCGGCGCGATGATTTTGGCATAAGTCAACTGCAACCTGGCGTTGTCGACGTTCGCTTTGTCCTGCGCAATGCTGCCTTCGTACTGGGCCACCAGTGCCTTCTGGGTGTCCAACTGCTGTGTGGGAATGGCTTGCTGCTTAACCAGACCGTCATACCGGGCCAGATCGACTTTCGCATTTTCCAGCAGCGCACTATCATGGGCCAGCGTTCCCTCAGCTTGCGCCAACATTACTTGGAAAGGCCGGGGATCGATCTCGCACAGAACCTGCCCCTCTTTAACAAGATCCCCTTCCTGAAAATTGACCTTCATGAGCTGGCCGTCCACGCGGGACTTAACCGTCACGGTATAGAAGGCTGTCACGTTGCCCAATCCGTCCAGGTATATCGGGACCGAGCCGGAACGCGCCTTCGCGACCACAACCGGTAGCGGCCCACCGCCGAAGCCGCCTCGCCCTCCTTTTCCTCCAAAGCCGCCTTTGCCCTGGTTGTTCTGGGGAATCAGGCCTGGCTTAGAGGCCCTCCAAACGGCGTAAGCCGTTACGCCTATTACGATTACAAGGAAAAAAAACCAGATAAAGCCGCGTTTCCTTGGCTTGCTAGGGGCCTTGCCGGGAGGATAGGGTACCTCCCTGCCACGCTCTCCAGCATGGGGTTCTGTGGCTGTGGTTGTCGTATTAGTCATCATTCAATAAGGATCTTTGCCGAAACTCAAGAGAATTGACGGGACGAACAGCCCTAAGGTAACATGGCTATCCCATGAAAGGGTTGGGCCTGTTACCGGTGACCGCTGCCGCCCAGCTTTGAGGCCGCTCTACTGTTTGGATCCCCCTGGCCGCTGGCCTTCGGTGTAGCCGCTCAAACCGTTGAGCTTGTCGGTGATCTCGGCAAGATTCTGCTCGGTTCGGTGCTGAAACTCGCGCAGATCGCAAATGGGTTCGCTCTGCTGCTTTTAGCGCGGAGGGTCGTCAGCTCCGACGCTCGGACCGCTCACCGCCCCGGCTTCATCCTGTGCGCCTCGTACACCGCCGCCGCCCCCGGTGACGTTAAGTATTCCAATAGTGCTTTCGCCGCCGCCGGATCTTTCGCGTGAGCGGATACGAACCCCACCAAACTGGTCGGAGTCGAAATCTCACGTGGCAGCGGCCCCACCACATCGATGCCAGGTTCTTCCATTTCGCTGAGGAACGTCAGGCCGATCTCCGCCTCGCCCTTGGCGACCATGGCCATCGCCGCGGCGCCGCCTTGAGCCAGCTTGATCTTCGGCTGCATTTGCTCGGTCAAGCCCAGTTGCTTCAGTGTCTCATCGAAGCTCACACCCGCCGCCGCGCCGCGCGAGCCGTCCGGATAGGAAATGGAGTTCGCCGCTAGAAGCATCCGTTTTACCGCTTCCGGCGTCGAGATGTCCGGCTTGGGCGCGCCCTTCCGTACAGCAACGCCCAAAGCAACGCTCGCGAGCGGACTCGCGCTTTCAACAACCACGTTGCCCGAGGCGAGCACTTCCTGGTAGGGCGGCTGCACGATCGGCACGTCGAAAGCCTCGCCGCGCGCCACCTGCTGCCGAGTGCCCCCGCCGGAACCGAAGGTCGCCTTCACCTTCTGTCCCGTTTTGCTCTCAAAGCCTGGGATTAGCTGCTCGATCGCTCCCCGGATGCCGCCCGGCGCGATGAGCGTGATCTGGCTCTGCGCGCGCGCCCCGTCCCAATTGCCCACCAGAAGGACGCCGGCGAACAACGCAAGCAGATGTTTCATGATGCTTTAGACAGTAACGCAACGCTGGTTAGCGCGACAATTGGGGTCATGCGGATTCGATTCTTCTCATGCAATCCTCGTCTGGTCCGTCCCCGCCTTCCCTCAACCCGCTCTTGTCCCTGCTCCGGGCCTCACTTACTCCACTTATCTCCGCAGCAGTTTCACACCGGCCGCCGTCACCACCGACTCCGCGGGCAACGTTTACCTCGCCGGCAGCACTAACGTCGACCCAGCCACCCGCCAAACTGCCGCCCTGGTCGTCAAGCTGAATCCCAAAGGCGCGGAGTACCTCTACGTGCGGACTTTTGGTGGCTCCTCGAGAGACACCGCCTCCGCAATCGCCCTCGATAGCGCCGGCAACGCCTACATCGCCGGGACCGCCGGCGCGCCGCTCGCCAGATGTTCTGGGTGAGCCCATAACTGTTACGTTAGAACATGCGAATTCACCTTCTGTTGGCTCTTTCGTGCGTAGCCGGGGCGCAGACTCCGAACGTGGTCAAGTATCACGCCACCATCAACGATGTGAAGTATCTGTACGGCTCGGCAGCGCCCGTCGCGCGTGTAAAGCCTGGGGACATCATCGAGACCAATACGCTGGACGCGTTCGGCAACGTCCTGAAGAAGCCCGGCGACAAGCAGAGCATGGTCAAGGGCGACAACCCGCTCACTGGTCCCTTTTATGTGGAGGGCGCGCAACCGGGCGACACGCTAGCCGTGAAGTTTCTCGATTTGCAGGTGGATGGCAATCAGGGCGTGGGAGCATTCGCGCCGGGCTTCGGGGCCTTGAATGAAACCGGCTACACGCCCATGCTCCATACGCCGCTGCCCGAAAAAATCTGGTTCTATCCCATCGACAAGGCGAGCAACACGGCCACCTTCCAGGCCCTCGACTCGAAATTTTCGGTGAAGATTCCGTTGCACCCCTTCTTCGGCTGCATCGGAGTCGCGCCCGCCGGTGGCGAAGCGCGCAGTTCCATCGTGCCCGCGGAATTCGGCGGTAATATGGACGCGCCCGAGGCCAGCGTGGGCAATACTTTGTATCTTCCGGTCAACGTGCCGGGCGCGCTGCTCTACATGGGCGACGGTCATGCCGCGATGGGCGATGGCGAAGTGGCCGGGACGGCGATTGAAGTGGCGCTGCTAGCGCGAGTGCAGGTCGGCGTCATCAAGGGCAGGAAGATCAGTTGGCCGCGTTTCGAGAACGACGATTCCATCATGGCCGTGGGCGCCTATCGGCCGCTCGACGACGCGCTGCGAATCGCCTTCACCGAACTAGTCGACTGGATCCACAAAGATTACGGGCTATCGAGCCTGGATGCGTACGAGCTGCTGTCGAAGGTGGCGAAGATCCATCTGGATGAGATGGTCGACCCCAACTACGTCATAGTCGCATCCATCGAGAAGAAGTTTCTACCGAAAAAGAGGTAAGCTTCTATACTTTCTTCAACGCGCTCGCCATATTATTGAGCGCCATCTCCAGCGTTTTCCGCGACGTCGCCAGATTCATCCGCATATGGCCCGCACCGCCCAAGCCGTAATTCGATCCGGCGTTGATCTGCACCTTCGCATTCTGGACGAACCAGCGTTCCATCACGTTCTCGGGCGTGATCGGTTTCCTCGAAGTGTTGGTCTTATTGGCCTCCGCGGCCAGTTCCTTAGCTCCGATTTTGTCCTCTACCGCGCTGACATCCAGCCAGGCCAGATACGTGCCTTGCGCTTTGACCCACTTGACGAGTGGCATGTTCGCGCGAATGTACGACTCCGCGAAGTCATGATTGCCATCGATATACGGCACCAATTGATCCAGCCAATCCCCCGCTTCGGTGTAGGCCGCCAGGCTCGCCACAATACCCAGGGTATTGGACTCCTGTCTATAGTTCGCTTTCACTCTGGCGATAAGGTCCGCATTGTCCGAGAACATCCACGCGCTTTTCATGGCCGACAAGCCGAATGATTTACTCACGGACTTGAACGTAATGCTGTTCATTACGATCTCTTTGTTCGCGAGCGTGCTGTAGGGAGTGTACTTGTTGCCCTTGGTCACGAAATCACAGTGAATTTCATCGGCCAGCACCACCACGCGGCGCTTGGTGCAAATTTCACCGATTTTCGTCAGATCCTCACGCGACCAGCAATTGCCAGTCGGATTATGCGGATTGCAAACGATCATGGTGTTGGTGTCATGACTAATGCGCCGTTCCAAATCGTCGAAATCGATCGAATAACGGCCGTTGGCCAGCTTCATGGGACACTCTTCCGGTGTGCACCCGACATAAGAGATGTCGCCATAGAAGCCGTCATAGGCGGGCGTCAGCAGGAGGATCTTGCTTCCCCGCGGCGAAAAGGTCTCCAGCACGCTGATGATGCCGTTGTGAACGCCGGTGGTCAGCAGCATCAAATCCGGATTGATATCGATGCCATAACGCCGTTTGTTCCAATTGACGATAGCGTCGGTAACGGACTTGGGCATCTCCAGGTAGCCCCAGTTCTCGTGCTGGATTCGCTTCGCCAGCGCCTTGGTGATAGCCGGCGCGCACCGAAAATCCATATCCGCGATGCCCATGCCCGCGGCGATATTGTCTTTGCCGTAGAGCTTGATCTGCCGGTCCCACTTGATGCAATCGGTCCCGATCCGGTTGTAGGGGGTGTCGAAATCATACTTGCCGCCCGTCGTGGCATCCGCCGCGAAGGCAGCCACGGTCCCCAGTGAGCCCGTTCCTGCCGCGCCCACCAGCGCCGTCATTTGAGCATTCCTCAGGAACGCTCTGCGATTCAGCCCATCGTTGCGAGACATGCGTTTTACTCCTGTTCCGCCAGCTTGGCTTTCACCGTCCTCATTAGCATACACCCAGCCGCGCCCGAAAGCTCAAAAGGAGCCGCTCAGAGACCGCGAGAAACGAGCACCCGACAAGGGGGGGCAGCACGTGACATTACGAAGCCCGCAACTCTACTGCCTCGGCATACTCCGCAGTTGCCCTAGCAAGCGCCGTTTGAGCTTCACAGACTCATTCGCCTAAGTCTACGTGACTACCGTATAATCGGGTTTAGTGAGTGTGACGGTCCTTGAAACCGAAGCATACGCGCAGAGATCGAAGGAGCTGCTCACGGATGAAGAGCGCGAAGCTGTTCGTGCCTTCTTGGCTGAATACCACGAGGCCGGTGAATCATCGTACCGCGCCTGTCCGGTTTACGGAAATTGCGATGGAGGCAGCGCAGCCGGAACAAGGGAAAGTGTGTACTTCTACGCGGTTCCAGAACGTATTGTGCTCTTGTATGCCTACTCGAAGGACGAAAAGGAAGATTTGACGAATGCCGATCGCAAGAACCTCAAAGCAGCAGCGGACGAGCTTAAAGCTGCAATCGCCAAGGACAAATCGAGGTCGCACGACCAAGTTGGGCGACGAGCTGGTAAAAGGTCTTAAGCAAGCCGCTGCTCACTTCCGCGGCGAGGTGAAGTTGCCGAGCTACGAGTACCGCATTCCAGACAGAATCGATGTTCGCGCGGTGCGTCAACGCAGTGGTCTCTCACAGGCACAGTTTGCGATTCTTTATGCCCTGAATCCTCGGACGGTTCAAGAATGGGAGCAGGGCCGTGCGGAGCCGGATCTAGCAGTGCGCGCTTACCTCACTGTCATTGATCGAAACCCCCGCGCGGTCCAAAGGGCCTTAGCCGCCGGCGCGAAGTGCTGATGTGCGATCTCCCCTCTTTCGCGTAACCCGATAGCCCAAAAGGGCTAATTGATATACTCCCGACCCAAGAACGTAGGAAGATAGCATTATGTGGATTGTCTGGCTTGCCCTCCGGCGCCCCTACACCTTCGTCGTGATGGCCATCCTCATCGCCATCCTCGGTGTCACCGCCATTGTCACCATGCCGGTCGACATTTTCCCTTACATCGACATCCCCATCGTGGCCGTCTTGTGGCAGTACTCCGGACTCTCGCCCGAGGAAATGGAGAAGCGCGTCGTCACCAACTTTGAGCGCGGTCTCACCTCCAACGTCAACGACATCGAGCACATCGAGTCGCAGTCTTACAACAACATCGCCGTAGTCAGGATTTACTTCCACCCCAACGTTCAGATCGACATGGCGGTCGCCCAGGTGAATGCGCAAATGCAAAGCGCCGTCCGCCAAATGCCGCCGGGAATCTTCCCCGCTAACGTTCTCAAGTACGATGCGGCCAGCGTTCCCGTCCTGCAGCTCGGCCTTTCGAGCAAGACCATGCGCGAGCAGGAAATTTTCGACTGGGGACAAAACTTCATCCGCACTCCTCTCGGTACCGTGCAAGGCGCTGCCGTCTCATATCCGTTCGGTGGGAAAAACCGAGCAGTTATGGTGGATTTGAATTTAGACGAGCTCTACGCCAAACAGCTTTCGCCCATCGATGTATCGAACGCCCTGACCCTGCAGAACCTGATACTCCCGGCCGGCACGGCCAAGCTGGCCGAAACCGAATATCAGGTTAAAGTCAACGGCAGCCCGCTGGTCCTCAACGAACTGAATAACCTGCCCATCAAAACGGTCAACGGCGCAACCGTATACATAAAGGATGTCGCGCAGGTCCGCGATGGCTTTTCCGTCCAGACCAACATCGTCCGCATGAACGGCGCCCGCGGCGTTCTCATGACCATCACCCGCACCGGCAAGGCCTCCACGCTCGACATCGTCGACTCCGTCAAAAAGGTCCTTCCCCGAATTCTCGCCACCGTCCCGAAGGAGCTGAACGTTACCGCGCTGGCGGACCAGTCGATCTTCGTTCGAGCGTCCATTCAAGGTGTCGTGCGCGAAGCCCTGATCGCAGCCGGCCTCACCGGCATCATGATTCTTCTGTTCCTGGGAAGCTGGCGCAGCACTCTGATCGTGTGCATCTCGATCCCTCTCTCGATTCTCTCCTCCATCTGCATCCTCAGCCTCTTGGGACAAACCATCAACGTGATGACATTGGGTGGCTTGGCCCTGGCGGTCGGCATCCTGGTGGACGACGCCACGGTCGAGATCGAGAACACCCATCGGAACCTTGGCATGAGCAAGCCGCTGGTGCGCGCCGTACTCGATGGCGCTTCACAGATTGCCGTCCCGACGTTTGTCTCGACTCTTTCGATTTGTATCGTGTTCGTTCCCGTATTGTTGCTCACCGGAACGGCGCGGTATCTGTTCACCCCGCTGGCCATGGCGGTGGTCTTCGCCATGCTCGCATCCTATCTGCTGTCCCGCACCCTCGTCCCGACCATGGTGAACCACCTTCTCGAGTCGGAAGCCCACTTGTACCAGCAAGGAACTCACGGAGAAACCGCTGGCGGCCGCGGATTGTTCTGGCGCCTTCACTATATATTCAATCGAGTTTTTGAAAGCCTCCGCTACCGCTACATCGGCCTGCTCGATTGGTCTCTGCGGCATCGCGCGGCGCGTCCTCACCGCCTTCATGGTGGTTTCGATCGCTTCGCTCGGCTTGGCCTGGCTGGTCGGCAAGGACTTTTTCCCCAACGTGGACTCGGGCCAAATGAAGCTGCATGCCCGCGCTCCGGCCGGCACGCGCATTGAACAAACCGAGGTCCGGTTCTCCGCTATCGAGCGCGAAATCCGCAACGTGGTCCCCGCCGATGAGATGGACACCATTATCGATAACATCGGTGTTCCCAACAGTTGGTCCAGTCTGGCTCAGGGCGACATCCCCACCATCTCCAGCGCCGATGGCGAAATTTTGATTTCGCTTAAGAAAGAGCATCACCCCACTCGCGATTACGAAGTTCAGCTCCGGAAGGTGTTCCAGGAAAAATTCCCGGATACCGTCTTCTTCTTCCAGCCGGCCAACATCACCACCCAGATTTTGAACTTCGGTCTGCCAGCGCCGATCGATCTGCAGGTAGTCGGGCGTGACGCCGCCGCCAATTATAAGATCGCCCAAAAGCTCGCGGAGAGAATTTCGCATATTCCCGGAGCCGCCGACGTACACGTGCATCAAGTGGTCAACCAGCCGGAAATCGCGCTGAACGTGGATCGCGCCAAAGCCGCACAAATGGGTTTGACCGAGCACGACGTCAGCACCAATATGCTGATCTCTTTGAGCGGCAATAGCACTATCGCGCCGGCCTTCTGGCTGAACTGGTCCAACGGCGTCAACTACAACATCGGAGTGCAGACTCCGCAATACAAGGTCGATTCGCTCGACGCCTTGCTGCGCACCCCGGTGTCGGTGGCCAGCAATGCCGTCAACACCACGACTCCCGGCTCGCAGGCCGGCGTGTCGGCGGCGGGGAATGCTTTCGTAAGCACTTCGCCCAACGGTTCTTCGCAAGCCTACGGAAACCCCGGCGCCATGCCCGGCAGCACGCAGCTCCTTTCCAATCTGGTTACCGTTCAACGCGACTACACCCCCGTGATCGTCAATCACTACAATGTCTGGCCCGTTTTTGACGTTTACGCCAACGTCGACCGTCGTGATCTAGGCGGCGTCGGGTCGGAAGTGGAAAAGATCATGCAACAGGAGAACGCGCATTTGCCGCGCGGCACCACGCTCGATCAGCGCGGACAGTATCAGACCATGCAATCGTCGTTCTTCCGTCTCGGTGTGGGTATCATCTTCGCCGTGATCCTGGTCTATCTGCTCATGTCCGTGAACTTTCAATCCTGGCTCGATCCGTTCATCATCCTGACGGCGCTGCCGGGTGCGGTAGCCGGTATTCTGTGGATGTTGTTCGTCACCGGGACCACTCTGAGCGTCCCCTCGCTGATGGGCGCGATCATGTGCATCGGCGTTGCCACCGCCAACAGCATTTTGATGGTCACCTTCGCCAACGACGAGCGATCCATTGTGCCTTCCGCCCGCGAAGCCATGCTGTCGGCCGGTCACGCCCGCATCCGGCCGGTGTTAATGACCGCCTCTGCCATGATCCTGGGGATGCTCCCCATGTCGCTCGGTTGGGGGGAAGGCGGCGAGCAGAACGCACCGCTGGCCCGCGCCGTCATCGGCGGTCTGATGTTCGCCACTGTCACGACCCTATTCGTCGTGCCCATCATTTATAGTTACCTGCGGACGAAACCTCCGGTCGATCACGAGCGCCAATTAGAGGCACAAAGAAGGGAGGGCTTTGGAGATTCCCAGTGGAATCTTGACCGTCCTTAGAGCATTGAATGCGTCATACCGAACCTGATCAACCCGAGTTCCAAGCCGTGGACGAGACCACCGAGGAGCGGCTCCGCCGGGAAAATGAAGAGCTCAAACGCCAGCTTCAGGAGCACAAGCGCTTGGCCCACGGCTCCCCGCACACCGCCGCGGCTGGAAAAGTGTGGCATCCCTCTTCCATCACGATTTGGTCCATCACGCTCGGGGCCGCGCTCCTGATTGCGGCGGCTTTCCTGGGCGGCTACATTCCGCTTAAGAAGCGCGAGAGCGTGATCCTCAACCAAGCTCGCGAACAAGAGGAGGCGTTGCCCCGTGTGGACGTCATGGAGGTGGGCCGCTCGTCGACGAAAAGCGATTTGGAGCTGCCCGGCAACATCCAGGCGGTTACCGAAGCGCCCATTCTGGCCCGCGCCGACGGCTATGTCAAAACCCGCTTGGTGGATATTGGCGATCGCGTGCGCTCGGGCCAGCCTCTAGCCGAAATCGAAGCGCCCGAGCTCGACCAGCAGGTTCTACAAGCCCGAGCGAACTTGCAGCAGACCACGGCGGCGCTCGACCAGGCTCTTGCCAATCAGCGCCAGGGTAAAGCCAATATGGAGCTCGCGCGCGTCACTGCCGATCGCTGGAAAACCCTGGCCGGCAAAGGCGTCGTTTCGCGCCAGGAGAACGATCAGTATCAGGCCCAGTACCAAGCCCAGGTTGCCAATCTTGATTCGCTCGACAAGGCGATTGCCGCCGCACGGAGCAACGTTGTGGCCGCCCAAGCGAACCTGTCGCGTCTCAACGAGCTGCAGAAGTACCTGGTGGTCAAGGCGCCCTTCGATGGCATCATCACCTTGCGCAACGTGGATGTTGGAGCGCTGGTGAACACTGGCAGCACGCTACTTTACCGCATCGCGCAGATGAGTGTGCTCCGAACTTATGTCAATGTCCCACAGTCGGACGCCGATTCGATCCACGTCGGCCAGACAGCTCAACTGACCGTTTCGAACCTGCCTGGCCGCAAGTTCTCCGGAACGGTGGCCCGGACGGCAAATTCGCTCGACCCCAACAGCCGCACCATGCTGGTCGAAGTCCAGGTGCAGAATAAGGATGGCGTTCTGCTACCCGGCATGTACGCGCTGGTTGATTTGTCGAGCCCCCGCGCCAACCCACCGGTGCTGCTCCCCGGCGATGCCCTGATCGTGCGCGCCGATGGAACCGAGGTCGCGATGGTTCGCCCGGATAATACCATCCATCTGCAGCGCATCCAAATTGGTCGCGATTACGGCGACAAACTCGAGATCATCAGCGGCCTCCAGCCCGGCGACCTGGTGATCGCCAACCCCAGCGACACCATCCGGGAAGGCGTCAAAGTCGACCCCGTCCGGTAGCGTAGCGCACACACTCCTGCGTGCCGCGTCTGGCACCCCTGCCGACGCATTGCTATGCTCTTGTGCAGCCGCAGTCGACTCACCCGAAGCCAGCGCCTCACCCGCCAAGTCGAGCGGACCCTCGCGCTGCTCCGCCAGATCCAGGCCGAGCGCCGCGCAAACGAAGAGCGCCAGCTCGAAAAAGCTGCCAAGATTTTGAAAATGCACAAGGACCAAAATCTTCCTTACGAACCTGCCGAGGATGGCTTCGTTTTTTCGAACGGCCAGATCGAAACGTTTCTGCGTCGCCAAGATCGTTCTGAGCAGGCCAACAGTCACGACTTCTATGCTGAGGCCAGTGGCGCAAGGCTCTGACCTGCGATTAAAGGTGTAAAATCACTTTAACCCTTCATGAGACACTATCGCGCCTTCATTCCTTGGGCGTTGGCACTCGGTCAGGGTCTTCACGCCCAGGTTCCGGCGAAGGTCGATTTCGCGCGCGACGTTCAACCCATCTTCAAGACCTATTGCATCGGCTGCCACGGACCGTCTCAGCAAATGAACGGGCTAAGGCTTGACCGGCGTCGCGATGCCATGCGCGGCGGCACGCTCCCGGTGATCGGCCCTGAAAACGCGGCCGCCAGCCGGCTCTACCTCAGACTGATTGGCAGCCAATATGGACTACAGATGCCGCCCACTGGAGCTTTGAGCAGCGAACAGATTGGCATCATCAAGGCCTGGATCGATCAGGGCGCGCAATGGCCCGACGAGGTTTCTGGAGAAACTCCTCCAGCGCCTCCCGACCCTAAAGCTGCGCCAATGATGGATGCGCTGCGCAACGGCGATCGCCAGATTTTCCAGAAGCTGCTCAAGTCTGATCCCCAGGTCGCGAATCGCAAAGGGATAGGCGGCTCGACCCCGCTCATGTATGCCGCGCTCTACGGAGACGCTGCCACTGTGCGGCTTCTGCTCGCGAGCGGGGCGAATCCCAACCTCCGGAACGACGCCGGCGCCACGGCTCTCATGTGGGCCGCGGACGATGCGGAAAAGACGCGACTGTTACTGGAAAATGGAGGCGACGCGAATGCGCGTTCCGACGACGGCCGCACGCCGTTGATAATCGCTGCCGATCAATATGGCGCCAGCCCGGTTGTCAAGTTACTGCTGGATCATGGCGCGAAGCCGTCCGTCAAGGCTTCGGAAAACGGCGTTGGTGGAGTAAGTCCGCTGGCCGCGGCGGCCCGCGCCGCCGACGAGGCCACCATGCGTCTACTGATCGAACACGGCGCCAGTGTCAAAGATGCCGGTCCGCAGGGACTGTACCTCGCTCTCCACTCGAACTGCGCCGCGTGTCGTGAACTAATGATCCAGTCTGCCGATCGCACTTTCTTGAGTGCGGCCATGCTGCTGAACAGTCCGCCGCGTGGCGAAGCGCTGGATGTCAAAATGTTACTCGATCGCGGCGCGGATGTGAATGCTACCGATCGCGAAGGCCGCACTATCCTGATGCTGGCGGCCAGTTCCGACGCTCTTCCCATCGAGGGGGTCCGGACACTGCTCGAACGGGGCGCCGATATCCATGCCAAAACCGCGCAGGGAGAAACTGCGCTGCACTTTGCGAAGCTGCGCGGCAACACCCCGGTTGTCGACCTGCTGATCAACGCCGGCGCGAGAGAGACCGGCGAATCCGCTGGGCCGATCGCTAGACCCGCGCCCGCCGCTTCTCCGCGCGCTGCGGTGGCACGAAGCATTCCGCTTTTGCAGCGAACCGACGTGACTTTTCTGCGGAAAGCCGGCTGCGTTTCCTGCCACAACAATTCCCTCACCGCCATGGCTGTCGCAAGAGCCCGAAGCAACGGAATTCCGGTCGATGATGAGATCGCGCGCAAACAATTGGCGAGCATCGGAAGTTACATCGAGAGCTGGCGCGAGCGCGTTTTGCAGGGGGAAGGCATTCCAGGCCTCTCCGACACCATCAGTTACATTCTCCTTGGAATGGCCGCCGAGAATTATCCCCCCGACCGCGCCACTGATGCTTTAGCCCGCTATCTGAAAGGCCGCCAATCTCCCGATGGGCGATGGAGGATCAGAGACCATCGTCCGCCACTCGAAACCAGCGATATTTCACTCACAGCCATCTCGCTGCGCGCGATTCAGGTGTACGCTCTCAAAGCCCAGCGGCAAGAATATGAGAAAGCCGTCCAGCTTGCAGCGCGGTGGCTTGAGAACGCTCAGCCGGGAAGCACTGAAGATCGTGCGTTTCAGTTGCTGGGCCTGACCTGGGCGGGCGGGAATAAAGACAGCATCCGCAAAGCTGCGCGCGCCCTACTAGCCGAACAACGATCCGACGGCGGCTGGGCTCAGATTCCAACGCTCGCGAGCGACGCTTATGCCACCGGCCAAGCCTTGGTGGCGTTGAAGGATTCCGGTACTCTCGGCATCGCTGACCCAGCGTGCAAGCGCGCCGTTCAGTTCCTGATGAGCACACAGTTCGAAGATGGATCGTGGTACGTGCGAAGCCGCGATCTTGCGATCATGCCCTTCTTCGAGAGCGATTTTCCTTATGGCCGCGACCAATGGATTTCAGTCGCAGGCACCAATTGGGCCAGCATGGCCCTGGCATCCTCTCATTAGCGTGGCGCAGGTCCCCGTTAGGGAATTCTCCAGATCAGATACCCAGCGATAACAGTTCCCACGATGGCGCCGCCGTAGCAGAACGTATTCACTAGCTCGTCCAGATGCTTGATCTGCAGGCCGTCATAAAGCGTGTAGCGGAACCGGTGCGCCCAATGAAACAGCGGCAGCATGCACAGCACGAACAGATATGCACGCCCGATCGGGCTGCGGGCCAGAGCCAGCACGCTATCGTAACTCGGGGCGTTCAGCCATCCCAGCGGAAAAGCCAGGCCAAACAGGAACAGATGAATCGGGATCAGCAGCGCCGCAACCACTCCGCCCGCGCTGAAGAGCAGCCAGACAAAAGGCTCATTGGATCGCTTGTGCATTTTATCCTCGCAAAAGCAGCCAGGCCACGGCCGCCGAAACAATCACCCATGCTACATATTGCGGTCCGGCGATGAAGATCCCCGGGAGCCGCTTCCCGCCCAGACGCACAGCCATCGCCTTGGGCGCCAGGTTAAACCAGGTGATGGCGTGAAAGACCACGAAGAACAGACTGATCACATTCAATGCGATGACAATCGGATTGGTGAAGAAATCCTGCATTTCCAGCCAACCCTCCGGCCCGTCGATCAATGCGTTGATCTGCAGCAGCGTTTCGATTACAAACCAGGCTACGAATACGCTGCTTATCTCGCGCAGGATGAACTTCAGATAGGGCCAGCGGCCCAGCCACCAATAAGTGGACATGCGGACACGATACCCTTTGGGCGGATAGCTGGTGTAAGTCGCCATCACTTACCTCCCCAAGGCATCAGCAGCGATTTGACCCACTCCTGCGTCGCGGTCAGTTTATATTGCTGAATTGCGCCGGCGGGATCGACATGCTTGGGGCAGACCTGGGTGCAGTCTCCCACGAAAGTGCAGCCCCAGATTCCGTCGTGCTGCGATAAAATATCGAGCCGCTCGCTTTTGCCCTCGTCGCGAGAATCCATGTTGTAGCGCTGCGCCAGCGCCAAGGCTGCCGGACCGGCGAACAGCGGGTCCAGCCCGTAGACCGGGCAAGCCGCGTAGCACAGCAGGCAGTTAATGCACATGCTGAATTGCCGGTACGTTTCCAGTTGCTCGGGCGATTGCAGATATTCGCCCTCGGAGGGCGCCTTCTCTTTCTCGCGGATCAGCCAGGGCTTCACCTTCGAGAGCTTTTCCAAAAAATCGGTGATCTCGACGATAAGGTCGCGCATGACCGGGAAATTTTTAAGCGGTTCCACGCGCACCGGGCCGGGCGCATAGTCGGTCAGGAACGTCGCGCAGGTCAGCTTGGGTTCGCCATTCACCATCATTCCGCAACTGCCGCAGACTCCCATGCGGCACGACCAGCGGAACGACAAAGACCCGTCCACTTTGTCCTTCACGTAGTTCAGCGCGTCCAAAACCACCCACTCCTTGCGAAGCGGAACATCGAAGCTCTGCACCGAGGGCGTCTTATCCCGTTCCGGCGAGAAGCGTGTAACTTCGAGAGCGATCTGTTCAGCCATAAGCAATCATTTTCCGTAAACTCGTTCCGCGGGCGGCCAGCGCGTGATCGTCACGGGCTGATAACTCACCACCGGCACGCCGTCCTCCTGGCGCGCTACGAGGGAATGCGCGAGAAACTTTTGGTCGTCGCGGGCCGGGAAATCCGTGCGCTGATGCGCGCCGCGCGACTCGGTCCGATGGAGCGCGCATTGAATCATAGCCTCGGCCACGTCCAGCATTGACCCTAGTTCCAGCGCGGCCACCAACTCGGTGTTGAAGGTGCGGCTGTGATCGTCCAGACCGACGTCCAGGAACCGCTCCTGCAGCTCGCGTAGCTTGTGGGCGCCTTTCTCCAGCGATTCGCCGGAGCGATAGATGCCGGCGCTCTGCTCCATGGTCTTCTGCATCTCTTCCCGGATGGTGGCGATGCGCTCGCGGCCGCCTGTCTTATTCAGGAACTGGTCCTCCAGCCGCGTTTCTTCATCGGCCGCCTGCGCCAGCAGATGCCGCCCGGGCATTCTCTGCACGGACGCGAACTCGGCCGCGTCCCTTCCGGCCCTGGCTCCAAACACCAGACACTCTGTCAGCGAGTTCGACCCGAGCCGGTTCGCTCCGTTGATGCTGACGCACGCCGCTTCACCGGCGGCGTACAGACCCTTGAGCGCGGTCGCGCCGTTCATGTCGGTGTGAATGCCGCCCATCACGTAATGGATCACGGGCCGCACCGGGATCAACTCCTTCACCGGATCCAGGTTTTCGTACTTGAGGCACAGCTCGCGAACGAAGGGAATCTTGGCGTTGATCTTCTTCTCACCCAAGTGGCGAAGATCTAGGTGCACCACGGCCCCGTACGGGCCATCGATGGTTCGGCCTTTCTCGTATTCCTTCACGAACGCCTGTGACAACCGATCGCGTGGCCCCAGTTCCATGGTGCGCAGCACGGGCTCCGGCTGCGGCTTGCCCAAACTGTAGTCTTGCAGATACCGATAACCATCCTTGTTTAGCATGTAGCCGCCCTCAGCCCGGGCCGCTTCGGTTATCAGAATGCCGGTGAACGGGAGCCCTGTCGGATGGTACTGGACGAACTCCATGTCCTTCAAGGGAGCGCCGGAGCGATACGCCAGCGCCATGCCGTCGCCGGTCTTGATGGCGGCGTTAGTGGTGAACGGGAAGACTCGCCCAGCGCCGCCCGTGCACAGGATCACGGCTCGCGCTGCAATGGCCTGGATCTTGCCGCTCGAAATTTCGATGGCGACACAGCCCTGCACCTGCCCGTCTTCGATCAGCAGTTTGGTGGCGTAATATTCGTCATACCGCTGGACGGCATTGTATTTGAGCGAAGTCTGAAACAGCGTGTGCAGCATGTGGAAGCCGGTTTTATCGGCGGCAAACCAAGTGCGCTCTTTCTTCATTCCGCCGAAGGGCCGCACAGCCACGCGCCCGTCCGGCTCGCGATTCCACGGACAGCCCCAATGTTCCAGCCGCATCAGTTCCAGCGGCGCTTCTTTGACGAACATTTCGACGGCATCCTGATCCGGCAGCCAGTCGCCACCGGAGATGGTGTCGTAAGCGTGCTCGTCGAAGCTGTCGTCGGGCCGGATGGCGCCGGCGGCCCCGCCTTCCGCGGATACCGTATGGCTCCGCATCGGGTAGACCTTGGAAACAACCGCGACTCTGAGGTTGGGATTGGTTTCGGCAACGGCGATGGCGGCTCTCAACCCTGCTCCGCCACCGCCGATTAAGAGAACATCGGTCGAGGAGATGTCCAGCATATTCGGGCGATCTTAGATCTTACCACCGCCCAGCCCTCACGGGGCGTCATCGGTAGGGTAAAAAAATCTTGTAACGCCGCGGCATCGATCAGAGTCAAACGACAAAACTATGAGTGTCGGGACCAAGGCCGTCCAGATTTTGTTGATTGAAGACAGCGCCGGGGACGCGCTGTTGACGGGCCAGATTGTGGCCGAGTCTCCGATTCCGATCAAGCTCGTTATCGCTCGAGACGGTGGGCAGGCGCTCAGCATGCTCAATGACCCCGGCTTTCAGCCTGCCCTGATCATCCTGGATCTGAATATTCCCCTGATTTCGGGGCACGCCGTCCTCGAGCGCAACCCGCGAAATGAGATTCCAGTAGTGATTTTTAGCGTATCTAGCGATGAGCGCGATGTGCAGCGCGCGTTAGCGTTAGGAGCACGCGAATACGTTCAAAAACCGATGAATCTGGAGGCCTACAAAAACGCTGTGTTGGGAATTATCGAGAAATGGGCTCGGCCGGAAAACGGTGGGGCTGAGGGAGCGGCAGCCAGTTAGTCCGCCCAAAGCGAGTCCGGGTTATTAGAACCAAATCGCGGGCAGTACCGCGACATTTTGGCCTTCAAAGCTGCCATCTTGTCGCTTCCAAACTTGCCTGCCGCGAGTCCCACCTCGTAAAACATCCAGTCCCTTGGACTTTTCCGCGTACTGCCTTGGCACTACAAATGCCTCTTGAATGGCGATGGACAAATTACATCAGCAGCTCAACGGACGAGTCGTATGACCAAGACTGCTAAGGTATATATCGCGACGGTGATCGTGATTGGAGCAGCGGCGACGGTGTTCGCCCTCGCTCACTGGCGCTCGGACGATCCTGCGCGCTTTGCAATGTTCCTGGTGCTGTTCCTCGCCGCAGCGACGTTGAAGTGCTGCGTACCTGGAGTCGCCGGAACCTATTCCCCCATATTCTTTTTTGCACTGCTTGGTTCCACAACCTTGTCGCTGCCTGAAGTCTGGATGGCCTCGGCATTAGCCGGAATGGTCGGGACTGTCTACAAACCGAAATATAAGCCCTCGTTGCTCAAGGTTGGCTTTAACGGGGCGAACATGGGTCTATCCACCGCGGCGGCCTATGTGTTCGTGCAGCAAGTGATTCCCGGGCTAGCGGAGCAACCCGCGCTGGTGTGCATGATCTTCGGCGCGGTGGCGTACTACGTGGTCAACACCAGCGTGCTGTCGTTGGTAGTCGCACTCACAGAACATGGCTCATTCTCTGACACATTTCGAAATATGTGCGTTGGCAGCTTGCCCTATTATGTTGTGGGAGTGCTGCTCACGGATGCAACCGATCCGGTGGCACAGGTGCTGGCTGCAGTGATTGTTCCGTCTATTCTGCTGGCGACATACTGTTACCGGTCGCGCGATGAAATGCGAGCAGTAACCGCGATCGCCTGATCAAATAGCAATGGCGCAGGTCTCTGACAGTCGGAGACCTGCGAAAGGCTCGTTCAGCACAGCCGTTCAGGCTGATATCATAGCGGCGTTGAGCACATCCACTAGAACCGCGCCAGTTACGGGTCGCGGACTCCGGCTGCGCTGGTACATTTGCGGGCTGCTGTTCTTCGCCACCACCATCAACTACATCGACCGGCAGGTGCTGGGCTTATTAAAACCCGTGATCTCGCGAGAGCTGCACTGGACGGAAGCCGATTTCGGATGGATCATCTCCGCGTTTCAGATGGCCTACGCGATCATGATGCCGCTGGCCGGACGCCTGGTGGATTGGATCGGCCCCAAGCGCGGCTACGCGATCGCGGTGATCTTCTGGAGCCTGGCGGCGATGAGCCACTCGCTGGCGCGCAGCGTTTTTCAATTCGCGACAGCGCGGTTTGCGCTGGGCCTGGGGGAGTCCGCCAACTTCCCGGCTGCCCTCCGAACCGTAGCCGATTGGTTTCCGCAAAACGAGCGCGCGCTGGCGACGGGCCTCTTCAACAGCGGAACTAATATCGGTGCGCTGGTTGCGCCACTCGCGATTCCCTGGATTACAGTGCGCTTCGGCTGGCGGCCGGCGTTTCTGTTCACCAGCGTCCTGGTGCTGATCTGGCTGATCCTATGGTTCACGACTTATCGGCATCCGCCGGCGTCCGTGGTGCGTGCCGACAGCACGCCTGCGAGCCGGTTGCCATACATAAGCCTGCTGACCGAGCGCAGAACCTGGGCCTACCTGCTGGGTAAGGTCCTGACGGATCCGGTGTGGTGGTTTTACCTGTACTGGCTGCCTGGCTTTTTGGACAAGAATTACGGACTCAACCTCTCGGCCATGGGTGCGCCGTTGGTGGCGGTGTACCTGCTGGCAGACGTTGGCTCGGTGGCGGGAGGCTGGCTGTCGTCGTCGCTTCTAAAGCACGGCCTGACCGCGAATCGGGCGCGCAAGATCGCCATGTTCGTGTGCGCCATCGCGGTGACCGGAGTCATGTTCGTCCCATTCACGAAGGGCAATCTGTGGCTCGCCGTGGCTCTCATCGGTTTGGCGGCTGGCGCGCATCAGGGCTGGTCGGCAAATCTGTTTACGCTGCCGTCCGATCTGTTCCCGCAGGAAGCCGTTGGATCGGTGGTCGGATTGGGCGGGCTGGGCGGCGCGATCAGTGGTGCGCTGGCCGCTCCCCTGGTCGGCTACTGGCTCGATTTTTCGCACGGCGCCTACGGGCCGATATTCCTGGTGGCAGGCTCGATGTACCTGATCGCCTTGGGCGTGATTCACCTGATCGTTCCTAAACTCGAGCGACTTTAATGAATCTGGCGCATCACATCGAAACCCAGGGATAAGCCTGCCGGCGTGTCAGCGTTCGGAATTCCGGTATAGGTGGCGCGCGTTGCAGCCCGCTGGGAAACTGTGGTACCGGGACTGTTGGTCAGGGCCAAAGTGAAGGCGTGTCGCCAGATTTTTTTCTGGATCCCGAATGAGTACGCTGGGCGGTGAATGCCAAGCTCCGCGCCGTTGAGAAGCGTGGGGATGATCTCGGCGACCAGTGCCACGGTGGGCCGGATATCGACGGCCGCGCCGAAACCGATGGAGAAGGTATTCACGCCCGGAAAATCCGGGATCTGACTGGAGACAAGGCCTCCCGGCTCCAGGCGCCTGGCATTGAAGGAGAAGGTGGGAACGGCGTAGAACTGAGCGTGGGACGTGATGGTCCGCGAAAAAATTGTCTCGATGTTTTCGGTAAAACTCTTCTGGAAATTATTCTGACCTTCCACCGAAACACGCACCGACATGTTCAGCGGAGCTTCGTGGTTTTCGTCCAGCAAATTGTATGCCGCCATGATTTGAATCGGCCGCTCGATAAACGACGGCGATCGCCAAACAGAGACCGAGAGCTTGTCCGTCACGCCGTACCTTAGACCGAAGGAGGAGATCGACACGCTGTCCAGTCCCAACAGTTCTCCGCCCTTGCCGGGGCCTGTAAAAGCAGTATCCAAGAAGCGGTGTGAGAAATTTACATAGAGACCATGCCGATCCACTTCCCTACCCGTGGGCAGGCTGACCAGCACATCGTCGCCGGGCTGATAGACGCCGGGGGCAGCGGCTTCCTGCGGCGCGGTGGAACTCGAGCCGGGAGCGGTCGTCGCGAACGAGCGGATGTAGGCTGCCAGTTCCATAATCTGCGCGTCGGATAGCTTGCCTGACCAGGCCGGCATTCGGCCGGGCTTGCCATTGCGAATGGTGTCCACGACTTGCTGGTCGCTGAGGCCGCTTTGGATCGAGCGGCTCGTAAAGTCAGGCGTCCCGGCGCTGCGCGTGCCCTTCCCATCGGTCCCATGGCAACTCGCACAGTTCTGTTGAAAAAGGCCTGCGGCGGGCGATAGGACTGGAGAAGCACTGGTTTGAGAGACAGCCGTTCCGGCGTCGCGGACGCTCCCGGCAGCTACGTCAACTACATATTGTTTGCCGGCCACATCCAGCAGCAAGGTGGAGTGGGAGGCATCGAGATAGGAGACATGAGGTGCCGCGCCTTGATTATCGTCCGCATTTGCATGCGAAACGAGAACCAGACAAGCAGACAGAAGTGTTCCGGTAAAGCGTACTTGCAGCTTCATGCCGGGTTAGATGCTCTTGAGCCTTGGTATGAAATTGCGGAATTGTAACAAGTACGTAAAATAGCGCGGCCGTTACTGCACCCGCGTCACTTCCAGTCCTTTGCCGATCTCGAGCGTGATGGATTGCGTGCCGGGGCGACTGCGGACGTGGGCGACGTAATCGGAAAGGGAATGCGAAATGATATTGTCGGCGACGATGATTCCGCCTGGCCGCACGCGCAGCATGTCGAAGAAGCGGATGTAGTCTTCTTTTTCACAGTCGATGAGCGCGAAGTCGAGGCCGGCTTGGCGCGGAATGACAGTTGCCGCATCAGCCAGGATAAAGTCCACATGCTTGGCGAGATCCAGCCGAGATAGAGTTTCTTTTGCGTCGGCTTGACGCACGGGCTCCTGCTCGATTGAGATCACGAGCCCGCTAGTCGCGCGGGCTGCCGCTGCCAGAGCGATCGTGGAGATGCCGCTCGATCCGCCGATCTCCAGAATTCTCTTAGCCTCGATACCTGCGGCCAAAGCATGAATGAATTCGGCGCTGGGCGGTTCTAGATTGCGATGGCGATCGGCTTGTGGGAGGCTTTGTGCGTCCTGGTCGAGCTTGCGCGCCCATAGGCGATCGATCTCGGCGCGCTCTTCGGTTCTTAGCATCGCTGAGCATTTTACCAAGCGGCGATTTTCGGCTATCATATCTAGAAACCGCCTCTTCCCAATTAAGAACCAGGAACTCCGATGGCTACACCTGCCCCCACACTGAGCCTCAAGGAGGTCTTGCGGCTAAGACCAGTCCGCAGGTTGTGGGCGGCGCAGGTAGTGAGCATCTTTGGCGATTTCCTGGCCATCTTCGCGATCTACAGCGTGGTGTCGTTTCGCATGCACGCCACGGCGACTGAGATCAGCCTGATCCTGGTCTCATTCCTGCTGCCGCTGGCTATCGTCGGGCCAGTGGCCGGCGTGTTTGTGGATCGCTGGAACGTGAAGCGCACCATGATCGCCAGCGACCTGACGCGCGCGGTGCTGGCGGCGCTGCTGGTTAATGCCACCGACATCCGAGAGATTTACGTAATTCTTTTTGCTTTGAGCTCTGTTTCCAGTTTCTTTATCCCGGCGCAGTCGGTGACATTACGGACCATCGTTCCCCCGGCCGGCCTGATGAGCGCCAACGCGCTGATGCAAAGTGCCATTCAATTGGTCCAAGTTATCAGCCCGGCGATCGCCGGCGTTCTGGTGGCATCGGTCAGTGCAAAGGCCTGCTTCTGGCTGGACAGCGTGAGCTTTCTTTTTTCAGCGTTGATGATCTATACGCTGAAGATCGATCGGGAACGATCCACGAAGCCTTTGAATCTCTCGAATGTGATCTCAGAAATGAACGCGGGAATGAAATTCATTTTCACGCACAGTGCGGTCTCTTTCGTGATCATTTCCTTAATGGCCGGTATGTTCGCCATCCGGTGCTTTTTTGCTTTGATCGCGGTCTATGTGCGCGACGTGCTGCATGGCGGATCGACGCTTTTCGGCTCCATCAGCTCGCTGGTGGGCATCGGTATTATCGTCGGCACGCAATTCATTCGCCATTTCGCGCGCAAGAGATCTAAGGGACACCTCGTGATCCTGGGTTTGGTCGGGATCGGCATATCGATTGTTCTGATGGCTGCTTTCGCGAATATACCGGTGACGATGGTGGCCACACTCGGCATCGGTTTCTGGGTCGGGTTCCTGATCGTGCCCACGCAGGTTCTGCTGCAGGAGGAGACACCCAAGGAAATGCTGGGACGAGTGAGCAGCAGCCTGATGTCGGTGATGTCGCTATCGCAGGTGCTGGCTATGTCGGGCGCGGGCCCCATCGCGGAGGCTATCGGAATCCGAAATCTCTACTATTTGAGCGCGGCGTTACTGCTGGCCATCGCGGCGTTTGGTTATTCGAGAATTCCAAAGCAGGCCTGAGCAACGTATCTTATTCATATCCTTGGTGCTTGAGTCGGCAATAGCTTAGCACGGAATGGTTCTTAGCAATCGAGTGGCCTAGTGTCAAGAGCCCTGACCCGGTGTTATTATGGCTACAGATGTCGATGCTGTCGCCACGACTGCAACTGAAAGTCTCACAGAAGCAGATTCTGACACCGGGACTGGTCCAGATGGTGACGGTCCTGCAATTGAATCGCCTGGAGTTGAAGGACATGATCACCCAGGAGATTGCCGAGAATCCGGTCCTGGAAGAGACGGCGGACGGAGTCGAGGAACTAACTCCGGAGGAAGTGCAGGCGATTCTCGAATCTGAGCGCACCTCTGAGCCATCCGATCAAACCATCCTTGAAACGGTGAACGGAGCAGCGGCGGCGGAGCCTGGAGTGGCTGCGGACGGCACCGAAGCAGCGGCTGGGTTTGATTACGACGGGGTTGCTCCGGCGGCCATGGAGGCAACGGCTACCGCACCGGCTACCGAAGTGGATGCTCCGGCTACCGACCCAGCTACCGAGCAGAAAACCGACAAAGACCCCTTTGACGAGATCGATTTCGGTACTTTTTTTGACGAATATCTGGATCCTGGGTACAAGAGTCCGGCGTCGGAAAACGTCGAAAAACCCTCCTTTGAGACTTTCCTCTCCTCTCCCGTAACACTGGCCGATCATCTGCATTCGCAGTTGAGCGTGCTGGTGATGTCCGAAGATGTGCGGGATGCGGCCGCGAACATCATCGGCAACCTGGACGAGAACGGCTACCTGACGGCCACGCTGGAGGAGATCGCCGAATCGGGCCAGCATTCCATCGAAGAGGTTCAGGAAGGCCTGCGGATCGTGCACTCGCTCGACCCGGCGGGCGTGGGCGCCAAGGATGTGCGGGAGTGCCTGCTGCTGCAGATCGAGAGCCGGAATGGCCACGGCGGCGTGGCCTGGAAGATCGTGGCCGATCATTTAAAGCTGCTCGAGACCCGGCAGATCAAGGAAATCGCCAAGGTGCTGGGCCGGCCGATGGAGCATATCCAGGTCGCCCTCGACGTCATCCGCCACCTGGATCCGTATCCGGGGCTGCGCTATTCGGACCAAGGCGCACGCCAGATCGAGCCGGATGTTTACATCTTCAAAGAGGGTGACGACTACATCATCCAGTTGAACGATGACGATCTTCCGCAGCTTCGCCTGAACGCGCAATACCGGAAGATGCTGGATCGCGATCACGAGCCGAACAAAGAGATTCGAAACTACGTCAAGGATCGCTACGCGGCGGCCATCCAGCTTATCAAGAACATCGAGCAGCGCAAACAGACCATTCTGAAGGTTTGCCAGTCGATCGTACGGCGGCAGCTCGAATTTCTGGAGCATGGCATCGACCAGCTCAAGCCGATGATGATCAAGGAAGTGGCCGAGGAGATCGGCGTTCACCCCTCCACGGTCAGCCGCGCGGTGGCGAGCAAATATGCGGACACGCCCCAGGGCGTATTTGAGCTGCGTTACTTTTTCTCGGAAGCCGTGCAGGGCATCGCCGGCAGCGGGACGCCGCTGTTGATCCTGAAGCGGAGAGTGAAGAAGATGATCGAAGAAGAGGATGCGCAGCACCCTCTCACAGACGAGCAGATCACGGCTCGCCTGAAGTCGGAAGGTATCGACGTCACCCGTAGAACGGTTGCAAAATACAGAGAAGATATGAAGATCCCGTCCACGCATCAGCGGCGGACGCGCAACTAACAGAAGTTCTCCCGAATAAGGGAGGCAGTCCCATGAAAATCAACTATACAGGCAGGCACGACGCATTTCCTCCGAAACAGCGGGCCAAGTTGGAGGCTAAGCTGCAAAAGATAGCGAAATTGGTGGAGCGCAAGGGCGAAAGAGAGGCGCACGTGATTCTCACGCTGGAGCGGTTCCTGCACAAGATCGAGATCACGTTTAATGCCTGGGAGCACTCGTTCGTAGGCGTGGGGTCCGATCGAGATCTCGAGGTTGCGGCGAATACGGCTCTCGACAAATTGGAAAAGCAGATTGTGAAACTGCGAACGAAATGGCGCGACACCAGCCGCCGGCATAAAGATAAGGAAGCCACGGTATCGCAGCCCATCCCGGAAGCCGGTGCTCCTGTTGGGCGCGCGAAAAGCGGAAGAATTTCAGCTTCGTCGGCAGCCCCGGCCAAAGCGGACCGCAAGAAGGTTTTCCGCGTCAACCACGGCGATGGCAGCAGCAAACCCATGACCCTGGAAGAAGCGATGCTCGAAATGGAAGCCTCGCAGGACTACATGGTCTATCGCGATGCCCGCACCGACCGCGTCACGGTTCTGATGCGGCGTCCGGATGGGCACTTCGACCTGATCGAAAGCTAGCCGAGTGGCCAAGAGCGAGCCGGCGGCCCCCCGTGGCAAGCATCCAGAGCCACAGCGCGCGGAACTTGTCATCATCACCGGGTTGAGCGGATCGGGCAAAGGGACGGTTCTCAAAGCCTTCGAGGACCTGGGCTACTACGCAGTCGACAATCTTCCGATCGGACTGATCCCGAAATTTGCGGAACTGACCAGAGAGGCGCCCAACGTTCGCCGCGCGGCGCTGGTAATAGACATTCGCGAGGGCCAAACTCTCAAACAATTCCCAGCCATCTTCAAGAAGCTACGACATCGCGTCGCAGCCACTCTGCTGTTTTTAGAAGCTGACGACCGCACGATCGTGCGCCGTTTCAGTGAAACGCGCCGCCCGCATCCGCTGGGCGTGGATGCTTCGGTGTTCAAGAGCATCCGCAACGAGCGCGAACAACTGGCGCCTATCCGCGCCGTAGCCGATCACATCATCAACACGTCCAAATTCAACGTGCACGAGCTGAGGGAGGTGATCGGCGACAAATTTCAGGGCGGCCGCGAGGAGGCCAAGATCCGAATCGATATCACCAGCTTCGGCTACCGGCACGGTGTGCCGCCGGACAGCGATCTGGTGTTCGATGTGCGATTCCTTCCGAATCCGAACTACATTCCGGCCTTCAAGAATCTGAGCGGGCGGCATCCCAGCGTGGCGCGCTACATCCGGTCGTTCCCGCAGAGCGTGGAATTTATCGACCGGATTTCAGAGCTGCTGATTTACTTGATCCCGCACTACATTCGGGAAGGCAAGAGCTATTTGACGATCGCGTTCGGCTGCACGGGGGGACATCATCGGTCGGTCATGATCGCGAGCGAGATCCGGAAGCGGCTGGCGCGGGCGGGGTTCAAGGTGAAGGAGACGCATCGGGACGTGAAGCGGTAAAATCGTGCGCCGGGCGAATTGCAACGCAGGCCTTTTACATGCTATTCCTCGTCAAAGGAGCGAAAATGAAGACCAATTGGATTGGGCTCGCTAGTGTCGCGGCATTAACGTTAGCCGCCACGAGCACGGCCGCCGGACAGGGCAGACCGCAGCAGCAACGCGACATCACCATCCCGCCCGGGCAGCAGCCGCAGCAGCAACAGCAGCGCACCCAGACTCGCACGCCTGAGGAGCAGCAGCCGACTCCGCTCGCGCCCGAACAAGGACAGACACAGCCGCCCCGCCGCGGACCGGCGCCGGAAGAAAAATCCGTGGTGACGCACCACAGCGCTCGCATCGGTGGCCAGCAGATCAATTACACTGCGACGGCGGCCACTTATGTCATCAAAGCCGAGGACGACACACCCAAGGCCACCTTCTTCTTCGTCGCATACACGAAGGATGACGTGTCCGACAATTCCAAGCGCCCGGTGTCATTCGTTTACAACGGCGGCCCCGGCGCGGCTTCGCTCTTCACCCACATGGGACTCGGGCCGAAGCGCGTCCTACTCACACCCGATGGGCACGGCATGGCGGCGCCCTACCAGATTGTCGATGACGAGGATTCTTTTCTCGATGCGACCGACCTGGTTTTTGTGGACGCCATCGGAACTGGGTACAGCCGTCCGGCGCCCGGCCAGAACCCGGCGCAGTTCTACGGAATCATCGAGGATGCGAACTATTTTTCCGATTTCATTTACCAATACGTGACGCGCAATGAGCGCTGGGACTCGCCCAAGTTTCTGATCGGCGAAAGCTACGGGACCACGCGCTCGGCGGAGCTTGCGGGCGTGTTACAGCAGCGGCACGAGATTTACATGAATGGAATTGTTCTGGTTTCCTCAGTCGCCTTCGCGAACTGGGGCGCCGACGATCGCTTCATCTTTTTCCTGCCAACCTATGTCACGACGGCCTGGTATCACCACCTGCTGCCGCCTGATCTGCAGAAGGAGAACCTTGAATCGGTGGCGCAGGCGGCGCGCCAGTTCGCGCACGGCGAATATGCGCAGGCGCTTGAGAAGGGTGACGAACTAGCCCCTTCCGATTACAAGAAAGTGGTGCAGGATATGGCGCGCTTCACCGGTTTGTCTCCCAAGTACATCGAGGAGAGCAATCTACGGATTAGCCCGCAACGCTGGTTCAAAGAGCTTCTGCGCGACAAGCGCAAGACCACCGGGCGGCTGGATTCACGCTTCACCGGCATGGACGTGGATGCCGCGGGCGAGCGGGATGAATATGACCCCAGCGAGGCGTCCTATGAAGGCGCCTTCACGGCCACTTTTCAGGATTACCTGCGCCGCGAACTCGGGTGGAAGAGCGAAGCGCGTTACCTGGTGAGCGGCAACGTCCGGCCCTGGGACCAGACAGGAAACACAGCAGTGGCCGAAGTGCTACGATCCGCAATGACCCAGCAGAGCAATCTGAAAGTGCTGGTGGTGTGCGGCTATTACGACGTCGCCACGCCCTTCAACGGCATCGAGCAGACAGTGTCGCACATGAGCCTGGAGCCATCCATGCGGAAAAATATCAGCTTCGCGTACTACGAATCGGGGCATATGGTCTACATCGATCGGAAGGCACACGACAAGCTGCACAAGGACGTCGACGATTTCATCAATACCGGCTACCCGCGCTGAGCACTTCCTCCGGAAACATAATTTTGAATTCGCTCCGAAACTAAGCCACTTTGGAAGGGTTCTATCCCAGAGCAGAGGTGTGTAGCCGTCAATCCGGCAGACACTACTCTTCTCCAAACAGATGCGGACGCAGGGAAGACATTCTGGGATTGCAACTTACGCTCTCATGGCGTTGGTCCTCGCGGCCCCCACGGCCCTCCCAGGTCAGATGAGAGGACGCCGAGGGACTTCCTCTGGCGCGACACCCCACCCCGAAGCGTTTAAAGGCGTCGTCGTAACATTCCAGGGGAAGCTCAAGAAGCTGACAAAGAAAGAAATCATTATCGAGTCAACCGAAGACAATCACGAGCTGCTCACATTCCGCCGAAACAAAGCCACCAAATTCCTGGACAAAGACGCCGAGATCAAGCCGGGCGCCATCGACTTTGAAAGTGTGGTTACCGTGGATGCATCCGAGGATGTGGACCTGAAGCTCATGGCGGTCAGTGTAAGCGTCGGCGCTCTCAAAAAGGCTGATGCGAAATGAGACCTACAGAGCGTATTGGATCCTGCTGGCGCTGGCGACAACGCCGGTCGCGCGTGCGCAGCCGCCACTCACTTTCACGCGCAATATCGCTCAAATCGTGTACCAGAACTGCGCGCCGTGCCATCGTCCCGGCCAACACGCTCCGTTCTCACTGCTCACCTATGAAGATGTAAAGAAGCACGCGACTCAGATTGCGGCCGTAACTCGCCGCGGCTCTATGCCGCCCTGGCTGCCCGAGAACGGCTATGGCGATTTCGCCGACGAGCGGCGCTTGACCGCCAAAGAAATCGAGACCATTGCCCGTTGGGTGACCGCCGGTGCGCCCGAAGGCCCAGCCGCCGAAACCCCTCCACCGCCGGTCTTCAACGACGACTGGCAACTTGGTAAACCCGATCTCATGCTCGAAGCGCAGGGCTCCTTCGAACTGCCGGCTTCCGGTCCTGAAGTCTATTGGAACTTCATCTTCACCCCCGATCTCAAAGCCCGACGATGGATCCGCGCCATCGAGATCCGCCCTGGCCAGGAGCATCTGGTGCATCATGCCAACCTCCTGATCGACCGTACCGGATCTGCGCGCCTGCAGGAAGCCGCGCCTGGGAAAGGCTTTCCAGGTATGGACCTGGTCATCATGCGCAGCCCGTTCGATCCCGACGGCAATTTTCTGTTTTGGAAGCCAGGCAGCACGCCTTACGTCGAACCGGATGGATTCGCATGGAGGCTCGACCCGGGCAATGAGCTGGTGCTTAACACGCACTTGCGCCCGATGGGCATGCCGATGCAAGTGCGGCCTACCATCGGACTGTACTTCACCGACCGGCCACAGACCAAGTTCCCTCTATTGGTACAACTGGAGGACGATGCAGCGCTCGACATCCCGGCCGGCGCTCGCGACTTCGTCGTCTCGGACAATTTCCGGCTGCCGCTCGATGCCGATATTCTGGCCGTCTATCCACATGCTCACTACCTGGGAAAACTGCTGGAAGCGTGGGCCACATTGCCGGACGGTTCCAAGAAATGGCTGATGCGCATTCCCGATTGGGATCCCGACTGGCAGGCAGTCTACCACTACCGCGAGCCGCTGTTTCTGCCCAAGGACGCCGTGATCCATTTGCGCTACCACTACGACAACTCGCGGGCCAACCCGCGTAACCCCAACCACCCTGCACGGCGGGTGCGCGGGGGCAATCAGTCCACCGACGAAATGGGCCACCTATGGCTGCAGATATTGCCGCGCGGCGCAGGCGACCAGCGCCTGAAGCTGCAGGAAGCCGTGATGCGCCATCACCTGGAAAGAGACCCCCACGATTTCGTGGCGCACATGAACCTGGGAGCGATCCTGCTATCGCGCCTGGACGCACAGGCGGCCGTGAGCGAGCTGCGGACGGCGGTGCGCCTGGAGCCGAATCGTCCGGAAGCGTGCAATATGCTGGGCCTGGGGCTGGCCAGGCTGGGCCGCAATGCGGAAGCCATCGGAGAATTCGAGCTGGCGCTGCGCGAGCGGCCAGACTATGCCAGTGCCCGCTTCAACTTGGCCTCGGCTCTGGCTAAAGCGGGAAAGATCGACGAAGCCGTCGAGAATTTACGGGAGTTGGTTGCTGCGAATCCCGAGGAAAATGCTGCCAAGGTTCGCCTGGCGGACGCGCTCACCGTCCGTGGCACGCTGCTGTTGCGCGATGGCAAGAACTCTGAAGCCGTGGCGCAATTTGACGAAGCGCTGAAGTTGGATCCCTCGAATGAGGATGCGCGCAAGAGTCGGGAGCGGGCGCTTCAGCACTAGTGGGCGGGTCTCCATCCTGCTAGATAATTCGCACGCCAATGGTAAGATGAGCTTTCGGTGAATCGGAATGACTTCCGAAAGTTGGCGGTGATCCGACTCGAGGATGCGAGGATTCTACTTCGCAACGGCAGATTCGAGGGTTGTTACTATCTTTCCGGCTACGCTGTGGAATGCGGCCTGAAGGCTTGCGTCGCGAAATTGACCAAGCGACACGATTTCCCCGACATGAGCCTCAAAGAAGCATACACGCACGATTTGATCAAGTTGCTCAGAATCGGAAAACTGGAGGGAGCGAGAAACAGGGAGTTTGAACTTGATCGCGAATTTGAACTTAACTGGTACGTCGTGAAAGAATGGAGAGCAGAGAGTCGATATGAGAACCCAGATAGGCAACAGACAGAGAGCCTATTTAAAGCCGTTGCTGATCGCAAGCACGGAGTGCTCCGGTGGCTAAGACAACACTGGTAGGGTCGAGGTCGGCCACATCGGACATCGACGAAGGGCGTAGGTTCCTGGAACTGCTGAGCGAGGCCAAAATCAAAGTGCAGGCAGCACTCTGGCAGTGGAGTGAGCCTTCTGGCGAGTGGCAGTTTCTCATTGTGACGCCGTTGGTTGAAAAGCTGGGCCTCAAAGAAGCCTATCGGCGGCTTGATGACATATTATCTACAGCCGAGAACCGACCTTCGATCGACCTGCTGAACGTGTCGCTCATGACTCCTGGGGCTCGCTTTTACAAGAGCCTGCGTCGGGAGCTTCGAAGCGTTCACGATCGCCAAGTGAGCAAGCGGTCCGTGGGCGATCACTTCCTCGATGAGGCCTTTATCTACTTCGTCAAGTAACACGCTTGACCTTACTTAAGCCTTTTCAACGATTTATAGTACCTCGGGATATACGCCACCCTGTTCCCAAATTAAATCTGTGTCATCCCGCGTCCTATTTACGCGTCTTGGTGTTTAGGTCGATAGCATTGGGGATACAATCAATGCAAGCGCCAGTCAGATGGAGGACGGGGAATGATGGTGACACGGCGGTGGTTTACGGTTTTTCTGGGCATCTTGACGCTGGGCCTGGTCGGGGTTCTAGCGTCGGATGAAACCCCCTTACAGATCCAACATGCCGAGTGCACCTTCTTCGGCCCGGATCACGACAAGTTCGTCCAGGCGGCCAGCCACGGATTCCGCAACGGACGCCCGGTCGGCCCCAAGCCTGATTATCGGGCCAGCGCGCTGACCGAAGCAGTGGCGGCAGCGCTGCCTCCACCTCCCGGTACTCGGACCGGCACCCTGATCGATCCGGCCACCAACAACACAATCGATCACTACCTGTTTCAAGCCATGGCGCAAGCCAATGTAAAGCCGGCGCCCGCGACCACCGACTACGAATTCGTCCGGCGCGTGACGCTCGATCTGAACGGCCGCATCCCTACCGCCGCCCAGGTCACCAGCTTCGTCAACGATACCTCGTCCGACAAGCGGTCTAAATACATCGAAACTCTGCTGGCGAGCCCCGAATGGGCCGACAAGTGGACTATCTACTTCGGCGATTTCCTCCAGAACAATTCTCGAAACACGCAGATTGTGCGCTTCCCCGACGGCGTTACCGCCTTCAACAGCTACATCCGCTCGTCGTTAACGTCGAATAAACCCTACAATCAGATGGCACGAGAGATCATTTCGGCGACCGGAACCGACAGCTACACCCAGGGTGAGCTGAACTGGCTGGTCGGCGGCGTTGTGACCGGGGGTCCGCAACAGGATATCTGGGACCAGCAGACCGCCAACATGGCCGACACATTCCTCGGCCTGGCCCACGTGAATTGCCTGCTTTGCCATAGCGGGCACGGTCACCTGGATTCGCTGAGCCTGTGGGGATCGCAAATGACTCGCCAACAGGCTTGGGGGCTGTCATCGTTCATGTCGCGCACCGACAATCCCCGGACCACCGTTGCGACCAACGTGTACTACTGGGGGCTCGCCGACAACACCCGTTACAAGACCGACTATCCGCTGAACACCACCACCGGCAATCGTCCGGCGCGCCAGCCCGTCGGCACCCTGAAGAACATAGCTCCCGCTTATTTGTTCGGCAACCAGGGCCCTTCGTCGGGGCAAAACTATCGCGTGGCGCTGGCTCAATACGTGACTTCGGATTTTCAGTTTGCGCGCGCGGCGGTGAATTTCATGTGGGCCGAATTCTTCGGAATGGGAATTGTCGATCCACCAGACCAGTTCGATCCCGATCGTCTCGATCCCAGCAACCCTCCCACTGCTCCCTGGCCAACCGATCCTACGCAGGCGTGGCCCTTGCAGCCTTCCAATCCTCAATTGCTGGACGCGCTGGCCCAGGATTTCATCAACGGCAATTACGATCTGAAGGGCCTCATGCGCGAGATCACCAATTCCCAGGCCTATCAACTTTCGTCGCGCTACAACGGCACTTGGGATCCCTCCTGGCAGACTCTGTTCGCCCGCAAGATGGTGCGCAGGCTTTGGTCGGAAGAGGTTCATGACTCGATCACGCAATCGAGCGGCGCCGTCCCTACCTACAACATGGGTGCTGTTTACGGCACCACCAGTTGGGCGATGCAGTTTCCGGAGCCGCTGAACACTCCGGACGGCAATGGCCCGGTAAACAATTTCCTGAATGCGTTTCTGCGCGGCAACCGTGACGACCAGCCGCGTAAGGGCGACGGCTCCATCTCACAAGCCCTGGACCTGATGAACGACAACTTCGTCATGAGTCGCGTGCAGTATTCCAAGGCGCCTAAAGGCCGGATTGCTCGCCCAAGTGCAAGGCATGCCCAACGATCAGGCCGTAAACACGCTGTTCCTGAATGTGCTCTCCCGCTATCCCACCAGCGACGAGATGAATATTGCGATGGGCCACCTCGCCAGCACTGCAACGCGCAACCAGGAGCTCGAGAATCTGCTCTGGTCGCTATACAACAAAGTAGATTTCGTTTTCAATTACTGAGGAGCAGAGCGATGACTGAGCGTGACAGATTCAATAAATTCGTCGAGCGTTACCCGCATCCGCATATTACGTTTTTCAATAGGCCGCACTTCACCCGCCGGCGATTCTTCGAAGTGCTAGGAGCGGGAGTGGCGGGCTCCTACCTGGTCGGTAAAGTAGCCAAAGCGGAAGAGACCACGCAAACCGGCGTCACGATGCAGAATACCGCCAAGAATTGCATCTTCATTCTGCTGGCCGGCGCGATCAGCCACACCGACACCTTCGATCTGAAAGTGGTCAACGGCGTCACGCCCTCGAATTTTAATCCGACCATGGTCAACGGTTTGAACTGGCCCATGGGCCTGCTTCCCAAGATCGGCGCACAACTCGGCGATCTTTGCCTGGTGCGCTCCATGAATGCCTGGGCGCTGGTGCACTCCCTCGCCCAGACCTGGTCGCAGATCGGCCGGAATCCGGCGGCGGCGCTGGGCAACATCGCGCCCAACATTGGCAGCGTGGTGGCCATCGAAAAGAGCGTTCCCGGCCAGGTCTTCCCGCCCTTTTTGGCACTTAATTCACCGAGTGGTGTCGGCAATGGCTACTTCTCGGCGCAGTACGCGCCCTTCCGGGTAGTACCTTCCACGGCGGGCGTTCCCAATACATCCAATCCACTCGGCCAGCAGCGCTTCAATGACCTGTGGAGCCGTGTGCACGAACTGGACGATCCTCTGCGTACCAACTCGCCCTACGGCCAGCCGCTCCAGGATTACGACGCTTTCTACAATTCGGCCAAGAACCTGACCTACAACAGCGTCGTCAATCAGGCCTTCGGCTACTCGGCCGCCGACAGCGCGCGCTACGGCAACAGCTCGTTTGGCAACGCCTGCCTGATCGCCAAGCAGGTGCTGGCGGCCAACCAAGGCACCAACTTCATCCAGATCACCTTCGGAAGCTGGGACATGCATCAGGATATCTACGGCCAGCAGAACCCCAAGGGCAATAACCTGTACACCATGGGCGCGCCCCTGGACAACGGTGTGTCGGCCATGCTCAGCGACCTGAAGTCCAGCGGCCTGCTGGACGAGACACTGGTCGTAATGGTGGGCGAGTTCGGCCGGACAGTCGGTCCGGTGACTCCCGCGGGCGGCCGCGATCACTGGGTGCAGCAGACCGCCGTATTCGCCGGAGCCGGAGTCCAAGGTGGCCGCGCCATCGGAACCACTAATGCCAGCGGCTCCGATACCACCGACTTTGGCTGGTCCCGCCAGCGCTACGTCAAGCCCGAAGATATCGAGGCCACCATCTATTCGGCCATGGGCATCGACTGGACCAAGGTCCGCTACGATGACCCGTTCCATCGCGGCTTCGAATACGTTCCGTTCTCGGATCAAGACATCTACGGACCCATCAACGAGCTCTGGACCGCATAATCGTAGCGCACGCACTCTTGCATGCTGTGTGCGCACTCATGCGCACACCATAATGGAGGCATGGACCTCGCCAAACATTGCATCGTCAAGCCCGGCAGCAAGCTGCGCTTGAAGGATCGCGATCCGGATGAAACATTCGGAAAGAGACGCAACGACAAAGCGCTCGAAAAGACGCTCGACCGGCTGCGCCGCCTCCAACAATTGCTCTACGCCGACCGGCGTTACGCTCTGCTCATCGTCTTGCAGGCCCTCGATGCCGGAGGCAAAGACGGCACCATCCGGCATGTGATGTCCGGAGTAAACCCGCAAGGCTGTCAAGTCACGGCGTTCAAGGCTCCCACGCAGGAAGAACTCGCGCACGATTTTCTGTGGCGCGTTCACAAGGCGGTTCCGGCCCTCGGTAACATCGGAATCTTCAACCGGTCGCACTATGAAGACGTGCTGGTGGTGCGTGTCCACAAGCTGGTTCCGAAGCAGCTGTGGCACAAACGCTACCGCCACATTAATGACTTTGAGCACATGTTGACCGACCACAAGGTCACCATCCTGAAGTTCTTCTTGCATATCAGCAAAGACGAGCAGAAGAGGAGGCTCGAAGCGCGCATCCTGGATCCCACCCGGAATTGGAAATTCTCGATGGCGGACGTCGAAGAACGCCAGCATTGGGACGATTACACCAAGGCCTACGAGGACGCCCTCGAAAAGTGCAGCACTGATTCGGCGCCCTGGTACGTGATCCCCTCCAATAACAAATGGTTTCGCAACTATCTGGTCGCGGAGTTAGTAGTGGGCACGCTCGACCAAATGGGATTAAAGTATCCCCGCCCAACGGTCGATATCTCAAAAGTAGCGCTCGATTGACCAACTCCACCACATTCCGCGACAAAGAACAGGTCCTTTTGGAATTGTCCAAAGCCCTTAATTTTTCCCCGAATTCCCTCGAGGCGAATCGCAAGGGACGGCTCGCGGGTGAACAATTCACAGGACTTATGGGCAAGTTTGCCACCCCCGCGTTCATGACTGTTCTATTCGCGGCCGCTCCCTTCCTTATCTGGGGCACAATTACCGCGGGCAAGCAACAAGCTTCCTTCAGCGCCGGTCTCCAGCTCTTCCTGGGGCAGCTGATGCACATTGGCGAGCTCGCCGATGACCAGGGTAAGTTCGCGGTAATTACAAGGGTGGGCTCGCTTCTTGTGAGCCTGGGCTTAGCGGCCTTGTTTGCTTCCCGCGTTTCCATCGGGCTCTATTTCGATCTGCTGGAAGGAACTGTCCATGTGATCGAAGGACGCATAATCGCGCGGGAAGAACAGACTATTCGACCGAACGGGCGCGATCCGATCGAGAAATATTTCTTCGACCTAAAGACCGATCGCTTTCCCGTCAACTTGGCCGCCTATAGGGCTCTCGAGACTGGCTCGGTCTATGTGCTATACCTGCTCCCGCGCAGCCGCCAACTAGTGGCCATCGAACCGAAATCCTAATCAGCCCACGTGGCGGCAGGTCTTCGACGATCCGTTCTGCATAATCACACCCCGCCGAGAGTCTCCGACGAACCACCTAGCCCGACTAAGAGGAATACCCATCTCTACGTAATGCCTCAAAACCTATCTAACATGCGCTGAACATCCGATGAAATGGTTGCGACATTCGACGAATTGCCAGGAGCACAGATTTGTATCTGGTCCAAATATTTCGAGCAAGCCCCCTGATGGGCCTCGCCCTATGCATGTGCCTGGCGACCATCTTCTGGTGTCTCCTTCTGGCGCGCCGGCAGCAAGGCCGCTTCGATCGCATGTTGACCGGCTTGCTCGGCATGATCGCGATTTACGAAGCGCTGCGCGTATTGAAGGATTGCGGCGTCATCCGCTTTCCCGGTTTCCAGCAACTGAACGGCTGGGTGGATTTCATTATCGCCGGCACTTACCTGCTCGCCGGTTTCATTCTGAAGTACTCGGGCAGCGACCGCGCCAACACCAAGGTACGGCTGCGGCTGGTGGAAGCCAACGAAAAGACCATGGATGTCGGAAGGGCGCCCAGCGCTCCAGAGACAACGCACGCGGTTTTCGATGCCTCTCCGCTCGCCACCTTCGCCGTGGATACCAAGGGCGTAGTGATCTATTGGAACGGGGCTGCGGAGCGGCTGTTGGGCTGGAAGCGAGAGCATATACTGGGCCAGCGGCTGCCTTTCGAAGGAAAAGGTCCGCTAAGGAACAGTCGTGGACACGACATCGAGGCCGCCATTTGGACTGCGCCGATTAACTCTCCTAATGGATCACCCCGGGGCACATTGATCATTGCAGCCGGCAGTGTGGCGTTACGCGATGCGGGCCTGGCTCCAAATCTGCCTTCCAAAACCCAATTGGCGCTGAATCACTGAGCCGTCACAGCTTCCGTAACCCGTAACCGCTTGCCGACGCGAGAGAGCGGCGCTAAGCTTTGAGGGTGGAGTTCACATGCCCAAGTTCTCGAATCGCCGTAACTTTCTGAAGAGTAGCGCAGTAAGCGCGGCGCTCGCCGCCAGCGCGAGCGCAGGACGCGCCCAATCGACCGATGATAAACCAGCGCCGGACGATCCCACCCAGGCGCCGGGTTCGCCCGCCCGGGCTTATGGCGAGCGATCGCGGTTCGAGAAGACAGTTCGTGCTCCGTCGTCGCAAGGGACCTCCTCGGGCGCGCCTTTGCAGGATTTGAACGGCATCATCACGCCGTCCTCGCTCCATTTCGAGCGGCATCATTCCGGAGTTCCGGACATCGATCCGCGCCGCCATCGCCTGATGATCCACGGCATGGTGGATCGCCCGCTGGTCCTCAGCATGGATGAGCTGAAGCGTTTCCCCTCCGTCTCGCGTATCCATGTCATGGAATGCTCCGGCAATGGTTTCCGGAACAAGGGAGCCAAAACGGTTCAGGACGCCCACGGCCTGGTGAGTTGCTCGGAGTGGACCGGCGTACCCCTAGCGCTGCTGCTGCGCGAAGCCGGCGTGCAGCCGGGCGCCAGTTGGATCGTTGCGGAGGGTTCCGATGCCGCCAAGATGACGCGCAGCGTGCCGCTGGCGAAAGCCATGAACGACGTGCTGCTGGCCTACGGTCAGAATGGCGAGGCGATACGTCCCGAGCAAGGCTATCCGCTGCGGCTGTTCGTTCCCGGTTGGGAGGGAAACATCAGCATCAAGTGGCTGCGCCGCATCAAAGTGGTGGACCAACCTTACATGACGCGCGAAGAGACTTCGAAGTACACCGACCTGATGCCGGATGGCAAGGCGCGCCAGTTCACCTTCGAGATGGATCCGAAATCGCTCATCACTTACCCGTCCGGCGGTCAAAAGCTGGCGAATCCGGGCTTCTACGAGATTTCGGGATTGGCCTGGTCGGGCCGCGGCGCGATTCGAAAAGTCGAAGTTTCGGTGGACGGCGGCCGAACTTGGCGCGATGCGCAATTGCAGTCGCCCGTGCTTCCGATCGCGTTCACGCGGTTTCGTTTCGGATGGAAATGGGATGGCAGCGAAGTGGTGCTGCAATCGCGATGTACCGATGAACACGGCGACACGCAGCCCGTATTCGCCGATCTGGTGAAGGCGCGAGGCGATCACTGGAGTTATCACTTTAATCCCATCCAAAGCTGGAAGGTCTCGGCCGATGGGAGCGTGCAGAATGCGCTGGTTTAGTACGCGCTCGCTCTGGCTGGTGCTAGGCGTAAGTCTCACGTGGCCGCTCGCGGCGCAGTCGCCTACCTACGGTTTGGGCCGTGCGGCGAAGCCCGACGAGATCAAAGCCTGGGACTTCGCCATCGGTCCGGATGGCAAGGAGCTGCCGCCGGGCAGCGGGAGCGCGGCTGAGGGCGCTAAGATTTACGCCGCCAATTGCGCTGGTTGCCACGGCAAAACCGGCCAGGAAGGTCCCAACGATGTCCTGGTCGGCGGGCAAGGCACGCTCAACACCAACAAGCCGGTGAAGACGGTCGGAAGCTACTGGCCCTATGCGACGACAGTTTGGGATTACATCAATCGGGCCATGCCGTATAACAAGCCAGGCAGTCTCACCGCGGACCAGGTCTATGCGGTCACTGCCTACCTGCTGTCGTTGAACGGCATCATCAGAGAAGACGCCGTCATGAATGTGAAGACGCTGCCGCAAGTGAAGATGCCGAACCGCAATGGCTTTATCGGCGATCCGCGCCCCGATTGGAAGAGCAGGTGAACGCGAAGGCCGGCGCGCAAGAAAATCTGAATTCGATTCACGACGATTTGATCGACCTGAGCCACCGGATCCACGCCAAACCGGAGCTTGGATTCGAGGAGGAACACGCGGCCAACTGGATTTGCGAGTTTCTCGATGGCGTGGGATTCGAGGTCGAGCGCGGGATCTGCGATCTTCCGACCGCCTTCGCCGCCAAAGCGGGCAACGGTCCCGTGCATGTCGCCATCTGCGCCGAATACGACTCTCTACCTGGAATCGGGCACGCCTGCGGGCACAATATCATCGCGGCTTCGTCGTGTGGCGCGGCCATCGCCGCGGCAGCAGTGGCCGATGATGCGGGCTTGACCGTACATCTGATCGGCACGCCCGCCGAAGAAGTTGGTAATGCCAGCGGCAAGATCCTGATGCTCCAGCGCGGAGCCTTCGAAGGGATGCATCTTGCGATGATGGTGCACCCCGCGCCTTTCGATGCCGTGATGCCCAAGATCATCGCCGCCTCGATGTTCGAAGTTGCCTACACCGGCAAGGAATCGCACGCATCGGCTTTTCCAGAGCTGGGCATCAACGCCGCGGACGCGCTCACCGTGGCCCAGACTGCGATCGGACTTCTGCGCCAGCACATTCGGCCGTCGGATAAGATTCATGGTATTGTTACGCACGGTGGCGATGCTCCCAACATCGTTCCGGCGCACACCCGCGCCAAGTACATCATCCGCTCCGAAACGGTCAAGGATCTCGCCGAACTCCGCCGCAAGGTTCACCGATGCTTCGACGCCGGTGCAATTGCTACCGGCTCGACCATGGAAATCATAGGCGGCGACCAGCCCTATGCCGAGATGATTCACGATTCCGCGATCGCGGACCTCTATCGAAAAAATGCGGAAACTTTGGGCCGGGTTTTTCCGGACTTCGGACCGCTGCGCGACCGTGTGGCTGCGTCCACCGATATGGGGAATGTTTCTCTGGCAGTGCCATCGATTCATCCTATGATTGGGATCGAACCGGGAACAGCGGTGAACCATCAGCCTGAATTCACTGCGCACTGCGTCAAGCCTGCCGCGGATAAGGCCCTGTTGGACGGCGCGCTCGCGATGTCGTGGACAGCGATTGACGCTGCGGCCGAGTCACCGCGGCGATCCGCTTAGGGCCGCTCACCCAGCAGCGTCTTCAACCGGTCATAGCCGGCGCGGCTCACTTGAAGTTGCGTCCCATCGGTAAGCACCGCGACGCGGCTGTCTTTGGCATAGGGCTCGATCTTCGCGACGCGTTCCAGGTTCACGATGACCGAGCGGTGAATTCGCACGAAGCACTGCGGATCGAGCGCGGCTTCCAAGCTCGAAATGGTCTGTTGCTTGAGAAAGCTCTTCCCCTGGCTGTGCAGCTCGACATAATCGTCCTGGGCTTCGGCGTAATCCAGTTTGTCGACCGGGATGATATGCACGCGCGCGCCATCTTTTACGACGATGCGTTCCAGGTGCTGCTCGGGTGGCCGGGCGGCGCGGGCTAATTCTGGCGCGGGCGGCAGCTTCTCGCCTAGCCTCTGCCGGGCCCGATCGAGAGCTTTGTCGAAGCGCTCCTGGCTGAAAGGCTTCAGCAGATAGTCCACCGCGTGCGCATCGAAGGCCTTCATTGCGTATTGATCGAAAGCCGTAACGAAAATCACCGCTACGTCGCGGTCGATCAATTCCAGCACTTCGAAGCCGTCGAGTTTCGGCATCTGCACGTCCAGGAACACCAGATCGGGCTTACGCTCGGAAATGGCTTTCACCGCTTCGAATCCATTGGCGCACTCCGCCAGGATATCGATCTCGCGGCTGGACGCCAGATATTCGCGCAGCAGGTGGCGCGCCAGCTCTTCATCGTCCACGATGACTGCGCCGATCCGGCTTCGCTGGTGAACGGAGCTTCCGGCGGTCGCAGCCTGCTCGGAGCCCGAGTCGCGCTCCAGATTCTTCAAATCCACCAGCAGCTCCCGTGCTGATTGATAGCGCCGCTCCCGGTCTTTTTCGAGACATTTCCGGACGACCCTTTCCAGACCCTCGGGAACCTCATAGTTGAAGCGGGCAATGGCATCCGGTTGCGCTTGCAGAATACGGGCCATGGTCTCCGATGGCGTGGCGCCGGAGAATGGCAGCCGACCGGTGGCCATCTCGTACAGCACCACGCCCAGGCTAAAGATGTCGGTGCGATAATCGACGTCTCGACCGAGCGCCTGCTCCGGGCTCATGTAGCTCACCGTACCGACCACCAGTCCGGCGCTGGTCAGCAACTGGGTCTCGTCCCGGCCTTTCGCATCGGCCTCCAATTTCGCCAGCCCGAAATCCAGCACCTTGACGTGGCCGCGCGGCGTGATCATCAGGTTGGCCGGCTTGATATCGCGATGGACGATTCCTTTCGAGTGCGCGTCATCTAATGCGTCGGCCACCTGCATTCCGACCTGTACAAGTTCAGAAATCTTCAGCGGGCCTTCCAGGATGCGCTGCGCCAGCGGCCGGCCCTCGACGTATTCCATCGCCAGGAACCAAAGCTCGCCTTGCTGGCCGATTTCGAAAATGGTGGCGACGTTGGGATGCGTGAGCGCCGATGCCAGCCTGGCTTCCTGGACGAAGCGATGCATCCGGTCGGGATCAGCGGCAAACTCCGGCGGCAACACCTTCAGCGCCACGCGGCGTCCGAGCCTGGTGTCGTCGGCGAGGTAAACGGCGCCCATGCCACCTTGGCCCAGCGGCGAAACCACGCGATAGTGCGCGATCAGCGTGCCGGACGCCACCAAATCGACCATGATCTCCTCCATGTTACACATGCACCGCACCGTCATACATGCGCGGCACAGGGTAAATCCACCTCCACCACGAATCGTTGATCCGACGTCACCGTATCGACGCGCGCCTCGTTTTCATAGAGCGCGCGAAGCCGGTTGCGCACGTTCTGCAGCCCTAAGCCATGCCGTCTGGCGGCCGGCGCATCCGGGTCGAATTCATTGTCGATTTTGACGTGCAGGCGTCCGTCGCGGCAGCGGGCTTCCAGGCGGATGATCCCACCGTCCACCAGCCCGGCGATGCCATGCTTCACGGCGTTTTCCACCAGCGGCTGCAGGAACAGCGGCGGCACAATGCAATCGTCGCAGCCTGCGTCGGTTATAAGTTCCACCTTCAGCCGCGCACCGAAGCGCACCTGCTCCACATCCAGGTAGGCTTTGGCTAGCGCCAGTTCATCGCGCCATGAAATACTTTGTTTTTCACCCAGGCTCAGGGTGCTGCGCAAGAAGTCGGAAAGCTTGATGCACATTTCGCGCGCGCGAACGCCGTCGACCGTGGCCAGGGCGCTGATCGAGTTCAGACTGTTGAACAGAAAATGCGGGTTGATCTGAGCTTTGAGCGCCTTTAATTCCGCCTCTTTGGCCATGGTGCGCGCGGCCTGCTCGCGTGTTTCGGCTTCCTTCGAGGATTCCACCGACAGCAGCACGTAATGCAGCGCCACGGCCAGCAGGTACAGCAAAACGCCGATGCCGAACAGCAACGGAAGTTGAGGGCTGAACCGTTGATCCAGCTGCGCAAAGCGGCGGCTTAAAGCGATCGCTAAAGCTTTAGCGAGTACGATCCAGAGCAGCGCCACCACCACCGCGGCGGCGCCGTGATTCATCAGGAGCTTGGGCAGTTGGGACAAAGGCAGGACTCGGCATAGATACCACGGCGTCATGCAAATGAACGCATAAACCAAACAGAGAGGCAGCGCCAGAAGTTCCGCCTCGAGTAGTGGGACCCGGCCCGTAACCGACAGCAGGTAGCCCAGCATTCCCGCCAGCATCAGCCAAACGAGCAGATATAGGATAATCCTGCCTCGGGTGGCAAGGAGCGGATGCATAAAAGGTTGGTCCGATTAGTTGCGCAGACTGATGCCGCCGAAGACGACTGAGCCGGTGATTACTA
Organism: Bryobacterales bacterium; assembly: GCA_963780485.1. Classification (GTDB taxonomy): domain Bacteria; phylum Acidobacteriota; class Terriglobia; order Bryobacterales; family Bryobacteraceae; genus Palsa-89. The sequence goes on from CAWACO010000003.1 coordinate 220,789, forward strand.
AATGTGGAGATTTGGCGTTCGGCTCGGTCTTAGATTGCATGGTTTTGTCTTCGACGCCGCCGAAGATGGTCATGGCCCGATTGATAATAGTCCAATTGTCGGGTACGCGAACTTCGAGGCCACCGCAAACTACGTTCACATCGATCACTGCCTGATCAACGGTCATGCCCGCACCCCGAAGGTCGAATTCGACGCCACCACACACCGCGACCGCATCGCCGCCGCGAAAATCCGGCGTGTTGATTCGCCGCTTACTGCCTCCGAAGACTGCAAAGGCGTTGCAACTCGAGCTTTCATCGATGGGCCCGGATCCCGCCGATCCGGGCACGCCGGCCACGCCAGTCGCGTTTGCCAGGTATCTTTTGCGGTCGATCGAGCGCAGCAACATACTGAGCCCGAAAGCGATCAGAAGCAGAGGCCAGATCAGATTAAAATCGAAAACCACAATGTCAAGGTTGTCCAGAAGCAGAAGCGCGCCGGCCAACGTGACCACTCCACCCCAGATATAACCGGCGGGTGTTACAGATTCCAAAATCTTGGCGATGCCCACCACGATGAGCAGCACCGGCCAATAACGCCAGATGTCGTGGAAGCGGACGATTCCCATGTTGTCGAGCAGAATCATGAGCCCGATGAGGACGATCACCCCACCGACCACCATGCCGCCCATGCCGGTACCGTAGCGCTGGCGCCGTTCCATGCGCCGCTGCATCCGGGCGTTTATGCGATCGTGGACCCGTTTAGTGATGTCGTCTTTTAGCTGTTCGTTGTAGTCCACGGTTCGATAATACAGCGGCTAGGTCGTTGGTTCGACAGGAGATCGGCGAACGGTGGTGGGGGATCGGCGAACGTACTGTGGGGGGTGGCAAAACGCTTTCGCAGGACGTACTGTGTGTAGGGAAAGGCTATCGCAGGTTGGAAACCTGCGCCACCCGGAACCTGCGCCACCTGGACGCGGCGACCGCGGTTCTCGATTCTGCGGGACGCCGCGTCCTGTGCGCTTTCAGCAACCGGTTTTGGCCGACTGCTTAAACTCTTCTAGCAAGGCCCCCGATCAAGGAAATCACGAACAAGACCAGAAAGACCATGAACAGGATTCTTGCTATCCCCCCGGCGGCGGCTTCGATTCCTGTAAAACCGAAGAGCGCCGCAACGAGGGCAATTATAAAAAAGACTACCGCCCAGTAAAGCATAATTCCTCCTCAACCTAGATGCGAGATCCGGGACGATCGCTAGTGGCGTAGTCCGCGGACGCCTCACCGGTTGAGGAAATATCCTCGGCTCCGGTTTCCTCCAGGATTTTCTTGGCGCGCTTTACCCATTCGGAGTCGTCGCAGTGGACCGACAACAGAATCCCACCGGACTTGATGCGCCCTTCATAGCGCTTAGCTTCATATTCCGGGATACCCATGCCGACCAAGGAACCGACCAGGCCACCGATCGCTCCGCCGGCGCCGGCTCCGGCCAGAAGGCCCATAATCGGCCCGGCGGCGATAAATGGCCCCAGTCCGGGAATGGCCAATGCCCCGATCCCGGCCAGCCATCCGAGCGCCCCGCCGATGACGCCACCGGTCACCCCGCCAGTGGTTGCGCCTTCCGGCGCCTTGGTCTCTTTCTTAGCTGCCAGATCCTTGGTGCCCAAATTCTCAGGCATCAGAACCGAAACATCGGTGCTCCGGAAGCCTGCGGATCGCAGCCTCTCCAGAGCCTGGCCCAGAGAAACGGTGTCCTTAAAAATTCCAAAAACTGCTGTGTTTTTCCCCATAAATTTGCTCCTTGATGAAATTAACCGCGAGTTACCCTTTTTACTCTGATTTCGATTTTGAGGTATTGGGACCCACCGTTAGTTCGCTGGTGACTTTACCGTTGCCCGCAATGCTAGTGGCTTTGTCCTCGACGGCCTTCTTCTCGTCGTCCGTCTTCACTTGTCCCTTCAAAGTGACGGTACCATCCCGGGTCAGAATCTTGACGTTATGAGCTTGGGTAGAGAGCGATTTGTCCGATACGATCGCTTTGCGGATCTGTTGCGTCAGCTCTCGATCGGCTTTGTTCTGTGTAGCTGTGGACGCCGTTTGCGGCGGTTGATCCGCTTGGCCAAATAATGGACCCGCCAGAGTTAACCCCGCCGATACAGCCAGCAATTGCGAAAGTAACGCTGCGTTAGAAACGAGTGTTCTCTTCATACGCTGGTTCTAGTTGCACGAGCATTGCCAACTCCGCGGCCGAGGCCACAGTTAAACTTGTCGCTAGCTTCGTGCGGCGGGACTGAAGAGAAGTTCGCCGCGGCAGGAATTATTACCTGTTAGTACCGGAGTTAAGCGACCGTTACTTGGCTTTGCGCAGATAGATGTTGCCGTTGAAAGTCGTGAACTGAATCTCAGGACCACCACCATTGATCAGAGCGTACATGGCGCGATCGAACTGCACGCGATATTTCCCTTGGCCGGACCGATTCTCCTGAACCACGGGTTGCCGGGCGGATGAATCCACGGCGACCTCGAAGTCGCTATAAACTGCGCCATTGTCGGTCTTCAGCTTTACCCTGGCCTTGATATCCGCAGGCAGAGTGACGTCGATATCGCCATTGAGCGAGCTGAACGACATGGGCTTGGCGGCGGTTACCTTATCAAGCGAAACCAGAACCTTGCCGTTCAAGGCGTGAACCACGGCAGCGCCCGAAATATGCGTGGCGGTGGCGTTGCCATTGGTATTGTCAATTTCCACATCGCCAACAATGTGATCCACGATGATGTCGCCGCCGTTCACCGAGTGCAACTTGAGCGACGTATTGAAGGGAACCTGGATGCTTAGCTCGATGTTGTCGTTGATTGCCCGCGTGCCAACGGTAATTACGTTATCGGATTCCTCGACCACCATGCCGGTGCCGCCGATATCGATCCGGCGCATGCCGTCCGACCGCTCCGGGCGTCGATTGCGCCGTCCCGAGTCGCCTTGCGGGCGAGCTTCCACGATGGCATCCTTGCCATCGTAGCCCTTGACTGTGATGCCGCCGTTGAGCAACGAAGCGTGCAGCGACTTCGGCCGCGCCGGATCGCTGAATGGAACGGTGACCCGGTCAGGCTGCGCATCCTGGCAGAATGCCGCGCCCGCCGCAAACAACAATAAGATTGCTAACTTTTGCATGATTACTGTCCTCGATTGATAATTCGTATGCTTCCATTTAACGTGTCAAAGTTGAACTCGGGTCCGCCATTGCCGATTCGCAGGCCGGTGGAACGATCGGTGCGAAAGATGAATTTGCCGTCCCGGCGTTCGGAAACGGGGCTCAGGGCCGGCAGCGGAATCACATCGAAATCGGTATATGCCTGCCCGTTGAAGGTCTTCACCCGCACGTCGGCGGAGAGGTTCGGGCGGAAGGATGTCTCGATGCTTCCGTTGACGGTCTTGAAGGAAGAATTCTTGGCGGGATTCCGGGCGAACAGCACCGCGATCTTGCCGTTCACTGTATGTACCGGACCGGAGCCTGCCACTTCACGCATTTCTATGCCGCCATTTACGTTGGCCACGTCGAAATCGCCGGTAGTGCTCTCGACCCGGACGTCACCGCCGTTCACCGTGCCCAGCCGCAATATCGTGGCTGCGGGAACCTTAATATCGAAATCGTAAGTAACGCGGTAGTCGCGATGGGAACGGTCCCGGAAGCCAGAACGGCCGTCGTCACAATGGCAACGAAAAGGCCCGTCTACATAAAACGTTAGTGTGTCACCGGATTGCGTGGTGTCTAGTTTCACCTCGCGCTTAGCCGCGTCCAGGCGCTCTTGGGATTCGGCCCGGATGGTTTTCTCGGTGACCATCTGGATCTCGCTGCCGTTGTAACCGGTAACATGAATGAAGCCGTTAACATTGTCTATCTCCAGGCGAGCGGCCGCCGGAAAATTGCGGCGGATGGTTTCTTTCTCTTCCTGATCGAAACCGTAGACCAGCGTGGCCGCGCAGGCGAAGATGATGAAGGTTTTCATTGCAGTTGTTTCAGCGCCCATTGAGCGCGCTGCCTCACATCCGGATTCACATCCTGGCCCGACAACAAAAATTGAATCGCCGACGCGGCCGATTTCTCGTGCAGCTCCACGATCTGATCCAGAATCGCGATCTGCACCAGCGGCGAATCCTGCTTGGCGAGAGCCTGCACCAGCCCTTTCCTGCCGACGGGGCTGTCGGTGAAGTTGCGGACCGCGTCCACGGCCGCCAGCCGGACATTGACATTGGAGTCGTGATCTAGCGTGGTCAGAAGGGCCGATAACACTTGTGGGTCCGACTGCTCGACGCGATAGGCATAGTTCACTCCGCGTAAGCGGTCACTGGCATTTTGCTGCTGCAACAGGGAAAGAGCGACCAGTTGACGCATGTTATAAACCTCCCCGCGCAATTGCGAAACTTCGGACGTATCCCGGCCGCGCACGAAGTAGCCGGTGGCGATGCCGATCACCAGAATCGCCGCGGCGCTAGCGGCTTGGAAGGCCGGATGCCGCACCCACCACAGGGTTTTGCGACGCTCTCCTTCGCGCTGGCGCCAGGCACGTAGCGAATCGTAAAAACGCGCCCGCATGTTCAGACTGGGATCCTCTTCGGGCAGCGCGCCCAGCGTACCCCAGAGATCGCGCAGCTCATGGGCCTCGGCTTGGCATCGCTCGCAGGAATCCAAGTGAGCGCGAAATTCGCCCACTGAATCTTCCAGCGTGCCCCGCCAATAATCGACGAATTGTGTTCTGGCTTCTTCGCAGTTCATGATGCCTTCTCTCCGGCGAGTTCGAAATAGATTTGTCCTAGCGCCCGCACGGCGCGATAGACCCTCACCTTTACCGCTCCCACGTCGCAGCCCAAAATGGAAGCAATCTCTTCGTACTTCAGATTCTGGTAACGGCTCAGCACCAATAGTTCTCTTTTTTCGAGCGGCAGAAGGGACAGGGCTCGCTTGAGCAACGTGATCTCTTGTTTGCGCTTCAGATTCTCGTCCATCTTGTTACCGCTCGCAAATTCCCTCTCACCCAAGGCGACCTCGAACTTGCGCTTCCCGATGGAGTCCACATGCGCGTTACGGGCGATCTGGTACATCCAGGCGGTGAAGGATCGATCCGGCTGATAGCTCTTCCGGTATTTCAACATCCGGAAGAAGACATCCTGCACCAGGTCTTCGCTGAGATCGCGATTTCCATTCACATGCACGAAGTAATTGAACAACGGGCGATGATGCCGCTCAAACAGGATCGCGAGCCCACCGAGGTCGCCATCCCGGACGGCCTGCATCAGGCTGCTGTCCGTTGCTTCGTACACAACCTTGATTACCGGAGCAAGTGAAAAAGGTTACAAAGTATACGTTTCGGGTTTTTACCAGACCCGGCAGGCCGGCTCGCGGACCATCGGCTGGCCCACCTGGCAGGCGAATGCTTGCCGAAATTCGGGCATGTTCTGAACCACGCCGTTCACGCGCTCGCGGCTCGGCGAATGAGGATCCACCTGCACCAGCATCCGCGACATTTCCGGTCTTGTGTTCTGGCACCAGATTTGGCCCCAGGCCAGGAAAAAGCGTTGCTCGGGCGTGTATCCATCGATTTTAGGCTGTGGCTTGTCCTTCAGCGCATCCATCAGCGCCATGAATGACAGCCGCACACCGCCGTTGTCCGCCGTGTTCTCGCCGAGTGTCAGTTTACCATTCAAATGCACGCCGTCGATGGGCGTGAAGGCTGAGTACTCGTCAATGAAACACTGGGCCCGCTTCTCGAATTCCTTGGCGTCTTCCGGCGTCCACCAGTCTTTGAGATTACCCTGAGGATCAAATTTGCGGCCCTGATCGTCGAATCCGTGCGTCAGCTCATGACCAACCACCGATCCGATCCCGCCGTGGTTCACCGCGGTGTCCATTTTGTTATCGAAAAACGGCGGCTGCAAGATTCCGGCTGGGAAGTTGATGTTGTTCTCGGTGGCATTGTAGTAGGCATTGACAGTGGGAGGCGTCATGCCCCATTCGGTGCGATCCACCTGCTTACCGATTTTGTTCAGTTCGTAGTGGACTTCGAATTCGGTTGCCCGTTCGTCATTGCCAACAGCGTCGCCTCGTACGATATTGACGCTCGAATAGTCGCGCCATTTGTCGGGATAGCCGATCTTGTTGGTAACGGCGCGCAGCTTAACCAGCGCCTCCTGTTTGGTGGCGGGCGTCATCCAGGAGAGCGTCTGAATGTCCTGACCCAACGCCTTTTCGATGTCCTGCACCATTTTCAAGGTGCGCGCCTTGGCGTCGGGAGGGAACGTCTCTTCCACGTATCTTTGACCGAGCGCGAAGCCCAGATCATTGTCGGTGGCGGCAACACAGCGCTTCCAGCGCGATTGAATCTCTTTGGCGCCGGTTAGAATCTCGCGGTAGAAATGAAAATCCTCGTCCACGAAAGCTTTGGGAAGCAACGACGCTTCTGCATGCAGCAGTTGCCAACGCAGGTAGGTCTTGATGTCGTCGAGGCTAGACTGCACAATCGTGGACTCGACAGCGCGGAAGAAATTCGGCACCGCGACATTGAGGTCCGTCAGGGGCGGCGCGCCCATGCCTTGGAAATATTTCGGCCAATCGATCGCAGGATCCAGCGAGTAAAGCTGATGCACCGTTAGCTTGTGATAAATCTGGTTGGGATCGCGCCGCGAAACTCGATCCAGCGACCCTTTGGCTAAGCCGGTCTCGAAATGCATCACCGCCTGCGCATCGGAGGCAGCTTTTGCGGCCGGCTCACCGGACAGTTCCAGCATCTTCTGCACGTGCGCGAAATACTGCTTCCGCAACTCGACCGACTTGGGGTCGTCCTTCAAGTAATAATCGCGGTCGGGAAGTCCCAAGCCGCCCTGATCCAACTCACCGATCATGTGCATCGAATCCTTAAAGTCAGGACTGGAAGAAAAACGGAACATAGCATTCGCACCCAGCAGGTGCAGCCGGACCAGCGGATTGAGGATACCCGCTTTCGAAGCAATCCTGTCGATGCTCTCCAGGTCAGACTTTAGGGGCTGGGTTCCGAGCTTCTCGATGGTCTGCTCGTCCATACAGGCAACGTAGAAATCGCCGATCTTCTGATCCACCGGCGTCCGTTTGGGGTCGTTTACCGAGGCCTTTTCAAGAATGTTGCGGAGGATGGTGCGATTGCGCTCCGCCAATTCACTGAACCGGCCCCAGGCCGACTGGTCGGGGGGAATCGGGTTGTTGGCCATCCACGTTCCGCAGGCATACTGGTAAAAATCGACACAAGGGTTGGCCGATTTATCCATGTTGGCGATGCTGAATCCGGGGCTGGACTGAGCCAAGGCGGAGGCGGTGAAAAGCAAGAGCAGGAATGTGGATCGCACAATTAAATTTTACGCCATAGTGCGAGGGGATGATATAAGTGTTCGATCATTAATTTGATGCTTAACTACAAGGACCTATTCACAGCGCATCACATCGACGTCGTTGCGGACTGGCTGCGGGAGAAAGGTGAACTATTTCTCCAAATTGAATTGCCCCACAGTGGCGGAAGCGGTCAGTATCAAACCGCCCACTCGCTGGCCGAAGTTAATCACGCCGTTGAGTCGGCCAGGAACCTGGAGATCGATATCCTCATCTGGAAGAACCGTACGCAAGCGGAATTCGAGTCCGACGTTGCGTTTGCCGACCTGACATGGGTCTACCTGCATAACGACGAGGTCATGTACCTGGCGGTTAAGAAGAATCGAAACGCCAGCGCGTCGTACATCAAGATCCCGGTAAGTACAGCAAGGAAATTGAGGAGTGGTTTGGATGAGGGAGGAAGTATCCGGTCCTCAACCGCTACGACGCGGTTCGGATGATCAGGACTGTTAGTGGCGAGCGCTCTAGTTCCGCGATCCGAACAGCGTTCCGCCGAAGCAGGTCTTCAACCATCGCGGTCTTGTAGTTGCAGTTCTCGACCCGAACGACCTCTGGCGGGCCACCACGGTTCGTCGCTAACCGAAGGAAGTCTGAATCGGCCGTTACGATCACGAAGCGATTGGACCTCGCATATTCCCAAATCGCGTCGTCCGATGTGAGCCGCTCACGATAGTTGGGCCAGCCGACCAACGTGTTTAGGTGAAAAATTGGCGCAAGCATACACCGCTGGAAAATCGTCCTTTTCCAAGTATGGGTATTCCTGCAAAATCTCATCCTCCGTCAGGCCGGAGGCAAGCATGTCCAGAACGTCCCAGACGGTAATCCGCAAACCACGGAGGCAAACTGGCGTTGCGTCCCTGAATCTTAAATCCATTATCAGCCTCTTGGCCGGCTGCCTTCTGTCTTCTGCTTTCTGACTCCTGGCTTCTATTTGAGCACTTCTTCGATAAACGCCAGCGCGCGCTCGTCCTTGCTTTGCCCCAGCCAGAACACGGCCTGCTTGCGGACTTCCGGATTGCGATTCGTGCGCGCCACTTGAATCAGCAGCGGGACGCCCTGGCCGGCCGGCATCTGGGTCAGCGCGAAGACGGCCTTCTTCTTCACCTCGGTTTCCGGATCGTTGGCGATGGCGTCGTTGATGGCGGACTCAGCGATCTTTTGGCCGGCCCGCTGCGCCAGCCAGAATAATGCCTGTCCACGAACGCGCGGGCTCTTGTCGTTATGCGCGACGCCCGCCACGACGTTCAGCGCCTGCGGGTCTTTGCTTTCGGTCAGCGCGAATACGGCATGCTCGCGCAGCTTGTCGCTCGGATCTTCACGGACGATCCGGCTGACGACCTCGAAACCACGGCGCCCGCGGGCATTGCCCAGCCAAAAGACAGCTTGCCGCCGAACCTGCTCCGGTTGGCTTGTTGCCAACAAATCTTCGAGCGCCTGATCGGCGGCCGGATCAGCGTGCATCGCGATGGCAGACTCGGCGGATTCCGCCCGCCGGACCTGGTCGCGCGCTGCACTACCAGGAGTATCCTTTGCAAGACCCTCCAGCACCTTCACGCTTTCGGCGGCGTTCACGCCCGTCAGCCAAATAAACGGCAGACCGCCTGCGTCCAGCTCGCATTCCGGGCTGAAGCTGCGTACCTTGCCGACCTGGCGATTCTCCACGCGATAGAGCACCACCAATTGCGTGGGACCCTCCAGCTTGACGGTCTGGTTGTTCGAAACCACAACTGTCCGGTCGTTGCTCGACGGCTCGAGGAAGCAACCCCTCACGCTGTCGTTCCAGCAGCACATCTGCCGGTCACCGGGGATAATCGGGACAGCATAACCGACCCACGCCGGCGAGGATTGCGCGTTCACGATGGACCGCAGCGTGGCTTCCAACCCTCCCGCCGCCGCCCGTGTTTCCATGCGCGCGTTCTGCAGGTGGGGTTGCTGGACATCTGGTTGCTGCCCGAACGCGGAACCGATGGCGATCGAAGCCAGGATTATCCCGCGTTTCATTTGTTCAGCAGCTCCATCAGATAGTCCGATGACTCTTTGGAGTGCATCAGTCCCAGTTGATTGACGATCTGCTTCTTCACGTTTAAGTCCGTTTCTTTGCGCGCGATCTCCACCAGTGCGGCCGCATTGCCCTGTATGAACAGCGCATTGATGATGGCCTTCTTGTTCTCCGGATCGGTCTCCTGCGCGTACATTCCCGCCAGCGCCGTCCCGGTCTTGCTGCGGCCCATCACGCCCAGTTGATTAATGGCGTAGCGGCGCAGCTCGGGATCTTTCTCGGTTTTCGCCAGCTCGAAGAGCTTGTCGGCATTTCCCGAAACGAATAGCCCTTGAATGATGGCCCTTTTCACTTCCGGGGCCGTTGCGCCGGTATAAAGCTGGGCCAAGTCAGCCGAGCCGCCGATGTTTCCTAACAACTGGATGGCTTGCACCTTCAATTCAGGATTCGATTCCGACTTCGCCACCGCCAGCAGGTTGTCGCGGCTGCCCGTCACCATGAAGCTGTTCAACACGGACCGTTTCACCGACACATCATTGGTGCCCTTGTACACATCCAGCAGGGTCTGCAAATTGTCGCGCCCGCCGTAAATGCCCAGGTACTCGATCGCTTTCGCTTGCAGATCGGGATTGGAGCCGCCCTTTGCGACCTCGGCCAGCAGATCCCGCGATTTTTGCGAGCGATTTTGCGCCAGCACGAACAAAGCGCGTTCTTTGAGCTTGGGTGAGTTGCTGCTCTTCAGCAGTTTCTCGAGCATGGGAACGCTGCGCTCGGGATCGGTGTTCATGAGACTGTTCAGCGCCAGCAGTTTCAGATCCTCGTCGGTGGCCGATTCGGGCGATACCGGAGTGCCTCTTTGCTGTTGAACCTCCACCTGCAGGGCTTTGGCATCGTCCAGCCAGTGGCTGCTCGGATAGTTTTTTTGCAATTCGGCGAGGCTGGCGAGCGCGTCATCGCGGCGTCCCTGCTTGTTCTGCGCATAGGCGCGCCAGTAGAGGGCTCCATCCGCCCGGCTGCCTTTGTTTTCGATCACGCGATTGAACTCGTCGACGGCGCGATCGTACTCTTTGCGGTCCAGATACGACTTGGCTCGGTGGTAATACTGTTCATCACGATCCTGCTGCTGGCGGGCAGTGCGGGCAACATCCCTGGCGCGCCGCGCCTCCTCGCGCGCCGCGTCTCGCGACGAATCCTGAAACGCCAGGAGCGGGAGTTCGGCGAGGTCGGGCGGCAGCGGAGGAATCGCTGCCCACGCGTCGGTCGCCGGCCTGGGAGGCAGCGGCGGCATGGGAGCCAGCGCTGGCAGGGGAGGCAGCGGTGGTGACGGAGGCCACGGAGCAACCGGGGCGGGCGAAAGAGATGGCCAAGGCGGTTCCTGGGCCAACGCCAGCGCGCCTGCCGCGGCAAGTATTCCTGAAATCAAAATCCGACCACCTGTAAAAAACCATCTACGAACCTGAGTCATGTCAATCTTCCTTTACAACTTCTTTCCTTCTTTATCTTTTTGCGAAACGGGCTGGCTCTCCTGCTCTCGCACCTGCGACCCGAGTACTCGTACTTTGAACAGCAGCCCCCGGTCTTGAATCTGCTGCCGCAAATCATCCAGCTGCTGATTTGAAACTTCCGATGGGCTGTGAGCGATCTCCATCAGGACATTCTCCAGATCATCCAGGACGCTGGCTACGCCTTTGTCACCGGTCGACGCCGCCGTTTGCCGGTACAGGCGATTGTCATCCAATAGATCGGCCGCCATCTGGCGCTCATCGGAAATATCGAGCTTGCCCTTGCCTTCGGGCGCGTTGCTCAATTCGGCCAGCACCATTTGCGACCGTTCCAGGTGATCGCCCACGGCCACCAAGAGAATGCGCTCGCGAATCTGCTGGTTGCTCACTGCCACAGTGGCTGGCCCACCGCCGCGCTGCGCCCGATAAGACAGCCGTCCGGCCAAAAAAGCCCCGATCACCAGCACGGCCATGGCGGGCGCCCAGATCCACCAATGCATAAAGCTGCGCCTGGGCCGCTGGCCGATCCGCTTCTCGATGCGCTGCCAGACCTGGCTGCCATATTCAGGGCCGCGCTCGGGAACCGGCGCGGAGTCCACCGTGTTAAGCACCCGCTGCAGCGCTCGAAACTCGTCGCGGCACGCTTCGCACTCCTCGAGATGGCTCTCGATCGCAGCACTCTCGGCCGACTCTCCGTAATAGAAAAGCACCAATTGTTCTTCGCCAATATGATTCATCTTGCTGTACTCACCACCGGTTCCAGACTCCTGCGGAGCTTCTGGACCGCTCGAAAAATGCTGTGTTTCGTTGCATTCGTGCCCGTGCCCAGGGTTTCGCCAATCTCATCGATCGACATACCCTCGAAGTGCCGTAGCACGAACGCGGTTCTTTCCTGCGCGCTGAGCTCGTTCAACGCTTCGTTCACTCGCTCCTTCACCTGGCTGCTGTACGTGATACGGTCCGGTCCCGGAGTGTTCACCGGGAGGGTCTGCAGGATGTCCCTCTCCTCGGCTTTGCCCCGCTCGCGTTTGTCTTCGTGACGCTTTCGCATTCGAATCAGGTCCAGCGAGTAATTGGAAGCGATGCGGAAAAGCCAGGTCGAAAAGCTGGCGCGGGCTTCGTATTTGTCCAACTGGCGATAGGCCCGCAAGAAAGTCTCTTGCACCACGTCCTCGGCGTCTTGTTCGTTTCCAGTCATGCGAAATGCCAGACGAAAGACGGCGCGGCTGTGCTGCTCGACCAGCAGGCGAAACGCGTCGCTGTCACCCGACTGCGCTCGCTCGACTGCGCCGCCGGCTTCCACTTCCATCCGTCCTTTAGACTACGGTTTTTCTAACAGGTTAGGGAGGAACTAACGACGCCCGCTAAGTGCAAGCAAGCTCTACCCGGGGGCCCCTAGGGCCACTCCGGCTCCGGGCGTTCTTTGAGCCAACCAATGAAATCCATGGCCGGCGGCGTACCGCCCAACAGTCGTAGCCGTGACGCGCACTGGGCTCGATGGCCATGGCTGTGCATGCAGACCTGCAGCAGTGCTTCTGGGATCGAAAAGATGCTGCCGGGGAGGAACGGCGTCTCCAACGTGCGGGCTAGATCGGGTTCCTGAAGCCGGGAGATCCAATCCAGTTCCAGCACGTAAGTTTTCGCATAAAGGGCCGTCATCTCTGCGATCGATTCCGGAATGCGCGCTTCCTGCTCTTGGTCGAATGGCGTTCCGAGACTCAGCAGAAGCCAGTACCGGTTGGCGACGAGGATGTGATGGAGAGTTTTTCGCAGTTCTTCGTCTTGGGCTGCCGTATCGTGTTGCCGAATTGCCTTCAACAAGCTGGCATTGGCGTGCCATTTGTGCTGCACCAGATCTCGCAACATGGGAAGCATGCTGAGTACTTTACCAAGTGCGCCGAGAAAGCGTCGGCTATGATTGATGACATTGAGCATGGAACTCGCGGTGGCCGAAGAAGCAGGCGTCCGATTCGTAGAGGGCCCGCCGGGTCGGCCGCTAATGCGGAGTATCGAAGACGCTACTCACCTTGTGGAAGCATGCTTCTCACACCGGGCCAGCTCTGCTCTTCTCTACGCTCCCAACCTGACTGCGCGATTCTTTGACCTGAGCTCCGGGGAGGCGGGCGCGATCCTGCAGAAGCTGCGGAACTATAGAATCCGCCTGGCGGTTGTATGCGCTCCAGGAAGTGTCCGATTTAGCAGGATGTTTGGCGAGATGGCCGCTGAAGAAAGCCGTTCAGGGTACTTCCAGGTGTTCGATTCGGCGCAAGCGGCCCGGGAGTGGTTAAGCCGGACCTGAGCGCCTATTTCGCATATTGTTTGTAGAGTTCCGCAATATGGGCGCTGGCCGCATCCCCGGAGTGAATCACCACGCGCCAGCGGAAGTGCAGCGACCCGCCTGCCTCCACCGTCCAGTGGCTTTCCGGCATGCTCTCATCGAAGGCGTGTTGGCCGAACGGATCGAGCGCGAACAGCCCGTAATCCCGCGAGTGCCAATAGGTGGGATGCCTGGGGTTCGAAGGATGATCGAAAATCGCGATGCCAAGTTGTTCGCCTTCCAGCGTTCCGAAGTAATCCACCCAGTTGGAGCGCTTACCCCAGACGTTTTTCATCCCCTCGGCGCCTTCCGCGTTCACCATTTTGCCGCCGTTTTTTTCGGCCAAAGCGTCGGCCAGGCGGATCGCAAATGCGCCTTCTTTAGTGTCGCCGAATACGACTTTTTCAGGAGCGTTCAGCGTGATATCGAAGTCGATCATCCGCAGCGCGGGTCTCGAAGAAAACGTCATCACGCGGTCTTCACGCAGAATCGTTTTGCCGTCCGGGCCATTCCAGTTCATGACCGCCTTTACAACCGCCGACCCCGCCGCTCCAGGCTCCAGTTTGGCGCTTTGGACGACGATGGTGCCTTTGTTCGGCGGTTTGTAGGACGGATCGTTTTCCCAAAACTTGACTCCGTTGACGTCGTCGTAGGAAAACCAGAGTCCCGTATGGTGGACATGATCGCGACTCTCGCCTTCGATCTTCTCCATCGGATAGTGCCTTGTCACAATTTTCCCCGAAGCTGATCGAAGGGGCGCCAGATAGGGTTTGTGGGATTCGAGGCCGTAGTGAAACGTGGTGAACGGCTGGCCGTCCAGGTCGATATCGATCTTATCCGCTGCGGCCCAGCCCACCAGCGGCACAAGCAGAAGGAAGGAAAGCCCACGCCACGTCATAATGGTCCATTGTAACCGGACAAAGGCGCCTACGGCTTGCTATCATAATACCTGGAGGTTGTTCCATGGGTCCCGTCGGTGTGCAGGAGATGGTGGTTATCTTCCTGGTCGCCCTGGTCCTTTTCGGCCCCAAGAAACTGCCGGAACTGGGCAAGACGATCGGAAAAGCGATCACCGAGTTTCGCCGCGCTCAGAGCGAGCTCAAATCCACATTCGAAAGCCACATGCGAGAGTTGGAAAAGGAAAACGAGTCTATCAAAGAAGTCACGCGCAGCTATACCAACGAGATTTACAACCACTATAACGAGTACGACTCCTCCTATCACGATTCGAGCGCTTATACGCCCGAGCCGAACCAAATCACTGCAGCAAATCCACCCACTGTAAGCGAACCCGCACCTCAGGGCGCCGAATCGACCGTGTCTCATGAGGCACCTGCGAATGGAACCGTGCCACGGACTACCGCGCCGGCTACAGCATCCGAGCAAGCCGTGACCACGCCGCCGGCCACGCCGGAATCCCATTCGGTCTCTAGCTAGCACGAAGAAGATTTAACACAGCATGGACGACGAAAAGCAGGGAGGAGTGCCTCCATCGGGCGGAGATGCGCCGCACGATGTCAACAATCCGACCGTGGAAGGAACCCCGACCACGGCCCTGGTCGAAACACGCCCTGCCCAGCCGCCGGCTCTGCCACCGCGACCTCCCGCGCCCCCTACCGAACCCGAGGACGAAGAAGAAGGGGGCATGCTCCGCATGTCCTTCATGGAGCACCTGGAGGAACTGCGCTCCCGCATCATCAAGGCTCTGTACGGCTTGGTCGTCGCGTTCGTCGGCAGTCTTATTTATGCCGGACAGCTCTGGGACATCATCAGCGATCCAGCCGTGGAAGCGTTAAAACACCTCAAGGTCGAGCCGCCTCAACTCGCCCAGCTCACCCCGATGGAAAGCTTCTCGATCATCTGGGTAAAGCTGCCGCTGTTGTGTTCGGTCTTTATTGCCTCGCCCTGGATTGTCTGGCAGGTCTGGTCCTTCATTTCGCCCGGACTCTACAAGAAAGAGCGTCGCTGGGCCATGCCCTTCGTGCTCCTCACCGCCGGATTGTTCATCACCGGCGGATTGTTCGCCTATTTCCTGGCCTTCCGTTTCGGCCTCGAATTTCTGCTCGGCATCGGCATGAGCAACAACGTGCGGCCGGTGGTCTCGATTACCGAATATTTCGATCTGTTCGTCAACGTGACTTTAGGCGTCGGGCTGGTCTTCGAGCTGCCCGTTCTGATCTTCATGCTGACGCTGCTGCGAATCCTGTCGCCGCGCTTCCTGATGCGCCACTCCCGCTACGCGATCCTGATCATCGTCATCGCCGCCGCCATCATCACTCCCACGCCCGATGTCTTCAACCTGATGCTGTTCGCGATTCCGATGTGCGCGCTCTATTTCGTCGGAGTGTTCGCCAGCTACCTGCTGGTTCTGAAACGCGAAGGTCGGCAATTCCCATGGAAGAAGGCGCTGCCGTTCATTTTGATCGCAGTATTGGTGATAGCCGGCATTTATGCCGCGATTATGTACTTCCACTTGCACTTCATCCGGCACTGGCCATTTTTGACGAAGTAGGGCGGTCGCCCTGGACGGGCTGATTCCCTTGTCGGCATACATTGCAGAGCCGGACCAGGGGTCCAGCGCCCGCCGGGAACGCCCGCAACTCATTCGGCACTGCGGTATTCGAATAAAACTCGGTCCTCGATCACGAGCTTAGTTGCACGTGGCCCATTGGACAGCCTCGATCATCCATCGTTTCGTGAGATGAGTGGCGGGATGACCGGCACCGATGACCACCCCTGTTCCGAACTGTGGCTCAACGGATCTCCCGGGCATCCAACTCGCTGCCCTCGACGCCGAACCATTTGGAGTGTCAGAATTGCCAGCGGTTGGGCCAGGCGAAGTAAGGGCCGGATCACTTCAGGTTGTCCCCTTTGCCCAAGTTCACCCAACCGAAAACAAGTTGACTAACCTTGCAGGTCGAACTCTGAATGGTCGATGTTCTGCCGGTTTCGACGTCAATGAGATGTAATGTTCCGAAATCCGGAGGACAAGGCAAATGTAGGCGGGACGCTAGAATGGAGCGGGAGTCGGGTGACCAAATTACTTCTGACGGAGGAAGAGTTCTCCGTTTATCTAGGTCAGAGGCGTCCATTAACACTGTATGATCGCCGTTGTCTCCGAGCGCAGCGATCCAGCGCCCATCCGGCGACCATGCGGCGTAGTAGAAACCGTCGCCCAGTGACTGGACGTCCTTCCTTTCTGTGTCGATCAGCTCCAACCGATGCTTGCGTACGGCAACGATCCTTCGGCTATCAGGTGATAGACTGATGCTGCTCCACGATGATGCGTATTTGCAGTCCGAATTACTCAGGATCTTGTGCACCGCGCCGCTTGAGAGCATCAGCTCGTACAACCCACACTCTGAGAGGAAACCAGCATCAGGCAAGTAGCCCGCCGAGACGACGATTTTAGTTGACGAGGCGGCGATGCCGTATATTGACGCTAAACCTTCCGAGCCGGCCACTCTGCTCGTCCGCATAGGACCGAACTCGATCTTGTACAACCCCGTGTTGCGCCCTCTGGGGTCAAAGAATCTGGGCCCATAGAGCACGGTGCCATCCGGACTGACAGCAAACTTGCCCAGCTGAAATGGCAGTGATACTGTAAACGACTGGCCGTCAACCGGGAAAACAAAGAGTTTCGGTGTGTTACCGCGGGCTGGTCCAGGGTCATAAAACGCGGGGGCGTAAGCAGTGGATTCACCGCCTAACGGCGGCACAGCACAGATTAAAGCTACCGGAAGCATTCCCGCGAGAAACAGCGTTTTGTGCGCCTTCATTTTTGCACGGCCAGCCAAAAAATCACGGTATGAGGTTAGGCAGGCGCAGACGTGGGCGTCTGCCCCACTCAGGCCCCACTTCTACTTCTTGAAGAACCACAGCCAGAAATACTGGCCGCCGGCCCCGTGCCGATACCGCGGATCAAAGCCGCAGCGGTAAGCCATATCCACCGCCTGGCGCTCGGAGAACGGCACTCCCAGCCAGGTGTCATCAGGCCGAGTTTGAAGAGTGCTGTCGCCCTGCACCTGAAACTTGAACAATGCTCCGGCGTGAAGCAGACGGTGGACCTCGCGTACGTAATTCTCGATCACCTCGCGGCTCGGAATATGCTGGAACACGATCGAAGAAAATGCAAAATCGAATTCCTGCTCCGGAACAACCGCGAGATCTTTGCCGTTGTTCTGATACACGAAAGCGTTGGGATGCCCGCGCAGCGCCTCCGCCGCCTGCCGAACCATTTCACCACTGACGTCCACGGCGTGCACTTCACCGAAGAGTTTGGCGAGCGCCCTGGTAACACGTCCGGCTCCGCAACCGATCTCGAGGACTCGCATGCCGTCGGCCGGCTTGCCCTGGCAGATATTTCCCAGATCGGTCAGAATCTCCTCCGCCACGGTTCTCTCGCCGGATGCAAAGAACTCGTCGTCGGTCCATTGGGCGTTCGCGGTATTTACATAGTGGCGGGCGTTCTCACGGGCGCGTTGATCCCAATCGGCGCGCATTTTCTCCAGTTGCTGGTCGAGGCTCATTTCATCCATTGTTAAGGACGTATTCATTTTGCCACATGGTCCTGGCCCCGCTAGCCAAGCCGACATCCAGATATCGCAAAAGTACTGGGACTTTAGTGGTTTACGGACGGCTTGTACCTATTGACCTTCAGCGGCATCTCAGATAGATTGTTGGAGGCACTCTTGTGAATGGAACCTCCGTGGAACAACGAAAAGCCAGACGCTTCGACCTGAAGCTGCCTTTTGAATTGGTCCGCAACGGCGCTGAAGCCCTTTCAGAGCGCGGAGAAACGCGGAACCTCAGTTCCGTGGGAGTCCTTTTCCAATCCGATGCGAGTCTTCGAATCGGAGATGCGGTGGAATACATGATCACGCTGCCGGCCTCGGCCAGCGAGGGGAATGGCGTTCGTCTGCGATGCCTGGGCAAAGTGGTGCGCTACGGAAAAACGGCGGAAATTGCCGCCACGCTCGAACGCTATGAATTCGTCCGTCTAACCAAACTCATGTAAGCCGGGCTACTATCGTGGGCCACTTAATCAGCGCCCTTCCGGCAATACTGCCGGCAGCACGGACTTCCGCTCCACCCGCCCGCTCCGCGCCTCTCTAATGGAGACATGGTTCACCTCCAGCGTAGTGCCCAGCGTCTGATCCAACGCGATGCGCGCGCCGCTGTAGGAATCGAGTGCAGCCACCTCGGCTGATTGGGCCGTGATCAGATCCCGCTGCTGCAACGTCACGTTGTAGGGAGTTGAAGCCCCCAGACGGAACCGCCTCTGCTCGGCGTCCAACAGTTCCTGCTGCAGTTGGCGATTCTGTACCGCGGCCTCATAACGCGACCGGGCCTGCTGCAGCGCGATGACATAGTTGCGGACGTCCACCTCCACCTGGTTGTGATCCTTGCGCGTATTGAGCTGCGATTGCCGAAGCTGAAGCTGATCGATAGCTTGATCCGCTAACGCCTGCCGGTTCCCGATCGGCGCCTGATAAAACGCGCCAATCCGGTTAGTCGGAAAATTCCGGCGGAAAACTTCGCCCAGTGCAGTGCCGATGCCGCCGACAAAGTACTGGTTGGCGGTTTGCACTTGGCCGTTGAGGGCTACGATCCTGGGTACGCCGGCCAAGCCCGAATTGGTTTCCGCGCCGAATACCTGCAGATTCGGCAGCACTCCGTTCCGAGTACCGAGAGTGGACACCTCAGTCGCCTTGTCATTGGCTTCCTCCGCGGCCAGATCGCTGCGATTTGCGAGCGCCTGTTTCACCATCGCGTCCACCGGCGGCAGTTCCTCGCGAGTAGGGATTTGGAGGGGATCGATCGGCATGATGCGAGCGCCGGCCAGGAGCGGATCAGTAAGACCCGTCCGGCTCAGCAGGTTCTTCAGCGCCACCTCCTGCTGTCTGAGACTGGCCTCGGAATCTACTACCGCCTGCTGGCTGGTGACCGCCTGTGCCTGGGCATTGATCAAGTCCGTAGGCGCAACCGATCCGATGTTGACTTCCCGGTTCACGTCGCTAAGAAACGTCTGTGCCACCTCGGCCGCGTTCCTCTTCGCTTTCAGGTCTTCGTAATCGGCAGCCAGCCCATAATACTGATTCAAAACCTGGCTGATAATCGCGATCACTTGCGTCTTGAAGTTCAAGTCGGTAGTGCCGAGGTTCATCTTGGCAACAGTGATATTGCGCGCGTTGACCGCAACGCCGAACCCGCGCAGTAGATTTTGTTGCGCCCCCACCGAAAGGTTCGAGGCCTCCGAAGGGTTCAATACATCGCTGGGCGAATTCTCATTCAGGTAGTGCTCGCTGTAGCTCACCGACACGCCGCCGCCGCTGAGAAAACCCTCCTGCAAACTTCCCGTGTATACGTGCGTGTTGGAAATGAGGTTCGTGGTCAGGCTCTGCACGACGTCCGGCTGCGGGTTGCTGGTGTGCGCGAAGGTGGTGGTCTCCTGCACGGTCGGGTCTAGGGTCTGCGTGACGGGACCGATCTGAGTAATGCTGGCATTAACGGTCCGATTGGCACTCCCGCCGGCGCCCGCAATACTCACTCCGGCAGCCGCCTGACTGCCCAGGACGCCCTGTCCGCTGGCTACGCTGAAGGCCTGCGAGGCCGTGCTGGGCACGCCCGGTAAAGCGCCCCCGGCTTCCGCGCGCTCCACCTGCCAAGTGGCCACAAGCGGGTTATAGCGGCTCACCTCGATATCGATGTTGTTTTCGAGCGCCATCGCAATCGCGTCCTGAACGGTCAGATAAAGCGTCCCGGCTCGCAGGAGCTCGCGAAAACGGTCCGAGTTTCGAAGCCGGACCGGGGGAACAGTCGGAGCCAGATACGGCCGCACCACAACGGGCGCATGGGGCCGGACCGGCTCGATGTCTTGACCGGCCAAAGGCCAGGTTGCGCACGCGAGCGACAGCCCCGCGGCCAGACATTTGCGAACGGCGCCGATCATTGGCCGCCCCCTTTCGGAGAGCCTCGCTGAGGCAAGTCCGGAGGCAGCTCGGAGGGTCGTGAGATTTGGCCCTTCAGCGCTTCATCGATCGAAACATGGTTCACGTCCAGCGTAGCGCCCAGCGCCTGATCGAAGGCAATGCGCGCATGAGTATAATTCGCCAGGGCCTGTACTTCACTGCTCTGAGCGGTGGCCAAGTCGCGCTGATCCTGGATCACCTGGAAGGCCGTGGCGGCGCCTAGCGAGTACCTCTTCTGATCGGCCGCCAGCGTCTGATCTTGAAGCTCCCGCGATTTTACCGCCGCCTCATATCGCGCCCGGGCTTGCTGCAGCCCGATCACGGCGTTTTGCACATCCACCAACACCTGGTTGGTGTCCTTCTGCAGGTTCAGTTGATTCTGGCGAAGTTCCAGCAGACTGGTCACGTAGTCCGATTGCGCCGCCCGGTTGCGCAGCGGGATGTTGAGCGAAAAGCCGGCGGAATAATTGGGGTAATTCCGCCGGGCAATCTGCGCCAGCAGGTTCCCATAGCCGCCCGCCAGATAGGGAACGCCCGCCTCCAGCGCGCCCAACGCGGTAAGCTGGCCGCTCAACCCGTTATTGGTCAGTTCGGCAAAAGCTTGTAATGTGGGTTTGAGCGAATTCTTGATGCCTACCAGGTTCAGCTCGTTACTCTGGATATTGATGCGCGCCTGCTCGATCTCAGTCCGGCCGGCTAGCGCTTGGTTGATCAGATCTTGAATCGGCCGGATCTCTTCCGTGGCTGGTATGGTGGCGATCTTATCTAGCGGCACCACATGTACGTTAGCCAGTCCCGCTTGCGCAATGCCGGTCCGCACCAACGCGTTCTTCAACACGGTTTCCTGTTGCAGCAGGTTAGTCTGCGCGATGGTAAGATCCTGTCTGCCGGCGTAAAGCTGGGCCTCGGCGCGCGTGATCTCGATCTCCGCCATAGCGCCGAACTGCACCTGCTTCTTGTTGTCCTCCAGAAGCTGTTCGGCGGCTCTCACCTCTTCCTGGCGGGCGCGAACGTCTTCGTCGAAGGCGACCAAGTCCCAGTACAGGTTCAGGGCGGCGGAAACCGTGGTAATGACCTGCTGTTTGAATTGCAGGTCGGTCACCTTCAGGTTATTCTTCTGAACGCGGATGTTCCGGCCGTTTACGGCGCGTCCGAATCCCTGCAGCAGGTTTTGAGTGATCTGGAGATCCATGGAACCCGAGGTATACGGATCCAAGCTGAAGTATTGGCTGTTTACATGGACGTGGGTGCTCGAGTAGGTTAATTGCGCGGTTAGGCCGAAGTCCCAATTCTGAGCGTATTGGTACTGATAACTGCGCGTATCTTGGATGAGTGCCGTTGTCCCGGTCAGGATCGTGTTGCTTTGGGGGATGGTCGCGTGTTGAAAGTTTGCAAAAGCCAATACCGTAGGATCGAGGCTCGGGATCAGCGGCCCTAGCTGCGTTACGATCCCGCCGCCCGAGCTCACGCCCGCGCCAGATGTAAGGCTAGCGCCGGTGGGGTTTAGGCTCACGCCTTGCAGACTCACGCTCTGGGGCCCCGGGGCGACTGACGAGCCAACATTGCGCAGCGCGCCGCCCGCCTGGGCGCGTCGCAACACCTCCTTCGCCAACAGCGGTCCGTAGCGCTGGACCTCCACGTCGATATTGTTCTCGATCGCCAGGGCGACCACGTCTGGCGCCGACAGATAGAGATTCCCCGCCCGGATCAGCGAGTCCAGTCGCGACGAATTCGTTACGCGAATGGGCGGGACGCTGCGAGGCCGATAAGGATTCAATAGCCAACCCAGCCGTCCGGTGGCCGGCTCGACCGCGATCTCACTCTGGGCAAATCCATGGGCGGCGAGAAGCAGACATATAGCCAGGGTTACAAAGGGTTTGATCATAGGATTGAGGACGCTCTTCCAGTATCAGGCAGAAATACGAAATTTGGGGAGCGCTCGATCCGCAATTCTTCGCCGGCTCCGCGAAGACAACCAGGTCTTGGTTTGGAACTTATTGAATTGAAGCAGTATCAGCGGCCGCGACACCCTCGCCGCTGTCCGACTGCAGAGCCCATCTGTGCACCATTCCGCGCAGGGCTCCCGCATACGCATCCAGATCCATCGGCTTAGTTATCCACTCGCGAGCGCCCGCGGCAAGCGTCCGAACCTTTTCCGCTTCGTTCCAGGACGACGTAAAAACCACCACCGGAGGGTTCTGGGGGTGGTATCGCGCCAGCACTTCGTGACCCGAAATGTCCGGGATGTTCAGATCCAATATCACCAGGGCCGGTTTGAAGGAAGGATCTGCCAGTATAAGGAGGGCCTGCAGGCCGTCTCTGGCGATCCGCAACTTGACGGGCATCTCAGTTAAAATCTGCCTCGTGAGGAGAACGTCTCCAACGCTATCCTCTACGAGAAGTACGTCAGCATCTTTCATCGCGTATCCTCAAAGCCGCCGATACACTGCCACGCAGCTTTCGTTAATGGATTGCAACAGTCGGAAAACTGTTTCATGATTTTAGACTGTGGGAGATCTTACTGTGCCGCGACGCCCTTCACGATGACATAATCGCTCCATGCGGAGAATTTTCGCCGGTTTTACCGTCCTGGCCTGTCTGGGCGCTCAAGGTATTGCGCAAGATAAGAAACCAGACAAGAAGCCGGGCTTGCCTCTGAAACCCGAACGCAAAATCGAATTCACCGTGGACGAAGGCTCCTGGCTCTCCCTCAGCGTCTCGCCCGACGGCCAGGCGATCCTCTTCGATCTGCTGGGCGACCTTTACACCGTACCCATCTCCGGCGGCGAAGCCAAGCGAATCACCAGCGGCCTGCCTTTCGACAGCCAGCCGATATTCTCGCCCGATGGCAAGCTGATCGCTTTCACCAGCGATCGCGATGGCAGCGACAATCTCTGGATCGCCAAGGCGGACGGATCCGATCCCAAGCAGCTCAGCAAAGATAAAGACGGCGATTTTATTTCGCCCAGCTGGACCCCGGACGGCGAGTACGTGCTGGTCTCCCGCAACCAGCAAGGCCTGGGCACGCACGAAATCTGGATGTACAACATCCACGGCGGCTCGGGCGTACAGGTTACCAAAACGATTCCAGCCGGCTCGACGCCTGCCAATACGACGCCGCAGCAACGCCTCAATTTCCTGGGCGCCGTTGCTTCGCCCGATGGCAAGTACTTTTACTACGCTCGCCGCACCGGCAGCTTCAGCTACAACGCCACCTTCCCGCTCTGGCAGATCGTCCGGCGCGATCGCACCACCGGTGACGAAGACGTTCTAACCTCCGCGCCCGGCAGCGCCTTCCGCCCTGTGCTTTCGCCCGATGGCAAACAGCTGGTCTATGGCACGCGCTTCGATACCGAGACGGGCTTGCGCATTCGTGACCTTGGAACCGGCGACGATCGCTGGCTGAAATACCCGGTTCAGCGCGATGATCAGGAATCCCGTGCTACGCGCGATGTCCTGCCGGGCTACGCCTTCACTCCCGATGGCAAGGAACTCGTGGTTTTCTACGGCGGCAAGATCAATCGCGTCCAGGTCGCGACCGGGGAATCCACCGTCGTGCCTTTTGAGGCGCATGTTTCGCTTGATCTGGGACCCGAGTTGAAGTTCGCCTCCAGGATCGATCAAGGTCCGGTCCATGCCCGCCTGATTCAAGGGCCGGTTCAGTCACCCGGCGCCAAACGCCTGGTTCTTTCTTCCCTCACGCATCTCTATACGCTCGATATCCCGGGCGGGAAGCCCGGACGCCTGACCACCGGCGACGCGCGCGAGTACGAGCCGGTCTGGTCGCCCGATGGCCAGTTCGTGGCGTACGTCACTTGGTCGGACCAAGGCGGCAACATCTGGAAAATGCGCGCCGATGGTCAATCGCAGCCGCAGCGGATGACGACAGTCCCCGGCTACTATCAGGATCCGGCATGGACGCCCGATGGTTCACGAATCGTTGCGCTGCGAGGCTCCACGCGCGACCGCGAAGAAGGACAAACCGGGTTCGGCGGTCAAACGGGTCTGGATGTCGTCTGGATTCCGAGCGTCGGCGGTGAGCCCCAGCTCATACTGCCCGCCCGTGGGGTCGGCAAGCCACATTTCACCCACGATAACGATCGCGTTTACGTCTACTCGCCGCAAGGCCTGCAATCCTTCCGTTTCGACGGGACTGATCGCCGCACGCACTTGAAGGTAGTAGGCAAGAATCTTACTCAGGCCCCGCAGCCACCGGCGGCGCGCGATGTCCGCATCAGCCCCACCGGCAAACAGGCTCTCGCGCTGGTCAATGATCAGCTTTATTTACTGGCTGTTCCCGTGACCGGGGGCGACGCGCCCACCATCAACGTCAGCTCGCCCGCGGTGCCTCTGAAGAAGCTCACCGATATCGGCGCCGATTCCTTTGCTTGGGCCGACGACGGCAAGACCATCACCTGGTCGCTCGGGTCGTCTTACTTCCGCCAGCCTGTTGCCACCGTTACCTTCGATGCCCCCGCGCCGGATGCGGATGATGGCGCCGAGAAGCCGGCCGAAAGCAAGCCCGCCCGCGAAAAACCCAAGTACGAAGAGATCGCGGTCGACATTGAAGTCCCGCGCCACACCCCTACCGGCACGGTGGTGCTACGCGGAGCGAAAGTCATCACCATGCGAGGCGATGAAGTGATCCCCGATGCCGACATCGTCGTGACGGACAATCGCTTCACCGCAGTCGGAAAGCGGGGATCGGTGTCCGTTCCCGCGAGCGCCCGGGTCATCGACCTGAAGGGCGCCACGATCATGCCCGGTATCGTCGACGCTCATGCCCACTGGACTGAAATCAAGCGGGGCGTTTTGGATCTCGAGAGCTGGCCGTTCCTCGCTAATCTTGCCTACGGCGTGACCACCGGCCGCGATCCGCAGACCGGCACCAACGATACCTTCGCTTATCAGGATCTGATCGATACCGGCGACGTTCTGGGCCCGCGCGCGTTCTCCACCGGCCCCGGCATCTTCTCGAGCAACGACTTTCAGTCGTACGAAGACACGCTCGCGGTGGTCACGCGCTACAAGAAGTATTACCGGACAAATACTGTGAAGTCGTACACGGTCGGCAATCGGAAACAGCGCGAATGGGTCGTGCAAGCTTGCAAGGAGAACCAGTTGATGCCCACCACTGAGGGCGCTCTCGACCTGAAACTCGATCTCACGCATGCCATCGATGGTTTCAGCGGCAATGAACATGCGCTGCCGATCGTGCCGTTGTACGCCGACGTGGTGAACACGTTCGTGAAATCGGGCATTACCTATACGCCGACGCTGCTGGTGGCCTATGGCGGCCCGTGGGCCGAAAACTATTTCTACGAGACCACCGAAGTTCATGACGACCCGAAGATGCAGCGTTTCATGCCGCACAACATCCTCGACACCAAGTCGCAGCGGCGGCCGTGGTTTCGCAAAGAGGAGCAGGTTTTTCCGAAGTTGGCAGCCTCGGCGGCAAAGATCGAGCACGCGGGCGGTCGCGTTCTGATCGGCGGCCACGGCCAGATCCAGGGATTGCAGTGCCACTGGGAGATGTGGGCGCTGCAAAGCGGAGGCCTAACCAACATGGAAGTGCTGCGCGCCGCCACGATTCACGGCGCCGAAGCGATCGGATACGGCCAGGACTTGGGCAGCATCGAGCCCGGCAAGCTCGCCGACCTGATCGTGCTCAACAAAGATCCGATCGCGGACATCCACAACACCAACTCAATCCGCTATGTGATGAAAAACGGCGAGCTGTTTGAAGGCGACACGCTGAACCAGGTGTGGCCGCAACAAAAGCCGCTACCGGAACTCTGGTGGTCGAAGACCAAGCCTTAGAAGAACACTGGTCCGCATTGATATCATTAGTCTCATGAAGCTAGGTTTGTTGCTTCTCGCCGTGTGCCTCGCGAGTTGCTCGTCGCCTCCCTCGGGTGAAAAGCAAAATAAGAAAGTGTTTGCTCCTCCTCCCATGCATTTCACGGCCACGAATACATCCAATTCCGTGGCGAAATATCTCGAGCTCGTCGGGTTTCGGATTAACGAAAGAAAAGCTGGCCAGTTGCAGATTCAGTTCGGCGTGGCCAACCACTCGGAGGCGGATATCGGCGATGTCAAGATGATTATCAACCTGGGAACCACGGCCGCCAAGCCGGGCGACCCGCCACTGATGACCTTTCCCGCGAGCGTATCCAAACTTGGTCCCTCGGACTTGAAAGATGTCACGGTGGATGTTCCCACCAAGCTGCGCGTCTACGAACTGCCGGACTGGCAGTTCTTGAAAGCCGACTTCCAGATCACCGAACCGCAGCAGTAGCATGGGCAGAAACGCCCCATCGATTGTGGCAAAACAGATCTCTTGTTCGTCGCTTACCTGTGCCGAGTTCAAAACTTACAGATGGAGCAAAACGTGCTTTCTGATTTGCCGACAATCCCGCGTCCGACTCGCCGGCGGCGTTTCCAAACCAAAGGAGCTCTAGTGGTCCCAAAAAACCGTTTCATTTCATGTTGTGGATTTGTCCTCTTGCTTACCTTGACCTCGATGCTGAATGCCGCGCCGAGGCTAGGCCTCGCTCAAACCGCGCTTACCGTCTCGATCGTGCCCGGACAGAACGGAACGGCGCAGTCCATTGACGCGTCCAACCTGGGCGATGGCGTGTTGAATCTCAGCGTCACTTCCTCGGTTTCCTGGCTGTCGGCCAGCATCGGGGCGCCGCATACTTGTTCATTGAAGGGCAACTGCATTCCCGTTCAAATCGCGCTGCAGACCACGGCGCTCACGGCGGGTGTCTACACCGGAACCGTCACCGTGAGCGATCCGAATGCGGTGGACGCTCCTCAGTTTGTGACCGTCACAGCACTCGTCGGCGGCGATGTCCCTGCCAAGCTCGAATACTATGTCCCGTCTAATGGATCGGCCTCGACCACCTTCACCACGGGTGGTTCCGTGACCACCATGGTGAGCAACAACACCCCCTGGCTCGCGATCGCTGCCGACGGAGCGGGCAGCTTTGCATTCGGCACGCCGGTTCCTTATACGGTGACGGCCACGGCGCAAAATGGGATGGCCACCGGCGATTACAACGGCACTATCGCGATCAGCGGATCGTCGTTTGCGCCGGACAACAAGTCCATTGCAGTTTTGTTGCATGTCACCACACAGCCGATCCTGCAGCCGAATCCGTCTTCAATTGCGTTTCGGATTGCACAGGGCGCCAACAAACAAACCGATTACGTGGTGACTTCTAACGGTGGCCAAGGCACGCTCAGTGTTTCCAGCGTAACCGCGGGAGGCGTACCCGCTGCCACGCCAGCAACCTGGCTCAGCGCTCAGATTGTCTCGGGCAATGCCTCGCTGGTCAGCATCGTGGCTGATCCCACAGGACTCTCGCCGGGTACTTATCAGGGCACCGTCACGATTGCGAGCAATGCGGCCAACAGCAGCGTGATTGTTCCGGTGCAGCTCAACGTCGTAGCGCAGACAGCGCCGGTTTCGGCGGCCGGCGGCGTGGTGAATAACGGGACATTCGCCGCTGGCGAGTCGCTGGCTCAAGGCGACATTGCCGCGCTATTCGGAGATCAGTTGACTTACGGCGATCCACAACAGGCCGGCAGTCTTCCTCTGCCGGCTATCCTCGGCGGTACGCAGGTCCTGGTGAATGGCCAACCGGCGCCCGTTTATTATGTGTCGGCGAGTCAGATCAACTTCGAGATCCCCATTGATGCGGCAACCAATGACGCCACCGTACAAGTGGTCCGAAACGGTCAAGCCGGCAATATCGCTTATCTGAACATTCAAGTGAGCGAGCCGCGCTTCATCACCAATGGCGGAACGTATGCAATCATGACCACGCCAAACGGGACGCTCACCGGCATCCCTAGTCACCCTGTGACGGCCGGCGATATTGTGGTGATCTATACCATCGGCCTCGGACCTACGTCGCCGCCGGTTCCATCGGGAACGGCATCGCCCACCAGCCCGCTGGCGGTGATCGACCCTACGACGGTTCTGGCGTGCTTCGGCAATAATTCGCCTTTCTCGCCGGCTCCCTGCGTCAACCCGCAGTTCGTTGGGCTGAGCCCCGGATTTGTCGGACTCTACCAGATCAACCTCGTCATTCCGCAGGGTCTGACGTCCGGCAATGTGCCATTCTCTTTCACGGTGAATGGTGTGCCTAGCGATGTCGTACAATTAGCGGTTCAGTGACCGATCGCCTTTATTATCAAGACAGCTATCTAACTGAATTCCGGGCCCGCGTAATAGATACGAGCCCGGATCGCCTGCGAATTTACCTCGATCGCACTGCGTTCTATCCCACTTCCGGCGGCCAGCCTTTCGACATCGGAAAGCTGGGAGCGGTGGACGTGACCGAAGTGGTGGACGACGACGGCCGGATCGCGCACCAGGTATCCGCGCCGCTCGAGGCCGGCGAAGTCTCTGGCGTCATCGACTGGCAGCGCCGCTTCGATCACATGCAGCAGCATACGGGCCAGCATCTTCTGTCCGCCGTGCTGGTGAAGTTGTTCGACGCGCAGACCGTAAGCTTTCATTTGGGCGTCGAATCTTGCACGATCGATGTCGCGCGCGTCCTCGAGCCCGCCCAGATTCGGGAGGCCGAGCGCCGCGCCAATGAAATTGTCTTTGAGAACCGGCCGGTGACCGTCGCTTTCGAGGATTCGTCTCAGAATCTGGGCCTTCGCAAGCCAACCGAGCGGGAAGGCGAGATTCGCATCATCTCGATTCAGGATTTGGATCGCAGCGCTTGCGGTGGTACGCACGTGAGAGCCACGGGGGAGATCGGGCCAATTCTCATCCGCAAGCTCGACCGCATTCGTGGAAATCAGAGAATCGAATTCTTGTGCGGGTTGCGCGCCGTAAAGCGTGCCCGAGCCGACTTTGAGGCGATCTCCAGCGTCGCCCGCGCTTTTTCCGCACCACCCGATGAAGTCCCTGCCTTGGTTACCGCGCAACTGGAGAAGCTTCAGGACTCAGACAAAGCTCGCCGGCGTCTGGCCACCGAGCTTGCGCAAGCGCGAGGACGAGAGCTGTATTCAGCAACCACGCCGGACCCCGCTGGCATTCGTAAAGTGGGACGGCGAGTTGCGTCCTTAGCGGACGAATTGCGCGCGGAGGCCCAAAGCTTCACAGCCGGCCAGAAATCTGTGTTCCTCGCGTTGGGGGAAAATCCTCCGGCAATAATGCTGGCAGCATCGCCGGACAGCGGCATCAACGCGGGCGAGTTTCTCAAAGCCGCACTGGCCAAAGCCGGCGGACGAGGCGGCGGAAGCGCGACCATGGCGCAGGGGAGCGTGCCGTCGAAAGATTTGCTGGAATTGATATGGCGGATCTCGCAGGAAACCCTGCTGGCGATGGCTGTTCTGCTCGGCATGCTGATCTCTTCCCATAGCCGAGCGCTAGCGCAGAGTGCCGTTGCAGCCCCTCTCACATTCGAGGTGGCCTCGATCAAGCCGAGCGATCCCAACCGTCCCGATACCGGATTGCAGCGCAGCAACGCTAAATTTGCTGCCACGAATCACACATTAAAGCGGCTCATTGCTTTCGCATATGACGTCGAGCTTTTTCAGATCTCAGGCGGCCCGGGCTGGGTTAACTCAGATGGGTACGATGTTACCGCGAAGACGCCGGACGACGTCGCTCACCATAAAGGGCCGGACGATGACAAGGTGATGGTTCAAGCGCTGTTGTCGGATCGCTTCAAGCTCACATTGCACAACGAGTCCAGGGAGCTTCCCGTATACGCGCTAGTCATTGGGAAGAACGGATCGAAACTTGAAATAGCGAAGCCACACGCCGGTAGCAGTGGTGTGACCGGCCGTGGAGAGACTCACTGGACTTTTACGGAGGCACCACTCTCCTTACTAGTACACGTCCTTTCGCAGCGGTTGGGGCGCCCGGTGGTGGATCGCACTGGTCTGACTGCTCATTATGATTTCAAGCTGGAATGGGCGCCCGATCTAATTTCTTCGGATTCGCGAGATTCCGTTTCATCGGCTTCCGGCCTTGCTGGCCCCACTCTTTTCACGGCCATTCAGGAGCAACTCGGGCTTAGGCTGGAGGCTCAAAAAGGTCCGGTTGAAATTTTCGTTATTGATCATGTGGAGAGACCTTCCGAAAATTAGGCGATTGCTGCTGGCCGCAGCCGGAATCGCAGCCAGTGTCGGCGTCATGCTTGCTCAAGCCCCGGCGCGACGGGAGTTCGAAGTGGCTTCTATCAGGCCAAACAACTCTGGGCCGCCCAAGATGTACATCAATCCGTTTGTCTTTGCACCGGGCGGCCGCTTCACGGCCACTAACGTTACTTTGGTGGATGTCATCGTGATGGCATACCAAACTAGACGGATCCAAATGCAGGGAGGTCCGGCCTGGATTGACTCGGACAGATTTGACATTGTCGCCAAAGCCGACATGGACCAGGGCGAGATCAAGCCGGGACAGTGGCCGCTGATGGTCCAAGCGCTATTGGAAGATCGATTCAAATTGGCGTTCCACAAGGAAACGAAAGAAACGCAGGTGTACGCTCTCGTAGCCGGAAAAAACCCGCCTAAACTTCAGCCGTCGAAGGAGGGAGAGCAAACAACGTCTACTCAGGGCGCGCGCGGGCAGATTAACTTTCAGAGGATCGGTGTCGTGGGGCTGGCTAACACGCTGTCGAATATTTTGCACACTCCTGTTGTAGATCAAACAGGTATTACCGGATCCTTCGATTTCACACTGGATCCGATGCAGTTCGCAGCGCCCCCAAATCCGGATAATCCTGTTCGCCCCGACTTCAGCGAATTAGTCCTGACGGCCGTGCAAGAGCAGCTCGGATTCAAGCTCGAGAAAAAGAAAGCACCGCTCGAGTTCACTACCATTGATCGCGCCGAGAAGCCCACGCAGAACTAGGGGACCAGCATAACCGGGGCCTGCCAGAACGCCGCCTTCTGACCGGTAGGATCGAGAATGGTAACTTGGCAGTTATACTGGCCCGGCGGCAGCTTACTAAGTGAGAGGCTGAATTTCAGAGGCGTGGTCTTCAACCGGTTATTCAGCGACTCCGTTACCTGGAGCGGAGGTGTCTCAAACGCCTTGGCTTGGCCGCGATAGAAAGTGACGAAAGCTACCAGCGGCTGCGCGCTTTCAACAGTTGGTTGGTAGGCCTGCAAGTAAATGTACATGTCGCGGCTTTTGCTGAATACTCGCGTCACGCTGGGAATCAGCTTCTGGCCTTCTTGCACGAGTGGATTGACAGTCTCTGCCTTTCCTTTATCTTTGGCGGCGTTATACAGCGCATCCTTTAGCTCCACGCGCTGGCTGCTCAAGACCACGGAACTGATCGGAATCCGCTTGTCTTCCTTATTCAAATTAGGGATCACGAAGGGAGTTTCGTAGGTTCCGATGCGGCCCGTCTCGGCGTCACGGGCCAGGAACTTGATCTTGTATTTGCCGGGAAGGAGCGTGAACCCGGTGTCATATTGAACCGGCCGCTTGGCCAATTCGGCGGCTGTGGCATCGCTCAGCTTGATATCCACTTTGTCGCGGACGTTGGAGACGGTGGTGCCGAAGTCGTCCTTAATCTCGCCGATGAAATCGAGCAGCGTGTGCTCGGCGCCGCCGCGCTTGGCCAGCGCCAACTCGCTTCCGGGGACCTTAACCACCAGCGGGACGAAATACTCGGCGCGGTTGAGCTGGAAATAATCCACCTCGACGGCGATCGTGAGTTCTGTGATCGGATCGCCCAATAGCAGCGCATCTTCGAGCTGCCGCTCCTTTTCGGCGACTGTAAATTTGCCGAACTGCTTGCCGGCGAAGTAGCCCTGACGAAATTCGATGTTGGCCGCCAAGCCGTTATTGAGCGAGATCTTGACGCGTCGAAACTTGCCATCCAGCGCGGCGTTGCTGGCGTAGTAGCCGATCAGGTAGTAACTCGAAATGGCTTGCTGGGCTTGTGTCATTCCTTTCGTCAGGTCGTTGTAATCGAGCAGAGCCTTGCCGCCGGTGTCCGCGGCCAGCGCCCACAGCGTGTCCTGCGATTGCTGGAAGCGGAAAGTTAGCGCGCCCGCCGAGGCTCCCGTGTACATGGCGATGCCGCCGGGCGATCCATGAGCAGCGTCGCCCAAAGGCGCCTGGGCAACCAGGCCGCGAGCGTCGATGGGCCAGAACGAAACACCGGCCCGGATGGCGGCATTGATCGTGGCGTGCAATTGCGCCTGATTGTCGACGCCATTCAAGCGCAGCCCGCTGGCGAAATAGATGAGCGCCTTTTTCTCGCTGAGAGAGCCCAGCATTTTGGCGGCGGTCTGAAGAGCGGACAACTGGCGGTCGGTATTGAAGATGTTGAATTCGGAATCATCCTGGCCGAAGGCCGCACCGGTGTCGGCGGAGCTGGCGTCGGCGGCGGTGTCGCCGGAATTCTGGTCTTCACCTACGATCAAGGTTTCAACGATGCTGAGCAATCGGTCGCGGTCATTGGTAAAGTCCTGCAAGATCTGGACCGCGCCCGCCTGGTAGACCATCAGAGCCATCAAATCGGATGACGTCATCTGCTTTTGGATGAAAGTGCGTGCCGCGGTGAAGGCGCGCAACTGATCGGGTTCGGGCATGGCGCTCATGTCGAAATAGAGCGCCAGCAGACGGTGGTCCTGATACTTCACATTTCCGGGCGCTTCGGGCGTGATCTGGCTCTTGGGCAGCTTCAGGAGTGGCGCGGCCTGCGTCGACTGTGATGTGCTCGCCGTATCGGGCGCCGTGTCCTGCAGTTTTTGATATTCGAAAAACCGGATGGTTTGCGGCACGCCATCCTCGGTAACCGTAAAATCCTTGGCGCTCAAATTCTCGATAGGTTTACCATCCTTGCTTTTTACCGAGACGGTCTCGATCACCAACTGGGTATTGCTTTGGAAGGTGACCGTCGCACCGGAAGGAGACGCTGCGTTTTGTCCCACCTGCTGCGCGCCCGCCGCGAGAAGAAACGAAAAGTAGAGAGCCAGAAAGGATCGCATCGTTCAGAACCTCAAGCGCAAGGTGGTTTGCAAGCTGCGCATGGCATTGGCGGGATTCGGCAACCCGAACTGCGAGCTGTTCGCGGTAGTGTTCCAACTCGGAAATGTGACGTGGTTGAGCGCGTTGGTCGCATCTACGCGGAATTCGAGGCCGAATCGCTCCGTCACCTGGAAAACGCGTCCCAAAGACGCGTTCAGGTTCAACTGCGACGGCCCTGTGATGGAGTTCCTGCCGGCATTGCCCCACTCCCCCGGCAGAGGAGCGGCATAGGAGGCCGGATTCAGGAAGAGACCGGGGGGAGGGTTGTAAAGTGGTGCGCCGGTGTATTCCGGCCGGATGCTCCCGGTAACGCCGGTCCCGGCGACGGCCGCGAAATCAACCGGTGTCAGCGGCATCCCGGTGGCGGCCGTGATCTGGCTGGCGGCAGTCCATTCCTTGAAGAGCGCCCCCTTCCATCCGTTCACCAGCGTGCCGCCGTGGATTCCCATGCCGGTGGTGTACTGCACCTGCACAGACAATTGGTGCCGCTGATCGAAATTCGAAAGGGCCCGCTCCGCGGCGAGATCCAGCCAGTTCTGAGCGATCAAATAGCCACCTTGATTTCTCCCGCCCAGCGCGCCATCGTCGATCGATTTCGAGAAGGTGTATTGCAAGCTCGCGGTAAATCCGCTCTGCAAGCGTCGGCGCAATTGGACCTGGCCGGCGTTCCGGACAGCGTTCCCGTTCGAAGCCAGGTACACAAATCCACTAGGGCACGTCGGGCAAGGATTCACGGCGCCTGCCGGAAAAGTGTTCGGCAGAAATTCCTGCATCTCGTGGGTGCCCTTGCTGCCGAGATACGTACCCGTCACCACCAGCGCGCCGGGCAGATCGCGCTGCACCGACATCTGCCAGTTCTGCGAATACCCAATCCGGAAATTTGGATCAACCCCGAACGTGTTCGGCGTGATCCCAGGAGAAGTATTGAAGCCGTTGGCGAGCGATAACAGATTGCCTGGAGTACTCTGCACACTCAGGCTTTTCGAAAGCGGATACTGCTGTGCCATCTGCGTGGCGATGGGCAGGTACACCGAGGTGTTGTAGTAAACGCCGTAGCCGGCGCGAACCACCATTGACGACGCGGGCAAGGGGCGCCAGGAAAAAGCAATGCGAGGCTGCACCGCGCCTTTGTCGGGATGGATCAGCGAGTCGGGATAGGTCTGCCCGGTCAGGGACCCAGTTGGGTTGCTGGCTACAACCGGAGCCTCCGCGGTGAAACCATGAGCGATGTCGAGATTCACCAGGCGGCCGTAATTTTCCGTGATCGGCGACCAGTATTCCCAACGAACACCGAAGTTGAGCGTGAACCCTGGGTTCATTCTCCAATCATCGTTGATATAGGACTCATAGGTGGACGCGCGGAAATACTTGTCGGCGTTTCCGAAGGCAATCGAGCTGGTGTCGGGCACTCCCAGCAGAAATCCTGCGAAGTCGTATCCGGCCGCCGCACCGGTGAAGGTGAAAGTTCCGCGCGGGTCTTGTTGAGACAGCAGATTGAATTCCTGGCGGCGGAAATCACCTCCAAATGAGATGTTGTGACGCCCGTGAGCCCAGAAGTTGTCCAGCGACACCGCGCTGGTCTGGTTTCGCGTAAACGCCGGCAGCCCGTCGGAAAGGCCCGAGAAACCGCTGGCGAAGTTCAGGGCCGGCGGTCCCCAGTTTATGGGCTCCTGATTATTCCCGGCGATCTGCGCCAGCCCTGATACGTTCTCGCGATTCTCGAAAAACGGCGTGAAGCGCGAAGCGTTGCGGCTGAACTGGTATCCCAGGTTGATGAAAAATCGCGGCGTAAAGTGATGCCTCCAGTTGGCGTTCAGGTTGAGCCCCAGCACGTCGCTGGTGTCGAGAAATCCAAACAGGTTGGGATTGTCCGAGCGTGTGCTCTGGAGAGCGAACATTACGGAAACCTGGTCTTTCCGGCCGATGGTCTTGTTGATGCGTGTTTGCAGGCTGTCCTGGTGCTGGATATTGACGATGGGGATCTGGTAGTTATAGCGCGTCTCACCCGGAAAGTTCGGCAGCGGGTAATAGTTCAGCAACGCCAAAGCCTGGGGACTGATTTGGCTTTGTGGAATCTTGTTGCCAGGAATAGGCGACCCGGTGGCGGGATCGACAATCTGGACGGGCTGGCCCTGCGGGTTCAAAACCTGCGAAAAATCTCCTATGCGTTCGGCTGCGTCCGGCATGAGTCCCGTACCGACGGTGGCAATGCGATTCCGGGTCCACTGGTAGTTAACAAAAAAATTGGGGCCGTTGCGAATGAAGTGCGGAATCTTGATCGGGCCGCCGAACGCGAACACACCCTGCGCATGGTTATAGGGGAGCCGCGGCGTGTCCTGACCCGTCAGCGAAAATGGACGTGCGTCGAGCGCTGAGGTATCGAAGATGAAGCCGAGGTTGCCGTTATATAGTGACCGCGATCCCCGCCGGTTGTTGCCGAACGCCTGCGCCATCGCGAACGGCGAACTGGCGGCATTGTTCGCGGTGCCGTTAATCAGGAAACCGTCGGCGGCGCGCTGGCTGAGCTCGTCACTAGCCGGCATACCCGCATCTTGCGCGGCCTGCGCTCCTGCGGCAGAAGTGTTCGCTGCGGCGGCATTCACATCCGTTCGTTGGAAGGCACTCTGCGTGTTGGTGGGGGCGGGTGGCGCGTTTTTCGCATTGCGCGCCTTCCCTTTGGCAGGTTCTGGAGCCTTGGTTTCCGGACTAGGCGTGACTGCGGCCGGTGCGGGGGCTGAACCCGCGTGTATTTCGCTGAGGGGCAGCATGGTCAGATTCCACTCGGATGCAGGTGCATCGCGCGCAACTTGTACCTCTTGGTGGAAAGGTGCAAAGCCAGGCATCTCGACTTGAATTGCCCACGTCCCGTCAGAAAGATCGGGGAAAGAATAGGCGCCCTGCGGATCGGTGATCGCGGTGATTGTCTTCTCACCCTGCGTCGCGGTCACCGTCGCGCCGGGGACCGGCAAGCCGCCGAATTTCACCTGCCCGTGGTGCTCCGTGGCCGAGAGCAGAAAGACTGACAGAGCGGCGATAGCGCCGTATCGCAGACAGTCGAAGATGCGCTTTCCGCCCATAGCACAATTAATTTTCGGAAGCTCTCTCGACGTGATCGATGACCAGGATCTCGACTGGGCCCTTTTGCGATTCTAATCTAAGGCCGAGTTGTTCCTGCAACGCGGTAAAGATGGAAGGGCCGTTCTTATCGGCGGGTGGCGGCGCATCGGACGCTACCGGCGGGAGCCCGAATGCTTCCGGACCGCCTTGACCAGGCTCCGGCGTCCAGCGCATCTCGAAGTCGTAGTCGCCCTTGAGGCCCGTCTTATCGGTGACCATGCGCCCCATTTGATGGGAGAGCTGCGCCGCGAGCACTGAGGTACTACCCTTCTTGAAGCTGAGCAAGCCGGGCCTCATCCGTACGCCCTGAACCTCGCCGGCAGCGGAATTCAGTTTCGGTCCATTCTTTGCCACCAGTAGAGCGTAGACAGGCATTTCTCGGGTTTCGCGGTGGATCACAAGTTGGAAACGGTCCTCCATCAGGGTCAGAAGCATTTCTTTCAATTGGTCATTCGGAATACGGCCCCCAACGCCCTCGGCCTTCGCCCGGATGTCCCATCGGGCGATCGTAATCCAGCCCGGTCCGCCCGAAACTTGAAAGGACTGGATACCGTAGAGCTGCATAAGCAGCATCTTGAGCGTCATGCCTGTCGCTGTGAGCTTCCCGCCGGGAAGATAGCTGAGCTCGAAATGCCGGTCGTCGC
Organism: Bryobacterales bacterium; assembly: GCA_963780485.1. Lineage (GTDB taxonomy): Bacteria > Acidobacteriota > Terriglobia > Bryobacterales > Bryobacteraceae > Palsa-89. Next base: position 257,750 of record CAWACO010000003.1, read on the forward strand.
TGGTGTTCAACTTGACCGCGGCGACGTCGAATTGCTTGCGCGAGACCGGAGACTGGGCCAAGCTGCTAGTGAGCGCAGCGGCCCAGACTAGCACGCGAGTGGCGGTATAAATCATGTGGCCTGGACGTAGCTAGTTCTCCGACGGTTTCTCCACTCGGTCGATCACCAGCATTTCGACCGGACCTTTCTGCGACTCAAGCCGCAGCCCGAGTTGTTCCTGCAAGGCCGTGAAGACCGAAGGACCATTGGGGTCCGGCGGCGGTGGAGCGTCCGCGCCCGGCGGTGGCCCGCCGCCAAGCGGAGTGGCGGACTGGCCCGGATCCGGCGTCCATGTGAGCTTAAAATCGAAATTGCCTTTGAGCCCAGTGCGATCAACAACTGTGCGGCCCAGTTGGCTCGAGAGTGTCCTGGTCAACATCTCCAGTTGCACGCCCTGCCCGGAGAGCTCACCTCTTCCCATTCTCATCATCGGGCCGCGCGGGCCGGTGCCCTCACTCGTTTGAGATTCCTGAAGCTTGGACCCACTCTTTGCCACCACCAGGGCGTACACCGATTGTTCTTTTGTTTCGCGATGAAGGGTTAGCTGAAACCGGTCGGCTAGCAGCGCTCGCAGCCGCTCTCGCATTTGGTCACCGACGGTCTTGCGCTGTTCCTCAGTCATTTTGCGCGGATCATCGGGTGGATTTTCTGCACCCGCGGAACGCTCCGCTTTCGCCACGATGTCGTAGCGATCGGTATTGATCCAGCCCGGCCCTCCAGAAACCTGGAACTCGCGGACGTCGTAGGCAAAGGTAAGGAGCATTTTCAATGTGCTCCCGCTCGTCCGAAGTCCGCCACCGGGTTGAATTTGAAGCATGGTCCGGCGGTCGTCGATTGCGCTCGGTTTGACCGATGCCACTTCGAAGGTCAAGGGGGGCGTACTGGACTGGCCGAAAAGTCCCGGGGCCGAAAGCAATGCCAGACACACACCAACAGATGTTCGTCCCATCTCGATATCCTCCCAGATCACGCTTCTATTAGAGTTTAAGACGGTTTACGAAGCAAAAGCGTTTGCTAATTCTCAGAAGGTTTTTCAACGTGATCGATGACAAAAACCTCAACCGGGGCTTTTTGCGATTCCATTTTTAAGCCGAGCCGCTCGAATATTAAGAACAGAGTTGGGCGTGTTGGATCGGCCATCGCTGTGTCTTCCGCCGAGGGTTCAGCGCCTGGGGCCACCGGTCTCGGGCGGAGCGGCGCCCAGCCGTCTGTCTCAACTTCAAAAAGTCCCTGGATGCCGGTCTTGTCGACCACGGGACGATCCGACCAGTTCTCGACAAACATTACGATGTCGGATACGGTGACCGCCTTTGCATGAATTCCCCGCCCCATGCCGCCCATAAAGCTATGGCAGGAAACCCCATAATTTTCGGGGCCTTCCGGGCAGTCTTTCTCCTCGATTTTGGCTTTTTGAAGTTTTGGCCCGTTTTTTCCCACGACCACGGCGTACACCGGTAGTTCCTTGGCCTCGCGGCGAATAGTAAGTTTGAACCGCTCCTCCAGGAGGGCCTGGAGCATCAGGCGAGTTTTGTTTTCCCGAGCCTTAGTGGACAATCCGGCCGGAACCGCGCCCGGCCCGGCGGTCGCTTCGATGTCGTATCTTTCAGAACGGATCCAATCCGGCCCGCCGGAAATGCGAACGGACTGAAAGGGAACATCGTAAGCACTCGCAATCAGGACTTGGAGAGGCATGTTCGTCGCCGTGAATCTCCCGCCCGGAAGAAACTGCATTCCGGGGCGGGTGGCAGACTTATTCGGCTTCACAGATGCAGCCTCGAAGGCCAAGGGGGCGGTACTGGACTGACCGCAGAGTGCCACGGCCATAAGCAGTGCCAGGCACGCGCACACAGTGATTCGTGTCATTAGAGCTTAAGACGGTCCGCGAGGCAAAAGTGTTCCCGAGCGCCGCTTTTGGCGCGTAGACGTTTATCCCTACCAACTTTGTCAGGAATCTACATTCCAGTGTAGTTCAACGTGATGACCGGACTCGTCGCGCTAACGCCGTTGGCATCCGTCACGGTCACCTGAATCAGGTACGTGCCCGGGCCGTTAACAAAGTCTACCGTTGCCATGGGATTATTTGGCGACTGCAGCAAGGCCGGCACCTTGCCTCCCGCAACCACCGAGAACATATACGTGAGACTGCCGGATCCGCTAGTGGAAGCGCTGGCGTCGATAACAATCGAAGGTTGGCTGGTGGTCGCAGTTACCGGAGTGACGGAGACTGCGGTTACGGCCGCGGCGACGACCGCGATACAGCCCAGGTTCGGGCTGGCGCCGCAGAGAGCCCCATTGGCCGCCACGGGCGCGAAAATCTTCAGCGAAACTGGATCCGCTGCTACGGAATGCGATATCCCGGCGATAGTCTGGTCAAACGACAAATAATCCGAGTCGATGATGCCCAGCTTGCCGCCGCACGCACCCAGGAAGTGGTTGTCTCCCGTATTGGAATAAACCTCGTCGCAACCCGTCACTTGCGAAAAGGTGGCCTGTACCGAGCCGTCCGTGATGTCGATGATCTGAGTGGGGCCGGCTGAACAGCCCAGAAACAATTCATTGAATGGACCGAGTGCCGCGCCATTGGGCGAGCAGTTGCTTACCGGGTATTTATTCACTACCTGCAGCGTTCGTCCATCGATCACGGCGACAGCTCCCACGGTAGGATCGGCGCCGTCCTGCGGAACAGCAACATAGAATAGCCCCGTAACCGGAGACCAAGCCGGCTGCTCTATGCCGTTGGTGGCATTCGGCGTACCGTTGGTGCCATCGAACGTAATCTTTTTCAAGATGGCGTGATGCTGGCCCGCGGCAACCGGCTTGGCCGAGATCAGGGTAATGAAAGGCTGGCTGACCGCCTTACCGATGTCCTGTTCCGAGGGATTCGCGATGAGCACCACTTGGTTAGTCTCATCGTAGGCCAACTCGTCCGATCGGAAGCAGCCGCCGACATTGATTACATCGGTCACTTGCTGGCTGATCAGACTGATGACCTTAACCGAGCTATCGCAATTGTCGGTGGCATAGGCCACTGAGGGAGTCGAATTCTGGACAATTGGACCGGAGAACGTCGGAGCATCCCCCACCCAGATCTCGACGTGGTTGACCGTCGTGACGCCATTGGGGCCGCTGATCTCGTTGTGGCCCGGCACATTCGGATCCGTGGGAAAGCCTGCCAAAGCATTCGTGCCGGTGGGCGTGATCATGGTGACGGTGTTGGTATTCAAATCGATCATATCGACCGACGCGTTTACATCGTCCGCGAGTAAGTAGACGCGTGCGTACTTATCCACCCAGCTGATGTCGAGTTGACCGAGCTTCTTACCGTTGGGAAGCGTTATCGGAGTTTGGGCCTTGAATACTTCGTTCGGATCGGCTGCTGTCCCTTTTTGAACGAGGAGCAGCGCCAGAGCAAGAGTGATCGTAAAGCAAGCGAGAGGCCGGATATTTTGGCTCGGCACCGCGTTGGAAATGTGTTTTTCCTGCATCGATTTCTCCTTATTGGAATACATGTAGCCTCATTCAACCTATTGGCTAGCCGGCCCGAAGACTGCGATGCAGCCCAGGTTCGGAGCAGGACCACAAAGCGTGTCGTTGGCCGGCGCCGGAACGAAGACCTGCTTGGTCACCGGATCAGACGCAACCGAATGCGTAACCCCAGGTGCACTGGTGGGGTTGGAGGGGATGTTCTGAATAAACTGGAAGGTGTTTGCATCAATGACGCCAAACTGGCCGGCAAACGATGGAGCCACGAACAGCCCGTTACCAGCGTCGTACCAAACTTCGTCGACGCCGGACACTTGCGGGATAGTGGCGCGTATGTTCCCGTTTCTGATGTCCATGACTTGCACCGGACCAGCGCCGCAACCGATGAACAAGGTATAACCCGGACCCAGCGACGCGCCGGTTGGGCCGCAATTTTGTATTGGGTATGTGTTGACAACCTGGATGTCGGCGGCCCGGCCGCGCGGGTCGACCACGGCGACGGCATCAGATGGACCATTAGTCGGCGCGACGATATAGAATAATCCGGTCTTAGGAGACCAGACTGACTGCTCTATACCGACGCCGGCGGAGTTGGGAGTGCCATTGGTCCCGTCGAAATTGATCTTCGCCAAAATCTTGTGATGCTGGCCGGGCAGAACCGGCTGGGTCGAGATCAAGGTGACAAAGGGCACGCTGGAAGTCTTCCCGATGTTCTGTTCCGATGGATTCGCCACCAGGAAGACTTGGTCGACGGGATCAAAGGCCAACTCGTCCGCCCGGAAGCAGCCGCCGGTATTGATCGTATCCGTGATTTGCTGGGTTACCAAATCGATGACTTTGACGGAGCTGTCGCAATTGTCGGTCGCATATGCGGTGACGGGACTCGAATTCTTGACAACAGGTCCGGTCACTGAAGGACCGTCGCCGGCCCAGGCTTCGATATGGTTGACCGTTGTGACGCCATTCGGGCCCGATAGCTCGCTGCGGGAAACATTCGGATCCGCGTTGGTATGGAATCCGGAGATCATTGAAACGTTGTTGGTGTTTAAGTCCACCATGTCGACGGACGCGTTGGTGCCGTCGGCGAGCAGGTAAATCCGACTGTCTGCATCCACCCAGCTAATATCGAAGCCGACTATCTTCTTGTTGTTGGGTAGCGGAATCGCACCTGTGAGCTGCAGCCCTTGAGCCTGCGCCTGGTGGGTGGCGATCGGCGTCAGAGCGAGAGCAATAGCAAAATAGGCAATCGGCAGCCGTATTCTCTTACCGGATACCGCGTGGGAAAGTTGGACGTGCATGGTCCCTCCTTGGTCGGGATTTCCATTTTGGCCTCTTGGCACCAAGTCAATATACACCCGACACGCCCGGTAGAGCAGTTTATTTTGTCAGAGGAGGAGTGGGGGAAGCCGGCGCTGGGCTACGTTCCGTAATACCCTTCGCGCGCCTGCACGGTCACGCCTTTTTGCTTGGCTGCCACGTGAATGTGGCGGTAGCCAGGGGCAGCGCCGGTCGGCGTGTAGCCGATGCTGTACTGATTGCGCAGGTCTTCTTCGATGGCCGCGAATACCTTATCGATCGGCTGCTTCTTGGACACCTCGAAAAAGCGGCCGCCAGTTTCCCGCGAAATCCTTTCGAGCACCTTTTTGCCGTCCGGGCGGTTCATGGCCGCTCCCCGGTTTCCGCCATATCCGCCGTGGCGGCCGCCCATGCGCGGGCCCCCGAATCCGCCGAAATTGTTGGTTTCCGGATCCTCGAAGAGAATGGAGTACACCAGCGTATCGGCGCGCTGCGCCGATTCCACGCACTCGGAAAGTGTCAGCTTGCTGCCGTTGTCGACGCCGTCAGAAAGCAGGATGAGCGATTTCCGGCCCTTCTGCTTCTTCATCAACTCGTCCGACGCCAGAAAGATGGCGTCGTAGAGCGATGTGCCGCCACCGCGGCGCCGTCCGCCGCCTCCACCGCCCCCGGGGTACGATCCGCCGCCACCCGGATACGATTGGCCGCCGTTGCGCCGGCTCATCTGCGGCCGGTCAGACGTGCCGAGCAGGTTCAGCGCCTTTTCGAGCTGGGCCCGCGAAGAAGTAAGATCCTGCAGCAGCTCTACTTCGAAATCGAAATGAATAAGGAACACCTGGTCCTTGTCTTCGCGCAACACCTGTTCCAGAAAGCGGTAGCTAGCGTCCCGCTCATCAGGAAGAACGCGCCGCGTGCTGCCGCTGGTGTCCACCAGAAGACCGAGGGTCAGCGGCAAATCGCTCTCTTGCGAGAAGTAGCGGATGGTTTGCGGTTGGCCATCCTCGTCCAGCAGGAAGTCGTCTTTCGTGAGATTGCGCACCACCTGTCCCTGCTTGTCGCGCACCGTCGCGAACACCATGACCACCTTCACGTCGGTTGAAAAGGTAGCGTCGGGAGGGTTAGGCGGGTTCTGCTGGCCGCGCAGCAGGTGGCTGCCGGGTAGCAATGCGAATTGAGTGAGCAGGCCTCGACGCGAGATGTTCACGCTGCCTCCAATTGTAAATGAGATGCGAACGCTTATCACCGGGTTACTGGCGAAAGAGCTTGCTTCGCATTACCGTAAAGATTGTCCCGGTGAAAATGAAGACATCCGTCACACTACCAGACGATTGCTCAAGAGGATCGATCGCGCTGATCCAAACCGATCGAAGTTTCTGGAACGGGCTGGACGGCACTATCTGGCGTACCTCGAGAGAAACCAAAGGGAAAGACCGGACACTGACATACTAAGTGCCAGGGCCAGAAGCCTAAATGAGGAAGCTTTGGACGTTCTGCAGTATCAGGGCTTAAGCTAACGGTGCAGCGTGCGGCGAAGAACTTTATCTGGCCCGCAACCGGGCGCTCGCTACCCTAGGAAGCGTTGTTCCAGGACGGCCCGAAGCCTTGACGTCGCCCTTCAAAGAGCGCTGGCGTTGGAGGAGTCCGTTCTAACGGGCGGCGAAGCTAATGCGAAGCGTCTTCGCGCCACAAGCCGAGCGCCTTTTGCGCCGGACGATCCGAGAAACTGAACAGCACCGACTCTTGCCGGGCTTCGTGCGTGACCGGACACCAGGATGGAACGACAAAGATGTCGTGCTCTACCCATTCGAATGAATTGTCGCCCACCAAACTTCGGCCACGGCCTTCGGCGACGCAGAATACGGTCGCGTCAGTGGAGCGGTAGCTGGCGCCATGGAATCCGGCCGGCAGCAGTTGCAGGAACGCACCGATAGTCGGCATCGGATATCCGCCCGTCGCGGGATTGATGAACTGCATCTTTATTCCGTGGCTGGGATGCAGTGGCCTGGTCGCGCGCATTTGATCCAGCGCCTGAAGACTGCGCGAGTGAGGATAGCTGAAAACGGGAATAGCCAGGCGTTCGGGCCTGGTATCGAGCGGCAACAGATTGGCCCCATCGTCAACCGCTGACTGCGTTTCTTCGGAGTGATCGGCGAAACTGGCGTCGAAGGTGTTCACAATCGGAATATCGAGGCCATCCAGCCACACCACTGGCTTGCTGCTCGGATTGCCATGATCGTGGTGCGTCCAGGAGGGCGTGAGGATAAAGTCGCCCGGCCGCATCGTCACCCGCTCGCCATTAACGGTTGTGTAAGCCCCTTCGCCTTCGATGACGAAGCGCAAGGCTGCGGCTGAGTGGCGGTGGCTGGGCGTAATCTCTCCCGGCATTACTAACTGAAGGCCGGCATAAAGGCTCTGAGTGATCTGTGATGCGCCGCGGAGTCCCGGATTTACCAACATCAACACCCGGCGCTCGGCTTCTTCTGCAGAGATCAACGCGCCGGACTCCATGAGCAGTTGTCGAACTTCTTCGTAGTGCCATACCACTGGAACTGAAGCGGGTCTTGGCTCGGGCGTAATGATCTGCCCCAGGACTTCCCACAACGGTGCGGCATTGTTGCCCTCCAGGCGCCGGTAAAATTCCTTGCGTTCGGCCGATGTCTCGGGCTTGGCGTGGAATGCTGTTGCGTTCATATTGTTCTCCTACGCGTGGCCGATCGCGGATACGTCCGACGCCGCGCGCACCTGCACTTCCATTGTGCCGATTTTCTCGATCGAAGCCAAGACTACGTCTCCGGGCACGATCGGGCTGACGCCCTCGGGAGTGCCGGTAATATTCAATTGACCTCGATACCCGGGTCGAAATCACAGGGATTCGGAATTTCGTCGGCTGTTATCGGCCACGACCCGAGAATGGTATAGCTATCGGGAGATTTGCGCAAGCTCCGCTCCTCCGGGCCTCGGATCTTGATGTCTAGGCCGATCGCGTAACCGGCGACGTATGTCAACGCCTCAGCACGCGAGACATGCTGCACTGCTTACCAGTTGCGAAGGCCAACTCTACCTCGTGATCATTCCGCCGATCGAGTTTTCGCAGCGCGATGCCCTCGTCCAGACCGGCCAGGGAGCTCTCTTCCAGATGCTTCTTGTAATTTACCGGCGCGCGCCGATGATCTTGCCCGGTTGGCAACGGGGCTCAGCAGCTTAAGATTGGCAAGCGGGAGAGAAGGCGAGTGCGAGGCGGCAGCGGTTACATCGCGAAGTTGGAGCCCTCCACCAGTCCGAACCGGACATCTCCGAATCGGCAGAACCGCATGGCTGGATCTCCTTTTATAGCCGCGTGCCAAGCCGCTGGACCGGACAAATCCAGCACATGAGCGGGGCTTCACCGCCGCTTGTGCGCTTTCTCTTGGCACGCCAAGTGCACTAAGCCGGAGTGTGACAAGCGACTTGATGGTAGCCGGGTTGGACGCGGAGAAAGTGGAGCGCTATTTCAAGTCTTTGCTGGGCAAGGATATCGCGCTCCTCGGCCTGAGTCATCTGGGCAAGCCGCCGGATGGAGCTCTCGGAAAAAGTTACGGGTACGGAAGTCCATCCGCGTCGACTATCGAGGGGCCAACGGCGAGCATCGCGGCGCCATACTGCACCCTAGGAGCCCCGGCCCGTTCGGTCACGAACATATGACAGATCGCGAGCGCGCCCCGATTTGGTCCCATCACGCCTTCAATCGTCTCCCGCGATATGTTACCCGCGCCGACGCGCTGTGTGACTACCTGATCGCGATCCATAGCGGCCGCGCTGACGACCCCGGTCTTTACGTTCGCCAAATCCGGCTGCGCCAAGTCCACGGCGATTTTCATCCCTGGAAGATTCTCTTTGAGCTGGGAGCTGATTTTCGACTGCTAGACCGATCGCGCGGCGAATTCGGCGATCCGGCCGACGACGTAACATCGTTGATCTTCGATCCCACTCAGGTAAATGCTTACTGTGGAATCTAACCATCACAACGCTTTCGGTATTTGGGTCACCGGTCTTCCGGCCTCCGGGAAGTCGACCCTCACCGCCGCCCTGAAGGAGCACCTCCGTGCCCGCGGAGTAGATGTAGCGGTGCTGGAATCGGACACACTGAGCAAAACTTTCACCCCGAATCCGCGTTATGACGAGGAAGAACGCGACACGTTCTACCAGCAGTTGGCGGATGTCGGCGCGCTCCTGACCGCGCAGGGCGTACCCGTTGTTTTCGACGCCACCGCGAATCGGCGAGCCTATCGCGATGGCGCGCGACACCAGATCCCGCATTTCCTGGAGATCTATCTGGACTGTCCGCTGGCGACGTGCATGGCCCGCGATCCAAAGGGCATTTATCAGCAGGCGCAAGGAAGCCCCACCGCTAAGGTACCCGGCCTTCAGACGGCATACGAGCCTCCCGAGGCCCCCGATCTGGTGGTGAAGTGCGAAGGCGAGAGCCCAGAGGCCGCCGCCGGGCGGGTGGTCGCGCTTCTCGTTGAAAAGGGCTATATTCGGTAGACATGTGGGTCGGGAAGTTTATTCCTGCATTGATCCTGTGCGCCGGCTTATGGGCCCAAAATCCCGATCGGCCCGACGACGGCGTTCGGCCACTCATCGGTGAACCTTCGAAGAAGGTGGCAAGCCAGCCGGCGCCCACGCCACGCACCGCCGACGGCAAACCCGACCTCTCGGGAATTTGGGAACCGCCTGGGATCCGGTTCGCGCTGGACATCACATCCGGCCTGAAAGAAGTTCCGTTCACACCGGCCGCGGCGGAGATATTCAAGCAGCGCAAAGAGACTAACGGTAAAGACGACCCGGAAGGCTACTGCCTGCCGCCGGGCGTGCCGCGCATCACCTACACGCCGTATCCATCGAAGATCATCCCCATGCCAGGGCTCATGCTAATTCTTTATGAAGCGGGCACGCGCGCCTATCGCCAGATTTTCATGGATGGCCGTCCGATGCCCAAAAATCCGGACCCGACCTGGTTTGGTTACTCGGTGGGCCGATGGGACGGCGACACGCTGGTGGTGGAGACGACCGGATTCAACGAAAGGACTTGGCTGGACGGAGACGGGCACCCGCACAGCGATGCAATGCGCGTCACCGAGCGATACCGGCGCACGGACTTCGACCATATCGAGTACAAATTCCTGATCGACGACCCGAAAATGTATACCAAGCCATGGGGTAACACCACCATCCTGTCGCGCATTCCCAATTACGAGCTAGTGGAATACATCTGCAACGAAAACAATCGCGACCTTCCTCACCTGGTGGGGAAATAGCCCCCTGTCAGGCGAACTCGACCCACTTCGCGGCGGAGGCCGTCGCTACCCATAACAGCAGGGATACGCCACCTGCGACCTTGCCATTCACTCGGGAGTCTTCCGCAGTCGCTTGGCGGTGAATCGTGAAGTGAAAAACCACTGCTAGTAATAGCAGCGCCATTTTGGTCCAAAATACGCGGCTGTGATAGCACTTCATCGCTTGCGAGGAAAGCAGCAGCGGACCCGTCGCCGCCATCACGGCAAAGCCGGCCCAAGTGAAGGGCGCGAGTCCTTCCGCGATTCGTGAAACTGGCTGGCGCCGCATGCCGATGCCCATCAGCCCGACGTCGACAATCAGGATCGTTCCCACCAACAACGTGAGACCCAGCAGATGAACAATCTCGACGGAAGTATAGAGCGGCACCGAGTCGCGCAGCACATCCCCTGCCCGCGTGTGATCGAGCCACTCGAAGAACGACAGAAGAGACATTACTTCGTTTCGTATCCGATCGCCCGGCCCATCGCGATGATGCCGATCCAACAAGTCAACGACAGCGCACCCGCTAACCTGGCTCGCGCCGGCGTGTAAGCGGTCCGGTGAAAAACCAACATGTTTGTGCCCGCGAGTATCAGAAGCGCCAGCTTGATTCGAAAGAATACGCTGCTGTATAGCTTCACGGCCTCAGACGACACCAGCAATGCCCCGGTGACCAACATCAATGCGAAACCGGTCCAGGTCCAGGGGAGCACCTGTTGCAAGACGGCCGATACCGGCTCGCGCCGCAAAGCGAAGCCGAGCAGACGCAGGTCGACTACCGCGATCGTGCCGGCCACCAGGACGATTCCCACGGTGTGAATCGTCTCGACGATGGGAAATAGCCAGATAGACTGGCGTACGCCAGCGCCCACCGGCGTGTTCTCGAGCCACTGGCAAAAATGCAGAATCGACACTCGTCCACTATTGTGGCAAGTCTTGCCGCAGTCGCTGTGTTAGCCTGACCATTTCATGCCCGCCGCCGGCCCCGGCCGCATCTCCAATTTCGTCAAGTGGACGATTTGCGTGGTAGCCTCGCTCGGGTTCCTGTTCGACATCTACGTCGTGCTGGTGGGTCCTCTGATTCTGCAACCCGCGCTCATCGAGCTTGGCAACCTGAAGCCCGGCACGCCGGATTATCGCGACTGGGCGGGAAATCTGTTCTGGATTCCTCCATTGGTAGGAGGATTCTGCGGACTGTGGGGCGGCTATCTGGCCGACCGCTTCGGCCGGCGGCGGATTCTGACCTGGAGTATCCTGCTTTACGCCTTCGCCGCTACAGCTTCGGGACTCGCTACCCAGCTCGAAACGCTGTTGCTGTTCCGCACGCTTTCCTTCGCCGGAGTGTGCGTCGAGTTCGTCGCAGCAGTGGCGTGGCTAGCCGAGTTATTTCCTGATCCGAAGACACGCGAAGCCGTATTAGGATACACTCAAGCATTTTCGTCGCTGGGCGGCGTGCTGGCCGCCGGAGCCTTTTTTGTCGCGAACCGCTTCGGACCCGCGTTGCCGGCCATTTACGGAGGCCACTCCGCCTGGCGGTACGCGCTCATCTCCGGTGTCGCACCGGCTATTCCGCTCGCGATCATACGTCCTTTCCTTCCCGAATCGCCGCAGTGGGAGCACAAGCGATTGGAAGGAACGTTGAAGCGCCCGAGTGTGCTAGAGCTGTTTCGTCCCGCATATCTTCGAATCACGATCGTCACGGCGCTGCTGCTCGCCTGCGCATACGGCGCTGCGTTCGGAAGCATTCAGCAATCGCCGCAGATCACGGCCGGGTTGCCGGAGGTGCTGCGCATGTCGCCATCTGCGCGCGGGCAAGCTGTTTCGAGCATCCAGGGCATGCAGGAAACTGGCGGGCTTGTCGGGAGAATCGCGCTAGCGTCGCTCGCGCTCGTGATCGTGAGTCGCCGCCGGCTGCTGCGCCTGTTCCTGATTCCTGGCCTGGTGATCACACCCGTCGTTTTCATTTTTATGGCGACTCACAGCCTGAACATGTTCCGCATCGGCATCTTCCTCGCTGGATTCACGACGGTGGCGCAACTCACGTTCTGGGGCAATTATCTGCCGCGCGTTTATCCGGTACACTTGCGCGGCACTGGCGAAGGATTCGCGGCCAACGTCGGGCGGCCGTATGCTGGGCACGTTCGCCTCCTTCATGACGAATCACCTGGCGGCCGTGATGCCCGGCGCTTTGCCCGCCGTCAAGCTCACTTATGCGGCAGCCGCCGTGGGCTTCGGCATCTACGCTCTGGCGCTGGTGCTCACCGCGCTGCTCCCCGAGCCGCCCGAAACATTAAATTAGGGACAGCACGCTCAAATACCGATTTCCGGCCGCCCCTTGTGCTAGTTTCGATCAATGATCCAAACACAAGTGACCGACCGTATCGCAACGCTCACCTTTCACCGCCCGGAAAAACTAAATGCGCTCAGCCAGCAGCTCATCTCCGATTCCATCGCGACCCTGCGCGCCTGGAGCATCGACCCCGCTGTTGGCGTAATCATAGTCACTGGCTCAGGCCGGGCCTTCTGCGCCGGCGGCGACGTCTCCAACATGGCCAAGGATACCGGCCGGTCGCTCGAAGAAAGCATCGATGGACTGCGCGCCTGGCAGGAGCTTTCGTGGCTTCTCTACAGCATTCCGAAGGTTACAATCGCGGCCGTAAATGGCTTCGCGATGGGCGCCGGACTCGGCGTATCGCTGGCCTGCGACCTCCGCATCGCATCCGACCAAGCGAAATTCGGCACTGCGTATGCGAAGGTCGGCTACGGCGGCGACTTCGGCACCACCTGGCTGCTCACGCATTACGCTGGCGCGTCCAAGGCGAAAGAGTTGATGTTCCTGGGCGACATGATCGATGCCGCGGAGGCACATCGCCTCGGTTTGGTTAATCGCGTCGTCCCTACACGATCAATTCGAGTCTGAAGTCCGCCAATGGGCCGCCCGCATCGCGGCGGGTCCGCTCACGAGCTTTCGCTACATGAAAGCCAACATCAATCTCGCCACCCACGCCGATTTCCGCACGCTGCTCGATCGCGAAGCCGAAACGCATCTGCGCTGCGGCCAGACTGACGACCACAAGGAAGGTGTCCGCGCGTTTCTTGAAAAGCGCGCGCCCCAGTTTACAGGACGATAAACTGGCAAGCCGATGAGCGACTATAAACAGATCCTCTACAGCAAAGAAAACCGCGTGGCGATCGTAACGCTGAATCGTCCCGAAAAACTAAACGCCTATTCGGAAATCATGGTGCACGAGATCTTGGACGCCCTCGCCGACGCCCGCGATGACGATGAGATACGCGCGGTGATCCTGACTGGGGCCGGCCGCGGGTTCTGCTCGGGCGGCGACATCAGCCGCGATTTCCAATATCCCGCGCGGTACCGCGGCCACCGTCTTGAATCGATGCTCGAAATGCGCGAGAACATGCACCGGTTGGTCACCTTCCTCCAGCGCTTCGACAAGCCGATCATCGCCGCCGTCAACGGGGCCGCAGTCGCGGGAGGCCTGACACTCGCGCTCTCCTGCGACTTCCGAATCGCCGCCGAAAGCGCCCGGCTGGGCGATACCAGCTTGAAGTTCGGGCTGATCCCGGACGAAGGCGGCGCCCACTTGTTCCCCAAATTCATGGGGCTCGAGCGTGCGCTGAAGATGTCGTTGTTCTCCGAAGTCTACTTGGCCCGAGAGGCCAAAGACCTGGGTCTGGTCACTGAAGTTGTGCCGGACGCGGAGTTGATGCCGGCTGCCCGCCGCTGGGCCGAACGATTGGCCGAAGGCCCGCCGATCGCGATCCGCATTACCAAGCGGATGATGTACAAGCAGCAAGCCATGAGCCTGGACAACGCGCTGGACGACGCGGCTCTTTCGACTATCGCGGTCAACTACACCGACGACGTCAAAGAAGGCATCGCCGCGTTTCACGCCAAGCGCAAACCAGACTTCAAAGGTAAATAGCGCTTCAGATGCTCAGCAGGTGAGCCTTCACCGGGGCATTGTTCAAGCGCGACAATGCCAGGCTGTACCAATGTAGCTGGCGTTCGTAATGAGCGCGATTAGCTGCAATGTCGGCATCCGTCTTGAAGTCGACGATATTCCATCGTCCTTCGGTCTCGAATGCGAGATCGATCACGCCCTCCAGCACGCGCTTCGAATCCAGCTTCAGCATTATCGGCAATTCACGATGCAGCCGGGGCGCCCGGCGCGCTGTCGACAGCAAAGAATGACCGAGGGTGCCGGCGACAGTCTCAATTGCGGCTTTCACTTCCTCGGCTGTCGCGCCGAGCAAGCGGCCGTGAACTTCAGCCAGCGGCGCCAGCGTTGATCGGTCCGCATCGAGCGGAGCGTCGCGCAGAATCGTATGGACCAAGGTTCCAAAGCGCGGGCCAGTGGGCCGGCCAGCTGATTTCGCAATGGTCTCGATCGTCACTTCGACCGCGAAGTCCGCTGGCGACTCCGACGTTTCGGTCGCGGTGAATACATCGAACTGCTTCACTTGGGCCGCGCCAGAGATCTCAGCGCGCTTCTCGAACCAACGCCGGTACGCGATCAGGCTCGGCGATTCCTTTTCATCGCCATCGGCCGCGAGGATCTCTTGTTGGCGAAGCCCCAGACTCGGCGGAGGCGCCAGCTTCAACGTTCGCGGATCCCACCAGACCACTTCGTGCGTGCCTTGCCGCGCTGTGTGCAAGCCAGGCTTGACCGATGGCTCATCGCTCGAAAAGAACGGCCGGTCGATCACCGAAGCGTCGCCAAATTTCGGGCATCCAAGCGCTCGATTGGGATTGCGATACCGATCGCGCGCCGGGTAGATCGCTTTGTTGAGCGGACCGAGCCATCCGTCCTGCTCTTCGTCGCCCACCGCCGGCACAACCAACAAATCGCGGGCCCTCGTTGCTGCCACGTAGGCCACCCGAACTCCTTCGGCCCTCTCGCGCAATCGTTCCTGCGCCTCGTTGTCCCGCAGTTCCCATGGCGCGCAGCGTAGCAATCGCGTCGCGCAAAGCCTCTGCCGCGCATCTACGTATCGATCCGGATCGTGGGCCGCGATGTTGGCGGTCATATCGGCCAGAATCACGATCGGGAACTCCAGGCCTTTAGCGGAATGCACGGTCATCAGTCGAACGCCCTCGGCGCCCTCTTCTAGCACCGGAGCCTCGGCTGATTCGGCCTTCTCAGCCTGCGCCTCCAACTCCTCCACGAAACCGCGGAACGAGATTCCGCCGGACAATTCAAAACTGCGCGCCAGGTCGGAAACCCTGTAAACATTCGCCAGCACCTGATGGCCGGCCGGGCGCAGTGCGAAGCCAGCGTGCGCGCGCGTGGCTTCCAGCAGCGAATTCACGCTATCGGCGATTGGTCTTCTGTTACGTTGACGGTTCAAGTTCGCAAGCAGATCAAGAGCATCGACAAGTGGTTTGAACTCACTAGGGAGGTTGTCCGGAAGCTTGCGGAACGGATGCAACCGGCCGCCGGTCTCGTGGCGGAATCGTAACAGAATATGGTCGGGAATCGCGAACAGCGAGCCCTTTAAGGCCGCGAAGACTGACAGTTCATCCTCCGGCCATTCGATGGCAGTGAGCGCGGCGCGCAGCGTTTCTACTTCTTCGCGGCTATGAAAAGACTTGGAACCCACCAGTAGATGCGGGAATTTCGCGAGCCTCCAGCGCGCGCACATAATCGCGCGTGATGTCCGCGCCCCAATTGGTGAAGCGGCGAAACAGAATTGCAACGTGCCGCGGAGAAACGGGTACGAGGTGCGACGGGTCTTCCGGATCGCGCACGTTCCATCCGCTCTGCCGCCACAGCCACTCAATAAACGCAACGATAGCTCCGGGCAGGCATTCATTGATCGCGATTTTCGAAATCTGCGTGCTTCCGTACGGCTTCGGAACGGGCAGGACCACAATGTTGGGCTGGCCATCGATCGGCGGCGTACTGCCTCGTAGTGGTGAGTAAGCAGCCTGACCGGCGGCAGCATCGTCCTGCATCTCGGAATCGAACGCGGCATTCACGCATTCCTGGATCGGCCGCAATGCACGAAAGCTGGTGGTAAGTTGGACGACGCCTACTCCGCGGGTGGCGAGCGCATCACGGATTGCCCGATAAAGCACCACATCGGCGCGCCGAAACTTGTAGACCGACTGCTTGGGATCGCCGACGACGAACAGCTTGCCGGGCTGCGGCGTCACCTGAAGCCAATCCGATTGCGCGGGATCGTCGGAGGCCAGAAGCAGCAAGATTTCGGCTTGCAGCGGATCGGTGTCTTGAAATTCGTCGATGAAGATGTGCGTGAAGCGCTTCTGCAAGTAAGCCCGTACCTCCCCTTTGTCGCGAACGAGATCGCGGGTCAGGATCAGCAGATCGACGAAATCGAGTTTACCGGCGCGACGCTTGAGCGCGTCGTAGCTCTCCACCAGATCCCACATTTCACCACGCAGCAATGCGGCGAGATCGGCATCGGCGGCGATCTGGAAAGTCTCCAGGTTTTGCATCAACTGCGCGCGGGCACCGACCACCTGTTCGCGCGGAACAGTCGACGAGAAAAAGCCGGAGCCTTTCTTGGTGTCCTTCTTCAAATCGCGGAGCAGTTTGATCAGCAGGCTTTCGAGCGTATCGTAATCGCGCGACCGCGTGGCAGCCTCGGCGCGCTCGATCCACGTAATCACTCCCTGCGCGGGCCGGAGCGAGCGCACCAGATTGTCGGTAGGCTTCGGGCAGCGCGAAGCCGCTTCAGCGATCAGCCTGACCTGTTCGATCAGTTGATCGATTTGGTGATCGCGATCGAAGGCGACCTGACGCCACGGCTCCGGATGGTCGCGCCACTCGATCAGTTTCCAAGCCGCGTACTGCAATTGATCGATGGGTGGGCCGCTATCGAACGAATCACGCCAGGCCAGCCGCACCAGAGCGCGGCGCAGCGCGGGAGTTCCATCGGCCAGCTTCTTCTGAATCCAGGCGCGAAAGGCACGTTCGTAGATGCGGGCGGCTTGTTGTTCGGAGAGCTCTTCGAACGCGGGATCGACAATCGCTTCGACCGGTCGTTCGCGCAGGATTTGCGCGCAGAAAGAATGGATCGTGCCGACCGACGCTTCTTCCAGGTGCTCCAATGCGTTTTCGATGTTGATTCGCTCGGCGCCGGTCGCGACGGTGTCGCGCGCGCGATCCAGTTCCTGACGCAGCCGCAATTTCAGTTCGCCGGCTGCCTTGTTGGTAAAAGTGACGGCAACGATGTGATCGATGGTCGTGGGGCCGCTCGCTAGCACGCTCACGATCCGGGCGACCAGCTCCGTGGTCTTGCCGGTACCGGCCGAGGCTTCCACCAACAGACTCTCGCCGAGCGAAGTTCGGATTCGCTCACGCGCGAGCTTGTCATCGAGCTGAATTTCAACCGTAGGCGTCATGGTAGATTTCGGAGTTGGACCAGTGCGTCCAGCCTATCCGGCTGCTTACGTTTGGCGCGCTGTTCTTCATACGGCCCGCAGACCGGCCGATAGTCGCATATAACGCACGCGCCCCGCTGCGGAGCCGCGGGAAGAAAGCCTTCCTCGATCGCGTCACTAATCGTCTGAAGCACGCGCGCCATGCGCTCGCGCGATTGCTGGTCTAAAGGGATGGTCACTTGCGAAAAGTCGCCGCGCTGCGTACAGAAGAACAGGCCGCCCGATTCGACCGGCTGATCGAGCAATTGCTCAGCCGCCAGTGCGTAAAGCAACGGCTGGAGAATCGCCCCGCCTCCAACGTACTGCGGCCGGCTGGTTGGCGCTTTGCCGGTCTTGTGATCGGTGACGCGAAGAACCTTGCGAGTGGCGTGTCGTTCCACCAGATCGATGGACCCGCGCAGACGTATGCTCTTGAAGATCACGGCCTCTTGCTTGACGCTCTGCGGGTCGCGATGCTCATCGTGCTGTAGCCCAAATGCCAACTCGAAATGAATCGGCCGCCAATCATACTGTGCGTCTCCCACCTGCTTGAGCCAGCCGCGCAGATCGATGCGGAGGTCCTCCACTTCACTCGTCCAGACGCGCGGAATAGCCGGCGCGAGATCATCTTCGAACCGGGCGGCGACACGGTCCAGTACGCGATCGGCTATATCCAGAACTTTTTCCAAACGGCCCGGCGTTACCGGTAGCAGATCGGCTTCCTTCAGTGTCCGAAAAAGCTCGAACTGAATCGAATGGAACAGGGCGCCGCGCGTGAGAGGATCCATTTGCTCCAGCGGGACCGGCGCCTCCCGAGGGCGGAATTGGAAGATTGCTTGCAACAAGAACCGGTAAGGACAAGCCGCGAAGTGCTGCAATGCCGACGGTGAATAGCTGCGCTCGCGACAGCAGATGAGTTTGCCAGGACCTTCCGCGTGGCCTCATCGGCATTCACGATGCCGTCCGCAACAGACCAACGGCTCTCCCATCGCATCCAGCGCGTGCGCAACGATTGGGCCAGGTGCGGATTCACTTCCATCAAATACCGCGCGCTGCCTTTGGCCCGAGCCAGGCGCAGTGAAGCCAAGTCGTACTCGGCATCATCAATAGCCATTTCTGGATCCGCCGACGCCGGCCACTCCAGGCGCGAGGGAGCGCTCTTGGCCGCGCGTTTCTCGAATTCTCGAAGCGAGGGAAGGCGACCTTCCGCGGCGCGCACCACTTCCAGCGCATAGAACGACGGCACGCGTGCGCGAGCCTGCGTCACGTCCATGCGCGGATAAGAAACCACCAGTCTCGTACGGGCGGCCGCGCCGGCCGAGCGAAGCAGCATTCGTTCGCGCGCGGTGCGCTGCTGCTGCGTATCGAGCTTGGCTTTCAGATTCGCCCGGTATTGATCCAGTAGTAGGGGATCTTCGAGAGCGCGGCGTGGGAACAGTCCTTCAGCCAGGCCGGGAAGGAACACGACATCGAAAGCGCGACCGCGAGCCTCGTCGATGGAGCCGACAAAAACCTGGCCGTAGCGCCGCCTGGAAGGTTCGGTGCGCAGCGTGCCCATCTTCTCGGAAAGCACGTCGTACACTTCATCGAGCGAGACGGGTCCAACCTCCGCCATCGGCTCCAACTCGCTCAACGTCGCGAGAACAGGCTCGGGATGTCGCAGGGCCATCGGCGCAAGTTCCGTAAGGAGCTCGATCCATTCGCCCCAGATCGCCTGTTTTGGTAGAGAACCGAGCATATCAATCAGCGGCAGCGCGAAGTGCTCCAGACGCGTCAGTTGTTCGATGCGGCGCTCAATGTGAGGACGGTGCGATTCATCTTCTTTGTCGAGATCGCGAAGCTGAGCCTGAAGTTCAGCACGAAGCCCGCGCAGGCGGCGAGCCCAGCGATCATGTCCACCGATCACCGCCGCGTCCACCAATAGCTTTTCCCATCCGGTGGGAACGGCGAGAGTGGGCTCAACCTCTGTTTCAACGTTCGGGGCTTCAATGTCGGGAGCCGGCCTCTCGGAGCCAGGCGGGGCCGATTGGAAATTCGCAAGCACATCGTCATCGGGTGCAATCCATTGCGGAGGGCGTTTCACGGGTGCGCCGCTCTTGTCGACGGGCGGCAGCTGCCCCAAAGACAGATACTCCGCGAAGCGAGAGGCCGAGCAGCCTTCGGCGGCGCAGGCGAGCAGCGCTAGGAAGGCCCGGCCAGCAGGATCGGGACGGGCGGCGCCGCGGCTGAAGTATCCAGGAATCGCGGCTCGACGCAAGGCCTCTTCCACCAACGGCTGGTACTGCTCCACATTGCGAAGCAGGATGGCGATGCGATCGAACGGAGTGCCTTGTTCGGCGAGCCTCCGGATTCGCCGGCCAATTTCGACACATTCCAGATTCTCGCCGGGCGCCGAGAAAAGCAGGTCCGCATCGGGCGGCTCTCTAGGTGGCTGGTCGGACGAGAATAGCCACGTTCGGACGCGATCGAGTGTGGCGCTCGACTTCGATGCGTCGATATCCTGGGCCAGCAAGCCGACTATGCGCTCCAGAGCCGGTAGCGCGCGATCGTCGTCTGTAATCGCCGCCGCGAGAACGTCCGGAGATTTCTCAACCAGCGCCGCAAGGAGTTTTTCGTGGCTCCGCGATTCGATCGCGAGACCGAGGAGAACCAGCGGAAGGCCGGTAAACCGATGCGATTCTCCGGCGATTTCTTCGACCGCAAAACGCAGTAGCATCGAGAGGTCGGCCAACGATCTTTCTTCCAACTCGCGCTCGTAGCGCGTCATCAAACGGGCGAGATCGGAGCCGGGTGGCCCGGTGGCGGCGAGGTCTGGCTCCTCGACGATTTCCAGACGAAGTTCCGCGATGGTCCTGGCGGCGGCACGTGGAAATCCGGGCGTTTGAGCGACCGGCGCAAAATAGTGCAGCTCGTTCGCGTGCTTGGCCGCGTGGACGATTCGATTCGCCAGCGCCTCCGTGCCGAGCTGGCTGATTGGCGCTAGCTTTTTTTGAGCCAAGGATCGGGCCGCGACGTTGGCGGTAAGTTGCGTGATAGTGAGCGCGTGGATGCCTTGACAGCCGCGCTCGAAAGCCGTAAGCGCGAGTTCGTTGGCGGCAGCGCGGGTGGGCGCTAGGACCAGAATCTCGCTGCGGGAGTTTTCAGCAAGGAAAGCTGTGGCTCGCTCGATAAGTCTGGCGTTGGAGCGAGAACGTATCAGCGCGCGCCGGGCCACACACAATTATATTTGCCTGGTCGGTTGTGTGCCAATCTATCGGTTATGTCAGGCAGGCAAAAATCGCGTGGTTTCGGGCTTTCGCGTCAGAGTAAAAATCACGGACGCGGCGAAATTCCTCAACCAGCCAGGCAAGGTCGCTGGATTTCCAGCCCTGAGGATAAATACCGAGCTGCGTCATGCGCGCCGGGTTGAAGCGAGCCGGCATTTCCGCTGGCAGCCCCGGCCGGCTGTGTTCTTTCGCAGTCTCGGAAACGTGACCCGGCGTTAAATATCGCGCGGGACCATAACCCAGGTCCTCGCCTATCTCAGCGCCTCCCAGAATTGCCTGACTGAGAAGCGCGCCGCCAGTTCGAGCTCGCCGCACAATAAATAATGTACGCCGTGCCAGGCCTTCAATCGAAAGACCGGTGCTCTTGCCCGGAAGAGAAGCTCGGTCACGTCGCCGCGTGCTCATCCAGTTCATGATCGCTTCCCCGCCCCCGCCGGCACGGAGCGATTCTACCGTTACGCCGAGACGCTTGGTCACCGCTTCTTGCAAGGCCGGATCCATCCGGCCCAAAGTAGCAGCGAGCATTTTAGGCAGCTCGGCAGTCACTTGCTACGAACTGCCCGATCATAGACATGAACTTTTTGATCGGCAGGGCCGTCGGATTGCGTTAGGCGGCGGTTATAGGACCAAGTCCCAAGTCTCGCCGACCAGGTCATAGCCGAATTCCCGGTGAGGCTCCTGCTTCACCAGACGGTAGCCGGCCCGCTTATAAATGTGCCGGGCAGCGTGCAGGATCGATTGCGTCCACAAAGTGATTTTCTTATAACCAGCCTGTCGCGCAAATCGCGTGCACTCGTCCACCAGGCGATTGCCGATGCCGAGTCCACGAGCCGAGGGTTCCACCAGCAACAATCGAAGCCTCGCGACTTTCTCCGATTCCCGAACCAGGAAAACGGAGCCGGCGATGCCGCCGTCTTTCTCGGCGATCCAGCAGCGCTCGCGCTTGGAGTCGAACTTGTGGATGAACTTCGCGGCGATCTCCGCGACCAACGCTTCGAACCGCTCATCCCATCCGAACTCCTGCGCGTACAGCGCTCCGTGCCGATGAATCACCCAACCCATGTCGCCGGGCTGGTGAGTCCGCAGAAGATAAGCCGTTTTTGGCTCAAGTCGCGGACCCAGCAGTAGTTCGATGGTGTGCATGGCGTCAGTCAACGTAGCCTGTTCACCCGGCGCGAGCCGCGCGAGCATGTTCTCGATCTCAGTTTGCGTTTTCGAGTCAAGCTGCGCAAACACTTTCTTGCCCTTCGGGGAGAGCGCCAAATACGTCTGCCGTGCGTCGCTCTCGGATGGCTTTCGCAACAGGAAGGCGCGCTTGGTAAATCCCAGCAGGATGCGGCTCAGATAGCCGGCGTCCAAATCCAGTTCTTTGGATAGATCGGTAGCTGTAAGCCCGTCGCGATGGGCCAGCTCATACAACACCCGAACCTGGCTGAGCGAAAAGGTGCTCTGCAGATAGCCATTACGCAGCAGGCCGATCTGCTTGGTATAGAAACGATTGAAGCCGCGCACGGAAGCAACGCGGGCGTCGGAGCCAGCCGCTGATGCCATGTTGACATTGTCAACCAACTAGTTGACTCTGTCAAGTTATTCTTGACGGAGCGCCGTCATTGGATCCACGCGGGCCGCCCGCTGGGAGGGAATCCAGGCAGCGGCCATCGCCACTAGCAGCAGGCCTGGCAAGACCACGGCAAAGATCCAGGGATCGTGCTCGGGCACTTCAAATAGGAGTGAACGCAATGCGCGGGTCGCGAACAACGAGCCGATTAGTCCGGTTACCGCACCGGCCAGAGTCCAGACGGCGGCGCGAGAGAGAATTAGCTTAGTAATAGTACGAGGGGTGGCCCCCAGGGCCATGCGTACGCCGATTTCCTGAGTTCTTTGTCCGACCAGAAACGACATCACTCCGAATAACCCGATGGCAGCAAGCACCAGGCCCATTGCGGCAAAGAGGGCTAGCAGGATGGCGTTGAAGCGCGGCCGGTCACTTAACCGGCTCACACGCTCTTGCATGGTCGAGATCGTGACAGGCAGCGCAGGGTCGATTGCCGCGATTTCTCTTTTCAGCCAGCCGGCCATCACGCTCGGGCTCATCGGAGCCCGGATCGCCACCTTCGCCTGTCTCCATCCACTGGGCGGCATCTGATTACGGAAGGTTGCGTCCAGCGTCGGTTTCCGAAGCATATAGTATTCCGGCGACGTCTCGCCAGCAGCGCCATTGTTCCGGACGTCGGTCGTAATGCCGACTACCGTCGACGTTTGCCCATCGATGTTGAGGCCCTTTCCGAGCGCGGCGCCCTCCGGAAATAATTTTCGCGCGAGTGAGTCGCTTATGACGATTGAGCTCTCTACTGTCGCCCGATCGCGATCCTCAAACCCGCGTCCACGGGTGATTCGCACACCGAGCGTGCTGAAATAACCCGGCGTCACGTACCTCCAGACCACCATACCGCCGGTGCCCTCTTGAAATGGCGGTTGTCCTTCCACCTGAATCGCCGCGAACGGCCTGGCGCGGACGCCGCCATATGGAGGCAAGGAATCGCTGATCGTAAACGCGGTCACACCGGGAATGGCGCCGAGGCGCGACTCGATATCATCAAAGAACTGAAGCTGCCGAGCATCTTCGGAATAGCGCTGCTTGCCCAGGATGAATTCGGCGGTCACCACGTGTTCGGCGGTTAAGCCCAGCGGCACGTTCTGAAGATTCCACAGGCTTCGGAGCAACATCCCTGCGCCGGTGAGCAGCACCACTGAGACAGCGATCTGAGCAGCCACGAGAGTTTCACGCAGCAATGCCCGGCGTGCGCCAGTAGTACGCCATCCCGTGAGTGATTCGGCCGTGGGAGTTTGGATCGCCGGCGCGAGACCGAAAACCAATCCGGAAATCACCGAGCCAGCCAGCGTGAACAGCAACACACGGCCATCGAGAGCAGCCTGGTCCAAGCGTGGAATCCCACTGGGCGCGATGCCGATAAAGAGGCGCAACATCGCCCAAGCCAGTGCGCAGCCGACCGCGCCCCCCATTAGGCCCAAAAGCATAGTCTCCGTGAGTGTCTGGCGGATCAGACGCCCCCGACCGGCGCCGAGCGCTGCTCTCACGGCCATTTCTTTTCGGCGGCTGGTCGACCGCGCCAGCAAAAGATTGGCGATGTTCGCGCACGCAATGAGCAATACCGCACTCACGGCGAATAACAGGACCCAGGAAGCAAGCCGCGCATCCTGCATCTGGCGATCGCGCAACGAGCGAATCCGCCAGTGAACTTCTTTGCGGAACTCCGGCGGCACAGATTCTAGCGTGCGATCGAAAAGCGGCTGCATCGCGGCTCGCGCCTGCGCGATGGTCACCCCGGGCTTCAGCCTGGCAAATAACCGCAGCGCCCGCGTGCTTTGGCGATTTGCTTCATTGAGGGCTTGCGGCACAAGCAGGTCAGCGCGTGCCAGAGTCGGGATCTCAAAATCCGGAGACAGCACGCCAACGATGGTGACCGGTTGCGCATCAATAGAGATAATTTTACCGGCGATGTTCGGATCCCGAGCGAAGCGCCCTTGCCACAATGCGTACGAGATGAGCGCGACTTTCGGGGCGTTGGGGCGATCTTCGTGCTCTTCAAAAGTTCTCCCCAGGAACGGCGAAAATCCGAGCGTGGGAAGGAAATTCGCTTCCACGCTGGCGCAGCCGAGCCGCGTCGGATTGTTCTCCGTCAGATCGCAATCGGCGACGCCGGCCGTGAATGACGTGATGGATTCGAACGGCGTCTGGTTCCTTCGCCAATCGAGATAGGCGCCCGCGAACAGGAATTCGCTGGTGTCGAGCGGCGTCATCATGCCGGCCGATACCAGGCGATCTTCGTTCGGGTAAGGCAAGCTGCGGAATAGAATGCGATCCACGACGCTGAAGACGGCTGTGGTGGCTCCGATGCCTAGCGCGGCCGCGAAGACGGCGGTCAAAGTAAACATCGGGGTGCGAGCGAACCCGCGCACGGCGTAGCGCAGGTCCTGGATCAGGGATTCAAGAAAACGGGTGGTCTGCATCTCACGCGCCTCGGGTCTCCAATTAGTTTGACATTATGGACCTGCCGGGGCGGACACTCAACACTCGCGCGACGGCTTTAACCACACGTTCGACATCTTCCTCCGAGGTCTGCCAATTGCAAACGCTTACCCGCATGGCCCGCTTTCCGCGCCAGGTGGTTCCTCCGAACACTGCTTCGCCGGTGGCGCAAATCATTTCGATCACCTCGTCGGTCCGGCGATCATGATCCGGGTCCGTTGCCTCCGGGCGCGAATCGAGGAATCGCACCAAGCCTTGATTGATAACCGGCTCCCATAGCATCTCGGCTCCCGGTAGTCGACCGATTCGCGTGACCAGAGAATGCGCGTGCCTGGAACAACGCTCGACCAAGCCGGTTAGTCCCTTGCGGCCCAACTGGCGAAGCGCTGCGTAAGTGGGAAACGCACGCGCGCGGCGCGACCATTCCGGAGTCCAGTCCATCTGATCGCGCGCATTCGCGTCATGCATAAGATAAGGCGCTCGGTGCGCCATCGCAGCGCGCTGCGCCTCGGCGTCGGCAACGAACGCATAGCCGCAATCGTAAGGGACATTCAACCACTTGTGACCATCGGTCGCCCAAGAGTCGGCTTGCGCGACGCCACGCACCAGATGCGCGAAACGCGGACTCGCCGCCGCCCACAGACCGATAGCGCCATCCACGTGAACCCAGGCGCCGTAACGGTGGGCAATCGGAACGATTGTCTCGAACGGATCATAAGCGCCGGTGTTGATCTCACCGGCCTGCGTGAGGACAATAGTGGGCGCGCCCGGATCGGTCGCGAGCGCCTCTTCCAGAGCGCCAACACGCAGACGCCCCTCGGCATCGGTCGGCAAGTCGACGATTTGATCGAGGCCAATCCCCAGCAGACGAATAGCGCGCGCAGTCGACCCATGCCGATCCTGGCCCGCTAGGATTCGAATCGGCGGCGCTCCGAACAGGCCGCGCTGCTCCACGTCCCATCCGCGTTTCGCGAGGATCGCATGGCGTGCCGCTGCGAGACATGTCGCATGCGCCATCTGGCATCCGGTTACCAGGGCAAAACTGGCGTCCGCCGGGATTCTAAAAATTTCTTTGAGCCACGCGCCCACGTTTTCTTCTACGATGGCTGCCGCCGGACTGGTGGCGTAGAGCACCGCGTTCTGATCCCAGGCAGCGGCCAGCCAATCGGCCGCCAACGCAGCGGGAAGCGATCCGCCCATTACTCCCGCGAAATAGCGGCCGCCGGCCGAGCCGATGATCCCACCGGCGACGTCGTCCACCAATTCCGTTATCACCTGATCCGGTCCGATGCCGTCGTCCGCCAGCGGCTTGCCGAGCCGGTTGCGCAGCGTTTCGAGGCTCGCCGTAGCTGCCACCGAACGGCGATCGAGGCGCTCGAGATGATCAACCGAATGTTGAAACGCTAGTTCGAGGCTTTCGCGATATGCGCTGTTGAAGTTGGCCACCTCATCAGTGTAGGAGGTCGCGGGCGCGGCAAGCTATCCGAAGCTTGCGGTCATATTGTGAAACAACACGGACACAGACACCTGTGCCACATTAGTATTGATGCGGCCGCCTGAGATTTCCGAATATCAGTCCTACTATCGAAAATACATCTCGCTCGTCCAGGGCGATGATCTTAACGAGATTTTGGATCATCAGCTCACGGAAACGTTAGCCACGCTATGCCGGATCTCAGAGGCAGAGTCGCTCCATCGCTATGAGCCGGCCAAGTGGAGTATCAAGGAGCTCCTCGGCCACCTCATCGATAGCGAGCGGATTTTCACCTACAGGGCCCTTCGATTCGCCCGCAATGACCATACGCCTCTATCGGGTTTCGACCAGGATCCTTATGTCAACGAGGCCAACTTCGACGGCCGGCCCTGGAGCGAGTTGGTCGCGGAATTCGAGCATGTCCGGCGCTCGACGATCCTGTTCTTTCGCGGTTTGAAACCCGAAGCGCAGCACCGTTTTGGGGTTGCTAACAATGCACCGATCACGGTTCGTGCACTGGGTTACGTCATTGCCGGGCATGAGCTGCATCACCTGGGGATTTTGCGCGAAAAATATCTTTGACCGTGCGCTGCCGCCCCACTCCTTAGTACGCTGGTATTTGACTGCCGATGGACGAAAAAACAATCCTGGTGAAGCTGCGCGAGATTTGCCTCGCACTGCCGAAAACGAGTGAAACAACGACTTTTGGTCATCCTACCTTTCAGGTTGGGACCAAGACGTTCACGGTGCTCGAGACTTACAAGGGCGAATTGTCGATCTGCGTCAAAGTCGGCAAAAACATGCAGCCTGTTTTCCTCGAGGACTCTCGCTTTTACCGGACACCCTATGTCGGCCAGCACGGCTGGGTCTCACTGCGCGCCAGAACGAAATTGAATTGGAAGGAGATTGGCGAACTCATCCGCGGGAGCTATGAGCTGGTGAAGACTAACAAGAGGCGGCGGTGAATCCCGCGCGCACCAGCCGAGCGATCGCCGTTACCAGCATGCTCGCGAGCGCCGGGCTCTCGGCGGCCAAGATCATCGTTGGTCTGCACGCCAATTCCACCGCTGTGGTGTCCGACGGCCTGGAGTCGGCGGGCGATGTGCTGGCTTCCGGGCTGGCGCTGTTCGGCCTGGTACTGGCGGCGAAACCGCCCGACACTGAACATCCTTACGGGCACGGCCGCGTGGAAATCCTGAGCGCGCTGATTGTGGGGATGATGCTGACGGCCAGCGGATCGCTGATTTCCTTCCGATCGCTCCAACGCCTCGGCGAGATGCAACACGCACCTGCGGCGTACGCGGTTTGGCCGCTGGTCGCGTCCATCCTCGTGAAGAGCGTTATGAGCTTGATGAAGCGGCGCTATGGCCGGAAGATCCGCAGTTCCGCGTTGCTTGCCGACGCCTGGAACGACACCGTGGACATACTTTCTGGCAGCACCGCTTTGGCCGCGCTAGGACTCACGCTTTACGATCCCGTGAAGTTTGTTGCCGCGGATCACCTGGGGGGCGCGGCGGTCGGAATCATCGTGATTTTCTTGGGCGTCCGTGTGGTACGCGACACGACCTTGCAATTGATGGACACCATGCCCGGTCCCGCGGAGATGGACCGCATCCGGCAAGTGGGGCTCAGCGTACCGGGAGCGCTGGGGATCGAGAAGTGCTATGCGCGCAAGACCGGCTTGCAATGGCATGTAGACTTGCATCTCGAGGTCGACCCGTCCATGAGCGTCTACGAATCGCACGAAATCGCGACCCAGGTTCGCATCCGGATTAAGGAGGAGTTGGATTGGGTGGCGGATGTTTTGGTGCACGTCGAGCCGCATCTGATGGCTACAATTTCTAACAGGACGCATGGAAAACCGTGAGATCGCGCGCGTGCTGGCGGAAACGGCCGACCTGATGGAGGTCGCCGCCGAGGACAGCTTCCGAATCCGCAGCTATCGGAACGCGGCATCGGCGATTGAGGGCTATCCGGAACGAATCGAGGACATCCTCTCGAATCCGGACCGCAAGGTCACGGAAATTCCAGGCATTGGCAAAGGCATCGCCGGCGCGTTGGAGGAGATCTGCAAACGTGGATCTTTCGACAAGCGGGATCTGCTGCTGAAGCAGTTCCCGCCAACGGTTCTCGAGTTGCTCCGAATCCAGGGACTCGGCCCCAAGGGCATTGCCCTGCTCTGGGAACATCATAAGGTAGCGACCATCGACGACCTGGAGCGGCTCTGCAAAGAGCAGAAGCTGCGCGAATTGCCCCGCATGGGCGCCAAGCTCGAAGAGAAGGTTCTGAAGTCGATCGCGCAATACCGCCAGCGGACCGGCCGATTCTTAATGAGCTTCGGCAAGAGAACGGCCGATGAGATAATTCCATATCTTTCCGAGGGCGGGGGGCTCGATCAAATCGCAGCGGCGGGGAGCCTGCGGCGCGGGAAAGATACCATCGGCGATCTGGATCTGCTCGCGACCGGTCCTGGCGCGGCGAATGCACTGGAGCGTTTCGTCACGCAGCCCAAGGCGCATGCCGTGCTTGGCAAAGGACCGAATAAGGCCAGCATCCAATATGGACTCGAGGGTCTGCAGGTGGATCTGCGGGCGCTGCCGCACGAAAGTTACGGCGCGGCCATGCAGTATTTCACCGGCAGCAAAGAGCACAACATCCTCCTGCGCAGCCGTGCTTTGAAGCTCGGCCTCACGTTGAACGAGTACGGCCTGTTCCGTCTTGGAAAATGAAGAGCGCGTGGCGGGCGAAACGGAAGAGCAAGTGTACGAAGAGCTCGGCCTGCCCTGGATTCCCCCCGAATTGCGCGAGAATTGCGGCGAGATCGAAGCGGCGCTGGAAGGCCGGCTACCCAAACTGATCGAGCTTTCCGATATCCGCGGCGATCTGCACATGCATACCGTCGAAACGGATGGTCGCGCCACGCTGGAAGAGATGGCCGAAGCCGCTCGCGCGCTGGGCTACGAGTACATCGCGATCACCGATCACTCGAAGGCGCTGGCGATGGCCAACGGACTGGATGAGAAACGCGCGGTTGCCTTCGCCAAGCATGTTCGCGAGTTGAACCAGGGCGGCCTCGGCATCCGAATCTTCTCCGGCCTGGAGTGCGATATCCGGCG
This sequence comes from Bryobacterales bacterium, assembly GCA_963780485.1. GTDB lineage: Bacteria > Acidobacteriota > Terriglobia > Bryobacterales > Bryobacteraceae > Palsa-89. The sequence goes on from CAWACO010000003.1 coordinate 287,202, forward strand.
CGATGGTGAGATGGATTTGGCCGAAGACGCGCTGGCGGAGCTCGACATCGTCATCGGCAGCGTGCACAGCCACATGAATCTGGAAGCGGCCGAGATGACCGATCGTTTGATGCGCGCCCTGGAGTCGCCGAACATTCGCGTGATGGGCCATCCCACCGGGCGGATGCTCCTCAATCGCGACCCATTCCCTTTCGATTTCGAACGCGTGGCTGCGGAGGCCGCGCGGCGTAACGTGTATCTGGAAATCAACGGCAGTCCGGAACGCCTCGATCTCAGCGGCTCTATGGTTCGAACGGCGAAAGGTTTGGGCGCCAAGTTTACCATTTCCACCGACTCGCACCAGACCAAGCATCTGGGCCCAAACATGCAGTACGGCGTCATTACAGCTCGGCGCGGCTGGCTGGAAGCCGGTGACGTATTGAATGCGCTGCCGCTTGAACAGTTCGCGGGCGCCATCCGAAAATCATGAAACTCATCTCGTCTGTCCAAAAATACAAGAACGATCTGTTTTCTGTTTCCGAGGAGCACGTGGTTGATCCGAGCGGCTTCGAGATCCGGCGCGCTATCGTACATCACAATGGCTCGGCTGTGATGATGGCCGTGGACGATCGCAAGCGCATTCTCCTCGTTCGGCAATACCGCTTGCCCGCGCGAAGCTACTTGTGGGAACTCCCGGCCGGCCGGCTGGACAAAGGCGAGACTCCGCTCCAAGCGGCCAAGCGCGAGCTGACCGAGGAGACCGGCTATCGCGCCAAACATTGGAAGAAGCTGGTTACGTTTTATCCTAGCCCTGGGTACGTGGCCGAGAAGATGACGATTTTTCTCGCGACCGGCCTGACTGAGGGCCAAGCCCAGCCGATGGAAGACGAGCGCATCAAAACACGCTGGTTCACAGCCAAGGAAATCGAGCAAGGGATCGAGTCCGGCAAGATTGTCGACGGCAAGACCATGATCGGTTATTGCCAGTGGAGGAGGTTGAGCGGTAAACGAACCGCCTCAGCGCTGCTGGACGCCTTTCACCGCGCCGAGAATTAGATTGTAAGCCGCTTGTCGCGACACGCCGCTCTTATCGTGATCGCCAAAGGGCGTTGACGCTACGCCAAACGCCGCCACCTTTTCGTACTTGAACATCTCCGTCAAAGCCGCAGCCAGATCCACGCTCGATGGCCCGCCCGCAACGGTCAGCGGATGGCCCGGCACTTCGCGCGGATCGAGCACGTCCATGTCTACGTGAATGTAGATCACGTCGGTGTTCTCGGAAAGTCGCTGCATCTGGCGATGAAGATTGTCCGAGCGACGCCGGATGTCTTCCACCGAAAGCTGCTGAATCTCGGACCGGTCCAGAAGATCTTGTTCTAGCGGATCGGTATCGCGCACGCAAGCTTCAACGATATGGCGGCCCGGTAGCGCAGGGTCCAGACCCGCCTTCAGCCGCATTCGCGTGAGTCCCATTCCGGCCGCAATGGCAACCGGCATTCCGCCCAGCATGCCGCTCAAGGTAGTTTCCGGAGTATTGAAATCGGCGTGAGCGTCGATGAACACCAAGCCCACGCGCACAGGCCTGCCGCCAGGCCCGGAATGTTGAAGGCCGCTGAGCATTCCGGCCAGCGAACTGCAGTTCGCGAGCAACCCAACTGGCAGATATCCGCCACGCCTCTCGGCGGCCACGAGTTTTGCCAGATCGCCGTTGGCCAGCGCAAGGCGATTCCACGCGCCGTAAGCCTTCTCTTCTTCGGTAGTCAGCGCGACAGTCGAGACGGGTTTAGTCTGGCAGCTACGCTCCTCGATGAGCTTTTGAATACCACCTTGTTCGAGATAGTCCGGCCCACCGGAAAGCTCGGGCACATTCCGCTCGCCCACGTACGGCATTTTTATGAGTGCTACACGGGTCTGCGCAAAGGCTCCTTGCAACCCGACGACACCAGCGATCAGCGCCCACATCCACGTTTTCATTTTGCAGCGGCCGTTTGTTTTTCCAATTCCGAACGGAAGGTCTTTTCGCGCTCGGCGATGTATCGTTTATAGCCGTCCGGATCGATAAAGGGATTCGCGCCGCCCTTGCCCATCCGGGCGAACTTCTCCTCCAGGCCATAGTAGTTTCCATGAGCGCCCAGAAACACGTCGCAGGGCAGTGATTTCAGGACGCGGAACATACGGGCGTAATCATCGGCGATCTGCGGATAGAGCGCGTTGTTCACCAATTTATACCCGGCATTCACGTTCGGACTTCCGACGATGACCACGTCGTAAACTTTCGCTCCGTCGCGCGCTTTCATCGTCCAAGTAGTGCAGCCTTTGGTGTGTCCCGGAGTCAGGCGAGCCGTCAACACTGCCTCGCCGAGTTTGACTTGATCGCCATCGTGGAGTACACGATCCACCTTCACGGGCTTGTAGAGACTGTTTGGCGTGTTGCCGTATTGAAAATTGCCCTTGCCTCCGCTTTCGATCTCCGCGACATCCTGTTCCATCACCATATACTTGGCGCCCGTTAATTCCTTGACCAGGAAACTACCGGCGCAATGATCCCAGTGCGCGTGGCTGATCAGCAGGATCTTTACATCCTGGAAACGAAACCCGAGTTTCTCAACGCTGGCGCGAATGAGAGGCACGGAGCTCTCGAGACTGCTGTTAATAAGGATGCTCCCCTCAGGTGTCGTGATCAGATAAGACGCCAGCCCTTTGGTGCCGACGTAGTAGATGTTGCCGACGACGCGGTGCGGTGGAAAGGGCTGATCCCAATCGCTGTTTGCTTGAGCAAATAAAAGAGCGGGCAGAAAAAATAAGGGCGATCGCCAAAACATACGAAGAAGTATCTCATACCGCCCGGCTGCAAGACCGAGCATAATGCGTAGAGATGGATCGGCGGAAACTAGCTTGGATTATCGTCGCCGCTGCGGCCGTAATTCTCACCTATCAATTATTCATTGCTCCCATCATCGGACTGGCTGATCAAGGCGACTTCGGCCGAATCCTCGGAAGGTTTGGCTATGCTGCCGAAGACAAATCCGCCACAATCGCCTTTGTCGCACCAAAGTATGTTTCGGACCAAAACTCGCGCCGGCACGGCTGGGAACAGTTCAGCTCCGAGTATCTTTTCGTTGCGTGCGCGATCCTGCTGAACAAAATCATCTCGCCCGACGGCAAGTTGGACATCGTCGTGATCGGCATTGTACATACGCTGGCATTTCTGGCCGCCTTCGCCCGGCTGCTCACGGTGACGAAGCAATATCGAGTCAGTCCGTACTTGTGGGTCGCAGGGCTGATCGTCCTGACTGACGTTGGTTATGCAGCGTATTGGAATTCGTTCTATGCCGAGCCGGCCTCGTGCATCTTCTTCCTGTTGCTGGCCGCCGAGAGCATCGCGATTTGCAATTCCTCGCGGGTGTCGGCGGGCCAGATCACGCTGTGGTCGCTGTGGGCGATTCTCTGGATCATGGCCAAGGCGCAAAATGCTCCTCTGGGCGTCCTCTTGACGCTGTTCTCAGTGCGCTTGTGGTGGTGGACGAAAGAGCGAGCCACGCGGCAACTTGCGATTCTAGGTTGCGTACTTATCGGATCGGCGACGCTTATCAACATAATTACTATTCCGGCCGGCGTGCGATTTGCGGATTCGTACAACCAGATGTTTCTTGCGATCCTGCCGGAGTCCAGGAACGCATCCGCCGATTTGAACGCGCTGGACTTGCAACCCGAGTTGGTGAAATACTCCGGAACCGGCGCGTGGAGCCCAGGTTCAGGATTTCAGGAAATGGTCGCGAGCGGGCTCATCGGAAATAAAATCAACCACGCGGCGATCGTTCGATTCTACTGGCAACATCCGACTCGAATCTGGCGGCACGCGCGGATATTACTGCCGATCGCCTTTTCGCTGCGTCCGGAGTGGTGCGGAAATTTCGAGCGTTCCGCAGGCCGCGGCCCAGGCGCAAGAAGCGCGGCGTTTACCTTGTGGAGCAGCTTCCATGAGCAAGTTCTGCAACGAATCGGCAAGCTCATTCTCATCCTCCTTTTAGCATCTCCCGTGTTTGCCGCAGCTGCCTGGATTTATCTACCCACACGGCGCCGGCGAATCGAGCTGTTTGGTTTGTTGAGCGTTTGCTGCCTCACGGCATTTCTTGTTGCCGCGTTGGGGGACGCCTGGGACAAGGTGAAACATCTTTTCCTTTTCAACCTGATGCTAGACGCCACCCTGATATTTGCCGCTGCGTTCGTCATTTCTGGGAAGTCAAAAGGTAGTCCCGCATCGAATGCAGCGCCCGCGATCGATGACTGACCTCCATCTTTCGCGTGAGTGGTGCTTCGCCGAATGTGCAGCCGAACGGCGGATAGTAGAAAAGCGGATCGTACCCAAATCCATTCGTTCCGCGCGGCTCTTCGGTTAATTGGCCTTCCACTTCACCGCGAAAGGTGCGGACCAGGCGGCAGGATTCTGCCAGTGCGACGACGCAGACGAACCGGGCGGAGCGGTTTGGAATGCCGCGCATTCGATCGAGCAGCAGGCGATTGTTGGCCTCATCGGTGGCGTCGGGGCCCGCATATCGCGCCGAGTAAACGCCCGGCGTGCCGCCTAGCGCATCGACCTCCAGGCCCGAATCATCGACGAACACAAACCCATCAGAATGTTTGGAGTAGTAGAGCGCTTTCTGAATCGCGTTCTCTTCGAAGGTGACTCCGGTCTCTTCGCAAGGAGAAATAGAGTTGAGGCCCGGAAGCGGCTCAACCACAAATGAATCAGCTAGAGCTAGCCGGAATTCGCGCAGCTTACCGGGATTGGTTGTAGCGCAGTACAGCCGCAACTCAGGCCTCCAACGCCTGCTTCTGAATTGCGATGAGTTCCAAAACGCCGTGACGCGCCAACTCGACCAGCCGGCCCATCTGACTATCGTCAAACGGCGTCTTCTCGGCGGTTGCCTGCAGTTCGACGAAACGGCCGGCGCCAGTCATGACAACGTTCATGTCGACTTCAGCCTTCGAATCCTCGTCATAGCAGAGATCGATCATTGGCACTCCGCCTACGATCCCCACGCTGGTAGCGGCCATGTGATCCGTAACCGGCAGCGCCTTCAAGGCGCCGAATTGAACCAATTGCTGGAGAGCGAGCACAAGAGCGACGTAAGCGCCGGTAATGGCGGCCGTACGGGTTCCGCCGTCGGCTTGCAGAACATCGCAATCGACAATGATCGTACGGTCGCCGAGCGCTGTCATGTCAACCACGGACCGCAACGACCGGCCGATCAAGCGCTGGATCTCTTGCGTGCGGCCGGACGGATGACCTCTGGTGACTTCGCGCGGCGTGCGGCTGGCGGTGGCGCGCGGAAGCATCGCGTACTCGGCCGTTACCCAACCGCGGCCGCTGCCTCGCAGGAACGCCGGCACCGTTTCCTCGATGGAAGCGGCGCACAGCACGCGCGTGTTGCCGACTTCGATCAGCGCGGAACCTTCCGCGGTCATCAGGTACTTCGTTGTCATCCGGACCGGACGCATCTGATCGGGACGTCGATTATCTATTCTCATGACGTGCGGGTCTCATGAAGTGCTGGACTGCAGCGAAAAATAAAAAAGCAAACACATGATCACTATCCCCAGGATCACGATTACCAGGCAGGGGATCGCACTGCGTGCTGATTTCGCCGGCACCTTCTTGCTACCGGCGAGCTTGAACTTGGCCATGAAACTCCAGTGTAAACTGCCGGCGTCGAGAGAAGCGGAAATTTATCGGCATCAGGCGATCACTGGATGGCCGATCTTCACATCGATTTCGACGGCATAGTGAACCTGCGGGTGACCTTCAGGCGCAGGAAGCCCGGACGCATCAATTAAGTTTTGTTTCAGCGTGACCAATGCAGCGCGAGCGAGCGGCCAGGGCTGATGCTCGATCTGCGCCCAACGTAGTCGACCCTGAACGATCGTATAAAGCCGATACCGCGCTGTCAGGAAGTGATCCCGCTCACTGAGTTCTTCGGCTGCGATGCGCTGGCCTGGTTTCACTCTGATGTCCGACATCACATTTACCGCATGCGGCCGCTTGCGCCGGCTCCGATAATGAATCGTCCCGTCTTCAGACGCCACGCGCATCTTGGCCCAAAAGTAAGGCAGATGGTACGCTACGCGAGCTCCTAGCACCGCCGCCAATCGAGCGGCGTCGAGCGAGAAGAACCACACCGCGCGGCTGCCATCCGGACCAATGACATAAGTGCGGACATTTGTTTCCGGAAAATGAGAAATCCCGCGGAGATTGTGAATCTCAAACGGAACCAGCCCGATCCATGCCGCACCGTCGAAAGTGTCGATAACCAGGCCGGGCGGCAAGAGTGGCTGGACCACGGCGGGCTCGTAAGGCCAATGCAAGAAAGTCAAGTGCCGCCAGGTTTGCGACATCGCTACGTGCGTGACCGGCTGCGGCGCCCCTGGCGTTACGGGGCGTAAATCAATCCGGCTTGCCGTAGCCGCCTCCGCCGGGAGATTCGACGCGCAGAACGTCGCCGGGTTCCACCTCAAATCTAGCCTTGCCCGGGATCGCGATGACGCGCTTCCCGTGAAACAGCAGATTCTTGCCGGGTGTCCCGGACTCGCCGCCATGCAGTCCATAAGGACCACGCAACCGGCGATCAGAAAGGATAGTCACCTGTGCCGGAGTCAGAAATTCGTATTCTCGAATGACGCCGTCGCCACCGCGATGCTTGCCGCGACCACCTGAGCCGGAACGAATCCGGTAACCACGAATGCGCAGCGGATACTGATGCTCGAACGCTTCCACCGGCGTGTTCCAACTGTTGGTCATGTGCGTGTGGGTGGCGCTCGGGCCGTCGGATATCGCGGAAGCGCCCATGCCGCCCGCGATGGTCTCGTAGTAGGCGAATGGCTGGCGGCGAACGGGATCATTGCCGCCGAACGTGATGTTGTTCATGGTGCCGGAACTCGCGGCCGGAATGAGAGCGGGCGCGGCCTTGGAAAGTGCGCCCAGCACGACGTCGGTGATGCGTTGCGACGTCTCGACATTGCCCGCCGCCATCGCAGAAGGCGGGTTAGCGCTAACCACCGACCCCGAGGGCGCGATCACTTCCAGCGGCCGCATCACGCCGGCGGTGTATGGAATCTCCTCGCGTACCAAGCAGCGGAACACATAGGTAGTTGCCGAAACCGCGACCGCATAATTGGCATTCACGGAGCCTTCGGTTTGAGGATCCGAGCCGGTGAAATCGATGGTCGCGCGGTCGCCATGAATGGTTACCGTGACCGCGACTTTCACCGGACGGTCGGTGATGCCATCGCTATCGAGCGCATCTTCGAAATGATATTTTCCGCGCGGCAGCCGCCGGATGGCCGACCGCATCATCCGCTCGCTGTAATCCTTGAGCGCCGTCATGTTGCGGCGAACCGTGGCCATTCCGTATTTGTGCACTAAGTCGTGAAGGCGCTGTTCACCGCGCCGGATGGCCATGCACTGCGCCAGCAAGTCGCCCTCGCGTTCCACGGGTGTGCGGACGTTGGCCAGGATCAGGTCGAGCAGTGGACGGTCGAATCGGCCGCGCCGCGCCAACAAGATCGGCGGAATGCGAATGCCTTCCTGATAAATCTCGCGCGCCAGCGGCATCGAACCCGGACTCATTCCACCGACGTCGGCGTGATGCGCGCGATTCGCCACATAGAAGGCCGGTGCTCGGCTGCCTCTGACGAAAATCGCCGAAACCGCGGTGATATCGGGGAGATGCGTTCCTCCGCGGAACGGATCGTTCAGGATGGCGACATCGCCAGGTTGCAAATCAAAAGCCTGGGTGGCGTGACGCACCGACAAGGGCATCGCTCCCAGATGCACAGGCATGTGATCGCCCATCGCAACTGTCTCGCCTTGGGCATCGTAAACGGCGCAAGAATAGTCGCGGCGTTCTTTGATGTTGGCGGAGTACGACGTTTTTCTCAACACCGCGCCCATCTCCTCCGCGATGGAGACCAGCAGATGGCGGAACAGTTCGAGCTCGATAGGATCGGGTTTCATTGTTTGCAAGATCCGACGTGCACCAGGAAGCTGGCGACTTTTTGCCAGCGCTGCCCTTCCGATTTCTCGACGGCGTAGCTCTTGGTGGAGGAATCGGCTCTGATCCGCCAGCCGGCTGAGCCGGCGTCTTTGGTCTTAGGAAAACGGATGGGATCGGCGCTGGCCTGCCTGAGCGACCAACTCTCGCCTCCGGTTCGCGTCTCATAAAGTTCACGCACATTTGATTCCAGGCGCGCGTCCACCAACATAGTGCCCTGTTGTGGCGAATCGAACCAAAAGCGTTCGATGACGCCCAGACGGCTATCTTCATAGACGGGTCGCTGGCGCCAGGTCTTGCCTCCATCGGTGGTGAGGAGCAGAAAGGGATCGCGCGGCGCGCCCTGCAGATTGGCGCCGGAAATCCAGCCATTCTGAAAATCGATGAACTGAATCTGGTCGAGGCCGGCGAGGGGAATACGCGTATGCGGCTCGCTCCAGGTCTTGCCGGCGTCGTCGGTGGAGAGCAGAATGGAGTAAATAGTGGTTGTTGGCGTATGCAGATTTCCCGGTAGAAAAAGTTTGTTGCCCACGGCTTCTATATTGGTGAGTTCGAGATATACCGGGCAGGGCTCTTCATCGGGACAGGCCAACCCGGAAGCCTGCATATCCACTTCCGTGCATTCGAATGCGATGTGCATCGGCTTACCGGTATTCTCGAGTGAAACTTGGGCTAGAGCGACGACGGTCATGGCCAGCAACAGGGCAGAGGAACGCAACACAGATTTATGTTACCGGATTGACTGCGTTAGCATCATTAAAAAACCATGATTCAACTGAGTACCCACTTGAAAGAACTGATTGTACGCAGCGAACGTGATTTTGCTGGAATTAGCGATAGTGGGGCCTCCGTTCCCGCCACTGAAGGCGGCTGGTCGCGCAAAGAGATTCTGGGACATCTGATCGATTCGGCGTCGAACAACCATCAGCGCTTTGTTCGCGCGCAACTTCAGGATGAACTGCGCTGGCCCGGTTACGATCAGTCCGGCTGTGTGCGTGTGCAGCGCTATCAGGACGCGCGGTGGAGCGATTTGCTGGGGTTCTGGGCGGCGTACAATCGCTTCCTCGCCCACGTATTGGCGAGCGTGCCGGAAGAGAAACGGCACACGCAGTGCTGGATCGGAAACAATCCGGTTATGACGCTCGAGGAATTGGCGGCGGATTACCTCACGCATCTGGAGCACCATTTGGATCAGATCCGGCTGGACCAGATCCGGGCGAAAACTTGATGCCCGAAAACTTGATGCCCTGGGCAAGCGGCAGCTCGTTCGACCCGTTGATGGTCACGGTTTGACGCCGCATATAAGCCTTCCAGGAATCGCTGCCAGACTCGCGTCCCCCGCCAGTATCTTTCTCGCCACCGAATGCTCCGCCAATCTCCGCGCCGCTGGTCCCGATATTGATATTGGCGATTCCGCAATCACTGCCGCGCGCGCTCAGGAATATTTCGGACGAGATCAAATTGGTGGTGAACATGGCAGAGGACAAACCCTGCGGGACGTCGTTGTGCCATGCGATAGCCTGATCTAGTGATTCGAACTCGATCAAGTAAAGGATAGGGGCGAAGACCTCTTGCTTGAGGATCGGCATCTCGGGGCGCGCCTTGACGAGCGCCGGCTGGACGAAACATCCACCCAACTCCTGGCCCCCGAAAATGATCTCGCCGCCTTCGTTCCGGATGCGTTCGAGCGCAGCGCGCATAGCATCCACGGCCGAGCGATCGATGAGCGGGCCCATGAGTGTGGATTCGTCGAGCGGGTTGCCGATGGGAATCTGCGCGTAAGCGGCCTTTAGCTTTTCGGTCATCGGGCCGGCGATGTCGCGATGTAGAAATAGACGCCGGAGGCTAGTGCAGCGCTGGCCAGCGGTCCCGACCGCGCCAAACAGCACCGCTCGCAGTGCAAGATCGAGGTTGGCATCGTTCATCACGATGACGCCGTTGTTGCCGCCGAGTTCCAGCAGCGTGCGTCCGAGCCTGCGTCCGACCGTCTCGGCTACAATCCGCCCCATGCGGCATGAGCCGGTGGCGCTCACGAGCGGGATACGGGCATCTTCGAGCAGACGCTGGCCGACGACGGAATCCTCACCGATGATGAGATTGAGGACACCGCGCCAACCATGTCGTTCGAGCACGCGGTCGCAGATCTTCTGCACAGCGATCGCCGTCAGCGGTGTTTTCAAGGACGGTTTCCACAGAACGCAATCGCCGCACACCGCGGCCAGAAGCGCATTCCACGACCAGACGGCGACCGGGAAGTTGAACGCGGAAATAACGCCGATCACGCCTAGCGGATGCCATTGTTCATACATGCGATGCTGCGGGCGCTCGCTTGGCATGGTGAGACCGTAGAGTTGTCGCGACAGTCCCACCGCGAAATCCGCGACGTCGATCATCTCCTGGACTTCGCCTTTGCCTTCCGCCAGGATCTTGCCCATTTCCAATGTGACCAGCGTCCCGAGATCGTCCTTGAAATGCCGCAATTCGTCGCCGATTTCGCGCACGATTTGGCCGCGTTTAGGCGCAGGAACCATACGCCAGCGCGCGAAAACTTCGGTGGCGTCGGAAACGACCTGGTCATAATCCTGCGCTGTGGCCAAATGGACGCGGGCAATCTCCTGGCCGCCCGCCGGATTGATGGACGCGAGCGTGGCGGTTGCCGATGATGCGAGCCACTCGCGGCCGCAGGCGCCAGAATTGACAGGCTCAATACCGAGCCGTTCCAAAACAGGATTTGCAGTTATTGTGCCAGCCATCCAAAACCTTCTGTTCCGCTTGCAAAGCGCCGGCCGCCCTGGGTAACCGTACGGCCGATGCGGGCGATCACCTGGGCTTGAAACTCCGGTTCCAGCCAGGCCGAAAACTCATGCCGCCGGCTGATCGCGAAAGCAGCCTCGCGGGTGGTTGCACCGCGCGGCTTTGAGACGCGGATATGCAGGGGATCTGCGATGATGTCCAAAGAGCTGGCGTCCAAGGCCAGCGCAGCCAATTCCTCCGGATCGCAGGGCAGAAGCGGCGCCAAACTCGCGTAGGTTTGGATGCCGGCATCGCGCAGGCGTCGCACGGTCTCTATCCGCCGGGGAATCGTCGCGCAATGCGGCTCATAGAGCTTTCTAATTTCCTCGCGATTGGTGGTGACCGAAAAGCTCACGCGCAACGTTGTGCACCGGGAAAGCTCGATCAGCTGGTCGAGGTCGCGAAGGATTAAGGGGCCGCGCGTCTGGATCACAAAGATTTTGGGCGGACGCGCGCACAGCTCATCGAAAATTTGCGGCATCAGCCGTTGAGTCTCTTCGGCAGGCTGATAAGGGTCGACCAGCGGGGAACAATAGATTACTTGATCAGTGCGAAGCTGGCGTCGCAGGAGGGCCGGTGCGTTGGCCTTGAATGTCGTGAACTGGCCCCAGTGCGACCAGTCTTCAGGCTTCAGGCCGCCATATACGCGCATGGTAGGTACATAACAGTAGCTACATCCGAAAGTGCAGTTTCGCGCCGGGGTCAGTGAATGTGTAAATCCAGCTTCCGCGATGAAGCCCGAAGTCGGGCTCAGAATGCTGCGCGCTTCGGCTTCAAGAACTTGAAACGGCATCTGTGGCCAATAATTTCCGTCGCAGGAAATCCAATGCAGTGTTGGTGGAGAACGACCTGACCCGCTCGCGGTCAGCTGGGAACATGATGCGCCGCACCTCGGTCTCCGCGGGAGTGGCGAGGCCGATGAAAACCAGACCGACCTTTTCGCCATCCGGGCCGGCGTAGCCCGTCATCGAAACTGCATAATCCGAACTGGTGCGTGCTTTAGCGCCTTCGGCCATCGCTTTGGCGACTGGTTCGCTCACGGCGGTGTGCTCGGCGAGCATTTCAGCCGGCACGCCCAGCAGCTTCGTTTTCATATCGTTCGAATAAACAACGAAGCCGCCCCGAAAATAATCGGAGCTGGACGGCACCGATGTGATGCGACCACCCAGCAAGCCGCCGGTCACGCTCTCCGCCACGCTCAGAGATGCATGCCTGGCGCGCAAGAGATCACCGACTACTTGCTCGAGCGAATCGCCATTGCGCGAATAGATCCGATCGCCCAGCAGCGGCTCAATCTCGGCGCAGGCTTTTTCAAGCACACTCTCCGCTTCGTTCGCCGATGCGCAACGTGCACGCAGGTGAATATGGATCTCGCCGGAGACCGCCAGGATTGTAGTTGCTAGGTTCGCATAGCGTGTATAGACCGGTGAAATCATCTGGTCGAGTTCCGATTCGGTCATGCCGACTGTTCGGAAAAACCGCGTGCGGATCACCTGCGGCGGAAGAAACTTTTCGAGCCGCGGCAGGCATTGCTTCTCGAACATGGCTTTCAATTCGTTGGGCGGGCCGGGAAGCAGCATCAACATCACGCCGTTGTGCGCGATCCACTGGCCGGGCGCCGTCCCGCGATCGTTCGGCAGCATCTCGGCTCCTTCGATGATGTACGCCTGACGGCGATTGATCTCGGCCATTTTGCGGCCATAACGGCGCAATCGCTCTTCGATCTGGTCGGAGATCTCCTGATGAAAAGTCATCGAGCGTCCGAGCGCCGCGGCCACTGCGTCGCGCGTAAGGTCGTCTTCGGTTGGGCCGAGGCCACCGGTCAAGACGATGACCTGAGAGCGAGCCACCGCCGCCAGAATAGTGTCGGTGAGACGCGCGCGCTCATCGCCGACGATGGTTTTGCGAACGACCTCCACGCCTAGCGCGTTCAACTGGTCGGTGAGGTAAAGAGAATTGGTGTCGACCTTTTGAGGCGTCAGCAGCTCCGACCCAATCGCGATAATCTCGGCATCCGGCATTACGGAAGAGGCCGGCCGGCGATCCCGACATCGGCGCGATAGAGCGAGTTGGTGGTGGTGACGAGCAGCGCCCGCGACGGGGTGAAGGCCAGACCCACGATACCTGGCCCGGAGAGAAACAGCTCGGGCGACTGTGGGTTGGCGAAGCGAACCACGCCGCGCCGCCCACCGAGCGAAGCCGCTACATACAGGCGGCCTTCGGCATCAAAGGCAAGCCCTTGCGGACGGCCGAGGCCGCGGTAGTAGGTCTCCACCTCGCCTGACGGCCCGATGCGGTAGACCGAATCATAACTCGACGTAGTGGGGCCGGTAACGTACAGATAGCCGTCGGGGCCGAAGGCGAAGTGATAGGCGGCGATGGAAGGCTCGAGCGTGGCGAAGACGTAAATCTGGCGCGTGCGGCTGATTTTGAAAACCGTACCGCCGCGGTCTCCGACATATAGATTTTCATCAGGGTCAAAAGCGATTCCCGTGGCGACGCCCATGCCTTCGACGTATGGCGACACGCTGGCGTTGGGCGTGACTTGATAGACGATCCCGTCGTACCGGCTGGAAACGTACAGGACGCCCTCTTTGTCGAAGGTCACTCCGGTGGCGTTCATGATGTCGCTCACGAAGGGCTTGGGATTGTAATTGAGATCGATCTTATAAACCGAGACGGGAGTTTTCTGACCGCGCGATCCGCTGAAGGTGACAAAGATGTTGCCAAACGAATCGACGGCGGGGTTAGCCACGGCGTAAAGATTGTCGGCGATTTGGACGCCGACGTCGCAGGTCCAGGCACGGCTGCTCTGATTGCCGGCTTCGATGACGAGTTCACCGGCAGACGCGCCTTCTGGCACGCGAACGATAAGGTAGGAGTCGGACCCGATCACGATGGGAGCGGCGACATCGCCGATGGTCACGCGCGGCCGTTCGGAGCGAGCCAATCCCGCGCCATGAATCTGAAACTCTCCGCCCGGAATCGCGGCCTCGGGCTTGACGTTGGAGATTGTGGGGCGGCCGTTCGCGTCTTTCTTTGAGGAAGCCATGTTAGAACAACTGCAACCGATCTAATAAGAATATAGCAAGCGCGCCGTAGAGGCCCGCCATCAAGTCGTCGGCCACGATGCCGATTCCGCCGGGAAGCGCTTCGAGCTGGCGGGCAGGAGGAGGCTTCCAGATATCGAAGAGCCGGAACAATGCGAACGCCGCGAGCCAACTTTTCCAGTTGAGGGTGGCCGCGCCGGCGAGCGTGAGCCACTGGCCGAGTACTTCGTCGACGACCACGACATGCGGATCCTTTTGGCCGATCCGCTTGGCGAACACATCGGCGGCCCAAACGCCGGGAAGCAGGAGGATGGCGGTTAGCAGCAAGAACGTGCCGCGACCGGAACCGTAAGCGAGATGTAGCACTATCGCGATGGCCAACGCGGCCAAAGATCCGGCGGTTCCGGGGCCAACGGGAGCATAACCGCAACCGAACCAAGTGGCGATGAGAAGAGCCGCATCGATCCTCCGCTTGGGCAGCGGACTAAGGCTCATGGTCTTCGCCGTCGTTTTCTGATTCGTGAGGCTGGACGGGCGTCGAGATCACGTACTTCTCGCTGGCCCAATTGCCGAGGTCGATGATCTTGCAGCGCTCGCTGCAGAATGGAAAGAATTCGTCGCCCGGAGCGACGGCTTTCTTGCAGATCGGACACTTCATCGGATGGCGGCGAGGATAGGGAACGGTTGCGCAAGCGGGATGGGGGCGGATGCAGCGGGCGAATCGATCAGAGCGCCGATCAGATCGTAGTCATGCGCCTCAGTGATTCGCATGCGGCGGATTTCGCCGGCCTGGGGCGAGACGTCGCCAAAATCGTTGAGGTAACAGACGCCGTCGATCTCGGGAGCTTGTGTGGACATGCGCGCCTGCCAGAGCAGATCGGTTTCCTGGGACGGGCCTTCCACCAGAACATCGATTTCCTGGCCGATCATTTTGCGATTCCGTTGTTTCGAGATCCTGCGCTGCAGAGCCATGAGGTTGCGCTTGCGATTGTAAATGGTGCGCGCGTCGACCTTCGCATCGAGATGGTAGCTGCCGCTGGTCTCTTCGTCGGAATAGGAGAAAACGCCCAAGCGGTCGAATTGGGCTGCTTGGACGAATTGGCGCAGCGTCTCGAAATCCGCTTCTGTTTCACCGGGGAATCCGACGATCATGCTGGTACGGATGGCAACTCCGGGGATGGTGGCGCGAATCCGCTCGAGCAGTTTCAAGAAGTAGTCGCCGTGAGAGCCGCGCCTCATGCGCTTCAAGACGGCGGCGCTAGCGTGCTGAAGCGGCATGTCGATATATTTCACTAGCGCCGGATGCTCGGCGAGCGTGTCGAGCAGTTTCTGAGTAATGCGATTGGGATAACAGTAGAGGAAGCGAATCCACTTGGAATGTGGCGTCTCGATTTGAGCGAGTCTCGCAAGCAGGTTCGGCAGACCGTCTTTGATTCCGAGGTCTTCGCCGTAAGACGTGGTGTCCTGGCCGATGAGGTTGATCTCGCGGACACCTTGGGCGAACATGCGAGTGGCTTCGACGATCACCGATTCGAAACGGCGGCTTCGAAAGTTACCGCGGAACTGCGGGATCACGCAGAACGAGCAGGGATGATCGCAGCCCTCTGCGATTTTGATGTAGGCGTAGTGGCGCGCGGTGGAAAGGACCCGCGGCGTGAGGTCGTGATAGAGATATGGCTCGAAGGGGTTGGCTGTGGGCGCCGCGCCTTCGCACAGCTGCGACAATCGCGTCCAGCTCGTTGGTGCCGAGCACGGCGTCGACTTCCGGAATGTTCCGGCGGATGTCATCGCGATAGCGCTCGACCATGCAGCCTGCGACGATCAGCTTTTGCGCGCGGCCGGACTTTTTGTATTCGGCCATCTCGAGAATTGTGTCGACCGATTCCTGCTTAGCGGGATCGATAAAGCTGCAGGTGTTGACGACCAGGACGTCGGCATCGCCGGGATGCTGCGTAAGCTCATGGCCGCGGGAGACCAAGTGGCCCATCATTACCTCGGTGTCGACGAGGTTTTTGGGGCAGCCGAGACTTACAAAGCCGACTTTCAAGGTGGTTGATCCGGGAGAAATGCGCGAAATTTCAGGATAGCAGAGTGGGGTGGGCGCGGTCTGAAATCTTAGGGAGGGCGGCGCGGGGGCGAGAGTGGAGGACAATTTGTATGTCATTGAGAGGGCTTCAGTTATTCGTACGGACAGGGTGTTTGTGACGCCAGAAAGGGAGGCCGGCGTCATTGGGATGTTGATGACTGGTCATTGCGATTGGAGTGTAGCAGGAGGGGTCGAGAGGGATACGGTAGAGTAGAGCAAGTTGTTGCGGGGGAAGGAGATGGGGGCGGACCGGGCGCGTGAATCATTTCGTCGGGTCTCCCGTACTTGCCAGCCTTCCTCGATATTGAGCGTCGCCGATCCTCTCCCAGACGACGGCTCTCCATCCTCTACTCGCTTCATCTCCAATGGTGGGATTTCATGTTGACAGGCCGCCTTTATAGGGTTAGAATCTGCATACGAGTACTAGTACCGATCTGGAGGAAATCGGCAATGAGTACAGCGTTCAGCTCGCCGTATTGGCAAGTCTACCGACCTAATCTGACCCTTTTCTTGGACGCGCCTCGCAGCATATGTATATCAAGGACGGCGCTAGGGTCCTAATTTCTGACGTCTTCGACGTGAATTTACCTTTGATGGCGTTGTGGCGAATCGTCCAAAGGATGCCTGAGAGAGAACAGTGAAATTGCCTCTCGGATCTGCAACGGACTTCAGGGTGTGGGGAAAGCTAAAATCTCGAAGTTCTAAGTGAGTTAAAGGAGGATTTGAATGACTAGCATGACTAGCATGACAAGCTTGTTTCGCATCGCGGCATGCGCCGTAATGGTTTTGTCGTTGGCTACTAGCGCCCAAGCGACTTATATTGGTCTTTCCTGGGTTGTGCCGGGAACCGACGCGCCTTGGCTCGGTGGAACAGTGGCGCCTAACCCCATCTTGTTCCCGACGACGGGCTTGGACGCAACGTTCACGTCCTCCACGGTCAATTTTATGAATGGCCCTGGTTCCGGCACTCTGAGAAATTTCATCACTAGCGATGCGGGCGCCACCATCGGCACTTGCACGACGGCTACGGTAGGGGCGGTAACTTATAACTGTAACACTGACGTGATCAGCACCGGAACCGAGGGAGCTCAGACGGCCACTACATACGGCCAGATCATTGAGCTTATGGGGACGGAGACATTTGTTGGCGGCACGACTTACAGTATCACTCACGATGACGGGATCGTAGTAAGCTTGGACGGTACGGTTGTCATCAACAGCGGGGTACCGACTGCATCGCCGACTACCAATACATTTACGACTACGAGCGGGACGCATGCCATCGTGATTGAGTACGCTGAGTGCTGCGGTAATCCCGCGATTTTGACGTCCAATTTGCCTGCCAATACCACTGTTCCGGAGCCGGGTACTCTCGCGTTGATGCTGGGCGCCCTGTTGACTGGAGGTGGTCTTTTGTTCCGCCGCCGGGGGGCACGATAAGAGAGCTTGATTCGGGTGATAACCTCCGCCTTAGTTGGCGGACAGGTGAAGACTAAACAAGTCATTTGGCAACGGTAGGTTTAACGACCCGTCGTCCACAGCCATCCGCCGGAGCCGCTTCGAGAAGAACGGGTGTCTTCCTCCGAGCGCCCGTTTCATTGATTCGCGGCGCCGGCGGCCCACCCTCCACACAGATCCGATAGCGGAAATGCGCTGGGCGCTTGGATAGTGATGCCGTGGGAAGTTGGCAGATTTGTGGAAATGGGCAATGACATTCTTCCCCGAGCCTAGTGATAGGGAGCGAGCGTAGCCATTGTTGAAACAGCCGAGCTTGCCGGCATCGCTTGAGAGTGCTCGCCAGTGATCCTCTGCCAAACGACCGCTTTCCATCCTTTGCTCGCTTCGTCTCCGATAGTGCGAATCGGGCGGTAGGCAGCCTTGAGGTATTCACCCAGTGCCTGGTCGAAATCCACACCGAACTTGGGAACACCGTACTCTTCAAAGGTACGATTCGACCAGATCAGGTAACGGACTTTTTTTCGTTCGATCTCCTGGATAAAATCAGCCGTCATTTTTCCGGGAGCGAGAACTCCGGGGGTGAGCGCATAAACACGCGTGGGGCAGTGAATGCCCGCTAAAAAGTACAAACTTACGTCTTCCGGGACGGAGAGGAAACTTGCATCCTGTTGCTGATGCTGCTGAATGAAATCGAGCGCGGAACGATAAGCGTCTGCCTTTTGCGGCGTCGTGTAAATCACGCCCCGTTCCGTGACTAACGGTGCGTTCCCCAGGTTCAGTTTGTAGAGTGGCAAGACGCTCAGGCTGACGACGATGAGTGTTGCCAAGTAAGGAAGGAGAGCGGCACTCCGACTGCTTGAGGTCAGCTCAGTGCCTTTCCAACTTAACAACCAGCTTAGGATCAGGAAATACGAAAGAAGAACCGACCCATTGTAATAGATCGCATATCCGAAAGGCGACATTCCAAATAGGATTCGTATGGAAATGGCGCATGCTAGAGAGAGCAACATGAACGCCTGCATGAAACCGGTTGCCAACCGGTTCCGCCAGCACAACCACGCTACCACCGGAATCATGACAGTTACGAGAAATGGTGCGGCAGGCGGGAAGGCCAATAAGCGCCCCCCTCGTGCCAGAACTTCCCAGTGAGGGCCCGGAACGAGGAGTATTGTCAGCGCCAGAAGACCCACCCAAAACAGCCACCGGCGATGACCATAGCGGAGCAGAATCCAACGAAATCCCAACCAACAGAGGATCATGACTGAAACCTTGGCGACGCCTCTAATCGATAAGCCTTTCGAAATGTCCAACCCCACAGTGGAGAGCCAAAGCGCCCCGTACCTCCTCATGAAGTAAGAGGTGGGCCAGCTCATCAGGTTTTCCTGGGTCAGGAACTCTGCTCCTCTAAGCGAGATCATCCAACAAATCACAGCGACGCATAACAGGCAGCCCGGCAACAGACTGGCCACATCAATCGCCACCCGATGAAATGAGCGTTGCTTCATACCTCGGATGACGACCAGGAGCGCCAGCGCGACAAAACAAGCAACTCCGTTCTCCGGCTTCATCAGCAGCGCAATAGAAGCTGCAACGCCGGCGGCTAGCATCCATGCCGCTCTAAAGCTGGAGCATGCATTCACGATCAACCAGAGAAAGAGGCACGCGCTAAAACATCCGTATACCGCGCCAAAACTATAAGGTAAAGGAAAGGAAAAAATGCCAGGTACAAAGGATTGGACGAGCAGCACCGTTCCAGTTGTCCAGGCCGCAACAAGCGATACCAGGCGCAAACCAGTCAGGAATAACAAAACGGCGCTCCCTAAGGCGGCGAGTGCTCCGGCCCAATACAGGACGGCTAGTTGGAAGCCGAAAAAGTGGAACAGGACACTATTCACATAAGGACTGCCCGGAGTGTAGGGATACCAGACATCGGAGTAAAGCGTTCTGCCGCTGGCCAACTCCGCCGCTACGTACATTTCGCGACCGCAGTCCACGGTCAAATCTCCCCAGTGTGCCCAGGTCAGAGAGAAAAGAGCACCCCATATGCAGACGAGACTGAACAGGGCCCAGGAAACATTACGGTCCCATGGGACGAGTTGTGGTGCGCGGAGCGAAGCCAGCTCGTACAAAAAGCCTGTCAGCTTAGGACCGTGCCGGAATAACAAGCGATTGCCACCACTCGCCACAATCCATCATAAGTGCATCGACTTTGAGTAAGAAAGCCGAAAAAGATACTCGACGCGAATAACTGTCGACTTATTTAACTACTACTGTGCTCGCTCGCCAAAACGGAACTGTTGTCCACGGCGTTCATCCAGCGCGGCTGCGGGAAGTAGAGTCGGCTAGGCGCGCGATTCGAGTACCAGCGGGTAGGGCGTAACGGTTAAAGAATGTAACACTCGTCATAACATCCTAATCTACCCATTGATCGATGTTGGTGGCTCCTTCTACTTCTCATTTTGATCAGCCGTGTATGTCTATCGTCGAACTTACGGTACTGGTACTAATTCGGGGACTCCATGCTCTTTAAACTTCGCTATTTTGGTTAGGTCCAGGCTAGAATCAGTATCAAAGTGATCGGTGGTCAGGTTCGACGGAGCAAGAAACAAACTGGAGGTCCAAGATGATCTTGAATTTCAAAATGACTTTTATCGGGGCCGCAATTCTTGCGGTTGGCATCGCGTTGGCGGACACGCCGCCGGCAGCGATCAGCGCGACGTCTGCCGGGAACACTGGCGCTGGCCCAAACGGAATAGCTGCAACCACAACTGAATTGCTCTTTACCCAGCCGTATTGCGGGGGCAAGCAAGCTCGCGGCATATACTTGGAGAATCTCGTCGCGGGTACCAGCACATTGGCTACTCCTTTACCCGATCGAGGGGTCTGCTCGGAGAATTATTTGGCCATTTCGCCAGGTTTGGGCGGGTTTACCGCAGGCGATACGTACGCCACTGGGGCGGGTACCAATACGAACAACGAGGCGGTCTACAAGAATGGCGCCCTGTTCATCGACAACATCCCTGCTTCCGCCCATCATGCCGGGGTCACGTTTGATGCCTCAGGCACGTTTGGATTCGATTTAGTGGTTACCGCCGAGGGTTCGGTGAGCGGATATGACTCGACGGGAGCCCTGAAGTTTACCTATCTTGCGCCCGCAGGATTTGTGTTGGAGGGAGCCACCGTTCTTCCCTTGGCCGATGTCTCCTGCCCGGGATGTCTTTACGTTACGGCTGAGAAAGCTTCGGATGTTGGGTCAACCAACCCGACGGGCCCTGGGGCAATCTATTTCGTGACGCCAGGCGCCCCAAGCGGTTCTGCTGTTACGTTTTGGTCTGCGACTCCAGGTCCGGAACCCGAGGGTCTGGTGTACGTCGGAGACAACCTGTCATGCTCTTTGCCTGGCGCGAGCGGAGCCGCGTTCAGCTACTTCGTCAGCGGCTATGCGACCGGCGCCGATATCGACAATCCTAACGCCACGACCGGCGCCATCCTTGCGTATTCGCCGAGTCAGCTTGCAGCATACAAGGGACAATTGTTGGTACCGAATGAAGGCTCCATCGGGAAGCCCGGTATAATCTACGCCTTTTCGGGCCCGGGAAGCTCAACGGTTTTCTCCACGACAGCCTATCAGCTTGAAGGATCCGCGATCCTACAATGCCCCTCTGGTGGTTGCCCGGCGACGTTCGGCTTCTGGAAGCATCACCCGTTCCCATTCGCGTCCGCAAACATCGGATGCCACATCTATACCGACGCAGAACTGGTTGCAATTCTGAACCAGAACAATGCGGGCGGTAACGCAGTAACGATCCTCGGACATCAGCTAATCGCCGCGATTGCAAACTATGCCGCTGGCGGTCAGCAAACAACGGCCGCTACCGCCGCTATAGGCGCGTCCATCGCGCTGTTGTGCGCCAATAACATCAACATGAGTACCGACTTCGTTCAGTCGGGTACCGGGTTGGGCCAAGAGATGACCGATCTGGCCAACACCCTCGACGCGTACAACAGCGCCACCGGGCTACATTGTTCAGAAGGGTCCGGTTTAACGCTGGGGAATTGATTACCTGCTCCTGCTTAAGCGTGGAATCTTAACAGAGGCGTCGACACGAATGTCGACGCGGCACGCAGGAGAGGGGTGCGTGCGCTACGGCAGGTTGTAGAGCTTGCGGGCGTTGTCGTGGAGCACCATGTGGGAGATTTCCAGGGCGCGGGCGCGTGTAATCTCGCCGTCGTGTATCATTTCCGTGAGGGCGAGGCCGAGCGCTTGGCGGCCGGTAGTGGCCGCTACCCAGCCGGCTTCTTCCCAGTACATTTCTTCGGAGAACGGATAGGCGTCGGTGGCAAACAAGACCTTTTCGGGCGCGTATTCCAGCCATTCGCGAATTGCTCCGGCGACGGCGCGCGGATAATTCGTGAAGGTCTGCTCGGAGAAATCGGCGTAGGCGTTCGGCTTCGATAGCAATGCTGCCACCTCGCGCGTGAAAGGCCAGCCACCGTGAAGCATGACGAAATTGACTTTGCGGAGCTTGGGATCATTGAAGACCGATTCGAGCTCCAGTGGATTCGCTCCGGCGACGTGGAAATAGCCGCCCCCGCCCGCCGCGGCATGCAAGTGCACGGCCAGGCCCAGCCGCCCGCACTCGGATGCGATGTAGCGGAAGATGTAATCCTGAAGGTTCTTATACGATGCATCCGGAGGTGCCGCGCGCCGCAAACCGGAATAAACTCGCGCCGCTACAGTCTGGGTGGGATCGTCGAATTCGAGAGAACGCAGGTAGGCGGCCTCAAACTTAACGGCGATTGCGCCCGCGCGTTTGTGGCGCTCGAGCGTAGCGGTCACCACTTTTTTGAGATAGTCATCAAAAGACGCGGGCGGCTCGGAGTAACCGGATTCCTTGAGATAGCGCTGGAGCAGGCGGTCTTCGTCGGCGAAAAATGCTTTGCGGTCGGAGTTCTTCGCGGCCAGGTTGCTGTTGTTGAGGGGATACATCAGGGCGTCTTCAAACGGCACCCAAAGGAAGCGCGGCGGCGCGAGGCCTGGCCCCATCGCGACGCGATTGGCGAACATGGTTTCGATCCCGAGCTGATCGAGCACCCAGTTGGCATAACCTACGCCTTTTTCCTGCATGAGCTGTTTCTTGCGCTGCTGCAGCTCGCGGACATGCTCGGGAGCGAAGTCGGAATAACGGTAACCGAACAGCTGACGCCAGGCTTCGATGACGAGCGGGGAGCCTTCGCGAATTCGAACCGGATCAGTGGAGGGCTCCATAGTTTCCACTGGCAGCGCGTCGTAATCGGTATCTTTGTCGTTGCCGAAGACCGGCCGCACGGGATGCGCATGATTATCAATGGCTCGAATTTTGGCGATTTCCGCGGCGAGTTGGGAGTCGATCGGAAGCTGAGCAGGGGCAGGCCGGGAAAGCGCCGCCAGGACGGCGAAGGAACAGACGAGTCTCATTTTGTTTCGAAGCCCAGATGCCAGCCTAACTTGGCGGAGTCGGTCCAGGCGACGTGTTTGCCGAACCAGGCTGCCGGATTATGGACGTCCATGGCATGCGCCGCGCCGAGGATGAAGGCGCAGGGTGTTTCTCCGAATTGGCGGATGCGAGCATCGAGCCAGGATTGCGGTGAGAGCGGTGTTGCGAGCACCACCGGCGTTCCGCGAAACCAGGCGAGCTTCGCGCCGAATTCAGGATCGTCCTGCCGGTCGGGTGCGGGGAATCCGTAAGCGCGTCTGAACTGAGCGACGGACGCATCCAGATCCTTCACGCCGATTACAACTTTCGCGACGCCGGTGAAGTCGGTCGTGGTGGGCTTGCCGCTGGGATAGGCACGCCGATCGCGCGGCGTGAAGTCGTGAATCAGGAACGGGAAGAAGTTTCCGTTGCCGGCGCCGACCTGCGCGGCTTCCCATTCGATTTGTACGCCATCGGGCCGCTTGCGTCCATTCTTTCGGGCGTCACTGACTTGGATGGATGCGGCACGCAGCCGCGCGATCTCCGCGCCAAGATCTGTAGGACGAACGGCCCAAGCGCATGGTCCACCGTTGCCTTGAAGCTGCCTATGCCATTCGTGCGCGGCGACCGCGGCGGGATCGGCATTGGGTTGGATCGCGATCTGCTCTAGGTAGGAGCCATCCGGGAAACTGGTGAGCGCCATTTCAGTGGCGTGGTTGGAATGCGGCCCTCCGTACTCGCAGGCGAGACCCGCGGCTTGAAGCGCACGCTGCATGGCCCGAACATCTTTGCCGGCGACCGTGGCGTGGTCGACTTTGAGCTCCGCGGCGATTAGTGGTAGACAGGCGGGCAACGGAAGACAGGCAAGCGCGAACAGGACGGAATTGGGCATAGGCCCATTTTAGTTAACTCGGACCGCTACGACCGTCACGTCGTCTTGCTTCTCACCGGCGACTGCGTCGACGATGTGGTTGACGAGTGTTTCCGCATCCACGGCCCGATTGGCGCGCATCACGGAGAGCAGGCCGTCTTCGCCGAATTCAGTATCACTTTCGATACCAGCTTCCGTAACCCCGTCCGAGAAGATGACCAACGTGTCGCCGGTTTTCAGGTCGACGATTTTTTCCTCCGAGGCCCACTGGCTGAAGACTCCCAAGACCGTGGCGGTGGAGGGAAGCCGCTCGACGCTTCCATCGGCGCGCAGCAGGATGGGTGGAAGGTGGCCGCAATTGGCATAACGCAGGCGCCGTTCGCGATCGTCATAATGAGCGAAGAAGAGCGTGGCGAAGTGCTCCGGCGGCGTCGATTCATAGAAAAGCTTGTTGACGGAACGCAGCATACCGGCCGGATGCCGCAGCGCGTCTTTAGCTTGGCTACGAAAACAGGCCTGCAGATTGGCCATGAGCAAAGCAGCGCCTATGCCTTTGCCGGACACGTCGGCCAGAACGAAGCCGAGGCCACCCTCGCCGACATCCAGAAAATCGTAGTAATCGCCGCTCACTTCGCGTGCGGGCACACAGCGGCCGGCATAGTCGATGCTAGCTAGCTGCCGGGTTTGGTGGGGAAACAGCTTCTGCTGGACATTGTGAGCGATCTCGAGTTCGGTTTTTACGCGACGGTCGGCCTTGATCCGCGCCGAAGCTTCGACGGCCTGCTTGCGGATGGCGCCCAGCAGCCGCGCGTTGTCCCACGGCTTCTGAACAAAATCGCAAGCACCTCGCCGCATGGCTTCGACCGCGAGATCCACGTTGCTCCAAGCGGTCATGACAATCACGGGCGCCGCATTCGACTGCGCTTCCAGGCTAGACAACAGGTCCAGGCCTTCTTCGCCGGAGGTGGTGTCGCGCGCGTAATTCAGATCCATCAGGATGAGATCGAACGGCTCGGCCTGCGCGGCCCGCAGCAGGGCTTGCGGCGAATCGACCAGAACATTCTGATAGCCCGCGCCTTTCAGCAGTAACCGCAGCGCTTCCAAGATATCCGGCTGATCATCACCCACCAAAATCCGCAAGGCGTGGCCCTGGTCTTGTTGATGAAGAAGCGGATCTTTTGTCACAGCAGTCATGATGGGTAGTTCGAAGAGTATCGGGCAAGCCGGTTGCCAGACTAAGCACTTGAAAGCGCGGACGTTGTCTTGCGGCGGCCCCTGAGCAGTGTTCGCAAATGGGAAGGTTTGTTCCGGTTCCGGCGAGCCGTCAGGTGGAACCTAACGCTTTCGACATGTTTATAAAGTGACACGGCTGCTTGGTTGTCACGTCCGGTGGAAAAGACGAAGTGCCGGTGACCCGGTAACCGAGCCGCCGATAAAATTCGGGAAGCTCTTGGCGCAGATTCACGATGCGCAGATCCATATATTGAATGCCCGATGCGCGGGCGTGGTCCTCGGCGGCAGCGACCAAGCGCGAGCCGAGGCCGCTTCGTTGTCGCGATGGATCGACAGACAGCAGGCCGAGGTAAGCGCTGCCGGCGCGTGGTTCCACATAGACGCAGCCGCTGATGCCGTCGTCATCTTGGGCGATGAGGAACTGGCCGGTCCCCATTAATTTTCGGACTGCTTCGGCGTTGATACGATCCCCTTCGATGAAAAAGCGCTCGACCAGAAAGGCGGCGTTGATGAGGCGTACCAGGGCTTCGATGTCGGCTGGCTCAGCGGTACGGACACGGAGAGGATTGAGAACGGGGGAACTCACGGGCCTATTGGAGCTCAGCCAGTTTCTCGTCGAGATGTTTCAGCGCGGCCTCGAGTATTTTGCGGTAGCGGGGATTGTTGGCGTGTTCCAGATCGCGCAACACGCGGGTGCGGGATAGGAGCAGGCTTTCGCGCTGGTGGATTCGTTGAGCCCCAAGAGCGTTAATTTCGGCGCTCCGAGACGCGGCGCGCCTGGACTCTGCAGATTCGATCTGGGACTCAACCGACTTACTTTCCCAGCCCCGAGCCATCTGCTTCTAGTTTGCCACGGCGGGATGGGTGGGCGCTGGAGTGATCCCTACGAGAAGAAGATCCCGTTCCGTTCGTGGCCGATTTCGGCAAACACACTGGAAGACGTACCGAGCGCGTCGGACTCGAAGACGAAATCGCCAACTTTCGCGGTCCACTGCATTTGCGCGGCATTGCGAACGAATTCACCGGCGAAGCCGCCGTACACCGGGTCCGTATTCCGGATATTGAGCCTTTGGTGCACGCCCTGCCACTCGACTTTGAACGACACGACTCCTGGTACAGCGGGCGGACCGCCGCCGAAAATTGCATTCCCTATAGTGCCGTAGTCGAAGATCGGCACGTTGGACGCCTGTAGCAAAGCACTACCCGTGCCAAGGTTGACATCGACGCCATCCTCGTCGTCTCCATGCCGGCCGCCTTCGTTCTGCCCATTGTTATTTCCGTTCTGCCCATTGTCATTGGAGTTATCGCCACCAATTTGTATTGTCCAGAACAGACCGAGGGGAGGGAAAGTAGTCGGATTCAGGTCATGGATCTGTGCGCCCGGACCGGGCAAATAGACGTCCACTCATATGAATGCGAACGTGGCCTGATGAATGCGCCCGTCGGTTCCACGGAAGTTGCCCTGCATGAACCGCATATCGGAATTGACGAACGGGTACCGCGCTTTTTGAGTGGTCTTGGTGTTGGTTTGCGTCACCATCCCGCTGATGTATGCGAGACCGGCGAAGCCATTGAAGTTAGTGATGGTGATTGGCTCGGCATCGACGGGGTCGAACGCCGCGGGGCCAAACACGTGATGAACTCCACCCAGAAAAGGACTGCCACCTGGTATAGGGACGGGGGCAAATGCCCCTTTCGGCTCCGCGAGTGCCGGTGTCCATAGAGCGGAGCCGAGTGTAGCACTAACGACTGCAGTTCCGGCCGCGGTACGTGTGAACTGGCGCCGCGATAACCCAGGCCGCACTTCGCTGATGGGAGTTGTGGAATTAGCCGGGTGAACCCTGGTTGGGATCGAAGTTTTCAAGGCCGAAAGAGCGCGATAGTTCATGGTGTCCTCCTGGACGTGACCCATGGATTAAATATCAGCCGCAATGCGGTGTCAAGGGGGGTGGCGAAGAACGTAGGAATAACCGCTTTCTCGCGGCCGCGGCTCAGAATCGGCGGTCGAGTGTCTGCTCCCTAGCGGTCACGGCCCAGCTGATGTGTTGATCGGAGCTGGATGAGCGGCTTCGAAACTCGCGATGGCGGGCTCCTGCTGCAAGATGTATCCCAATTCGTCAATGCCTTCGAGCAGACAATGCTTGGAGAAGCCGTCCACAGGAAATTCGACGGCGCGTCCCGAGGGCAGGGTCAACGTCTGCGCAGCGAGATCCACTTTCACGGTCGCGTTCGGATTTCGGAATAGCTCTGCGTGGACATCGTGCGGCACGACAATGGGCAGCAGCGAGTTCTTGAGCGAATTGCCGCGAAAGATATCGGCGAACGAAGTGCTGATCACGGCGCGAAAACCATATTGCAGGAGCGCCCAGGGCGCGTGCTCACGCGAACTGCCGCAACCGAAGTTATCGCCGGCCAGCAAGATCATGGCCGTCTTTGCCTGGGGCGTGTTCAGAATAAAGTCGGGCTTCGGTTTGCCTTCGGCGTCATAGCGCCAGTCGTAAAACAACTGATCGCCCAGGCCATCCTTGGAAATGGTTTTCAGAAACCGCGCGGGGATGATCTGGTCGGTATCGAGATTGTCGATGGGGAACGGAACCAGGCGGCTTTCGAATGCAGTGAATTTTGTCATGGCAGCATAGTCCTCACGTCGGTAACGACGCCGGTGATCGCCGACGCGGCTGCCGTCAACGGGCTGGCAAGGAAGGTGCGCCCGCCTTTGCCTTGCCGGCCTTCGAAATTGCGATTGCTAGTCGAGACGCTATATTCGCCTGGCTGCAACTGATCGCCGTTCATGGCGATGCACATAGAGCAACCTGCCTCGCGCCAATCCGCGCCCGCGTCGCGAAAGATCTGATCGAGACCTTCAGCTTGCGCCTGCGCCTTCACCTGCATGGAGCCGGGCACCACCATCACGCGTACGCCGGCATGCACCTTGCGCCCCTTCAGAATTTTGGCGGCGTTGCGAAGATCGGAGATGCGCGAGTTGGTGCAGCTTCCGATGAAAACGACGTCCACCGGATGACCCAGCAGCGGTTTGCCCGGCGCGAGGTCCATGTAGCGGAGCGCTTTGGCGAGTGAATCGCGTTCCAGCGGATCGGTGATGTCGCCAGGGTTCGGCACCATGGCGGTGATGGGGATCCCCATGCCGGGGTTAGTGCCAAAGGTGATCATGGGCTCGAGCGCCGCGGCGTCGATCCTGATGCTCTTATCAAACTGAGCGCCGTCATCGGTGGGAAGCTTGCGCCATCCGGCCACTGCGGCGTCCCAAGCTGCGCCTTCCGGCGCGTACGGCCGGCCGCATACGTATTGATAGGTTGTGTCGTCGGGAGCGATCAAGCCAGCGCGCGCGCCCGCTTCAATCGACATATTACAGACGGTCATGCGTTCTTCCATGGACAGGGCGCGGATGGCCGAACCGCTGTATTCGAATACACAACCGGTGCCCCCGCCGATGCCGATGCGCGCAATTAGCGAGAGGATGATATCTTTCGCAGTAATTCCGGGCTTCAGAGCGCCGTCCACTCGTACTTCGTAGGTCTTGGATCTATTCTGAAGAAGGCATTGCGTAGCGAGAACATGCTCGACCTCGGTGGTTCCGATGCCGAAAGCGAGCGCGCCGAATGCTCCGTGCGTAGCAGTATGGCTGTCGCCGCAAACTACGGTCATGCCCGGCTGCGTCAGGCCCAGCTCGGGTCCAATGATGTGTACGATGCCTTGCTTGTCGCTCGAAAGACCAAAGCACCTGATGCCGAACTCCTTACAACTTGCCTCTAGCCGTGCGACCTGCGCCGCGGCGACCTTGTCGACGATCGGAAACGAGCGCGGCGTGGTGGGCGTGCTGTGATCGGTGGTGGCGATGGTGAGATCGGGACGCCGGACCTTGAGCCCGCGAGCGCGCAACCCGTCGAAAGCTTGTGGAGAGGTTACTTCATGCACCAGGTGCAGATCAATATAGAGCAGCGTCGGCGCGCCTGGACGCTCACTGACGATGTGGTTGTCCCAAATCTTTTCGATGATGGTGCGAGGTTTCATATTGCCTTTACTACTGCATCTCCGACTTCTGTGGTGGTGGCCGAGGTCGCGCCGGAGCGCTTTAAATCCGCAGTGACTTTCCCTGAGTTGAGCACGGTCTCAATGGCTCGGTTCACTACGGCGGCTTCTTCCTTGAGACCGAAGCTATATTCGAGCATCGCCGCCACGGAGCCGATTGCTCCAAAGGGGTTGGCTTTGTTCTGACCCGCGATGTCGGGCGCCGAGCCATGCACCGGTTCGTACAGCCCTACCCACGCGCCGGACGGTTTCCGGTCGCCGATGGAGGCCGAGGGCAACATGCCAATCGATCCGGCCAAAACTGCCCCTTCATCACTGAGGATATCGCCAAACATGTTTTCCGTGAGCAGGACGTCGAAGCGGCGAGGATTCAGGATTAACTGCATGGCGCAGTTGTCGACCAGGATGTGATCGAGCGCCACGTCGGGAAACTCGGGCGCTATTTCGATCACCACCCTGCGCCAGAGCTGCGAGTTTTCGAGCACATTGGATTTGTCGACGCTGGTGACTTTCTTGCGGCGATTGCGCGCCAGGTGAAACGCGATGCGCGAGACGCGCTCGATCTCGGCGCGTGTGTAAGTCATGGTATTGACGGCGCGCGTGTTCCGGCCGTCTTCGAGTATTCCGCGCGGCGTTCCATAATAAATGCCGCCAGTCAGCTCGCGCACGATAATCATGTCGGTTCCGTCGACTAGCTGGTTCTTGAGCGGCGAGGAATCGAGGAGCGCGGCGTAGGAACGCACCGGACGCAGGTTCGCGTAAACGCCCAGAGCCTTGCGCAGGCCGAGCAGTCCTTTTTCGGGCCGCTTCTCGGGCGGGACATTGTCGAATTCCGGCAGGCCGACTGCGCCCATCAGCGTGGCGTCGGCCTTTAGCGCCAGATCGATGGTGGCTTGCGGAAGCGGGCCGCCGGTTTTGTGAATCGCGATGCCGCCCAGCAGTCCTTCACTGATCGAAAGCTGGTGGTGAAACTTTCCGGCGACCTTTTCGAGAACTTTGACCGCTTCGCGCGTGACCTCGGCGCCGATTCCGTCGCCCGGGAGGATCAATAGGTTTAGCTGCATTTTTCAATGCGTTCACAGGAGTGTTGACGAGGGGCATCCAGGACGGGCCGCCTTGTCCCGCGATAAGCAGAGCCGTAGGCGGAAGCCCCTGGCCGACGCGGCACGCACGAGTGCGTGCGCCACTTGTTAATCATTGGCTGCGGCCGCCGTCTCTCCCACCACCTCGCGTATCAAAGTCATGATCTCTTCGTTGCGCAGGCCTTTCTTGCGATCCGCAAGCGCGTTGAAGCGAAGGTACAAGGCATCCAGCTCTTCTTTGTTCAACTGGAAGCCGAGATCCTCGGCGCGCTGGTGCAGAGCGTGGCGTCCGCTGTGCTTGCCAAGCACCAGCTTGGTCTGCGGAACACCAACCGTATGAGGCTCGATGATCTCGTAGGTGGTGCGCTCCTTCAGATACCCGTCCTGGTGAATGCCGGCTTCGTGAGCGAAGGCGTTGTCGCCCACAATGGCCTTGTTGGGTTGTGGCCCAAAAGTGATGGTCTGCGCCAAAAGCTGGCTAGCTGAGTAGATGTGCTCGGTCACGATCTTGGTCTCATAGGGCAGCTTGTCGCGGCGGGTCTTGAAGGCCATCACGATCTCCTCGAGCGACGCATTGCCGGCCCGCTCGCCGATTCCGTTGATGGTGCATTCGATCTGCCGGGCGCCGGCCTGGACGGCGGCGATGGAATTGGCGGTCGCGAGTCCTAAATCGTCGTGGCAGTGAACACTCACGATAGCGCTGTCGCCGAGTACGCGCACCATGTGGGCGATCAGTGCGGCATATTCCTCCGGAATCGAATAGCCGACCGTGTCGGGCAGGTTAACCGTGCGGGCTCCGGCGGCGACCACGGCCCGCGAGACCTGCTCCAGGTAACCCAGCTCAGTGCGGGTAGCGTCTTCGGCGGAAAACTCCACGTCGTCGGTATATTGTCGCGCCAGCTCAACCGCGGCCACGGCTTCATCGAGCACCTGCTGTTGCGATTTCTTCAGTTTGTACTTGAGGTGGATTTCGCTAGTAGCGATGAAGGTGTGAATTCGTGGACGGCGGGCATGTTGGAGCGAAGCCGCGGCCCGCTCGACATCGGGCGTATTGGCTCTGGCGAGAGCCGCAACTTGAACCCAGGAGAACTCACGACTCACCGCGTCCACCGCCTCGTAATCACCGTCGGAGGCGATCGGGAACCCGGCTTCGAGGATATCGACGCCCAGTTCAACCAATTTCCGCGCCAACCGCAGCTTCTCGGGTACGGTCATGCTGCAGCCCGGCGATTGTTCGCCGTCGCGGAGGGTGGTGTCGAAGATGTACACGCGATTCGGCATGAGTCCTCCTGCCTTTGCATTCATTATCGAGGGCGCGGTGCGATTTGGCAAATTTATAATGCTGGGTAGTAGAATAAATTTGAATGATGTTATAAACTTTGCTTATGGAGCTCTATCCCCTAAAGGTCTTCCTGATGGTCGCCAGCGAGAAAAGCTTCTCCCGTGCCGCCGAAAAGCTGTTGCGGACACAGCCGGCGGTATCGCTGGCGATCCAGAAGCTGGAGTCGGACTTGCAGGAGAAGCTGATTGATCGCTCCGGCAAAGAGCTGCTACTGACGGATGCCGGGTACATCGTGCATGATTACGCTCGCCGGTTCGAGAACCTGGAAGCGGATTTGGAAAACGCCCTGGCGGAATTGCGCGACAACTCGGCCGGGCGGCTGGTGGTGGGAGCGAACGAGTCGACGTCGCTATACTTGCTGGGCCACATCGAACGCTACCGGCGGCTTTATCCCAAGGTGAAGGTGCAGGTGCGCCGGTCGTTGTCGAGCAAGATTCCATCGCAGTTGATCGACGGCGACCTGGAACTCGGCGTAATCAGCTACGATCCGGAAGACGACCGGCTGCTCTCCAGAGTGATTTACACCGATCACCTGGCGTTCGTCGTTTCACCGCAGCACCGCTTCGCCAACCGTGAGGAGGTTTCGATTATCGAACTGGGCATGGAGACATTCGTCGCCCATAATGTGTTGTCGCCTTATCGCGCTGTGGTGCTAAAGGAGTTCCAACGGTTTAAGGTCCCGCTGAATATGGATGTCGAGATGCCAACCGTGGAAACGATCCGCAAGATGGTACAGCGTAACGAGGGCGTCGCGTTCCTGCCGCACATGTGCGTGGAACAGGACGTGGAGCAGGATGTTTTGCGGGAAATCAAAGTGAAGGAGCTGAGCGTCGACCGCAAGATCCGGCTAGTGTGTCCGGCGAAGCGAAGCTTGAGTCATGCAGCGAAGGCGTTTCTGGAGTTAGTGCGGGACGCTAAGGCCTGACAAATCTTTACATCCTGAGGTCTCACCAGGCTCGTCACTTCACTAGCAATGTAACTTGGTATAATAAGTGACTAGACGGCCTCGTTTCCCCGCAAGTCTCTGAAAGTAAAGAATGATTTTTTTCAAACGCCTACTGGCGACGCTAGCGCTGTTCGCATTTCTACTGCCTCAACTTCGGGCACAAGGGGCGAGTTCCGAAAACGGCGCCGCGGCACCCCCGGAACCAAAACCTGTTCTAGACCAGCAGCCGCCACCGGATAAACGTATCCTGGGCGTGCTGCCCAACTATCGCACCGCCAATGAAACCGCCGTCTACACACCCATCACGGCTAAACAGAAATTCACCATCGCTAGCAAAGATTCTTTCGACTATCCGCTGATTGCTCTCGGCGCCGCCATCGCCGGTTTGGGCCAGTGGGCCAACAGCGACCCCTCCTTCGGCCAGGGCGCGGCCGGTTTCGCCCGACGATTCGGAACGAGCTATGCCGATCAGGCCATCGGCAATATCATGACTGAGGGGCTATTTCCGACCCTTTTGCACGAAGATCCGCGCTATTTTCGCCGCGGTTACGGCAGCAAATGGTCGCGCGCGTATTATGCCGCCACTCGAGTCTTCGTGACGCATACCGATGCCGGCAACTTGCGCTTTAATTTCTCGGAAGTGCTAGGAAACGCCACCGCCGTTGCGATTTCGAATAGCTACCATCCGGACGGTCGCACGGTTGAGGACAATGTCCTCAAGCTAGGCGAGCAGATCGGTATCGACGCCGCCTCGCAAGTCCTGAAGGAATTCTGGCCAGACCTCAAGCGCAAATTCTTCCAACATCACAGGGACGAAGCTCAGCTACATTAGCCTCATCCCTGTCTCTTGAAGAACTGAACCGCGCGCTCGTGCTTCTCGGCCGCATCTCTGGATCGAAAGGTCCCCAGGTTCTTTCGCCGGCCCGTGCGCGCATCCTTCTTGCGGGAATACAGCCGAAACTCTCCGGATTTCAGTTTACGAATCATAGCAATCGTATGACTCGCGCTCCGGCGGCGTAGTTTCGTGGGGCGTAAGTGCGCGGGCTAGCTTTGCCGCTTCTTAGCGACGTAATTCTTGCCCACCAGCGCACGCACCCGCGCCTCCAGCCGGATTGCCTCCGGCTTGCGCTTCATCTTCTTCAGCAGGTCGGCATAGTCCATGGCCGTGTCGGCCAGCAGGTCGAGATTCTCGGCTCCGCCCGAAACGGGACGGCGCGCAGTGAGGATACCGCGCTTGTCCAAAATCGCGAGCGATAGGCGATACAGCGGTTCGGCTTCAAAGAAGTTATCGCGGGCTGTGTAAATCGACGCCAGAGTGTTCAGACTGGTCACAGTCTCGCTTTCCCGCGTGGTGAGGACCTGTTTCACCAGCGGCTCGGCATCCACCGTGCGATCAAGGGCGGCGTAAACTTCGGCCAGCTTCTGGTAATGATCAGTTAACCCCGCATTCTCCGACCCCAGGCCCTTCATCCAGATGAACAGCGACCGCTCGTAGACGCGCGCGGCGTCTTCAAACCGCTTCTGCTCGGCGTAAAACGCGCCTAGCCGGTCGAGGTTCTTAGCCACTTCGGTGTGCATGGGACCGAGGCTTCCCTCGCGGATCGAGAGCGTCTGCCGCAACAAGGGCTCTGCCTCGGCAATCTGTTTTTGCTCGAGCGATAGCGTGGCGAGAGCGTCGAGGGTGGGCAACAATTCCGGACTGTTCGGCGAAGCGGTCTTCTCCTGGATCTTCAAGACCCGCTGATAGAGCGCTTCGGACGCCGGCAGGTTCTTACCGAGCAGGTTCAGGCGCGCCAGTTGGCTTAGATCGGGGACCATCTCGGCGGTGTCGCTGCCGGCGATTCGCTCGCGAATCGCCAGCGCCCGCTTCAGATATTTTTCCGCTTCCGGATATTTGGAATCCGCCTGCAGGACCTGCGCCACGTCGTCGATCTGAGGGACGAGCTTCGCGTCCTCGTCTCCATATTCGCGTTCCATGATCCGCAGCGACCGATCGAACAGCTCCGCTGTACGGGCGTATTTCATCTGCGCGAAATTCACGCGTGCCAAGTCATTGACGGCGGTGATGATTTCCGGATTTGCGCGCCCCAGGGCGTCTTCGGCCAACTCGAGCCGCTTGGTATAAGTCTTCTCCGCCTCCGTGTAGCGGCCTTGGGAAGAGTAAAAATCGCCCAACTCCCGATAAGCCTGGGCCACCCGCGGATCGGTCGCCTTCCATTGCGCCGACTCAGTGACGGCCGCCAGCAAGGTCTTCTCTTTCAAGGAGATCGAGGCTTGAGATGAGATGGAGGCTGGCGGTTTGTCGGGACTCTGACCCCACAACGCACAGCTCAGAACAAGAAGGAAGCCGACGGGCGAGGCAGGTCGTTGAATCTCCATATCGCCCTAACCATCGACAGAATCCGCCCAAACTTATAGTGCTCAATGAATGCTGAGCCAAGCTTTCATCGTTCGGGACACCAAATCCGATGCGTCTTGCTGCACCCAGTGCCCCGCGGATGGAACAGTGACCAGCGTCAGGTCCTTGTCGATCCAGTCCCAGGTATTGTTGAGCGCTCCCGAAAGTAACGCTGTATCTTTCAAGCCGTGGAACATCAACACTGGAACTTGGACCTTTACTACCGGGGAGGCATCCTCGGTATATGGCTCACGGGGGTAGTTGGCTTTGTAATAGTTGAGCATTCCTTCGAAATCGGAACGCTGGAACGCCTCGAGGTACTTGGCTCTCACCTCCGGATCGCTGATGCGCCGCGCCAGCCCCTCGGCGGTCAGCTTTGAAGCGGCATCCGGCTGCTGAAAATTCCGCGCATACTGGCTGTTCTTTTGTTGCTGCGGATTATGCGCCAGCTCGCGCATTAATCCCCGGGGATGCGGAAGATTCAAGATGATCAGCTTGTCGGTCATTTGAGGATTGGCCAGGGCGAAATTCCACGCGACCATCCCGCCCCAGTCGTGCCCCACTATGGTGGCTTTGTCGCGTCCCAGCGACTTAATCACCGCCGCCACGTCCGCCACCAGAAAGTGAATGTCGTAGTTCTCGACACCCTTCGGCTTGTCGCTCAGGTTATAGCCGCGCTGGTCGATGGCGACACACTGGTAGTTGTCCGACAAAGCCTCCATCTGGTCGCGCCAGGTGTACCAAAAGTCCGGAAAGCCGTGAATCATTACGATCAGCGGGCCGGTTCCCAGGCTGGCGTAGTGAATCTTGACTCCGTTCGAATCGGCATAGCCATGCTTAACACGAGCGTCGATGCCGGCGCCTTGAGAGGCGACGGCCAGCAGGAGGGACAACCAGATACATCGCATAGGCGCTAGTATACTCCGGGTGTCGGAATGAGCCCGAACAGCCGGAGAGTTTTCGCCGGCGCGCACTACTTCCATAAGTGACGTCCAGCTTCGCATCGGTGTGGTCTGCTTTGGACACCTTTGTGGCTGCCTGCCTTTTACCGGCCGCACTGGCGATCGTAACCAGCGGTTTGGATGACCTGGTTCTGAATGCCAACTGCTTGTGGGCCTGGCTGCGACGGAAAGGCTTTCGCACGCGAGAGCCCCGGAAGGTTCAGCTCGCGCAGAACGAAAAGACCATCGCCATCTTCGTGCCTTTGTGGCACGAATACTCGGTCATCAGCGGCATGGTGGAGCACAACGTTGCCGCCATCGATTACGACAGCTACCACTTTTTCATCGGGGCGTACCCCAATGATGAGCCTACGCTCGACGCCGTTCGTGACCTGGAGACGCGCTTTCCCCACGTTCATCTGGCGGTATGTCCGCACGATGGCCCCACCTCCAAGGCCGATTGCCTCAACTGGATCTACCAGCGCATGCTGCTTTTTGAGGAGCACAATGGCATTCAATTCGATATCGTCGTCACGCACGATGCCGAAGATCTGATTCATCCCGGCGCTTTCGAGCAGATCAACTCCTACGCGGATCATTTCGAGATGATTCAGATCCCAGTGCTGCCCCTACTCATGCCCTTTCGTAAATTCGTGCACGGGATCTACTGCGACGAGTTCGCCGAGTGGCAGATGAAAGATATGCCGGCCCGCCAGATCATGGGCAGCTTCCTTCCGTCCAATGGAGTCGGAACCGGTTTCACACGCGGCGCGCTGGGGAAACTAGCAACCGCCGAGCATAACCTGATTTTCGAGCCGGCCTGCCTCACCGAAGACTACGAGAACGGCTTGCGGCTCCACAAGCTCGGTTGTACGCAGGTCTTCGTGCCCCTGTCGCAAACCAGCGGAGACATCATCGCCACTCGCGAATTTTTTCCGCACACCATGCGATCCGCCATTCGCCAGCGCACTCGTTGGATGATGGGGATCGGCCTGCAAAGCTGGGAGCGGCACGGCTGGCGCGGCAGTCTCGCGGAGGTCTACTGGTTTTGGCGCGACCGGAAGGGGCTCTTCGGCAATCCACTGAGCCTGTTCACTAATTTCTTATTTATATATGGGCTGCTCACGTGGCTTGGCGCCAGAGTGGCCGGCTTGCCGTGGGGCTTGGCGCAGCATGCGATCCACACCAACCTTCTTCTAATCACACTGGTCATGCAGATCATTCAAAGCAGCGTACGAATGATTTGTACCGGCCGGCTCTATGGGGTCGTCTTTGCGCTGGGCGTTCCTTTGCGGGCGCTTTGCGCTAACTGGATCAATACCATCGCGACTATGCGGGCCATCTGGGGATATCTGCGTGCCCGCATTCGCCACGAACCGCTGGTGTGGCTTAAGACCGAGCATGCCTATCCGTCGCGCAACGCACTGATGGAACACAAACGAAAGCTCGGTGAAATCCTGCTTGGCTCCGCTGATTTAGACGAAAACGTTTTGATGCAAGCACTGGCAGCGCAGCCCGTCGGTCTCCGCATCGGCGAGTACTTAGTCAAGCTAGGAAAGATCTCTCACGACGATCTTTACGAAGCCTTGAGTTTACAGCAGAGCCTGCCCGCCGGGCGCCTGGAGCCGTTAGACATCAGCACCAAGGTCGCGCGCGCGTTGCCGAAGCACGTGGTTCGCGACTGGCGTGTGCTTCCCTTCCGGATCGCGGCCGGTAATATGTTTCTAGCGAGCCCCGAGATACCGACCGACGAACTGAGCCGGACCGTCAGTGGGTTCACGCGGCTCGCGCTGCGTTTTCACCTGGTAACGCCGTCGAACTTTGAGGAGCTGGCCGACAGCCTGCTGTAGCGCTGACCAAAATGCGTTCGCATGAGTGCGAACGCTGCACGCAAGAGTGCGTGCTCCATGGTCGCTGTGTTGCGAGCGTCGATGGATTCGATGAGCCTTGCACTTGCGGCCTGCCGCGAGATCAGCGCCGTGGATCGAGGGCAGGCCGCTTCCGATGTGCAAACCATAGAGGAGCGGGTTTCTGGATCCATACAGCGCGACCGCTTTGAAACCTTGCTGCTCGGCATCTTTGCGCTAGCCGCGTTGTCGCTCGCGGTCGTCGGAATTTACGGCGTGCTGGATCACTCCGTCAGCCAGCGAGTCCCCGAGATCGGACTACGCGTGGCGCTGGGAGCACAACCTGCCGACGTGCTGCGGTTGATCGTCCGTGAAGGCATGCGGCCCGCGTTACTTGGCTTGATGCTCGGCTTGGCCGCGACCTTCCCGCTCGCCAGGGTGTTGCGCAGTCTCCTCTTCCAAGTGACTCCCGCCGACCCGGTCACGTTTGTTGTTGTTCCCATTCTGTTCGGCTTCATCGCACTGGCCGCCTGCGTTATTCCGGCTCGGGGCGCAATGCGTCTCGATCCCGCAAGGGCGTTGTTAATCAATCGCTAAGGGCGTTGTTAATCAATCGCTAAGGGCGTTGCGAATAGCACAGGCATAATCCTTTTGGTTCGGGGAAAGAAATGCGAATAGTTTGTAAAGCGCACATTAATTCGGTTGTCTTTTTTTTCCGCCATGTTATCATTCGCACAGACTGTGCGCCGTAATCAGCATAGTCATCAAGGAGGTTCGGAAGATGTCTGTAAAACGAACTGTAGCATTGCAGGGCAGCGAGCGACGACCGATGCCCGGCGCAATAAAAACAGGCCCGGTCTCTGGCGACGAGCCTATCGAAGTAACGATTACATTGAAAGCTTCGGGGGATCTGGCGACTAAAGCAAAAGAAATCGGCGATCAACCGCTGGCTGACCGAAAGTATCTTTCACGCGAAGACTTTCAAAAAACTTACGGTCAAAGCGAAGGCAATATGGCGCTGGTGGAGAA
Source organism: Bryobacterales bacterium (assembly GCA_963780485.1). Taxonomy (GTDB): domain Bacteria; phylum Acidobacteriota; class Terriglobia; order Bryobacterales; family Bryobacteraceae; genus Palsa-89. Next base: position 325,814 of record CAWACO010000003.1, read on the forward strand.
ATTCGCGCGCGATCACAATTTGACCGTCAAGAACAAAAATCCCGAGGAACACACGGTCAAACTCCTGGGGACGGTCCGAGACATGAGTCAGGCCTTTGGTGTGTTCCTGGAACGTTACACACACGAGGGTGTTACCTTCCGCGGAAGGACCGGGTCCATTCAAATTCCCGAGGAGCTGAGCAATATCATCCTTAGCGTCGATGGGTTGGACGAGCGCCCGGTAGCGAAGCCAAAGTTCCGGCACGCGCCGGCAGTCTCGCCGCATGCCACTCCCAATATCACCTACACACCGCAACAGATCGCGCAGTTGTACAGCTTTCCCTCAGGTCCGAACACCGATGGCGCTGGCCAATGCATTGCGATCATCGAGTTAGGAGGCGGGTTCCGCCAGACCGATTTGAATCAATATTTCGGCGCGAATGGGCCGGTGGTTACGGCCATAGCCGTCGACAAGGGACACAATGCGCCCACGGGCGATCCCAACGGTCCGGACGGGGAAGTGATGCTGGACATCGAAGTGGCTGGATCGATCGCTCCCAAGTCTCAGATCGCGGTCTATTTCACCACCAATACGAATAAGGGCTTCATCGACGCGATCAACGCGGCGGTACACGACAAAACTCGCAAGCCTTCGGTGATCTCCATCAGTTGGGGCGGCCCGGAAGACGGCGGCGGATTTACAAGCACTGCGCTCCAATCTTTTCACCAGACCTTTCAAGCGGCAGCCATCATGGGTGTCACTGTGCTTGCGGCAGCGGGCGATAACGGATCGTCCGACGGCCTGACTGGCGACCACGTCGACTTTCCGGCCTCCGACGATTTGGTGACCGGTTGTGGCGGTACCCGCCTGGTCTCCAACGACAAAAAGACCATCAATTCCGAAACCGTGTGGAACGATGGCGCGAATGGCGGCGCAACGGGCGGTGGAGTTAGCAAGGTAATACAAGTCCCGGCTTATCAACAAGGGCTGCAGTCCACTAAAACGAACGGAACCAAGGCCGCGCTCACAGGCCGCGGAGTTCCCGATATCGCGGGCAACGCGGATCCCGATACCGGATACAACGTGCTGGTGGATGGCCAGACCTTCCCGATCGGTGGAACCAGCGCTGTGGCGCCTTTGATGGCTGGTCTGGTCGCGCTTCTAAACCAGAAGCTCAGCAAGCCCGTCGGGCCTCTGAATCCTACTCTGTACAGTCTGCAGAAGAGTGGAAAGATCGTTTGCCGGGACATCACGGAAGGCAACAACGGCGATTTTTCCGCCACCCCGAATTGGGACGCTTGCACCGGCTTGGGCGTGCCCAACGGAACTGCGCTGTTGGGCGCCCTGCAGGGTAAGACGGCCAAGGGCGCTTAGTCAAAACTTCACTGATCCAGTTTCGGGGCGCCGAAGAATTCGATCGGCTTAAGAGCCACGATCTTCCAGTGCTTTTTTTCCTTTCGCAACTCGCAATGGACCACTTCCCGGCGGCGCACTAATTGGCCGTCGGGAAGCAGGACTTCGAGATACCAATCGAGCTCCACAGTTCGTTTGGCGTCGTCGCCTTCGTCGGATAGCGGTTCGACGGACGACGTTACGTCGGCTTGACGCACGAGCGCGGTGACCCCGGTTTTCAGGTTGCCGTAATCCGGCATATCTTTATCGAACGCATCCATGAATTGCGGGACGTTGATCTCGCTTAAGGCGGCGGCCATGGACGCGAACAGATCGATGACCTCGTCGTGCGTATCGGCGTGAAGACAGACAAGGAGGCCAAGCGTTGGCACGAGTGCCAACGCGGCACGCAAGAGTGCGTGCGCTACATGCCTAGGTGCGATAGCTCGCATTAATCTCAATGTACTTTTCCGTGAGGTCGCAGGTCCAGAAGCGGGCGCTGCCTTTGCCTCTGCCTTGGAGAGCGACGCGAATCAGGCACTCCGGCTGCATCCAGCTTTTTCTTCAAATCCGGTTCGGAGAAATCGGCAGCCAGCCCACCGCGGCAGACCGGCACGTCTTGCAGATCGATGTCTACTTTGGATGGATCGAGCGGCACGCCGGCGTTGCCGGCCGCCGAAAGGATGCGGCCCCAGTTGGGGTCGGAGCCGGCGATCGCGGTCTTGACCAGCGGCGAATTGGCGATGCTGCGCGCGATGCGCTCGGCCGCATCGTCGCCGGAGGCGCCGGTAACCTCGATGGTGATCAGTTTCCGCGCGCCTTCGCCGTCGCGCACGATCTGCCGCGCCAGGTTCTCCATCACCAGCGAACAAAGCTTCTTCGAATTTTCGCGCGCTCTTTCTCGACTCGGCTGAATGCCGGATGCGCCGTTGGCGAGCAGCAGCATGGTGTCGTTGGTGGATGTATCGCCATCCACGCTGATGCGGTTGTAGCTTCGAGCTACGGCTGCGGTGAGCATCGAAAACAAGGTAGCGGGCGGGATAGCGGCATCGGTCATGACGAATCCAAGCGTGGTCGCCATGTTGGGCTGAATCATGCCGGAGCCCTTGGTCATGCCCGCGATGTGCACGACCCCCTTCTTCAAGCGGACTTGCTGCTGCGCGGTCTTCATCACCGTATCGGTGGTCATGATCGCGCAGGCGACATCCTCGAAGCGGTTGGGCGCAAGCCCTTGGATCAACGTCGGCAGCGCGTTCACGATCAGCCGCGCTTCCAGCTCGACGCCGATCACGCCGGTGGACGCGGGGAAAACCTGCTCGGCCGGCACGCGAAGCTGCTTTGCCGACGGCGTCGCAGCAGGCCAGCGCAACCCGGTCGCCAGTGCGCGTGGCGCAGTTGGCATTGCCGGCATTGATGAGCACGGCGCTGACCAGTCCGCGCGATTGCGTCAGATGAAAGCGGGCGATCCGGACCGGCGCGGCCTGCACGCGATTCTGCGTGAACACGGCGGCGCGCGGATGCCGGCTGCGTCCGGAACGATCAGGCCGAGGTCATCCTTTTTCGTCTTTGCGGATTCCGGCATAGGTCGGCCGCGTATCGATAGCCCAGCGGCAGCTTCATCACTTGGGTTGGACTCCCATGGGTTGCCCTAGCAAGGCTTCATTCTCATTCAGGTGATGGCCGTTCAGGAACGCTTCGGCCGGCATTCGCTTGCGTCCTTCGATCTGCACTTCGATCAGCTTCGAGCGCGGTCTCCGCGCCGCAGTCAATCAGCAGCCGCTTCTTTACGGTCGCAGACGGCCGGGATCGACCGGTACCAGGCTCCTCGGCAACGCGCGCTTTCCAGATGTGGAACACCTGGCCGCGAAAAAAGGTGTACGCGCCCGGCCAAGGCAGGAAGCCGCGCGACGCGGTTGAAGATTTTCTCAGCGGGCCAGGTCCAATCGATCAGGCCGTCTTCTTTTTTCAGAATGGGCGCGAGGGTGGCTTCGGCGGAATCTTGTTTCACTGGCGTCGGATTTTCACGGAGTGTTCGCACCAGAAGCTGCGCGCCCGCGATCGCCAGCCGCTGGCCGAGTTCCAGGGCGTTCTCTTCGGGCCCGATTTCGGTCTCCCACTTGAGCAGCATATCGCCGGTGTCGAGGCCGGCGTCGATGCGCATGGTGGTGACGCCGGTGCGCGTTTCGCCGTTGGCGATGGCCCACTGGATCGGCGCCGCGCCGCGATACTTCGGCAGCAGCGATGCGTGCACATTGATGATTCCGTGGCGGCGGAATATCGATGATCGATTGCGGAATAATCTGGCCGTAGCCGACCACCACCATCGCGTCCGGATTCAACCGCTTCAGCTGTTCGACTACTTCCGGCCGCCGGACGCGCTCCGGCTGATACACCGGCAGGCCCAGACGCAGGGCGGCTTCCTTCACCGGTGAGGCGGCCACTTGTCCACCGCGGCCTTTGGGGCGGTCGGGCTGCGTGAAGACCGCCAGACACGTGATGGCCGGCGGCGACGATCGCTTCGAGGGTGGGAACCGCGAAGGCGGGAGTGCCGAGGAAGATGAGGTTCATTTGAACACAGGCAAGAATGCCTGTGCCACTATCCGCCCCATTCGCCGGCCTTCGCCAGTTTCCGGACCTTGCGCCGGATCAGGTCGCGCTTGAGCGCGCTGACGTGGGTGATGTAGAGGCGGCCGTTCAGATGATCGATCTCATGGCTGAAGGCGCGCGCCAGCAGATCCTCGCCGGTCATTTCGAACGTCTCGCCTTTGACGTTCTGCGCGCGGACGGTGACTTTCTTCGGACGCGCTCACCTGCTCGCGAAAACCGGGAAGGCTGAGGCAGCCTTCCTCGCCGGTCTTGCGTTCCTTCTTTGTGGATGATCTCAGGATTGATCAGCACGATCTTCTGCTGCGGATCTTCGGCCACCGACAGGTCGATCACGGCGATACGCTTGGCGATGCCGATCTGCGGCGCGGCCAGGCCCACGCCCTTGGCGGCGTACATGGATTCGAACATGTCGTCGATGAGCTGTGTGCAGTTCCGGCGTATCGAATTCCGTGATGGCCTCGGCCTGTTTTTCGAGCACCGGCTCGCCGTACAGCACGATCGAATGGGTCATCAGAAGTTTCTCACCTGCTCCAGGTAGCCTTCGAAATTGCGCCGGGTCTCGTCCAGCGAATCGCCGCCGAACTTTTCCAGGAACGCCTGCGCCAGGACGATGGCCACCATGGCTTCGCCGATCACGCCCGCGGCCGGGACCACACAGACATCGCTGCGCTCATAGGCGGCCAGCGCCGGCTCGCGCGTCGCGAGATCCACCGATTCGAGCGGGCGCCGCAGCGTCGAAATCGGCTTCAGAAATCCGCGGACCAGCACATCCTGGCCGTTGGTCATGCCGCCTTCCAGGCCCCCGGCGCGATTGGCGCCGCGCGTGAAACGCCGCTCTTCCCGATTGTAGTGAATGGTGTCCTGCACGCGCGATCCGAAAGAAGCCGCGCCTTCGGCCGCGAACCCGATCTCCACGCCCTTCACCGCCTGCATGGATACGATGGCCTGCGCCAGGCGCCCATCCAGGCGCGAATCCCAGGTGATGTGCGAGCCGAGGCCGGGCGGCACATTGTGCGCGACCACTTCGAAGACGCCGCCGACGGTGTCGCCGGTGCGATAGGCCTGATCGACCACCTCTTTCATTTGCTTTTCGGTTTCCGGGTCGACGCAGGCGAGCAGCACTTCGGTCTTCTCGCTCAGCGCCACCAGTTCATCCCAGCCTGCTTCACGCGTCAAGCGCACATCGCCGACGCCGATGACGTGGCTCAGAATTCGAGTGCCGAATTGTCCGAGAAATGCCTTGGCCAGCGCGCCGACTGCTACCCGAGCCGTGGTTTCGCGCGCGCTGGCGCGCTCCAGAATGTAGCGGGCGTCGTGGAAATTGTACTTGAGGCTGCCGGCCAGGTCGGCGTGGCCGGGCCGCGGGCGGGTGACCGGCTTGCGCTTATCTTCGGCGCCATCGATATCTTCCACCGGCAAGCGCTTCGGTCCAGTTTTTCCAATCCTTGTTGCGGATGATGATCGCGATGGGCGAGCCGATGGTCTTCGAGTGCCGCACGCCCGGCGACAATTTCGGCGCTGATCGGTTTCGATCTTCATGCGGCCGCCGCGCCCGTAGCCTTGCTGGCGGCGCCACAGTTCGCGGTTGATGGCGTCGATAGAAACGGGAATGCCGGCCGGGAGTCCGGTCAGAGTGGCGACCAGGCATTCTCCGTGAGATTCGCCGGCTGTTTCGAAGCGGAGCATGAAGTGGGGGAAGTTTCATGGTAGCCGAAAAGCGTTCACATGATTGTGAACGCGGCACGCAGGAGTGCGTGCGCCACGCCACTACGCCAACTTCGGGACTACGAAGGGCGCGCGATAGTCGCGCTTGAACATCTTATTCGCTTCCGCATCGCCGGTGCAGGAATAACTCGCGGCATCGAAGTGCAGCGTACGGCCTAGGCGATAAGAGACATTCGCCAGATGCACCAGCGTAGTCGAAATCGCGCCTTCCTCGATTTCGCAGTTGAGGTCTTCGCGCTTGCGGCTACGAACGGCGTTGATGAAGTTGGCGAAGTGATCACCGCCTTCTGTCATCGCCGGTCCTGGCTCCTGCGCCTTGCCCATCCAGGTCTTGTAACGGTCGTAGCCGTCGATGGCCAAAAAGCCCTTGGAGCCGTAGAAGAGATTGCCGATACAGTTGCTCGGAGTGCTCTTGTCGAACTCGTGGATACCGGCTTCCAGGTTGGTCATCCAATGGCGCACCTCGAAGACCAGCATCTTCTTCTTGCCGCCGTCATTGAATTCGAAGCTGGACGTTATGGTGTTGGGCGTTTCCTGATCGTCGTCGAACATGAAGTGGCCGCCCATGGCTGAGACCTTGGTGGGATATTTCACGCCCAGTCCCCAGCGCGCGATGTCCATCTCGTGGATGCCCTGATTGCCGAGATCGCCGTTGCCGTAATCCCAGAACCAATGCCAGTTGTAGTGGAAGCGATTCTTGGTGAAGGAGCGTTTGGGCGCCGGGCCCAGCCATAGATCGTAATCAACGCCGGAGGGGACGGCTTGCTCGGGCGTGCGGCCGATGGTGTCGCGCCACTTGTAGCACAGCCCGCGAGCCATATAGACATCGCCCAAAAAGCCGTCGCGCATTTTCTGCACGCCGTCCTGCAGCGCGGTCGAGGAGCGAGCTTGGCTGCCTTGCTGAACGATGCGATCGTAATGGCGCGCCGCTCCGACCACCTGCCTGGCCTCAAACATGTCGTGCGAGCAGGGCTTTTCGACGTACACGTCCTTGCCAGCCTGGCAAGCCCACACGGTTTGCAGCGTGTGCTGATGATTGGGCGTCGCGATGGAGATGGCGTCGATGGATTTGTCCTCCAGAAGTTTCCGGAGGTCGGTGAAGGTGGCGGGAGCCTTCTGCCGCTTGGACTCGACAAACTTAGAAGCCTCGCTCAGCACCGCTTGATCGACGTCGCACACCGCTACCAGATCGACGTTGGGCAGCGTGGTGAAAGCCTTCAGATGCGACTTGCCCCGGCCGCGCAGGCCGACGCAGGCGATGCGAACGGTATCGTTGGGACTTTTGGGCGCGGCCAGGGCGGACCCCACGGCGGCGGCCGAACTCATGAGGAAATGTCGTCTGTTCATGGTGGTGTTAGCGCTAACGCTAGGTACCATGATACGCCAGCCGGACGCGTTTCGCGCGCAGGCCGTCAGTTCGGATTCCGGCGCCTGTTTTCTCTGTTAGAATGGCCAAAGATGCCTCAGCCCGCAGTTGAGCGCGAGCGGCCAGAAATCCCGGACAAACTGTACTTTCGAATCGGTGAAGTGAGCCGGTTGGCCGGAATTAAGCCGTACGTGCTGCGATTCTGGGAGACGGAGTTCTCCTCCTTAGGGCCGAAGAAATCCGGTAAAGGCCACCGCCTGTATCGGCGCAAGGACGTGGAGCTGGTGCTGGAGATAAAGCGCCTGCTTTACGACAAGCGCTACACCATCGAAGGCGCCAGGAAGTTTCTGGAGTCGCGCCCGCGGGAAGCGGCCGGGAAATCTTCGGACGGAGCCGTGAAGAAATCCAAGCGCTCGCAGGGCGATCTGTTTAACGATGGCACCCCGGTCCTCGATCGAATCCGCAAAGAACTCACAGAAATCCTGGAAATTCTCGCCTGACGTAGCCGCCGGTTGTAAGCCGGGAGCTTCTCAAATAAGTCTTCTTCGAGCCGATAAGGGACTTGAGCATCCCTATGATCCGGCTCACTCGCATCAACCACGTGCCCTTGGTGTTGAACTCGGATCTGATTGAGCACGTGGAGATTACGCCCGATACGGTGATCGCCATGACGAGCGGCCAGAAGTTCATGGTGCTGGAATCGGCTGATGAGGTGATTGAAAGAGTGATTGATTTTCGCCGGACGATTACGAACTTGCCGGCGAAGGCTTCGACGAATTGCGAAGACCCGGCGCCGGCCGTGGAAGAGCAACCTTAGCGCATGGCGGAGCAATCCAACGTTAAGAAACCCGCGCCCGGGAAAGACAAGAAACCTTCCAGGCCGGACTTCGCCACCGTCGGAGGAATTTTACTGGCGTTCGGCGGCATCGTGGGAGGCCTGTTGATGGAGGGCGGCAAGATCAGAGACGTCTCGCAGATCACGGCCGCCTTCATTGTGTTGGGTGGAACTTTCGGAGCGGTGATGGTGAGCACGCCCATCCGTGTGCTAAACGGGGCCGCGTTGCGATTGATCCAGGTGCTGATGGACAAGACCGGATCTCCCGACGAAGCCATCGAAGAATTGATCGTGTATGCGACCAAGGCTCGCAAGAATGGCCTGGTCTCGTTGGAGAATGAGGCCCTGGAAATCCAGGATCCATTTCTGCGAAAAGCCCTGACCCTGGCGGTGGATGGCACCGATCTCCAAGAGATTCGCAACATGATGCAACTGGAGATCGACACGGCGGAGAACCGTGCCCTGGCGGAGGCTAAAGTGTTCGAAAGCGCCGGCGGTTACTCACCGACCATCGGAATTATCGGTGCGGTGATGGGCCTGATTCAGGTAATGAAAAATCTGGCCAACATCGAAGAGGTAGGGCGCGGTATTGCGGTAGCGTTCGTAGCTACGTTGTACGGCGTCGGGCTGGCGAATATCATACTGCTGCCGGCAGCCACCAAGATCAAATCCCGGATCGAGTGGGAGACCGAGATGAAGCAATTGAAGCTCGAAGGAGTAGGGGCCATCGTCGAAGGACTGAACCCGAAGTTGATCCGGAGCAAGTTGGACGCCTATAAGCACGAGGAGAGGGTTGCACAACCGAAAGAAGCCGATGTGAAAACCAAGGCGGGGGCTAGAGCAGAGACGCCGCCCCGCGCCAGCCCGCAAGCTGCTCCTGCTAAGAGCTGAGCGATTCATTGGAGCAAGATGACGGAGCAAGATGGCACGCAAGAAACGGGAATCGCATGAAAATCACGAACGCTGGCTGGTCTCCTACGCGGACTTCATCACGCTCCTATTCGCTTTTTTCGTGGTTATGTTTGCTAGCTCTCAGACCGATAAAGCGAAAAGGCAAGCCATTTCCGATTCCGTGGAAAAGGCATTGAAAGGCGAGTCTTTCAACAGCATGGTCACGGCGGTCCTGGGCGGAGCCGTCGATGTAAAGGGCCAGGGCAACGCGCAAATGAAAGGCCCGGGCGGAGTCAAGAAAGAATTGAAGACCGTGGAGGTGAAGCGGGACGGGCAGATCGCCGAATTGCTGCCGTCGCTCCAGATCCTCAACCAGGAATTGGGGAGTGAGATCCGGGCTGGAAAGCTGAAGATCAGCATGGGCGCGCGCGGGCTGATCATCAGCTTTACGCAAGCAGCGTTGTTCCCTTCGGGCGAGGACGAGATTGCAAAGGATTTTTATCCGAGCATCCAAAAAATCGCCAATGCGATCAAGCAGGTTCCCAATCCAGTGCGGCTGGAAGGACATACCGACTCGGTGCCGATCCACAATTCCCGCTTCAAGAGCAATTGGGATTTGTCGGCGGCTCGCAGCATCGCGCTGCTGGAACTGTTCGTCAGTTCCGGATTGCCCGCGGAGCGACTTTCCATCGCAGGATATGCCGACACGGCCCCGGTTGAAAGCAACGACACCGAAGCAGGGCGGCAGAGGAACCGGCGCGTCGACATGGTGGTCCTCAATGAAACGGGTGTGAAGGGAGAGCCGGAACGGATTCCGACAGCGGGGGAGCAGGCGGCGCCAGAGACTAAGCGCTAGGAGGCGACAACTCGCCCGCCAACTGCTGCAGGATCTGTTGCGCGGCCCTTTGTCCGGCGCTTTTCTTGGACAAGCCCTCGGCCCGGCCGATCCATTCCCGGCCGACCCGCACTTCCACCAGAAACGTCTTGGCGTGCTCAGGTCCGTGCTCCTCTATGGTGAGATAGCGCGGCTGAGGAAGCTTGCGCGATTGTGCCATCTCCTGCAGGGCGCTCTTGTAATCGGCGCCTTCCAGCCCCTCGTCGAGAGGATCGTCCTCGCCGATAATATGCCCAACCACAAAGCTACGGGCCGCTTCAATGCCCGCATCCAGATATAGCGCGGCAATCAAAGCTTCGAGGGCATTGGCGAGCAGCGCCTTTTTTTCTCTTCCGCCGCTCATCTCCTCGCCGCGGCCCAGCAGCAGGTGGTCCCCTAATTTGAAACGCGCTGCAACCTGGTGAAGGTGGGAGGCGCTCACCAGATGAGCCTTCATCTTAGAGAGCCGGCCTTCCGGATAATTGGGATGCCGCGCCACCAGGGCTTCGCTCGCCAGGAAGCCGAGAATCGCGTCTCCGAGAAATTCGAGCTGCTCGTTGTCGGAGGGCGCTTCCGCGTTCTTCTCGTACACGCGCGACTTGTGTGTAAGCGCCCGCTCCAGTAGTTCCCGGTCCTCGAAATGATGCCCCAGAATCTCTTCGAGCGCTTCGATCCCGGCCGTGACAGGCTGGTGGGAGCGATGACCGCCTGGTTTCGCTCTAAGAACTGATTTTGCTCTAAAAATTCGAACCTCCCGGAGGTTTGGCTCCGGCCTTTCGTTTTGCCGTTTCGTCCTTCTTGGCTTGAGCGATTGACTTGACCTGCGCGCTGGCATTGGAAGCGCTCAAGGCCTTGTCGAATGCGTCATTCGCCTCGTCCAGCTTGTTGGCATCGAGATAAGATTGCCCGAGACGAAGCCAGTTAGCCGGATCCTGGGTGGCGCCGACGGCCAGCGCCTGTTTATAGTCCGCAATGGAATCGTCGTATTTCTTGCGCAGGGAAGCGGCCATTCCCATGGCAACATAAGCCTGCGCCTGCATGTCCTTCTTCGCGCTGTCCCACTGGGCGTCCGGGATGTTGGCATTGGGTTTGGGAGCCGTGGGAGCGGCGTCCAGCGCAGCCTTGGCCCACTTGTCCACCTTGACCAGTTTCTCCTCTTTGTCCAGGTCGAACTCGCGGGTGTGCCGCGCGGTTTCACTGGCCAGGGCAATTAGCGCAGCGGCGCTTTTGGGATCGGCGTCGAGCAGCCTTTCGGCGTAAAACACCGTCTGGGCGAAGTCGCCCTTTTGCTCCTCAATCTGCATGGCCATTTCGAGAAGCACGTTCTTGAATTCGGTGTCGGCGAAGTTCGTCAACACGTTCTCGATGGCTTTGATCTGTTCGTCGGGAGTCTTGGCGGCCTGAACCGCCTGGATGGCTGCAACCTCACCTTTAGATTTTGGCTTCTGGGCCCAAAGCGACGGCAGGCCCAAAACCAGGGCTCCGATCGCCAGCGCCCAAACTCTTCTAAATCTTTCCATGTCTGCTCCTATTTGATGAAAGTCATTGGCTTTAATGAAAATCATTTACCGCGTTCTTCACGGCGAACTACTGGTCTCGATGAAACGGCTGCGCGAGCTCCTTCGTGGCAGCGTTCTTTACCGAATCTGGCGCGCCATCGATGGCGAGCACGGCCCGGTAATTCTTCTCCGCTTGGCCGCGGTCTCCCGCGGCATCGGCTAACCGGCCCAAATAGAGGTGGGCCCACGACTCGGTGTCCTTGTCCGGCGACAACTCCAGCGTTTTCTGAAACAGTTTCTCGGCCAACTCAGGATCTTTTTGCAGCGCAGCTATGCGCGCTAAACCATAATACGCCCTGGCATGCAGCGCAGTCTCGCCGGGGGTCTCCAGAAGCTTCAGATAACTTTGCCGGGCGCGATCGAGGTCCCGCTTGGAGTAAAGCTCTTCGGCCTCCGCCAGCGTTTTCGCCGTGCCTGTGATCACGGGGGCGGGCGGCGGCGGAGCGGGCGGGGCTTTTTTCACGGCCGCGTTCCTTGAGAATTGAACCTTCTCCAGCCGCTTGTCCTCTCGCTCCAGATCGATTTGCCCGACCAGATCGAGATAATACAGACGCAGCGATTCGTCCTGCTTCTCGTAAACCGCCAAACCATCAGCCAAAGCCGGAGTCAGAACGAATCCTTCCCGCAACGCTTGGTCCACCAACGCCTCGACGATTGGCACGCTCCCTGCGCCAGCCTGCTTTCCACGGCTTTGATCAAACACTCGGTGGCGAGCAGGACGAAATCATCCTTGTAAGCGGTATCGAGCGCGGGCGCTGGATTCGCGAAATCGGCCAGCCCCTTCAACCGGTTCAACTGTTCGAAATACCGGAGCGCCAGCGGGTCCAGCAAGTAATGCAGATAAGCGTGGCGGATCTGATCGACCTGCGGTTCCGGCGAGGGAGTTACCACCACGAAATAATCGTCCTTGTAGCTGCGGGTCTGAATCTGGTTCGGCGCTCCCAGCAGATCGATGAAAATTTGAAATCGCCGGCCCCGGTAGCCGCTGGTTGGATTACGCACGTAGGCGTTGGCTTCGAGCAAGGCCTTTGAGATTCCGGAATGATAAGCGGCAATCAACTGATCGTAGGCCGGCTGGGCTTGCTTCCACAGATCCTCGATATCGGCCTCCCGATAAAATTGGGCGATCAGGTGATCGAGCCCAGCCATCGGCCGGACATCCAGCGGGATCTCCTCGGGTTTCATCCGGGATTGAAAATCAGGCGGCCCCACGAGCGTCAGGGCGAACGAGATGTACTGATTCAACTCGGCGATCTGATTCTCTTGCTTATGGGTGGCGAAAAACTTCTTGAGCGCGTCCACCGACTCCAAATGCTTGGCCGCGATGACGTCCCGAACTTGCTTGCGAACCGGTGAGTTGGCGTTGGAATCGAGGTCGGCGTCGTAGCCCGCGGCATTGATGGCCGCAAGCACCGTGAACAGCGCCGGGCTGGCATCGAGTTCCCCATGTTGAGATTGCGTTTGGGCCTGTACGAGCACAGTGCCAACGACACCAAGAAAAAGGATTGATCGGATCAAGAAACTTGCCTGCCATCCCCATTGTAAACAGGTCCAGTCCGTTTTTTCACACCACCCACACGGCCCAACCCACCCGGTTATTTACCGATGCAGAAAGTCGAAAAGATTCTGTTGAGAATGTCATCGGCAGTAGTGGCGCCGGTGATGGCGTCAATCGGGCGCAGAGCGGCGTAGAGATCCAAGAGCAGCATCTCATGCGGAATGCCCAATTGGGCGGCTGTGCGGGCCTGCTGGAGGGCTTCGACGCTCTCGCGCAGCAACTGCTCGTGCCGCAGGCTGGTGATAAATCCGGAATCCTGGTCTCGCGCCGCAGCTGGGACGATCTTCTCCCGCAGCCGTTCGATTCCGTGGCCGGTGACCGCGGAAACGGCGACAAACTCTTCGGGAACCTCAGCCGCGCCCGGCAAATCCGACTTGTTTCCCACCAGGACGTAGCGCCCCTGCCGCTTGGCGCGGTCGATCAGGGCCAAGTCAGCGGGCTCGACGGGTTGGGAGAGATCGATCACCACCAGCGTAAGGTCAGCGTCAGCCATGGCCTGGTAGCTGCGCTCGATGCCGAGCCTTTCCACCAGATCTTGGCCCAGTCGAATTCCCGCTGTATCGACAAACCGGATGGGGATGCCTTGGATGGCCGCGACTTCCGACACCACATCGCGTGTGGTGCCGGGAATTTCGGTGACGATGGCGCGGTCCTGTTCCAGCAGCCGGTTAAACAAACTGCTTTTGCCTACGTTCGGCCGTCCGACGATGGCCAGCGTGATTCCGGAGTGAACCAGCTTGCCGTAGTCGAACGTGGAAATGAGCTGTGCGACCGCTTGCGTCACTGGTTCCAGCCGCCGCAGGATTTCCTCAGTAGGAGCGACGCTCACGTCGTCTTCGGCGAAGTCGATGCCGGCTTCGAGCAACGCGATCAGCTCCAGCAATTGTTCCTTGGCTGGCCGGATGCGCCGCGAAACCGATCCTTCCACCTGCTGCGCAGCGACGCGAGCTTGATACAGCGTGGTGGATTCGATCAAGTCGCGGACCGCCTCAGCTTGGGGGAGGTCGATTCTTCCGTTAAGGTACGCTCGCAGCGAGAATTCGCCAGGCTCGGCCAATCGTGCACCGGCCGCGCAGGCGCGCTCGACTGCGAAGCGCAGCACTACCGGCGAGCCGTGGCAGGAAATTTCCACCAGATCTTCGGCGGTGTAAGAGCGAGGCGCGGCGAAGAACGTCGCCACCACTTCATCGATCACGTCGGCTCTGTCGTCGATCAACTGGGCGAGGGAGGCCGTCCAGGGCTTCCAGGCGTGCTCCGCGCGAAATCTGAGGATGGTCTCGGCTATCGCACGCGCGCCGTCACCGGAAAGCCGGACAATCCCAAGGCCGGACCGTCCCGGCGGAGTGGAAATCGCAACAATGGTATCTCTAACCTGCAGCGTGCTGCCTTGTTCTACCTGCCGCGGTCTCTGCCGCCGCCACGCCGGGGCGGACCTGACCGTCTTCCGGGCGGACCACCTGGGCCATCGCGTCGCGGCGGCGGGGGGTGCGGAGGGCGGATGGGCTCCGGCAGAGGCATGCCGATCGGCAACACCACTACCTGTCGAAACGGTCCGGTGCCGGTGCTTTCGCTGCGGATGACGGTCTCGTTACGCAGGCACAGGTGAATGATGCGGCGCTCCCGGCTGCTCATGGGATTGAAGTGGAAGGGACGTTGGGTCTGCTTCACCCTCTCCGCGGCAGTCGCGGCGCTAAGGCGCAGTTCCTCGATGCGCATGAGCCGGTAATCATTGGCGTCGAAACACAGCCGCGAGTGATCCTCGGGCGGCATGCGCAGGGCTTCCATGGTAAGAAATTCGAGCGCCAGCAGTACTTCGGCCTTGTTGGCGAGTAGAAGCTCAACTTCGGGACCCGAGAATTTCACCACCACGTCGGGATCTTCGAGATCAGGGTGCGTATGCACGCCTTCCAGGACTTCGTACTCGACATCCATGTCCATGTCGTCCAGCGCGATGTCCAAAAACTCCTCGATGCGCGGGCCCGTCGAGGCGACCGTGTACTTATGTTCGCCCACTGGTCTTATACCCTGGCTTTTTTCTTGGGTACGGTCTTGGGCGCCGGGGCCGGCGGCGGTGGCATGGTCCGATTGACTATCCATTGCTGCAAAATTCCCACTAAATTGCTGGTCATCCAGTATAACACCAGACCACTCGAAATATTGTAGAAAAAGAAGCCCATCATCAGAGGCATGAACTTCATCATCTTGGCCTGTGCGGGATCGACTCCCGGAGTGGGCGTTATCTGCTGTGAAATGAACTGCGAGATCACCATCACTATGGGAAGAATGTGAATGGGGAGCTGTTCAGGCTGCGACAGGTCGGTCACCCACAGCCAATGGGCGCCGCGTAGCTCGATGGTGACGTTGAGGACCTTGTAGAACGCATACAGGATCGGGAGCTGGATCACCATCGGCAGGCAGCCGCTCATGGGGTTGGCGCCGGCGGTCTTGTAGAGATCCATGATCTCCTGGTTCTGTTGCTGCTTGCGTGGATCGCGCAGGCTCAGCCCCTTGTACTTGGCGTTGATTGCGGCAATTTGCGGCTGCAGCGCCTGCATTTTTCGCTGCGATTTCATGCCGGCGAAACGCATCGGCAAAAGAACAAGGTTAATGATGATGGTGATGACTACGATGGACCAGCCGTAATTGTGCAGCAGGTTGTCGTTAAGCCAGTGCAATGCCAGAAAGATCGGCTTAGCGATGACTCCGAAGAATCCCCAGTCGATGAGCTGCTGCAGCTTCGGATCCACCTTGCGAAGCAGATCGATATCCTTGGGCCCGACAAAGGCCACCAGGTGGTTGACCGTGTCTCCACCCACCTGGACGCCGACGTGCATCTCCTCCTTGCCGTTGGCCGCCAGGACATCGTCCTTGATCGCCACTACGGTGGTCGAAGTATTGTCTTTCGGTAGGACAACGAAAGCGAAGAACCGGTCGTCCAAGCCGGCGAAGGAGAAACTCCCAGTTACCGATGAGGGACCGTCTTTGACCGACTTGGCATCCTTGGTGATCAGCTTGCCCTGGTTGAGGTCATAGTAGACCACATGCTGCTCGGAGATCCTGTTGAGCGAGGTGGGGTCGCCAAATCCACCGCGCCATTGGATCAGGTGGTCGACCGGAACGCCGTTCTGTGAAACTTCCGTGGCAACTTGCGAAAGGTAGCCGTCCTTGGTGAACTGAAACGTTTTCTTGGCGTGGATTTTGCCGTCGGAGAACTCGTACTCGATCCCTAGGCCGCCCGCGGACGGATGGGCGGCATAGAGTCCGTAATTGAGCACGTCGGCGGCCTGGCTGTCCTTGAGCGACAAGGAGAACGGCGCCGGGACCTTCGAGAAACTCGGCTGGTTCACGAGTTCGAGCGGCTTGCCGGAACGGTCGAGGTACTTCTTGAGCACCCAGCTATGCACCGTCGCGCCGCGATTGGAGAACTTGATGCGATAGATGTCGGTGTCGACCGTGAATTCCCTCTCGGCGGTGTCCTGAATCTGGCCAGGGACCGCCTGGGCGGAGGCGACAGGACGCACGGGAATTGTTTCCGGGGGTTTTTCAGCTTGCGGGGCTTGCTTTCCGGCAGCGGGGACGGCCTGTTTGGGCGGCGCAGGCGGGGCCTTATAAATGTACGGGGTGAGAAACAGCACCAAGCCCATTAGCAGGAACGCCAACAGGAGCCGCGTCTCCATGGACAGCTCTTTCTTGCCCTGCTGGCCCGGTTGGATCGGATTGTTAGGCGAATCGGCCATGGTGTGAAAGTTCTCTAGCGAACCGGATCAAAACCGCCCTCACGAAACGGATGACAGCGCAGCAGACGCAGGGTGCCCATCCACACACCACGCCGTACGCCGTACTTGTCGACCGCTTCGATCATGTATTCCGAGCAGGTGGGGCGATAGCGGCAAGCTGAGGGAAGCAAGGGTGAAAGGAAACGCTTGTAGAACCCCAATGTGGCGATTACCACTTTCCGCATTGCGTCACCAGCCGATCCACTTCGCGTCGAAGCTCTTCCACCGGCGCCTTCAAAGCCGCGCGCCGCGGGTTGATCACGATGTCCCATTGCGCTGGGATCTCGTGCATGCGAACCCGAATAGCTTCTCGCAACCGCCTCTTCGCCCGGTTTCGCATGACAGCCTTTCCGAAGGCGCGTGGCACCGTGAAGCCCAGCCTCGGCCCCTCCTCTTCGCCTCGCGGAATTCGCAGGCAAAACGCCGCAAAGTAAGGGCCCGCAATCCGGCTCCCTTGACTGTACGCTTTGCGGAAATCAGAAGTTCGCAGTATTCGGGCGCTCTTCGGGAAACCGAAGCTAGTCGGCAGACCGGACAGCTCTCTCGTCGCTAACCGTGAGTTTATGGCGGCCCTTAGCTCGGCGCCGCGCCAGCACCGCCCGTCCATCCTTGGTACTCATGCGTACCCGAAACCCGTGCGTTTTTGCCCGTTTGCGATTGTTTGGTTGAAATGTACGTTTTGGCATCTGATTTCCTCGGCTCGGGGCAAGCGACCCGAATCGTAAAATCCAAATTTCAGTATAGCAGGGCGCCGCGCGGCGTTGGGCCTATAATCGGATTCAGAAGGAAGGAAACAGCGCTATGCGCGCTTCTGCGACTCCGACCGCGATAGTGCTGGGGCTACTAACCTTGAGCGGTTTCTGCCAAACCAATGTCCCCGATGACCCGCTGGCGAGTCGTTCCCTGGTGATCTCAGGAGTCCCCATCGTCGAAGGCCAAGCTCGAGATTATCAGAAGTTCTTTGACGAGGTTAAAAATCTTGGCAGCCGGCCGGTTTCAGAGGAAGCCCGCAGTGCCCTTCATCTCACAGATCAAGAGCTCCGCGCCCTGATAACCATTACTGCAGATCTCACGACCGAAAGCCTATTCTTCCGGCAAGTGGTGAGGCCGTGGGTATACGAGTCCCGCATGGAAGTTACGGAATCCGGGTCCATCTTGCCGTCGTTACAGGAGAAATTGCGCGATCTACAAAGCCAATGGACGCAGACGATTCTTGATCACGCGCAACGACTCAAGGCCGCATTTGGAGACGAGCGCTTTTCAAAGCGTGGATGAATTCATCCATTCAGGCAAGTCCATGTTTGAAAAACGAAGCAACGCTTCTACGCCGAGCGTCGCGCCCGAACAAAAATCGAACTGAGACACTACGCGCCGCGCGCAACCTACACTAGAAGCTTATGCCTAAAGTTCTGGTGACGGGTGGCGCCGGCTACATCGGGTCGATCACTGCTCACTTGTTAGCTCGGCGCGGCTACAGCGTCGTGGTGGTGGACGACCTTTCACGCGGGCATGAACACAACGTGGCTGATCTTCCGTTCCACAAGCTGAATGTTGCCGACACGCCAGCTCTGAGCGACCTGCTGGCCCGCGAGGCAATCGACGCCGTCATTCATTTTGCGGCCTACATTGCGGTGGGGGAATCCACCCAGAAGCCGGAGCTGTACTTTTCCAACAATGTCGGCGGGACGCTGTCATTGTTGACGGCCATGGTGCAGACCAGTGTGAGGCGGCTGGTTTTTTCCTCGACCGCGGCGGTCTACGGAACGCCCCAGGTGGTGCCGATTCCCGAAGACTCGCCGTTCGACGCTGTCAGTCCATACGGCGAATCGAAAGTGATGGTAGAAAAAATCCTGCGCTGGCTCGATCCATATCGCGGTTTGCGGAGTATCGTGCTGCGATATTTCAACGCGTGTGGGTCCGACCCTGATTCCGGGCTGGGCGAAGAACATGATCCGGAGACGCATCTCATCCCACTGTTGCTGCGGGCGGTCGTTACCGGCAACCCGATCAACATCTACGGCGACGATTACGAAACGCCCGATGGAACCTGCATCCGGGACTACATCCATGTGACGGACCTGGCGGAAGCGCACGTCTTAGCCCTCGAAAAACTGTTGGCCGGCGGAGCCTCCGATGCCTTTAACGTGGGGACTGGCGCCGGTCACTCGGTGATGGAAGTGTTGCGCGCGGTCGAAGAGGTCACCGGCCGGACCGTGCCATACGAGATGGGGTCGCGCCGCGCGGGCGACGCTCCGGTGCTGGTCGCAAATTCTGACAAGCTGAAGCGCGCCCTAGGATGGAAGCCGCGGTTTCCTGAGTTGACCGATATTGTCACCACCGCCTGGCAGTTTGAAAAGAATCGCCGGGCTTAAAAGGCCTTTCGCAGGATCGTCTCACGAGCTCAAGATCTTGTGACTGTTTCTCAAGACTCGAAGGTGGATTTTGTTTCCCTTACTACAGTCTTCCAAAAACCCTTGATTGACCAATAATGCTGCGAAATGACTCGCGAGAACGGAAGAGCCGAACTTCTGGAAAAAGTATTCCCCGAGACCGTTTGGGTCACGCTCACTCGCCGTCTTACTGTTTGAAAGTGGAAACCAACGTCCTTTGAAGTGCACGAGGCAAGCGTCAATCTCGTCCCACTCAAGCGTCTTCGACGTTTTGCCTTTTTTTCCCGTCCAGACGGTCACTGATGAGTTATTGAAGGTGACCCAGAATCGTTGGGCCTTTTTTCCGCGTCCAAGAGTCCAGAAGAGAGATTCCTCGTCGCGCTCTGCGAACCCACGTAGATTTGATGGCACATCCTTTGGTGGTCTGGGAAGTTGAATTCCGCTTCGGCTGCGCGTGAATAGCGCAACTTCAAGGTCTGCTACTCTACCAAACTCTCTACCCAGGGAGTCGCTCGTACTGGCAAGTTTCCGGAGGTGTCTGAGGACCCAAGTGTAGTGCTCGAAGGCGTCACAATAATCTTTTCTAAAGTCTCCACGAATGACTCGTCCGGGAGGAATCGGAATGATTCGCTGGCCGTTTGATCCCACGAAGTCGGAGAGTCCATGTGCAGAGCGGCTGTCATAGATACCGAATTCCTGTTGATCTGAAAGCGCCAACACTTTGCTAGCCCGGCTAATCCCGACTCCGGGCAACATGACCAACTCCTTCGCCGCTTGAGCAATCCTTCCATCCCTTAGGTGTTCGAATGCATGCTTTGTCGCATGTTGGATCTTATCTTCGGAGCACATTGAGGCATGTCCAAATCCCCATTTCAGCACGGCGTCGAAGGTAGTCTTACAAAGAAACCCATCCGCTTCTATTTGGCTTTTGATCGTCTGCTCAAGTTCAGATCTCTTCTTGAAGGCACCCTCGCCGGTAGTCCCCTGAGGCCATTCGTAGGCCCGCTTCCATTGCAGGATCTGGTCCTTGGTCTTATCCCACCAGTGCGCCAGAGCGGCGCCATGCGCGGCCACGAATGATTCAGCAGTCACAAGTGATTTTAGATTACTCTTCTTCGCATGGCAGACAAGGGGATGACTCCGTCGAAATCGGCCGCGCCGCGCGGGCGACGCTCCGGCGCTGGTGGCAAATTCTGACAAGCTGAAGCGCGCCCTGGGATGGAAGCCGAGGTTTCCCGAGTTGACCGATATTGTCACTACCGCCTGGCAGTTCGAAAAGAATCGCCGGGCGTAGGAGACCCATTTCACTTCCGGATCAGCCACACTTCAGAAACCTGACAGCCGCGCCCATTGCCACCTTGGCCCGGCTCGCGAGTCCATGCCAGATTCAAGACTCCACTTCGCGTCGCTTCACGCGGGATGTCGAACTCGATCGGACGATAGGGAACCGGCTTGGCGATGAAGGGATGAATCTCGATTGCACCATTGGCAACCAGCCGGATCTTCTGTCGCGGGCTGTCGCCTCCGTACACGACGCGAATTTTGTACTGCGCGGCCGGATCCAGATCGGTGTACCGCATCCGCAGGGGCTCGTCGTTCAGCGATGCAGCGTGGGCCCAAAATGACCTGCGATACGAGCCGGCGCCGCCGAACGCAATGTGGGGCGAGTTCAAGAATGCCGGGTCGGAAGCATAATCGGTACCGCGCACCAGGTGCGGCTGGGCAGCCGGGTCGCCCAGATCGTCATAGAAGCCGCCTGGGCCCGGGTTGGTCCAATTCAGAATCTCATCGATGGCGGCCCGCCGTTCGGCCTCGGCTTCCATTTTGCGGATGTCCGCAAAACGCTGTTCCAGCCAGACGCGGCTGTTAAGCGGCCGATCGATGGTATCGAGTGTCGCGCCGCGGTCCACCGAGATCGCATGATATTTTTCGACACTCAACTGCATCCGAATGCTGTCGAACAGCGCCTGGGCCAACTCGAAGACCCGCGCGCGCCAGTCTACTGCCGGGTGCTCATCAACTGAACGATCCAGGATCTGCTGGGCGCGGTTCATCGCCTCGATCGCACCGCTGGTCTTAGCCTGACGCAGTTGATCCATGGCCGCCTCCTCCAGCGCAGATTCGTCCACCAGCCTGCGGCGGACGTAAGCGTCGTAATAAGCACGGTAGAGAGCTTGTTGGAAGCGCCAGTTGAGTCGCGTTCCAGGCGAGGCAGCCGCTTCCATGCTCTGGAACTGCTCGAGCGTGGTGTACACGCCCCTGTTTTCGGCCAGCGGACCACGCCAGTTTCGCTCCAGCGCCAGCAGGCCTTGTGCGAACGAATCTTCGTATTCGTCGCCGATGAAATAGCGGCCGTATTGGCGAAGAATATCAGTGACGTTGGCCCCAGGGTCCCAACCCAGCGAACTCCAGACGAATTTATTCACGTCGTCATTGCAGCCTTCCGAATAGGTGATGAACCCGATCGTGTACGGTTGGAGCCGGCTGAAGATAGCCGCTTCATCGATCGGCCGCGGATTGATCACCTCGCGGCCTTCCGTGACTGCATAGGCGACATCCCAATCCGGCACCGGATACTGGGACTGCAAACTGTGCGTGATGTCCGGATAATGCCGAATGGGGTAGCGCTTGGGCACTTTCGCTCGCAATTCCGGCAGGCTGACGCGAATCTGTGGGCCGAAGACGACGCCATTCAACCAAGCCGGTTCCTCGCGATTCAGAATGCCCAGAAACTCATCGAGCCACTGCTGATTGAAGCTTTGTGGCGAGACCCACATCTGCGCTCCAGGATGATATTGGCGCAGCACACGCGTCTCTTTTTCAAGAAACGCCATCAAGGTTTTGGGCTCGGTGTGGCCCGGATCGCCGCCCGGCACAAACACGGCGTCGACACGAGGCAATTTCTTGAACACTTCACCCCATTCGTTGAGCGCGGACTCGACCGTTTGCGGGCTCGAGTAGTCCGGATCCATGGCCGGGTACCAGATCCACACGTCCAGGCCGTATTCGTCGAGCAGACGCGACATCTCGATCATCATCTGCATCGGCGGCAAGGGAAACAGCGGACTGTCGGCGGCATCGTCCGACCGCGGCGGAATCAGTTCGGCTGCGTTGGTTCCAAAGACCGCCAAATCGCGTATGTATTGTTCCCAGACTGGAACGGACCAGCCATCGTAGGAATTAGTCTTCGGACGATAGCCCAACTGGTGGCCGCGGAGCGAGTATTTCGGCGATGTGGTGATGTTGAGATCGCGTGCGATCGTGATTCGCCCTGGCCGCATGTGCATCTCGCGCAGCAGCCGCCCGATGCCGAACAGCATCCCGCGCTCATCGTTCGCGACTATGGATGCCTGACTACCGGCGACTCGGAGTGAGTAGCCCTCGGCGGGGCCCCGGCCGCGTGAAATGGTAATCGCCGGACTGCCGGCCAATGGCGTAATCGGAAGCTGAATCTGCGTACGCTTTTGTACTTCATCGCGCAGCATCTCAACCGCCTTCGACTCCCGTTTCGAAAGTTCCGCGGGAAGCGCTAGCCGCGCATTCGAGAGATCAAGGTCGGCGGCGTGCGCGGCGAAACATGCCAGCAGCGCGCCTGCCAAGCCGCGATGGATCACCTGAGAATTATAAGCCGTAACATCGCATTATCACTACACAGGCTTCCCATCGGACGGCTCGGTTTCAGTAATTTTCCCCAGCAGCGGCAATCGGAGACGGAGAACGCGCTCCCGGTTGCGCTCCTCTTCGAGATTCCGGGTCCGCGCCGACAACAGATCCCTCAGACCGATTATTCCCAGCAGCTTTTGTTGATCTCCGCGATCCACCACCGGGAATCGGGTAAAGCCGGTCTCGGCCATGCGATTCACCACGACGCGCAGCGGCTCGTCTGGATGTGCGACTACCACCACCTGAGTCGCAATCTCACCCAGAGCCTCGCCCCGGGCCTTGGGGTCCGCCAGCAATTTCTGCAGATGTTTCCTAGTGATAACGCCGCGAAGCTGCGTAGAGCTATCCACCACGGGATAAAGGTACTGACCGCGAGGCCCATGGTGCGTACTCATGCTCTTCTTAATTTGTTCGAGCGTGCTCTCGGACGGAAAGGCGACGAGGTTGGTCCTCATCGCATCACGCACGAAAAGGATCTCGAGCGGATCGACGGCGTATTCGCGGCTCAAATGATAACCGCGCCGCGCCACTTTCTCGGTCAGGATCGATCGCTTGAGCACCAGCACGGTGAAGCCATGCGCAATCACGCCGGCCACCAGCAGCGGGAGCAGCACGTTGATGTCGTGCGTAAGTTCCAGCGCGAAAACGATGCCGGTCAAAGGCGATCGCATGGTGCCGCCCAGGATCGCGCCCATACTCACCAGCGGCCAAAAACCCATGCCTTCGTTGGGCAAAAAGATCGCCTCGATACCTCCCATTGCCCCGCCCATCATCAGCAAAGGGGCCAGGACACCGCCTGACGTTCCAGAGCCCAGCGACACCGCCCAAATGATGGATTTCACCAGCAGGATCCCGAGGATGGTGGTTTTCGCCACGTCGCCCTGCAAGAGCGCGCCGATGGTCTCGTAGCCGACGCCCAGTGCTTGTGGAAAAACCAGCCCGCCCAATCCGACCACCAGACCGCCGATGGCCGGCCACCACATCCAATGGATGGGCAACTTCGCAAACGAATCTTCGGCCGCGTAAACGGCGCCGGTGAGCAGCACGGATAACAAGCCGGCCAGCAGCCCGCAGAGGACGCAGCCCAGCAGTCCTTCGGGGCCGATGAAAACCGGATGGTGCGAAACCGGAAACAGCGGGCCCAGCCCAAGAATGTACCTGCGCGCCGCTCCGGCCGTAGCGCTCGCCAGTGCCACCGGCACCAGACTGCGTGGCTTCCACTCGAACAACAGCAGCTCCACAGCGAGCATTACGGCCGCGATCGGCGAGGCAAAGGTCGCTGACATTCCGGCCGCCGCTCCCGCCACCAGCAATGTCTTGCGTTCCACGCTGGTGAGGTGGAAGAACTGTGCCACCATCGACCCGAACGCGCCCCCGGTCATGATGATCGGCCCCTCGGCGCCGAACGGACCGCCGGTTCCAATCGATATCGCCGACGACAACGGCTTGAGGATCGCCAAGCGCGGCTGCACCCGGCTTCCGTTGATCAGAATCGATTCGAGCGCTTCGGGAATTCCGTGCCCGCGGATGCGCTCTGAGCCGTAGCGCGCCATGAGCCCAATCACCAGCGACCCGGCCACCGGAATCAGGATGGCCCAGGCTCCCAGTTGATTCGCCGCCGGGGACACCATGGTCGTGTCCCAGCGATGGTAGTAGCAAAGATTGGTAAACAGCCCGATCAGCCGCAGCAGCGCCCAGGCAACCGCGGTGCTGAGTAATCCGATGACAATCGCCAGCCCAGCGATCGGAACCATTCGCCAGTCCGCGGTGAAATCGCCGATCTCTTGCGCACGAGGATGTTTCTTCACGCCGCCCGCCTCGGCCGCGTACGGGTCTGCTTCATCAGCGACCGCAGGGCCTGAGCCAGCGCCGGGCCGGCGTTTTCCAGCTCTTCGTGATGGGCCAGCGAGAGCTTCCGCAGCACGTTGCCGCCCGAAGGCGTAAGCCGGACAATCACCTGGCGGCGGTCCCCTTGGCCGGCGCTACGGGCCACATAACGGCGGCGTTCCAAACGATCCACCAGCTCCCCCACGCTGTGATGCTTGAGCTGCAGGCGGCTGGCCAGTTCCCCAATCGTGGCGCTGGTTCCAGGCGGCAGACCTTTGATGGTAAGCAGCAACTGGTGCTGCTGCGGCTCTAGGCCAAGGCTCCGGACCTGCTCTTCGCTGAAGTGCAGGAAGCGCCGGATCTGGTAACGAAACTCGGCTAAGGCCCGGTATCCGGCCAGAGACAAATCCCTCATCAATAATATCGTAACACGATATAAATGCCTAGGGCCAGTAGCGCCGCGAGACCCAGGCTGGCGGCAATCCAAACCCAACGTCGGCGCGACCGGCGCTCCGGCATCCGCCTCAGAATTTCATCGATCTTGCCGGTGACGATCGAAAAATCCTGAGTCCGGGCGCTCGAATCCTTGGCTGTGCAGCCGTGAATCAGGTCGCTGACAGCATCGGGGATTCCGCCTTTTTTCAGTGGCTCGAGGTTCAGCGCCTGGTGCAAAACCTGGTCGAAGATCTCGTTCACAGTCTGACCTTCAAACGGCCGGATCCCGGTGACCAACTCAAACAGCAGCACTCCAAACGAGTAAATATCCACCAGGAGTGTCGGCTTGTCGCCGCGCACCTGCTCGGGAGCCATGTAATACGGCGTACCCAGAGTGAAGCCCGCTCCGGTAATGGAAAACTCGTCGGTTTTCGCGACGCCAAAATCGATGATCTTCACGTTGCCGGCGGAGTCGATCCAGACGTTGTCCGGTTTGACATCACGGTGGATGATGCCCTTGGAATGCACATAAGCCAGCCCATTGGCGATCTGGCGGGCGATAAGCAGTTTGTTGCGGAGATCGCCCGTGCGCCATCCGCGGATAGCCGCTCCCAGGCTCTCCCCGTCGAAATACTCCATGACCAGGTACGACCGTCCGTCCTGCTCGCCATAGTCATAAAACCCGATGATGTTTTCATGCACCAGGCTACCGGTGAGGCGCGCCTCGGCCAGAAAGCGGGCGTAGACCTCTTGATCGGCCATTCCCGCCTCCGTCAGAATTTTGATCGCGACTGTGCGCCCCAAATTGGCGTCACGGGCGCGGTACACCTCCGCCATACCTCCGCCCAGCGGCGCAATCAGCTCGTACTTTCCGATGTTCGCCGGAATTTGCACGTTTTCAAGCAGTATAGCCCCGAAAATCACCGGACTAATGTGTTAGCCGCTGGCTGCCGATAAAGACGTGTGGGCTCTATGACTTCGAAGGGCACGCGCCGCCACGATCGAACCGAGCAGTCCGAGATCGTACAGGTGATGTGGAAGGACCGCGATGGCGGCGACAAGTTCACCAATGCTCGCACGCTCAATATTTCGGAGGTCGGCATGCGCATCGAAGTTCCTGAGCCGCTCCAGGAACGCTCTTATGTGACCCTGCGCTGCGACAAGCTGAAGCTGAACGGCCGTGCGTCGGTTCGGACTTGTCATCGCAAAGGCACTCGGTACCTGGTCGGGCTCGAATTCAGCGTCGGAATGAAGTGGAAGCCTCCGGTAACCGCGCCGGCGAACGATATGTCTTCTTGAACAACGCCGGCGCCGAGTCTCGACGTCGGCATGCACGGTGAAGAGGATGTAATCTCGAATCGTAGCCTCGGATCATACACCCGACTCGGAACAGACACCCGACATGAAAAAGATAGAAGCGATCATCCAGCCGCACAAACTGGGAGGATGTTAAGGAAGCTCTCAAGGCCATCGGCATCGACGGCATGACCATCTCGGAGGTCCGGGGCCATGGCCGCCAGAAGGGCCACAAAGAGATCTATCGCGGCATGGAATACCAGGTGGATCTGCTCCCCAAGGTGAAGTTGGAGATGGTGGTGCCGGACGCCCGCGCCGAGGAAGCGGTCCGCACTGTGGTTTCGAGCGCGCGTACGGCGAAGATCGGCGATGGCAAGGTCTTCGTCTTCGACGTGGCGGAGGCTATTCGTATCCGGAATGACGATCGGGGGGAAGGCGCCCTCTAGCGCTGATTAGCGTTGTCCGAGTCTTTTATGTTGTCGAACCGCCTTTCAAGGCTATCGAATCTAGCTTTCAAATAAGCGAAGAGGATGGCCATCAGCGCGGCATTGAACAGTATAGGAATGCCGATCATGAGGTAGAACTGCTCGTTAGACATGACAGCAGCGGCGAATTCCATTGTCGCATGGCATCGGGGCCACCCGCGCCCATCAAAAATCACATAAAATTGTCGTTTCCTTCACCTTTGGCTCTTGACGCTGGACTATCCTCAGGATAGAGTGGAGAACTGGAAAAAATGGACGAACATCATTCGCACGAGCCTGCGGTTGAGCTGCCGCCAACACGCCGCAAGGTTTACACTTGGTTAATTCACGGCACGATGAGCTTGATCGGCGCCGCCTTGGCGGTTCCGGCCGCCATCTATCTGCTCTTCCCGCCCAAAGCCCGGAAGGAAGCCGAGTGGGTTCAGACCGCCGATCTTTCCTCGCTGCCTGTCGGCACACCCAGAGAAATTTCATTCCAGCGCAACCGCGTGGATGGCTGGAAAGTGATTAGCGAGAAGGCGACGGCCTGGGTGGTGAAGCAGCCCGACGGCCAAGTGATTGCCTTCACGCCCAACTGCACCCACTTGGGATGTGCGTATCATTGGGACGACCCCTCTCACACCTTCGTGTGCCCCTGCCATACCTCCTCGTTCTCGATCGACGGCAAAGTTCTCGCCGGTCCAGCGCCGCGCCCGCTCGACCGCTACATGGTCAAAATAGACGCCGGCAAGCTGGAAATCGGACCCCCGGAGGCCCATGCGTAAGGTCATCGACTGGGTCGAACATCGCACCGGCCTCGAAACAGCCATCAAGAATTTCCTCTACGAGGACATTCCGGCGTCGAGCGGCTGGCACCAGATCATCGGCAGCACCGCAGTCTTTTTCTTCATAATCCAGGTGTTCACCGGCGGACTGCTAGCGTTCAACTACGCGCCGACCCCGGGCGACTCCTACAACAGCGTGAAATACATCATGACCGCGCTCACCGGCGGCAAGCTGATTCGGGGCCTGCACCATTGGGGCGCCAGCATGATGCTTATCATCGTCGTGCTCCACATGCTCCAGGTGTTTATCTACGGCGCGTACAAGAAGCCTCGCGAAGCAACGTGGATGGTAGGAGTTGTCCTATTGCTGATGGTTCTGGCTTTTGGTTTGACCGGCTATCTGCTGCCTTGGGACAATCGGGCGTATTGGGGCACCGTAGTCACGACGCAGATCAGCGGAATGGCGCCCGTGCTCGGGCCTTATATGATGCGGCTGATGGGCGCCGAATCGGGGGTGAGCGTCGTCACCTTCTCGCGTTTCTACGCCCTGCACACCGTCCTTTTGCCTCCGCTGGTGATGATCCTGATCGGAATCCATATTTACCTGGTCCGGAAACACGGCGTCGCACCCGCCGTGGATGACACCGCGCCGCGCCGAAAATTCTTCCCGGAGCAGGTCTTCAAGGATACCGTCGGCGTCGCCATCGCATTCATCATTCTGTTCACTCTGGCCGTGGTTGCCGATGTCCCACTGGGGCGGCTGGCCGACCCCACCGATACCGCTTACATTCCCCGGCCTGAATGGTATTTTCTGTTCTTGTTCCAGACGCTCAAATTCTTCAAAGGCCCGCTCGAAGTCGTCGGAGCGGTGGTTCTACCCGGCGTCGCGGTCCTTACGCTTCTGCTAGTTCCTTTCATCGATCGCGGCCCGATGATACGCCTCGGAAAGCGCACCTTCGCGTTTACCTTCGCGATTCTAGGTATCCTGGCCTGGACCGGACTCACAACTGCCGCTGTCGCCACCACGCCCCCGAATCCCGAAGAAAACGAAGCAGCTGTGACCGAGGGCACAGGCGCGGTTCAGGCCTGGCAGAAACTGGCGCCCCCGGAGCTCGAAGGCCTCGGGTACTTCCGCAAGCAGAACTGCGTCGCCTGTCATCCGGGAGCCGGCAAAAAAGGGATTGGACCCGACCTGACCGAGATGCCGGCCGAGCATCGCAACGCCGCTTGGTTGATTCCGCATTTCAAGAATCCTGCGTCCGTGGTACCTGGCAGTTCGATGCCACCGGTTACTTTGAACGACGCGGCGTTGAATTCACTCTCGGCATTCGTTCTGAAGCTGACACCGCAGAACGAGACAGGCCTTATGGCCGCGCCCGACTTCGTGGTCCAAGGAGCGATGGTCTATCAAGCGAACAAGTGCAACGCATGCCACCAGATCAACGGTGTCGGCCAGAAGCTCGGTCCGCCGCTTGATGGCGTAGGCTTGCGGCACGACCGCGCGTGGCTTGAAAAACATTTCGCCGATCCCGCGAGCACCTCGCCCGGCACCATCATGCCGGCCTACAAGCTCAGCCCCACCGATATGGACGCGCTGTGCAAGTACCTCCTGCAGCTCCCCAGAGCTGCCGCATAATAAATTGCATAAATAGATTTTTCGATTAATCGGAGGGTCGGGATGATTACAATCAGTTCCCGAATAGCGGCAGCTTTATTCTTGCTCCGGGCATGTTTCGGCGCTAACAGCGGATTACCATTGGTTTTTGAGCCAAACTTGGGCCAAGCAGCCCAGCACGTTCGATTTCTTGCCGCCCAAGGCGATCACACGATCTTCTTGACTGACCGCGAATTGGTTCTGAAGCCCCCCTATGCCACACCAGTAACCGTGCGTCTTGTTGGAGCGAAATCTCGGGCTATCCAAGGACAAGAACCCACGGGGGAGATCAGCAATTACATTTTTGGCTCGGACCCCTCAAAATGGCGGACAGATATCCCAAATTTCGCCCGGGTTCAATATGACGAAGTATATGCGGGGATTAATCTTGTTTTCCATAGCCGGCAGGGCCGTCTGGAGTACGATTTCGTGGTGGCGCCAGGCGCGGATACCAGAAAGATTCAGCTTGAAATCGAGGGAGCAATCGGAATTGGCTTAGACGATGACGGAAGCCTGCTCATCCGTACTAGCATGGGAGTCTTACGCCAGGAAAAGCCGGCTGTATATCAGGAATCCCGAAGTGGCAGAGTGCGGATAGAGGCACGGTTCGTGTTGTCCCACGCAAGGCAGGTTGCGATCCAGGTCTCCGATTACGACCGCAGTCAGCCACTTATTATCGATCCGGTTATTAGTTTTTCGGCCACGTTAGGGGCGTCCACCGGACCGACAACGGTGGCTCTCGATCCTACGGGCAACGTGTATGTTATCAATGGGTCCACACCCCTCGCTCCGTTAGGCACGATCAGTGTCACCAAGCTTGATTCGACGTTGAGCACGATCTTGTATAGCACTCATTTCGGTCCGGCTGATACGGGGTCAGGCGTTGCTACTTTTGCGAACGGCATCGCGGTGGACTCGTCCGGCAACGCCTATGTTACGGGGTACACCGGCTCAACTTCCTTTCCCACAACTCCGGGGGCCTACCAAACAAACCGCGGCGATTCTACGCAGCACGATGCTTTCCTGACGAAGCTGGGTCCCACGGGCGCCATTGTTTATTCAACGTACCTGGGCGGAAATGGGGAGGATGAGGCAAACTGCGTCGCCGTTGACGCCACCGGGTCTGCTTACGTCGCGGGCTTTACTCAATCGAGCAATTTCCCAACGACGCCCGGAGCTTATCAGCAAGCGGGGACTAACGGTGCATTTGTAACGAAATTCAAGCCAGACGGTTCGGGATTAGTCTACTCGACATTAGTAAGATCAGGCCTTCTCCCTACGACAATCTCCGCGATCGTCGTGGACTCAGGTGGCAATGCCTATTTGGGCGGAGTTGCGGCAACGACACTGATCGGCACACCGAACGACGGGTTTGTAGCGAAACTGAACTCTACTGGAGCTAGTCTTCTGTATTCCAAGTTCATTGGTGGAAGCAACAACGACTTCGTAAACGGGATAGCCGTGGACAACTCCGGGAATGCTTACGTTGCGGGTACAACCGTCTCCACCGACTTTCCCACGACTCCAGGGGCTTTTCAGCCTCATTACGGCGGAGGCCCTTACGATGCGTTTGCTGTCAAGCTAAGCCCGGATGGCGCCACCGTTCTTTATTCGACCTACCTGGGAGGCTCTGGCGATGACAGAGGCAACGCAATCGCCATCAACAGCAGCGGCAACGCTACTATCGTTGGCTCGACAACTTCGGTGGATTTTCCGGTCTCCAATGCTCTTGAATCGATCAATTCCACGCTCTTCCTGGGGAATCCATCGACCACCGCATACGTCACGAAGTTGGACGGAACCGGATCACACGCGATTTTTTCCACCTATCTGGGAGGGCACATTGGCGAAGGCGCAGCAGCCATCGCGCTGGATCAGTCAGGTACTGCCTACGTCACAGGCAGCACAAGCTCATCGGATTTTCCCGTAACGCCTGGACAATACAAACGGCCGTCGGATCGTCAGGTGTGGACGCCTTTTTAACGAAAATCACCGATCCGACGACCTGCACATTTTCGACCTCCGTTATGCAGCCCAGTGATGCCGGGGGCAGCATTTCCGTGACTGCGCCGTCAGGCTGCTTTTGGTACGCCGCGAAGACGGATTCTTGGGTGACATTCGGCGCAATAACGTCTGGTGAGGGGAACGGGGCCGTCGAGTACACTTTGACCACAAACCCCGGCGCAGCGCGTTCCGCATTGGTCAGTGTCGCGGGGCAGAGGCTGGCTCTTTCACAGGCCGATAACTGTCGGTATTCGGTACCCACAGCAATCACGCTTTCATTAGGTGAGGACTTTTTCTATGTCAATACGGGACCGGGCTGTATGTGGAATATTGCCAGCAACGTCGATTGGTTGACCGTAAGTGTTTCCGGGGTGCCACCCGCATTGCAATCAGTTACCGTGCTCGGCACGCCTAACATGACCCTGCAACCAAGGGTCGGAACAGTCACCTTCACGGGTTTGACTCCGATTACTGCAGTTGTGACCATCAACGTCACTCAACCCGTTGCAGCAACGACAATGTCCGTACAGCCTTATGGACTCAATTTCGCCATAAGTGGATCGACTGTCAGCGGCCCTCAGCCAATCACCGTGACCTTCAGTGGCCCCGCTCAGCCCGCTTGGACTGCCTCCTGTAACCTACCGAATGTTAGACTTTCGCCCTCATCGGGAATTGGCAGCGCGGTTATTCAAGTAACGGTTTCCGGTCCATTGACCGGCATGCCGCCCATAGGGGACTGTGTAGAGATCGACGCCCCCACGATTTCGGTGGGACGAGTGGTTCCCGTGAACATCTTCAACGTCGCGAATGGCTCACCGTTCGGGAGTTTTGACACACCGGTGGACAACACAACAGGTGTCGCAGGGGCCATTCCGGTTACTGGCTGGGCATTGGACAACATCGAGGTCTCCAAGGTCGATGTCTGGCGTGAACCGGTTGGCTCCGAACCCCCTAACACGCTCGTGTATATCGGCGATGGGACCTTCGTCGCGGGGGCGCGACCGGATCTGTTGCCAAGATATCCGAATACGCCCTTGAATACCCGGGGCGGCTGGGGCTACATGCTGCTGACCAATTTCCTACCCAACAATAACGGAGGTACCGGAGGGCCGGGCAATGGGACATACAAGCTGCACGCTATCGCCCACAACCAAGCGGGCATGGCGACGGATCTCGGAACCAAGACCATCATCGTTGACAACGCGCATGCCTCGAAACCTTTCGGCACGATCGACACGCCGGCACAAGGGGGGACGATGTCAGGGAATGCATACGTGAACTTCGGCTGGGCATTGACACAGAACTCGTATAGGATCCCCACGGACGGCTCGACAATCACCGTGATCCTGGATGGCGTGGCGGTTGGGCATCCTACTTACAACCAATTCCGCAGCGACATCGCGACTTTCTTCCCGGGCTTGGCGAACAGCAACGGAGCAGTCGGCTTCTATTACATCGATACGACCACGCTTGCGGGTGGACTACATACCATTTCGTGGAATGTGTTCGATAACCAAGGCCGCGGCGATGGAATAGGCAGCCGGTACTTCAGTGTGTCGAACAACGGTGGCGTGGCTGCACCCGCACAGACTGCGCTTGAGTCAGCGCTGCTCAGTGGCGCCATACTCCGCAGAGAGCTAAATGGGGATACAACGCAATTGGAGCCGGATGACGGTGGTGTCCTGAGGGTGGAGATGCAAGAACTGGAACGGATCGAACTCGACCTCGGTGCGAATAGCGGCGGTCTTCTGATTAACGGAGAAGAACGCTCTCTGCCAATCGGTTCGACGTTGAAGGGCGGGGTCTTTTACTGGCAGACTGGCCTGGGATTTTTGGGCGATTACGATCTTGTCTTCAAACGGCCTGGGTTATCCGCTTTGCACGTGAAGGTCACGATTAGACCAAAGCGCTTCCGGTCGGAGACTAGTCGATCGGCGTCTCTGGATCAATAAACGGCCAGATCAACGACCCCAGCAAGTACACCGCGGCCATCAAGTACAGGAAAATATCCCAATTCCGGCCCGTCGCAGCCAAGATGTAGCCGCCCGCCACTGGCGAAACGTAGGCCGCGAGGTTGCCCATCATGTTCATCGAACCGGAAACGGTTCCGGCATACTTGCCGCCGATATCCATGCAGGCTGCCCAACTCGGCGGCATTACGACGTCATTGCAAAAGCCGGCCATTCCCATGGCCAGCATCACCCAGTTGGGATTGTGAAATTGAACCGCGAGCACAAGAAACAGGCCGGCGCCCAGGAAACCGGAAGTCGCCAGCAGCCGCCGGCTGCGCGTCAATCCGATGCGTGTCCCCAGGCGCGTTGAAATTGAACCGCACAACAACGAACCCACGCCGCCAAAGAACAGAGGAAAGATCGCCAGGCGCGCCGCTTGAGCCGCCGGGAGCTTCCAGTATTGCTGCAGATACGTTGGCAGCCAGGTCACGTAGAAATACCAGGGGAAGCACAGGCAGAAATATTGCAGCCACAGCAACCATAGCGACCGGGAGCGCAACAATCTAGCCCAGGGCACATTCCCGTGACCGGATGCGAGGCGTTCCGAACCAGCCAGCAGCGCTAGTTCGGCCGCATTTACCCCTTTGTGCTGGCGCGGATCGTCGCGGTACCAGGCATAGAAGAAGAACGCCCATACGATGCCGAGCGCGGCGAATATCACGAAGGCGTAGCGCCAGGTCACGTATCGCAGCACCAAAACCACCAGCACCGGCGTGAACGCGCCGCCCCAGCGTGCAAAGGTCCACATGATACCCTGCGCTTTAGCGTGTTCCACCGGAGGGAGCCAGGTTGTGAATGCTTTGGTGAGATTCGGGAAGCAGCCGGCTTCTCCCACGCCGAACAGGAAACGCGTAATCCACATCGTGACGAAGCTTCGCATCGCGCCGGTCAGTGCGGTGAACACCGACCACCACAGTACGATTCGCATCAGAACCTTGCGCGGGCCGATCCAGTCACCCAGCCATCCGGTGGGTATTTCGAACAGCGCGTAGGAGAGGCCGAACGCACCGAAGATCTTTCCCATGTCGACATCGGAGAAATGCAGATCGCGCGCGATGTCCGGGGCAGCCTGGGAAATGCAGACCCGGTCGATATACGACAGCACCGCCAGCGTGATGGCGAAGACGATCACGCCGTACCGAACGCGCGACGGACGTTCGGCTATGGTTCCAGCTTTGCTGCCAGCTCCCGTTCCAACCATTCCAGATACCCCTCTGAGCCGTCGACAATTGGCAATGCGATCACCTCCGGGAGTTCGTAAGAATGGAGCTTCTCGATCTCCACCCGCAGTTGGTCGAACAAGCCACGGCTCGACTTTATCACCAACAGCGACTCCTGCTCGTCTTCAACGGCGCCCTTCCATCGGTAGAAGCTGCGAACCGCGGGCATTACGCTCACGCAAGCCGCCAGTTTCTTCTCCACCAGAGCGCGGGCGATCTGTGCGGCTTCTTCGGCGGATTTGCAGGTGCTCAACACCACGATTTTGTCGGTCATCTATATTTTTTTCGCTCTTCTGTATTTTTTTTCGCTCTTCCACTGGATCTTTTGACAAAACAGGATTATAAACGAATGTAAGGACTCATAACCGTTTGCAAGTGCATCATCTCATCCGCCGCATCGCTGTGTTGATCGTTTTTGTCTTGATCGGCGTCTACGGATACCTGTCTTTGCGCGGTCCGCAAGGCGTTCCCGCGCTCATGGACAAATGGCAAGAGATACGCAGGCTCGAAGAGGAAAACGCTAATCTGCAACGCGAGAACGACTACCGGCGCGATCGCATCAAGAAGCTGCAGGACAGCCCTTCCGAGCAGGAACTGGAGATTCGCAAGCAGTTGAAGCTTCTCCGGCGGGGCGAAACGTCGTTCATTTTGCCCGATCAGCCCAAGCAGGGCAAGTAACGTTCACCTAACCTCCTTACGCGGGACGGCGGCGTTATGGTTCACCGGACCTGAGCCCGCGCCTAAGCCCGGATTGCTACCGATCGCTTCGGTAATGTAGGACTTCGCTCTGCCGACAGCGGTACGAAGATCGGCGCCCAAGGCCAGCGACGCAGTGATTGCCGCCGAATAAGTGCAGCCCGTGCCGTGCGTATGACGCGTGTCGATTCGTGGCGCGGAAAACTCCACCCATGTGCCCTCGTGGAAGAGAATGTCGATGGCATCTCCCGCCAAGTGGCCTCCTTTCACCAGCACGGCTTTCGGACCCATCGCCGCCAGTGTCTCGGCCGCCCGCCGCATGGTTGCGACGTCGCACACTTCAGTGCGGGTCAGCATGGCGGCTTCTGCCAGGTTGGGCGTCAGCAGGAAAGCGTGCGGGAAGAGCAGCGTCTTCAGGGCCTCGATCGCATCCTCCGTAAGAAGCGCGGCGTGATGTTTAGTCAGGATCACAGGGTCGACCACGAGCGGGAAATCAAATTCCGCCGCCGCTGCCGCCAGCACTTCAATGATTTCCCAGTTCCCCAGCGCTCCTGTCTTCGCGGCCTGGGGCGGAATGTCGCTCACCACGGCGCGGATCTGCTGGGCGACCAAATCGGCTGCCAGGCACTCTACTCGTTTGACCTCGATCGTGTTTTGCACAGTAATCAACGTGACCACAGCCTCGCCATACACGTCGAACTGATGAAATGTTTTGAGATCGGCCTGGATTCCGGCCCCTCCACTCGGATCAGACCCTGCGATCGATAGCGCTACGGGCTTAGACATGGCCTGCCATTTTCTGGACAGTTTGGAAGGTGTCCGATTCCGCCGGGGTTTTGTCGGGACGATAGCTCTTGACTCTCGCAAATCGCAAGGCGAGGCCGCTGGGATAGCGTGGGCTAACTTGAATCTCGTTGAAGGCGATCTCCACCACCAGCTTCGGCTCGACATGAACCGTATAGCTGTCCCGGCCGATTTCGAGCTTCAGCAACTCCTGAGTCTGCCACGCCAGCATTTCATCGGTAAGTCCCTTGAAGGTTTTGCCAAGCATGGCGAAGCCGCCTTTTTCAGTGTCGCGCGCGCCCAGATGCAGATTGCTCAGCCAGCCGTGGCGACGCCCGTGGCCCCATTCTGCCGCCAGGATCACCAGG
The DNA here is from genome assembly GCA_963780485.1 of Bryobacterales bacterium. Taxonomy (GTDB): domain Bacteria; phylum Acidobacteriota; class Terriglobia; order Bryobacterales; family Bryobacteraceae; genus Palsa-89. The sequence goes on from CAWACO010000003.1 coordinate 361,974, forward strand.
TCAAGAGTGCGCGCCCGCTTGATTTTCAGCCAGCTCTGACCGCGCGCTCCTGCCGCGTAGGTTGCGCCGGTCGCCTTGGCCATGATCCCCTCGTGACCCCGGCTGAGCGACTGCTCGAAGAATTCATCGCCGGCGGCGGCATTCGAAGCAATGATATGGGGAATCAGGGATTGCGGAGCCAGTTCCGCCAAAGCCTGGAACCGCCGCGCCTGCGGCTCGTCCAGCAGAGAGCCTCCGTTCAGGTACAGCAAGTCGAACCAGAACGGAGTCATGGGAAGCTCGCCGCGCATCCGCTCGACATCCAGCTTGCGCCCGAAACGCCGCATCGTCATCTGGAAGGGCTGCGGCCGCCCATCAGGTAGCAGGCTCAGAACTTCGCCATCCAGAATCAAGTCTTCGGCGGGTAGGGTGCGGACCGCCTCGACAACTTCCGGCACGGCCGCGCTTACGTCATTCAAAGCGCGTGAGTAGACCATTACGTCGTCGCCAGACTTGTGCACCTGTACGCGAGCGCCGTCCATCTTGAATTCGAGAGCGGCTTCACCGAGGTCGGCCAATGCTCTGGTGACGTCTTCGGCGGTCTGCGCCAGCATCGGCTGGATCGGGCGAAAGAGCTGCACGTCGTAGGAATGCAGTCCGGCTTCACCTTTTTCAAGGAGAGCCCGCGCCACAACAGCGATGTCACCGGCCAGCATGACCGCGCGCCGGACTCGATCGGCCGAAATGCCGGATGCCTTGGCGACCGCGTCCACCATGATGCCTTCCAGCGCGCCCTGTCGAAGCTCGCCCATCAACAGGCCGATGAGGAACTGCTGCTCCGGTTCGGTGGCGCGCGCGAACATACCGCTCAGAAGTTCCAGTCTCTGCCGCTGCGAGCCGCTGCCCTGAATCTTCGTGATCGATTCGAAAGTTCGATCAATGACAGCCACTTCGAGACTAGGCTCGAGCGCCGGCGAGCCTTTCGCATCACGGATGGTTCCATAGCCGATGCCAATCCGTCCCTGGCGAGTGCGGCCAGTAAGAAACGCAACGACGATTTCCACTTCCTCGGGATGAAGCTGCTTCAGGAGCCGGGCCAAAAGATCGACTTTTTCGAGGCGCTTGGTGGTCTCGGCGACACGGCGGGAAGTATCGACGACTGCGGCCAGCCGCATGTTATCGGAGCCGCCACCCGTTCACTGGACCGCTATGGAAGAATTTCTCGGGCGTCATGACGTTTACCAGCGTCTGGCCGCGAAGACTGCGTAGACGAAGCGCCCGAGTCGGTTTGTCATGCAGATAGTGTAGCGATTTGGCGTTGCATATTGACATTAGCGCGCCCAATAGATTAGCGTGACCGATTGAAGCTCGAAATCGAAATCAAGCTGCGCCTAACCGGTAAGCTCGCTAAAATCCGGCGGACTCTTGCCAAACTCGGGTTCCGCGTTATGAAACCGCGAGCCCTGGAATCCAATATCCTTTTCGACAATTCCAAGCGCAGTCTGCGCAAACACGGCATGATCGTTCGCGTTCGACTGACGAGCGGTCATCGAGTGCTCACGTACAAAGGACCATCGAAAACGGGCCGATACAAGAAGCGTCAGGAGATCGAATTCGATCTGCCGGACAATGCCCGCTTGGAACCAATCTTCACACACATGGGGTTTCACCCGGTTTTCCGGTACGAGAAATATCGCGCCGAATATTCGAAGCCTCGCGGCCTCGGGAAAGTGCTGCTGGATGAGACGCCGATCGGGAACTACCTGGAGCTGGAAGGGCCGCCGCGATGGATCGATCAGACTGCGCGCCTGCTCGGATTCTCTCACCGCGACTACATTACGCGCAGTTATGGCTACTTGTATCTGGCATATTGCAGGGAACGGCGAATTCGTCCCAAAGACATGCTCTTCAAAGATCGGAGGGGGCGGAAGTGACCGGTAGGATGCGGCCGCGTGATGATATTGTGGCTTAAGGGGCCTTCCGGAAGCGGAATGGAACTGTTCGATCAATTCCTGCGAGATATTCGTTACGCCTCTCGCTTTTTACGGAAGAGCCCGGCATTTGCTACCGCGGCGATCCTGACGCTTGCGCTGGGCATCGGAGCAAATACCGCGATCTTCAGCGTGTTGGAAGGCGTTGTGCTGGCGCCGCTGCCTTACCACGAGCCGGATCGCCTGGTTCTGGTGGCGCTCTACAATCGAACTCTGGGGTACGCCACGAATCTTTCGTATCGTGACTTCCTCGATTGGCAGCGGAGTTCCCGCTCCTTCGAACAAATCGCGGCGTTTAAGGGGCAGAGCTTCGATCTATCGAGTCCCGGCGCGCCTGAGCACGTCGACGGAAAGGAAGTCTCTTCGTATTTCTTCAGTACCCTGGGCGTAAAGCTGGGGCTGGGGCGTGACCTATCGCCGGAGGAAGATCGGACGGGCGGCATGCCGGCGGCGGTTATCAGCAATCGTTTGTGGCAAGACCGTTTTGCGGGCAGCCCTATGACGCCCGGCAAGACCATCACTTTGGACGGCGTCGACTATACGATCGTTGGCGTTCTCCGGCCAGGCTTTCGTTTTGGAAATCAGCAGGCGGATGTTTACACAACTCTCGGGCGTACCGATCCACTGTTTCGCAACGATCGTACGGTCCACGACATAGTCTGCGTCGCGCGCCTCCGACGGGAGGTGAGCGTGGGTCAGGCGCAGGCGGAGATGAACACGGTGCAGGACCATATCGACGAGCTCAATCCAAGCGCTGAGCGAGGCTTGGGAACGTACATCGTGCCTCTGAAGCAGTTCTTCATCGGGGATGTGGAGGGGACGCTTCTGTTGTTGATGGGAGCGGTCGGGTTCGTACTGCTGATCGCCTGTGCGAACGTCGCCAATCTGTTGCTCGCGCGCTCCACGGTGCGCACGCGGGAGTTTGCTGTTCGACTGGCGCTGGGGGCGAGCCGCGTGCAGATCGTGCGGCAGTTGGTCACCGAGAGCGTGCTGCTCGCACTGGTAGGCGGAGTTCTGGGGCTGGCCATTACAAAATGGGGCCTCAAAGCGGTGCTGGCGGCGGCGCCGGGAAGCATTCCGCGCATCGAGAACATAGGCGTGAATGCGCCGGTTCTCTTTTTCGCGCTTGGTATTTCGATGACGGTTGGAATTGTGTTTGGCCTCTTGCCCGCGCTGAAGAGTTCGAAAACTGACTTGCAAGCAGGGCTGAAGGAAGGAGGCTGGGGCTCGGCGGGCGGCCATCAGCGAACTCAACGTGTTCTCATAGTTGTGCAGACCGCGCTGGCTCTGATCCTGCTAACGGGCGGCAGCTTGCTCTTTCGCACGATTCACAATTTGGTAGCGGTGAATCCTGGTTTCCAAACGCAGCACGTGGTTACGTTTCAGGTCGGGCTTTCGCCTTCGGTCACTACGCCTTCGAGGGTGCGAATTGCGTACCAGCAGTTGGTCGACCGCATCCGGCAAATTCCCGGTGTCGAGGCGGCCGATATTACAGCGCTCGTTCCGCTGAGCCAGCAGGACAACTCCGGCCCGTTCTGGGTCGGTTCGCACCAGCCTGCGTCCATGGCGCAGATTCCGCGGGCGATTTACTATCCGATTGGTCCGGATTATCTCCGCACGATGGAAATACCGCTGCTTCGCGGGCGCTTTCTCACCCGAGCGGATAACGTCAATTCGGAGCGAGTCGTGGTCATCGATAGCCTCCTGGCACGCTCGTATTTTCCTGATCGGGAGGCTGTGGGTCAGAGTCTGACGATCCCTCATTGGGGCGCAGCCCGGAATGTCGAGGCTCGGGTGGTCGGTGTCGTGGGCCACGTTGAACACTATGGACTGGATGGCTCGTTAGGCGAAAAACCGCAGATCTACTACGCTTTTTATCAGCTTCCGGATGAGGCAGTGCCGGTGTTTCGCGGGGGGGTCACATTGGCTATCCGCACGTCGCTCGACGCCGCGACTGTGATGCCGGCCATCCGGAACGCGGTTTATGAAGCTGGTAGCGACCAACCTGTTTATAACATCCGCACGATGCAAGAACTTGTTTCGGGGTCGATGGGACGGCAACGCTTTCCGATGCTGCTGCTGGTGGCGTTTGCTGCTCTGGCATTGTTGCTGTCCTGCGTCGGAATCTACGGCGTGATTTCCTACTCAGTGACCGAGCGTGTACGCGAGATCGGGATTCGCATGGCGCTCGGCGCAGAGAAGCGGGATGTTTCGCGGATGATAGTTGGCCAGGGGCTACGGCTGGCTGTTGCGGGCGTGGCCATCGGGGCGGTGGCCGCATTGATTCTCGCCCCATTTCTGTCGAGCTTCGCGCACCTGCTCTACGGCGTCCGGGCGGCGGATCCGTTAACTTTTATAACCGTCGCGCTCGGGTTGCTGGCCGCGGCGTTTTTGGCCTGCTACATTCCAGCACGTCGCGCGGCTCGGTTGGACCCGATGGTCGTGCTTCGTCATGGATGAGTCTCCAAGCTCACGTCGCGCGCTAATCTTAATCCACCAGATGGGTCTGTAACGCGTAGCGGATTAGGTCCGCGGTAGTTGCCAGATGCATTTTTCCTAGAATCCGGGTGCGATAGGTGCTGACAGTGGTCGCGCTCAAACGCAGCTCGCCGGCGATCTGGGTCACCGTCTTGCCTGAGGCTATCATTCTCAAGATTTCAAATTCGCGGCTGGATAGAGTTTCGTGTACGGGCCGCCCGGCGTCTTGGTGCAGAGTCAGAACAAGCTTTTCCGCTAGCGACGGGCTCACATAGCGACCTCCGGCAAGCACCTTCCGGATGGCCTTGATCAATTCTTCCGGCGCGCTTTCCTTGTTCATGTAGCCGGCTGCTCCAGCCTTGAGGACCCGTTTGCCGTACTGATCCTCGGCATGCATGCTCAAGACCAAAATGGGGAGCTGGGGCTGTGTTTGCCGGAGGTCGCCAAGGAGATCCAGCCCGCTCCGTCCCGGCATGCTGATGTCCAGAATCAGGAGGTCCCAGGTATGGCTCTGAATTTCCGTCAAGGCCTTCTGCGCATCTTCCGCTTCGCCGCATGTCACCTGGTCCAGTTCACGCACCAGAATTTCCTTCAATCCTCTGCGGAGGATGGCATGATCATCGGCAATGAGAACTCTAATCACTCGTCACGCTCCCAGAGATGTGGATTCGGCTAGAGGAATACGCACCCGGACAGTGGTGCCCAGGCTCGGAATTCCGCGGATGGCAAGCTCGCCTCCGAGCAGCAACGCTCGCTCCCGCATTCCACGGATTCCCAGCGATCCTGACGCGGAGAGTTGCTCTTCGGTAGCGCCTCGGCCGTTATCGTGCACTTCCAGAATTACATTCCTGCATTCTTTCAGCAGCCGCACGTGCACAAAAGCTGCGTTGGCATGCCGCGCCACGTTGGTTAAAGTCTCCTGAAGAATTCGGAAAATCGCCGTGGCGCGATCCGGATCGATGCCGCTATCATTTTCCGGCAATTCTAGCCGGCACCTGGTTCCGGTGCGAGCTTCAAATTCCTCCGCCGCCCATTCGACGGCAGCGATAAGACCCAGGTCGTCCAGAATCCCAGGCCTGAGTTCAGTTGAGATTCTGCGAACTGACTTAATGGTCTGGTCCACCACATTTGAGATGGACTCGATTCTCTTTGCATGTTGGGCCTCTGGTGCAAACTCATGAACTAATGAACTCAAATCAATTTTAATAGCCGTTAATGCCTGACCCAGCTCATCATGAATTTCACGCGCCACCCGCCTTCTTTCTTCTTCCCGGGCATCTTGCACTCGCGCCGTAAGGGCCCGCAACTGGTCGAAGGAACGCTGCAGTTCCGTTTCTGCCTCCTTACGTTCGGTCACGTCCATAACCACGCCATATCGTTCGACAATCTGCGCAGCCTCGTTCGCTACCGGATAGACCACATCATGGATATGCCTGATCGTTCCGTCCGGAAGAACAACGCGATAATTCGCCGCGTAATCCCGGGTCTCCCTTGGCGCTTCCATGAGCCCTTGCTCAATTGTTGGTCGATCTTCGGGATGAATTCGCTGCAAAAACAATTTCCCTAAGGAAACCGTCGGCGTTGCTGGATCGATGCCAAAGATGCGAAAAGTCTCCTGTGACCAGAACAGTTCGCCCGATAACAGGTTCCAGGCCCAACTGCCGGTGTGGCTAAGCCTTTGCCCCGCGGCCAAATAGGCCTCGCTGCGCTTTAAGGCTTCTTCGGTGCGTTTCCTGGCGGTGATGTTTCTCCCAATTTCGACGGCCGTCCCATCGGAGAGTTTAACCCGAGCCCAATTGGTATCTAGAATCTGGCCCTCTCTGGTTCTGATCTTAAGCTCGACCCACTCAGAGTCTGCCTCGGCAACGAACCTCAGAACCTTCCGGCGATAGTCGGGGTCGGGATAGCATAGGGAGAAGATATCGAGATTCTCACGGAGTATCTCCTCCAGGGACCAACCTAAGGTACGTTCCCATTCCCGGTTAACAAACTTGATCGAACCATCCTCGGTGCCGAAGCTGATCATTACCGGAATGTGATCGAATATCTTCTGCAGAACTTCATTCTGCTTTCTGAGATTATCGTCAGCATTTCTGCGAGCGCTGAGATCTATGGCGATAGTCAGCATGAAACTGGAACATTCATCCGTGCCAGGAATCATCGACACCGTGTTGTGAACCCAGATTATCTGTCCGTCTTTACGGCGATAGCGCGTCTCAATCTGAAAATCATGACGGTCCCCGCGACGCAGTTGCTCCATGAGCTGCGCGTTGGCGTGGCGATCGTCCTCCGCCGCCAGGTCCAGAAGAGTGACAGTGCGCAATTCGTCATTGGAATAGCCGACCAGTTCGCAATAGGCGCGATTGGCTTCGACGAACTTCCCCTCTAAATCCGCTCGGGCGATGCCTAGCGTGGAATCTTCAAACATTATGCGCCAGGGGACCTGGGGGGTCTTCGGCGCGTCCGTTGGTGGAGTTGGTGATGCCATTAAATTCAAGAGGCCCTCAAGTCAGGGGCCCGCGTTCCCGGGAATGGCACGCCGGGAATACCATTATTACCACTATTGTCAACAATTCGGATGTCGTTTTGGAACCCCGCTAAGCTAACCTACTTACCTCGGGAACGTCCAAAGGCGGGGGGCTGGTTTTGATCACGCTCTTTCAGGATCTACGATATGCACTGCGGGCATTGCGGCAGAACACCGCGGTGACCTTGGTTGCGGCGCTGGCGCTGGCCCTCGGCATCGGAGCGAATACGGCGATTTTCAGCGTCGTTCACGCCGTCCTGCTGGAGCCGTTGCCCTACGCCGACCCGGCACGGCTGGTTACGTTGCTGGGACCAAGATCGCACCCGCTGTCGCCGCCCGACTTCCTTGATATCCGAAATCAGTCACGATCGTTCGAAGGGGTTGCCGCCGCCGAAAGTTGGACCGGTAACCTAAGCGGGCGCAGCATCCCCGAACAAATTGTCGGTCTGCATCTTTCCGAAGACATGTTCCGGGTGCTGGGTGTGCCGGCCCTGCGCGGCCGGACATTTTCCCGAGATGATTTTGAAGCCGGGCATGGGCGAGTCTTGGTGATCAGTTATGGCCTGTGGCAGCGGCGCTTCGGCGGCGCAGCGGACGTCATCGGCCAGAGTATCGTGCTGGATGGCGAGCCTTATACCTTGATCGGCGTGATGCCGCGCCTCGTTTCAATTCACGCCGTTCTGGATTACGCAGGCGGAAATGTGGGCGCCGCTCGATTTGTCGGACCGCATCGCTAAACGTTCCTTCAATTCACTGCGGGTTTTCGCGCGGCTTCGACCGGGCGTCACCACCGTGACCGCGCAGACGGAAATAGACGGCATATGCCGGAATCTGGCGCACGCTTATCCCGACACGAACACGAATATGCAGGTTCTCGTCGAGCTATTGCGGGAGAAGGTTGTCGGCAATGTACGTCCCGCTTTGCTGGTGATCTTAGGCGCGGTCGGACTGGTTCTGTTGATCGCCTGCGCTAATGTCGCGAACCTGGTGCTCGCTCGCGCAACCGCGCGGCAGCGCGAGACCGCAATCCGGTTATCGTTGGGGGCGCAGCGCATCCGCATCGCGCGGCTGTTTCTGACCGAGAGCGTTGTGTTGTCCCTGCTGGGTGCGGTCCCGGGTTTGCTGCTGGCAGCGTGGGGGACGAACATACTGCAGTCGATGCTGCAGCCGGACCCCGGCGCTAATGTCCGGCTGGCGCGCTGGGACACAGTGGCGATCAACGCGCCCGTCCTCGGTTTTACGCTGTTGCTTTCGCTCGCCACCGGCATTCTTTTCGGATTTGCACCGGCACTGTTTGCCTCCCGCCAGGATTTGAACGAGCGCCTCAAAGAGGGCGGCCGGTCCCTGGCAGGTGGTCGAGGGTCAGGATTGCGCAAAACGCTGGTTGCCGCCGAAGTTGCGATTGCTATCGTGCTTTTGGTCGGCTCCGGCTTGTTAATGCGCAGCTTTGTCAATTTGCGCGACGTCAATCCCGGATTCGATCCGACGAACCTGCTCACCATGACTGTTTCGGTTGCAGGCCAGCAGCAATACGTAGGACCGCAGCGGGAGAATCTCTACCGTAGGCTGGTAACCGCCCTGCAAGATCTGCCCGGGGTGCGCGCGGTGGCGATGACCAATCATCTCCCGTTGGTCGGCGACACCTGGGGAACCAACATGGCCATCGAAGGACGGCCGATTCCTGCGCCAGGCCACGAGATGAATACGATCTATCGCCAAGCCGGCCCGAACTATTTCGCGACCATGCGAATTCCGGTACGAAGCGGCCGTGAGTTTACCGAGCACGACAATCTGAACAGTCCACGGGTGGCGATCATCAATGAAACGCTCGCGAGGACCGCCTGGCCCAACCAGGACCCTAGCGGGAAGCGAATCACGCTGGACACCACGAATCCCCGCTGGCTGACGATCGTGGGCGTGATCAAAGACGTCAAGCAATCGAACTGGACGGGTCCTCTCGACAATGAAGTATATGTTCCGTTCCTGCAGACTGCGGAATTCCTAAATAGCCAGCACCCGTGGCAGGCTTATGTGAGTATCTTGATCCGCACGGATTCGGACGCCGAGGCGCTCATGCCCGCGGTTCAACAGACCATCTGGAGCATCGATCGCGATATGCCTATCTCCCATTTAGAGACCATGCAGCACGCTATAGGTAATAAGCTCTGGCAGTCGCGGTTCAATTTAATGCTGATCGGCGTCTTTTCGGCTATCGCGATGATTCTGGCCGTGGTCGGCATCTACGGCGTGATGGCGTACGAGGTAGCGCAGCGCACCCAGGAGATCGGAATTCGCATGGCGCTAGGAGCGAACCAGAGCGGCATTGTGTGGCTGGTCTTCAGCCAGAGCCTGCGCGTGGTGTTCATCGGCGTCATCGTGGGAGTGGGATCGGCGCTGATCCTCGCGCGTCTGATGACCACGATGATTTACCAAGTCCAGCCGGCCGATCCGCTGACTTATGTTGGAGTGACCGCGCTGGTCTTTGCCACAGCGGCATTGTCTGCCTTATTGCCGGCGCGCCGGGCGACTCGCGTCGATCCGATTATCGCCCTCCGCTACGAATAAACTGAGTATGTGCCGCGAACCGCAACCAAGAAATCCAAGAAACGTGAAAGCGCCACTGTTTTAGTACTGATCGCCCTCTTCAAGCTGGTCAAGGCCCTGGCGCTTGTCGCCGTCGGAATCGGAGCGCTTAAGTACCTGCATAAGGATTTGGCCGCGAGCGTGCTGCACTGGGTGAACATGCTGCGGGTCGATCCCGACAACCGCTTCATTCATCCACTCCTCGCCAAAGCCTTTTCAGTAACGCCCAAGCAGCTCAAGGAATTGAGCGCGGGCACTTTCTTTTACGCGGCGTTGTTGGGAATCGAAGGGATCGGTCTGCTGCTGCGCAAGCACTGGGCCGAATACTTCACCATCATCACCACTGGCGCGCTGCTGCCACTGGAAATCTACGAGCTAGCCAAGCACGTGACCATGGCCAAGATTATTGTTTTGGTGATCAACGCTGCGATCGTCTGGTATCTGGTAGTCCGAGTTCGCTCACGACGTCACCGGCCCTGAAAAGCTGTCAGGCCACTGCAGCGCGGCTGCGACCCGCCGGACGGGATTCTGTGCCGCTGCGCGCCGCGGGTTTCCTGGCCGCTCGGGGCTCAGCCGCCAAATGCTTCAGGAAATCGATCCAGCCTTGCCGTTCTTCGGCGGGCGCAAATGCCGTTGCCCAATACTCGCGGAATTCCACTAATCGCTTGCGCTGCCTTTTCTTGAGCCAGGCAATCACGGCCTCGGCGCCTTCATATTGGCCAAGGATGTCTCGCACCGTCTCAAAATCATTGATGTCACCCAGCAGCGTCTGCACGCGCCGGATCGCTTCCAACTTAGGATTCAATGACGCTCCGCACAAGGGCGTGAATAGTTCGAGCGTGTAACGGAATTTTTTCGAGGCGAGACGGAACCGGTGCAGCTCCCGAGGATGGGCTTTGACGCCGGCTGCCTCGTCACCCCGTTCAAAGAAATCCTGTGCCATACCCGGCAACATTTGCCGCGCGGTCCGAGCCGCGGGCACCTTGCCAAAATCGTCGCCGGCTTCGGCGGTTGCGCGTTCCAACGAGCCTCTCCACTTCAAGGACGATTTTCGTTCCAGCCAACTTTTCAGCAGAGTTATCAGGGAGCGTTCTGTCTCCCGGCGGCGGCTCTGGATTTTGGACTGGAGACCGGTCCGTTCCGGCCGCTTCGACTTGGCAAGCAGCTTCAAGGCGATGTCGTGATTCCGGACCTCTCCGGCGACAGCCATAATTCCCTTCAACTCCCGTCGGATCTTGCGCAGCTCCTTGCCGCGAAAACACGGCTTAAGGACACGCAACGCTTGTACGAACCTTCGTATGGAGACTCTTAAGTCGTGAACTGCCTCGGCGTTATGCGATTTGATCGCCCGGCCGATCTGGAATGCCAAGCGTCCTAACAGCCTATCGGCTTGCTCTCCGGCGAACCGTCGGGTCGCCGTGCCGGCTATCTTGACAGAAGAGTCCAACTTGCATATTGTCACACATTTGTAAAACGAAATTAGGGACAGTGCACCCAAATCCCAATTTTCGATCAAAATGCGAGGATCGGTCCTGCATGGTTCCTCACTCGGCGCGGATCGCGTCCAGTGGATCGACAGCCGCCGCTCTTCTGGCCGGCAAGAACGCGGCGATGAACGAAACTGTCGCCAGCAGGCCTACTGCTCCCGCCAAGGTCGACGGGTCGAGCGGGCTCACACCAAACAGCAGGGTCTTTAGCACCCGTTCCGCGACGACAGTCATTCCTATACCCAAACCGATCCCCGAGGCCAGCAGCCGGCCCGCGCCCGCAAGAACGAGCCGCATGATCTCACTGGAATCCGCACCCAGCGCGATGCGCACTCCGATCTCGCGCCTGCGCGCCATCACCATGAGCGTTATCAGGCTATATAGACCGACCGAAGCCAGCACCATCGCGGTGGTAGCAAAGAGTCCGAGGAGGCTCGCGTTCAGGCGCGGCTGCTCGAGGGCGTCATTGAGAAGACCATCGAGCATCTTCATCCCGAACACAGCGCGCTGCGGATCGATCCCGTGAACAATCTGCCGCACCTGCTCCACCAATGTCTGGGCGTTGCCGCGTGCACGCACCACGTATTCCGGATCTGGCCACGAACCTGCAGTTGGGCAGTCATAAACATACGGCGACGGCGCTACGGCGAGGCCGTCTTCCCTTACGTCGCCCACCACTCCGACGATTTCGTTCGCCGGAGCATTGGAGAGAACCGATTGAGGATAGCTGAAATGCCGTGCGACGACGTTCTCGCCCTTCGCATACAGCTCGACGAACCGGCGATTCACCATCGACTTGTTCGCCCTATTGAACTTGAATGGCTCAAGCGGCGGACACCAGGCGCCCGCTAGTAGCGGTACGTGCAATGTCTGCAAATATCCGGACGTGACCGTCCGTTCGCCCACCATGAAGGGTCCATTCTCCGGCGTCTGACCTGCGCCTTCGAGCGCAACTGGAAAATTCAGTGTTGCGCCGGTCGCCGGAAGAAAACTTGTGAATCCCGCGGATTCCACGCTGGGAAGGCGTTGGAGTTCGGCGATGATCTGCTGCTGGAGCTGCCCGATGTGCGTGCGATCCTCGTCCCAAGCGGCGCCAACGTGAAACGTGATGACATTTTCAGTACTAAATCCCGCATCCACCTGAGTCAGGTTGCGATAACTGCGCAGCAGCAATCCGGCGCTCGCGAGCAAGACAACAGTGACGGCCAGCTGCGCGACTACCAAGCCTTGCTGCAGTCTGCGGCGTTCTCCTGAAACGCTTCGAGACGATTCCGCGAGCACCGGGGCGAGGTCGGCCCGCGTCGCATGAATAGCCGGAACAATGCCGAAGATCATCGCAGCAAAGAGGCTCGCTGCAGCGGCAAACACCAGCACACGCCAGTCAAATCCGATTTCGGCTATTCTGGGAAGCTCCGCAAAGTGCCTAGTTACAATCCCTATTAGCGATGCAGCCAGAGCGGCTCCGCCGGCCGCGCCCGCACCAGAGATCAGCAAGACTTCCCGCATCACCGTCGCGATCACCTGCCCGCGCGAGGCACCCACCGAGCTGCGAATCGCCATTTCTCGTTCCCGCTGGTGGAGCTGCGCCAGAGTCAGACTTGCAATATTCGCTAGAGCAATCAGCAGCAGCAGCCCAACTGAGCCGAACATGAGCAGCAGAGCCCGGCGGTACTGGCCGACGCGTTGTTCCTTGAGATCGCGGGCTATCGCCGACCAATCTTTATCGGTCTGTGGAAATTGCTCGCCCAACTGGTGCTCGACTCTCGCGAGATCCGCCTGGGCCTGTTCGATCGTTACGCCCGGCTTCATTCTCCCGACGCCGGTCATAAAGCGATTCTCCCGCATGCGAAGAAAATCCGGCACGAGTTGAGCGGGAAGCCACGCGTCGATTGCCCCCGTGGCGAACTCCTTGGGCATTACGCCGACGATCATGTATGCTCTGCCGCCCAGCACGAGCGTTCTCCCGATTGCGTTCCTATCCTGGCCAAACGCCCGGGTCCACAGACCATAACTAATCACCGCCGCGCCAGGGCCCCCATAGATTTCCTCCTGTTTCGAGAACGTGCGCCCAACCAGCGGCGCGGCCCCGAAAACAGCGAAGAATCGCGGGGAAACGCGCCGGCTGGCGAGCCGCTCGGGCTCAGGACCACTGGTGTCGGTTACGTTCTCCGAGTAGAACCCCGCGATTGACTCGAAGGTCCGATTCATCCGGTTCCAATCCTCCAGACGCGCTGGGGCGATCAGGCTCTCTTTCTTGCTCTTGGAGGGGCTAGCCTCAAGCAGGCTGACTAATCGATCGGCGCGGGGAAGGGGCAGAGGTTTCAAAAGGATCGTATTCACAATGGAAAACAGTGCGGTCGTCGCACCGATACCGAGAACAAGAATGGAAATCGCCGTAAGAAAATATCCCGGCCGCCGCACCAGCGCTCGCCACGCGATTTGCCATTGTTTCATGGCACACCTCCTACAGATGCCGGTAAGACTCCGACGAGGCTGCCTGGTTAGCTCCCCGTTGCAAAAAAGCGCGTGGGCCAATGACTGTGGCCGGCGCAGCCGACTCCCTGCTGCTTCGCAGCGGCTTCCCAAGCTGTACAGGTGACATGTCACGGCTGTCAGCAAGCTATATGACGTGACGGTACGGGGACCTTCGCGACGTGGTAGTTTCCGTTATCGCTTACACAGGGTCGGAGGGTAGCAACCTCAGATGTCTATCCTGAACAGCTCTGGTGTGCTCTCAGCAGCGCCGTCAGCAGATTCTCCATCTCATACGGCTCATACACAAAATAGTGCCCGCGCCGGGGTAGTTCCTGGAACCCGCTGCCGGGAATCCTGGCATGGAGATCGCGCGCGACTTCAACGGGCACGACCTTGTCGTCAATACCGTGGGTGATCAGAACGATGCAGGCCGCCAGATGGCCGAGGTCGATGCTGGGGTCGGAATAGAGCGCCTGGACTTCCTGCAGCAGGTAACCCACACCCTGCGCGTAGCTCTCGCGGCGGTTCTGGCGGAAGGATTCTTCAACTTCCGGCTGCGAGAGGACCCGCTGGTCGTCCGCCGAAAGGCCCCGTTTGACGTCCTCAAAGTAGCTCTCCCAGTGGTTGAAGAGGCGGTCGCGGTGCTTCTTCTCGATCCGGAGGAAGGTCGCCGAGTGGAAGTTAGCCAGCTTGGCCGAGAGCAGGATGTGCCAGGTTTCCTGCGAGAAGCGTCGCCAGTTGGCGATCAGATGCGGTAGGCCCAGACTGCTTACCAGAGAGATGGCCCGTAGTCCGGGGAGTTGGCCGCAGGCTAGCGCATACGTTGCGCCGGCGGAAAAGCCGAGGATCGAGAAGGCTTGTCCCGGTCCCAGAAGGTGGTCGGTCAACTGGCGCACGTCGACCGCCCAGCCGACAACCGTGCGGTCACGCGCGGGAGTGGAAAGGCCGATGCCGGGACGATCGGGAGAGATGAGACGGATGTTGAGTTTGGCGAGAAGGTCGTCGTGGGCGGCCATACGCTCGAGGCGCGAACCCTGAAAACTGTGGAAGTGGAGAAATGGGGTACCGGTGCGCGGGCCACGATCCATATAAGCCAAAGTGCGGCCATCGCGCAGGGTTAGCTTGCCAAAAGCAGGATCGGATTCCCCGGGAGCGGGACGCAAACCGGGGATGCGCTGCATCAGCTCGGCAACGGCATCACGCAATTGCCCGATGTCTGTTTGAGGATCGCCTGAAGGCATGACGGGCTTACCGATGCGGACGTGGATGCGAAAAGGTGGGTCCTCGCTACCAGTCGGCGTATTTTCGTCCGCTCCGATGGCCGAGAAGACGACGGTCTCGGGAGTCCAGTCCAGCCGCAGCCCGCCGATCGCCACCGGAACCACGGGACAATTGCTCTTCACGGCTGTGACCACGGCGCCAGTACTCCAGCCTTTCAGCTGCAGAATGGGGTCGGCAATCGCGCGGCCCGCCGGGAATATGATGACGGCATGGCGGTTGCTCTCCCGAAGGTATGCGGCGATGGTGTCCGACGTCCTCTGGCGGTGTCCCGCGGTCTGATCGCCCACCAGCAGAGCAATCCCGTAGTGATGGAGCACCCAGCGTTCGGCCCGCACCACCCAGGTGCGATTGTCCGCCGTGATGACGATGCGCGGCACGCGGCCAGCGCGAGTGGCCAGCAGGTGGCCGAGAATGAAGCCATCCACGCCCGATTTGTAGGCATGATTGGCGGCCACCAGGTAGGAACCTTGGGGAAGATTTTCCAGCCCTTCGACGTCGATCCACCGGAGAACGTATTTGGCGAAAAGCACCTGCATCAGGCGGATGGGCCAGCCCTGGGCGCGGATGTCCTCCGGGGCACCGACCAGTTGCTTTCGCCGAAGGAGATGAAGCGGAATCGCTCCCGCTGTGAAGCCCAGCGCCGTCATGCCGACGGACTGGAAAAGTTTGCTCAGGAAGCTTTTGTCAGGCTTTGGTTTCACGTCGGGGCGCGTTCATCAGTATCGCAGGAAGTTCCGATTGAGGGGAGGTGGCTGGATAGTGTCGGAATGGTCGAGCGTCCGGAAGTTGGTTGGCAATTGCATTTTCGGACGGGCCGTCCGGTCGGACAGCCGGATACCTGTCGCGAAATCCCCTTCGCACCAACCAAACGCTCCCGATGCTCCCCTTCGAGGAAGCCTCGTCGATCCACAGGAATGAAGTTGGTCATCAGCTGCGGGAACACGGATCGGGGCGACGATGGCGCCGGCATTCTGGTGGCCCACCAGTTGCGCACCCTCGGTTTGAACGCCATTGAGCACTGCGGCGACGGGCTGGCGCTGATCGATCTGTGGCACGGCTTCGACGACGTAGTCCTGGTGGATGCGATGATGAGCGGTGCAGAGCCGGGAAGCGTCGCACTATGGGACCCGGTTTCCGAACCTATGTGCTCGGCGAACTGGCGATCGTCAAACCATGCGTTCGGCCCCGCAGAAGCGATCGTGTTGGCGCGAGTAATCGGCCGTTTGCCCGAACGAATCCGAATTAACGGGGATTGAGGGGACGAAGTTTGAGACAGGGGCCGCACCGAGCGGTGAGGTGATAGAAGGGGTGGATCGTGTCGGCCGCAAGATCGCGGACGAGATTAGTGCAAGCTGAACTTCTTCATCTTGTACCGTAGCGTGTCGCGCGTGATCCGCAGCAACCGCGCGGCCTGGGTCTGGTTGCCTCGGGCGCGCTCCAGAGCCTGGACCACCAGCCGGCGCTCCTGATCTGCGAGCGACATGCCGCCGTCGCCGTTGGGCGGCACCATCGATTCAGCTCCCACCGCTGCAACCGGGAAGAAGGGAGGCTGATCGCCAACCCGCACTGCGATCGGAAGACTGGTGGGCTGGATATTAGCTGTGTCTTCCAGAATCATAGCCCGCTCGATGGCGTTTCGTAACTCACGTACGTTTCCAGGCCAATCATGGGCCAGCTGCAGACTCTCGGCGTCGCGTGAGAGGCCCTCGACTTGGCGTTTGAACTTGAGGTTGTAATGATCGATAAAAAAACGCGCCAGCGGAAGCACGTCCCCTTGCCGCTCCCGAAGCGTGGGCACCACGAGTTGGATGACGTTCAGACGATAATAAAGGTCTTGCCGGAAGGCGCCCTCATTCACCGCTTCGCGGAGGTTCTTATTGGTGGCTGCGATGATGCGGACATCGACGTTGATATCCTTTAAGCCGCCCAAGCGCCGGAAAGTCTGTTCTTCGAGCACACGCAACAGTTTCGCCTGAATCGACATGGGCATCTCGCCGATTTCATCCAGGAACAAGGTTCCCTTGTCAGCCAATTCGAAAAGCCCGCGCTTTTGAGCGCGCGCGTCCGTAAACGCACCCTTTTCGTAGCCGAACAGTTCGCTCTCGAGCAATGTCTCGGGAATGGCGGCACAGTTAATCGCCAGGAACGGCTCGGATTGCCGCAGGCTTTGGTAATGCAAGGTCTTGGCGATCAGGTCTTTGCCCGTTCCATTCTCGCCTTCAATCAGGATGGAGATAGCTTCGCTGCTGGCGACCCGGCGGACAAAACTGAGCAACTGCAGCATCGCGTGCGATTTAGCGATTATCTGGCGTTTATCGGCTTGCGCCTCTTCGGTGATGTCCTTGATCGTGGCGACGACGCCTTCGACATCGCCGGCCTTATCCAATAGCTGAACGGTGCGGATCACCACCATGCGCTCGCGGCCGTTCTCCAGATGAAGATTCACCGTGCCCGCCGGCAGGCACGCGGATTTGCCGAGTCCCTGCTGCATGCCGCAGTCGGCCTCGCACGAACTGCAACGAAATAGCTCCTGGCACTGCTTGCCGATCATCTCCTCGGCCGACATGCCGAACAGACGCTGAGCGGCTTGGTTTACTCCGACGATGTGGAGCCCCGTGTCATAAACGAACAAGGCGTCGGATAGCTGGTCAAAGATCGATTCCAGGATCTCCGGTCGTTGCCACTTGGTGGAAAGAAGGGACACGCGCATTCCTATCGGTTTGGAATACACACGATTATAACTCGATCGACCGTTCGGCGCTTTTTAGCGACAACTGCTGGGGTATTTCACCCACCTGGCAGCGCTTCGAGCGTCCATGGACGCTCGAAGCCTCCTCCAACATTTTGTAAACACATGGCTTGAGCCAATCTCGCGTCATCAAGTCGAACGGCGTTGTGATTGCATTTGCCCGGTATGTGGAAATTCTTAGAATGTCGGAACTTTTTCCTAAGATCGCGTTGCGGGTGGCTTTGGGAAGGCGGAGTCTAACAGAAAGGCTGAAACAAAAGTAGGGGCGTGTTAAAACGCCCCTAATCGTTGTGGTCAAGCGCCTTTGGGGCTCGGCGCTTTGAAAGATACACTGACTCCCGCTTTGTTGGGAAGAGCTGGCCGGCGACGAATTGCCTTGTACGTATTCTCAAGGCGCGCGCGCGATCTCCGTAGGAAATGTCCTTGCGGACAAGTTGTTCTCGCGCATGGAGCACGATGTCATCGACCGATGGAACTCCGACCAGGGTGCCGTCGCGATCGACGACGGGAGGCCGCCGAATTCTAGCTTCGCGCAACAGCTTGAGAGCATAATGGATATCGTCTCACTCCATGCACGTGAAAAGCTTTCGTGACATTACGTCCCACACACGGACATCGGACGGTTTGCGATTGCGAGTGCCCAGCGCGATGCACATATCGCGGTCTGTAACAACTCCAATCATGTTGCCGCCGTCCCCAACCACCGGAAGAAAACCGCAATTGTTCTTCCGCATCAGGAAGGACGCTTCTTCCAGAGTGGACTCAGGTCCACAGAAACTCGCATTCTTTGTCATGGACCTCGCGAACTTTCATGGGATGCCTCCTTCCAACATTTGAGTTCTGACGAACTACAATGAAGCGTGCATTTCGCGCGACGCGCTGGAGGCTCTGTTTTTGATGGAATTAAGGCTTTCTGATGGACATCGCGCACCGGCACATGAGTGAAACCCCGCAGCTCCAACAGAACGTCATCGAGCAATACTTACGTTCCGTCCTTGGAAGGGATGTTCGGGTAGTGGAACTGCAGCGCCTGGGCGAGCCTGAGGAGGGCAAGGGTTTTGGATATGGCGTACCAATCCGGGTGGATTACGAATTGGCGGGCCGCCGGGAGAGCGCCGTCGTTCATACCATGGGCCCTGGTTCCTTCGGTCATGAACTTATGTCGGACCGGGCTCGCATTCTATTGTGGTCGCACCAAGCTTTCAATCGCCTCCCACGGCACGTACGATCGCTGGACGTTGGCGGCTTCCAGGCCGGCGGCGGTCTGATTTCGCTCGGCGGTGTCGAGGAGTTTTGTCTACTCACGGAATATGCAGAAGGGCAGCCCTACGCTCTGGATCTCGATCGAGTGCGCGACACGGGCGGGCTGACAGCTCTCGACGTGGCACGCGCTGACGCATTGTGCGACTACCTGGTCGAGATTCATTCCGAGCGCGGCGGCGATCCGCACTTATACATCCGGCGCAGTCGCGAACTGGTGGGGGACGGCGAATGCATCATGGGATTGGTGGATTCTTATCCGCAACATTCCTTGTTCATGCCTCGCATTTTAGAGCAGATCGAACATCGCGCGGTTGATTGGCGCTGGCGTCTGAAGGATCGCACTCACCGCCTGCGAAGAGTGCACGGCGACTTTCATCCCTGGAACATTTTGTTTGCATCAGGGGCCGATTTCCGCGTCTTGGATCGGTCGCGTGGTGAGTATGGGGATCCGGCTGACGATGTCACGTGCATCACTCTGAACTACGTTTTCTTTTCGCTACAGCGCACGGGGAAACTGCAAGGTGCTTTTGAAAGCTTATTTCTGAGGTTCTGGGATCGTTATCTCGAAAGGACCGGCGACCAGGAGATCCTGCAGGTCGCCGCGCCATTCTTTGTATTCAGGGCTTTAGTGCTCGCGAGTCCTGTATGGTATCCCTCGTTGGAAGATTCAGTACGCAAGAAGCTATTCGCTTTCATCCTGGCGGTCCTGGAACAACAGAGCTTCGATCCACGACAAGTCAACGCATACTGTGGAACCTAGGAACGAAGCGTTCGCAATTTGGATTACTGGATTGCCCGCTTCCGGCAAGTCCACTATTGCGAAAGCACTGAAGGCTCAGCTCGCCGACCGCAGTGTAGACTTGGCCGTATTAGAGTCCGACGTGCTGCGGAAGGTCTTCGCCGGTGATTATGACGCCAAGGGGAGAGAAGCGTTTTACCAGCAAATGGCCTTCGTTGGATCGCTTCTAGTCGAACACGGTGTCCCGGTGGTGTTCGACGCGACGGCGAATCGACGGGCTTACCGTGAACGCGCCCGGAGCCAGATTGGCCGATTCATCGAAGTTTACGTCGATGTTCCCCTTGCGACCTGTAAGGCGCGAGATCCCAAGGGTATCTATCGCAGCGCTGCCGCCGGCGAGGCCACGAACGTACCAGGACTACAAGACCCTTACGAGCCACCGGCGGCGCCGGATGTCGTGCTCCGGGGAGAAACCCCGGAATCCGGTGCGCGACAAATCATTCACAAACTGATCGAAAAGGGCTACGTGAAATAGCGTAGTGTTTGGCCCCGCGCGTGCTTGATGGTTAGTGGAGGCGCTATATGTTCCAAGACAAGTCAGTACGGGAAGATGTAGTCCGCGAATTGGACTGGGAGCCGGCGGTTCGTTCCACTGAGATCGGCGTCGGCGTCAAGGATGGCATCGTCACGCTTAGCGGTGTTGTTGATAGCCATGCTTCCAAGCGCGCAGCGGAGCGCGCCGGCGAGCGAGTACGGGGCGTCAAAGCTGTTAGCAGCCAACTGGAAGTGCGGCCGGTTGAGCCAGCGGAACGCACGGATGCCGACATCGCCTGGGCAGCCGCCAATGTGCTTGCCTGGAATGCTCTGGTTCCACACGAACGCATTTCCGTGAGTGTCACTCGGAGTTGGATCGTGCTGGAAGGAGCAGTGGAGCGTAGATTCCAGAAGACCGCCGCTGAAGACGCCGTCGCCGACCTGACGGGCGTAGTTGGCGTCACTAATTTGATCGAAGTGCGGCCTACGGTTCCAGCCCTGGAACTGAAGGAAGAAATCGAAGCCGCGCTGAAGCGCTGCGCTGACGTGGATGCTCATAGGGTCGTCGTCGAAGTGGAGGGCGATTGTGCGAGGTTATGGGGCTGTGTTGGTTCCGTGGCCCAGCGCGAGGCAGCCGAACGGGCGGTGTGGTCAGCCCCCGGCCTCCGCGAACTATCCAACCATCTCACCGTGGAATCTCACGCTACGAGTCCTGTGTGAGGCTGGCGCTGTTATCGGCAGTTCTCGTGGCTGGGGCAGTTGCGGTCCCGCCCAATCAGCAACTGCACGGGTTGGTGGATTCTGGCGCGCTGTCGGACTTACGCTGGCCAAACTTCACACGCCTTCAGCCGGATGTATCACGTTTCTACGAGTCGAATACCTATCAATTCGCATGGACACATAAGGGCGACGCGACTCCTCAAGCACAAGCCCTAATCTATACTCTCGAAAACGCGTCACTCAAAGGGCTCAATCCCGAAGACTATGACGGCTCGCGATGGAATGGCCGCCTGTTGAGTTTGCGGACGGAATCGGATGCAATCCGTTTCGATCTCGCATTGACAGTTTCGGTCATGCGCTACATTTCGGACGTCTCTTCAGGTACGGTAGATCCTGCGGTGTTTTCTTTTGGTCTCCATTTCGACCAGAAGAAATGCGACCTTGCAGAAGCGGTCCGCGCGCTAATAAACTCTCGGGATGTTGTTGCGAACTTAAATCAGCTGGAGCCGCCGTTCGAAGGCTATTGGCGCACGCAGAAGGCCCTTGCGCGATATCTGGCTCTTGCGCGGGAAGATACCGATCCTCCAGGTTTGCCCAGAGTGGAGCGTTTATTGCGCTTGGTAGGCGATCTCGGGCCGAGCGATGCGCTCATGGATGGAGTGAAGCGCTTCCAGATTCGCCATGGAATCGAACCTGATGGACGTATCGGTAAAGACACGCTGAAACAATTGAACACGCCGCTGAGCCAGCGAGTTCGCCAGTTGCAATTGGTAATGGAGCGTTGGCGCTGGGTCCCGCATTCCTTCCCCCGGCCGCCCATCGTCGTGAACATTCCGGAATTCCGGCTGCGCGCCTACGACCAGCAGTATCGCCCGGAACTGGAAATGAAGGTCGTGGTAGGCAAGGCGTATCGTCACAAGACTCCTGTGTTTTCGAATGAGATGACACACGTAATCTTTCGTCCGTATTGGGACGTGCCCCTCAGCATCCAGCGAGCTGAGCTTGTGCCGAAGATTGCGAAAGACCCCGCGTACCTTTCCAAGAACGATTATGAGATCGTGAATTCACGGCGGCAAGTTGTATCAACGAGCGCGGTGAGAGCGGATCTGTTGGCGCAGCTCCGTTCCGGGAAGCTCTTCATACGACAAGCTCCGGGGGAGAAGAACGCGCTCGGTCTGGTGAAGTTTCTCTTCCCGAACGAATACAACGTATACCTGCACAGTACGCCGGCAAAATCCTTGTTTTTGAGATCGCGCCGCGATTTCAGTCACGGTTGCATCCGTGTGGAGAAGCCTGAAGAGCTGGCTCAATGGGTGTTGCGCGGTCTGCCGGGCTGGGATATGGACCACATCCGGGAAGCGGAGCATGGCGTCGATTCCGAGCGCGTGAATCTGGACAAGCCGATTCCCGTACTGATCGTGTATGGCACCGCGGTAGTGCGGGAGGACGAAGAGGTGTTCTTTTTCGACGACATCTACGGGCACGATGCCGCGCTTGCAGAACTCCTGGATCACGGGTATCCGTATTCAGGCTGGCAGCCTACCAGCGCCGCACGCGAGCTACGTCCACGTGAATGAAATCGGATTTGGCGTAGTAGCCAACGCCGCCGCGATATAGGGCCAAGGCGGCATCGCGAAACGCGGAAGTCTTCAGCCCAGGCAGCCGAATGTCGATGGCCTCCGCTTCCGGTGCAGGCTGTGTAGTGCGACGCCGGCCGTATGATTCCGCAGAAATTCGTTACTCCATGGCGAGCGGTAGCCGCAAATTACGTGTAGTTCAGCGCCAGCGCGGCCGACTGATGCCGTCAAATCATTGAGCAAGTCAAACAACCGGGGATCGTAATGGTGAATATCGCCGGTACGGTGATCGCGCAGAAAGTGATCCAACTTATCGAGAGCTTCCGGAATGTACCGATCACCTACCCGGTAAACCACGTCCAGCCGCGCGCCTGTGTGACACACGCTAATCGCCGGGCAAGGAGCTTCCCGAACAATCTTGTAAGCGCCGCTCCGTAACCGGCCAAATGGCTCTTGAATGACTGAGAGTGTAACTCTGAAGCGGTAAACACGCGCGCGATTCCCCCCATTCACACGCCGGCAGACGGTGACGCGGTTTTCGCACTTGCTACCGGCTCGGGCAGCTCCTTCTGCAAGAATTACATCAAGAATTACATTAAGATGCATTGGATATCGTCCTCGTCGAGGCGGTCGTTCCTCGAGTTGATTACCCATCAACCTGTGATGGAGAACAAGAATGGGATTGGCCGATTGGTTCAACGAGTTTTGCGGAAATCTTCAGGTGCGGGATGGAGGCACGATTTCGACGCGATACAGGGCGCCATCACCGGGCGACTGAATACCGATTTTTGGGCGACGACATCCGACACAGCTCACAGCCTGTATGTCGGGCGCCAAAACGCGCGACATCCTTTCGCAGTTCCTCATTGAATCCGTGACCCTGTCGGTATTGGGAGGCATCGCCGGCATCGCCGCCGGACCGTGCGCCTCGGCTCTAATCTCTCATTTTGCGAAGTGGTCTACGCTCGTCAGCGCAAGTTCGATTCTGCTGGCATTTGTTTTTTCGGCACTGGTGGGAGTTTCGTTCGGGTTTTATCCAGCTCGAAAAGATATTCAGCTCAAGCGGGAGATTCCAACAGAAGAAACACGACCAACTGCAGCACGTTGATGTGGCACGAAAAGACGATTCGTTGGGCGTTGGATGCAGTGAGGCTGAAGCGCCAGTCTTGTTTGGGGCAAAATAGCAACCTCCCAGCGGTGGACTTAGCGCTCACGCACTTATCTGGCGAATGATGTCCTCCGAGCACTTGGCATGCGCGGCGATGGCCTCCGATACGCTTCCCAGCATGAAGCGGCTCAACCCGCGGCGGCCATGCGAACCACAGACGATCAGATCCGCCCCCCACTCCTCGGCATTCTGGAGAATGATTTCCTTCGGCATGTCAGCTGATGCAGCAACTGTTCCGGACTCCGCGAGACCAGCGTCCGCCAGCATCTCCTCGGCGGCGGTCTCAGCATCCTCGGCTCTCTTCATCGCGTCGCCGCGGAGCTTATCCATTGCGTTGTGGCTGATCATTTGAAGCATACGCGACTTGTCGTGTTCTTCGGGGAGGCCGTTGGCGTCGCGATACAGCAGACGGAAGCGGTGGTCACCGTAATCGGCCAGCGTTTCGCGCGAGGAATGGTCCGGCGCGACGTTCTTCATCAGCGCTGCTTCGCGCTGCCCTATCGCGTCCGGATCCATAGAGCGAAGCTCGATTCGTCGGCCACGAATGAGGGAGCGAATATAAGAAGTAACAGGCAAAAGCGCGTCATGAGCGCCATCCTATCACGCGCTACGCGTGCGCGGTTCATCGCACACGGAACGAGGGTCGGGGGGCAAACCGAATCGTTAACCGCATGCCCTGTAATGCCGCGGCTTTCGGAATACGTAGCTGTCCAGACAACCTTCGCCGTCTTGCTCTCGAAAAGCAATGCTGTCAAACGCGCAGAGAGAGTTCGAACCAGGAAGCCTGCCTCCCCACGATTAAGTTCGAACTCTGTATTAACAGCTTCTACATTCCAAAACATATCCGTCCTATTCTGGTTTTGACTGCGAAGTAGAATGACGCTCGCCGAAGCGTCGGGCCCCTGAAGCATCGGGGCGAGTGCAAACACATAGCACGCGAAAAGTGACCAAAAATCGTCGAACATAGTGAGCAGGATATGATCTGGAACGGGAAGGTGTTAATCGCAGTTCGAAACGTAATCCGGGGAGCCAGCCATTCTGGTTCGAAATTTCTCTGCCCGTTCTACAAACGCAAAACGTCACACCTACACCGCCGACTGCCCGTAATTCAAAGCACGCGTGCAAAATTCTCCCCGAGCGCTTCGCGAGCGATCAACAGTAAGTCTTCTTATTTAATGCGTTGCGGATCTTCACTCGTACCGATGAGTCCAGATCAACTCCGGCGGATTTTTTCAGAAGGCGGTCCCGAATGGTCGGATGAGCCAACAGCAATGACCGGGCTAGGTGCCGCACGGGTGCTGGAGATGCTTGATACTGTCAGCTTCTTCAGGCTGATTGAGATCCCCTTGTTTTCACCTCAAGGGAACACAGTACGGTTCCGGGTTTGTAATGCGGAGGATGCACCGACTTAAGCTCCAGTTTCCGAGCGAAGGCTCCCACTACCTTCTGGAATGGACCGTGGTAGTCTTCCCAGCTGAGGAGTGGTGGCGGCTCCAGGCATGGTGCTGCCACGTTTTTCGTGCCTCTTCTCGCGACGCCGAGTTTGATAGAAATTTATCGTGTGAAGTGGCATCCGGTAGAGCCAGGCCTGGCCAAGCATCTCCCGCGATAGCGGTCTCCGGGGACGCAACCTCCTGTGCGCGCACAAAAGTGCGCCATGCGAGCAGGAGGATTATCGCTGTCGCCCTTCCTCGAAAATGGAGATAGCACCTCATAATCACGGATTCACCGAATCCCCTGTCGTTGGCACGCCGGCCTCCGCCAGCCTGTATTCCGAATAAGTCAGGACCCGATCGATCACAAGACTCTTGATAAAGAAGATTTTCGCGGCCGCCCGTATCTCGACGTGTTCCGGCATCCAGATTCCTCCGTCGACGCGTGTCTGCTCCATCGTAATGTGCGAACCGCGCAGGACGCGCGCCAGGAACAATCCGATCGAGAAGGGTTGGATCACCCGCCCGTCGGCCTTGATCCACCCAAGGTCTTGCTTGTCGACCCACAGCTTGCCCTCCAGCTTGGAGAACATCTTGCCGTACTTGCCCTGTGCTTGGTAGCCGGGATGGGGCGTCGCTTGCAGCACATATGCCGGGCGGCCGTTTACTATCTCTTCGCCTATGAGTTCGAAGTCAAAGGCTTTGGGTATTTCCCCGACGAGTGACGCAGTTTCCTCCTCCTCTTTGCGTAATCGCTCGGCCCGCTGCGCTGGAGCTTCCCGCTCCAACCGTTCAAGATTCTCGGTCTGTTTTCGTTCCTCCGCGACCGGCGGAGGCTGCCCGTTGCGTTCCACGAGTTGCTCGAACGGAACGCCGTTGACCAGGATCATTCTCGAGACAATCAATTCCTCGGACTTCACGCGCCCTTCCGAGTCCAGACGCCGATCTTCGTCGCGCTCCACATAGGTGTAGTGGAGCCGCCCCTGCCAGCTCCGCTGGGTTGCCGCGATTGATGCCGCCATGATCTGACGGACCTCCGGCACGGTGGAATAACTCTGAGATTTGACCAGGAAATCGTTACTTTGAGCCAAGAGCGTGGATGAAGCCACGAGGAAGATGACTACGTTTCGATGCTTTCTGATCCGTGTCATCTCGACCCACATAACTAAAGATCCTTGCGGGAGATTTCCAGCTTCCGCATCATGGCGTTCAAGGTCGTGCGTGGCACCCCAAGACGGATGGCTGCGGCGCTGATCACGCCATCGGTCTTCTGGAGAACGCGGATGATATATTCGCGTTCCATTTCCGCGAGCGTGCCACCCGCAATTTCCACCGCATCGGCCTGCAGTTCAGCCAAGGGAACGCGGAGCGTGGTCCCCGGCGAAAGGATGACGGACCGTTCCATGAAGTTCTCGAGCTCACGCACATTCCCGGGCCAGGGCCAACTCACCAAAGCCGGCATTACGTCCATCGGAATCGTTTCAACTCGCCTGTTCATTTCCCGTGCATACTTTTGGATAAAGTGCCGGGCGAGTACAGGTATGTCCTCGGGGTGATCGCGCAGCGGGGGTGCCGCGATCGGGAACACCTTCAGCCGGTAATAGAGATCACTGCGAAAGAGCTTGTCGCTCGTCATTTCTTTGAGATTGCGATTGGTAGCCGCCACGAGCCGGATGTCAATCGGGATCGTTCTAGTGCCGCCCAACCGCTCAAACGCCTTCTCCTGCAGCGCCCGCAGCAATTTGGGTTGCAGATCCAAGGGGATGTCGCCCACCTCATCCAGAAACAGAGTCCCCCGATGCGCCATTTCGAACCGGCCGATCTTTTGCCCTAAGGCTCCGGTGAAGGCTCCTTTCTCGTAGCCGAACAATTCGCTTTCAAGAAGGCCGGTCGGAATGGCGGCGCAGTTCAGAGTGACGAAAGGACGATCCTGGCGCGCACTCATTCTGTGAACGGCGCGTGCGATCAACTCTTTTCCTGTGCCGGTTTCTCCCAGAATCAGCACGGTTGCATCGGTAGGAGCAACGGTTTCAACCTCAGCCAGGACCCGCTTGATCGCCGCACTTCGGCCGACAATCTCCTCAAAATTGTCGCGCCCGGCGTTGCCGTCGACTCTCTTCCCAACGAGTCGCGGGCCGCTCTGTGCCGGGGAGGCTGCGGAGTGCATAACTGCTTCTCTCCTTCCTGATTTCTGAGGCTCGCACGCGATTCTGGGGATTTGACCGTATTTGGTCGCAACCAGAGTTCCAAAGGAACGCGGCGTAGTGCTCCGTAATCCCGTGCGGAGGCATTTCGGTTCGAACCCATTACCAACAATGGCCTAAGGAACATTGGTCTAAGAGATGCACGGTTGGTGGGTGCGCGCTAACGGCTCCAAAGGGAGACCGGGTGCCACCAGGAGGAAGTATGAAACCGAGCACGAAAGATCAGATCCAAGGCAAGCTTCACGAAATAAAGGGCAAAGCCAAACAGAAAGCGGGAAAGGTCACCAACAACCCCGACTTAGCGGCCGAGGGCCAAGCCGAAAAAATCGGTGGCGTAGTCCAAAAGAAGGTAGGCCAGATAGAAAAGGTGCTGGAGACGTAGATAGCCCCGGGTCGCCCTGCGTGTTTTCGCGCGATCGGAACCTGATGCAGCGTGAAAATCCGCAGTCGCCAAGCTACCGTCGCCCAAGGAAGCGCCGCCATGAACAAGACACTTGGAATCATTCTGATCGCTCTCGGCCTGTTCGGTCTTGCCTGGGGAGGTTTTACGTACACGACCCGGGAGAAGATTGTTGACATCGGACCGATTCACGCTTCTCGCGACAAGAAACACAATGTACCGCTGCCTCCTATCGCAGGCGCAGTGGCGATCATTGGCGGCGTTGTGCTCTTGGTAGCACGTAAGAAGGAATAACTTCCGCTGCGCCGTGCGCGGCTCAAGGTTGATGGAAACGAAGAAAGACAATGTTGATACTCATTATCGTTTTGCTGTTGCTTTTTGGCGTCGGTGGAGGGTATTACGGCTATGGCCGTTGGGGTACCGGCGGCGGGGCTGGCATAGGACTGGGGACAGTTTTGATAATTCTCCTCGTCGCATACCTGCTGGGCATGTTCCACTAAAGCTAAATTAGCCGGCTCGGACCGCAAATTGGCTGACGACCCCGTGTCGCGGCCTCCGAAAAAGCCTGGTCAGCAATTACACGACGCCTTTGACATCGCAGCCCAAAAAGCGCGAGCCGCGCTCGGGTTTGAGATATCCAACACGACACGACTAAATTCATGCGGCGGCTGGAACATCAATTGCAAAGTCAGCGGGGACATGAAGCGGAAGAGTCAATTCTGTACGCTGAATCTCACGACTGGCGAGGCTTCACCTGTTGCAGTTCTTAGTTGCGCTGCTCGCTCCCGGCTCGAGCAAGCGTTCTCTCGCCTGCAAAACATCCAGTTCGCACGTGATCACCGGAAAGATTCGTACTTTGGAAGGTCCACGGAAAATCGCATCGTGTGGCGAGAACTGCTGGAGTTGGAGTTGCAAGAGGTCGAAGAACAGTTCGAGCGAATTGGGCGTCTGCGGGAGGTTGCTCTTAGCCGCGATCGTTAGCGACTAAGAGGAATCCAGAATGCTGGTTCGCGTCGGCTACAGATCGAGTACTACTGCTCAGGAAATACGCCGATGATACTTATGGTGCGCATCCATGATTCGCGCGCCGCGGACATCCTCATCCCCGATCATCTGACCACAGGCCCGTGGATGCCAATCACAGTCCATCGCGATATCTACGGGAACTGGGGCAACCGAATCATTGCGCCCATCGGCCGGATTCGATTGAATACCAACACGGTCATCAGAGATTCTGGCAAGCC